>JBCBBZ010000003.1:0-410000 GCA_038531165.1 Pseudomonadota bacterium
CTCTAGGGGCTGTATAGCGGCAACGATTGTGGTTAACATCGCCCGATGAGTAATGCTATCGCCCCGTTGCATCGCAGCGAAGAAACACGCATAGACCTGCCGCATAATTTGTCTGCAGAGGCTGCCGTTATTGGCTCTATCCTGTATGACAATAATGCCTATCAGCGGATCTCTGATTTTTTGCGGCCTTCTGATTTTTACGCGCCCGCACATCAGGAAATCTTCGATGCCTGCCAGATGCTGATCCAAAATGGCCGGGTTGCAGACGGTGTGACGCTGCGCGAGCAATTTGAGAAAGATGAACGCCTGACGCAAATCGGCGGCGCGCAATACCTCGCCGATTTGCTAGATAGCGCGGCGTTTGGTCCGGAAGTGCAAGACTATGCTCGTATTATAAGGGACCTGGCGATGCGCCGTGAGCTGATTGATATCGGCGCGGGGGTGCAGTCACGAGCTCAGCATCATGACCGAGACGTCGACGGCACGCAGCAGATTGAGCTCGCCGAGCGGGAATTATTTGCTCTGGCCGAACGCGGGTCGACGGGGCGCGGATTTTCCAGCTTTTCTGAGGCGCTGACGGAGTCGCTGCAAATGGCGGAGGCGGCGTTTAAGCGCGAAGGAAAAATTGCTGGTATCGCGACCCGGCTGGATGATCTCGACCATAAAATGGGGGGCTTGCATAAGTCTGATCTGATCATTCTTGCCGGTCGACCCTCAATGGGAAAGACGTCGCTGGTTACCAATATTGCTTACAATGTCGCCGCTGACTATCGCGGCGACAAGCAAGAGGATGGTTCGACCAAAACCCTTGAAGGTGGGAAAGTGGCATTTTTCTCACTGGAGATGTCTTCGGAACAGCTGGCGACGCGGATCTTATCGGAGCGGACCAATATCAATGCCCACAAAATCCGCCAGGGCGACCTCGACAAACATGACTTCGAAACCCTGCGCGAGGCGACCGAAGAGTTGCAAAATCTGCCGCTCTATATTGACGATCAAGGCGGGATTTCGATCAGCCAGCTCGCTGCGCGGGCACGGCGACTGCACCGCGCGCAAGGGATCGATCTCATCATTATCGACTATTTGCAGCTGCTGACCGGATCATCGGGCAAATCCGACGTCAATCGCGTTCAGGAAATCACTCAAATCACAACCACGCTGAAAGCGCTGGCGAAGGAACTTAACGTGCCGGTGATTGCGCTATCGCAATTGTCGCGGCAAGTCGAACAGCGCGATGATAAGCGTCCTCAATTGTCGGATTTGCGCGAGTCGGGCTCGATTGAGCAAGACGCAGACGTGGTTCTGTTTGTCTATCGCGAAAGCTATTATCTCGAACGCACGGAACCGCAGGCCGATGGCGGTGACCCAGCAGCCACCGAAAAATGGGCGGCCTGGCGAACCCGTATGGACGAGGTTTATGGCACTGCTGAAATTATCCTCGGCAAGCAACGACATGGCCCGATTGGCAAAGTGATCTTATCATTTGACGCCAATGTCACACGGTTTGGCAATCTGGCACGCGCGTCCCAAGGTGCTTTTGACGAATAAGCCTTACATCCGCCGCAAAGGCCTGTAATCGGAGCGGCCATGAGCTTACGCCCGCGTGCCCAAATTCATCTGGCCAATATTGCCGACAATTGGCGCACCTTGCAGGCGGCGCAAGCGGGCGGTGTGACAGGCGCGGTGATCAAGGCGGATGCTTACGGCCATGGTTTGAAACAAGTCGCACAGACGCTGCATGAGGCAGGTTGCGATCATTTCTTTGTGGCCCATAGTCACGAGGCTGAGATGACGCGGGCGAGCCTCGGAAGTCACCCAAACATTTATGTGCTAAACGGGCCAACCCCGGACGAAGAGGCGCTCTATCGCGAAAACGCGCTGATCCCAGTGATTAATTCAAGTTTCCAATACCGCACCATGGCCGATTGGTTGATTGATGGGGTGAAGATGCCACGTGGGTTCGCGCTGCACTTTGACACTGGAATGAACCGGCTCGGATTGCCCCCTGAGGATGCCTCAGAGCTCGCAGAAGCCAGTGCGGCTCAGGCGCCTATTTTGATCATGTCTCACCTCGCCTGCGCGGAAGACAAATGCACTGGCATGAACGCGCACCAAGCCGAAATCCTGACTACGGTGTCCGAAGCGTTTCCTGGCGTGCCAGTGAGCCTTGCCAATTCAGGTGGGATCTGGCTCAGTCCTGCCTATCACCAGGCGCTCAGCCGGCCTGGCATTGCATTGTATGGCGGCGGGCATCCGCCAGAAGGCGCGACGCTGAAGCCGGGATTGACGCTCGAGGCGCCGATCCTTCAAGTGTGTCAAATCGAAGCTGGCGAAACGGTCGGATATGGCGCCACTTGGCGGGCCGAGCGCCCGACATTGCTGGCGACGCTGGCGATCGGCTATGGCGATGGAGTCCCGCGCGCGGCCTCAAATAAAGGCTTTGCGTCATTGAGCGGCACGCGCTGTCCTATTCGCGGCCGTGTCTCGATGGATCTCATAACAATTGATGTTACCGATGTTGCAGACCTTGCGCGGCCAGGCGTTTATGCGCAATTGATCGGACCTGATGCACCGTTAGAAGAACAGGCGGCGCTCGCAGGCACACTCGGATACGAACTCACCACAGGACTTACGCCCCGTGTCAAACGCATCTACGAAATCTAAATCTGGTTTTCCAAATCCCTTGCAATGGCTTGGCCATGCGACGCTCTCCATGCTCGGCGAGATTGGTCGCTTGTCGATTTTTACCGGAAAAACCATCGGCGCAAGCTTTAGCCCGCGCTGGTATGGGGCCCAAATTGTTCGACAAATGATCGCTATTGGCTTTTATAGCCTGCCCGTGGTCGGGCTTTCCGCAGTGTTTATCGGCGCCGCTTTGGCTCTAAACATTTATTCTGGCGGCAGCCGGTTCGGCGCCGAGCAGTTTGTCCCGAATATCGTGGTGCTTGGCATCACCCGAGAGCTTGGTGTGACGATTACCGGCCTGATGCTGGCCGGTCGAGTTTCGGCTGGGATCGCAGCGGAGATCGGCGCAATGCGCGTCACCGAGCAGATTGATGCGCTGAAAACGCTGAGCGCCAACCCGTATCGATATCTCTATGCGCCGCGCTTTCTGGCGGGGATATTGACCCTGCCAATGTTGGTCATCGTCGCGGACATTATCGGGGTGCTTGGCGGTTGGGCGGTCAGCACGGTCGGGCTTGGCTTCGATTCGACCACCTATTTGCGCAATACGCTCGACTTTTTAACCTGGCAGGACGTCACTGTCGGGCTGATCAAAGCGGTCGTGTTTGGCGGCGTCATTGCCATCCTTGGGTGCTATCATGGCGATAAATCCAGCGCCGGCGCGACCGGCGTTGGCCGCGCCGCAACCTTCGCAATGGTCGGCGCAGCGGTGCTGATCCTCGCATTCAACTATCTCATCTCAACTGTTTTGGTGGACTTTGGATCATGAGCCAGCCGCTTCTCGAACTCAAAGAGGTCCACAAATCGTTCGGACCGAAACATGTGCTCAAAGGCGTCAACCTCGACGTGGCGCCCGGCAAATCGCTGGTGATCTTAGGGGGCTCAGGCTCGGGGAAGTCTGTGATGCTAAAAAACGCCCTGGGTTTGATGACCCCCAACCAGGGTCAAATCCTGTTCAATGGAGAAGATGTCACCCATGATCAAGGCAAAACCCGCGAGGCGATGCGGGCGCGGATTGGCATGCTGTTCCAATCGGCAGCGCTGTTCGACAGTCTGACGGTTTGGGAGAATATTGCGTTTCGTTTGCTGAACGCCGATGGCATGAAGCGCAAAGATGCCAAAGCGCGGGCGATCGAAACCTTGAAACAAGTGCGGCTCGGGTCGGATGTTGCGGATTTAACCCCAGCCGAGCTGTCCGGCGGCATGCAAAAGCGTGTCGGCTTGGCCCGTGCCATTGTCTCAAAACCCGATTTAATTTTCTTTGATGAACCAACGACCGGACTGGACCCGATCACGGCCGATGCGATCAATGACTTAATCGTCGAGCAAACCAAAGCCCTCGGCGCCGCAGCGATTTCGATCACGCATGATATGGCAAGCGCGCGTAAGATTGCCGATGAAATCGCGATGCTATTCGAAGGCAAGATCATTTGGCGCGGCCCGGCGAGCAGCATCGATCATAGCGGCAATGATTATGTCGACCAGTTCGTCCATGGCCGCGCCGACGGCCCGATTCAGCCAGCGCTTTAAGTCACAAGACTTAACCTCTCCGGCATCATCCCTTAGGCTCGCATCCGTCTAGAAGGGGGATAATGGATGCTTGAATTCATCAAATATGGCTCGGTGGCCTTCACGGCAGTGACAACGGTCGTCACCGGTTGGATGCAATATGAGAAGTTTCGCCTTGATGGGGAATGGCAGATTGAGACGTGCACGGAAAGCGCGGACCTTTCGACTTATGTCGATTTGCACCTGGCTTGGCGGGTCTTCCTATCTGATGATCCCTTGTCCGCGCCGGTGGTGGGTCATGGCGAAAAAGTCGAAGAAGCTTTCGCGGCGATTGCCGCCACCGGGCGCTTTCCGGTCAGCTTTGTCGGCACCAAAGAAATCAATCGCGTGTCACTCACCGGCCGGTTTGAAGGCGCGCGTCGGGCGTCCACGGGGCGATTTGAACTGGCGCCCACCCTGTCTAAGCGCAGTTGGACCGGCTATCTGCCCTTCTATCAACGCAATGTGAATGTGCTCGAGGGCCGCTTTGCGTTGACGGCGGGCAATGCCCGCGGCCGCGCCCGCGCGGTCCGCTTGATTGATGGCCAACCGGTCGAAGCGGATCCGTTTGTCTGCGGCAGCCCCCGCGCGGCCTAGGTTTTCGCCGCCGCGATCCGCGCCCGCGCGATGTCATCAGCAACCTCATTGGTCGGTCGACCGGAAGCCAGGGCGTCATCGAGCACAGCGCCGAGCGTCTCAATCAGCGTGTCGAGCTTGTCATCGACCCAAGCCCGCGAATAATCGCCCGAAATCTCCGCCGCGACATTGATGATGCCGCCGCCATTGATGACATAGTCTGGCGCATAGAGCATACCGGCGCGGCGCACGAACTCGCCCATGGCCGGGACCACCAACTGATTGTTTGCCCCGCCGGCGATCACTTTGACTTTGAGCCGTTTCAGCGTGTCTTCATTAATGATCGCGCCCAGCGCATTGGGCGAGAATATATCTGCCTCGACATCGTAGATCTCATCTGGTGCGACCGTCTTTGCGCCCGTGCGCTGCGCAATATCGTTCAAGGCATCTTGATCGAGGTCGGTGATGACGAGATTCGCACCGGCTTCGGCCAGGTGCAGACATGTATACCCGCCCACCGATCCGACGCCTTGCACCGCGACAGTCTTGCCATTTAGATCGTCGCTGCCAAACGCGCGTAGCGCACATTGCTGGATGCCCTTGAAGACGCCGCGCGCCGTGATCGGCGACGGATCGCCGCTCGCCGCAGCGCCGGTGGTAAGCCCCGCCGCATAGCGCGTTTCTTGCGCCGCCATCTCGATATCCGCGGTTTCAATCCCGACATCTTCAGCGGTCCAGTAGCGGCCCTGCAAGCTTTCGACGGCGCGGCCAAAGGCGCGGAACAAGGCCTCAGACTTATCGGTCTTCGAATTGCCCCAGATCACGGCTTTGCCGCCGCCATGCGGGATCGAGGCCATGGCGTTTTTATAACTCATGCCATGACTAAGGCGCAGCGCGTCCGTCAGCATTGCCTCACTGCTCGGATAGTCCCACATCCGCGTGCCGCCGGATGATGGGCCAAGCGCGGTGGAATGGATCGCGATCACGGCCCGCAAACCGCTGGCGTCGTCGGAGAAAAAGTGCACGCCTTCATGCTGGTCAAAGGAAGAATTGTCGAACATGAAACGCCGCCTGCGATCTTGGTTGCGATGGAAACAAGGGGGCGGTGTAACGCGTGCTCGAGCGCGGTCAACAATTAGCCTGAGATCCGCCCCGGGACTGGCTCAACATTGCTCGGAAACGGCGCATCCGGGTCCTGCAAAAAGGTCAGAACATCCTCGAACACAAGCTCGGACTGAAGGTCTCTTAACAACATATGATACCCGTCCGGATAATAAGCGGTGCGGACATGTTCTGGCAGGCGTTTAACCGTTCGGCGCACACCGCGTTCTGGAATAACGATGTCCTTCGCCCCATAGGTGAGCATCATTGGGATCTCATCCGGCAGTCTTGAAGCAGCGCGATGGGCGTTTTCCATCAATGTGACGACGCCATGCACTTGTTCGATTTTATTGGTTTTGATGCCCAGCGGATCCCGCCATAACCGTTGCAGCATTTCGAGATTGTCGCTGGGTTCGATCTTTACAAAGCGCGGCGGGCGCACGACCCAGCCGGGTCGGACACGAACGCTCGTCCACAAGGCGACGCGCTGGACCACTGGAATTGCGCCCCAGCCGCGCAATCCGGGACCACTAAAAACGACGCGGTCGACGCCTTCGGGTGGATTGTCCGATCCAAACGCCGTCATCACCATCGCACCGCCCATGGAGATTCCAACCACGGCCAGCGTTGCCTCTGGATGCTCAGCTCGCACCAATTGCACAGCGGTGCGCAAATCCTCGCGCATCGACCCTTCGTCCGGCCATTCGCCGCGGCCATAGGAGCGGCCAAAACCGCGCTGATCATAGGCATAGGTCTTCACCCCATGCTCGGCCCAATACGGCGCTGCCATGTGGAACGCATTGGCGTAATCATTCATACCATGCACGCCGACAATCACGATCTCTGGCGCCGCCTCAGTGTCCCATACCGTCAAACCCAATTCCGCACCGTCGAAGCTGATCAGGCGCGCATTGTCGGGATCCAATTTCGGCATTGGCGCAGTCTCCAATTCGAGGGCTTTCAAAGTCGCCGGGGTGACGCAGGCCGCGAGCCCTAAAAATGCGCCACCGATCAAGACAATAATGAATGCACTTGCCTTCGCAATTCGGGCAACAGATCGGTTTCGAACCAAGGGTTGCGCTTCAGCCATGCATTGTTTCTCCAACTCGGATGTGGCGTAACGATGACACCTTGTGCGAGAAAGCTACGCCATTTTTGCACCGTCGCGGTCAAGGTTTTTTCGGTCTGCGCGCCGAGATGCCACTTTTGCGCATAACCGCCGATCAAGACTTTCAGTTTGAGATTAGGCAAGCGGTCAAAGAGCGGTGTGTGCCAGGTTTGTGCGCAGCGTTTCATGGGCGGGATGTCGGCGCCTTTGTCGTCATAGCCCGGAAAGCAAAACCCCATCGGGACGATCGCGACCCGTGTGGCGTCATAAAATATCTCCGGCGTAATTTGTAACCAATCTCGTAACCGGTCGCCGGAAGGGTCGCTGAATGGCCGCCCTGACTCCATGGCCAAATTGCCAGGCGCCTGACCCGCGATCAGAATTTTCGCCGTTCTTGAAACCTGCAAAACCGGGCGCGGCGGGCGTTTCATGTCGCTTGCACATAATTGACATGCGCGAATTTCGTCTACGAAAGCATGGAGATCGGTGCTCATAAGTCTATGTCACGAACTCTTCGAGAGCGAGCAAGGAAAACTGTTATGAGCGCCCTGATTGAGCAAATCATCAAGCCCCGCGAAAAGGATCTCGGGGACGGGTTCGTGGTCCGCCGCGTGCTGCCATTTCACAGTCGAAAAATGGTCGGTCCGTTCATATTCTTCGATCATTTCGGACCTGTCGACTATGCACCTGGCAAGGGCTTCGATGTCCGACCACACCCGCACATTGGGCTGGCCACCGTGACTTTTCTTTATGAAGGCGCGATCCGGCACAGGGATACTTTGGGCAATGATTTGGTGATTCGCCCGGGTGCGGTGAATTGGATGACGGCGGGGCGCGGCATTTGTCACTCTGAACGCACCCCCGATGAGGAACGCGCGAACGGCCAGTCGATGCATGGGATCCAAACGTGGGTGGCGCTGCCGAAAGACTATGCCGAAATCGCCCCTGACTTTGTCCATCACCCAGCGGATACGCTTCCGGAATTTGACCTTGGTGGCGCGCATGCCCGTGTCCTCGCCGGGACGGCATTCGGGCATACGGCGCCGGTCGAATACCCTTGGGGAATTTGGTATGTCGGAGCCGATGCCGAAGACGGCGCCAGCTTCACGGTCGGCGCGGATGAGGCCGAAGAGCGAGCGCTTTATGTCGCGGATGGGCAAGCCGAGATCGAGCAGGAAACCATCACTGCGGGCCAAATGGCGATTTTACAACCCAAAGCAGATATTCCGATCACCGTCGCGCCAGGCACGCGGTTTATGCTGGCGGGCGGTCAAACCATGGATGGCCCGCGTAAGATTGACTGGAATTTCGTCGCCACACATACGGACAGATTGGAACAAGCCAAAGCCGATTGGCGCGCCTCAGCCGCAGGCGGCTGGACCAACACGCCGTTCACGCTGCCTGAAGGGGAAGACGATTACATCCCCCTTCCGGGCGACTGATCGCCTTCAGTCCCGTGCTTGTCGGTCGCAAGCGCGTGTGTCACATCAAGCGATCAAAAGAGCTTTATGGGAACAACATAGAATGATCCGACCGATCCTCGCGGTATCCGTGATCGTGGTGCTGAGCGCCTGCGGACAAAAGGCGGAAGCGCCGGTTGTCAACGCGCCGGACGATGTGATGCCGGCTCAGGTGAAAGCATCCCTTGAACTGCCCATGCCGCTGCCAAAAGAGACAAGCGTTGGGGTCACCGAAGCCGATCTTCATCAGCGCATTGGGCTCTTGTCCGATGATGCTTTTGAAGGCCGTGCACCGGCGGCTGAAAAAGGTGAACTCACCGCTGACTGGCTGGCCGCAGAAATGGGCCGGATTGGCTTGCAGCCTGCGGGCGAAAACGGCACTTGGTTTCAAACCGTGGGAATGGTCGAACACACCCTTGATGCAAATGCGTCAAGCTTGGTTTTCAATGGCGGCGCCTCGGGGGACCCTTTCCCAGTCGAACTTGGACCCGAGGCCGTGCTGTGGACCAAAAAGCAAGATCGCAATGATATCAGCTGGCAAGACTCAGAGCTGGTTTTTGTCGGCTATGGTGTCGTCGCGCCCGAATATGGCTGGAACGATTATGCGGGTCTGAATGTGGCGGGCAAAACCGTGGTCATGTTGGTCAATGATCCTGGCTATGCCCGCGGAGACGAGCTCTTCAAAGGTCAAGCGATGACCTATTATGGCCGCTGGACCTACAAGTTCGAGGAGGCCGGGCGCCAGGGCGCAACAGGGGCGATCGTCGTGCATGAAACAGAGCCCGCCTCTTATGGTTGGGAGGTGGTCGAAAATTCCTGGTCAGGGGCGCAGGCCGATCTTGTGCGCGCAGATGGCGGCGCGGATCGAACGGCGTTTGAGGCCTGGATCTCCGAAGAAACCGCGCGCTCCTTATTTGCAGAGGCAGGCCTAAACTTCTCAGAGATGAAACGGATGGCGAAGCGCGAGGGGTTTGCACCGGTCGATATGGGCCGTGTTACTGCCAGCGGATCGCTCACGCAGCTGGTGACGACAACACAGTCGCGCAATGTCGCTGGCGTCCTGCCCGGCAGAACCGCGCCCGACGAACATGTTCTGTTTACGGCGCATTGGGATCATTTAGGGAAGAAATCCGATCTGCGTGACGGCGCGCCAAGGCAAGACTTTTATCGCGACAATGTCTTCAACGGCGCCGTCGACAATGCCACTGGAACGGCGGCTTTGCTTGAAATGGCGGAAGCCATGGCGGCCGAAGAGCTGGATCGTTCTGCCTTGTTTCTGGCGGTCACGCTTGAAGAGTCAGGTTTGCTTGGATCCGCCTATTATGCAGAAAACCCGACCGTGCCGATGCATAAAATTGTTGCCGGTCTGAACATGGACGCGATGCTGCCCATGGGACGGACCAAGGATATGATCGTGGTCGGTTATGGGGCTTCAGAGTTGGAAGACTTGTTGAAAGAAGAATTGCGAGCCGTCGGTCGCGTCGTGGTTCCTGATCCTAATCCACAGGCGGGCTATTTCTATCGCTCCGATCATGTCTCATTCGCGAAAAAGGGCGTGCCAATGCTATATGCCGATGGCGGGACGGACAAAGTTGATGGCGGGCTCGCGGCAGGGTTGGCCTTTTCCGACACTTATCGAACGCGCCGCTATCACAAGCCAATGGATGAGTATTCCGAAAACTGGGATGTCTCCGGCATCCGAGAAGATGTCTTAGCTTTGCTCGCGGTCGGACTTCGGATTGCGCAATCAGACATATGGCCGACTTGGTATCCCGGTAATGAGTTTGAAGCGATCCGAAAAGCGTCCTTAGCGCAACAAGAGGGATAAAGCTTGCTTTCCTATCAGCATGGCTATCATGCCGGGAATAAGGCCGACGTGCTAAAGCACGCGGTCTTGCACGCCGTTCTGAGTCAATTCGCCGATGCTGGGCGGCCCATGCTATATGTCGAGACGCACGCTGCGCGGGGCTATTACGATCTCAATAGCGATCAAGCGCGCAAGACCGGCGAGGCCGCACAAGGCGTGCTCGCCCTGCCCGCCGCTGAGACGGCGCCGAAAGCAATTCAGCCCTGGCTTCGCCTGGTGCAAGCGAAAGGCCCCGGCGCTTATCCGGGATCACCCGCGCTCGCGCGCCAGCTTTTGGGACCGGACGCGCGATTGATGCTGTTTGAACTTCATCCCACCGAACACAAAGCTTTGTCGCAAACCATGCGCCAGGACGCCCGCGTTCGGATCCGCAAAGAAGACGGCTATCGCGGCGCCCTGCGTCTCCAGCCACGGCGCGGCGAAGACATGCTGGTCGTGCTTGATCCGAGCTATGAAACCGAGGCTGACATGGACGCCCTTGCGCAATGGGTGCCTCGGGCCCTGCGCAAATGGCCGAAGGCGAAACTGGTGATTTGGCTACCGCTCTTCGCCGACGGGCGCGAAGAAGCGTTTGGCGCTTTCCTCGCGGGCCTCGAAGAGGGGTTTGTCGCGGGCAGCCGGTGGGCCCGGCAAAGCGATGATCCGTCCGCGCTGGAAGGCTCAGCGATGATCGGACTTCGGATCCAAGGCAGCGCCGCACGCAAGGCGTTTGCAATCTCCGCAGAATTGGACAAATTATGGGAGTCATAAGGGTCGGGAGACACGGCGTGCAGGCACCGCCAATCTTTGTCAGACAAAACGATCAAATCGGCGAGCGAAGAGGAGCGTTTGTTTGAATCTGTTCTTTCGCCGGATTTGGATTTACTTGAGCACGCTATTCCTGTCGAAGCGCGCACCGCTGACCCAGCCCTGTGCGCGTCCTTACCGCGTGTGGATCAGCGACCAAGACATGTTCATGCACATGACCAATAGCCGGTATCTCTCTTTTGCAGATCTGGCCCGGCTCAACCTGTTGATTCGGACAGGACTGCGCGAACAGCTGCGCAAACGGAAATGGCGCTTGGAGATTTGCGGTCAGACCCGCACCATCACGCGGATGCTGAAAGCCCCCCAGCGCTTTCAGGTCGTTTGTGAGATTGATGGTTGGCAAGACACGTTTATCGCCTTTCGTCATCGCTTTGTCCGCGGCGACAAGATCCATGCCGAAGTCAACACCTTGATGCGTGTTGCGAACGCTGAGGGCGCCGTCATCGATGCAGTCGATCTGATCTCGACAGTTGACGACGATCTCGGTTCGAGCGACTTATCAGAAATCTTTATTGACCTAGTAGCTCAGTCAAATGCGTTGTAAGGATAATTATTTGATTTATAATTACAATTAAAAACTGAATACATATGGTTTCATTTTTTGATTGTGTTTTTATTTCAGTCGATCTATCGATGCTGAATGGAATATTTGAGGCATCGCATGACCGGCACAAATCCCAATTGGGCCTTCTATGTTGAAGTGGTCAGCCGGGCATTGGATGATCTTGAAGCGGTTTGTACCGCCGAACCCGGCAGCCCAGAATTCAACTTCATGCGCAGTGAGGCGAAAGATGTCTTGTCGGAAGCACGCGAGGCCTTGCTGGCGCTGCGCGCATTTTTGAGCGCCGCTGATACTTTGCCAACGGACTCAAAAACCCAGCATTAATGGGCCCGACGTCAAGCTTGATTCGCGCGCCTCATCGTCTCAGTGTACCCGAAACGGGAGAGCACTCATGGGCAAACAGCATTTGATCACCAAGTCTGACCTGCGCGCGGCGGAATGGCGCGACGTGTCTCCCCCAGCTCTGAGGCCAGGTGAAGCCCGCCTGAGCCTTGATGCGTTCGCTCTGACGGCCAATAATGTCACCTATGCCGCATTTGGCGGGCCACCAATGCATTATTGGAATTTCTTCCCCTCTGGCAGCGAACCGCTCGGCCGCGTGCCGGTTTGGGGCTTCGCAACGGTCACGGAATCGCTGGCAGATGGCGTCACCGTCGGGCAACGGGTCTATGGCTATTTCCCGATTTCCGAAGAATTGGTCGTCCTGCCGACCAAAACGACTGAGCGCGGGTTCTTTGATGGCGCAGCGCATCGCCAAGGGCTCGCGCCAATCTACAATTATTATAGCGATATCACCACCGACCCCGCTTATGTTGAAGGAACAGAACCTGAGCAAATGCTGTTCCGTCCGCTCTATCTGACGGGCTGGATGATATGTGATAGCTTAACCGAAAATGAGCCAGCCCCAGAGGCCGCGATCCTATCCAGCGCATCGTCAAAAACAGCGCTGGCGACGGCGCACGGTCTGCATCGTCGCGGGGTTAAAACAATCGCTGTGACATCGCCGCGCAATGTCAGCTTCGTTCAGGCGAGCGGTCTGTATGACGACGTCCTGACTTATGACCAAATCGCTGACTATGAGGCTGATCGCACCACCGCTTATGTTGATTTTGTTGGCCGACCCGAGCTCACCAAGACCGTGCACACCGCGTGTGGGGAACATCTCATCCGCAGCTTGACCATTGGCGCCACCGATTGGGAAGACAAGCGCGTCCCGATAGCCGATATACCAGGCCCGACCCCGGAATTTTTCTTCGTGCCCGATTATGCCGCCAACCGCGCCAAGCAATTTGCGCCAGGCGAGTTGGACCAGCGCACCGGCACCGATCTCGTCGCATTCTACCCGATCTCGAAAACCCTGGTGACGCCGAAACAGATTGAAGGGGCAGACGCCATCGCGCAAGCTTGGCTCGATACAGTCGACGCCAAAGTGCCTGCTGATCAGGGGCTCGTTTGCGCGTTTTGATCCGGGCGCGGACGGACGGTGAACTCGGTCCGGGACGCGGCAGCCGTCTCGCCCTCGGAGAGCGCGGCGACCTCCGCGCTGATCAGCGTATCCGCATATCCTCGGGCGGTTAGAGCGTCGGGATTGACGCCATAAGCCATCATATAGTCACGCACCGCCGAGGCTCGTCGTTGCGAGAGATCGATATCGTCGGCTTTTAAGTCGTCGGCATAAGAATGATTGGCGATTTCGATGTCAAACCGTTCGCAGAGCAGAGCCACGCCGGTGAGGGCATCCAATAGGCGCGCGCTCGAATTGTCGACAATTGATTCAGCGATCTGAAAGCCAATGTCGCGTCCGGCCATGACCTGCGAAAACGCCGCTTGGCATTCGATGTCGCTGGCTTCCGCGGTGAGGGTCACGAGCGGTTGTCCAACCGGATCAGCCTGATCTGAAAGACGGATCGCATCAACCACGATGTTGACGATTTCGCCGGCGCTTAAATCAGACTCGACCGTCGAGCGGCCAATGCCATAGGCCTCGTTTTTCTGTGCCGGGCTTGAGGCGCGGCCGACCAGAGTCGCCACCCGGCCCGCCATCACCACATCTAGCCATGGCAAGCCTTCCTCAGATAATTCATCGGACAATCGCAGAGCAATTGATTCGACTGGATCGCGGACATTCATGTCATTGATCACACGCTGCACCAAGGGCCCTGAGACGGGATCCGCTTCGAAAGCGGCTTTGGCGGCGACAAAGGCGTCCGAGCGGGAATCATTGTCGCGCGCGGTCCCAGAGATCCTTGCGGTTTCCCCATCCCATTCCAAGGACACCCAAGGATAGCCCATACCGGCCAGGGTCCGCGCGATCCGCCGTGCTGTTTCTGGTGGTTGTTCCTGATCCATGGCTTGGGCTTCGGTGACCGGGATCAATTGGCCATCGACAAATTGAAAGAATTGACCCTCTGGGACATCCACGCACACGCTTGTATTGGATGCTGACGTGCCAATGCTCTGGCCGCACGCCGTCAGCAGAAGCGACACTGCTGTCATTGCCGGCCCAAGCAACCCGGTCCGCATATCTTGCCCCTATTCACGCAATCATCTCAATCTACAGCTGAATCGATCAACACAAAAGTCAAATCCCCGACGAGGGGAGAATTTCGTCTCTAGATATCGCCATATGCCCGTGACAGACGGCTTGCGCGGGCCATTGATTTGCCCAATTCTAGATTCATCTTGCGGAAGTTTAATCAGGAGCTCGCATGCGATCTTGGTGTCTTGGCCTTGCCGCCAGTTTCATTCTTCCCGCGATGGCGCAAGAATCCGAGCGACTGCCGTTCGACCGCGCCGACCCTGAAACAGATCGGCTTGTCGAACAATGCCTCATCACCGAAGGGGTGACCATGCTCGAGGGCACGGATGTTATTTGCTACAATGCCGCGATTTTTCCGGAACAATTCCTGAAGCTCAACTCAATGCCGGAAGCAAGCCGGATCATCATCACCAGCCCAGGCGGTAATGTCGCAACCGCGCGGGGCATGAGCACGATCCTCGATCAGCGGGCGGAGCCGGCAGTGATTGCTGGGCAGTGCATGTCGGCCTGCGCCATGGTGATCCTGCCGGGGCTTGATCAAGTTCACATTCATCACACCGCACATATCGCCGTCCACGGCATCACAATGATGGATTATCGGACCTGGTGGGGATGGCTCAAAAACGATGCGGCGCCGACACAAATGGCACTGATCTCGGCTCAGCTCGGATACGATTTTGGCTATATTCTTCATCGCAGCGGCGCTGATCATATGCGCGACCATCTCGCCGGGCAGAATGTTGATCTCGGCTATATTCAATCGATTAGCGATCGAATGTTAGCAGCCGCGCGGCAGCACGCCTGCCGGGTGGATCCAAAAGACTATTGGGGCATGCTGGATGCCGGCCACATTCGCGACTTCTTAGGCGACCGGATCACGTTTATGGAAGCCTTTGCGCAAGACTGGGGCGATCCAAACAATCTGATCTACAAAACCGAAACGCAGCCGATCTCCGGGCGCACTTACATTTTCAAATCGACACTCGCTCAAGCTGATTGCTAAATCAAAAAAAGGGCGCCCGAAACAGGCGCCCTTTGAAAGAGTATATGGTGGCTCAAATCACCAAACGTAGCGTGCCTTCACATAATAGGTGCCGCCATTGAACCCAGACGGTGAGCTCTCAGGATAAAGCTGTCCGAGTGACGCGGCATTCGGGTTTTCATCGGGATAATTATCGAAGATATTGTTGCCGCCAATGATCAGCTCGACTTGCTCGGTGAGGAAATAGCCGAATTCCGCATCGATATTGACCTCGGCCCCCTGCTCTCCGGTTCCGTTGCCAGTATCTTCCCACTCACCATAGTAATTGGCGCGCGCCAAGGCCCGCCACTTGGTGTCGATATGGGTCAGCGTCAGCGCCCCTTTGACTTCCGGCAACAGTTCCTCGAGCGCATCTACGCGATCTTCGCTGATGGGATTTATATCCCCGCGATCATCCACCGTTGTGTCGATCACAGCGAAGGACAAGGCGAGGTCGGTATCGCCCGTCTGAACAAGGTCCAAAGGCAGGGTGCCGACCACTTCAACGCCTTCTGTTGTGGTGTCAAAGCTGTTGGAGAAATAGCGGAACTCACTGAGATCCTCGAACCCAACAAAGTCGCCGCGATTGATCACCCCCGCATCGCCGAGCTGGTTTAAGCCATCACTCACCGATGCAAACGGTCCAAGCCCGTTCTGTGCGCCGGTAAAGTCGAGGGCTTCGAGGAAGTCGACATTTGCCGAAAGGGCGATCCGATCTTCAACCGCAATGTTGAAATAATCGACCGTCCAGGTCATTGGGCCAAGATCAAAGGCCGCGCCGAAGGTGAAGTTCTCAGCGGTTTCCGTACCGAGTTCAGGCCGTCCACCATCACGGGCTTCAATGAAGTCGGCGGCGAGAACGCCTGCTGCTGATGTCAGCGGCAGCGTGCCCTGGTCGACCAAAACGCCATTCACGTTTTGCGTCGTGACATTGGTGACATTGGCCTGACCTGCGGTTGGCGCGTGGAACCCGGTCGAGACCGTTCCGCGCAAGCGGAAATTATCGGTGACCCGGAACAGAGCACCGAGCTTATAGTCTGTGGTATCGCCAAACGCGTCATAGTCTTCATAGCGCACCGCAGCCTGCAGCGTCAGCTGCTCGGTGACGTCGGCTTCGAGGTCAACATAAACCGCATAGCTTTCCTGACTGTTGGTGCTCGACGCGGTAAATCCACCAAAGCCATTCGAGCTTGATGAGAAGCCTTGATCTGCGAGCGGACCAAGCGCGAAAGATGCCGCGTCGCCTTCAGTGATTTCGAACTCTTCCTCGCGGAACTGCGTGCCGAAGGCGATGTTCAGATCGGAGGCTAAGCCCTCCACAGGCATTGCATAGCTAAAGTCAGCATCAAACACCGTCTCGGTTTGCTTATACCCGCCGGGGAAGAAGTCTCGCGGCGTGTCGGGGCCAAGGGACGCATTGATCGTGTTGCGGATGAAGAACTCTGTCTCGCTCGAACCATGTACGATGCTAAGATCATAATTCAGACCGGTGCCGAGACCAAACGCACCGCGAACCCCACCAGCGATCGAATAGTCGGTCAGGTCGCCCCCGAACCGTGGCACGAACCCACTCGGGATGGTCTCAACGAAAGAGAAACAGTTCGGATCATCTTGAACCTGGGCCAAGATTGTCGGATCTGCCAGCAACCCGCCGCCTTCAGTCAGCGGGATGCCCGCTGGACAAGCACCGCCCGTGCCTTCGCCGTCTAGGTCACCGACCAGGATCGATGCGACACCGGTCTCATCTTCCAATCCTGTCACCGGATCAACCGTTGGCCCGGCATAAACACCGCCGCGATTGGTTGGGTTACGATAGAAAAAGCCGCCTTCAGACGTACGCTCGGCATAATTGCCGAAGGCGTAAAGCTCGACATTCTCAGCAACTTCTAAGCCCGAATTGAAGAAGAGTTTATAATTGTCCGTAACGTCCGGCTGACCCCAATACTGCGGGACTTGATCGGTATAAGTGTTGATTGTTTGGAAATCGGCGACAGCGGTGTTGCCCGCCGCGATCAGTGCTTCGACATCGCCGCGCACGATCGATCGAACAGTACCGTCTTGATCTGAAACTTCCGCCGTCAGGTTGAGGAACCCGCGATCGGTCAGAGGCAAACCAATATTGCCCGCGATGCGATAATTGTCGCCATCACCCTCATAAGTCGATCCGTAAACCGCTTCGATCGTACCGCCACTCGAATCTTCTTTGAGCTGGAAATTGATCACCCCAGCGATCGCGTCGGAGCCATATTGCGATGACGCCCCATCTCTCAGAACTTCAACGCGGCTGAGCGCAAGCGCAGGGATGACGGTGACATCTGGGCCTTGCGCGCCATCGGCGATCCCGCCGCCGAGGAAGGAGATAACCGAGCCGCGATGGCGCCGCTTCCCGTTTAACAGAACGAGCGTATTATCGGGCGATAAAGCGCGCAGATTGGCCGGTCGAATAATCGTTGCCGCGTCTGAAATCGGCTGCGTGTTCACATTATAGGATGGGACCGCTGTTCGCAGGATTTCGGTGACATCATTGGTGCCCTGATTGACGAACTCTGCACCAGAGAAAATGTCCACAGGCGCTGGCGTATCCAAAGCGGATCGGGAGGGTACCCGCGATCCAATCGAAACAATCGTTTCTAACTCCAAATCCTCCGAAGCTGAGCCACCGGAATCTTCCGTTTCTTGCCCAAGCGCACTCGGCGCTGTGAGCCCGGTGATCAAAAATGCAGCACTGGCTGTGGCCATGAGTCTGGTTCGCATCGCATCCTCCTTGTAATTTTGAATCGCGATTTCACGATGATTGGGTCGAGATCGTCGGAAGGAAAGAAAAATACGCAGAAACGGGCTCAAAAACGCTCCGTTTCACAAAACATTGTGGCAAAACTGACACAATTTTTTAGCAACATTTCCCACTTTTAATCGAAAATCACCGAATTAGCGCACTTTGATTGCGCAACATCGTCAATTTTGGGAAATTATTCTACTGTCGCAGTGTCTCAATAATCGGGCGTAGTCTGACAATTACAGCCTTGAAATCGATCCAAATGAACGATGACAAAACGCGGCTCATTGAGCCTCGTGAGCGCGCCGCCTGATATAAGACGCACGCAATTTTGACCGATCGCGCAAAACGGGATTAGCCGCTCATGCCTGCCTTTCGGGCACAGTCTGCGGCGAAGGCGGCGAGCGGTGCAACGCGCGCTTCCATCGTTGCAGCCGCGGCATTCGACGCTGTGCCATCACGCACCCGACCGACAATTCCTTGGCAAATCGCCGCAAGCCGGAAGGCATTGTAAGCGAAGTAATAATCCACTTCGGGCAGTCCATCGCGGCCCGTATATTGGCAATATAGCGCGGTATATTCTTCCATGGTCGGTATGCCATAGGCCTGCATATCCTCGATATCGACCAGCGCTCCACGGGAAGGATCTGAGCTTGGCATCACCCAATTCATCAAGTGATAGGTGAAATCCGCCAGCGGGTCGCCAAGCGTGCACAATTCCCAGTCCAAGACCGCAATCACTTTCGGTTCAGTGGGATGCAGAATCATATTGTCGAGCCGGTAGTCGCCATGCACAATTGTCGTCATGTCACCGGCCGGGATATTCTTGGGAAGCCAGTCAATCAGGGCGTCCATATCGGCGATTTTATTGGTTTCAGAGGCAACATATTGCTTGGTCCAGCGATGCGTCTGGCGGGCAATGTAATCAGACTCTTTGCCAAACCCTTCGAGGCCCGCCGCGCGCCAGTCGACATTGTGCAACTCAGCAAAGGTTTTGACTTTCGCCTCATAGATCGCTCGGCGCTCAGATGGGTCCATACCCGGTAGGGTGCCGTCCCACAAAATCCGGCCCTCAACACAATCCATGATATAGAAAATCGTCCCCACCACGCTCTCATCCATGCACAGGCCATATGGCCGGGCCACGGGAAAACCGAGCGGATACAGCGCGTCAATGACCCGAAACTCTCGATCCACCGCATGCGCCGAGGGCAACAGTTTGCCCGGCGGTTTGCGGCGCATGACATAGGTCTTCCCGCCTGCGAACAATTTATAAGTGGGGTTCGACTGACCGCCTTTAAACTGTTTGACGGTCAGCGGGCCTTCGAACCCGTCTACATGTTCGACCATCCAAGCCTCAAGATTGGCTTCGTTGAATTTGTGGGTGTCCGCGACATCTTTTGTGCCGGTGAACAGTTCTTGTGCGTTACCGCCGTGGACCATGGCGCGCCTCCCAAGCGCTAATTGACGTTTCGCCCTGTTTAGCAATGCCATCGCCCGCGACAAGTCCAACGCAGGGTCAGGCAGGATTGCGCAAGGCCTCTATCGCGGCGACCGCATCGCTGGCGCGGGTCTCTGGGACGAAAATATGATCGTGATGGAACGCCGCAACCGTATTGCAAGGAATACCGGCATCGCTCAGCGCTGCCGCAATGCGGGCGAGGAATCCCACGGCTTGGAGGTCTGAGAAGACATTCAACTCAAGCCAGACCCAACGATTGCTCTGGGGCGTGTCCGCAGCGGCGGCCAAAATCACAGTCAGGCCCTCAGATTCTTGAAACAGCATCAAGATGTCCCGCGCCGCGCGCAGCGTCACCAGGTCTGACCAAGAGGCGGCCTCCGGCGCGATCGTCTCAAACCGCCAACACCCATCATGACGCGTGACGGATAAATTGGCCAAGAGTTTTGACAGATCTGCCTCAGCCATCCTTAGAGCGCGCGCCAGCCAATGTCTTTGCGATAGAAGCCCTGCGGCCAATCGATTTCAGCCACGCCCGCATAAGCGCGCTCAATCGCCTGTTTGAGGTCGTGGCCAGTCGCCGTGACGCCGAGCACGCGGCCACCGGAAGCAATCAGTTTGCCATCGCTATCTCTGTCCGTCCCCGCTTGAAAAACATTGACGCCATCACAGGCATTTGCCGCGTTTATACCTTCGATGATGGATCCTTTGGCATAGCTTTCAGGATAGCCCTCTGTTGCCAGCACGACGCAAGCGCTTGGTTGAAAACGGCCGATCCCCATCATCTCCGCGATCTCGCGATGGCCATGCACGAGGCCGCCGGTCGCGCATGTCAACAAAGCCGGAACAATATCACCCGGTAATCCGGCCATCAGCACTTGGCATTCTGGGTCGCCGAAGCGGGCATTAAACTCGACCACTTTCGGCCCAGACGAGGTCACCATGATCCCGACATAGAGCACGCCTTGGTAAGGCATATCCTCACTCGCCATGCCGGCCAGAAGCGGTTCAACAATCAGAGTTTGAACCAATTCCATCATCCGCGGCGTGACAATTGGCGCCGGCGCATAAGCCCCCATACCGCCCGTATTCAGGCCCGTATCGCCCTCCCCGACGCGCTTATGGTCCTGCGCAGCGGGCAAATAGATCGCGCCCTCGCCATCGGTGAGCACAAAGATCGAGGCTTCTTCGCCGTCCAAAAACTCCTCAATCACGATTTCAGCGGACGCATCACCAAACTTGCCTGTCATCATCGCTTCGACTTCGTTCTCGGCAGCCTCTAGCGTATCGCAAATCACAACGCCTTTGCCCGCGGCGAGACCGTCAGCCTTGATCACATAAGGCGGCTGCATCGTTTCCAAGAAGTCGAGCGCCTCGGTTAAATCCGAGAATCGGCCATAGGCGGCGGTCGGGATATCCAAACGCTTCATCAAATCTTTCGAGAAGCCCTTGGAGCTTTCCAATTGCGCGGCGTTCTCGCTTGGTCCGAACACATCGAAGCCGCGCGCGCGCAGGGCATCCGCCAAGCCGGCCGCCAACGGCGCCTCCGGACCAATCACGATCAAATCGGGCAGCACTTGCAGCACCAGTTCTTGCATTTTGTGCAAGTCGGTCGGGTCCACATCAAAGCATGGCCCAATCTCATCCATGCCAGGATTTCCAGGCACCGAGAGGACCTCATCGACAATCTCAGACTGGGCGATTTTCCAGGCCAGCGCGTGTTCGCGTCCGCCTGCTCCAACAACAAGTATTTTCATGGCGCCAGCCCATGCACCTTGCTCCGGTCGAGATCAAGCCCTCGGCGGCGAAACCAGGATGACGGCGACGGGAAGACAGGCTAGTTTTCACCTTATGGCTGATTCACCCACGTCCAATTTGCCCGAACTTTCCGTCACTGAATTGTCTTTGGCTTTGAAGCGGACGATCGAGACCGCCTATGACCAGGTCCGCGTGCGGGGCGAGCTCGGCCGCGTAACCATCGCTCGGTCGGGCCACATGTATGCTGACTTGAAAGATGACAAGTCCGTGCTCAACACGATCATGTGGAAAGGCCAAGTCGGGCGTTTGTCCTTCCGCCCAGAAGAAGGGCTCGAAGTGATCGCAATCGGTCGCCTGTCGACCTATCCGGGCCGTTCCAATTACCAGCTGATCGCTGACAGCCTTCGTCCGGCGGGGGTCGGCGCGCTTATGGCGCTGTTGGAAGAACGGAAAAAGAAATTCGCCGCCGAGGGCCTGTTCGACGAAAAACACAAAAAGCCGTTGCCCTTTCTTCCGGCAAAGATTGGCGTCGTGACCTCGCCAACCGGCGCGGTGATCCGGGACATTTTACACCGGATCGGTGACCGCTTTCCGGTTCGTGTGATCCTTTGGCCCGCTTTGGTTCAGGGCGACACAGCGGCGGCGCAAATCGTCGCCGGTATTCGTGGGTTCAATGCGATGACCGGGGCGGATCGCCCCGATGTCTTGATTGTCGGCCGCGGCGGCGGCTCAATTGAAGACCTTTGGCCGTTTAATGAAGAAGAAGTGGTACGTGCGGCCTTCGAGAGCGAAATCCCGCTCATTTCCGCCGTTGGACACGAAACGGATACCACCCTGATCGACTATGTCTCTGATGCGCGTGCCCCGACGCCCACCGGTGCCGCCGAAATTGCCGTGCCCGTTCGATCCGAGCTGCAATTACAATTAAGCGATCTGCAACAGCGTCTGAAACGCGCTTTGGTCCGCACGCATCGGCGCGGCCAAGAGCGCCTCGGCAGCGCAAGATTGCCGCGTCCAGAACGCTTGCTGCAAACCAAACGGCAGAGTTTTGACGCGATCGCGGAGCGCTTGCCGTCCGCAATCAAAGTTTTGGTCGATCGACGGCGCGCACGCTTGGACGCGCTGAGCGCGGGTCTGATCAGTCCCAAACAGATTGTCCGAGAAAAACGCGCCAGTCTCGATACCGCTTCAGCGCGTCTGACGGCCGGACTGGCACAAGCCGCGGCGAAGAAACGGATCGCCTTTACCCGAACGGCCTCTCGCCTGCGCCCCGAACCAATCGTCGCAGATGCCAGGCGGGCGCGCAGCTTACTGATCGACACAGCGCGCCGAGCGCGTCCGGCGCTGGACCGAATTTTGCGCACCAAAGAGCAAGCCTTTTCGGCTCAAGGCAAATTGCTAGAGACCCTCTCTTATCAGGCAACGCTTCAGCGGGGCTATGCGATTGTCCGCGATCCAGACGGTAAAGTGATACGCTCAGCGGCCGTCGCTGCAACCGCCGAGAGCGTCGATCTGACCTTGGTCGATGGCCACATAAAACTGGTCCCTACAGGGAAGCCCCCTGCAACGGAGCAGGCGCCTAAGCCAAAACGAAAACCGCCGACGGGCAAAGCGGGCGGTTCGGATCAAGGCAGTTTGTTCTAGCCCAGCTCAGGCCATCGACATCAACGCATAAGTGATTTGCGCGGCCGTGAAATCCCAGGCGGCGGCGCTTGGAATGGGCGCCAATTCAGTGACATCAATTCCGACACAGCGCCGCCCTTGAAGCGCCGATCTGATCAGCGACAAGGCTTGGTAATAACCAAGCCCGCCAGGCACAGGTGTTCCCGTGGCGGGCATGATGGACGGGTCAAGTCCATCAACATCAAAAGTGACATAGACATGCTCGGGAAAGTCTTGCGGCAATTCCACCTGCATTGTGCTCTGCGTCACCAGCGCCTCGGCATCGAGAAAAAAGACATTGCGAGCGCGGCGGCGCGCGTCTTCCTCGCGGCTCAGCGCGCGGACACCAAATTGCGCCAGACGATGCCCCGCTTCGGTGAGCAGGTTCATCACGGAAGCATGGCTATGGGGTTCGCCCTGATAAGCGACCCGCATATCTGCATGCGCATCAATTTGCACGATGCCGATTTGATCCAGCGCTAATCCTTTGGCGACACCGGTCACGGCGCCGTAAGTGATGGCGTGTTCGCCGCCCAACGTCACCGGCACCCGACCGGCGCGCACGGCCGCCTCGGTCCGCGCTGCGATGCGTTGCATGATCTCTGCCAAGCTTCCGCTCTGGCAATCGATCGGCGGCTCTGTGATGATCCCAGAGGCACATGGCTCGGCGCCTTTGTAAAATCGCTCGAGTTGATCACTCGCTTCGATGATCGCTGCTGGGCCTAAGCGCGTTCCGGATCCGTAAGAGACCGTCCGCTCTAGCGGCGCCGGAAGAATGACGTATTTCGCTGTTGTCGGATCGCGTTCTTGCGGTGTCAGTTCAGAGCCGAGGAAGGCGCGCATTAGGACAGTCTCTGGCGAAAATCATCATATCCAAATTGGCGGACGAGTTTGAGCGCATCCGTCTCAGAATTCCAAATTGCGATGCTGGGCAGAGCGATCCCATTGAACGTATTGGTTTTGACCATGGAGTAATGAGCTTGGTCAAGAAAAGCAAAGCGGTCGCCGATCACGAAGCTGCCCTTATAATCGCCAATCACATCGCCTGCTAAACATGATGGACCACCAAAGCGATGCGGTGTGCCTTCCAGCGCTTCATTAAGCAGCTCCGGCCGGTACGGCGCCTCGATCACGTCCGGCATATGGCAAGTCGCTGAGACATCTGTGATTACGATTGGCATCTGATTGCGAACAATATCGAGCACTTCCCCAACCAATATGCCGGCATCTTGCGCGACGGCTTCACCCGGCTCCAAATAGACCTCGATACCGAACGACGCGCGAATGTCTTTGATCAGGGCGATCAAGCCCGCGCGATCATAGTCCGGACGGGTCAAATGATGGCCGCCGCCAAGATTGATCCATTTCAAGGACCCAAGGTAAGGCACGAGCGTCGGCTTTGCTGCTGCCCATGTGCGCGCAAGTGGGCCAAATCCTTGTTCGCAAAGCGTGTGCATATGCACGCCGTCCAAACCGTCCATGTGCGCTGGCGTCACTTGGGACAGCGGCACGCCAAGCCGAGAGTGCGGACCACATGGATCATAGCGCGGCACCGTCCCCTCGCTATGCTCAGGATTGATACGCAGGCCGATTTGTTTGCCCGCGGCGCGGATGGTCTCGGCATAGGTCCGTTTCTGCGCCAAAGAGTTGAACACAACATGGTCACTCAAACGGGCGATGTCCGGCACCTCGCTGGCTTTAAAAGCGGTTGAAAATGTTGCCACCTCACCCTGTTCGCGACAGAACGCGTCGCGCCCCAATCGCGCTTCATGGATACCGCTCGCGCATACGCCATCCAGATATTTTGCGATCAAGGGCGCAAGCGAGAACATCGAAAACGCCTTCAACGCCAAAAAGATTTTCGCACCAGATTCCAGCTTCAAAGCGTACAGGGTTTTGAGATTGTCCTCCAATGCACACGCATCGATAACGAAACAAGGCGACGGGACACGCGAAAGATCAAACCGCGCGAAGGCGCGCGCATCGCCGCTCTGTGGCATCAGGTAGGGCGCATCATCAGCCATCTTTAGAACCCGACAGGGCCGTCGCGTTCCTGGACATGCCAGGGCAAGCCATGCTGGTTTAACATGTCCATGAAATCGTCCGGATCGAGTTGCTCAGTGTTCCAAACGCCCGGGGCGCGCCATTGCCCTTTTAGGATCTGCGCCGCGCCAATCATTGCTGGCACCCCGGTTGTGTAAGCGACCGCTTGTGAACCGACTTCCGCATAACAGTCTTCATGGTCGCAAATATTGTAAATATAATAGGTTTTCTCGACGCCGTTCTTGCGCCCCGTGGCAATGTCGCCAATGCAAGTTTTGCCTGTCGTGAGTTCACCCAGCTCAGACGGGTCAGGCAATACGGTTTTCAAAAACTGCAACGGGATGATCTCGGTCCCCTCATGCATCACGGGTTCAATAGACGTCATGCCAACATTCTGCAGCACCTGGACGTGATTGATATAGGCGTCACCAAACGTCATCCAGAACCGGGCCCGTTCGATCTCAGGGAAATGGGTTTTTAAACTCTCTAACTCCTCATGATACATCAGATACATAGTCTTTTCGCCGATACCGGGAAAATCGAAGCTGACTTTGGTGCTCATCGCCGGGCTTTCGACCCAGGCTCCATTTTCCCAATGCCGAGCTGGAGCTGTAACTTCTCTAATATTGATTTCAGGATTGAAATTGGTGGCGAAGGGTTTGCCATGCTCACCGCCATTGCAATCAAGAATATCAATGTGGTGGATCGTATCGAGTTTGTGCTTACGCAGCCAAGTGGCGAAAATCGAGGTCACGCCCGGATCGAAGCCGGATCCGAGAATGGCGGTTAGCCCCGCCGCTCTAAATCGCTCTTGATAGGCCCATTGCCAGGAATACTCGAACTTGGCCTCGTTCTCGGGTTCGTAATTGGCAGTGTCCAAATAATGCACGCCGGCCGCAAGACACGCCTCCATCAAGGCGAGGTCCTGATACGGCAGCGCCAAATTGACGAGCAGCTCGGCGCCGGTCTGCTGAATCAAAGCCGTCGTCGCACCGATATCCATCGCATCAATCTGCGCGGTTTTGATCTCCACACCAAAACGGTCCTTTACCGCCGCCGCGATCTGATCGCATTTAAACTTGCGACGGCTGGCGAGGGTGATTTCTGTAAACAGATCCGGAGTCATAGCCATTTTATGGACCGCAACCGACCCCACACCGCCCGCGCCGATGACCAGGACCCTACCCATGCGTGCCTCCGTCCATATCCTCTAGCAATGCCACCATATGGTCTGAGTGAAACCCATTGAATTGCGAGGCCAGAGCTTGGCCATAGGCGCCGACATGCTCGATCTCAACCCAGTCGCCTTCACGGACATCATCGGGCAAATAGAAAGGACCGTTCATCACATCAACACTGTCGCAGGTCGGCCCAAAAAACCGGAATGGAGATTGGGTCGACCGCGGCAGGCGGGCGCCGAAACGGTGAAGCTTCACCGGAAAGGGCCAATCAAACGCGCCGGCGTCGAACAGTGATCCATAGGTCCCATCATTCAGATAAAGATCTTGACCTTTGCGCAATTCGACCCGCGCCAGCGTCGAGCCGCCCTCCGCGCAAAGCGCCCGGCCCGGTTCCCCGATCATCTCGATATCGGCCAATCTGTGTTTGGTAAGGCTTTGGCGAATAGCGTCAAAATAGGTCTGCAGGGGTGGAAGCGTCATACCGGGATAGGGCACCGGGAAACCGCCGCCAAGATCGAGGCTATCAATCTCGACCTGAGCAGCATCGAGGAGCACACGGACATAAGCGATGGCAATATCGTAGCTTTCGACGTTCAAGCATTGTGAGCCAACATGAAAGCACAGCCCAATACGTGCCCCTAGGCGCCGTGCCTTCGGCAGCAGCGTCAGGGCCTCGTCAAAACCGGCGCCATATTTGCCGCAGAGCGGCATCGCCGCATCGGTCTCTGGTAACGCTAAGCGTAAGTGCAACGTCAGATCGCGGGCCTCGCCGGTCACCTCGATGATCTTATCCAGCTCGTCCTGATGATCGAAGGCAATATCGCGGATACCGTTTTCATAGGCCACGGCAATGGTCCGCCGCGACTTAACAGGGTTCATCAGATACATTTTCGCTTCAGGAAACAAAGCCTGGATCAGGCTAATTTCCCGCAGCGATGCAACATCGAACTGACGCACACCTTCGCGCCATAAGATGTTCAGCAGAGATGGGTGCGGATTGGCTTTCACCGCAAACAGAACTTGACCCGGAAAACCGGAGACAAAGGTTCGCGCGGCGCGTTCGATGCGCCGCGGGTACAGGGCATAGACATGATCGTCCCCGGCATAGGCGCTAATCGCATCATGTGCCGTGCGAAACGTCGGCACGCCATAGGGGCGTAATCGAACCGGTTGAGGAGACTGGGTCATAAAGGCAGTGGTCCAGTGGCGGAAGGGAGTGTCTGTGACAGAGCAAACGAAATGAACGGGGCGACGCGACGCATCTCAGGCTGGGATGCCGCTTAAGCGGTTCCCGTCCTTATAAGTTCCGCCGTGGCGGCCATATGATCAAAGTGTTTCGAGGACAGAAATGTGTCGCCAAGCTGCGCCTTTGACCCAGTAGAAAGATCGGTGCGGTGATGATCATTGAAACCAGCCATCTTCATCTTCTCAATCCGAAATCGCCGATCGGCGAAGCCAAAACTAAGACGTGTTCGGCGGCTATTGGATGGTTCTACGGCGCCCCATCGCGGCTGACAGATTTCCCATTCAACGCCTTGATTTCGAATAATCCGGCTGCTTTGTTCAGGGCTCGCTGTAGCTCGCTTTATCGTCGCCGCCACCGCATACAGAAATCCGCGCGATGTTCAATAGATGGAATGCGGTCCCGTAGCGGAATATCGCCAAGCGCTGTCGACGCTCTGGATCCTTCGCCCATGATGGCAACGAAATCCAAGCTTAATTCCAAATTTGGCCTTGCCCTGATGGCGTGGGCATATTGGAAATAGGCTCAAAACCAGTCTGAGAGCAGAGCTATGTCCAACACCCTCATCGCGGCCGATCATGAAATCCGCCTCTTCTATCTCGGCCGGACAAGGCAGTCTGATTTGTCGGCCCCGGATTGGTGTTTTGATGACTATCGCCAAAGCGACATCGTTGCCGATGAAGCTGGCAAACCTGCGCGCATCGGATCAAGCCAAGGGCGTTGGCTGCATCCGCATGCCGCAAAGGTCAAAAGTGATGAAGGTGCTGCTCCGATTTGGATTGAGGACCCGAAACCAATTGCATCGCCCGACTTGTTTCCGGCAGCGCGTAGCTTGATGAATGGGCGCGACTCCTCACGCGCGCGGCGCTATGTTTTGAACGCACAGTCGAAGCCAACAAATAGAATGGTGGACTTGTTTCTCGGCAATGGCGCGAAACGCGACGATCCGCGCCTGGCATTGATATTGAGCCGTACCGCACAGGACCGTCTGCACACGGATCATGGTTTTGACACGCCATCGATCGAAGTCCGCATCGGTGCGCCGGATCTGCATGTCTTTCGCTCTGGGGTCTCGCTTTTGGATTTGCCCATCTCGCTGAAACTGCCCGGCCGGCCGCTACATCCGGATCTGATTTTAGAAGCCCTGCACGCCTTTGCGCGCTTCAATACGCTGACCTGGACGGTCAATGGGAGCGTACCCGCGACGCCGTCGGCGGCGTTTCGCCTTGGCGATATTGCCCGCGCGGTGCTCGATGGTCCCGCCAGCAAAGTCCGAAGCGATGCGCGGGTCTTCTCGGCGGTCTATATGCGGGTCTCTGGAGCAGAGAGCAGAGATGTTCTCGATGACCTCGCCGTGCGCGCAGCCAAACACTATTCCGCTCGTTACGATGTCGGCGCTTTGGACGAAGTGGAAATCCAATTGCGCCGCCCCTTCCAAGGCAAAGCACGCGCTGCGGCTCCAGAAGGCGGCGCTATCGTCATCGCGGACGAACCCTCAAACCCATTTGTCCGCAACTATAAACAAGGCCCATGGCGGCAAGCGTATGCGCCGTTGGCCTTGCTCGCTTTGCATGAGCAAGAGGCCTGGTCGCGGCTCGTCTCGAGCATGACCAAATGGCATGATTTCGGCGACAAAAACGCAGAGGCGACGCTGGCAACCATCAGCCAAGCCCGCACGCAAGCCCTGCAGTTGCGAACCGCCTATAGCCTCCCGCGTGTGAGCTATGTTGCGGATCACGACCTTTGGAGCAATGATTTGCGACAGAGCATGCGCATACCCGACTTAAAGACCGCGATTTCGCAAGACCTCGCCAATACAGAAGCATTGATCCGAGACGATGCCGAACGCCGACGGTCTGAGAAATTTAAATGGCTCTCGGTCGTCGCAGGGTCCAGCATTGCTGGCTTCACGGCCCTCTCCGTTGTAACGGAACTGTTCCAAGCCAGCCCAATTGAGGCTTGGACCTGGGGTTGGGATCCAGACGTTTTCGTCCATCCAGAGTTCGTTTTGCCGGTTAGCGCTTTTGGCGTCGCTGCAATCAGCGCGGCCTTATGGCTGTGGTTGAAACTGCGGACCCGCAAAAACAAGCGGCGCTAAGCCGATATCGTGCGCGGCACGAACTGTCCAAAGGTCTCGTCTGGCAGATCCATCCACGTCAAGCGCCCGCCCTTTCCGCAGCCCGTGTCGAGAAAGACGGCGCGACCGCCTTGCGCGTTGTGCTCAAACACCGGCGACCGGCGGCTGCGAATGTCATGGCCGACAATGACGGTCAGATCGGCTGGGATGGTGTCGAGCCAACCATAGGTGCGGATCGGCAATCCTCCATCCGGGTTCGCCCGTCCCTCGGCGAACAGACTAAGCCAGCGTAAGAAATCGCGCTGCTTACGGTCGCCAATCTGGTCGAGCCCCTGAGCGATCAACATATCCGGGTGAAACGCGCCATGAGCCATGAAATATGGCGGCACGTAGAGCCAATCGCGCGCCCGCTCATAAATTCGCACGAAACTCGATTTGAGATGGGCTGCGTCGCGCGCCGCTTCGATTTGCTGAATGGTCCGTTGCAGGTCCGGTCCGGCTTTCACCTGACGGCCGATCAGGGCACGATACAGTTTGTCATCATGATTGGACCGGATCAGAGTGGCCTGCCCGCGATCCAACAAGCGCACCGCGCGGCGCAAGACACTGGCATTGTCCGTGCCCCCATCAATGAGGTCCCCGAGCAGGATGATGTGACGATCGGACGTTCTGACAGCGCGGGCGAGCGCCGCCGGGGCGCCGTGTACATCGCCGACAATTCGCAGAGGCAAATCCATGCTTGGCATCTGCAAGCTCTGGCGCGCTCTGACAAGGGCGCGGTTCAGATCCATCATAAGTCGATCGCCGGGCCGATTACGTAAATTTACGTATCGCCCCTTTGAGGGGTTTAGCCCAGTTCTGGGCAGACGGTTCGCGCACAGGGGTGAGCGAGGCAGGCGGAAGCAAATGTTGGAAGGAAGTTGCTGATGATCTCGGTTGCAGCGCGTTGGCCAATCCGAGCTTTGAAACGTGTGTCTGAACGCAAATCGGAGCTGTTTTGGGCTTGGATCACCTACCAAAGCGTCAAAGGCATCATCACCACGTCACTGATTTGGGTGCCACTCTTTTTCTTTTGGAAGAATTCCTGGTAGCTTTTCTCCTGCAAATTGAACGCGGGGTCGCAACATGAATCCAGTTCACCGAGGACTTTGGATGGGTGCGGGCTTTGTCGCCCTCGGCGCGGGCATGGCAGGCGCGGTGCTGCCGCTTGTTCCAACCACCCCGTTCATCCTGCTCGCCGCGTTTGCTTTTGCGCGGTCATCAAAGCGTTGGCATGATTGGTTATTGGCGCACAATGTGTTCGGACCGCTGATCCATAATTGGAACCAGCACGGGGCAATCTCGCGGCGGGCAAAGATTCTGAGCGGGATCTCAATGGTCGCGGTCTTTGCTATTTCGCTGATGCTGGGCGCATCGTCGCTGGTGCTGATCTGCCAGAGTGTGATCTTAAGCGCGTCGGCGATGTTTGTTTTTACACGGCCCGATCCGCCGCCCATCGCCCCGGAAAGCTAAGGTGGTGTTCCGGGCAAGCCAGCCTATGTCTTAGCGCTCGATTGCTGCACGAAGGCCGATATGGGCGTCCTTTTTTCAATGCTCGTATTTCTGCTGAGCCACGTTTTGGTGAGCCGGTCCCGGCTGAAGCCTTGGGCGATTCAAAAAATCGGGCAAAGCGGGTACCTGGCGGTCTATTCTACTTTGTCTTTGGCCCTCTTCGCATGGGTCGTCTTTGAGGTGTTGAGCGCGGAACGCGACGTACTTTGGCTGACACCGGCCTGGGCCTATGGCTTCGCGACCCTTGGTTCCGGGATTGGATTTGTCTTGATCGGGATCGGTGCGACAACCCACAATCCGTTCTCAATTAGCTTTCGTAGCGGTGATTTTGACCCGACGGCTTTGGGCGTGGTGGCGTGGATCCGGCACCCCGTGCTGTGGGGCCTGACGCTTTGGGGCATCGCCCATTTTCCGCGAACGGAGAATGGCCAACCCTGATTTTGTTCGCAGGATCGGCCATGTTCGGTTTGGTGGGTGTCCCCGCCGTCGAGCGACGGCAGAGAAACCGTTTTAGCCCAGAGTGTTGGGCCGCTTTGCGTGCTGCGCCCGGTCAGTTTGATGCCCGGGCGCGGCTGGGTGCAGCCGTCGGTACGGCCATGTGGGCTGGATTTCTCTATCTGCACCCGATCCTTTTTGGCGTTGATCCATTGGCGTCGTTCTATCGAGCCTGAGATCTGCGCCTGTCACGGATCGATGCGATATGATCCAATGCCGGACTACTCGCTGAGATAACCCGCAGCTTCGGCTGCTGCCCAAATCTCATCGAAGCGCCGCGCTGCGAGGCCAGGTTGGCGCACCGCTTTGGCCGCTTCGAGATTATCGAGCTTGCCTTCGCCTTCAACCACGATCAGTCCGACCATGCCGCCGGAATAATGCGGGACGCACTGATAGCCATAAATACCAGGCTGGGTGAAGGTGTACGAAACCTCTTTATTGATTTGGCTATACCAAGGCTCTGCGCCTTCCGGGATCATCCCGGGAATAGAGGCGGACTGGTGCGAAAGCTCGGTCGGAACCCACTTGACCGTGTCGCCGACATTGAGCTGCAAAAGGTTGGGGGTGAAGACCATGGTCTCACGGCGATTATCCGGATTGACCGTATACATCCCCACTTCAATCACCTGACCAGTCCCTTCGGCGGCAGGTGCGGCCTCGACTTCCTCAGTCACTTCTTCGACGACGTCTTCAGCGGCTTCGGTGACCTCTTCGGCAGCCTCTGTCACCTCTTCCGCTGCGGTCTCAACCGCGTCTTCGACGGCGTCGGTGGTTTCCGCCTCAGCGACTTCGACCGTCTCTTCGACGGCTTCAGCGACCTCTGTGGTTTCTTCAACGACCTCTGCGGCAGCAGGCGCGCTCGTGTCTTCGGTCGCAGCAGGCGCATCACCGCCGCCGCATGCCGAGAGCGCAACCATGCCTCCCGCGATCAGAAAGACCTGTCCTGTGTTCATTTTCGACATTGATTTATCCTTTTCTCCGAAACGCTTCCTCAACCGGTCCACGTCCTCCCCGATTGACTTGAGATTGGTAATGACTATCATTTTTATATACTTGGTAAAGATGTGATAGGTGCGCCTTGCAATCGTGATGGTTGTATTTCTAAGCTACTGTCTATTTGCTCTTTCTGTCTACGCTCAAAGCACATCACCGGTTCACCGTGATCGTACGCATTGTAAAGCATCAAACCTCCCTAACCCGCAAGAAGCGGCGGCTCAAGGGAACGCAAATGCCGCATTTATACGCCGCGGATAGAGCGCGCCGCGCTCGGGCGGGACCTTTAGACAGTTAAATTGGCTTATTCCCAAGCGTTCGGCAGGATCAACCAGCGCATCTGTTCCACCCCCACGTCCGGCTGCTCGAATTGAATATAAGTTGCTTTCGATCGCCTTTAGCCAACCGCAAAACTGGCGCACGCTCGGGCTTGGTGGGGCTGGCATCCGCGCAGCGCGGCCGCTTGGTTGAGAGCTTCTGGTCACCCGGTTCGTCTAACTGATCCCGCGATCTATTCTCAGTTTGTCGGCTCTGTCTTTGATTCGACCGCCACCATTGGGCAGTCGCCCGACCCAGAAGAGCGACCAGAGCATCACAAAGAAAGACGGCAAGATCCAAAACACAATAAACGCCCCGATGGCGCTTTGAATGGCATGTTCGCGCTGGCTGATCGTCTCATAATCGATGTCTGGCAGATGCTGATCCCATAGATTTTCGATTGAGTTGCGATAATCGCGCAGGCTCGATCCACGCGTTGAGGTGAGAAACGCGCTAAATCGAAAAGATGAGGTCAATTGGCGCGATAGCTCGTCCAGTCCGGTTGTCAGGCGGGCGCGTTGATCGGGATTGAGTGACACCCCGATCTCCGCCAGCTGCGCATCGACCAAAGCAGTCTGTTGCGTATCTTCGATCGCCAAGTCCACTGCGGCACCGGCTGAGTTGGTATCGGAACGCGCCACAAAAAGCCTTAGCATCACATCGCTCGACAGAGTCTTATAAACCTCTTGGCGCTCGAAATCGATTGCCATCTGCTTTGGGTTTACGCCCGCCTCTTTGAGCTGGTCCGCTTCGATCGCGACGTCATAATCATGGCCGCCCGACAGCGCGCCTAGAACGAAACCGCCACCCGCGAACATCAATGGCAGAATCACCAAGAGCGCCCAAATCGGATTGCGTTTCGCATTCGTAAGTCGGCGGGAATGCAGGACATAGGACATCAAGCCTGTAACGACCACAAATAAGGGAAACCCCCACACGGGAATGGCGCTAAACCCGGTTTCGTTGGCCCCCGACAGGGTCAGCAAGACTGTCACCGCCAAGGGCGCAATGAAGACGATCAGCCGCGTAAAAAACAGGCCGGTCCAAATTCGCGTAAAATGCAAGCGCGACGTTTCACCCAAAGGGTTGAACACAGCCGCAAGCCAATTCAGGCGTGCCGGATCGTCGGATGGGTCCTCCAACCATGGATAGGCGTCGTTCTGCTGAGCCATGTCCTGTTCCATGATTAAAGTTCCTCTTAGCGGCGCGACATTTGCGAGTGATAGTAAGTCGCGTCTATGAATCAATCCCCCTCTTGAGCCGCCCAGAAGCAGGGTCGGCATCAAAGTCGTCATCGCGGTCGGTTCATGCTCGGCTTAAAGCCGTCACCGCGATCTGAAATCACGCGTCGAGCCGCGATGGCCAATCACCGATCAGTTCGGCGACTGGTAAACCATGAACTCCCAGTCTGATTGATAAGGTGACGAGAAATTCCCACTCGCATCCAAAGTCGGTGCCGGTATGTAAGCCCAGCCGACGCGGCCATTGCCGAGATAGACCATCTCATCCTGACCGCCCCACCCCGTCGCGGTCATTTCAAATGGATCGGTCAGCGGGGTCCCCTCAGCGTCTATTTCCATCAGATAATAGGCCTTGGGGTGAAGCGTGTGCTTGCCAGAAAAGCGTTTCAGCTCATGGCCATCGCTGATGCATTGGAACTTCGCCCAGCCGAGCAAGTAGCGGCCATTTTGCAAATCTGTCATTTGCGGCGCGCCAAGCATACAGTCGGGATCTTCCACGATCCATTTCACATTTTGGTAATTGCCATCAATGTTGGCGCGGCCAAGATCAGAGACTTTAAGTAGACCAATTCGCGTCAAGTCTGTCGGCAAGACCTGCCCGCCCTGCCAAAAGTTGCCGCGGAAGGCCGGATAGCGTTTGCGGCCATTATTATAATAGTACTCTTCCATAAAAGCCGCTTCGCAGTGGAGCTCCCAATACCAGCTGCACGCATCAAACCCGCGCATCGGCTCTGCGCGGCTGATCGCAAACGCTTCTGCTTCTTGTATGAAAGCCTGGAATTCAGGGTTATCGAGTGGGATCACGGGCGTGCCAGAAAGCACCATAATGGAATGTTTGTCGTCGACCGGGACCACTTTGTGCGCGCCGCCATTGGTCACCCCTCCTGAGCTCGAGGCCACGAGGTAACCCTCATACCCGCCGAAAATATCTTGGTATTCGTTTTTGATCCCAATGGCACCGCCATTGCCGAGCCAATAGCGATTGAAGTCACTGGTACACAGCGCCGCAAAGATCCCATTAAACGGATTGAAGAAGGGGCGCATATGCATGACGTGGCCATTGGCACAGTCCCATGTAAACCCACGCGTTTCGTCAGGGTCGAGGGGATGGCGGCCATTCAAGACCCAGCCATCGCGTTCGACGACGACGAGGGCGCCGCTTTTGTGGCGTCCGCCATTATTGTCAAACGAATTGGTGATGAACGCTGCGCCATAGGCGTCTTGATCTTCGGCATAAACCAGAGCGGCAGCGCCGGCTTGGGCGCCGCCAACGGCTTTGTGAATGACATAACGATCCGGCTGGCTCGAAAGGCTTACGCCGTCCCATTCGAGCAACCACATCTCGCCATTATAGAGGTATCGCGCATTGCGATCGGCGGCGGCAATGTTTGAGTTATTGTTGACCTGCGTTTTGTTGTTTGGCTGATCGAAAGTCGAGATCTTGCTCTCTTCGACCAAATCGCGCGTGAAATACTCTGACTCTGACACCGGGTCTTCGAAATCGGTATTGCACAGCACGGCAATGCGAGAACAGTCGCTGCTCACCGCAATACCATGCGTTTCTTGGCACAGATCGACACGCGTTTCGTTGCCCGTGCGGCGCAGGGATTTGGTGGCAGGATCATAGACGGTCTCGAACACAGACCCAATGGTCGGTATATCCGGATCGTCGGTTTGGCTCGGATCCTCGAGCGTCATTGAAACGAACATGCGCGGAGTATCGGTGTTCGTCTGACACGCAGCGAAATAAGTGCGGATCGGCAACTGCTTCGGATGGCGCCCGGTCAAATCTTTCGTTGTGCCAATATAATGCGCGAAAGACTTTCGTTCGGCGGCATTTCGCAGCCCGCCTGGCAAGCCGCCTGATGTCGCTTTCGAAACCGACCCGTCAATCGAGGTCGAAACCGGGGGTGCGGGCGATGGAGGCGCCGGCGGGGATGGTGGCGTTGTGGTTGGGGTCGACGGGGTTGAAGATCCGGTCAGCGCGTCTGGCGTCGTGCCATCGCCGCCACCCCCACCGCCGCAAGCCGTAAGCGCCATGAGCGCTGCGCTCAACGCAATGGCCGGGTTGGTGCGTCTCATGCTCTGGGTCCCCTCGCACAGTTAGCACTTGCGAGGTAGGCGACGCTTGTTAAGGCGCGGCAAAGTCTCGGCGCACAATTTGGCCGATCAGGTTAGTCAATCGGCAAGCGACTCCGCGAATGTGAGCCGGTTTCCGAACGGGTCCGTCAAAGTCAGCTCTTTGTGCCCCAAGGCATCTCTTGCGGCGCGCCAGGGCGACCATTCTTATACCGTTTCGCGCGCCAGATTGACGTCGAAGACTCTGAGAATGGGCACCACATTTGTCAGCATAAGATCTCCCCGAGGCGTTGCGTTTAAGCTTGGCCGGGTTGCACGTCTGTGAAGCGGCCCCCCTCCGATGCGAGGCGTTTGAGCCTTGCGCTTGGCGCGAACCGTTCATCATCGGCGCCAAGTTTTTCCATCGTCTCGAGCACCGCCTCCGCGCCCACCATATCGCCATATAGCATCGGGCCGCCTTTATCTGCCGGCCAACCATATCCATTGAGCCAAACAATATCGATGTCAGAGGCGCGCTGGGCCATTTTCTCTTCTAGAATTTTGAGCCCTTCATTTATCATCGGATAGATACAGGTCGCGACGATCTCGTCCTCAAGCGGCGCACCGCCAGGCGCGACGCCCGTCACCTCTTGAATGATCTTGGCGGTGACATCAGAAGGAACCGGCCGACGGTTTTCGTCATAATCATAATAACCAGCGCCGGTTTTTTGTCCGCGACGATCCAGTTCGCAGAGCGCATCGCGGATCGGGTTTGCGGTGGTCGCCCCCTTTTTCCAACCAATGTCGAGGCCGGCAAGATCGGACATCTGATACGGGCCCATACGGAATCCGAATGTGTTTAGAGCGGCATCGATATCCCATGGCATCGCGCCTTTGCTGAGCAGTTTCTGCGCCTGGGTCTGGCGGGCAAAGAGGATGCGGTTGCCAACAAAACCCGGGCAAACCCCGACCAGCGCGGCGACTTTATTAATGGTTTTTGCCAGCGCCATACTGGTCGCGATGACGTCATCGGCGGTGTGATCCGCACGAACAATCTCAAGCAGTTTCATAACATTCGCGGGTGAGAAGAAGTGCAAGCCGATAACATCCTCAGGGCGTTGTGTGACACTTGCAATCTCATCAATATTGAGTGCCGACGTGTTCGTCGCGAGGATCGCACCAGGCTTCGCGATGCGGTCGAGATCGGTGAAGATCTGTTTTTTGAGATCCATGTCTTCAAACACCGCTTCGATAATCAGATCACAGTCAGCGAAATCGTCCATCGTCAGTGTCCCGATCAGGTTGCCCATTCGTTGATCAACCTCTTCAACGGGAAAGCGTCCTTTGTCGGCGCTGCGTTGATAATGTCCGCGCACGACCGAGAGGCCACGGTCGAGGGCGCTCTGTTCGCGCTCAAGTATAGTCACCGGGATCCCAACCGTTGCGAAATTCATGGAAATACCACCGCCCATTGTGCCCGCGCCGATCACGCCGACTTTCTCAATCGAGCGGAGCGGGGTCTCCTCCGGCACGTCAGGCACCCGCCAAGCATCGCGCCCGGCCTGTGCGATATAATCAGAAACCTCTTGCGGCGACATGGAAACACTCGGCATGGTCGACCTCCTCTCACTTTTCGAACCCGGTCGTAGCGCCAATAGATCGTAAAAACCAGATCGGGTTGCAATCCGATAAGGTCTTGCGCGATGGCACGCCGTCGGCGCTCTCGGTCAGATCGTCTATGAGGGGGGGCCTCTATGGCTGCTCCCAAATGTGGGGGAGCGGGCCCTATAGAAAACCAGCGGCGCGCAAGATCGATCGAAGCCCGAGGCCGAGTGTTAGCAGGACAATTGCGGATCCTGCCAAATTGGCTGCCAAGGCGTTGCTATGGGGTCCCAACAGGTCTTTGCGGTTCATCACATAAAGTAAGAAAGCGGCGATGATGGGCAAAAGCAGCCCGTTCGCATATTGCGCGATCAGGATGAGGGACACTGGCCGAATGCCGGACAAACCGATCGCGGCACCAACAATCACCACCAGTAAAGCGGTGGCCCGAAACAAGACCATGCGGCGGCGTTCGTCCCCACCGAGCATCTCACTTAGCGCAAACGCCGTCGCCATCGGCGCAGTCATCGCCGAAGTGAGCCCTGCGGCAAACAAACCGATGCCGATCAGATAGCGCGCGGCTACACCGAAAGTGGGCTCAATAGCGCGTGCCATATCGGCAGCATTGGTCACGCTTAGGCCGGATTTGAACAGACTGCTCGCGGCGGTCGAGAGGATCAAAATCGAAACCAGGCCGCCCAGGCCAATCGACAGCGCAGATTCCTGACGCGCTGCCTGCGTGGCCTTGCCGCTCGGCCATTTTTGGCGCGCCGCGGCTGCGTGCAAAAATAGGTTATACGGCACAATGGTGGTGCCGATCAGCGCCATCGCTGTCAGGGTCGCCCCGTCCGGAAGTCTCGGCACGAGGCCACTCACAAGCGCCCCGAGGTCGGGCGGAACAAATATCACACTCAGAACAAAGGCCGCGCTCATCAACAGCACCAAACCGATCAAGAGTTTTTCAAGCAGGTCGTACGTGCCGACCAGAATTAAGCCTGCCGCCAGCACTGCGAGCAATCCGACGAGGGCATTTTGGCCGGGCGAGGCCTGCAGCAGCAGTGCATCGAGCCCCAGCGCAGCACCGGTAAGATTGCCACCTTCATAAGCGCTATTGCCAATCAGCAGCGCTGCGAAAACCAAACCGCCAATGCCCCATTTCACCGCCGCGTTCGGCGCACTTTGCATTAGCGCTTCGCCGAGACCGCGGCGCGCCCCGGCCCCGAGCCGGGCCGCCATATCCTGCAGCACAATCGTCGCGGCGGTGGCAAAGACCAGCGCCCAGATCAGCGCGAAGCCGAAGTTGGCGCCGGCCAAGGTGCATGCGGTGACTGTGCCGGGCCCGATAAACGCTGCTGCGACCAGTAATCCGGGGCCAAAGCCGCGCCTCACCTCCCCCATCGCCTTATTTGATACCGCGCTGGGTGGTCAGATATGTTGCGAAACTGGCGAGCCAGTGACTGCCAGAATAATGCTCATCCGAAACCGCGGCGATGCCAACCTCGCGGTGCAAATCCGCCGCCGCTTGCAAAGCCGTCATTCGCGGGTCATCGCTCGGTAGCGCGCTGGCAATGCCTTCGAGCGCCCAGGCCCGAGAGAGATTGACCCCATCGAGATGGACCAGCTTGCCATCGGAGGGATCCAAGACGATTCCCGGCGCCAACCAATCGCCGTCGCCATCAAGCGGAATATCCGGCAAAAATAGGCTCAACCAATCGGCAAAGTCTGCTTGGCTAAGCACCCTGCGCATCAAATCGGCTTCCATGAAACACGGCGAGAGGAAGTCCTCCCCCGAGGGCTCATAGGCAAGCGGACAATTCACATCCCGTTGATAGAATGCCATCGACGTTTCCACGAGCGCGCGCTCAAGCGGGGCATGCCCAACGGTGCGCGCATAATCCAACATTAAGCCGAACGCGAAGGCAGATTGATTGTGGGTCCCGAGCCGAATCGGGTAAGACAGTTTCGGCAACCAATCGAGAATTTGTGCCACGATCGCCTCTTCAAGCGGACGCAGGACTTCGCGCCATTGCGTCAGTTGCGGGTCTTCGCTTTCCTCGAGCTCGGCGATCAGTTGCAGGTACCAGGCCAAGCCATATGGACGTTCAAACGAGGCCCGGCCAGGCGCTGTGTAATACGCCAGCTCGCCGGCCAGTTTCTCTTCTGTGAAACTCTGCGCGAGCGCCGCGCGGATGTCAGCGCTTAAAACGCTTTCCGGATGGGTCGACAAAATCCGGCTCAGCAGCCAATGCCCATGCACGGAGGAATGCCAGTCAAAACAGCCATAAAAAATCGGCGTCAATTCACGCGGAGGTTTTGCATCCTCAGCAGACTGTAAGACATGGCTAATCTTGTTCGGGTATTCGCGGTGCACGCAATCTAAGGCTAAGATCGCAAAGCGGTCTTCCAAAGTTTGCGGGGCGGGTCGGTTCATCACCGGCTCAGGCAGCGGCATATCAGACTCTCCCTCGACTACGCCGGGCGAACACGATGCCAATACAATCAGACTTAGGCCACTTAATAAGTGTCTCATCATGCCCGTCTCCCAACTGGATCGCTCAGCGACCAAAAGCGCCAGCCCGAATGCAAGTATCGGGATATAGAGCGAAAAGACAAGTCAATGAAAATGGTGCCCGGGGGCGGATTTGAACCACCGACACGCGGATTTTCAGTCCGCTGCTCTACCCCTGAGCTACCCGGGCGGGCCAAACAGGGAAGCGGTGTCTTAGCTCCCCCGCCAGCGCTTGTCCAACACTGATATGGTTTTTTTGCAGATCAGCTATAGCGCACTTTGACTTTCATTTTTTCGGGGTCTGCAGCGGACGCCACGGCGGTCAAACTGGCCTCTAGATCGGTGAGATATTCATCAATGAAATCGGCATGTTTCGGGGACAGCATGAGATGCAAACTCGGCGGGTCTTTGGTCACTGACGTAAACCACCCTCGGCGGTAGATTTCACCATAAATCGCAAATGCATGATGGTCTGGATGGCGGAACGCGATCAATCCCAGCAGCGGCGTTCCGAGCACCTCAAATCCGAGGCGTTTGACCCCCGCTTCGACCCGCTCGCGGGTGGCACAAACCTGCCCCTGCAGACGCTTGTAACCGTCTATCCCGAGATGGTTCATCACCGCCCAGGCCGCCGAAATCGCGCCGCCGGGGCGGGTTCCCGCCAAAGTTGGTGTTTTCATCGGCGCGCCTGACCATTGTTTCATGTCGAACGGCATGTGCGCATAGAGCTCGTCTGAACGGAACAAAACGGTCGATGCGCCTTTCGCAGCATAGCCATATTTATGCAAATCAGCGCTCATTGAGTGCACGCCCGGCAGCTCAAAATCGAAGGCGGGCACGGGCACGCCATTCATCCGCGCAAACGGCGCGAAATATCCGCCAACGCACGCATCGACATGCAGCCACAGACCTTTGGCGACCGCAACATCGCTCAGCGCTTCAATTGGGTCGATAATGCCATGCGGGAAATTCGGCGCCGATCCGACCAGCATAATGGTTTCGTGATCGCATGCCTGAGACATCGCCTCGACATCGGCTTCATAGGTGCCATCTGTGCGGACTGGGATCCGGCGGACCTCAATGTCCATCAAGTGCGCCGCCTTATCGAACGCGAGATGAGCTGAGAAGGGTAGAACAATGTTGGCACGTGCGCGGGCCCGGCCTTGCGACCTGGCATAATCGCGGGCGGTCTTCATCGCCATCGTAATCGAGTCCGTGCCGCCGGACGTCATGGCCCCCGTGCTCCCGTCAGGGCCATGCAGCAAGCTGAGCCCCATTGAGACAACATCTTTTTCCATTTGCGCCAGAGACGGAAACGCTAAAGGGCCGAGTCCATTTTCTGACATAAAGGCCGCATAGGCCTCTTTTTGGATCGCTGCGATCTCTTCGCCAGCATTAAAAACATATACCGCGGTGCGGCCATCGCGCCATTTCGCGTCCTTTGCGCCGCGCGTCTGCATATCGGCGTGGATTTCATCCCATGCCCGCCCGTGCTCTGGCATCTGCATAACCGTCCTCCTGATCAACCCTCATAGTGTGCGCCAAGGTCGATGGAAAAGCGAGGGGGCGCGGCAAAAAATACCGCGCCCCCTCTCTCTTTGGCTGTGCCGAGGCTCAGTTGCGATCCGATTAGCGCTTTTGCATCTGCGCTTCGAGCGCTGGCGCATTGATTTCGTCAACTGCGCGGGCGATCGCGTCTTGGCGACACTTATATTTCGCCGACAGGTTCGAGACGTGATTTTCGTGCAATTTGCGACAGACTTTTCGGGCGCTTGCTTCGATACGTTCGAGCGCTGTGCCAGCATCGGTCCAGTCTTTGAGATCAAGGTCTATAAGCGAGACCTCTCTGCTTTCGGTTTCGACCATCGTTTTGCTGCCAGCCATGGCCGGCAAGAAAGACATGGCGAGGGTTGAGGCCAAGATTGGCGTCAAGAGTTTGGTCAGTTTCATTTCATCATCCCATTCGATGTGCGTTGCTGACCGGTTCCTCCTTGGTCGGGTCCGTACACGGCGCGCCTTAAACCTAGCGTAAACCCGGATGATCAGATTTCACCGAACGGGGAGAAATGAGACAGAGCGCAGCGATCTCGCCGTGTTCTGTCTCAAGACTCACGTCTGAGTTGTTTAGCTTTTCGCGTCTGCTTCGAGTAAACCGGTCAGGATTGGCGCGCCAATCGAAACGACGGCGCTCTGAACGGCCGCATCTTGGCAGGCCTCGCGATCCAAGCGCATGCGCAGCGATTCGCGCTGATTGGAGAAACGGCAAGCGCGATAAGCCGCGCGCTCAATCTTTGCCATCACCAGTTTCGCATCTTCGATCTTGGTCAAATTATAGTCTTTGATTGAGACATCGATCGAGCGATCGTCTGAACCATTGTCCATGGCCTGCGATGGCAGCGAACTTGTAAGGGCGGCGATGGCTGCCGCGATCAGAATGGATTTGGAAACGGTCATATATTCCTCCTGTGACAAAGCGATATTCGCAAAGGCGTTCTTCTCGCCCGCTACACCTGTAACACAATTTATTGAAAAACAATATGAACTTTTTGTTACTACAGATGTAACATGTGTTCCGGTATCTTCCCTCTTTCCCTGGTCGGCGGACCCGGCTAACTCGGAGCCATGGCGAAATCTCATTTTGTGTGTCAGTCCTGCGCTGCCGTGTATTCAAAATGGTCTGGGCGATGTGATGCCTGCGGCGAATGGAATACGCTGGTTGAAGAAACCGTCAGCGGTCCGCCCGGCGGGTTGAAAGCGCCGAAGGCAAGCACAAAGCGCACCGGAAAAGCGAAGTTTTCTGCGCTCAATGGCGACGATGCTCCACCTGACAGGATTGTGCTCGGCGTCGAAGAGCTTGATCGCGTGTTTGGCGGCGGCATTGTTCCGTCGAGTGCGACTCTGATCGGCGGCGACCCTGGGATTGGCAAATCGACTTTGCTCTTACAAGTCGCCGCGCGCCTGGCGCGCAATGGCCTTAGCTCGGTCTATGTTTCTGGTGAGGAAGCCACCGCGCAGATCCAAGACCGGGCAAGGCGGCTAAAAGTGGCCGACAGTCCGGTGCAACTCGCGACCGAGACCGACTTACGCAAAGTGTTAAGCGCGCTGAAAGCGGCCAAGCCTGATTTCGTGGTCATCGATTCCATCCAAACCATGTGGTCGGACAGTCTCGAAGCCGCGCCGGGCAGCGTCAGTCAGGTCCGCGCCTGCGGGCAAGAACTGACCCGCTGGGCGAAAACCTCCGGGGCTGCCGTGATCCTGGTCGGCCACGTCACCAAAGAAGGGCAAATAGCTGGGCCGCGCGTGGTTGAGCATATGGTCGACACCGTGTTCTATTTCGAAGGCGAGCGCGGTCATCAGTTCCGCATTCTGCGGGCGGTCAAAAACCGCTTTGGCCCGACCGATGAGATTGGCATTTTTGAAATGCACCCATACGGTCTCGCTCCGGCGAAAGAGCCATCGGCGCTGTTTCTGTCGGCAGAAGCAGATGATGCGGGCGGAGCCGCAGTTTTCGCCGCGATGGAAGGCTCGCGTCCGGTTTTGGCCGAAGTGCAGGCTCTGGTCGCGCCAAGCGCCTATGGCACGCCGCGGCGGTCGATTGTCGGCTGGGACAGCAACCGGTTGGCCATGCTGCTCGCCGTCCTTGAGGCGCGCTGCGGGGTCACGCTTGGTGGCCGGGATGTTTATCTCTCGGTGGCCGGCGGATATCGGATTGGCGAACCGGCCGGCGATCTCGCGGCCGCCGCCGCTTTACTCACCTCGGCCGCCGCCCATCCTGGACCGCGGAAGACGATCTATTTTGGCGAACTGGCTTTATCGGGCGCCATCCGACCGGTCTCGCGGATGGAGCAACGTCTCAAAGAAGCCGCACGGTTAGGGTTTGAGAGCGCTTTTGTGCCGGAAGGCAGTCCAACAGCGATAGAAGGCTTGACGATCACTCCGATCAAGCGCCTATCTGACCTGGTAGATTTGATCGCACCGGAAGCTGGCAAATGATGGAAGCCTTAACAGCCTTTGATGCCGTTGCGATCGTCATCGTGATCGTCTCGACATTAATGGCACTTGCACGCGGCTTCATGCGCGAATTGGCAACACTGGGGGCGTTTATTGCCGCCATTGCTGGGGCGTTTTTTGCGCATCGATATTTTGTCGGGCAATTGGCCGCGCTGCTGCCGGAGACAGCCCCAGAGTGGATGCCCGACGCAATGATTTTCGTCGTTGTCTTTCTTGTGGTCTACGTCGCCGTGGCTTGGTTTGGCGCCAATCTCTCACGGACGATCCAAGGCGTCGATGGCATCGGCTTGCTTGACCGAGTCGCAGGAGGCTTGTTCGGATTCGCGCGCGGCGGCGTGGTTTTGATTTTCTTTGTCTATTTGTTGAACCTCGCAATGGACCGTGACCAAATCCCGGAATTCGTAACTCAAGCAAGGACTTATCCCCTGATCGCCGCGGGTGCGACCTATCTTGGTGACCGCGCGCCCGAGCTCGCAGAGCGCAATTCGCAGCTCTCAAACCTTGACGGCACGACCCCGTCAGAATAATCCGCCCACGAATGGACCGTGAGGGTTGATCGAATGCTGTTTGATCATGATGACGACAAACCTCGCGAGGAGTGCGGCGTTGTCGGCGTCTTCGCTCACCCCCAAGCCTCTCTACTCGTCGCCCTCGGCTTACACGCTCTGCAACATCGCGGACAGGAAGCTTGCGGGATCACCACATTTGACGGCGAAAAGTTTCACGGCGAGCGCCATATGGGCCTGGTCGGCGATAATTTTGGCGGCGATGTATCCGAACGTTTGCCCGGCAATGCAGGCATTGGTCACAATCGCTATTCGACTCAAGGCAAGCCCGTCATTCGCAATATCCAACCGGTCTATGCTGATTTGGACTCTGGCGGGTTCGCGATCGCGCATAATGGCAACCTGACCAATGCCCGGGCGCTGCGCAAAAAACTCGTCAGGCGCGGTTCGATATTCCAATCGACAATGGACACCGAGGTCATCTTGCATTTGCTGGCCCGCAGCGATCAGGAAACCGTGTCGGATCGCTTTCTCGATGCGATCCGGCAAATTGAAGGCGGGTTTTCCTTTGTCGGCATGACCAATAAGAAGCTGATCGGCGCGCGCGATCCCTCCGGACTGCGCCCCTTGATCTTAGGTCAGATCGGCACCGCTTACGTGCTGGCGTCCGAGACCTGTGCGCTCGACCTGATGGGCGCTCAGACAGTACGAGAGATCGATCCTGGCGAAGTTGTGATCATCACCAAAGACGGTGTGCGATCGTACAATCCGTTTCCATCGCAGCCGGTCCGACCTTGTCTCTTTGAATATGTCTATTTTGCGCGCCCTGACAGTATTGTTCAGGGCCGTTCTGTTTATGACGTGCGGCGTAAAATGGGGCACCAACTGGCGCTGGAACATCCAGCAGACATAGACGTGGTCGTGCCGGTCCCCGATTCTGGTGTGCCGGCGGCAATTGGCTATTCCGAACATTCGGGTGTCCCATTTCAGCTCGGCATCATTCGCTCGCACTATGTCGGGCGGACCTTTATCCAACCGACCCAAACCGGGCGGCAGCGCGCGGTTTCGCGCAAGCATTCCCCGAATCGCGCGGTGCTCGAAGGCCAGCGCGTGCTTTTGGTCGACGATTCGATTGTTCGCGGCAATACATCGCGCCGGATTGTCCAAATGGTGCGAGATGCTGGAGCCAAGGAAATCCATTTCCGATCGGCCAGTCCGCCGATCACGCATCAGGATTTCTACGGCATCGATATGGCCGACCGCACAGAATTGCTCGCCGCGAATCATACACTCGATCAGATGCGAGACTATCTCAAAGTCGAAAGCCTCGGGTTTCTATCCGTCCCGGGTCTGTATCGCGCCATCGGCGTCGACTATGATCCCGAAACACCCGCATTCGCCGATCATTGTTTCACCGGCGATTATCCAACCCGCCTGATCGATCATGCGCGCAATCAAAGCAGTAAGGAAAGACAGCTCTCTCTACTGGACTAGACGCGAGAGCTTGGTGAGGCCGACGGCATGGAAAAACGTATCACGCTGGTCACCGGCGCGTCGCAAGGGATTGGCCGGGCCGCTGCGCTTGCACTGGCCACAGCCGGTCATCACGTCATTGGCCTCGCACGTTCGAAAAAAGCGCTAGAAAGCCTTGATGATGAGATCCGCGGCGTTGGCGGATCAATGACCCTTATCCCGTTTGATTTGAAAGAAGCGGGCGCCTTCGAAGCGCTGGGACATGGTATCGCTGAGAAGTTTGGGCGTCTTGATGGCTTGCTCGCAAATGCAGGCCTCCTCGGTCAGATTGGTCCTCTGCAAGCCGGCAGCGAACGGCAATTCAATGACGTCATCGACGTTAACCTTAGTGCCAATTGGCGGCTGATCCGGGTTATGGATCCGTTAATGCGCCGATCAGCGGCGCCGCGTGCGGTGTTCGTCACCTCCGGGGTTGTTCCGCGCCCGCGTGCGTTTTGGGGGCCATATCAAGCCTCGAAAGCTGGATTGGAGGCTTTGGTCTATGCGTGGGCTGATGAAAACGAGCAATCAACGCTGCGGGTCAATTTGTTCGATCCAGGCGCGACGCGGACGCAGATGCGGTTCGATGCCATGCCGGGCGAAGACCCAATGACCCTACCCGCGCCAGAGACCGTCGCGGCGCAGATTTTGCCTTTATTAGACGCCAGTGAAACGCGGCACAATCAGCGGATTAGCGCGCGCGAGCTGATCTGAATTGAGACCCGATTTTGCGCCCTAAGATCGATCAAATTTCATCAAAATTCATCGACGCGAATAAACTAGTGATTCTAACTCTCATTGTAGGGTCGCCTGTGAGCTACAACATAGGGGACGTGGACGATGGGTCGACTCTCGATCGGCAATTGCCGACGCGCCATTTGGCGCGGACTGAACGAATTTTACAGCAACCGTCGCGCAAATGTTGCGGTGGTTTTTGCCTTAGCGTTGATCCCGGTCTTCACCGTCGCAGGGTTCGCGGTCGATAATAGCCGCCATGTGACGACGCAGAACAAGCTGCAGACCTCGCTCGATATCGCAGCGCTGGCGACGGCCAAGCGGATGGCGGAAGAATCGATGACGGACGCCGAAATCACCAAGGCGGCTCAAGACTTCTTTCTCTCGCAATTTGAAATGACTGGCGGGGTCAAACTCGACCCAATCAAAGCACAAGAGGTCGGTTCGGAAGTTGTGCTGAGCGCGAATGGCACATTGGACACAACCATGATGTCCGTCATCGGTCGCGATACCATGCCGATCGGAGCCTCGACCGCGGTGGTCTATAATATCAAACAGCCCGTCGAGCTCGCCCTGGTTCTCGACACGTCTGGGTCGATGAAAGGCGCCAAACTCACGGCACTAACAGATGCCGCGGAATCCCTGGTTGATATTCTACTCCCGAATGAAACCGATCCGGCAAAGAATACAGCTGCGAAACTGGCGGTCGTTCCGTTCAACACGTATGTGAAGATCGACACGAAATACAAGAATGCAAGCTGGATGCGCGACACCGCGCCTTACACGCGGACTTGGGAATCTTGCGGTACGTCGAATGCCGCCCGCCGGGAAGCGGGATGTAAGCAAGAATCGTATCCTTGTAAAAAGTGGACCGGATCGGTCGAAGCTGGCAATCGCCGACAAGTTGACGGCACATGCAAGCGCTGGAACTGCCCAGATGGCGCAGACCCTGAAGAAACATGCACACCGAAATCTGAATATCGCCAGTGGTGGGGCTGTGTGCGGTCTCGTAACTTCCCCAACAATGTCGAAGATGACAGCTATGGCAGCGAGAAAATCCGCGGCATCGTTTCGAAAAATGCGTGTAATGTGAGCCAGGTGCTTGAGCTGACCAACAATCACAAAACCGCTGATACGGTCATCTCCGGCTTGAAAGCGAACAGCAATACTTACATTCCAACCGGCTTAATCTGGGGCTTTCGGGCGCTGTCTTCGAAAGCACCGCTGGATGGCGGTGAAGACGAGGTTGCGTTTGCCAAAGACAAGGGTCGCAAAGCAATCATGCTGATGTCAGATGGCGCCAATACGGTCTCACCGCACAGCAGTAATGGCTTCCACAATCGCAGCAATGTCTCGCAAGCAAACGAATACACGCTTGATGTCTGCGACAATGCTAAGGACGAGAATATTGAGATTTACACGGTGGCGTTCGACTTGGACGATAAAGACACCAAGGACATGCTCAAAGACTGCGCCACCGATGACAGCTATTACTATGATGCTGAAAACGCGGCTGAGTTGCAAAAGGCGTTCGCAACGATTGGCCGTGAATTGTCTGAACTCGCCATCGCGCGCTAAGGCTTAAAGGCGTCAACGCTTTCGCCGCGCTTTGTCGGCATAAGGGTTGGCGCCTTGCTTCACCGTCAATCGGATCGGGATGCCGGGCAAATCAAACGCTTCGCGTAAGCCATTGACCAAATAGCGCTTATACTGCTCTGGCATTTGATTGCCGCGTGATGCGATCAATACGAAACTTGGCGGGCGCGCTTTGATTTGCGCCATATAGCGCGGTTTGATCCGTTTGCCCTGCACGCTCGGCGGCGGGTTGCGTTCGATCATATATCTGAGCCAGCGGTTTAAATCGCCAGTTTTCACCCGCGCGCACCAGTCATCATAGGCTTTTGCGACCGCCGGCATAAGCCGCTCAACGCGTTTTCCGGTCAGGCCGGACAGCGTCACCAGCGCGGCGCCTCGCGCTTGCGGCAAATGCTCTTTCAAGCGCCGCTCGAGTTCTTTCATCGCCATGCCACGGTTTTTGATCGTATCCCATTTTGAAATCACAAAAACCACGGCTCGCCCCTCTCGGAGCGCGAGGTCGGCAATCTGTAAGTCCTGTTTTTCAAACGAGTCTTCCGGGTCCATGACCAGAGCCACAATGTCGGCATATTTGAGGGACCGTACCGTTTCCCCGGTCGACATTTTTTCCAATCGCTCTTGGACTTTTGATTTTCGTCGCAGGCCGGCGGTATCGACCAAACGCACATCCCGTCCTTGCCAGGTCCAGCGCAAGGTCACGGAATCGCGGGTGATCCCGGCCTCTGGTCCTGTCAGCAGTCTTTGCTCGCCGACCAGCTGATTGATCAAAGTCGACTTGCCGGCATTTGGGCGCCCGACAATGGCCAGTCGGATCGGGCGCGTTTGGATTTCTTGTTTGGCCGCGTCAATCGCTGCGCTTTCCGCAGCCTCATCAATCCCAGCTTGAGCCAAAGCAGCGCTAAGCTTTTCCTCGCTTAGAGTCGGATCGTTGACGTCGAGCCCTTCCAGTTGATCGAGGATGCCATGATTAAAACTGTCTTGGGCATCAGCGGTGTCATCAATCAATGCTTGCTCGAAGGCGGTTTCGCCGAGCGTTTCGCGGATCGCGGCATAGAGGTCTGACAGCCCTTCGCCATGCGCGCCAGATAACCCAATGGGTTCCCCAAGCCCAAGCGTCCAAGCTTCCAAGAGACCCGCTTCACCTCCCCGACCTTCGGCTTTGTTGGCGGCCAGGACAATCGGCATATCCGCCCGTCGCAGGATCTGGGCAAACCGCTCATCTAAGGCCGTTACCCCGGTGCGGGCATCAATCAAAAACAGTGCAAGCTCCGCTTCGCGAATGGCGATTTCGGTCTGCTCGCGCATTCGCGCTTCTAAGGAACCGTCATGGACATCTTCATAGCCGGCCGTGTCGATCAAAATCAGTGGCAAATCCGCCAAGCGGCCTTCCGCTTCTTTGCGATCACGGGTGACGCCGGGTTGGTCATCAACCAAGGCGATCTGCTTCCCCACAAGACGATTAAAAAGCGTCGACTTGCCGACATTTGGTCGTCCAACAATGGCAATTTTCAACGGCATCACGCGCTCCGGTTTGAGTGAGCGCGCAATAAAGCCCGCTTAGCGGATCGCAATCAGGCGCGCATCATCGGTAAGGACAATCAGTTTGTCCTGAACTGCAACCGGCTCGATATAGACAGGATCACCAAGTTTCAACCGGTCTGTTTCATCCCCCGTTTGCGGATCAAAGGTGATCAATTCGCCTTGCGAGGAAACGATCAAAATTTTGCCCGACGCCACAATCGGCCCCGAATAGGTCAGCCGCCCGCGTTGCTTTTCCTCATTGGTGAACTTTTGCAAGTCCTTGACCCAGACCACTTGACCGGTGCTCGCTTTGATACAGGCAAGCTCGGCTTCAACCCCGACAATGAAGAGATACTCGCCCGCCAGCGCCGGCGCTTGAGTGGTTCCGATCGGTTGTTGCCAGACCCGCTGCCCAGTGCGCCCATCAATCGCCGCCATCACGCCCGACTGGCTGGCCGCAAAGACCAACCCACCGCCTAAAATCGGCCGCGCGCCAATATCATTAATCGACGAGATCGGTGTGAATTGGCCAACACTGGCAAGCGCCTCAGTCCATAAGCGGCGCCCATTCGCAGCCAAATAGGCGATCACTTCGCCCGACGAATAAGGCGTCACGACAATGTCTTCAACCGCGGCCGGGCTTGGCGAGCCGAGCACGCGGGCCGACTCCGCGATCGCTTGATCCGTCCAGAGCAGCGCACCGGTTTCCAAATCAATCGCCAGGACTTCATTATTGTTTGAAGATACAAAGATGCGCCCGTCTTTGATGGTCGGGGAGCCCGTCATCGGGGCTTCGGTCTCGGTCCGCCACAATTCATTGCCGGTTTTTGCATCAAGCGCTGCAACAAAGCCAAACGCACTTGCAACCACCAAAGTGTCGCCGTCCAAGCCGATGCCCGAGCCGATGCCTGTCCCATCGCGGCGATTGCCAGATGTCAGGCGCTCACTCCAGATGCGGCGCCCGGAAGACGCGTCGATGGCAAAAATCTCCTGCCGTGAATCGATTGAGAACACCATATCGACAGACGCAACGGGTGGAGTCGTGAGCGCCGAGCGACGATCCGAGCCTTGGCCGACACTGGTTCGCCAAGCGACATCTAAGCCTTGCGCAACTGCGATATGGCCGGTCGCTTTACTGGCCCGGCTTCCGGCTTGTGGCCAGCCATCGGTTAAGGCGCGTGGCTCGGGTAGCGTAATCACTTCGCTGATCAGAGCCGGATCAGGTTGCAGGCGCTCATCGCCCAGCACCATTGTAATGCGCCCCTCTTTTTCAAGCGCCTCTTCAGCCTCGCGCGCGGCGCGGTTGCGGTCGAATATCGCGCAAGCGGTCAGCGCCAAACAGCTGGCGGTCATAATTGCGACTCTCAATACCGATTGAGCTCTCATTGCAGGGTCTCCTCTGGGCGCTCGCTGGTATCGATTTCGCTTTCAGTGCTCGCATCGTTCGGTAGATCCGCGTCGGTCACGGTCGCATCTGCTGCGTCTTCAACCGTCTGCGATGGTTCGACACTCTCCGCATTCAGCTCTTCTGGGGTCAGCGGTGGCAGCGCGGCCAGCGCTTGCTCCGCGCGCGTGACCACACCGGGTGGAGCGTTCTGAACAAATCTGAGAAACCCGAACTCGCGACGCGCGAACGCAACATCGCCCTCTTGCAGGGCTTTCGCCGCAAGCACTTCTTTGGCCAGCGCGCCGAACGGACCATCATCATCATTTAAAGGGGCCAGAAAGGCTTGAAGACCGGCTCGGTCGAGCGTGTCGGCTCTCAAATAGGCCGCTTTGATCAAAGCGAGTTTTTCGGTCGGATCCTCAGCCCCGCCGGCCGCAGTTTGGAGGACGTCAGCGGCGGCCACCGCATCGCCATTCCCGTCCAATCGCACCCCCGCTAAAAAGTGGGCGGCGATGTTTGAAGGCGCAATGTCGTCCGCCACGATGTCTGAGAGTTGCGCCGCCGCGACCTCATAATTACGCGCCTCAACTTCAGTTAAAGCCGCTTCCACTCGCGCTGCGTTTGCCTGCGTGGTTTGATTGCCCCGAACCTGTAGATACTCATTCAAGGCCACTGCGCCGATCAAGATAACCGCGCCGAGATAAGCGAAAATGCCATATCGCTTCCAAAGGCTGCTAAAGCGATCCTGACGTAAGCCTTCTTCGACTTCCTCAAAAATATCGGCCAAAAACAGTCTCCAAACCAAACCAGCAGAGCGATTGCGCGCACCCTAGCCGCGCCCGTCGCCGCCCGCAACGGACAAGGTTAGCTGATAGCGGCTTTCCGCAGTTTGTAAGTATGCTCCGCGGCGGGAAACGTCCGGGATTTTACCTCTGCCGCATAAGTTGCCGCAGCAGAGTCGATGATCGCCTTTAAGTCCGCATTTTTCTTGACGAATTTCGGTACCCAGTCGGTCATGCCGAGCAGGTCATTGGTGACGAGGACTTGACCATCACATCCGGCCGACGCGCCGATGCCGATGGTCGGGCAGGAGACGGCTGCGGTGATCTCGTCGGCCAGCTCGGGGGCGACCCCCTCGACAACAATCGCAAACGCCCCCGCCTCATCAGCCGCGACGGCCTCGGCAATGGCGCGCGCCCACTCTTCATGGGTCCGGCCTTTGGCGCGGAACCCGCCATCGACATTGATCGCCTGCGGGCGCAAGCCAACATGCCCCATGACCGGAATGCCGCGCTCGACTAAATGCGCAATCTGTGTCGCGGCGTATGTCCCGCTCTCGATTTTGACCGCTTGGCACCCGGTCTCTTGCAACACGCGCGCAGCATTCAAAAAGGCCTGATCAGAATTGGTCTCATATGAGCCAAACGGCATATCGACGACAATGAAGGCTTGCTGAGAGCCCCGCATCACCGCCTGCCCGTGCAAAATCATCATTTCGAGGGTCACCCCAACCGTCGAACTCATGCCATGCACAACCATGCCAACACTGTCGCCTACAAGCAGTATGTCACAATGCGGATCAAGCAGCTGCGCTATCTGCGCATCATAGGCCGTCAAGCAAACAAGTGGATCGCCAGTTTTCGCATTGGCGATGTCGCGAACCGTTTTGCGCCGGATTTGCGTGTGTGCTGACATGATGTCCTTCGCTCCAATTGCCGCCTGGCTTTACCAGACCCAGATAGAGCGGCAAGGTGGACTATGTGATTGCCGCGACCCCAAACAAAATGGGATGCAACCAAAATGCAATCGCGGCCCAGACGGCAAGTCCGGCAACTAAGGACAAACCATCCATCACCGGGTTCAACGCAACATCCGGGCCGACGCCATCGTCACCGCGACGCTTCACCATAATCCGATCAAACACGGCAAACCCAAGAAAACTGCCAAACAGTAGAACAGAATTGTACTCGCCATTGGCCAGCAGATGGCCGAAAGCCCAGAGTTTCACTGCCAATAACATCGGATGTTTGGTGACTTTCTTGATGTACCCCGCTGGCAATTGTGAGGCGACCAGCAAAACCATCGCCGGCAAGGTCAGCAGCAAGGTGATATGCTGCGTCCAAAGCGGTGGAACATACAGCACGCCCATGCCGCGGGTCATCCCATAGCCATAGATCAACAACACCAATCCGGCGCCCGCCAGGAGACTGTAAGCGCTCATATAGGGCCCATATCCGAGGCGCGCCCGAATATCTCGGTCAGGGGCGCGTGACCGCGTCGCCGAAAACAAATGGGTGCCAAAAAAGGCGGCCAGTCCAGCAAGATAAAGTATCATGATTGCCTATCCTCCCATTGCTAAAAAGCCGATTACAAGCGTTTTGACAAAGACAATTGCGCGTTCGCGTGAAAATTTTGGGAGATTTCACAATTGTAGCGTTGCCTTTTTTCGATAAGAGAATATTGATAATCAATAATCGACGAAAGGGGAACACTATGACGCTCCAAACCGCGTGTGTCAGATTAATCGCAATCGCAATGGCCGCGGGCTGCGCGGCCTTTAGCGCCACAGCCTGGGAACTCAACGCCGAATCAGAGCGCGCCTATGTCTACGCGAAGGATGACGCTGGACCGAGTTTGATGCTCGCCTGCAGCGATCAGATGGGTATCCAGGCGCTGGTGTATCTAGACGGCAATGCAGTCGACGAATTGGGCTTAGATGGCGTTCGCAGGCTCGCCTCTCGCTATGTCAGTGTGGAGACCGAAACCACGGAGCCGCGCAGTGATCGCTGGCGATTTGCGCGCTCAACCCGAACCCTGATCTCGATTGAGCCCTGGCAAGGCCGTCGGATCTACAATGCCGTGGTCACCGGTAGCCCGGTTAAAATGGAGATCAGTCGAGAAGGCGTGTTCACGCTAAACCTGCCGCCGGTCAATGAGGCCTTCAAAACGTTCTCAAAAACCTGCTTATAAGCAGCTTATTCGGCTGCGGCCGGCACAATCGTCACGCTTTCGCCGCAGCCACACGCATCGGTTTGATTGGGGTTTTTGAAGGTGAACTTTTCATGCAGCAACGTGGTTTCAAAATCTACGATAGAGCCGAGTAAGAAAAGCACCGCTTTTGCATCAACGACAATCTTAACGCCTTTGTCCTCAACCACTTCATCGAGCGGTTCAGGCGCGTCGACATAGTCCATGACATATTCCATGCCGGCGCAGCCGCCATTGGTCACGCCGACGCGCAAAAACCCCGTGCCCTTTTCCGTCATAATCTCAGAGACGCGCGCCGCGGCGGCGTCTGTCAGGGTCACAAGTTTGGGTCTGGGTCGTCTGGCCATACTGGTTATATAGGCTCAAAGCGCTTGCGCTTCAATTAAAGCATGTTGAGGGCGAGTCGCGCTTCGTCCGACATACGCGATGGGTCCCAAGGTGGATCGAACGTCAAACGCACTTCGACATCCTCTACCCCTTCGACGGTGCGCGCGGCATTTTCGATCCAGCCGGGCATGTCGCCTGCAACCGGACAGCCGGGCGCTGTTAGGGTCATATCAATATCAACTTTGCGATCATCATCGATATCGACTTTATAGATGAGCCCCAATTCGTAAATATCTACTGGGATTTCAGGGTCATACACCGTTTTAAAGGCAGCGATTAGATCGTCGGTAATCCGATTCAGCTCATCTTGCGGGATCGAAGAACCCCGCTCCAAAGCCGTTTCGGGCACCGCCACATCAATGACGTCACGTTGGGTCATATCGTCTGCCATATCGGTCATTATATAAGCATTCCGATCGCTTTGTGTAGCGCTTTGACAAAGGCATCAATATCCTCTTGCGAGTTGTATAGCGCAAAACTTGCCCGGGCGGTAGCAGAAACGCCGAGTTGATCCATGAGCGGCTGGGCGCAATGATGCCCGGCGCGCACGGCAACGCCATAGCGGTCCATAATTTGCGCGACATCATGCGGATGCGCTCCATCAATCGAAAACGATAAGACTGCGCCTTTGCCAGGCGCCGTGCCATGCACGCGCAAGCCGTTGATCCCGCGGATCCCGTCATATGCCCGCTGATAGAGGGCATGCTCATGCGCTTCGACGTCTAACGGATCGAACTGGCTGAGCCAGTCAATCGCCGCGCCCAAACCAATCGCCTGAAGGATCGGCGGCGTGCCCGCTTCGAACTTGTGCGGCGCCTCGTTATAAGTGACCCGATCCCGCTCGACGATTTCGATCATTTCGCCGCCGCCTTGGAACGGTCTTAAGCGGTCAAGACTTGCCGCTTTACCATATAGAGCGCCGATGCCGCTCGGGCCGTAGATTTTGTGTCCGGTCAGGACGTAATAATCACAATCAAGCGCCTGAACATCAATGTCGAGATGAACACCAGATTGGCAGCCATCCAGAAGCACTTCCGCGCCGACAGCGTGCGCCATTCGAGCGATCTCAGCCGCATCGGTGATCGTGCCCAACACATTCGACATGTGTGTCATCGCGACCAAACGGGTTTTTTCCGACAGCGCAGCCCGTAAGCCCTCCATATCGAGCGCGCCTTGTTCGTCCACATCCACCCATTTCAATACTGCGCCATGGCGCTCGCGCAGGAAATGCCAAGGGACGATGTTTGAGTGGTGCTCCATAATCGACAGCACGATTTCATCGCCAGGCGCAATCTCGTCAGCGATACCATTGGCGACCAAGTTAATCGCCTCGGTCCCACCCTTGGTGAAAATGATCTCATTCACGGACCCTGCATGGATGAAGGCCCTGACCTTTTCCCGCGCGGCCTCATAGGCCTCTGTGGTTTCATTGGCGAGCGTATGAATGCCACGGTGCACGTTCGCATAGGCCGTTTGGGCTTGCTCTGACATTGCGTCAAGCACCGCATTTGGCTTCTGAGCACTGGCCGCATTGTCGAGATAGGCAAGCGGCTTGCCATTAATCTCCCTCGACAAAATCGGGAACTCTGCGCGGATTGCGTCAATATCAATTGCGCGGGTCATCGTACTGTCTCCGCGAGAAAATCACGCGCTGCGTCGAGCATTGCAGTGTGCGCGGTTTCGCTCGCATATTCGAGCGCTTCAGCGATAAAGGCCTCGGTCAATAGCGCCCGTGCTTCGGCTTCAGGGATGCCGCGCTGGCGCATATAAAACAATTGATCCAGGTCCAACGCACCGGATGTGTTGCCATGTGCGCATTCCACATCATCGGCATAAATCTCAAGCTCGGGCTTGGCGAACACTTCGGCGCCATCCTCGAGCAATAAAGCCTGGTGCTGCATATCAGCATCTGTGTGCTGACCAATGGTCCGCGGCACATGGAACTTGCCTTGGAAAACGCCAGTTCCGCCGTCGAGAACGGCGCCTTTGGTGATTTGCCGCGTAACCGAAGACGGCGCGCCATGCCGGACATGGCTGGTAAAATCCGCGTGGAAGCCTTTGCCCGCGAGATAAGCGCCATTTATGGTGGCCAGTGACCCGCTCTCTTGGTGCTTAAGGCGGGTTTCCAGCCGGGCAACTTTTGCCCCGAATGCAAGCGCGGTTTGGGTGTACTTTGATTGCTCGCCGAGCGAGACGACGGCTGTGATCGCTTGCGCCTCGTCGACGCTGCCTCGCTGCAAAACGGTGCGCCTGACCTCGCCGCCGTCTTGCATGCCGACTTCCAGCAAGAATGAGGAAAATCCAGCGCCGCCAAGATGGCTTTCGATTAAGTCCAAAGTCGCGCCAGGCCGAACGATCACCGCCACACGGGCAAAATTTGTTTCATCTCGGTCCCCTCGGGTGACGATATGGAGCGGTGCCTCTGTGGCTGCGGTGACCTCAATGATCAGTGTGTCCATGCCGCCAATACGACCCGACAGGGCCGCGGTCATCGCGCCGAGCGGTACCTCCTCGGCATTGCCAAGCGCTTGCGCATCTTCGCGTGGGTGAAGCTTTATCCCGGGCGGCAGAACCGCCGGCAGTGCCACGCCGTTCGGCGTGAACGTAATCACCGGATGATCCAGCGCCGGCAGAGCCCAGCCCTCACTGTGATGATGCGAGGCCTCAACAGTTTCGAGAGCCGCTTTAAAATCCGTCCATTTCCACGCTTCGAGCCGACGATGCGGCAGGCCGGTGAGCGCAAACGCATCAAAAGCCCGCGCCCGCTGACCGCTTTCCGGCAGCATCGCATAGCGGGCAATCAGCTCCAATTCTGCAGAGCCGGGATTGTGAAACTTATCTTTGAGAGCGTCGATTGAGACCGCCACTATGCCGCCTCTCCAAGCACACCATCATAGCCCTCGGCTTCTAGGCGTACGGCAAGTTCAGGGCCGCCGGTTTTGATGATTTTGCCATTCGCCAAGACATGGACTTTGTCGGGCTTAATATGATCAAGTAGGCGCTGATAATGCGTGATCACCAACATGCCACGCTCTGGGCTGCGCAGCGCATTGACGCCGTCTGCGACCGTTCGCAATGCATCAATATCAAGACCGGAATCGGTCTCGTCCAGAATTGCAAATTGCGGTTCAAGCATCATCATCTGGAAAATCTCGAGCCGCTTTTTCTCGCCGCCAGAGAAGCCGACATTGACGGGACGTTTGAGCATTTCCGTCGTAATATTCAACTGTTTGCCTAAGGCTCTGGATCTTTTGATAAAATCGGGCGCGGATATCTCTTCTTCACCGCGCAGTTTGCGCTGTGCGTTCATCGCCGTGCGGACAAAGGTCATGACCGGGACACCGGGAATTTCCACCGGGTATTGAAAGGAAAGAAATAAGCCCTTCGCCGCCCGTTCTTCCGGGTCCATATCGAGCAAATCCTCGCCCTCAAGCGTGGCTGTGCCGCCGGTGACATCATAGCCGTCTTTTCCCGTGAGAATGTAAGACAGCGTCGATTTGCCGGCGCCGTTTGGCCCCATGAGGGCGTGAACCTCGCCCGCCGGCACGTCGAGTGACAAGCCATTCAATATGGTCTTGGCCTCATCCTCTTCGCCGACGGTGGCGGATAACTGATCGAGCTTCAACATGGTGCGGATGTAGAGGCTTTAGACAAGATTTCAAAGACCCTGCGACAGCAAAGTCACGCCGGTTTCGCCCTTAATCAGAACTGTTACGCCCCATTCGCCGTTCCATCCAATCGAGCCGGGCTTCGAGCTTCGAAATAATCTGCCGGTCCCGCAAGCTCTGCTCCCCCAATTTGCAAGCATGGCGCTTGGTGGCTCGCAGCTCCGCCAGAGCGATGTTCAACCGATCCGATAGACGCGTGACTTCTGCATTCAAAGTCGCCAAATGGGGCAAATGAACGGGCTTGTGATCCATCTCAGTCGACTAGCACAAAAAGGGAACACCGGAAATCGTTAACGAAAGGTTAACGAATGAATATTTTGTAACAAAGCGCGATCCAGCGCACCGAAACGGAGGGCGGCTTAGCCGACGCTGCCTTCCAAACTGACTTTCAATAGGCTCTGCGCTTCCACGGCGAATTCCATCGGCAATTCTTGCAGCACATCGCGAACAAAGCCGTTGACTAAGAGCGCCACCGCTTCTTCCTCTCCAATCCCGCGTTGGCGGACATAGAAGAGCTGATCATCTGACAGTTTCGTCGTCGTCGCCTCGTGCTCAAGCTGCGCATCAGCGCGGCGATTCTCGACATATGGCACGGTGTGCGCGCCGCAGCGATCGCCAATCAGCAAGCTATCGCATTGCGTGAAGTTTCGGGCCGCATCGGCTTTTTTATGCACAGAAACAAGGCCGCGATAGGTATTGTCCGATTTGCCTGCGCTGATGCCTTTGGAGATGATCCGCGAGCGGGTACGCTTGCCGAGATGGATCATTTTGGTGCCGGTATCCGCCATTTGTCGGCCATTGGTCACCGCAATGGAATAGAATTCACCGACGCTGTCATTACCGCGCAGGATACAGCTGGGATATTTCCAGGTCACCGCTGAGCCGGTCTCGACTTGCGTCCAACTGATCTTTGACCGCGCCCCGCGGCAATCACCGCGTTTGGTCACAAAATTAAAGATCCCGCCTTGGCCATTCTCATCGCCAGGCCACCAGTTCTGGACCGTTGAGTATTTGATCTCGGCGTCTTCCAAGGCGACCAATTCGACGACAGCTGCGTGCAGTTGATTTTCATCCCGCATCGGCGCAGTGCAGCCCTCAAGATACGACACATAGGAGCCTTTGTCGGCAACGATCAGCGTGCGCTCGAATTGGCCGGTATTTTCGGCATTCATGCGGAAATAGGTGCTGAGCTCCATTGGGCAGCGCACACCCGGCGGGACATAGACAAAGGTCCCATCAGAGAAAACGGCGCTGTTCAGAGTGGCGAAGTAATTGTCCGATTGCGGCACCACGGTGCCGAGATACTTCTTTACGAGCTCCGGATGCTCGTGAACGGCTTCCGAAATTGACATGAAGATGACGCCCGCTTTTTTCAGCTCATCGCGGAACGTCGTTGCGACAGAAACAGAGTCAAACACGGCATCGACGGCGACTTTTGGGCGGTCGCCCTGTGTGCGCGCATCGATCGCCGTCGCCGCCGCGCCTTCGACCCCGAGCAGCACTTCGGCTTCGCGCAATGGGATGCCGAGTTTCTCATAGGTCTCCAGGATCTCTTTTGGAACATCATCGATCGATTCATATTTCGCGCCGGCTTTTGGCGCAGCGTAATAGTAGATGTCCTGGTAATCGATTGGCGCGTAGCGAACCATCGCCCAATCGGGCTCCTCCATGGTCAACCAACGCTGATAAGCCTTCATCCGCCATTCGAGCAGCCATTCCGGCTCCCCCTTTTTGTCAGAGATGAACTTCACGATGTCCGGATTGAGCCCTTTTGGCGCATACTCGGTCTCAATCTCGGTCGCGAAGCCGGCCGAGTAATTTTCAGATTCGAGGGCCCGAGCCGCTGCGACGGTGCCTTCATCGATACTGTCTTTGACTCTGACTTCCACGCAATCATCCTCGTGTGTTTCAATGCCGCCACAGCAATCCATAACGTTCTCCTGTCACGTTACTGACTATATGGAGCAAATGCTCAGAAATTTCACCCCCAAACGGGTCGAACCGGTGCGAATGTCGCGCTTAGCGCTCTGGCAGGCTTCGCGCGACAGGAATCATCACTTCATTCCGGCGAAACGGACCCGGGACAAAAGGCGCATTATAGCCCGCATAGCGCGCTGGCCCGATGATAGTATAGCCTTGCACGGCGATCCACGCTTCTAGGTCGGTTTGTTTTGCTTCAAATGTGCGCTCGCGACCTGCGCCTGAAAACCGCACCGTGGCGATCAATTCGCCTGGCACCTCGCGGATTTTAATGTCCGGATTATTCGGCACCGGCAGCGTTTGCATCGTCCAATCCTCGGGCATAGTGAAGGCCACGGTCCAAACGTCGTCATTCAAGGTGCGCGTGACCGGCGCCGTCATTTCAATTTTCTGAGACTTCACCCGCGTCACCGGAGCGGTCATCTCGATTTTCGACCGCGCCGTATTATTGCCGAAAATGAAGTCTGCCAGGGGCCGAAAGCCGGAATTGCCCGCACGGCGCATATCGCCGGTGACATCGACTTCTGCAACAATCGTCGGCGCATATTGCCGGATTTCGAACTTTCCGTCTTTGACGAGGGTTTGGTGGGGCGGCTCTTCAACGGCCATGGCGACAAATGGCTGCGCTATCCAAACCAGCGCGGCGAGCAGAAGAATACGCATGGAAAGACCTCGGTGTGCATCGTCTGTACTACGCAACCCGACGGATTTTGGTTTTCGCGACGCCTAACAACGCCCGCCAATCCGCGTTCGCCAATTAAACACATATAAAATCGTTCTGAACTTATCATTAATTTAGTAGTGATTTTAACTGCATACAGGCTTCAGTGAGGAATTGTTCAGGCCTGAATTCAAATGAAAAAGATCATTCTACTTTGTTTTATACTTATATCTGCCTGCACGGGCGACGACGATAGCGCGCCGGGTGTACCTGTGCCGACAGTGCCTGGATTACCAGCGGCGCCGCCGACTATGCCGACCACGCCGGTTCCTCCCGCCGATACGAATACCCCTCCGACTCTGATCTTTTCATTTCCAGATGAGCCCGTATTCGAACGCCGAGGGATTGAAATTGATACCAGCGAAACCCGCGACGCCGATGGCGATGAGATCACACTGACGCTGGAAACAGGCGATCTGCCAGTGCTGCGGGACGAAGGCACGGTTGAAGGGATCACCTTTGTTTTAATCACTGACGAAGTTGATGAAACCACCACTTACCCGCTGACGCTGACCGCGTCCGATGGCACTGACGAGGTGTCTGAGACGTTTGAGGTCACCGTCGCGAATTATGAGCGCACGCCGGTCAATACGACCTGGGGCGATGTCAGCCAAACGCTGGACGTGGCGACGAATGGGTCGGCGCGCTTTGCCAATAACTTCATTGAAGATGAGTTTAAACTGTTGCATCTGATGCGCGCGACAGAAGAGGACAAGCTCGAAATCATTGAGTTTAACTATGAGCGCGGGTTTACCGACCAAACCGTCATTCCATTGGACATCGCGGCCGCTGAGGACGCAGAATTCGCGATCGCTAAAATCATTCCGAGCGATGCCTCCCAAAGCTTCGCTGTCAGTGTACCCAGCCGCGAAGAGGTTGAGATTTTCCAGCGCACAAGCCACTCAACCGCTGAGAGTGTCGGGCGGGGAACACATCCAGGCCTGTGTGCTGTGGCATGGGCCTTTGTCGATCTCCGGCCGCGACACGCGCTCGCGCCAAGTCTGTTTCTAGCAACAGCAAACGACCTTTGGGCCCTTTTAAATGAGAGTGCGATCAAGTCCGCGCCGTCGCAACCCGGAGCCTTTATTGACATGCTACCCTTTGAATCGACCGCAAGTTACTGCCATGCGGGACGTTTCGGGACGTTTTATAGCACGGCCACCCAAGAGTTTATTTTCCTCTCAGCGGATCTTTTTGGCGAACCAAACTTTCCCCGTCGAATGCCTATATTCCTACCGGAGGGCCTCGAACTCGTCGCATTTCAGGATGGCCGCCTCAAGTACGATGTCAAGTTCTTCGCCCTGCTCTTCGCCGGAGACACTCATGACGGTCCGCATCGATTAATCATCCTGCATGAAACACCAAGCGGCGTGATCGAACAACTCAACTATGAGCTCCCGCCCGGGATCCCAAGCGATATCGTCGTTAAGTCAATCGATACGAATTATATCGATCTGCAATTTGGTCGCAGTGAAGGCAATCGCGATTCGGACATCGTTATCGCCGTCCCGGAAACCCCTTATGTCTATGTCATCACAGTCGATGTCGACAGCCTGGGGACTCTCACCTTCAGCCCGATCGAGTTTTTTGAAGTTGGGTTTGACGTTCAAGAAATCGCAATTGAAGCCACCGATGCCACCAATCGCCACTCCTTGATTACCAATGACGGCAATACGCTGCGCCTGCATGAGAGCACGCTAGAGTTTGGGCGCTAGACCTTAGATCCAACAAGGCGCTAAGCGGGTCTTAAGACCGCCCGCCGCGCCGCCGCAATCCAAGCCTCGGCGACAGCATCAAAATCCGTGGGAGCCGTGTCCCATCCAAAACTAATACGGATGGCGCTATCGGCCAGCGCATCCTCAACGCCCATGGCTCCCAAGACGATAGACCGTTTGACTTTGCCGCTGGAACAGGCTGCGCCTGACGAGACCGCGATCCCTGCCAAGTCCATGGCCATCACCTGCGTTTCGGCGCGGAAGCCTGCGATGGCAAAATTAGATGTTTGCGCCAGGCGCTCTGATGCCCGGCCAAAAACGGTCACGCCGGCCTCGTCGTGCAAGCGCGCTTCCATCGCATCTCGATGCGTTGCCAAGGCTTGCAGCTGGGGCATATCGCGCAGGGCCGCTTCTGTCGCCGCGCCGAAACCGGCAATGCCGCTCAAATTCTCTGTTCCAGATCTCAACGAGCGCTCTTGTCCGCCGCCAAACTGGATCGGCTTTAAGGGCGCGCCGGACCGCACCCAAAGCGCGCCGGCGCCTTGCGGTCCGCCGACTTTGTGCGCCGAGAGCGCGAGATAATCGACCCCCAGTAAGCCGACATTGACCATCATCTTGCCAAGGCCTTGGACTGCATCGCAATGGATCAACCCGCCGGCTTCGCGCACGAGCGTGGCAGCCTCTGTGACAGGTTGCACGATCCCGGTTTCATTATTGGCCAGCATCAACGCCACGACGGGCGTCCCATCGCGATGAGCATCCCAATTCGCCAATCGGTCTTGCAGCCAGTTGAGATCTAAGACGCCTGCCGGTGTTACATAAGCGGTTTCCACGGCAACCCCGGCATAGCCCGCGGTTTTCATCACCGCTTCATGCTCAATGGCTGAGACCAAGAATGTGCAGTCACCCTCGAGCTGGGCAGCAAGCCCGTTTAGCGCCAACGCGTTGGCTTCGGTCCCACCACTTGTGAAAATGAGATCTTGTGCCCGCGCCCCAATCGCCTGGCCGATCTGGTTGCGCGCGGTCTCTAGCAGCTTGCGCGCGGCCCGTCCCGGCCCATGCACGCTGGACGGATTTGCGCCAATGTCCAGAGCCGCCAGAATGGCGGACTTCGCCTCCGGACGCACGGGCGCGGTCGCGTTATAGTCGGCATAGATCATGTGGCCTGGGATAAGACGCCTTCGCCTAATTTCAAGTCTGCTGCGTCCCCCTTTTCGGCGCCGATCCCGGTCGACGGATATTTCTTTTGGTCCAGAACCTTGACTTTTTGCGTCTCTTATCGATATTCGATACATAGCAGAAGGAGATCACATCATGGGCGATTACTCTTGGGTCTTATGGGTGATCATCCCGTTTCTGTTCTTCTCCATGGCCGGTCGGCATAGCGCCTGGGGCTGCAGCGGCCGATCGCGTCGCTCACGGTCGCGCAAATCCGAAGAGATCTCGCGACTCAAGCAAGAACTGGAAGCCTCACAAGCCCAAATCGACGCCCTAAAAGCGCGCTTAGAAGCCGTCGAAACCATCGTGACCGACGAAGAAGCCGAATTGCGGCGCGAGTTCTACAAGCTGCAAAACAGCTAAGCGCGCCGCCTCCGCTGCAGAAATATTTGCATTTCACGTCTTGGATTCGCTATAGGCGCCGCGCGACATATATTTTGAGCCAAAATTCGAGACAAAACCGCCATGGCAGAAATGCTCATCCAAGGTCCGCAAGGTCGGATCGAAGCCCGTTATACACCCCCACCCTTTGAAGGCGCATCGATTGCGCTGATCTTGCACCCGCATCCGCGCGCTGGCGGCACGATGCAAGATCCAATCACGATCCGCCTTTATCGAATGTTCGAAGACAAGGGGTTCGGCGTTTTGCGCTTCAACACGCGCGGGGTCGGGCGCTCACAAGGCGTTTACGATCAAGGCGTGGGTGAGCTCGAAGATGCCGCCTTTGTGCTCGATTATATGGAGAACCTAACTGAGAGTCCGCGCTATGTTTGGTGCGCAGGATATTCATTCGGGGCTTGGATCACGCTGCAGCTGCTGATGCGTCGGCCTGAGATTGACGGGTTCTTGGCCATCGCGCCGCCGGCCAATCATTATGATCTCAGCTTCCTCGCCCCCTGCCCGGCCTCTGGCCTGATCATTTCAGGCGAAAGCGACGCGATCTCAAAACCCTCTGATGTCGAGCGCGCCTTGACCAAAGTGCGTATCCAAAAAGGCGAGAGCATTGAACGGGCGAGCATTCCCGGCGCCAACCATTTCTTCCAAGACAAGCATGATGACTTGATCGAGATCTGCTCCGCCTATGTTGATCGGCGTCTGGTCGAAGATGAAGAAAAATTGCGGCGCGAAGCCGAAGCCGCAGCCGCCAAAGCCGGGAGTCGCAAGCCCCCGATACCACGGGCATTGCCGCTAAAGCCGGAAGACAACACGCCGCAAGGTTAAGACTGAATACGGCCCCCGGTCATCGCCGCGGGTGCACCTGTGGTGCGTGGCCAGCTGATCGGCAGGCCCCGTAAGGTTCGCACCGCCAAAAATGCGAACGCTTCCGCTTCAATCGAGTCGCCACGCCACCCGACCTGTTCGGCACTCTGCACGGCGCATGGCGTATAGGTGCGCAGCTTCGCCATTAGGGTCGGATTGTGCCGGCCACCCCCGCAGACAATCAAGCGCTGCGGCTCGACCGGTAATTGCGCAATCGCCGCCACCACAGACTTCGCCGTGAACGCGGTTAGCGTGGCCGCGCCGTCCTCTAAAGACAAGCCGCGCGCCATGCTGGCATTGAAATCATAGCGGTCCAGAGACTTTGGGGCCGGGACGTCGAACCAGGGATGCTCAAGCAACTGCGTCAGCAACCCCTGATGGACCCGGCCGCGAGCAGCGATGGCACCGTCTGCATCATGCGAGCCCGCATCATGGCCCTCGATCCACTCATCAATCGGGCCGTTTGCCGGCCCGGTATCAAAGGCGAGCATTTCGCCGTCCGGCATGCAGGCCGTCAAATTGGCGACACCGCCGAGGTTTAGCACCGCCGCCGAGGGATCGCCGAGCCGCCGCAACAAAGCTTGATGATAGGCGGGCGCGAGCGGCGCCCCTTGGCCACCGGCCGCGACATCATCACTGCGAAAATCATAAGCCAATGGCACGCCCATTTCCGCCTGTAGCGTGGCAGCATCCATCAATTGCAAGGTCGCGCCGCGTCCGCGCTCTGGCGCACGTTTGTGCAAGACGGTTTGCCCGTGTGCCCCCGCCAACCCGATGTCGATCGAACCGGCCGCTTGCGCCAAAGCCCGCCACGCTTCGGCATGGGTCGATGCGATCACCTCACGGGCGGCAGCGAAGGCCGCCTCAGGCTGCGGGCCTTGCCATTTCCAATTCAGGGCTTCGCGGGTCGCCGTTTGCAGAACCAGCCGTTCGTCCTGGCGATACTTTCGCTCGACGGTCGGGCCAAACTCAAACACCTGTTCGCCGTCGGTTTTGATCAAAGCGCCATCGACGGCGTCGATCGACGTTCCTGACATAAATCCCGCCACCCAAATCGGTTCAAATTTTTCCGTCGGGCTGTTCAAACCTCTGTCATCCCATGCTAACCGCGCCGCTTCACCAAGGACCAATCTGATGAGCGACTTCAAATCCGAGTTTTTGCGCACGCTAGAGGAACGTGGCTACATTAAGCAAGCCACGCACACAGCCGAGCTTGACGCCTATTGCGCCAGCGGTGTGCCGGTCGCTTATATTGGGATTGATGCAACCGCGGACAGCGCGCATGTCGGGCATTTGGTCGGAATCATGATGCTGCGGCGACTCCAACAAGCCGGCGGCAAACCCATTGTGCTGATTGGCGGTGGGACCACGAAAGTTGGTGATCCGACCGATAAAGAGAAAACGCGCCCGATCCTCACCGAGACTCAAATCGCCGCAAACGCCGAAGGCATCCGCAAGGCTTACAGTTCCTATCTCAGCTTTGGTGATGGCCCGACCGATGCCATTATGGTCAATAATGCCGACTGGCTCGACCGTCTCGGGTATATTGAGTTCCTCCGTGATATCGGAAAATACTTCACCATCAACACAATGGTGAAACAGGAAACGGTGGCCCGGCGCTTGACCCATGAGCAGCCCTATACGTTCCTTGAATTCAATTATTTGCTGCTCCAGTCTTATGACTTTCTAGAGCTGTCCCGCCGGCACAATTGCTTCTTGCAAATGGGCGGGTCTGACCAGTGGGGCAATATACTTGGCGGTGTGGATCTCATCCATAAGGCGGATGGCAATCAAGGCTTTGGTCTCACCAGCCCGCTCCTGACCACCGCTTCGGGTGCTAAGATGGGGAAAACCGTTGACGGGGCGGTTTGGCTGAACGCGGAGCGACGCAGCCCCTACGACTATTGGCAATTCTGGCGCAACACCGAAGACGCCGATGTCGGCCGCTTCCTGAAGCTGTTCACGGATGTGCCGATGGATGAGATTGCAAAACTGGAGGCCCTCGAAGGCGCAGACATCAACCAGGCGAAAATCGCACTCGCGAATGCGGCGACGACAATGCTGCATGGTGCGCAAGCTGCGAAAGAGGCGGAAGCGGCCGCTGGGCAGACATTTTCAGGGCGCGGCGTGTCCGCCGATTTGCCCACCTTTGAGATCGCTAAAGCCGACTTCCACGACGGACCAACAACAACCGCCCTTTTACGCGCCGGAGATCTGGTTGCGTCGAACGGGGAAGCCCGGCGTAAAATGGGCGAAGGCGCGGTGCGGGTGAATGACGAGAAAATCACTGCCGATCAAACCCACGCTTGGTCCGACCTGCTCTCCGACGTCGAGGCGTTTAAAGTCCAGGTGGGCAAAAAGCGTATTGCACTGGTGAAGCCGATCTGATCGAACCATTGCGCGGACTGAAATCGTGTTTCTCGAGATTTGTCCGCGGGGCTCAACACGCCAGCGATTTGCCGAGCGCATGAAGCGTATCACCACGCTCCGTCGAAGCGGCACAATTGCGCGCTGGGTCGCTCATGCGCATTGAGCCCGTGCGACACGGATAGGCCGCCAGTCAGGTCACCCTTCGCTCCCGGGCGTCGGCGACAAGATCTCTTCATCCGGTAAGTCCGGGAGCTTCGGCATTGGCGGTCGTAGATTGGGGTCGACCGGGATCGAGTCCGGGATCGAGGTGTCGGACGGGTTCTCAAAAATCCGCCGCAATATGCCAGGCGTCACCGCCGAGAGCGGGTTCACCGCCACTTGTGCCTTTTCCAGCGTCCCGCTGACCGAATAGGTGATGGAGAAGATCCCCTCGCCTTGGCGGCCAACGATCAGATCACCAATAATCGGCACACCGCCCAAGACCGAGTTAACACCAAAGCTTGGCACTAGGACGCCATTCAAATCGATGCCGCGACCGTCTGTTCCGACCCAGCCATTGACCGTCAAACCCAAAGCCGGACCGCTGGCCCGCGCACCGTCTATGACATAGCGACCCCCGCCAATCGTGATCGGCGCTTCAATTCGCGAGAATAAAACCCCATCGCCGGTAAGCGTATCGGTCAGGCCGCGAAGCGACGCCAAGGAGAGAATTTGTGTAAAAAAGGGCGCATTGGTCAGCCGCGTATCCTCGACGGTCGCGCGAAGCTGCGCTGGGGTCGTCTCTGTCGCCAATCCACCGCGCAGATCGAGGACGCCGCCTTCGATAAAGTCGACGCCAAAAAACGCGCTCGCCAAATATCCCGCGTCACTGGTTTTCAGTTCCAGCGCCAGAGGTTGGTTCTGTCCTTCATTCATCAGCTTGGCTGCGAACGTCGCCCCAGAGTCCGTCTCGCCGCTTGCGCTGAGACTTTGGAAGCCCGTTGTGTCTGAGACTTGCAGATTGAGCGATGACCCGATCAGCTCCAAATTGCGTCGCAGCCTCAACCGCTCAACGGCGGCTGAAATGGATAAATCGATCCTGGCGTCCCCGTCCCCCATATCGCCCATTGCGCCGACATCGTCGAGCAACCCGGAGATATCGAGATAGTCGCCTGACACTTCAATATTAAACCCGTCGCGCTCGGTGCGTTCGATTTGACCAGCGACATCGAGCGCGTCTTCGATAAATAACCGGCGCAAGAGAAGCGCTTTGAGACGACCATCCGTGCCAAGACGAAGATCGCCATCGAGTTCCGCATCGCGTGTGGAAAACCGCAGCGCCGCAGCTTGTTCGCGCAAATCACCGCTATAATCGAGCGTTGCCCGCGCCGGCTGCCCCGCCGGTTTGACCCAGTCAACTTCCGAAAAATCCAACCGTGCGTCGCGCAAATCAAATGCAAAAGTTCCGTCTTGGAGGCCGTTAGAACCGACTTTGCCTTGCATCTCGACCGGGATCTCGCCGGTTAAGAAGGCGCGCCCAACCAAACCAAACACGTTCAGGACATCCGAGGTCAAAACCGCTGTTGCCGATAGGTCTGCCGGTCGACCCTGATCACCGAAGGCGTCCCGCCAGGTGAACTGAACGGGTGCGCTGCCCATATTCCCGAAGCCCGTTAAGATCATCCGCTCGAGCGTAACGTCGACGCTGACCGTACCCTCTCGCAGATCAAACGGGCCAACCGCGCCGGTCACACCGCCATCTTTGATTTGCCCCTTCACCTCCATCACGGTATCGGCAAGCGGGACATTGCTGAGGGCGGGACGAACCAGTTTAAACGAGGCGGTGGCATTGCCGCTGACACGCTCCGGATCGAAACCGGTTTGATCTTGTAGACGCAAGCGCGAAGCCGACAATTGCCGCAAGATCGAAACCGCAGGCCCAGACCCATACGCCAGGACCGTGAATGGCTGGCCTCGTGGATTGAAGTTTGGAAAGCTCACAGACCCCGATTGCAGCACCCAATCATCATAAGTCCCGCGGATCAGTCGGAGGTCGAAACTGTTGCCACCGACGCGGCCGGTGCCGACTCCGTTTTGAACGGGCGGCAAATCATCCATAAACCGCACCGCTCCGCCTTCGAAGGCGAATGTCACGGCAAGATCCTCTTCACGCAAAAACCCTTCAGCCATGCTGTCTGGCTTGAGCGTCAGCACCGCTGTCGCCTCAGTGGCCTTGCCCGCCACAAGACGCTGCGAGACAAATGACCGTGCGCCGCGACCGAGCCGAACCGGCCAATAGGTGAGGATCGTCTCCTTGGATATATCGCCGACCAGTTCAGCCGTGACATCCAAAGTCATCGGAATTTCGCCGGGCGCGTGTTCGACAGCCAAGTCGAGCTCACCGGTGGCTTGAAGGCGCGCCTCATCAATATCGGCGGCGAGCGATACAATCGAAAGAATGCTAAAATCATCCGAGACATCGGCCGCCAAACTCACATCGCTCACAGTCCAAGGCGCTTCGAACATCGGTGTCAGGTCCAGGTTAAGCGTCTCGGATTCAAGCTCCAAGCGCCTCAACGCGTTTTTCGCCAGCACATTGGACAGCGCCCCTTCGAAGCGGCCAGACAGCCGATCTGAGGTTAGCTGCAGGAAATCGAGTCGGACTTGGTCTTCAGCGGGCAAATATGCAAAGGCAGCGGTCACGTCTGATATGGTTTCTTCGATCGCATCAAAACGCAGGGCGCCACTTTCACGCGACACCACTAAACCAATCTGCTGCAAGCCATCGGCGCGGTTGACTTCCGCACTGAAGGACGTGCCGAGATTGAGATCGCTGGATTCAAATCCTTCAAACCCGAAGCGTTGCACCAAATCGGTGATCGGCAAAACGCCGACATCGAAAACCGCTTTTAAGGATTGGTAGCGATCGAAAGAGTCCAGCGATACGCTTAAGATTTCCGGTAAGCCGACGCCATCGCCATTGCCAGAGAGTTGGATCGACACATCAGCGTCTGGGTGACTGATTTGGCCAGACGCCTCTGCAACCGTGCCAATCGGTGCGCCGTCTTCGGCGATGACATGCAAGTCAAAGCGATCAAATTCGAGGCCTTCGAGATCGAAGGCGCGATCGAAAATTTCCAAGCCGACCAGAACATCGCTCAACACCGCATTGGTCCGCTCAAGCCATTCTTCGGGAGTCTGCGGGAGCACTCCAGCGCGGATTTCGATCAACGGGTCCCCGGCAACCGACCACCGATTTCCACCGGTGTTTTGAACGTTCAGCCACCCGCGATCGAGATTGGCGTCAAGCACTTCAACCCGACCCAAAATCAGCGCGCCAGCATCGAGGGTCAATTCGGCGGTTTGCGCGTAACCAGCCTCTTCGCCAGCTTGATCCTTAAGCGACAAGCCATCTGCGACCACAAAGACGCGGCGCTCGGATGGCGACCACTGCAGGGTCAAACGTTCAACGGTCACCGGCCGACCGTCTCGCGCGCGGGTCATCGCTTGTTCAACATCGTCGCGGAAGATCCCAAGCTCAACCGGCCCGCTGGCCAGCATAAAAGCAAGCACACCGGCAGCCGCCATTAATGCGAGAAAGATCACGCCGAAAATTTCTAGAAATATGACTTTTGTGGTCTGGCGAACCAAGTCATTTGCTCCATGTACTCAACATTCTGCCTCGCGGCACATCAACTGGGTAGCGTCCCACCAGACATGAAAGACATGCCATGACAAACCGTCCAGAAAAAGGCGACAAAGCACCCCAAGTGACCCTCCCGCTTAGCGATAAAGATTCCGTCAATTTGGGCGCGCCATCTGGAAATGCGCACATCGTTTACTTCTATCCACGTGATAACACGCCAGGGTGCACAACCGAAGCGGTCGATTTTTCAGCACTAAAGGGAAAATTCGAAGCATTGGGCGTGCAGATTATCGGGGTTTCGAAGGACAGCTTGAAGAGCCACGCGAATTTCTCGACGAAAAAAGATCTAACGATCATGCTCGCAAGCGACGAGCATGGCGATGCGAGCGAACAGTTCGGGGTATGGGTTGAGAAAAATATGTATGGCAAAAAATATATGGGAATCGAGCGATCGACGTTCCTCATAAAAACCGGCGGTGAGATCGCAGAGATATGGCGGAAAGTTAAGGTCAAAGGGCACGCAGCAGCGGTTCTTGAAGCGACCGAGGCAATTTTAAGTGCGTGATTCGTCAAATAAAAATCTTTTAAGGCGAATTTTACCCCTGCGAGCTAATTTAGGGATGGAAAACCGCAGGAAGGGGCTTTTCGTCGAGATCACAATGGGGTTACTGTGGCACATCACCAATCATGGCGTCACGACCTCCCCACGACCAATGACGCCTGACCTGCGGATGGGTGCGTAGAATGAAATCGACTGGGAAAGTCTCTGACTTTATACGCCGCGCATTTCCAGAGCGGCAAATTTATCACCGCAGTGGTGGTACCGTTCGGTATTTCACAGTCTCCCCACTTCAGCAGATTATCCTTACCGGCGCTGCCGCCGCATTGGTCGGCTGGTCGTTATTTGCTTCAGCCACCGTCGTGTTCGGCCAGAAGACTGTGACCGTCGGCTCAGCGGCAAGTGAGGTCAATCGGTTAGAGCGCTGGGTCCAAGACCTGCGCGCGAAAGAAGCCCTGTCCACATCCCAATTGGAGCAACGCACAGAGGCGTTCCAAGACGCGACCCTCGAATTCCAGCGTCGCCATGAGACATTAGCGACAATGTTGGAGGCCTTACAAACCGGCGGAGAATTAGAGGTTTCAGCGCTAAGGGGAAACTCGGCATCTCTTCTGGTGACAGCCTCGATTGATGAGGCAGACACACGGCAATCGCAGCGATTGGCCCAAGCGGAAAGCAAATTGCCGAAAGTCGGATTGCGGGGCGACGTTAGCAAAATTCGCTCCGAACAAGACGTATTCTTGGAAGAGATCGAGGATATGGCGGTGGAGCGGGCAGAAGCGGCGCGCGGCATCTTGCAATTGACCAAAGTCGGCGCCGGTCGGATTTCAAGCGGTGAGAATATGGGGGGACCTGAGGTTAGCTTTGCCAGCCTTATGTCAGGCCAATTCGATACGCCGGAGGAAGAGCGGTTCGCCATCCGTGTCGCACAAGTTGCCGCCCGGATGGAAGAAGCGCGATATTTCGAAGAGTTGGTGCAGAAACTGCCCTTGGCGACGCCAATTGGCATTCCGTCTCGGATCACCTCACCCTTCGGTATGCGGATTGATCCCTTCCGCAAGCGCCCAAGTTGGCATGGCGGCATCGATATGGGCGCGCGTTGGAATGCGCCGATCGTCGCCGCTGGTCCTGGAAAAGTAACCTATGCGGGCACCCGCGCTGGCTATGGCCGCGTGGTCGATGTCGATCATGGTGGCGGATTCGTCTCGCGTTATGCTCACCTTAATAGGATTGTGGCAAAACGGGGCGAAGATGTTGCGGTCGGCGACAAGCTAGGTACTATGGGGTCGACCGGGCGCAGTACGGGGCCGCACCTTCATTATGAGGTATTGTTCCACGGAAAGCAGTATAATCCAGTAGAGTTCATTAAGGCAGGAAAACATGTTCACTAAGACCAAAGGCGAGTCGCAACCAGGCTTCACCCCCGCCCAAGACGCTGTGCGCAGCGCGTCGTCTAAGCCCGCTGGCCGAGTGGGCGCGTCCATTCTGTGTTCGGATGTTGAAATTAAAGGGTCAATCAAGACGGGCGGCGCCCTGCAGATTGATGGACGGGTCGAAGGCGATGTCAGCGCCGGCGACGTGACGATCGGATCCAGCGGTCAGATCATGGGCGAAGTGAAAGCCGAAACACTGCGCGTCAAAGGCAAAATCGTCGGCTCAATCCGGGCTCGGAAAGTGGAGCTGGAAACTGGCGCCGAAGTGCAAGGCGATATTTTCCACGCTGCCCTGATCATCCAACCGGATGCCAGCTTTGAAGGTCAGGTGAAGCGCGAGGAAAACCCGCTGAAAGACACTGCTCCAAAACCCGCGGCAAAAGAAAAACCTGCGACTGGGTTTGCAACGGGCACACCGCCGGTTTCCGCAACCACAAGCACAGCTGGCAACGCGTAAAACGATCGAGATCAAATGCAGAAAACCGGGCGGGGTCAATCGCCCGGTTTTTTATGTGCGAGGGTCCGGTTCCGCGTCGCCAAGCGCGTGCGATAGAGCGGCGCTCAAAAACGGCGTCAAATCGCCATCCAAGACCCCGCTTGTATCGGACGTCTCGTGTTGTGTCCGCAGGTCTTTGACCATTTGATAGGGCTGCAGCACATAAGAGCGGATCTGATGCCCCCAACCGATCTCGGTTTTGGAATCATGACTATCTTGCGCCGCTTGCTGGCGTTTTTGCAATTCCAATTCATAAAGCCGAGAGCGCAGCATCTCCCATGCGGTGGCCCGGTTTTGATGCTGTGATCGACCCGACTGACAGGCCACAGCAATGCCTGTCGGCTCGTGTGTTAAGCGTACCGCGGAGTCGGTTTTGTTGACATGCTGCCCGCCTTTGCCCGAGGCGCGATAGGTATCGGTGCGCACATCTGAAGGATTAATCTCAACCTCTATCGAATCGTCAATGACAGGCGAAACGGCAACGGACGCAAAACTGGTATGGCGCCGCGCTGAACTGTCAAAAGGAGAGATCCGCACCAGCCGGTGAACGCCCTGCTCTGATTTCAACCAACCATAAGCATTTTCGCCTTTGATCAAGAGCGTCGCCGATTTGATCCCCGCCTCGTCGCCCTCATGCGCTTCGATCTCTTCGATTTTGTAACCGGCCTGTTCGGCCCAGCGCACATACATGCGCCGGATCATCGAGGCCCAGTCCTGACTTTCTGTTCCGCCGGCGCCGGAATTAATGTTCATATAGCAATCATTGCCATCGGCCTCGCCGGACAAAAGCGCGTCGAGCTCAGCCTTTTCGGCTTTTTCAGCTGCGCGCCGAAGCGTTGCCGCTATATCGGTGAGCATGTCCTCATCGCCTTCGGCCAGCTCCAGCAATTCGAGCCCATCGACGGCTTCGCGTTCGAGCTCCAGCACGGTCTGCATTCCGGTTTCGAGCTTTTGCCGCTCGGCCATCAGTTTGCGCGCTTGTTCCGGATCGTCCCAAAAGTCGGGGCGCTCGGAGAGCGCGTTCAGCTCATCCAAGCGCTTTTCGGCGACGTCCCAGTCAAAGACGCCTCCTCAGCAATTCCGATGATTGCTTGATTTGATCTGTAAGAGCGAGGATTTCGGCAGACATTGTGTGGCTTTACCTTTGATGAGCGCTGCATTTGGCGACGTTTCGCGCTCAGGTCAATAAACGTCATCCTCAATATCTTTGTTGATAATATCCGACTCGATCAACGCACCGGTTTCCGGATCAAATTGCGGCTGCCCAGTTGGCCGCTGCGTGAAAATCGAATTATCGCCTACACCAGAAAGACTGAGCCGCGGCTCATCTCGGAAAGACTTGCTTGGCTCGGTGCCGGGGCGGAACGCCTCAAGAATGATTTCGCTGGTCTCAAAGGTGGGCAGCTCGCCGGTGGTGGCATCGACCGAAACAAGGCGCACGCCCGGCGGAATGCGGAACGGGATTGGCGGCTCCTCGGCCAATGCGCGATCCATAAATTCGGTGAACACGACGCCAGCGACGGCACCGCCGCCTTCGCCCTCGCCAAGCGAGCGCGGTGTATCGAAGCCGGTCCAAATGCCAACCACCAAATCTGGCGAAAAGCCAAAGAATAGAGCGTCGACATATTCGTTCGTTGTGCCGGTTTTGCCGGCGAGCGGCTTGCCAACCCGGCGCGCCCGTCGGCCTGTGCCACGCTCAATCACCCCTTCCAACATATGCACCACTTGATAGGCGACGATTGGATCGACCAATTGTCTACGGTCGTCTGCCAGTGCCGGCGGCTGGTCGCCATTCCAGTCCGGGGATGCACAGCCGTCACATACACGCTGGTCGTGTTTATATAGCGTCACGCCGCGCCGATCTTGGACCCGGTCCAGCAGTGTTGGCGTGACTTCTTTGCCGCCATTCACGAACGCCGCATAGGCTTTCGCCAAACGCCAGGGCGAGGTTTCACCAGACCCCAAAGACATCGCCGGATAAGGCGGTAGATTGTCATATATGCCGAAACGTTCTGCGAATTCGGAGACCGCTTCCAAACCAATATCCGTGGCGACACGAGCGGTGACTTGGTTAAACGATTTCTCAAGCGCGACCCGCATCGTTACCTCGCCATAGTCTTCGCCCTCAGCATAGTTTTCAGGCTTCCAAACCTCTCCGGTATTTTCGTCATAATAGACATATTCGGAATCCTGCTCGCGCGTCGATGGCGTGTAACCCTGCTCTAAAGCCGCGGCGTAGACGAAGGGTTTGAACGAGGATCCAGGCTGGCGGCGGGCTTGGGTCACGCGATTAAACGGGCTCTTAAAGAAGGAATAGCCCCCCATCATGGCCAAGACCCGTCCGGTATGCGGGTCGAGCGCGATAATCGCGCCTTCAATTTCCGGCACTTGCTTCAGCTGCGCTTGCCCAACCGGAACCATAATCGGCACAAGCATTTCAGGTGTGACATCATCTGCGGCCCGCTCGCCCTCGCGGGCGGATGCCGTTTCTTCGCGGTTAAGCGCCTGTCGACTGATCTCAGCCAGTACGACATCGCCCGCACGAAGACCGGTTTGGTTGCCCGAACGCATATAGGTTCTCGCCCATTCGATGTCTTCCGGCGGCATCGCAATGGTCGCCCCGTCAGCCAGCAAAAGCTCGGCTCCGGCATCGGAGACCGCGGTGATCATAGCGCGCTCCCAGGTGCCATACCCCCCTGGCAGGGTCACCGCATTCAATCGCTCGAGCACATCGTCCGCTTTTGGATCGATTGTCGATAGCGGGCCGCGATAATTATACCGGCGGTCATATGTCTCTAAGCCGATCTGTAAGGCGTCTTGGGCCGCAAGCTGCAGCTTGGTATCGATCGTCGTGCGGATCGAAAGCCCGCCTTTTCGCAGCTCATCCTCGCCATACAGGTCGATCAGTTGCTTGCGTAATTCTTGCACGAAATAGGTCGCCGCAGCGTATTCCGGCCCATAGAGACGGCGTTCTGTGTTGAGAGGTTTCGCTTTCGCTTCATCGGCAATGATTTGATCGATATAGCCATTGGCGACCATCCGATTGAGCACGTAATTGCGCCGCCCGAGCACGCCTTCTGGATCATTGTAGGGGTTGGACTGCCCCGGCGCTTTCGGAAGCGAGGCCAAAATCGCAGCCTCGGATAGGTTGAGTTCTGGCAGCGACTTGTTGAAATAATTTAGCGCCGCCGAGCCAACGCCGTATGACCGGCCACCAAGATAAATCTCATTCAAATACAGCTCGAGAATATGCTCTTTTGAGAACGCATTTTCCATCCGCATCGCGACAATCGCTTCTTTGGCTTTGCGAACAATCGTCTGGTCGCGCGTCAACAGCATGTTTTTGGCCACCTGTTGGGTGATGGTCGAACCGCCCTGCAATCCGCCCCGACCCGTGATCTGATTGCGGATCGAGTTGATCACGCCGCGCGTCATGCCGAGATAATCAATGCCCTTATGGGTGAAAAAGTTTTTGTCTTCGGCTGAAACGAAGGCGTGGATGACATGCTCAGGGATCGCCTCATAAGGAATGAAGACGCGGTGTTCCTCAGCAAATTCGTAAATCAGAGTGCCATCACCGGCATGCACGCGAGACGTAACCGGTGGATTATACTCGGACAATTTTTCGACAGAGGGCACTTGCCGCGCCAAGGCGGCCATCCAGATGAAGAAGGCGATGACGGCCAAAACGCCCATCGCAAGACCCGCAAGGATCGTCCATAATAGGACTTTCCAAGTGAAAACCCGCTGTTTGATCACTGCCCACATGGTTCAGTCTCTTACACAATTGCCTGCAACGTGCTGATTCCACGCTTTCGGGGCAAGACTAAGGCGGTTCGGCACCGGCGAAAAGGCATCGGATCAGTTGCTCGCGAACAAGAGGTCTTGGCGGTCGAAATAGGCATCAATCGCCCGCTTAATCGCCTCCGCCGATTTGCGCCGTCCGCGCTCTGATTTCAGCCGACGCGCATCGCCCTTATTGGTCAAAAAGCCAATCTCGACGAGCACTGCCGGCACGTCCGGTGCGAGTAAAACAAAAAAGTTCTGGCGCCGATGCGTGTTGCGCAAAAGCGGACCCGCTTGTTCGAGCTCCGGCACTAGGAATTCAGCGAATATCTCAGAATTCGACTTTGTTTCCCGCACGGTGAGATCTGTCAAAATGTCAGAAACTTCATCTGGGGTGCCATCTTCAACCGGCAGCTCCCATCCATATTTCTTCGCCGTGCCTTCTATACGCGCCTCTCCGCGCGTCGAAATCGTGTACACCGAAGCCCCCGCGACGGTGGGCGCGCCCGCCGCATCGGCATGAACAGAGATAAACAAATCCGCGCCCCAATTGCGGGCTTTGGTAACGCGGTCCTCATGCTCGACATAGACATCCGTCTCACGCGTCAGTTTGACGATATAGCGCGGGTCTTTGTCGATCAGTGATTTCAGTTTGAGGGAGGTTTTCAGGACAATATCGCTTTCGCGCCCGCCAATCACCGACAGAGCACCAGGGTCACGACCGCCATGGCCCGGATCAATGACAATCACGCGCCTTTGCCGCGCCGCCATTTGCATAATGGCTCCAAATCCAGACGGTTTTGCGCTTGGCGTGTCCGGCAAGGGGATATTGCTCGGCGCGATTGGGTCAACGAGCGCTACGCTTTGTTGCGTTTGCTCGGCAGCCGCATAAAGCTGCGCTTCAAATCGGGCAAATCGCGGCGCGTCCCGCTGTGCGGCCGCCTCGAAGCGCGCCAAGGAAACCCCCGATAGATCCAATATGTAGCGGTGCAAACGCTCTGTTCCGGTGGGCGGTAAATCGATCTCCCGCATCACCATCATCGGTCGGTCCAACTCAAAGACGATTCGGTCGGTATCGAGCGTATAGGCCATCACACCGCCCGTGGGTTCGGCAAAAAATGGCGCATGGGTGAGCCGAAAATCCTCAGGAACCATTTCGATGATCAGGCCATCTTCGGTTTGACGCACAAAGGTACTGGGGCGCAATTGCGATTCGGACGTGATCGTAATGCGCGTAAACTCTCCATCCCCCGCGACACCGACGGATTGCACTTGCGCCATGGCAGCAAGCGGCAGCCAAAACACCAAGCCCAGCAAGCAAAATATTGTCGCCAAACGCATCGTACACGATCACCCTGAGAGACGCCGTTTCGGCGCCTTTATTATCGAGACTCGTAGACTAGTCCATTCAGTCTTAATCACAGATTTATCAACATACAGAGAATATTCATCCGCACACCCGCATTTAGGGTCTTTCAATTCGCCGTCAGACGAGGCATGTAGAAGAGACCCTGGAATTTGGGTCCAAAAGAATCCCCGAAAGGCGGGTGAACAGGCCTAACCCCCTGCACCATCGCCGAGACCGGAACGGATAATATGAGCTTACAGGCCGTTACAATTCAAACCGCGCGCCGCTCTTTGGAGAGAGCTGGCCAGGATGGATCGCTGCCTGTCCCTAATAACATTTTTACTGGCGCGCATTGCCATCGTCCGCTGAGATTGCGGGCGTTAGCGCCGCCAGTCTGCAAGGCAGCTTACAATGAGCAAACTTATGCTGATCGATGCGGTCCACTCGGAAGAGACCCGTGTCGCGCTCGTCAACGATGGACGGGTCGAAGACTTTGATTTTGAAACCACTGGCAGCGAACAATTAAGAGGCAATATCTATCTCGCGAAAGTCACGCGCGTAGAACCCTCTTTGCAAGCGTGTTTCGTGGAATATGGCGGCAATCGCCATGGCTTTTTAGCGTTTAGTGAAATCCATCCGGATTATTATCAACTCCCGCAAGCCGATCGTGAAGCGCTGCTCGAAGAGGCAGCGCGCGAAGCCGAAGCCAATGCCGATGATGATATCGACGAGGACGACGATCACGACGTTGATGAGGATGATGATGACGCCGATGATGAGCTTCTCGCGGACGCCTTAGACGAGGATGAGTCGGAGGATGACGCGAATGCATCGGCCGGCGAAGAGCCTGCATCCGATGGCGACACTGATGCAAGCGAAGCGACCTCTGATGATGGCGCGGAGAAAGACACCCCGCCCGCCAAACCAGAACGGCGCCGGCGCAGCGCGCGCAAATCCCGCGGCACGTCGATCACCCGGCGCTATAAGATCCAAGAAGTGGTTCGCCGCCGCCAAGTGCTTTTGGTCCAAGTGGTCAAAGAAGAACGCGGCAATAAAGGCGCTGCGCTAACGACATATCTATCGCTGGCCGGGCGGTACTCGGTCCTAATGCCGAACACGCCGCGCGGCGGCGGCATTTCGCGCAAAATCCCAAACGGCAATGATCGCAAGCGGTTGAAGTCGGTTATGGACGATTTGGCCGTGCCCAAAGGCATGGGCCTGATCGTGCGTACCGCTGGCGCCAAACGGACCAAATCCGAAATTCGCCGAGACTATGATTATCTGCAAAAGCTGTGGGGGAAAATCCGCTCGAAAACACTGGAATCGGTGGCGCCGGAACTCATTCATCAGGAAGGCGGATTGGTCCATCGCGCCATGCGGGACATGTTTGACCGCGAGATTAATGAAGTGGTTGTCCAAGGCGATCAAGCCTATCGCGAGGCGAAAGATCTTGCCAAGACGCTCATGCCGACCCAGGCGAAAAAGGTAAAACGTTGGACCGCGCAGGCGCCGCTCTTCGTCAAAGAAGGCGTCGAGGACCAACTCGACTCAATCTTCTCGCCCGTCGTGAGTATGAAATCAGGCGGATATTTGGTCATCAACCAGACCGAGGCGCTGGTGGCGATTGACGTGAATTCGGGCAAATCGACGCGCGAACGCAATATCGAGCAAACCGCGCTGCATACGAATTTGGAAGCCGCCGAGGAAGCCTGTCGCCAAATGCGCTTGCGCGATCTGGCCGGATTGGTGGTGATCGATTTCATCGACATGGATGAGAACAAGAACAATCGCGCCGTCGAAAAGAAAATGAAAGAGACACTGAAACTCGATCGGGCGCGGGTTCAGAACAATCGTATCTCGCAATTTGGCTTGATGGAAATCTCTCGGCAGCGCCGGCGGGCGGGGGTGCTGCAAGCGACGTCGGAAAAGTGTGAGGCGTGTGACGGCACAGGCCGTCGGCGCTCCATCCCATCGGCGGCCTTGCAATTGCTACGGGCGATAGAAGCGCGCGCCGCAGGCGGTGGTTTGCGCGGCATGACCGTCACAGCCCCGACCGATATTGCGCTTTATCTATTGAATGCCAAACGCGATTCCCTCTCCGCGATCGAAGAGGACGTTGGCTATACGATTGCCATCAATTCCTCCGCCACCATGATCCCTGGGGACTTCCAGATCGAGGCCGACAAGACCTCAAGCGGACGACGGCGACGGCAAAAATTCAATCGCGCCGATTTCCTGGTCGGTGATGAAGACGATCATCTTTTACCGGATGCCGAGGAGGAGGATGAGGAGGACGAGGCCGAAGCATCTTCCGCATCTGAGGATGAGGGCGAAGATGCATCCGGTCGTCGCAAACGCCGCCGACGTGGGCGCCGCGGTGGGCGGCGTCGGCGCAAAGAGTCGGATGGGATGGATCCCGGGGCACCGCCCTCTGATGGTGGCGCGCTGCTGGATGGTTTGGCGAACTCGGTGTCCAACCTGTTCGGTGATGAGCCTGACGCGCTGCCATCGGCGCTGGAGGGCGGGCTTGATGCAAAACCTGTTGCCGTCCCAGAGGCGGCAAATTCTCCGGTGCAAACCGAAACCGCCGCAGCAGAGGATGAGACGGCCGAGAGCGAGCCAAAAGACGGTAAGAAACGTCGCCGTCGGCGCCGCCGACGCCGGCGCGATGAAGACACACCCTCCGTCAGCGCCGCCACTGAAACCGACACCGAGGAGGCGCCGATCGCAGCGGAAACCGATGCCCCATCGGAAACGGACGACGCCAGCGACGCCGCACCGATCAAACTCGTCGTCGAGAATGATGCGCCAGACCCGGCACCAGATCATGTGTCCGAGGCACCCGCGCCGACTGATACGGCGCTCGATGTAATGGATCCCGAACCGGATCCCGAGCCCGAGCCGGTTACAACACCGCCGCTCTCGACCGAGCCTGTTTTAGAGACGACGGAAAAACCGAAAAAGAAAAAGCGTGGCTGGTGGTCGAGATGAAAGGCTCGAATATCGGGCTTTGGTGATCCTTGAATTGGACCGTATGAGCGAGCGCGACACGGTCTTGGTCGCCGCTGTCGGGCGCACGTGACCGGCAAAGCGATCATGCTGCAAGGCACCGGCTCGGACGTCGGCAAATCCGTGCTAACCGCCGCGTTGTGTCGGATCGCATATCGCCGCGGACTGCGCGTCGCGCCGTTCAAACCGCAAAACATGTCGAACAATGCAGCCGCCTGCCCAGGAGGCGGCGAAATTGGCCGCGCCCAAGCGGTGCAAGCCCGCGCCGCTAAAATCGCGCCGACCACTGATATGAACCCGGTTTTGCTGAAACCCGAAACCGACCGCGCGGCACAAGTCGTGGTCCATGGTCAAGCACTAACCACACTGGAAGCGGCTGATTATATGGCTCGGCGATCGCATTTGCTTGGCGCTGTGATGGACAGTTTTAACCGGCTTCGCAGCGCTTATGATTTGGTGATTGTCGAAGGGGCGGGTAGCCCCGCCGAGGTCAATCTCCGCGCCCGGGACATTGCCAATATGGGCTTTGCGCGTGCCGCAAATGTGCCGGTTTGCTTGATTGGTGATATCGATAAGGGCGGCGTCATTGCCAGTCTGGTGGGCACTCAAGCGGTCTTGTCAGCGGACGATTCGGCAATGATAAAAGGCTTTATCATCAATAAGTTCCGCGGAGATCCACGTCTGTTTGATGAGGGCGTGACCTATATAGAAACGCAAACGGGTTGGCCCTGCTTTGGCGTCCTTCCATGGCTTTCTGCGGCCGCGCAATTGCCCGCTGAAGATGCGGTGGCGCTGCAGCAGCCCGAAGGCGGACATCGGGGCGGACTCAAAATTGTTGCGCCGATGCTATCGCGGATCGCAAATTTCGACGATGCCGACCCTTTGCGGCTCGAACCTGATATCAGTTTTGAATGGGTGCCCCCCGGCCAAACGCTGCCACGCGATGCCGACCTGGTGATCTTATTTGGCACCAAATCCACGCTCGGCGATCTGGCTTTTTTGCGCGCGCAGGGGTGGGATCACGACGTGATCGCACATGCGCGGGCGGGCGGTCGCGTGCTTGGGATTTGCGGCGGATACCAGATGCTCGGCCACAATATCTCTGATCCAGAGGGTCAAGACGGCGCCCCTGGCCATGCCGACGGGCTGGGATTGTTGGACGTCGAAACCGTGATGACCGGGCAGAAATACGTTGCTCCGGTTCAGGCGACGTGCGCACGTTCAGGCGAACGGCTTCAGGGCTATGAAATTCATATCGGACAAACCCATGGGCCGGACACCGAGCGCCCATTTGCGCATATTGACGGTCGTCCCGACGGCGCCAGCTCGGCGAATGGGACCGTGCAAGGGACCTACTTGCATGGCGTGTTCGCTGCAGACGGGTTCCGACACGCCTGGCTGCAAGGGATGGCGGTCGCGGCGCACAGCCGCATTGAGTATGATGCACAAGTCGATTTGGCGCTGGACGCGTTGGCAGATGGCGTGAGCGCCGCGCTCGATATGGATCGCCTGTTCGCGCTTGCGCGCTAAACCGTTTGGTCCCAGTGCTTGCTCAGCCGCGCCGCCGCATTGATGATCCCAACCATCGAATAAGTTTGCGGGAAGTTGCCCCACAGCTCGCCGGTTTCCGTATCGACATCTTCCGACATTAGTCCAAGCTTCGTTCGGGTCGAAAGCACGGTTTCGAACATGGCACGCGCCTCTTCTATTCGGCCAATGCGGGCCAGCGCATCAATATGCCAGAACGTGCAAGCGGTGAACGCGGTTTTGGGTTTGCCGAAATCGTCTTCCATACGATAGCGATAAACGTGGCTGCCCACACGCAACTCGTCGTCGATCCGTTCAACGGTGGCAACATAGCGCGGATCAAGCGGATCGATAAAGCCGATCTCAGCCATCAATAGGACGGATGCGTCCAAGTCGTCTCCACCAAAGGCCGCGGTAAAAGCTTGGCGGGACTCATTCCAGGACTCAGCGAGAATGGTATCTCGGATCTCATCGGCGCGCTGGTGCCAATGTGTCGATCGATCTGGCCGACCAATCGCGTCCGCAATTTTGGCCAACCGATCGCACGCGGCCCAGCACATAATCGCCGACGATGTATGCACATGAGCGATGCCGCGAAACTCCCATATCCCAGCGTCCGGCGTGTTATACACCTGATAAGCGCGATCCCCGACTTGTTCGAAATGCTCGAATTCCAGCGCACCTGCTTTGGCAAGCAATCGATCATCAAAAAATGCCTGCGCCGCGCCGAGCACGACATGGCCATAGACATCGTGTTGGATATGTTCCGCCGCTTGGTTGCCGATGCGGACCGGTCCCATACCGCGATATCCGGGCAATCGTTCGGCGATTTCCTCGGTCAGGTCATGTTCTAGGGCGACCCCGAAAACCGGTTGAATGTGCCCACCTTTCGTAAGCGCGACCGTGTTGCGCAAATACCCTAAATAGCGCTCCAGCGTGCCAACGGCAGACAGCCGGTTCAGCGCGGTCACGGTGAAAAAAGCGTCCCGCAGCCAACAATAACGGTAATCCCAATTGCGCTCAGACCCTTCATGCTCTGGGATTGAAGTTGTCAAAGCGGCGACAATCCCGCCCGTCTCTTCATAGACACAGAGTTTGAGCGTGATCGCCGCGCGGATCACAGCATCTTGCCATTCTGGCGGCGTCGCCAATCGGCGGGACCACTCTTGCCAATTCACAAGCGTGCGGCTGAGCCAATCACTGGCAATCGAATCCGGATTATCGGAGAGCGACTCGTCAGGACCTAGAATGAAGCTGATCTCGCGATCCAGCACAAATTCCCGCTCATCCATAACGTAAGATACCGGCGCATCAGTGGTCACGCGGAAGTCAAAGTGTTCATTTGGAAAACGGATATGCGAGACGCCGCGGCGCTGGAATATGGTTCGCTCGCCATAGCCCGTCTCGGCTTTCAGATGCACAGTGATCCTTGGCATCCCCGTCAGCGGGGTGATCCGCCGGATCATCGAGGTGGGCCGAAAGATGCGGCCACGATCCACAAAGCGCGGGGCAAAATCGGTGATCCGAATGGCGGATCCATCGGCGGCTGTGAGCACCGTTTCTAACACCGCCGTGTTGCGAACATAAGTCTGCTCTGCGCTGACCTGGTCGGAAAGCGCGATCGTGAAATGCCCCCCGCCGCCGAGCAATCCATTGAAAACGGGCTCGGCATCCAATCGTGGCAAGCACATCCATTGCACCGATGCGCTGGGGTCGATGAGGGCGGCGACGGTCCCATTGCCGATGATCCCAAGCTCAAGCGTGCTCATCAATGATCCTCCTCAACCAATGCCAGACCGCTGCCGGGTCATCCAATCGTAACGCTGCGGAGGTGACGCCAGAGCCGACTTTCACGCCGAAACCGCCAGCCGCAGCCGCGGCTTCCATCGCATCTTCATCGGTCGTGTCATCGCCCACCATGACCGGCAATCGCCCCGCAAACGCCGGTTGCTGCATCATGGCGCTGAGCGTGCGCCCTTTATTTGCCCGGTTTGGTTTGAGTTCGATCACCATTTTTCCGTTTTGAGATTTGTATCCTGGCATCGCCTTCGCGAGCGCATGCACCTTTTGCACCAATTCAAACTCGACCGATGGATTTTGCCGATAGTGGATGGCCACCACTTCGCCCTTCTCTTCCATCCGGACCCCTTGATAAGCTGCAGCTAAAGCTTGCACGGGTGCTAACATATGCGGCGGCATTGCCGTTCGATTCCGTTCGGGCGCCTGTCCCGGCGCGCAAATCTCAAGGCCGTGTCCGCCAACGCGCCAAAGCTCCAATGGCGTTCGCGCAGATAAATCGCGGACATCACGGCCACTGATCAAAACCAAAGCATCGCTGAATAGGGCCCGCAATGCGATCAGCGTTTGCTCGTCCGCGATCGACAAAGTTACGGTATCTGGGTCGGCTTGCAGAGGCGCCAGCGTCCCATCAAAGTCCAAAAACAAGGCATGCTTGTCTGGATCAATCGATGCCATTCCGGCAGCAGACCGCGTGCGTTTCGTCATAATCGGCGTTTACGACGAACTGCTCTGAAGTGCATCTAGATCTTTCAGGAAATTCTGACGCCACCAAGTGATATCATGTTCGGTGACCACTCGGCGCAACTCTGTCCAACGTTGCTTGCGCTCCTCGAGCGGCATGGTCAGCGCGAGGTGGATCACCTCAGCCAGTTTGCCGGTATCATACGGGTTGACCAAAAGCGCTGCCTTGAGCTGCTCCGCCGCACCTGCAAACTCCGACAGGACCAGCACGCCAGGGTCGCTCTCATCTTGCGCCATGACGAACTCTTTGCAGACCAAGTTCATCCCGTCGCGCAAGGGCGTCACCAGCCCGACGCGCGCGATGCGAAACAATCCGGCGAGCTCTTCACGATCGTAAGAGCGGGCCAAATAGCGCAGCGGGATCCAGTCTAAATCACCGTAATCACCATTGATCCGGCCCGCCAGTCCATCCAGCGTTTGGCGCAGCTCGCGATACTCTTCGACTTTGCTGCGCGAGGGCGGCGCCACTTGCGTTACCGACACCGCGCCATGGGTTTCTGGATAATCATCAAACAAGCGCCCAACCGCTTCAAACCGCTCCGGCAAACCCTTGGAATAATCCATTCGATCAACGCCAATCACCAAGGAGCGTCCACCTAGAAACCGACCGATACGCTCAGCGGCTTCTGTGGCCCGTTCTGACCGCGCGGCTTCTTCGAAACTGGTTGCGTCAATGCCGATCGGATAAGCTTCTGCGCGCACAATGGTATTGAAAACATCAAACCGGCCATCTTCCAGTCGCGTCGCTTTGCAATCTTCGACCAAATACCGGGTAAAATTTGATCGGTCTTGCTCTGACTGAAACCCCAATACGGAGAAATTACACATCGCGCGGGCGATCCATAAATGCTCCGGCAAGGCCCGAAACACCTCAGGCGGCGGGAACGGGATGTGTAAGAAAAACCCGATCGGACCGTCCCAACCGGCCCGGCGCAGAGAGTCACCTAGAAGGAGAAAGTGATAATCGTGCACCCATACTGAATCGCCGTCGTGCAGGCGGTCTAAGACCAATCCTGCAAAGCGTTGATTGACGGCGACATAGGTGTGAAAGGCCTCCGAGTCGAAGGAGGCAAGGTCAATCCGATAATGGAAGACCGGCCACAATACGGAATTGGCATAGTGCAGGTAATATAGATCGTGTTCGTCCTGCGACAGATCGGTGAGGACGAACTCAACCCCATCATCTTTCAAGGTGCGCAGAGTCTTTGTCGGCTGATCAACGACATCTCCGGACCACCCGAACCAGACGCCACCGGTGGATTTTAGCGATTCCCAAACGGCCACAGCCAACCCGCCTGCCCGTGCGCCGGGATCGGCCGCAGTGCGGTTTGAAATCGCGATCAACCTACCCATCCCGTTAAGCATAACCCTTTCGTCCGGAGAGAACAGGAGATTCTGGCAAACATGCAATCTTGGCGCGAGACAGCGCGCGATTTGGGCTTTGTTGACGACGCGTGACCTGCTGCGATGTTCGGTTAAACGATTGAACAGGATAGGAGGGAACCAAAATGAGCGACACAGACTTTACCGGTAAGCGTGCACTGGTGGTCGGCGGGACCAGTGGGATTGGCAATGGCATCGCTCAAGCGCTGCGAAGCCGCGGGGCCGAGGTCGAGGTTTGGGGAACCCGAGCGAACGCCTCAGACTATGATCCCGCCGACGGATCAGATCTCACCGGCTTGGCGTATCAACAGGTGGACGTGGGCTCACCTGACGCCATCGCAGCCGCCAATTTGACTTTGGATCAGCTCGATATTCTCGTGTTGTCACAAGGCATTGTCGCCTACAAGCAAGCTGAATTCGAACGCGCGGGTTGGGACAAAGTCATGTCTGTGAATTTAGACAGCCTGATCCATTGTTGCGAAAAATTCCGCCCGGCCCTGTCGCAAGCTCAAGGGTCGATCATTATCATCAGCTCTGTGTCCGGCGTGCGAGCGAACATTGGCAATCCTGCTTATGCAGCGTCCAAAGCGGGGGCGATCAGTCTCACCAAAACACTCGGACAAGCTTATGCGCGCGATGGCATTCGCGTGAACGGCGTGGCACCAGGCTTGGTCGAGACCAAGCTGACCCAGGTGACGACGCAAAACCCGGAGCGCTTGAAAGGCGCTCTGCGCGCGATCCCCATGCGGCGCGTCGGGGCACCGAGCGAGATTGCAGGCGGTGTGGTGTTTCTTGCCTCTCCGCTGGCATCATACGTTTGCGGGCAAACGCTCTTCGTCGATGGCGGTATGACCCTGTAGGGGCGGTAAGGTCTTGAGGCCCGGGGTTGGGAGGAGGAAAGATCAACAACCGTGTCGTTGGTTGGAAGGCCCCCGGGCCTCAAGATGGTACGGAAAAAACTCAACAATACTGCGCGGTCGGAACCGTTTCGAACTGTGTTTGAATTTTCCCCAAGCCAATGTTTGCGTTGAAATGATGGGTATCACCGCCGCCCGATTCGATCATTATCCGGTTGTGTCAGATGCTTATCCTGACATCTCGTTCCGGGTTCGAAACAATTAACCCTATTCGCGAAGATCCGCCGCGTTCAACGACACGCTTCAAGACGCGCGGGTGAGCAAGGCATCAAAGTAAGCGATCGTTTTGGCCAGCCCGTCGCGCAGCGCAACCGTGGGTGCCCAGTCGAGCTGGGTTTTGGCGCGTTCGATATCGGGTTGGCGTTGCTTGGGATCATCCTGCGGCAACGGTTTATGGACCATCTTCGATGCAGAGCCGGTGAGATCAATCACCTGTTCGGCAAGCTGCTTGATCGTGAACTCATCTGGATTGCCCAGATTGATCGGACCGGTGACGCCGTCAGGGCTTTCCATCAACCGCACCAAACCGTCGACCATGTCATCAACATAACAAAAGCTTCGCGTCTGCTGGCCATCACCATAAAGCGTGATGTCTTCGCGCCTGAGCGCCTGCACAATAAAATTCGAGACCACCCGACCATCGTTTGGATGCATACGCGGGCCATACGTGTTGAATATACGCGCCACCTTTATGTCGAGACTGTGCTGGCGGTGATAGTCGAAAAACAGCGTCTCGGCGCAGCGTTTGCCCTCATCATAGCAGGACCTCGGACCGATCGGGTTTACGTTGCCCCAATACGTCTCTTGCTGGGGATGAACGCTCGGATCGCCATAGACTTCGGAGGTGGAGGCCTGGAGGATGCGCGCTTTGGTACGCTTCGCGAGGCCGAGCATATTGATCGCGCCATGCACAGAGGTTTTCGTCGTTTGCACCGGGTCAAACTGATAGTGTATTGGGCTCGCCGGGCACGCCAAATTGTAGATTTGGTCGGTTTCGACGAATAGCGGAAAGGTGACATCATGCCGTAAAAGCTCGAACGTCTTAGTGTCGAGCAAGTGGGCAATATTGGCCCGCGTGCCAGTGAAATAATTGTCGACGCAGAGAACCTCGGAGCCATTTTCAATCAACCGCTCACATAGGTGACTGCCAATAAAGCCGGCCCCGCCTGTCACCAAAATACGTTCTGTCAAATGCATGAACCGTACCCAATCTCATCACACACAAACTTTGCCTTGCTAGAACACGCCTGGTTCATGCTGCCAAGCGCGCCGATGCGATCGGCCCTACTCAGCGACTTGAAATCGCATCCAGAAGCAGCGGTGGCCTAAGATCCATCGGGCACGCTGAATTCCGGCAAACCCTCGAGCGCGTCTTTCAGCGCCGTGCTCCACGCTTCGGAGATGCCTTTAAAGGCGGGATTGTCATCTTCGATGCGAAACTGCGCTCCGGGCATCAATGAGTCGCGGCGATAGATATGAACGTCAAGCGGCATTCCGACCGAAAGGTTCGCCCTCAATGTTGAATCGAATGACACACAGAGCAGACGCAGCGCTTGTTCAACACTCATGCTGGGATCAAAAGCGCGTAGGATGATCGGGCGTCCATACTTGGTCTCACCGATCTGAAAAAACGGTGTTTCTTCACCCGCCTCAACGAAATTTCCTTCGGGATAGATCATGAAAAGCCGCGGCTCAATGCCCGCGATTTGGCCGCCCATAATCAGGGTTGCACCGAATGTCGCCTGAGCAACCTGGCCATTATAAGCGTGCGACGTGACCACTTCATTGAGCGTATCCGCGATCAATCGCGCCGCTTGAAACAGGGTCGGAACCTGCAATAGGGAGGGATTGCGCTCTTCAGGTGCCTTAGACCGTTCATCCAATAGACTGACCACGGCTTGCGTGGTCGCCAAGTTTCCTGCCGCCATGAGTGTAATCACCCGCTCTCCCGGGACAGACCAGGTGAACAGTTTTCGAAACTTGGAGATATTATCGACGCCAGCATTCGTGCGCGTGTCTGACATAAAGATCAGATGCTCGGTCATCCGCAACGCTGCGCAATATGTCATAGGCTCCAATCCACTCGCCAGGAGCGTAGGATCTATTGCTGAACCTGGATGGAGACAATGAGATTCTCCTGTTGCGCGCCTTTTGTAATCCCTCTTGTCGGCGCGACATCAGCATAGTCCAAGCCTTGGGCAACGCGCACATAGCGTTGGTCCGGACTGATTCCGTTCGAAACATCGAACCCAACCCAACCGAGACCGTCAATGTGAACCTCGGCCCAAGCGTGGCTCGCATCTTGATCCACCGCGTCGTCCATGAGCAGATATCCGCCAACATAACGGGCCGGTCGGCCAAGCTGACGCGCCACCGACAGAAAGATGTGAGTGTGATCTTGGCAGACGCCCTGCCCTTTTGCCATGGCGTCGGCGGCGGACGTGGTAACGGCCGTGGCGCCAGGCACATAGTCCACTGCATCGCGTATGCGCTCGCTCAGCGTATGCAGATTTGCCAGCATATTGTCAGGCTCGGCGGCGATCGTTTCGGCGAGATCCGCCAGTGCAGCACTGGGCCGCGTCAGAGGTGTCGGGCGCAAATAGAACCAAAGCGGCATCGCCAACGTGTGACGGCCGAACACACCATCATTGCTGAGGCTCTCAACGGTGCCAGAAACCTCCAACTCAACCCCATCAGCATCGGGCAGGACTTCGATCAAATCAACTAAGTTACCGTGCTGGTCGGTGAACATGGCCTGCCGTTTGGCGCCGCTAAGCGCGAGCTCCCAATCCAGAACTTTTTGCGTCGGATGTGTTTGCGGCACCATCCGAACTTGCAGCAAGCCGTAGCTTGGCGCCATCGCGTATTGGAACCGAGTGGTGTGGCGAACGGTCAGACGCATCAGCTGGCAAACCGGTAATCAGTTTCGATCTGATGCGATAAAGCCGCGTTGCGAGCGATAAAATCGAGCAAGAATTCATGTAGGCCCGAGCCAATAATCGACTCACTGGTCGAGTTGGTAATGTGCAGCTCATGGCTGGCGGCAAGATCGTGCGATGGCGTGCGCAAACCATACTCTGCTTCGAGGGCGGCGAGCGTTGCGACGATTTCATCGTAGCAGTAGGCGATCGAGCGCGGCAGACGGACATCATGCACCAAAAACTCGACGATCGCGCTGGGACTGATTTCGCCGCCATATAGCCAGTGGAACGAGCGCTCCGCAGAGGCCGAGCGCAAAATCATCTCCCATTGAACCCGGTCGAGCGAGGACCCGACGGACGCGCTGGATGGCAGGAGGACATAATATTTGGTATCCAAGATCCGGGCGGTATTGTCGGCCCGTTCAATCAGTGCGCCGAGCCGAACGAAGCGGAAAATATCATTGCGCAGCATGGTGCCCGTAATGCTGCCACGCACCAAAGCCGCTTGTTGCCGGACCTTCGAGAGGAGCTCTGGCAGATCCTGTCGGTGACGTACCAGGTCGCAATCATTTTTGAATTGCAACCACGTATCATTGATCGCTTCCCAGACGTCTCGCGTCAGCGCGGTGCGGGTCATTCTCGCATTTTCGCGCGCCGCAGCGATCGAATTAAACAAACTGCTGGGATTGTCGCGATTGTTGATCGAAAACTCGACCACTTGGCTGGTGCTGAACGTCTCATGCGCTTCCAAATAAAGCCCGCGCGTGCCCGCGGTGGTCAATACCGATTCCCATTCACTGCGGGAGGATCGCGCACGCGTGAGCGACATTCGAAACCCCGCATCGATCAGACGTGCTGTATTCTCGAAGCGCTCGAGATAACGCATCATCCAAAACAAGCCAGACGCCGTTCGCCCGAGCATTTTACCCATCGGTGAGCACCCATGTATCTTTCGTGCCGCCCCCTTGGCTCGAATTGACCACCAAGGAACCGGCCCGCATCGCCACCCGGGTCAAACCGCCCGGCACAACATCGATGGTATGCGGGGAAACAAGCACGAATGGTCGCAAGTCGACATGGCGCGGCGCGAGCCCAGAATCAGTGAAAATCGGCACCGTCGAAAGCGACAAAGTCGGCTGTGCGATATAATTGCCGGGATCAGCTTCAAGTTTCTTCCGAAACGCCTCAATTTCGCGTGCACTTGCCGCTGGTCCGACCAGCATGCCGTAGCCGCCCGACCCATGAACTTCTTTGACCACCAGTTCGGCCAAGTTCTCGAGCACATATTTCAGCGCGTCAGGCTCCGAACAGCGCCAGGTTTCGACATTCTTCAAGAGCGGTTCTTGGCCGGTATAGAACTCAACAATGTCCGGCATGTAGGAATAGAGCGCTTTATCATCTGAAATCCCGGTGCCGGGCGCATTGGCGAGTGTGATGCCGCCAGCGCGATAGATATCGAAAATACCAGGCACGCCGAGCATCGACTCTGGATTGAAGTTCAGCGGGTCCAAGAAATCGTCATCGACGCGGCGATACAAGACATCGATCGGCTCATAGCCGCACGTGGTGCGCATACAGATGCGTCCATCCTCGATTTTGAGATCATGCCCCTCAACCAGCTCGACTCCCATTTGATCGGCCAAAAACGCATGTTCGTAATAGGCAGAATTGTGAATGCCAGGGGTCAGGACAGCGATGGTCGGCTTGCCGTGACAGGCCGGCGGCGGCGATGCGGCCAAAGCCGAGCGGAGCAAAGCCGGGTAATCGCTGATCGATTCGACGCCAACATGCGAAAACACTTCTGGGAACATTTTCAGCATGGTTTCTCGGTTTTCCAGCATGTAAGAAACGCCAGAGGGCGTGCGGGCATTGTCTTCGAGGACATAAAACTCGTCGGGTCCGGTGCGCACCAGATCGGTTCCGACAATGTGAGTGTAGATTCCTCCCGGCGGATTGACGCCAACCATTTGCGGTAAAAAGGCCGAGTTACGGGTAATTAAGTGTTCCGGGATCCGCCCAGCTCGTAAGATTTCCTGGCGGTGATATATATCGTGCAAAAACGCGTTCAGCGCCTTAATCCGCTGTTCGATGCCCCGGGTCAGCGTGCGCCATTCCTGAGCGCTGATGATACGCGGCAAAAGGTCAAACGGGATGAGACGTTCCTCAGCTTCCGCCTCGCCATAAACATTAAACGTGATGCCCGTCCGCCGGAAGAAGTCTTCGGCTTTTTTCGCCTTACGCTTGACGCGCGCCGGATCCATATCGGCTAAGAGACTGTGATAGACTTTGTAAGGACTGCGCACGCCCGACCCAAAGCCATGCATTTCATCAAAAAACTTACGCTTACCCGCCATTTAGGTAATCAGGCACAGGGCTGGTCTGCTGACAAGGCTGCAGGCTTGAAACCTCTTTTTTTGCGGCTTGATGCCCGATGTGCAAGATCTGATGCGCTTGTATTGTCTCAACGCAGTTGCCTTTTTGATGGGCCTCGTTGCCATGCCAGACGCGAGCCTGCCAGGGAGATCGCCGACCATCCCGTCCATATTCCGATGCGACGGTCGATCAGCGCTCAAAAAAAGGGGGCGCCGATTGGCACCCCCTTTAATTCGTCGCCAGCTTAGCCTGCTGAAAACGGCACAGATGAATGGTGCAAGTTGATTTTCAACGCGCCTTCTTCATCCAGAACATAGCCGAATGTGTACTCGACTTTGGTTTCGCTGCCGTCTGGGCCAGTGAAGTAGTAATTGCCCATCGCCATGGCAGAATCGTCATCGGTGTAAATGCCGTTGCTTTCCCAACGCACATTGGTCCATCCGCTGATGGCAAATCCAGAGTCCTCAGTGCCTTCCGTGCCGATGAAGTAAGACAGAGCTTCGTCGAAGGTTTCGCGGAACTGGTCTTCGGCCGCCAGGGTTGGCTTAAACATCACGGCTGTATCGCCATAGGCGTAGAGTGTATTGATGTGCTCGGTTGCCCGCGCTTTGTAATCTCCATCCGCGGCATGCACGCTAGAGATGGCAACAATACCCTCACCCCATTCAGTTTGGGCGGCGACGACGTCTGCTTCGGTAATGCCGGTCGTGGTAGCCGCATCTTCTGCAACAGCGGTTGTGGCGCAGGCTGCGAGGGCGAGCGCTGCAGTACCGCCCAGAATGGCATTCGTGCTAAAGTTCATCGTAAATTTCCTTTTGAGAAGTTGGGTGACAAGAGCCTGTGGACCCTCGCCGTGGGTGTGATGCGACCGCTTCTGCATGAGCGCGCTCGCATTTTGGTGATGCACCTAAAACGGGTGAATCATCCAATTCTGTAGAAACTAGTGTTCGAGAGAAACGCGCGACCAGCGCGAAGTCGCCTCGCCATTGCAAAATCGTCGACGGCGAACTTGCGAAAATTTTAGCCAAGATTCAGTGATCAGGACGGGGGTCATGATGCGCTCGTAAGTGACTAGTGGGACGCGAGATAGGATGCGCATCGCCTTGGACAAGGTGTGTTCGATTAATTTTTTACGCGTCATGGTGGAATCACTGGCGCAGAGACTCGCTCCGAAATCACTGAATCCGCGATCACAACTGAGGTTTCCTTGCGCCTTTCCCGACCGCCAAGGTCAATTTTATGCGCCGCAATTAATCTCAATGAAAACAACTTCTAGTAGCGTTTATGTTCATACAACGGTGGTGCTGAGACGATTGACGATGCCAAATGCGGCGAAAAAACCGAATGCGGAGCCCTCGTCCGCAAACGCTCTGGAGGATGCAGCCATCTATCGACTGGCCGGTGCGGCCTTCGATTTGATCGAAAAACACCGCACACCGCCTGCGCCAATGACCTATTCGATGTGGTATGCTTATGCGGCCAATGCTCCACAAGCGGTCACTGCAGAAGTCGATGACATTCTCACCGCGCACGGCACCATCAATCCGGCGCAGATCGAAGACATATACGAGGCGCATCTCTCCCATTCGGCCTTCGAAGCCGGGGGTGAACGGGTTAGCCAAGCCATCGAAACCTCGCTGAGCGAAGTGTCGGCGCTCATCTCGAAAACCAATTCCGAAACCGAGCTCGTCCGCGGCAAATTAAATGGCGTCAGCGCAAACATTACCAAACGTCCAAAGCGACGGGACGTTGTCGCGCTGTTTGAGCAGCTGATGGACACCAATACTCAAATGTCCAGTATCACCGAGACCCTGGCCAGCGAACTCGCCAAATCGCAAGAACAAGTGCGCCAGCTTAACGAAGAGTTTCAAGTCATCAAAAAGCAAAGCCGGACGGATGCACTGACCGATGTCGCCAATCGCCGCGCTTTTAATGAGCGCCTCTCTTTTGTCCACGCGCGGGCCGAACAATCGGGCGAAGTCTATGCTTTGGCGCTGCTCGATCTCGACAAATTCAAACAGATCAATGACACGTTCGGTCACCCTATGGGCGATGAAGTTTTGGCGCACCTCGCTCGGTTGATGGTCGAGAGCATCGAGCCAGCAGATTTCGCAGCGCGCATTGGCGGTGACGAGTTTGCGATTATTTTTCCCGGCCAAACCGCAGAGGCGGCGTACCATTCATTGGTCGCTCTGAAACGGCAGATGGAGAATCTCACGCTGTCCGAAGAGCTATCGCGCGACTCGCGTCACCAAGTGACCTTCTCTTGCGGTATGGCAGCCTTCAAGAAATCTCGCTCTATCGCTGATGTGACCGATGCGGCTGATCAGGAATTGCTGAAAGCAAAGCGCAAGTCGCGCAATTACATTTCGGTCGAAGGGCGGACGGTCTAAAGCGCGTCAGCGTCTAAGAGATGGACAATCGCTTGTGCACAGCGCCTGCCCATATCCTGAAGGTCGGCTTTCGACGCACCTGATTTCGCGCGTGCAGAAAAGGCAACCAGGGTGTTTGTGGCAAGCTCAATCGCTGTCAGCAGGGTCATCTCTGTCACGTGCGGCGCGCTTGCGAGAATACGCGTGCGCATGCGGAATTGGAGGCCGTCCAGTCCTGTTTTCAAACGCTCCTTGATCGCGCCGTGATTGGCGCTGCAAGGTGCAGTGCCAAAGACCAAGCAGCCGGGCGCAACGGACTCATCGCGAAAGTAAATCGCCAACATCTCATCGAAAAAACTGGCCAAAGCCGTCGCCAAATCGCCTGGCGCTTGCAGCGCTGGTATGGCCGTTTCACCGACTTCGGTCGCAAATGCATCCGTTGCACTGAGATACATCGAGAGCTTGTCCCCGAAGGCGCGATAGAGACTGGGTCGGCTCAAGCCCGTGGCCTCAGATAAATCATCCAGCGATACCGCCGCAAAGCCTTTGTCCCGGAACTGCTCAACCATAGCGGCCAAGGCAGCAGCCGTATCGATGCTTACCGGTCGGCCGCGTTTGGGGCGTGTTTCAGTCATTTCGTACCATTTCGCATATAATTCTTGACGACCCAATAAAAATGTTCGAAACGGTACGAAATTGCAAGCCATAGGAGCCACACATGCTGATACAGTCGCTACTTTATCCCGGATTCACGACGCTCGACCTGATTGGCGCCTTACAGCCTTTGGCGCAAATACCAGGGTCGACGACCGAATTTGTGGCGCGTGAACTCGGCCCTATTCCGACCGACTCAGGCGCCGCCATTGTCGCAACCAAGACGTTTGACACGGCGAGCGCTGCGCCGGATGTGCTCTTGGTCCCCGGTGGCGGCCGCCCAACCATCGATCTTCTTGAAGACGCAGACACGATGGCTTTCCTCGCCAAACAAGGTGAGACCGCCAAGTGGATTGTTGCAGTGTGCACCGGCTCGCTTTTGCTCGGCAAGGCGGGACTTTTAAAGGGCTATAAAGCCGCCAGCCACTGGGCGGTGATCGACACGCTCGATGCGTTCGGCGCGGCGCCCGTGCATGAGCGCGTGGTGATTGACCGCAATCGCTGCACCGGCGGCGGCGTCACTGCGGGCGTCGATATCGGCTTGACGATTGCCGGCAAACTTGCGGGCGACGAAACGGCGCGGGTGATCGAGTTGATCTTAGAATACAATCCAGCGCCGCCTTTCGGCACGGGCCATCCAAGCCTTGCCGATCAAGCGACGCTCGACATCGCCCATGGCGGCGCCGTCGGATCCATGCAACCTGAGCGTATCCGGAAAATCGCCGCAGCGTAAGAGGACCATAAATGGCGGTTCTTCGCGTTAATCCAGCATGGGAAAAGGGTCGAGCGTGCCGGAGGTCATGCCGTAGGCGGTATTGCCGAGATCGTTCTCATTCTTTTCGATCATGAGCGTGCCTTCGAGCCAGTATGGTGCCCAAATATCCGGGACCCTGACCGGCTTGTCGGTCCGCACTAGAATAATCTGGTTCGGCGGCGGTGGCGGGAAGTGAATGCACGCGCCGGGCTGCGGAACAAACAAAAACTCTTGATATCGATTGTTCGATGCGGGCTCAAACGGCACGACATAGCCGGGCAGTTTGATCAGCTGCCCATCAAGATCATCCACGGTTTCAAAATTGCCAAATTGCGGCATGAAATCCATCTCTGATCCTTCTTCGATTTCCGAAAACGGCGGCGCGTAAGGATCGGCAGCATCGAACAAAGTGGTTGTGTTCGCGGCGTAACGTTTTTCGAGCATGGCATAAAACGCCGCTTGTTCGCGCTCGAGCTCTTCCGCGCTGCCTTCGGGCATCAACTCCTCCCATCGCAGGGTCAGCGCCTCGCCATCTTTGACCCCCCAATAAAAAGACGCGGCATTCTGAGTTGGCTCCGTGTCGAGCGCCCCCTCACCGGAGCTTGATCGCACCGCGGCCACAGGCACAGCATTGCCGTCACTGGCGAAGGGCGCTGCTGCGGATTGTGGCGTCTCACTCGGCGCAGACGGCGTGCACGCCGAAACGGCTAAGAGCAAAGCCGACACGCCCGCGGCGCGCTGGAGAAGCGCCCTGGTTCGATCTGACTTGCGATCACTCAGCATGGTCGACATCGTCCTTATGTCGGGTGAAACGCGCCTTAGAACAAGTAAAAGTCTAGAAACCCTTAGAGCGCGAGGGCGGATTTTTCCGCGTCGGCGCGGAGACGGGTTTGCTTTGGGGCGCGTCGGCCCGCCGGATCTGCGTCAATAACGACCTTAGGCGTGCGCCCTATAGCGCCTTACCGCACGGCGACTTTAGCCAAATCTATGCGCGTATTGACGTTGAAGAATGGGTCACGCCCATAAGCGTCATCGGAAAAGTGGACCACCGTCGCCTCGCATTCGCGGGCCCATGCGCCCGCGGCGCGCTCGCCGCTTCTAACAAAGGCTGCCAAGGCCTCGGCCAAACCCGTCGGCCAAAGCCCGCAGACGAAATGTTCGCGCCCGCGGCTGGCGGCAATCGCAGGCGCCCCACAGAGCCGTAAAACCGAGAGGATATTGCTCGGCAAATGCGGCATATCAATCGCTACAGTCGCGAGGCAATCATAACCCTGTTCTTCGGCCCAGAGCATGCCAGCGTGCAGACCTGCAAGCGGTCCCAGCTGATCGCCAAGCTGGTCTGGAACCATATCTAGACCGAGCTCTGAATAGACCCCGGTCGCTGCGGCATTGATCGCCATTGGGGCACGCGTTTGTGCTTGCATGCGCTGAATGACGAGATCGATCAAACGGCGCCCGTTTATATCCGCCACACCTTTTGGCGTTCCAAATCGGCGAGAGGCTCCGCCGGCAAGAATAATCACAGGAATATCTGTCGGTTCGCGCATGGCGAGAGAAGAAACACGTTCGTTCTACAAACGCAACAGTATCCGACTTGGCCCAGCTCGCGCGGCGCAGCATGCTGGTTCGATAGCGCAAAAGCGCCGCAACTGCCCGTTCTTTTGGCGGCCCCAGGCAAAGCCGCAAGCTACCGATCGTGTCCAATGCCTATGGATCGGTTTAAGAGGGGACGCCGGTTTCCGCGTTCATTGCTGGCCCGACAGTTGAGCGAACAGGGATATCTCTTGGCCGGACAGGCGATGCGACCGGCCTGGCTCCAGCTCGATTCCGCAACAGCATCGGGGGCGTCACCCCTTTCTAGCGCGGGCCGCCGCCACCTCAGACACGTGTTTCGACCTTTTCGTCGTCGCGCCGCGCGCTTTGTCCATTGGTCAGGATCGCGACCTGCGCGAGAATAATTGGCAAAGACCAATATCCCGTCGCGGCGATATAGCGAGGTTCCCAATCCGGATCGAATTTCTGCTTAAACCGTCGCAGACCTTGAAAATTATAGAACCGCTCACCGCGCTCGAAGACAAATTGTCCGATCCGCGCAAACAGCGGCGCGACCTCTTCTTCGACCAATCCCGAGAGGGGTGCCATGGCGAGATCGAACTTACGATAGCCTGTCTCCCGCGCCCAAAGGATCAGTTCAACCAGCAAGAAATCCATCGTATTGGTGATCGCGGTATCTGGGTCGTAGCGCATCAAATCAATCCCAGCCCAGCTTCGGTCTGGCGTGACCAATAAAGACCCGAACGCCACGGTTCGACCTTTCAATCGAACGATGCCGATCGGACAATGCGCGAGGAAAGCGGGGTCATATCGGCCAAGCGAGAACGACTTTTCCCGGCCCCCGTTTTGCGCCAGCCAGCGATCGGAGATGTTTTTCAGCTCATCCAATAGACTGGCTCGGTGCGGCGGCAGCGAAAGGTCAAAGGTCGCCTCCTGACGCTCTGCGAGTTTACGGCGCGAACGACGAATGACCTCTCGCTTGCGTCCGGACAGTGTAAACGCCGGCAAGTCGAGGATGGCGTTTTCGCCGATTTTCTCGAATTTGAAGCCAAGATCATGAAGGTCGGGCAATAGATCCGGCGGCGCGGAATAGATCGCTGGACGCAGGCCTTTTGCTTCCGCGTCAGAGCGGAACCCGTGCAATGCTGATGCCCAGGCGGCGCGCGGCCCAATAGGGACGCTCATCGCGATGCGGGCGCCATTGATATCAGAATAAACAATCGCCGCGGCGCGCTCCGGCCCGAAATAGACGCTTTTATCACCGACATAGGCCAGCAGGGTATCTGGGCGGGATTGATCGCTCGCCTGCATGAGGTCTGAAACCTGCCGCAACTCTTCATCGCTGGCGGGTTTTGGTTTGGGCCAAGCCGGACTGGCAATGCCGAAATAAAGCAGGGTCAGGCCGAGCAAAATGCCCGCAATCGCAATCGGTCGACCCGCCGCGCCAAGGGCCGGATCAATCAGTAAGTCGACAAATCGCGCTTCAACAAAGCCGCTTTGATGACTGACCCAAAGCAAGGCGAAAAAGCTCGCCATCATGAGCGCGCAAAAGCTGGCGAGGATCCATATGCGCGGAATGATTATGGTCAGTAAGCTCGACCGCCGAAAGAAGCTCTTACGGGCCAGAAACAATAGCGCAAAGAGTGCGAAATACATCACAAACTCGAGCGGGCGCGGGCGCAAAAAAAGCGTCGCGACAATCCCGTGCAGCGCTAGGAAAACCGATAAGACCCAAGCCGCTTGCAGCCGCCTTGCCAATCCCAACGACATCAGCATTAGCGCGGATCCCCCAAGGGTCAGGGCCATCACCGGCGTTTCTAAAATCAAACGCTGAAGGGGCGCTTTGCCGCTGGCAGATGGATTGGGGATTGCCGCAGAGATGAGGGCCAAAGCGCCGACCAGGAAGGTGATAACCGCTAAATATCGCGGCGCCCGGTCGAATCTGGCCGCGCGAATTCGATTAGACAAAGGCTGTGATGGCTCAGTCATCGCGTTTCGTCTGTGTGATCCGCCGTACATCGGCGGCAATGAGCTGTGCGTTCGCAGCGTTCAACAGAGAGACATGCGACTCCTCGGGCAAAGGGGTGACGCCGCCCAAGCCAGTCTTTGCGGCAGCCGCCTTGGCGACCGCTGCGTTTGCGCCGCCATTGCTCGAATTTGAGAAGACAAAAGCCGGGACCTGCTCGGCGCCGGTTTCTGTGCGCCAGCTCGCATCTGGCCATGCCGCGACGGCCGCCATCAGTTCCGCTTTGGTCGCCTTATGGTGGCGCACCGCAGCAACGGATCGGCGTTTGTCGCGGGCAAGCACATCGGAAAGCTTAAGCTCATCAGGGAGAAGATAAGACGCCCCGCCGGCCATACCGATCCGAGCGAGGAATGCGCTCAAAGACAGCGCCCGGTTCATCCAGGGAATGAACGACTGTGCGCGCTCGATTGCCATAGTTTGCGGCCGCGCCGCGTCGACAAAGACCAGACCTTGCAGCTCATCGGGATAGGCATTGGCATAGGCATGCAAACGAATGCCCGCCATCGAATGACCAATCAGAACAAATGGCCCTTGGTGCCCAAGCGCCGCGGTCAAACGGCGCATGTCTTCGACATGCCAATCTGGATCCGGCGAGACCCCGTCTGGAACTGGATCGCTCCATCCCATGCCAGCCCGATCATAGAGACAAACCCGGTGGTCTTTGCGGAGCGCTTCCAACACCCACCACCCATCCGCATAAATGCCGAACGCGCCCGCATCATACAGCACCAAAGGCGCGTCTTCTGGACCCTCGCAGACGCAGTGCAGACGCCGATCCCCTTCAACATTGACCATCTGAAAGCTCGGCGTCGCGCTAAGCCTTAACAGAGACCCAATCCCGCCGAGCGCCATCAGCAGCAAAATCAAAGCGCAAATCAGGCCTAAGATAAGCTTCAAGCCAATTACGAGCATTGAGATGACCGCGGTCACGTCTTCGCGTCCTGAAAGCGATGACTTGGCGAAGTGACCGGCCCGGACGTGTCCACGCTATGTCTAACCTGCCAGTTCGCGTTCAAACAGCGCCAACATGCGTGCCCAGGCGCGTGCCGATTGTTCCGGATGATGCGCGCGCGAATCCGTCGGCACCCATCCGTGCATGGCATCTGCGTAGACCTCGATCTCCGCGGGTCGTTCGGCTGCGTCAAAGGCTGCGATCAATTCGTCCTTCGCCTCAGGCTGGCGTTCATGGTCATTTTCAGCGATGGCAATCAGAACACCGCCTTGGATTTTGCCCGCCAGACGATGCGGACTATCATCCGCCTCGGTCACCAATCCGCCACCGTGGAAAGAGACCGGCGCTTTTATCCGATCGGGCAGTGCTGCAGCCGCGCGGAGCGTCCACGAGCCGGTCATGCAAAAGCCAACCGCGCCGATGCCGCGGCTTGTATCAACCGCATCTTGGGCATCCAACCATGCAACGATCGCTTCGCTATCCGTCATCACTGTTGTCGGGGTCAACGCTTGATAGTGCGGACCAACAAGATCCCGCCCGCCCGGATCGCGAATGGTTTGACCGTCTTCAAACAAACGCCCCTGATGCGTGCGATAATAGGGATTTGCAGCGAGCACGCTATAGCCCATCCCCGCCAATTGCCGGGCCATGTCGAAGAAGGCAGGCCGGACCCCATGAATATCAGGCCAGATAATCACGGCCGCATGCGCCGCATCTGCCGGATGGATAAACACTGCATCGATTTGGCCATCAGGGGTCGGAATGCTGACCTCGGTCTCTGTGATACTGACCAGACCCGACGTCGGGGTCGCGAAAGCGGGTAAGCCAGACCCGCTGGCCGCCAGTAGAGCGGAGGCTCCAATTGTGAAGCCGCGCCGCGTCAAAGCCTTGCGCGCCACATAGTCGTCCAACTCGCGTTCCGTAGTTTCATCGCACATGGCCCAGTTTCCTCCAGTCAAATGATCGTTCGTGCTTTCCGAGATGGCGCATATCAGCGGAGCTTCAAGGCGGCGCTGTTGAGGAAATGCAACGACGCCACCTGACCTCCCATCGAGGTCCGCGCCGTCTGGAGAGCGGAAAAGCGAACGAAACGCATAGCGCACCGATCTGCACATACGCTTGAGGCGAGCTTTAGCCCTATGAAACGCGCGAATTTCGGGACTATGGACCCGATTGTTAATGCGAATGATTTTCACTTGCACATATCGTCGACCTCGTATACGAATTTTGAGAACGGTTCTCAATGCGATCTGAATCACGTCGCTTGAGACCGGTCATAGAGAGAGATCAAGGAAGGAGTATCTCGCGTGTGCTTACCGATCGACGACCCAGCCATGGTGTGTTGGCTTAAATCTCAAGTTCGCGTCCTCGAAGCTTGGCGAGAGGAAGTGGCGACTCGCCCGGACTTGGACATCTCTCACATCATGCGGCTAGAGCGGCACTATCAATGGCTTACATCTGAAATAGCAGACCTCGAAACGCCGAGAATTAAAGCCGCCTAAACACGAGTCTGCTACATGCCAGTCACGGCGTCGCGAATTCCCGGTTGCCGAGTGTGCTGGCCACCGTCTGTGAAATTGTCTGCCGCGGGAATTGGCGCGGCGGCATTTTCAGCGGTTGCCCGAACAGCGAGTTTGGGCTCGCCCCAAAGGTCCGGCGAACGGACCGATTAAAGTTCGCATCTGACGAAAACCCCCATTTTTCCGCTGCCCGGGTGATTTCACCGCGCGTCATTGGGTCTTTCGAAATCTGCATCACGGCTCGGAACAAACGACGGTTCGAAATGTATGTCCGCACGCCGCCAAACGGTTCAAAGATCCGATAGAGCGTCGCCCGCGAAACGCCAAACGTCCGCAAAATATATTCGCTATTCAATTCGGGCATAGCGAGATGTGCCTCGATGTGAGCTCTGATTGCAGCCCCCAAGGCTTCGCGCGCCTGGACCCGTACATCCTGCTCGACATTGCCTTTCGAAATCGCCAGTTTTACGCACGAGATGAACCGGTTCAAACGCACCAAACTCAACGATTTCGAACCGCTGAGCAATTGGCCGAAAATGGCGTCGAACTCAGCATGCAGAACCCGGCCCATGGCAGTGTCCGCGGAAAAACAAAGTTGCGGCGTTCGATATTCGGATCCATGGCGAAGCAAATCATAGTGCACATAGACGCCTTGGATCAAACACGGCGTCTGCATGCCCTCAAAAGGAAATGCGTAGTCGCGGATCATCATCAATCCAGGTCGAATGGTATAGGGCATATCTTTTATCTGACCAAACGCCTCACCCTCAAGAAATCGATAGACCAAAATCAGGTCGCCGGTGTCATTGATATGTTTGGCCCCGTGAGCATGCGTATTGGCGTCGAAAACAAGATGCCCGAAAACACACATATTGGTGATCCAAGTGCGCGCGATGAACACGCCGGTATTGTTATGCGTATTCATTGGCGCCAAATCAAAAACCGACGTTGATTGTTCCCAAGCTTCGGCGGACTTTTGGATCGTCACGCCCTCCAATAAGGGCAAGAGGGGTCCGGCTTCCGCAGTGGCGTTCATGACGTATGCTGACCCTTTCGCGACTGCGATTCCTCATCTCGAGAGCGGCGCGCTCTGGTGCGCCATCCGTGGCTGGAACCGTAACAGGTCATGCGGCGCGATCATTGTCGTGAAGTCTCATAATCGGAGAGAATAGAACAAACTGAGCAACCCAAGATTGCTTCTATAGATTTTCGATAAAATATTTGTTAAATCAACTATTTAACCCGGTTGAGTTCATGATATTTCGCAGACTGGACGGGCCGCGCAAATCATACCCGATCCGCGACAGGACAAGGCTCGTGTCTCCGCTGTTTTGAAGCGTTCAGAGCCCGCTTACTTTGCCAGCATACCGAGCTGCATCCAATCCTTCGGTTCGAAACCATAGATCATGTCCATCACTTCGAACTGGACGCCAACCGGTTGGCGCGCATTGCTGTTCCAAAGTGCGACCACGCCCGAATTGCGCTCCGGGTCAAACAGGATCAATGAGCGATACCCATCAACCGCGCCGCGATGGCCGACCACGCGATAACCGGGGGCGCCATATTTATAGACCCGCCAGCCGAGCGCATAGCGGGCATCGCGCAAATGGCCACCATAGCGTCGGCTCATACTCGACTGCTCGCGGCGCGTGTAAATCCGCGGAGTGTGCAGCTCCAGCAGCGTCCCGGGGTCTAAGACATCCGGCTCAAGGCCCATTTGCGCTTGCGCGAACCGGGCGAGGTCGAGAATGGACCCATTGGCGCCGCCTGCCGCTGGCACGCGATAGTAAGACGGATTTAAGGTCCGACGGACGGGCCGAAGATCACGGTTCCGCTTGCGGTGAGGCGCCGCCCAAGACGAAGACGCCGTCAACGCGCTCATGCCGAAACTGGCATTGGTCATACCAAGCGGATCGAACAATTCGCTTTCAACCACCTCTTCAAACGGAAGCCCACGCACCGACGCGATGATTTCAGAAATCGCGTCAAACGCGACGTTTTGATAGGTATGGCATTCGCCAACCGGACAGGTCGGATTGAGCTTGCCCAAAGCGCGGCGGATTTCGGCCGGATCGCCGCCATCTTCGAGCCGGGTGTCATAGGCGTTCGGGACGATGCCGATTTTATGCGACATCAGATCTTCGAGCGTCCCGACCCGTTCGCCGCCCTGCGGGAGCCGCAATGAGGTTTGGAACTTGGCGATTGAATCCGACCAAGCCAATTGGCCCTTGGCCACCAGTTTTCCGACCGCCGTCGATGCCACACCTTTTGACAATGACGCCCAGCGAAAGACGGTATGTTTGGTCACGGGGTCGCCGCCAAACTGTGTCACCCCATAGCCGCGCGCAAAAGTAATGTCGCCATCTTCAATCACGGCAACGGCAAGACCAACAATGGCCGTGTCGTCTGCGAGCCGCGTAAGACGCTGATCCAGCTGGTCATAGTCAACCGGCCCAGCGTGTGCGGGTAAAAAGGCAAATGCGGTTACAAGGATGATCCATCCCGCATAACGCAGTACTGACATGTAAATTCTCTAAAAGCGAAAAGCTTAATCTGACTTAGAGCCTTCGTCACCGTCGGCGAGAAGAGAGTTTGCACCAAATACCTGGCCGTTCAAGACCGGCATTGCGGCAGCGTTTGGATCCACCGGTGGCTGCACTTCGCCGAACGACATGCGCAAGCGCAGTGTTGGCTCGACATCATCCGGCTCGAAACTTTTATATGCGGCCTCAATTAAATCTGAGACATGTTGATCTCGAGATCGCGCCGTCGATCCGCCAAACATAATTGCGATGACCCGGCGGCCCCGGCGCTTTGCGCTCGCCATCAGGTTGAAGCCCGATGCCCGTGTGTATCCGGTCTTAATCCCATCAACGCCTTGCACATTGCCAATGAGCTGGTTGTGGTTTTTGTACGTGGCGCGCCCCCAAGAAAACTTCTTATTGGAGAAATAGCCATAATAATCGGCATGATCTTCGAGCAATCGCTCGGCCAGGACAGCCATGTCTCGCGCGGTGGACAGCTGCTGCGTATTGGGCAGACCCGACGCGTTTTTGAACGTCGTATTGTCCATGCCCAAAGCGCGCGCTTTGGTGGTCATCAGTGTTGCGAACCGCGCCTCGGTGCCGCCGAGCCGTTCCGCCACCACCACAGCAACATCATTTGCCGATTTGGTGATCAGCGCATTGATGGCATCCTTGGTGGTAATTGTGCCACCGGCCCGTAAGCGAAGCGCAGATGGAGGCTGACGCGCGGCGGCCGCAGAAACGGGTAGCGGTTCATGAAGCCGGACCTCGCCCGCCTTCATGGCGTCGAACAACATATAAAGCGTCATCGCTTTGGTTAGAGAGGCTGGGTAGCGCGGCGAGTCCGCATGCCGCGCATGCAAAACTTCATCACGTTCCATGTCGATCACGATTGAGGCATACTTTTCCGCCGCTGCATTGGGCACCATCCCAAGCGATAAAACCAACATCGCTGCGAGCAGTGATTTGCAAGACAAAGCTCGAGCGCGCTTGGGCATACATGGTCCTCCGATTAGATGGGCTCCGGCCTCCCGGGGAGACACCAAGATCCGTTCATAAGGTTAGCCGGAGGTAAATGCACTTTGCATTTTTGTAAGTAAATTTACCTAAACTGCCTGGACACCAATCACTTTTGTGCAGCGCAACATTTTTGTTGCAATTGCGAAAGTCCGACATTATACTTTGGATTGTCACAACCCTAGGATTTCGCCATGACTGCCGCTACCCCAACGCCATTCGCATTCCCTTTCAATAGTTTCAACGCTGATTCCTTCACCAGCTTTTTTGGTGACACCGAACCTATGGGCGCTTTCGCGCGCGGGGCGATGGTCGCGTCTACGGAAAGCACACGTGCCTCCGTTAAGGGCATGCAGGATGCGGGTCAGACGATGATGGCGCATCTCAAAGACCAGATGACCCTGTCGGTTGAAACCGGCAAAAAACTCGCCGACGCGCAGTCGATTGAAGATGCGATGACTATCCAAACTGGCTTTGTCAAAAAAGCCTTCGAGAACAATCTTAGAAGCTTTAGTGAATTAACCGAGCTCTATGCCGACACGATGCGCGAGGCGTTTGCGCCACTCGCGAAGCAGGCCAAGAAAGCGGCCAAGACCACGAAGTCGAGCTAATCGGTTTATCTCTTCCCCCCTAACTTGATCCAAGCCGGGCATTATCGCCCGGCTTTTTTGTCACCGCCACGCTGACAAAGGACACGAGTCTGTCCAGGATGCAGCCATGGTCGATTTCATCCATTTCAAAACGCTCAAGCGCCCCCCGAAACCAAATACGTTCTTGGTGGCGCCCGAACATCACTGTCTTGCCGCAGAGCCCGATCAACAATCGCCCATTTTGCCCATCTCGGCAGCGGAGCTGTTCGAGACCTTTCGCGTCGCAATCGCTTCAAACCGGCGCTGGGGCAGCGTCGTGGAGGACGAAACCAATTGGCGTATTAGGTTCATCGCGACGACGGGGCTGATGCGGTTTAAGGATGATGTCGATATCCAAGTCATCGCGCTTGAACCGGCACAATCAACATTCGCGATCTATTCCCGTTCACGGGTCGGCTATTCTGATCTCGGCGCCAATCGAAAGCGCGTTCAAGAATTAATTGGCAAAGTGACCACAAATTGATCACTTTCCGGCTTGATCCTTTCGCTCCGCAGCGTCAGTCTACACTTTCAGAATTCGCCACTTATCTACAACAGCATGTCTTTCAGAATTGACCGCATAACACTCTCAGATCCCAAACCACCGCAGGGACCAGCTGGGCCGGGTGAAGACAATGATGGAGGTTTGGGGGTTGCGACCAAGACACGGGTTCGGACCAAAAAGCCGAGCATGTATCGCGTATTGATTTTAAACGATGATTACACGCCGATGGAATTCGTTGTGCTGATCCTCGAACGCTTTTTCAATAAGAGCCGCGAGCAAGCGACTCGGATTATGTTACATGTTCACCAGAAAGGAGTCGGCGTGTGCGGGGTCTATACATACGAAGTGGCCGAAACCAAAGTTGCGCAAGTGATGGATATGGCCCGTCGCAACGAACACCCGCTGCAATGCACGATGGAAAAAGAGGACTAGGAGACACACAATCATGCCAAGTTTAACCCCTAGCCTTGAGTCCGCTCTCGATCGCGCCCTGACCGCGGCAGGTGAACGCCAACACGAATATGCCACCCTCGAACATCTCTTGCTTGCCCTGACCGAGGATGATGACGCGGTTGAAGTGATGACCGCCTGCAAAGTGGACATTCCATCGCTCAAGCAAGCCTTGGAACAATATATCGATGAGGACCTATCGAGTCTTATCACCGACAGCCCCTCCGGACGGGTCCAGCCGACCGCAGCGTTCCAACGCGTGGTCCAACGCGCCGTTTTGCATGTCGAAAGCTCCGGACGCGACGAAGTGTCTGGCGCCAACATTCTGATTTCCATTTTCTCTGAGCGCGAAAGCCACGCCACTTACTTCCTGCAAGAGCAGGACATGACGCGCTATGATGCCGTCAATTATGTCAGTCATGGCGTTTCCAAAGTGCCGGGCCAAAATCGGCCGACAACACCGCGCGGGGCCGAGACCGAAGACTCGCCACCGAATGCCCCACAAAGCGAGGCACTGGACGCCTATTGCGTCAACCTCAATGAAAAGGCCAAGCAAGGCAAAATCGATCCGCTGATCGGTCGGCAAATGGAAATTGAGCGCTGCATTGAAGTGCTCTGCCGCCGCGCCAAGAACAATCCGATCCTGGTCGGAGACCCCGGGGTTGGGAAAACCGCCATTGCGGAAGGCCTGGCCCGGATGATCGTTAATGGTGAGGTGCCAGAGATCCTGTCCGACGCGACCATTTGGGCACTCGATATGGGCGCCTTACTGGCGGGAACCCGCTATCGCGGCGACTTTGAAGAGCGCTTGAAAGCCGTGATGAAAGAAATCGGCGAGCAAGAGAAAGGCATTCTCTTTATCGACGAGATCCATACCATTATTGGCGCTGGCGCCACCTCGGGTGGGGCCATGGATGCCTCTAATTTGCTCAAACCCGCGCTCCAGAATGGTGAAGTGCGCTGCATGGGCTCGACCACGTTTAAAGAGTATAAACAGCACTTTGAAAAAGATCGCGCGCTGTCGCGGCGGTTCCGAAAAATCGACGTCGTCGAACCAAATGTTGAAGACGCGGTAAAAATTCTCACCGGCCTCAAATCGACCTTTGAGGACTTTCACGGTCTGCGTTACACAAATGATGCGATCCGCGCGGCGGTTGAACTTTCGGCGCGTTATATGACGGACCGCAAACTGCCGGACAAAGCCATCGATGTGATCGACGAAGCCGGCGCAACGCAATGGCTGGTGCCGGAAAACAAACGCCGCAAAACCATTGGCGTCAAAGAAGTCGAAGCGATTGTCGCGAAGATTGCCCGGATCCCCCCCAAACAAGTCTCGAAAGACGATGCGCAAGCGATCAAGTCGCTCGAAAGCGATCTCAAGCGCGTGGTGTTCGGCCAGGACGATGCCATCGATGCACTGTCGAGCGCGATCAAGCTGTCACGGGCCGGATTGCGCGAACCGAACAAGCCTATCGGATCTTACTTGTTTACAGGTCCAACCGGGGTCGGGAAAACGGAGGTCACGCGCCAGCTGGCCTCGATCCTTGGGGTTGAGCTGCACCGCTTCGACATGTCGGAATATATGGAGCGGCACTCAATTTCTCGTCTGATTGGCGCCCCGCCAGGATATGTCGGCTATGATGAGGGTGGCTTGCTGACCGACGCTGTGATGCAGCACCCGCACTCAGTGGTCCTGCTCGATGAGATCGAGAAAGCCCATCCTGACCTCTTCAATGTCCTTTTGCAGGTCATGGACAATGGTACGCTGACGGATGCCAATGGTCGCAAAGTCGACTTCCGGAATGTCATCTTGGTTATGACCACCAATGCCGGAGCGTCAGATGCGGCCAAAAACTCGATCGGCTTCGGCCGTGGACGCAAGGATGATGAGCAAGAAGAAGCGCTGAAGCGCTTGTTCACGCCAGAATTCCGCAACCGGCTCGATGCGGTGATCACATTTGGTGGCCTCACACCGGCGATTATTGAGCGTGTGGTCGAGAAGTTTGTGCTGCAGCTGGAAGTCCAGCTCGCCGACCGCAATGTCACCATCGAACTCGCTGCTGGGGCACGCGATTGGCTGGCTGAGCGCGGCTTCGATGCGGAGTTCGGGGCGCGACCACTGGCGCGCGTGATCTCTGAACACGTGAAGAAGCCGATGGCCGAGGAACTCTTGTTTGGCAAACTTGCCAAAGGTGGCACCGTGAAAATTGGTCTCGATAAGAAGAAGGACGAACTGACCTTTAAATATATCGAGGAAAAACCCGCCAAGCGGAAACCAAAAACACCGGGCAAAGGCGCACCGGAAAAGGTTTAGCGCCACGTGGGAGATGAAAGCCGCCCCTATTAGTAGCGGCTACGCTGAAATCTCCCGCCCCGCCAAATCGAAACCAAGCTTGCGACGTCCCTCATCCTGAACCTGTCGAAGGACGAAGGACGTCGCCGTTTCCGCCCGGCTCTAAACCATCAACGCCGTTTCGGGCGCGACGATCAGATGTGGGATGCCGTCACTGGTTTTTGTCCACGAGATCCCTTCTGGCGAAACACATGCCGTGACGCGCTGTCGGAAAGCTGAGAAACTGTCCCAATCGACGACATCTACCGGCGTATCGAAGTGGACTGTGACCTCATAACCGGAACCGGAATTGAGTTCTCGAACACCATGAATGCGGCCTTTGAAGTGCCGTTTCAAATACCTGCCGCTCACCCGTTCACCAACCTGCCAGCGGGATTCTGGCGCGTTCGATAGCCGCGCGGACGCGGTGTTCCAATCACGGAAGCCCATTTCTTTGGCGACCGTTTCGAGCGCCGCAGAGAGCGAGATGGGGACCGCACTCTCCGCTTTGATTTGTCGTGCACGCGCCTTGGCCTGCACCCGAGTATAGATATGCGAGGTCATCGCAGTCTCCTTTCACATTGCTTTATTGGTCCTGCAAAAGGCGGGGCTCGCATTGCCGCCAGACCGAATGTGAAATGGTCTGCGTTCCGCCAGCAGCGCTGGGAGGACTTCACCAAAGACTTACATCTTGCGAGCGGCAGGTGCCTCAACCGAGCGCGGCATTAGCCTGATCCACCAACAAAGGTCAACGAAAAAATGAAAATCGCGGCTACGCTTTCTCAGCCGCGTCGTCCATAATTTCCATCATGCGCGTCTGCAGGTCGGCTTCCCAGGATTCCGCCCGCTCTCGGATGCGGGCAACATAAGCCTCGTTCTCGTGCCCTGGAACATTGATATCAAACACGTCGGCGACTTCGATCATCGAGCGTTGATCCATATCGTGAAACGCCTCTTTCATCTCGTCCGCCGCCGCGCGTGGGGTGCCGAGAGCTTCGAACGCTGAGCGGCCAATGCGCAGCGAACTGTCATAGGTTTCGCGGATAATATCGCGGCAGCCATGGGCCCAAAGCTCATAGGTGTGATGACGATCGACAGAGCGCGCAATCACATGCAGATTTGGATAGTTGCGGATCGCGTAAGAGACCAATTCGGTGATTTGGTGCTTATCATCGATGGTCACGATTAACAGCTTGGCCTTCTCAATCCCAGCCGCGTGCAGCAAATCAGGGCGGGTCGCATCGCCGAAATAGGCATGGCGAATGCCAAAGGCGCGTAAGATATCGAGCTGTTTCGAGCTATAATCGATCACCGTTGAAGGATAGCCTGCTGTGCGCAGCATACGATCGACAATGCCGCCCATGCGCCCCCGCCCGGCAATAATAATGCCATTCTCTTCTTCGATCGTATCCGCGGCTTGTTCTTGGTCCTTGGAGTAACGTGCGGCAACGATTTGATCGTACAGAATGAAAAGAAGTGGCGTGATTAGCATCGAAAGCGCGACCACGAGCAGCAATAGATCTGCGACGGCATCCGGCAAAATCGCATTCGAGGTCACAAAGGCCAGTAGGACAAAACCAAACTCACCCGCCTGCGCCAAGCCAAGCGCGAGCAACCAGCGTTGGCCACCCCGAATTTTGAACAGGGTCCCGAGCAAAAACAGCACCGCCGCTTTCAAAACGATCAGGCCCGCGGTCATAGCAATGACGATGCCGAAATTCGCCGAGAGCAGGTTGAAGTCGATGCCAGCGCCGACGGTGATAAAAAACAGACCTAAGAGCAAACCGCGAAAGGGATCGATATTTGATTCAAGCTCATGCTTGTATTCTGAATTCGCCAAAACGACCCCAGCGAGAAATGTGCCCAAGGCGGGCGATAAGCCGACCAAGGTCATTAAAAGCGCGATCGCAATCACCATTAAGAGCGCGGTCGCGGTGAACAATTCACGTAAGTTGGCGCCTGCGACGAAACGAAAAATTGGACGTGTCAGATAATTCCCGCTCAGCAAAACCACGCCGATCGCACCGATGGTGACCAGCATGGTTTGCCAACCATTCAACCCCGCGACTAAGCTCAAGCTATGCCCGTGCTCATCACCGCCTCCGGCCGTGAGTTGCGCCGCTTCGGGAAAGGCGAGCAGCGGTATGATCGCCAGCATTGGAATGAAGGCAATGTCCTGAGAGAGCAGGACCGCGAAACTCGCCTGCCCGCCATCACTCTTCATCAAGCCTTTTTCATTCAAGGTTTGTAAGACAATCGCCGTTGAGGACAGGGCCAAAATCATGCCGATGATCATGGCCTGGTTCCAGGGCTGTCCGAACGCAATTGCGGCGGACATTACCAGCAGGGTTGTCAGGAGGACTTGCCCGCCGCCTAATCCAAGCAGTCGATTGCGCATCTGCCAAAGCAGTTTTGGCTCCAGCTCCATGCCGACCAAGAAGAGCATCATAACGACGCCGAACTCGGCAAAGTGCTGCAAAGACACGACATCGACGCCGAGCAGCGCCAATAAGGGACTAATCACAATCCCGGCGATTAAATATCCGAGCACGGAGCCGAGCTTCAGCCGCGTCGCGATCGGCACCGCGATAATTCCGGCGCAGAGGAGAATAAAGGCCAGAAGTAGGAAATCAGACATGGGTGTGCTCTTCGGCTGGATCGTTTTCCCGCGATATAGAAGGATTTTATCGGATTGCGAAAGCGCGCCGGTTCAGATCGGGAAATTGCTTTTCGACTTGCTTGTTTTAGGACCGTTGTTTGATGTAGGCTGGTGAGGGAGGACGCGCATGTTTAAATGGGTTTTCGGCCTGACGATTGTGTTGATCGCAAGTGGCATTGCCGCCGCCTTTTGGTGGGGTATGAACCGGCCACAAATCCTTCGTCACCCGGGCTTCGGAACCGATTGCGACCGCCTCGCAATACACGCCAATGTTGAAGACCGCGTGGACTGTATCCGGGTTTGGTATGGCACCAATCGAGTGCTCGAGACCGCGCCACACCTTGCGGCAAATGATGGGGTCGATGTCACTGACGGCACCGAGGAAGACAGCCGGCAGCTGCACCTGGGTCGGGCCGATATTTGGCTGCCAAAACTCATCGAAGACGGCGGCAATCGCGAGATTGGCGACACGCCGCATGTGCAAGGGCCAGCGCCAAGCGATGCAAGCGAACTGGCGCAATATGTCTTCCTGACGCGGATCACATCGGCCGGACGCGACCGGTTTGTCACCACTTTGCAAGGCGCGATTGATGAAGGCGGCGAGAATGCCATCCTCTTATTCATTCATGGCTTCAATGTTGAGTTTGATGAAGCGTTGATCCGAACCGCGCAATTGTCACACGATCTGTCTGCGAATGAGGCTTATGCGGTGGGCGCGCCTGTGTTGTTCAGCTGGCCGTCCGCCGGTGCGTTGTCGCTCGACGATTATCGCGGCGATCGCGATCGCTCGCTTGGCGCGGCCCCTTACTTGGAATCCTTCCTCGACCTGTTGACCAGCGAGCTCGAGGCGGCGCAAATCAACATTATTGCGCACTCTATGGGCAACCGGGTCCTCACACAGGCCCTGGAAGATTATGCGCGCGACTATCTCGATCGACACCAACGGGACGATTTAGAATTTCGGATCATGCTTGTCGCCGCCGATGTCGAGCGGGATGTCTTCGACCGCGCCAATATCATGTTTGATAATCTCGACGCCAATATCACGATTTACACATCCGATAAGGATCGCGCCCTGCACGTCTCGACATGGGTGAATGAAGAAAACCGGCGCCGCTTGGGCGATACCAATCGCAACCGTCCCTATATCCGCGCCGATCAAAACTATCAGACAATTGATGCCACCGCCGTGGCGACCGAGCTGTTCGGGTTTGGCCTTGGACATAATTACTATTCCGACAATCCGACAGTTTTGTGGGATATGATGTGCACAATCGGCGAGACCGCGCCGCAAGATCGGGCTTTAGAAATGGCGCGGTTCGGCGACGAGCCGGATGGGGCGCCCTATTTCCGCATCAATACCAATGTCGACCCTCGGGTTGAGGCCTGCAAATTGCGCCGGTCGGCCTATTTGGCCGGCAAAGGAGACCGCGTCCCGATCGAAGAGCGGGTCGATGAATTGGAACCCGCGGCCGTCCCGCCGGGCTTCCAGTCTATGCCACCGCTCGGTGAGGAAGAGACGGTCCCAATCGCGCCGCGCGCCACTTCCGATTTCATCGTATTCTATGTCGAAGACTATGACTTGATCGACCTATCGCCTTATGAACCGGTTCTTCAGTCCGTGGTCGAAGACGGTCGCCGCATCGATGCGATGACCATTCGTGTTTACTCCGACACGGTGGGGAGCCATGCCCTCAACCTGGTCCGAACCGAGCGTTTTGCACAAGCGGTGCGCCGCTGGTTCGCGGATGCTGGCATCGATCCTTCGGTGATCCGCGTCGAAGGCTTCGGCGAGACGGACTTGTTCATTGCGACCGAAGATGAGGTCGCAGAACGCCTCAATCGGCGCGTTGAGCTTGAGGTGATATACGGCGAATAAGATCGCCGTAGCCAATCTGCGTTCTAAGATGTGCCGCAATCTGCGATGACACCATCATCGGCGGTGAGCGCGTCTGCCACACGGTACGGCGCGTCTGTGGCCAGGAGCGTCAACCCGCCTTCCACCAAAACACGATATTCGCTGGGATCGCCGTCGGCCCAATAAAGATCGTCAAGCCGATCGCCCGGCCGCCCCAGGGTTCCGAACGCCGTTTCGACACCGCGCCGACCAATGGCTTCGAAAGCCCGCACGTTCGGATCGTTTATGCCGAGCCAGGCAACAACATAATCAAAATTCACGCCCTCCGCTTCAAGGGCTTCTTGGTGGGCACGGCTGTCAATGCCGGCCGTCATCATCAAATCAGGCGCCAGCCGCGCGACTTCGATGGCTTGACTATCATTATAGGTGATGAGGACGACGTGATCTTCTGCCCCCGCAGCGCGCACTTGCGAGATAATATTGCGAAAGCTGGTCGTTGCCTTTCGATCCAGCTCGACGATCGCGCCTGACTGCTTGGCCCACAGCAATACGTCTGAAAGTTTGGGCGGTGTGAAGGCCGTGATCTTGCCCGCATTGTCTTTCAAATTGAGCGATTGGATGGTTGCCCAATCTGTGTCCGCAACAGCGCCCTCACCCGTGGTCGTGCGCCCCAGGGAACGATCATGCATCAAAAACAAAACCCCATCGCGACTTTCGGCAACATCAATCTCATGAATGATCAGGCCTTGCGCAGTAGCATACTTCAATGTCTCGAGGGCATTCTCTGGATAGCCGGGTGCCGGACCCGCACGATGCGAGGCGATTAGCAATCCATTCGACTCGCGAACGCAATCGAAGAAGGTCGGTAAAGGCCCGAGCGTCAAGCGGGGCGTCTCGATCGCACCTTGCAGGTGCGCCGCGTCTTCGATCTGATCGAGAACCGATGGCGGCGGATCAAGCTCGGCGGCATTCGGCTGACACGCGGCAACCCATATGCTGACGGCGCCAATGGCGAGGGGGAGGAGACTTTTCATTGTTTCACGCTTTCGATTCTTGCCGTTTGCAATGCTTCAACCTACAACGATCACCAGGCCCTATAACGGGTGAAAAGGCAAAAGACTGACGGAGGACTGCGATGCAGGGCATCATGCAAGACTGGCAGCTGACCAGCAACAAAATTTTAGAGCATGCAAAACTGATCAACCCAACCCGAGAGATCATAACCCGCCGGGTGGGGGGCCATATTGTGCGCACCTCCTACGCGGAATTGTTCGACATATCGAAACAGGTCTCCGGCGCCTTGATCGAAGCTGGTATTACGCTTGGCGATCGCGTCGCCACCCTGGGCTGGAATTCCGCCCGCCATATGGCCGCTTGGTATGGGACAATGGGCATTGGCGCAGTCTTGCACACCATCAATCCACGCTTACACCCCGAGCAGATTGCTTGGATCGCCAATCACGCGGAAGATAAAATCCTGATCTTCGACACGACCTTCCTGCCCATTGTCGAAGCGATCAAAGATCACCTGCCAACTGTGAAGACGTTTGTCATTTTCGCTGGCGAAGAAGATATGCCGGAAAACACGCTCGGCGCCGTGGCGTTTGATAGCTGGATCGCAGGTAAGCCGTTGACGGCGCGCTGGGGCGACTTCCCCGAAGAAACCGCCTGCGGTCTCTGCTACACATCCGGCACGACCGGCAATCCAAAGGGCGTGCTCTATTCGCATCGCTCTAACACTTTGCATACGCTGATCACCATGTCGAAGGACGCGATGGGCATGGGCGCGGATGATGTGGTGCTGCCCGTCGTACCGATGTTTCATGCCAATGCCTGGGGCCTGGCGTTTGCCTGCCCCGCTACCGGCGCAAATATGGTCATGCCGGGCGCTCAAATGGACGGGGCGAGCATTTATGAGCTTTTGGACACCGAAAAAGTGACGATTACCGCCGCTGTGCCCACCGTTTGGCTCGGCCTGCTAGCGTATCTAAGAGAGCATAATCTCAAACTGCCGCATTTGCGCAAAGTCCTGATCGGGGGCTCAGCGATCCCAGAAGCGATCCTGCGCGCCTTTGAAACCGAGTTTGAAGTCGATGTGATCCATGCTTGGGGCATGACGGAGACCAGTCCACTGGGAACCCTCGGCGCCCTGCCGCCGCATTTGCAGGCAGCCGACATCGATACGCGCATGGCGCAGAAACTGAAACAAGGCCGTCCGCCATTCGGTGTTGAACTTAGAATCGTCGATGATGAGAACAATCCGCTGCCTTGGGATGGCGAAACATCCGGTCGCTTGGTTGTACGTGGACCCGCCATTGCGGGGGGCTATTTCAAAGGCGATGGCGGCCAAGTCCTCGATGAAGAGGGCTTTTTTGATACCGGCGACGTGGCCAATATCGATCAATTCGGCACCATGCAAATCACCGACCGCGCCAAGGATGTGATCAAATCGGGCGGGGAGTGGATCAGCTCCATCGATATTGAGAATATTGCTGTCGGACACCCCAAAGTGGCGAACGCGGCGGCGATCGGGATCTATCATCCAAAATGGGATGAGCGCCCGCTTCTCATCATCCAAGCCGCGCCGGGCGAAGACCCGTCTAAGGAGGAAGTCCTGTCGCAACTGGAAGGCAAAATCGCAAAGTGGTGGACGCCGGACGATGTCACTTTCATTGAGGAAATCCCACTCGGCGCGACCGGCAAAATCAATAAGCTGAAGCTGCGCGAGATCTACAAAGACTATACGCTGCCGACCGCTTAAACCGGATCTGTGCGCGCCGTATTCAATGGCGCGCATTTCGATCTCCTCGCGCCCGCGTTCACATCCCATAAACCTTAAATCTGCAAGCTCTCAGAAATAATCTGGTTTGCCTTAAACCAGACGTAATTAACTCTGAGACAGCTTGCGATGAGCGTTCTTTTCAGTTTGGCATTTCCACTCGCAACGGGCGCCGGTCCGATGGATGAGGCCTTGCGCGCAACCGAAGCCCCCGAGACGCTGCGGGCGGCGTTTTCGGTTGAGATGACCAGCGCCAAGGCACAGCGCACCTATACATTCGATCCACGCCGACCCGAGGGCGATCGCTGGCGTTTGGTACAAGCCACGGGCGAGGATAGTGATCTCGATCAAGCTGGCGCGGCCTGGGGCGCTGAAATCGCCCCGGATGGGCGTTTGTTTCCCGATGACTTGCGCGCCAGTCTTGGGGAGTGGGTCAATGTCGATGATTTTGGCTCCGCCTGGCGATTAAGCTTTCAACACGCGCCGTCGGCAAACGATACGGCTTTGGATGTCTGGGCCACCGAACGCTTGCGGGCAGAAGCTTGGCTTGAGCCGACAGACGGCCGGTTCATGCGCATTGATTATGCCCTGCCCCGCCCCGTTCGCGGACCGGAAGGCGGTCGGCTGACCAAGTTTGAACAATCCTATTTGCTCGAGACAGAGCCGGAATGGGGCCTGACATACATCTCGCAATTTGCGCTTGAATTTGAAGCCAAAGCGCCGTTTCGCCGGATCCGGCAAAACTATGCCGCGATCATCACGGAAGCGACCTTTTTCTTTGCCAGTCCCGAGCTCGAGGACGAATTCCGATCAGCCTCGTTCACCCCATCCCAGCCACGCTGAAATTCGGCGCATAAGAGTGGTTGCGGGCGCGCCATGCGCGGTGTATTGAGCGCGCTCTTATTGGTTCGGTAGCTCAGCTGGTTAGAGCGCACGACTCATAATCGTGAGGTCGGGAGTTCAAGTCTCCCCCGAACCACCATTTATTCTTCTCCTTTTTCATCGCAATTCCCAGCGACGCCCTGTTAATAAACCTGGCCTCTTGCAAAATTGAGAATCGTTCTCAAATAGGGACGGAAGACGCACGCCGTCGCGCTGAACCAAATGAGGTGCTTTTATGCTCGCACGCCTGAGACAGGTGCTATCTGGTGGCCGGTTTGGCCCGGCAGAAGTCACCGATGTCAAACAGCTGACGCCGCACATGATGCGGGTCACACTTATGAGTGAGCTGATCGGGGCGTTCTCGCCCGTCGCGGCAGGCGGACATTTCAAACTTGTGGTGCCGGATAAGCACGAAAGCGAAGCGGCCTTTGAAACGCTCATTTCGGGCGGAAACTTTAAATCCGAGATGCGCACCTACACCATCCGCCATGTCCGGCCTTATTTAAATGAGATCGATGTCGACATCGTCACGCATGGCGATTTGGGCCGGGTTGGGCCTTGGGCACAGCGGACGCAGCCGGGCGATGGCATCGTCATATCGCGTTGCGGATCGCCGAAATTGATCACTGAGGGCATGACGCGCATCCTGGCCGCGGCCGACATGACCGGCTTTCCCGCATTGGCGGCGGGCTTGGAAACGCTCGGTCCGGGCGTTCAGGTTGAGGCGTTTGTTGAAATTCTCAGCGAAGCGGATCGTCAACCGGTGCAGCTCGCCAATGGCATAAACATTGATTGGATTGTCAAATCTGACCCTTACGCGCCGAGTTCAGACCTGATCCATGCGATGCGATCGGCAGTGCCACCGGATGACAAAACCAGCGTCTTCATCGCTGCTGAGTTCACCACGGCAGGCGACCTTCGCCCGTATTTCAGAAACGATATCGGCGTGCCGAAGGATCGGCTTTATGTCTCGTCCTATTGGAAAGCCGGGTTGGATGAACCCGCACATAAAGTGGCGAAAGCGGCCGCCGCTTAAGCTGCGCCGGTGGATGGTGGAAACGTCCGAAGCGGTTCCAGGCGTTTGTGGATGGCGGCCAGCTCTGCGACGCTTTTGACCTGTTGTGTGTCGTCGCGTTTGACCCTTCCGGAGAGCTTTGCCCATTGATCGATATTGGGGGCGAACACGTCCTTGATAAGGCCATGGTCCAAACGCTCGGCCGCATAGAGTTTTCCCAGCGCATCCAGAAAACGCTCTATATCGTTCAAAGCGCGCAGCATATCGGTCGGCAATTCGGTAAACTCGACCTGTTCCTGACTGTCCAACGGGTCGTCAATCATCGCTTTGATACCGTTCCAGAAAATGATCCTTTGCTCGCGCAGGGCGCCGGTGTCCCAGCGCTGCCACAGGTCGATCGAGAGCGCTTGGCGTTTGTCTGCATTCTGAAAGCGCCGCCCGACCAAAAACGTAATCGCCGAGAGCACCAAGGCAATCGCGGAAAAAACGATGGCGATAATGTCAGACATATCTTTAGCCCTGCGGATGAACCGCCACTTGCGATGATCAGACTTATCTTTCCGACATTTAAGGGTCGGGCGCCAGCCCTGGCATAGAGTGCGACGCGCGCTCCGCCTGGAAACCTAGGCTTTGCCGGTTTTGGACCGCGGCAGCCCAGCGACTAAATTCGTTTCCAGCTCAAAGACGGTTGACCTTAGCCGATCGGAATAGCCCGCATTCTTAATCGTGCCCTCGACCTGGTATCCCCGCTCGGCCCAATAATCTTGAATTCTGCAAAGCAGTGCTTGCGCTTGATCGAAAGTCTGATGTTTGGGCATTTTTTTAGTTCCGTTTATCCCTGCTTCCGAGATAGAACGTTTCAACTGGTAGGCGAGCAAATACGGCATGGTTTTGCTCAGCTGCCGGAGCATTCGTCCGCCATCCCATCGGCGCGATCAGAGAGAATTCGCATGTTTTATGAACCTAAAAATGGTCATGGTCTTCCGCACAATCCATTCAACGCCGTGATCACGCCACGCCCAATTGGATGGATCTCGACGCGCGCATCAGATGGAACAGAAAACCTGGCGCCCTACTCATTTTTTAATGGCGTTTCCTATACGCCGCCGCAAGTCATGTTCGCGTCGACAGCCGGGAAGCCGGACCGCGCGCAAGGCAAGGACTCGGTTTCTAACGCGCTCGAAACGGGCGTGTTTTGTGTCAATATCGTCGAATATGCGATGCGCGACGCGATGAACGCGACCTCTGAAAGCTTCGCCAAAGAGATTGATGAGTTTGACCGCGCGGATCTGGCACGCGCCGCGTGTGAGACCATTGCGTGCTCACGGGTCGCGGGTGCGCCAGCCAGCTTGGAGTGCAAACTTATCGATCACATAAACCTGCCAGGCGACTCTAATATTGTCGTCTTTGGAGAAGTCACAGGCGTTCACTTAAGAGATGATTGCCTGGTCGAAGGGCGATTTGACGTGACCCGTTTTCAACCCCTCGCGCGGCTGGGATATCGCGATTATGCGCGGATCACAGACTTGTTCAGCTTAAACCGACCCGGCTAATCCGCGGGCAAAATCACCGCCTTCGTATTCTTCCGGATACGCATCGGAAGCCGCCGTCCCAATATCTGAATTGAAGCGAATGAAACGCATTCGCTGCAATCACCATATACAGGGACTAAGACCTATGACCACGACATTTATGCACATTGGCCGCTTTAAAGTCGCCCCGGATCATCGCGATCGGTTTATTGAAGTGATGAAAGACTATGAAGCCTTCTCAACGCAGCGCGGGCTCGATCACTCGCATATCATCGAGGATGAAAAACAGCCGGGCACCTTCATGCATGTCACCGTCTGGAACACCCGTCAGGATTGGGAAGCGATTGAAGCGTCGGAGACGCATCAAAACATGCATGCGGAGCGGGACAAAACACTGGCAGAACCGATGGAACATGACTTTATCTGCGGCACAATTTTAAGCTGACATGGCGTGGCGCTTGCGCGGCGTGAATGATCAAGCCAAGACCTGTTCGCCCCCTTTTAAAAAACAGCTAGAAAGAGTCTAACGTATTGCGTCCTGCTCGTGATGAACAGCACGGCCGCACATTCGATTGCGGGCTGGACATTTTCTTCTAGAGGCTAAATCAATGGCGTTCGACGATGCCGGACGCGGGGCGGTGGGACAAGCATGCAAGACGCAGCCATTCAGAACGCGAAACCCAAGACGATAAAAAAGAAGTCAGCGCGGAAGAAACTCTATGAGCTGCACACTTGGGTCGGGTTTCATTTGGCGACGCTTATGTTCGTTGTCTTGCTGACCGGCACGGTTGCAACCATCTCGAACGAAATCGACTGGCTGTTCCAACACGATATGAAAGTCGCGCCCGACAGCGAGAAAGTCTCCTGGGGCGAGATGACCGAAGCCGTGCAAGCGGCCTATCCAGATGCCAATATCACGCGCATTCAAGCGATGATGGGGGATCATTTCGCGTATCGCGCCGATGTCACAGATGCATATGGGGTGCGTCGCTATGTGCATGTTAATCAGTGGACCGGGGAGGTCACGGGTGCAACCCATCCGCTGACCGTTCAGCGCGTGTTCCGCGACCTCCACCGCTATTTGTTCATGCCCGGTTTGATCGGCTTGCCCATCGTCTGCTCGATGGCCTTTATCCTCTGCATCTCGCTCTATACCGGCCTGAAGACGTCCCGAAATTGGCGCACACTGATGACGCGCGTGCGGTTTAGCAAAGGTGCGCGGACAGCTGTCGGCGACGCCCACAAAGCATCGGGATTATGGGGTATCTGGTTTTTCATTGTGATCATTATCACAAGCTTCTGGTATCTTGCAGAATGGGGCGCGGCCATTGGCGGGCAGCGCTTTGTCCCCGAGCGTCCGGCGATCCCGATCGAACAGTCGGCGGCATATGGCGACGTCCTACCACTGCACGATACTAATGCCGTGATCGAGGCCGCGCAAACTGCCATGCCGAGCTTAAAAATAGACAATATCATTTTCTCGAGTCGGGCGAATGCGCCAATATTGGTCAATGGCAGCCGCGGCAATCCGATCCTCAGGAATCGAGCAAACCAGGTTTATCTGGATCCAGTGACATTGGACCCACTGAAAGTGCAGTATTCAGAAGACATTGGCTGGGTGGCATGGTTGAACGAGACTGCGGACCCGATCCATTTCGGATTTTTCGGCGGTCTGCCGACCAAACTCATCTGGTTCATCTTCGGCATCGCGATGAGTGGATTGTCTGCGACAGGAGTGTGGCTGACGTACAAACGGCTCAAGGCGACCTCTGTCAGCCGCGCTCAAATTGCGACATTTCCGGTTTTCATTCTTTCGACCTTTTTCGCGCTGCAATACTTTGAACGCTATGATTATCCGACCCCGCCTGAGCAAGAATTGGTCTTGGAGCCGCGCAGTTTAGAGGGCATCGCAGCCTCGACACGGCTGGCCCAGACTGCGGTTGGCGAGCTTACAGGGGATATACAGGTCCGGCTGAGCATGGACGGCGCCCGGTTGAATACGAAATCAGCCAGACTCCAACTCTACCGCGATGAAACGGCTTTAGGCGCGCCGGTTGAGGTGCCGGTGCGGTTCCAAATCGCAACCGTTCCGATCTCCATCTCGCTTGCGCCAGAGGCTCTAAGCGACGCCGACGAAATGCGGGCGGTGGTCGAATTGGCATCCGGGCGTGTGCTCGAGTTTGACTGGCCACTGCGCCTTGAATGAGGGCCAAACACCAGCGCGACAGATGACTACTGAATGAGACTGAGATTTACGTCATGCCCGCTCTTCAACCGCTCCATCGAAAACGAGGATGATACGTCGGACAAGTCCGGCACATATTTGATCAGCGCCTGATAGACTTTGTCATAATGGTCTAAATCCCGGACAATGACTTTGAGGAGATAATCAATCTCTCCCGTCATCCGGTGACATTCGACAATCTCCGGAATTCGGCTGACGCTGCGCTTGAAGGTCTCCAACCAGTCACCTGTATGTTGCGATGTGTGAATGCGCACAAAACAGGTCATCTTTAAGCCAAGCTTGGCCGGATCAATCACCGCGATCCGCTTCTGAATAATTCCGATCTCTTCCAGCCGGCGCAAACGACGCCAACAGGGATTGGAGGTTAGACCCACCGCTTCGGCAATCTCCTGAATCGGGCGGGTCGCATCGTTCTGAATAATCCCAAGAATCTTCTTATCGATATTATCAAGTTCTACTTTTGACATGTTTTATAGCCTATTTTCCCAAGCCTTCTGCCTGAAACAGCTCAAATTGGGAACACTTTTCTGCGCATTAATTATACTGTCGCGGCAATTATAAAGTTGCGCGAGGCCCAGAATGAAACGCTTTACCGAGCACCCCCGATCGGTCGGTGAAACCTATTTTCAGCATATGCAATCATCGTTTGGGTTTGGGTTGAGCCTATTTATCGCGAGCTTTGCCTGCTTCATCCATGCGGTGTTTCCATTCTTGTGCGTGCGCACAGGCAGCGCGACCGTTCAAACGCTGCATCGGCGCATGGTGACCCACCGCGCACGGACACCGCAAAGAGAAACGCGCGCCCGCGAACGCGTAGATGCCTAGTCCGACACCGACCGCGACTTTCGTTCAAAAAGAACGGCTTTCAGCCGTCCCCCCTATGCTGTGGATGCGTGGCGTGTGGCGCGGCAAATGGGGGCTGTTGCTCACCGCTTTTGTGGCGCTCGCGGCATTTGGCGTCGCGTCGGCAAGCGGCGGCCCGGTCATGATTTTCGCGCTGATTGGGGGGCTCGCCATTGCGCGCGTCTCGACCCAAACCACCTTTCGACCCGGCATCACTATCGGCGCCAAACAGGTGCTGCATTTGGGCGTGATTTTGCTCGGCGCACAGATCGCGCTGGCCGACATCTTGGCGCTTGGCTGGCAACCTCTCTTGATCGCTATGCTCGCCGTCACGGTGATGCTGACCGGAGGGTGGGCGATCGGGCGCGCCTGCGGATTGCCCTCGCAACATGCGGTGATATCAGCGGGCGCAGTTGCCATTTGCGGCAGCGCAGCGGCGATGGCGATTTGTGCCGCCTTGCCGAAATCTGAACACCGCCACACTGCGACGGTGACCACGATCATGCTGGTCGCGATCATGAGCAGCGCGGCGATGGCGGTCTATCCGATCGCCGCGACCCAGTTTGGGCTAACGGACGCGCAAGCCGGGACGTTTTTAGGGGCGTCTATCCACAATGTCGCGCAAGCCATTGGCGCTGGTCATATCGTGTCGCAAGACGCTGCGCAGACCGCGACCGTGGTGAAACTCATGCGCGTTGCCTGCTTGGTCCCAGCGGTTGTCCTAATCGCTTTGCTCTTTGCGCGCGGGGCGAGCGATGATGATGGCGCTCCCGCCAAACCAGCAATCCCGCTCTTTTTGATCGGATTTGTCGGCTTGGTGGCCATCAACAGCTTGGGGCTCATCCCCCCTGCTCTGGCGGACATGATGGGCACGGTCTCGCAGTTTGCGCTGGTCATGTCGATTGTCGCCCTCGGGGCTCAAACGACGCCGGGGGATCTGTTCCGCACCAGCGCCGGCGCCGTCAGCGCGATGGTGCTACAAACCATCGCCCTCGCCGGATTTGTTCTATTGGCGGTTTCGCTCCTCTAAATCAAACCGCGCCGCAGCGGCGCGCTTCGACCTATTCTGCTGGCGTTTTGTCCGGATCGGCGGGACGCGGTGGCAGCTTCGGATTGACGGTCTCCAGCTGCCGTTCCACCTCTGCGATTGCACGGTCGAGTTGCGGGTCTTCGCCGCGCAGCAGCGCTTCTGGCGGATTGTCGACTTCGATATCAGGTTGAACACCGAAGCCCTCAATCGTCCAGTTCCCGTCGGCGTCAGCAAATCCGAATTGCGGCACAAACACCGCGCCGCCATCGATCAGCGGGCCGTGACTGGTGATCCCGATCACCCCGCCCCAAGAGCGCTTACCGATCAGAGGGCCTAGGCCACGCGCTTGAAAGGCGGCAGGGAAGATGTCGCCATCGGAAGCCGAGTCCTCATCTAAAATCGCCGCCATCGGTCCGGTAAACACCGCATTCGGATACGTGTCCGTTATGTCTAGGCCGCGGGCATATCCGGTGAAGATCAGTTCCCGATCGAGGCGGTTGATCAGCATTTGCGAGACATTACCGCCGCCATTCTGGCGGACATCAACGACCAAACCGTCTTTATCGATTTGGCCATAATATTGCCGGGTAAACTCATAAATTCCGTTCGCGCCCATATCTGGGATATGCATATAGCCAATCCGCCCATCCGTTGCGGCCGCGACCCGGGCGCGATTGCGCTCGACCCATCGATAATATAGCAGCCGGTCTTCGCTCGAGAGCGGATCGATAATCACGCGGCGCGTATTCTCACCATCCGCACTGTCGGCGACGGTCAACTCGACGAGACCGCCAGCAAGGCCTTGCAGCAGCGCATAGACATTGTCATTGCGACCAAGATCCCGGCCGTTCACGGCCAGTAGATAATCGCCCTGTTCGACATCGACTCCAACCTCGTTGAGCGGCGAACGATATTTTGGCTCGGCCGCCGCGCCTTCAAAAATCTCAGAGAAGCGATAGCGATTGGCGCGGTCATCGAGTTCTAAGCGCGCACCGAGCAAAGCCGTTTGCGGGCGGGCGGGCGCATCGGTCTCACCGCCCGCCTTATAGGCGTGACCTGCATTAAGCTCGCCAATCATTTCGCCGATGACATAATTTAAGTCATCGCGATGCGCGACATCATCGACCAAAGGCCGATATTGCGCTTTCAACGCCTCCCAATCATAGCCATGCATGTTCTGGACATAAAAATAGTCACGGAACCGGCGCCAGGTTTCTTCAAAGATCTGAACATATTCATCGCTCGGCACCATCCGAGTTTTAACCTCAGACAGCGACACAGTTTTCTCATCCTTGTCACCATCGGTGATTTTGAGGCGTTGCAGAGACCCGTTCTTCCAAACCGCAACCAGTGGTTCGTCGGCGGCGAGGCTAAACCCATCCAAGCCTTCGACGATATCGAAGGACTCTCGATCTTCCAGCTTAAACGCCCGCAGAACGTCTTCGACACCCGAATCGCGACCATAATGGAACGCCCCGCCATGATAGGTCAGAATATGCCCCTTTGCGAGCGCAAGCGCATAAATATTGTCCGCCTCAATCGGCGCGCGGATGACCCGATCAGAGAGGCCGTCAAAATCAATCTCGACCGTCACTGCATCTTCGGCTTCGCTTTCATCTTCGCTCTCGTCGTCCTCGTCGTTCTCCTTCACCGCCACTTCGGCGTTTTGCGGCAGGAATGGATTGGGGCTGTCAGTGTTCAAAGCGAGCGCGAATACACCGATGCTCCGGTGCTGCGCATAATTCCATTCCAGCGTATCGATCAGGGGCGCGAATTCTCTGCGTGACAAGAAGAACAAATGCTCGCCATCGGCCGACCAAACCGGATTATATTCGGAGAACATCGGATCGGTGATCCGTTGGTGATCTCCAGTCTCGCTGTCCCAGATGTGCAGCGAACGGAAAGAGAGCCCGCGCAAATCGGGCTCTTGCGCCGAGAAGGCCAGGTATCGACTGTCCGGCGACCACGCATAATCGTGCTGATGAAAGCCTGGATCATCAAACACTTCGCGGACGCGTCCGGTTTCTACGTCAACCACCAGAATATGCGCTTCAGTATCGCCAAACGCGATTTTGGTGCCATCCGGCGACCAGACCGGATTGTAAATCCGGCGCGATAGCGTCTCCGTCACTTGCCGCGCTGGCGCTTCGCCAAGTGCATCACGCACATAGATTTGTTCCTCGCCGGTGGCGTCTGAGATGAACGCGATCATGTCCCCTTGTGGCGACCAAGCCACATCGCGTTCATGCGCATTAGAGGTGTCGGTCAGGTTGCGCGTGATGCCATCTTCCACCGGCACGGAGAAGACATCGCCGCGCGCTGCGACCGCTAAGCGAACGCCATCCGGGCTCAACGAGTAGCCGCGCACATCATCAGCCGCATGGGTCAGGCGCGGCCGGGTCAGACTGTCATCATCGCCGACAAAAACTTCGATCGCCGTATCCTCGAGTGTCTCAACATTCAAAACCCGCAGCGCACCATTGAGTTCGTAAACAATGCGGTTTTGCCCATCATCTCCTGGCCAGCGCACGTCCGCGCCGTCATGAGCGGTGATCTGGCGGGTCTCACCGGTGTCGGGGTCATACGCATAAATGTTCAAATAATCGTCTCGGTCGGAGACAAAATAGATCGTATCGCCGATCCACATTGGATCACGGTCCGTACGCGGATGATCTGTAATATTGACCGAGCCGGAGCCATCGAGGTCGAAAATGTAGAGATCCTGCGCCCAGCCGCCTTCATAGCGTTTCCAGGTGCGGAAATCCCGCATCAGTGGCGAGAACAGCGCTTGCGTCCCATCCGGCGATAGTATTCCAGCGCCTGAAATCGTCATTGGCAGCGCTTCTGGTAAACCGCCTGCTCGCGGGACCGTGTAGAGGCGGCCATCGGTCAAGCCAGAGCCATCGCGCAGCGACCGAAATACAATCGACTCGCCATCGGGTGACCAGCCCTGAACTTGATTGTCATAGCCCCAGCGCGCTGGCAGCGGACCGCTCGCGGGATAGTAGGTGAGCTGCTGCGCCTCGCCACCGCTTGATGGCACAACAAAGACTTGCTCATCGCCGCCATACTGGCCGGTAAAAGCAATATAGCGCCCATCTGGTGAGAACTTTGGAAACAGCTCAATACCCGGATGAGAGGTCACTTTGCGCGCCCCGCCACCTGTGGTCCGAGTGATCCAAATATCGCCGCCATACGAGAAGACAATTTCATTGCCGTGAATGTCCGGAAAGCGCAGCAATTTGGTATCAGCGGTCGCCGGGCTGGCGATCAAAAACACGGCCAGGGCCGCAAAAAAGAGTTTCTTCATAGGGTTTTCTCGCAGTCTACTCTTGTGACATCCACGCCCGGACCATAAAGGCGAAACGCAATTTCGCAACACAGCAATCCCCCCTCGCCGCGGCAAAAATCGCCCAAGATTTGCCAGAGGGTTGCTGGGGGCGGATGCACCGTTTTTGAGCGCAATCAAAGTTTGCCATCGCGCCGGAAAACAGACATAGAACACGCGTGCCGCAACGCGCGATCAAACAGGCCCGGATAAGCGATGGCAAAGACACCAAGCGGGAAAACCTCACCGCTTTTTGAGTATATTGAGCAAGCGCAAGGTGACCGTCCATGGGGAGCGTTCTTGGATGCGGGAACTGGTGTCCATTCGGCCAAATGGGTGGCGCAGCTTCGCACCGAGCGCTGGACAGCCGTGACCGGTGCACCGGGCGATGCCGAACAGGTGCGCCAAGCAACAGACCAAAGACGCCGCCCGCAAGACAAAATCATTCAAGGCAATTGGGCCAAGGCCGATCTGCTCAAAGGCGAGCTTTATGACACGGTTTTGGCGGATTACTTATTGGGGGCGATTGAAGGATTTGCGCCCTATTTTCAAGCGTATCTGTTTGCGCGCTTTCGGCCCCTCACGCGCGGGCGGTTATACATTACCGGTCCTGAGCCTTATGTGCCCGATTTTCAACCGGCCTCAGAGTCCGGACGGCTGGTGTGGCAGATTGGCCGGTTTCGAGATGCTTGCTTACTGCTCGGGGGAGATTTGCCCTATCGCGAATATCCATCCGGCTGGGTCATGGATCAACTCAAACGCGCAGGGTTTGCACCGCGCGCGCTGGAGCATTTCGACATTCGCTACAAAGCGAGCTTTGTCGAGTCGCAAATCGACTTATGTGCGCCGCGCCTAGATCGGCTGGAAGATGCGAATCTCAGACAAGCGATGACGCAGCGTGGAGAGACCTTACGCGCGAAAGCTTTAGAGCTCATCGACCGTGACGGGGCGCTCGCCCATGGCCGCAACTATGTAATCGTCGCGGAGCCGGTATAGGTCCAACAGCTACCTCAAAGCGCTTCGTTTAAAACGACCACCAGACGGGTTTGGCCCGTTCCCTCAATCGCAGGCGAGCGATGTAAGAGCGAAGATGGCGGCACGCCCGGCCAGAGCTTACCCTTAAGCACGATCGGACAACCGGTCGGCACCTGGGCGATATCGCAAACCTCGCCTTGCGCATTTGCAAAGCCATATTCCGTGCCCGGCCCCAGATAGGTGCAAATCACGCGCGCCTCGACCCGATCACAATGGAATTTGCGACACGCATTGTCATCGATCCACTCGATCCGCACGAGGACCTCGCGGTCACCAATTTGATCCGCAAGCCGCATCGCGAGCGTCGCAATATCGTCCGCCAACCACTCCGCGATTGCGCAAGCGCCAAGGCCCCAACATCGCGTGAGCGTGGTTACATAATCCGCGATCCGATCAATGGTGAGCGTTTCGCGCCCATCGATCCGATGCGCCGCTGGAACAGCCGATAGGGTTTGGCAAAGTTCTGGCGGCACGGATCTATCCCAGATCAAAGCTTCGATCAGATCGCTCTTTATGGCGTCCCAGCGGGCCGCGTGCGAGAGCACTTTGAGTGGTCCGAGCGCGGCGTTGCGATCGATTGGGGCTGGCATCAAAAGCATGCTAGGGTTCCTTTTCGAACGCGTCCGGGCGCTCTTCAGATGCATAAGATCTAGGCCGCGGCGATCTTGTTCCAAAGCGGAAACGGGTCTTCGGCCGCGGGCAAGGCATTGATAGAGGTTGCTTCGGCTTCCGGCACCAGCGCTTCATTTAAGCGCCGCTCCAGGTCAGGCCAGTCAATGCCCGCGCCGATGAATACGATCTCTTGTCGACGGTCGCCCCAGGGGTCTTCCCAATTCGCTTGGATATAATCTTCCAAGCCTGAACTCTGAGGCCAGCGCTCCCGCGGCACAGAGGCCCACCATGTGCCAATGGGAACAATGCTCGAAAGCGAACCCGCAAGCGAAAACTCCGCCAGCCAATCAGGCCGCGTTGAGATCCAAAAATGGCCTTTGGCGCGAATGACACCAGGCAATTCGCCATTCAGCAAATCGTGTATCAGTTTCGGCTGAAACGGCCGACGCGCGCGGTAGGTATATGATGTTACGCCATACTCTTCTGTTTCGGGGACGTGGTCAGCGAAACCATACAGCTCCTTAGCCCACATCGGATGCGTTTCGGCTTTGGCAAAGTCGAAGAGACCGGTATCGAAGATCTTTGCCGGTGGCACAGCAGAGTAGTTCGTCTCTATGATCTGCGCATCGGCATTCAAGCTGCGAATAATTTTACGAGCGGCGTCAACTTGCGCCGCCGTTGCATCTTGGACTTTGTTCAAGACGACGACGTCGGCAAACTCGATCTGGTCAGTCAATAAGTGCACGAGCGTCCGATCGTCCGCATCTCCCATGACCTCGCCGCGATCTTTGAGAAAATCATGGCTGGAATAGTCGTTGAGCAAGTTCACCGCGTCGACGACGGTCACCATCGTATCGATCCTCGCAACGTCTGACAGGCTCTGGCCGTGCTCGTCGCGGAAATCAAATGTTGCTGCTACCGGCAGCGGTTCTGAAATACCGGTGGACTCAATCAAAAGATAATCGAAGCGATCTTCCTCCGCGAGGCGTCGAACCTCTTCCAAAAGATCGTCCCGCAATGTGCAACAGATGCAGCCATTCGACATTTCAACCAGTGTTTCGTCGGTACGGCTGAGTTCGGCCCCAGCGCGCACAAGGTCGGCATCGATATTGACCTCTGACATGTCGTTGACGATGACCGCCACCCGGCGGCCATCACGATTGTTCAGAACGCGATTGAGAAGGGTTGTTTTCCCAGCCCCCAAGAAGCCGGATAAGACCGTTACAGGGAGGCGATCGCGATTTTGGGTCTGCGAATTTGGCATAGCGGTATTGTCTCGTTTATTTGTTTTTTGTCGGCATTATGCGTAGCGGCTAGCGCGATATTAGGCAGCCTGCAATGTTATTGTATAACAGATTTTGATGCGATTGTCGCAATGATTGTCTGAGAATCGCAAATTCGAATGCGGTCTCGGATCTCAGTCGGTCTCGTTGACGAGCGACACTTTTAAATCGACGCTGAGCGACTCGCCGCCGCCGCCTTTATAGATGGTGCCGGACGTCGGGGTCGCATCGCGATAATTTCGACCGCAGGCCACCCGCACATGATCTTGCGCCACCTGACAGCCATTGGTTGGATCAAATCCGCGCCACCCGACATTCGGCAGATAGACTTCGACCCAGGCATGCGAGGCCTCGGATTGAATTTTATTCTCATAGTTTCCGCCCGTGTAAATATAGCCCATGCGGTAACGTGCCGGGATGCTTAACAGCCGGGTGAGACAGATAAACAGATTGGCGAAATCCTGACAGACACCGCGGCGCTGCGCGTAAACTTCGAACGCTGTGGTGTTCAGAATCGTACTGCCCGGCACATATTGGAAGTCGCGATAGATACTAAGATTGATATCATTGATCGTTCGCACGAGATGGTAATCATTGCGCTCGACAAAGCTCATTGCATAATTGGTCAGCTCCCGCAGCTGGCTCTCCGGCAGCTCCGGCGGCAGCAGATAGGGCAGCATCATTTGGCGCTGCCATGGCATCCAAATTAATGGGATAGAGGTCTGCCGCATGGCCAGACTGTGATCATCCGGCGGCGCTTCGTAGATTTTGACCCGACTGGACGCGGTGACCGTCAAGCTTTGATAGGGCTGTTTGATCTCGCAATGCACCGATTGATTGCCGAACACGTCTTCATATTGGAATTGTTCCGCCGCCGTCGACAGGGTGAGCTTTGATTGCATCACTTCTTGGGTCAAATCGTCGACCGGCATCAGTCGGAACAAATGTGTGCTGCGTTCCACGGGCACTGAATACTGATATTGCGTCGTGTGCGTGATATCGAACAACCGATAGGACAGGCTGCGCCCTTCCATGGTCTGCGTGATCGAGCGCGCGCTGGTGACAAATTCCTGGTTCACCGGATAACGCGGAGGCGCTTGAGTCAAAGACCGCAAAGGCGTTGTCGCCTGATGCGGTTGGAAGGGCGCGCGATTGTCGAGTTCTGGGCCCGGGACAGGAGGCAATTGACACGATTGCGGGTTGAGACTGTCCCAGATCACTGTGCCCCGATTGATCAGGACAAGTTGGCCCGGCTGCATGGCCGTCCAATTGCCGCCGGTAAACTGCGCCGAACTCACGACCAATGCCGTGCGTAGGGCATCGCGAGGATCATCGACCGCGACACGGATCGGATCGGAACTAAGCTCGTGCAAATTGTTTGGCGGTTGTAGGCGCGAATAATAGAGCGGTTTTGGCGACTGGGATCCATGAAAACAGCAAGTGGTTTGCCCATCGCTAAGATACATATCGGCGCTGCCAAGACCGTCGAACCGTTCAAACCAGGACAAGATCTCTGTCGGGTCGACCTCCGACAAAGTGCGGGCGCCATAATCGTGCATGCGGGCGAGCAAATTGCAGAAGGCCAGTTCGGAATCGGTGCCGCCAATCGGTTCGAGCAGGCGAATGTCGCCATCAAAACTACGCGTCAGCTCCGATTTATCGAGATCTCCATTGTGCATGAACAGCCAGTCGGTGCCTGCAAAACTGCGGGCAAAGGGCTGCGTCTCGGCTTGATTATAGTCGCGATCAGCGCCGCGCACTTTGCAGAAGAACACGTTTGAGCGAAAGTTCGACCAATCGGTCAAGCTATCGGTGAACACTTGCGTGCCGCGGGCTGACGGGTCCTTGATAATCATCGCTGAAGAATGATTGCCGGGATACCAACCGAGCCCCCAACCGTGGGAATGCGTGCCCGCTAAATTATTCGCCAGGTTGATATTGATTGATGGAGAACTGGGCGAATCGAAATTGATCAGGAAAATATCACTGGTCAGCGCTGGTATTTGGAACACGAATGAGCTTCCCCGATAGCGGCGCGTGACATCACGCCAGTTTTGTTATGGATAGGTTTGAGCATGATACGACCAGACAACCGATGGTCGAAGCTGCGAAAGGGCTGAACATGAGTATAGTCGTGGCTCTCAAACATGTAACCTCATATTTATACGACCGTCCGGTGACCCTCGGGACACAAAAAATCCGGCTGCGCCCGGCCCCGCACACGCGCAATGCAATCCAGTCTTACAGCCTAAAAATCACGCCGCAGCAGCATTTCATAAACTGGCAACAGGATCCGTTCGGGAACTTTTTGGCGCGAGTCGACTTCCCCGAAAAGCTGCGGAATTTCAAAGTCGAAGTTGATTTGCTGACCGAAATCCGGGTGTTCAACCCGTTCGATTTCTTTCTCGAGGACTATGCCGAAACCTTCCCGTTTCAATATGAACCGAGCTTGCGCGAAGAGCTTGCCCCTTATCTCGAAGTGAAAGAGTCCGATCCCGGCTTGACGGATTGGCTGAGCCACATCGATTGCTCCGAACGCGGCATTATTGATTTCCTGGTTGGCATCAATCAGCGGCTCAATCAGTCGCTGACCTATACGGTGCGGCTTGAGCCCGGCATTCAGTCTTGCGCCCAGACGCTATCGCTGGGCTCCGGGTCATGTCGCGATATGGCTTGGTTCCTCTGCCAAGCGTTGCGCCATCTTGGCCTGGCAACACGGTTCGCGTCGGGCTATCTGATCCAGCTTGCGCAAGATATCAAATCGCTCGACGGCCCGTCTGGATCAGACAAGGATTTTACCGATTTGCATGCCTGGACCGAAGTGTTTTTGCCCGGTGCAGGTTGGGTCGGGCTGGACCCAACATCGGGCCTGTTCGCAGGCGAAGGGCATATCCCGCTTTGCTGCACCCCCAACCCATCGAGCGCAGCGCCCGTCTCTGGAACCTTTGTCGGCGATGCCACCGCGACGCTCGAACACGATATGTCGATCCAGCGCATTTCCGAAGCCCCCAGAGTCACCAAACCGTACACGGATCGTCAGTGGTCTGAGATTGATTCGCTTGGCGGCGCTGTCGAAAAAACGCTCCGCGAAAAAGATGTGCGGCTGACGGTCGGCGGCGAACCAACCTTTGTTTCAATCGATGATCGCGAAGACGATGCCTGGCATTATGGCGCGCTTGGCGGCGATAAGAAATCGCTCGCAAAAGACCTGCTCTTTCGGTTGCGGGAGCGCTTCGCGACCGGCGCTTTGACGATGTTTACGCAAGGCAAATGGTATCCGGGTGAGATCCTGCCGCGCTGGGCGATGCCCTGCTTTTGGCGCACCGACGCGGAACCGATTTGGAAAGATCCGCACCGACTTGCAGATCCGGACCAGGATCTCGGCCACTCCACAGACACGGCATATAGCTTCCTTTGTGCGCTTTCTGAAACGCTGGGCATCCCCAAGACTTATGTTCTACCCGCGCGAGAAGACGCACCATATTATTTGTGGAAAGAGGCGCGCTTACCGCTGTCAGAGGACATCATGGAGGCCGATCTCTACGAGCAGACGGAGCGGACCCGCTTGCAAAAGCTGATGGACGACAACCTTAACGCACCGGTTGGATTCGCCTTACCCTTGCATTACTCGCATCGCCGCCAAACTTGGATCAGCAATCGATGGCGCTTCAAAACCGGACATATGGTTTTGCTGACCGGCGACTCGCCCATCGGTATGCGACTGCCGCTGGGCAGCCTGCCCTGGCCGCCAGAAGCCGACGCCGAAGCTGTCCCGGATCGGGCTTTTGCGGATATGCAAAAACCGCTTCCCAATTATGCCAGCACACGGACTGCAATCACGGCAGGCGGCCCGCCTGATGATCGCGTCTTCAAAGACGATCCGAACGGGCTCATCCACACGGCCTTGTGTGCGCAAACGCGCGGCGGCGTGCTGCACCTGTTCCTGCCGCCTATCGCCTGGACAGAACACTTTTTGGAACTCATCAGCGCCATTGAGAGCGTCGCGGAAAAACTCGAAACACCTGTCGTTTTAGAGGGATACACGCCCGGACGCGATCCGCGGTTGGAGACGCTCAGTGTGACACCGGATCCCGGCGTGATTGAAGTCAATGTTCAGCCCGCAAAAAATTGGGCCCACCTCAAAGAGATCACACAGACCGTCTATGACGAGGCGCGTTCGTCACGGCTGTCGACCGAGAAATTCATGTTGGACGGTCGACGAACAGGGACAGGGGGCGGCAATCATATTGTCCTCGGCGCCGCACACCCGGAGGATAGCCCGTTTTTGCGGCGCCCTGACCTGCTCAAATCTTTCCTAACCTTTTGGCAAAACCATCCATCATTGTCTTACCTGTTTGCCGGTCTCTATATCGGACCGACGAGCCAATCCCCACGGATTGATGAGGCAAGACATGATAGCATGTATGAGCTGGAAATTGCCTTCCAGCAGCTCGACGTGGCCAAGGAAACGCCCCCTTGGTTGGTGGATCGGTTGTTCCGCAATCTACTGGTTGATTTGACTGGAAATACCCACCGAGCCGAATTTTGCATTGATAAATTGTACAGCCCGGACAGTGAGCGCGGGCGCCTCGGCTTGCTCGAAATGCGCGGCTTTGAAATGCCGCCGCACCCGCAAATGAGCCTCGTCCAGAACCTTCTACTGCGCGCTGCGGTCGCGTGGTTTTGGGACACGCCCTATCGCGGCAAGCTGGTGCGCTGGGGCACGCAATTGCATGACAAATTTATGCTGCCCTATTTCGTGCGCGAGGATTTGCGCAGCGCCCTTAACGCGCTTCGACATGGTGGGTTTGATTTCGATTTGACCTGGTTCGAGCCCTTTTTCACCTTCCGCTTTCCAGAATGCGGGCGGGCGCAAATCGGCGATGTCACACTGACCCTTCGCAACGCGCTGGAACCTTGGCCAGTCATGGGTGAGGAATCCGCGGGCGGCGGCACCAGTCGGGCCGTCGACGCTACCGTCGAACGCCTGGAGCTAAGCGCCACTGGGCTCGTCCCCGGTCGTCATCAAGTGACCTGTAACGGACGCGCATTGCCGCTCACGCCGACCGCACAAGAGGGCCATTTCGTATCGGGTGTCCGGTTCAAGGCTTGGCATCAACCGTCGAGCCTACACCCGCAAATGAAACCGCATGTGCCGCTGGTTTTTGATCTTGTGGATACAATCAATGAGAAATCGCTCGGCGGCATGACCTACCATGTTGCCCATCCCGGCGGGCGCAGCTTCGAGACCTATCCTGTGAATCAGAATGAAGCCGAAGGTCGGCGGCTCGCGCGCTTCGCGGCAATGGGACATTCCCAAGGCCGCGTCGAGGCGGTCCCGGAAGACCGCAATGCGCATTTCCCGTTCACGCTTGATTTGCGCTTCGACCCTTAACTCGCGATCCGGGCGCGCCCTTAGCCTCCTTTCAGCCGACGTCTTTAAACTCGGCCCGGGCCAGCTCGCACCGCGACCATATTTTCGAGAGCGCGCTGACCAGATGATCGATATCGGCGTCTGAATGGATGGGCGATGGGGTGATCCTCAGCCGCTCGGTCCCTTTCGGTACGGTCGGATAGTTGATCGGCTGCACGTAAATCCCATGTTCGGCCATCAGCGTGTCGCTGATCATCTTACACTTGACGGGGTCGCGGACCATGACCGGGACGATATGGCTTGGATTTTCAAGCACCGGGATTCCAACCTCGCGAAAGCTTTCGCGCACGCGTTTGACTTGGCGGCGTTGGCGCATCCGTTCAAGATCGCTGGTCTTAAGGTGGCGAATGCTTGCCAGAGCGCCAGCCGCCACTGCCGGTGGGAGCGCTGTTGTGAAGATAAAGCCGGACGCAAAACTCCGCACATAATCGCACACGGTCGAGGAGGCTGCGATATAGCCGCCGAGAACGCCGAAGGCTTTGCCGAGCGTGCCTTCAATAATTGTAATCCGATCCATCAGGCCTTCGCGCTCCGCCACGCCGCCGCCACGCGGTCCGTACAAGCCAACGGCATGCACTTCATCAAGATAGGTCATTGCATTGTAGCGCTCAGCAACATCGCAAAACTCTTTGATCGGCGCGATATCGCCATCCATCGAATAGACCGACTCAAACGCCACCAATTTCGGTGCGTCTTCGGGCAATTCCGACAGCACCCGTTCAAGATCACGAACGTCATTATGCTTGAAAATTTTCTTCAAGGCGCGGCTGTGTCGAATGCCTTCAATCATCGAGGCATGATTGAGCTCATCGGAGATCACATAACAGCCAGGGATGCGCGCCGCGAGCGTACTCAGTGTGGTCCAATTCGACACATAGCCTGAGGTGAAGAGCAAGGCGCTTTCCTTATTGTGCAAATCGGCGAGCTCTTGTTCGAGCAAAACGTGGTAATGATTGGTGCCGGAGATGTTCCGCGTACCGCCTGCCCCCGCACCGCACTCATCGAGTGCGCGATGCATGGCATCAAGCACGGTCGGATGCTGTCCCATACCGAGATAATCATTTGAGCACCAAACGGTCACCGTTTCCGGGCCGATCTCGCCATGATTGTCGGCCGCAGGAAATGTCCCCATACGCCGCATAAGGTCTGCAAAAATGCGATAATTGCCTTCGGCTTTTAAGCTCGAAAGTTCGCGCTCGAAAAAGGCCTCATAATCCATCAGGTCCTCCCATAGTCCAATGTTTCATTTTGTTGTTTCGGTTTGGCGGTCGCGTTCTTGCGCTGCGCCCATGACCAAAGTCGTTGATCCGGCAATGGCAAAACCAAAGCCAAATGCTCAAAGACAGCAAGCAGTGCCAGCGTTCCCAAAAGCAGGTAACCGGTGGCTTCAACCTGTCCAGCTTGTGTCGATAACCCCTGATAGAGCAGCACAATCGCGACGGCGCTGGTCAATGCCAGAAAGATCGGGAAATATCGCGTGCGCTGCTGCGTGTTAAAGTAAGTCGACAAATATTTCAGATGTCCGGGCAAAAACGCATCCGACACATTTGGTGCGCCAAAGAAGATCAGCAGTTTGGCGCTAATCCGCATACCCCATAAGAGCGTGAACGTTGCTGCCGCGATTTGATTCTCACCCCCGAGGCTGAGCCAAACAATGAGCGCCGCATGCAGCGCGATCAGCACTTCGTGATGGATGACCGCTTGGGTCGAAATCTTGAACCGATGCCACCCATTCAGATCCGGTGGGCAGGCCGATCGCCGCGGCCCGGACACATATCCAAACAACAACATGGCTTCATGCCAAGCCCAAAGGACGATGCCGACACCGAAGCCAGCATAAACACCAAGCAGCGTCTGATCATCGCGCAGGGCGATCACCGCAAATGTGGAGACAATCGCCAACCCGGTCAGGCCAAGCGCTGCGGCTTTGCGGACGCCGCCGCCACGGCCCACCAGCCAAATCAGAATGCCCGTGCTCACCCACCAAGCGAGCACGGAGATCAGGATCGGGGCGAACGTCTCGAGCATTACCAAACCGGCTCCAAACGGACCCGCACAGGCGGGCGGTTTTTGCGTGTGCGCATAAAGTACAAACCAATGAATTGCATGCCGCAGCGCGCGGCGAGGCTCATGCGCCCAAGGCGCGCAAACACACCTTTCTTGGCTTTCGACTCTTCCATTCGATCCGCCAACTGACGCAATTTTTCCAGCTTCTCATAGAATTTTGGATTATGGATATCGAGTTCGATCGGAAAGACCTGCCGCGAGATTTCGGTGGTCAGCTCGAACACTTGGCGATCATACGTTTTTGGATCTAGGCCGAGCGCTTCATGGAACACCGGACGGCGGTGGTCGCGAATATACATGGTCGCAAACACTGCCAATAAGAAGAATCGGATCCACAGGCGGTTATGCCCTTTCAGCAATTTCGGGTTTGCGCGCATCAGCAAAGCGAAGGCTTCGCCGTGGCGGAACTCATCATTGCACCATTCTTCGAACCATTTGAAGATAGGGTGGAAGCGTTTGTTAGGGTGTTTTTCGAGCTGCCGGAAAATCGTGATATAGCGCGCATAGCCAATCTTCTCTGACAAGTAGACGCTGTAGAAAATATATTTCGGCTTGAAATAAGTGTACTTCTTGGTCTTGGTCAGGAAGCCTAAATCAACACCGATGCCAAAATCGCGCAGAACATGATTGATAAAGCCCGCATGGCGCGCTTCATCCCGGCTCATCAGTTTAAACAAGTCGATAACGTCTTGGTTAGACGCTTTGCGCGCAATTTCCCGGTACAGCACGCAGCCTGAGAATTCAGCCGTCAGCGAGCTAACCAGGAAGTCGACAAACTCGGCCCGCAGCGCCGGATCCAATTGGTCGAGAATGTTATCGAATTCGTCCGTGCGTTTGAAATGGCCTTTGTTTGGATCGTCTTTCATCTCTTGGATCAGCGCATCCCATTCGCTGCGCACACCTGAGACATCAATGCGATTCATCTCGTCAAAATCGGTCGTGTAGAAACGTGGACTCAGCAGCGTGTTGTCCAAGGCTGCATCATTGGTATCAAATTCCGCGGCGCGATCCCCCAGCGCTTCTTCTGCAGTGACGTTTTCGAAGGTCATCTTAGAATCTCCGTGGTGAAGTTGACTTCATAAAGCTCATCCAATTCGAACATGGATCGGATTTTGACCCAGAGTTTTTCCAGCGGGCCCGCGCGCCGGACCGTCGCCTCACGTTCGATGGTGATGGTTTCGCCGAATGGCACTTGCACCGGCGCGCCGTGCACCGTGATGCGATCGCCAATTTCGGGTTGTGCACGCCCGGGCAACTCGACATGCGCCTCGAGCGATTCCCAGGTATGGGTGATGCGAATGATGCAGGGAATGCGAAAACGTTTGGGTTGGGTCATGGCACATCTCTCTCGGTCGGTAAGTCAAACAATTGTGCGAAATCAGCCTCATTGGCATCGCCAAACGCGTCCAATGTGATCGACTTATGCGTCGTCGGATCAAACAGTACGACATGGCCCGTCGCCGATTTGTGCAGCTCGTAGGGTGGCTGTGGTCCGATCCCAAGTTTCCGGCGGTTCAGCCCAAGCGAGCGCAGTGCGGTGCGCACAAACCCACCCTCTCCGGGTTGAAACACATGCAAGACAACGTCGGTCTCGGGCTCATAGGCGCCAACGCCGCCATCGGCTTCATCCAAGAACCGAACCTGCATCCGCTCCACAAAGGGCTCATCTGATACGTCCGCCACACCGATCCCGGTCAATCGCGCAATCCCGACAAATGCGGTGACGCACGCGACCAGCACAGCAATCGCGACCAAGGGCATCTTCGGCGTGCGTGTATCTTGGGTTTGTGCGTTCACGTCGGATCCTTCACGTGGCTGGAATAGAGGTTTTCGGCGGCAAGCTCGGACGCGCGTCTATGTCGTTCTGGCCAAGTTCGAGCTGCACTTTGTCGGGCGCATGTTCGAAGACAGCGCGGGCGAGGAGCTGGGCGACCTGCTCGGCCTGTTCAAGCCCACGCATCATCGGTTGTGGGTTCGAGTATTTGAACGGCCGCGCAAACGGCCACAGATGCAAATAAGGCGGACGGCCTGGACCGGCTTCCAATTGCAAGGAAATGTCGCCAACCCGCGCGCTTTTGCGCTTCAGCTGTGCGCCTTTCAATCTTGAAAACGGGACGTTTACATATTTCGGAATCGCCGCGCCATACCGTAAGACCACGCGCTGATTGGTGATCGTAAACAGGGCGGCCCGGCTCATCGCAACTGATAGACCATAAATCAAGCCAACGGCGACCCCGCAAAATAGCAGCGAACTCATCAGGACACTGGTGATCTGCTCTGATCCGGCTGCATTCGATGAGAGATTGGCCAGGCGAAACAAGGTCATGATGAGGAAATAGCCCAGCACCCATCGCAGCCGGAAGGCATTGATCGCCAGCGCCGTCGCACTCGGGCGGCCTTGCCATAGGATGGTTTCGCCCTCCGGAAGGGCCTCTGGCATGCCGGGGACGGGCTCGGCAGGGCCGGTTTCTTCATCATGAAACAGTTTCATAGCCATGGTTCTTTCTGGTTCGACAGGGCATACAGTTTGCCGCCGCCAAAATAGCCGCTAATGCGGTCTTCCTCGCGCCGCGTGATTGACAGAGCCTGTTTGGTCTTCGGGGCCGCCTGCAGCTGCTCTGCGGTCACCGCTTCGACCTCAATCCGAGGTTTGCGACCGTTGATCACTTTCGCAAAGGGCATCGGCACCAAGACCCGCTCCGCCGCGCCAGACGCACTGTCAGAAGCCGGTACTTCGACTTCGAGATAGCGAATGATGGCCTCCGAGCGATCCACCCAAAGGTCGACAATCTTGCCGGCGACTTTTTTGTCCAGGCCAAACACGTCGAGCCCGCGCGGGTCGAGGTCCTGCTTGGCCACTTCGAAGCCCGGGCTATCGCGATATGGCGCGATTCTCGGGGCCCCCTCGAGGGTCAGGTCAGCGATGTCTTCGCGGAGCGCATAAGATGCCGGACCAACCCCGTCTTGCATGGCATCGCCGGTCGGCTCGTAAGGCGCGCCTGGCCAAACTGCGGTGCGCTTCAACGCCAAATCACGTTCATCGCGCGGACCGAAGTCTTGATCCAAGGTGCCGCGACCATGCGGTAGATTGTATTTCTTCTTTGGAGGCATCCAGAACGTGCCGGAGGCTTCTTGTTTTCCGGTCGTATCGGTCTCGAGCGGATAGCCCTCTCGCCGATCCTCCCGCCGCAGATAGAAAATCAATCCAAAGAAAAATAATGTGAATAGCCAGAGGGATACGTCGACAAGATCGATCCCTTGCACAAACTCTCCGCCAAAAATCATATCCTTCTCCTTTGTGGCGCCTTTAGTCCGGGAACGCCGCTAACCCGAACGTCTTGTCTTGCAGCGAGTTTTGGCGTCCGCTGTGTGACGCGATCGGTCCGAGCACAGCGAGCGTGACGAACAAAAGCAAAATTTCGAGGTGATAAACCAAGCTGTAGCCGATGGCGTTTTGGTCTAAGTCTTGGCCGAGCCACCCCGCTTCGACCGCTGTTTCGGTAGCATCTTTGATCGCGCCGCCGAGGGCGAGCGCTAAGCCAGCCGCGGTTGCCTGAACGGCCCCCCATGCGCCGAGCGCAATGCCGCTATCGCTGGTGTCGGCAACGGCCATGGCCGAGGTGAGCATGCAGACAGAAAACAATCCACCGCCAAGTCCGATCAATAAAGTACCCGCTTGAAAGACCAAGGCGGATCTCAAGGGATCAGCGAAGATCACCAAACTAAATGCAACCACCCCTAAAAGCAGACCGAGTGCACCCAAGCGGTGCACTTCGAGTCCGCGGCCGAGCGCTCTCGCCGCCAAGGCAAATCCGATAATTGTCCCCAACGCGAACAGCGCGGTCAGTTGCGTGGTCTCGCTGACCGTCATGTGAAGTTGTTCCGCGCCATAGGGCTCCAGCAAGATGTCCTGCATCCCAAAGGCGAGCGTGCCCAATCCGACCGCGAGCAAGAGCCGCTTGGTCCGCCGATCAGTCAGCAGAGTGTGCCAAGCTTGATCGAAGCTCGCGGTTTGGGCGCGCCCTTCAATGACTGCGGGATTGCGCGCCTCCTGCTTCCACAAAGCCACCAGATTGAGCACAAAGACGACCACCGCCGAGCCTTGGATAATCCGGATCAGTTGGATTTGCGTGAAGTCCTTGAGCAGCGCGCCATAGACCAATGCGCTGACGCCCATGCCCACGAGCAACATGACATAAAGCAATGCCACCACGCGGTGACGCACATCCTCTGGCGCGAGGTCTGTGGCCAAAGCGAGCCCGGCGGTTTGCGTTGTGTGGAGGCCTGCGCCAACCATCAAAAAGGCGAGCGCTGCGCCTGCCTGTCCGGCCCAAGCTGGACCGGTCGTGTCGCCGGATAGGAGGATCAGCGCGAAGGGCATAATCGCCAGCCCGCCAAACATAAGCAATGAGCCAAACCAAATATATGGCCCGCGCCGCCAGCCAAAAGCGGAGACATGCGCGTCAGACTTATGCCCGATCAAGGCGCGCAGAGGTGCGAAGACGAGCGGTAAGGAAATCATCACGGCGACCAGCCATGTCGGCACAAAAAGCTCGACAATCATGACGCGGTTCAGCGTTCCAGTTATCAATGTCAGCACCATCCCAACGCTGACTTGGAACAAAGATAAGCGCAGCAAGCGGCCAAGTGGCAGGTCATCACTCGCGACATCTGCAAATGGCAGAATCGAGCGGCTTAACCCTTTCCAGGCATCAGAGAATTTTGGTCTCTGATCCGTCATGCAGACACCTCCATGGCCTGCGAAATGTAGAAACCGGATTTAATCCGAGCCGAGTTCAAGATGCGGTGATCGTTCAAAACCTGCCGCACGGCACGCTCGCGGTGCGGCTTGATCGCCGGCGAGCGGTCGCCGCGCGGAAACAGTTTCCCAACCGTGTGCATGACACCCAGCAAAGGCGTGCTCGGAGCGAACGTGAACAGACAGGATTGGTGCGAAAGTGCGATCAGCTGGTGCAGCGTCGACTGGAAGTCTGGCAAGTCATAGTGGATGACCGAATCCATGCAGACGACATAATCGAACACGTCCCCTGGCGGTTTCAGCATATCTCCGACATGAAACGCGACCCGCCCTTTCAGCGCCATGTTTTCAGATCGGTCAGCGGCCAGTGCGACCAATGACTTCGACAAGTCGATGGCCGTTACATCTGCGCCTCGGGCGGCTGCTTCGATCGCAAACTGCCCGGCACCGCATCCTGCGTCGAGCACGCGCGCGCCGCTCAAATCCGCGGGCAGCCAGCTCAATAAGGTTTCGCGCATTTCATCGCGACCGGCGCGGACTGTGGCCCGGATGCCGGTGAGCGGTTCGTCTGAGGTCAAACGCGCCCACGCATCAGCCGCGGTGCGATCGAAATAGGTTTCGATCTCATTGCGGCGGCGGAGATAATTGGTGGCGCTCATCTATTCAAATCCCAGGAAATCGAAAATATCGCGATCTTTCATCGGTTCGGCATCAAGCTCATCGACGCCGCCCCAAAGCGTTTCTGCGAGTTGCATATATTCCTCTTGAACCGCCTTGAGTTCGGCGCTGTCATCCATCTCAAACAGAGTCGACTTTTTCAGGCGGGACCGGCGAATGACGTCCAAATCTGGAAAATGCGCGAGACGCTGCAATCCGGTTTCCGCGTTATAGCGGTCGATCTCGTCCGTCGCGGCGCTGCGATTGGCGATCACGCCGCCCAAGCGGACTTCATAATTCTTGGCTTTGGCCTTGATCGCCGCAACAATCCGATTCATCGCAAAAATGGAGTCGAAATCATTCGCGGTCACGATCAAGCCGCGATCGGCATGCTGCAAAGGCGAGGCAAAACCGCCGCAAACAACATCCCCCAGCACGTCGAAGATCACCACATCAGTGTCTTCCAAGAGGTGGTGCTCTTTCAGCAGCTTGACCGTTTGTCCAACGACATAACCGCCGCAGCCAGTGCCCGCAGGCGGACCACCCGCTTCGACACACATCACACCGTTAAAGCCTTCAAAGACGAAATCTTCGGGTCGCAATTCTTCGCTATGAAAATCCACCGCTTCGAGCGCATCGATCACCGTTGGCGCCAATCTTTTGGTCAGCGTAAAAGTGCTATCATGTTTTGGGTCGCAGCCGATTTGCAGCACGCGTTTGCCGAGCTTGCTGAACGCCACGGAGAGGTTGGAGGAGGTGGTCGACTTTCCGATGCCGCCTTTGCCATAGATCGCAAAGACTTTCGCGCCTTCGATTTCAAGGCTCGGATCCAACGAGACCTGGACACTGCCTTCGCCATCTGGCGGAAGCGAGCGGGCGCCCGGTCGGTCCATATCCAAAAGTGTCATGCTGCTGCTCCTCCCTGGAAGGCCAGGCCTTCAACCCGGTCTTCAAGTTCATCTCCGGCTTGGCGAAGCGCTTCCAAAGTCGCCTCATCCGGTTGCCAATAATCGCGATCGCTGGCTTCAAGTAAGCGGCCGGCAAGGCGCGCGCTGGACTTTGGATTTAACTCGGCGAGTTTGCGGCGCATCTCTTCGTCAAGCACGAAGGTTTCGCCGATTTTCTGATACACCCAGGGATCGACCTGGCCGGTGGTTGCGGACCACCCAAACGTATTTGAAACATGCGCTTCGATTTGGCGCACGCCTTCATAGCCATGGCGCAGCATGCCCTCATACCATTTCGGATTGAGCGCCCGGGTGCGCGTCTCCAGGGCCACTTGCTCTTGTAAAGACCGAACGCATTCATTGCCGCTGGTTTGGTCGCCAATGTAGACGGGCGGTGCCGCGCCTGTCGCGGTTTTCACTGCTTGCGAGATCCCCCCGAGCGTATCGAAATAATGGTCGATCGTGGTCAGGCCCAGTTCGACCGACTCGAGATTTTGATAGGCAAGATCGACATCCGCGAGGATGCTATTGAGCAATTCAGGTTGCGCCGTTGGGGCGCTGCCCGCGCCATAAGCGAAGCATTTGCGCTGCGTATAGGTCTGCGCCAACTCGCTCTCATCGTCCCAACATCCCGCATCAATCAGCTGATTGACATTCGACCCATAGGCGCCTTGCGCATTTGAGAAGACCCGCAGTGCTGCGGTGGCGAAATCGCACTGATGTTTGGCCTGATAGGCTAAAGCATGGGCGCGAATGAAATTCTGCTCTGGCGGCTCATCCGCAGATGCGGCCGCCAGCGCGGCTTCGGCAATCAAATTGGTTTGTAAGGGCAGCAAATCTCGGAAGATCCCGGAGAGTGTCACCACCACATCGATCCGCGGATGTCCCAAAGTCTCCAGCGGGATCAGTTCCGCACCGGCCAACCGACCATAGGAATCGAGCTTGGGTTTCGCGCCCATCAATGCCAAGGCTTGCGCCAATTGCGCGCCTTCGCTCTTCAGGTTGTCAGCCCCCCAAAGCACCATCGCAACAGTCTCGGGCAAGCGCTCTTGATCGGCTTGCAACCGGTCGAGCAAGATCGCCGCCTGGCGCGCGCCATCGCGCATGGCAAAACCGCTTGGCATCCGGCAAGGGTCGAGGCCGTGAATGTTGCGACCGGTCGGCAGGATATCTGGATTGCGGATCAAATCACCGCCCGCCACAGGCGCGATATAGCGTGCATCCAGAGCCCGCAACAATGACGGGATCTCTTGATTGTCGCAGAGTTTGCGATCGATTTCGGCGCGCCGTTTCGCATCTAGCGGCGCATCGGATTGTGGATCCGTCATCGCATCTAAGAGTTCGGCCCGTTCGGCGTCTGTGGGCGCTTCGCCCGCTACATGCAAACCGTGCGGAATGAGCGTTTCTTCAATCGCGTGTAGGTCCTCGCGCAAGCGTTCGATCATCTGCTCGGCTGGCTCGTCTTCGCTCAGCGCAAACTCAAGCTGCTCAGCTTGGACCTTAATGTCTTCAAACAGGCTTTGGCGCAGCGCGGTCTCAGCGGGATCGGTGCCTGACCAACGGGCAATTTCGCTCTGCAGGTCGCGTAGCTCATTGTAAATATCCGCTTTGATCACCGGTGGGGTTAGATAGCTAACTGTGGTTGCCGCTGAGCGGCGCTTGGCAATCGCAGCTTCGGACGGATTGTTCGCGGCGTAGAAATAGATGTTGGGCAAATCGCCGATCAAATAGTCTGGCCATGCGGTATGGTCTAAGCCGACCTGCTTGCCCGGCATGAATTCGAGCGCGCCATGGGTGCCGAAATGCAAAACCGCATCGGCTTCAAAGCTTTCGCGCAACCAGCGATAATAGGCGGCAAAAGCGTGTGTCGGCGCAAACCCGCGCTCGAAGAGGAGCCGCATCGGATCCCCTTCATACCCAAATGAGGGCTGCAGACCGACAAAGATGTTGCCAAACTGTGCGCCATAGATCTCGATCGAACGGCCCCGCACTTGGTGTCGCCCAGGCGCTGGTCCCCATTGCGCTTCGATTTCCTCTAGCCGAGTTTCGCGAGCGACATGATGATCGGCTGAGACCAGCTCATGCACCCGCGCATCGGTCATGATTTGGTCGCCCAGAATGGCCGCCCGCAAAGCGTCAGGGCTAGACGGGCCGTCAACGGTGTAACCGGCCACTTGCAAGGCGGTCAGCGTTTTGTGCAGCGAGCCAAAAACATCGAGATAGGCTGCGGTGCCAGCAGCGCCGCTATTTGGTGGGAAGTTGAACAAGGAAATCGCCAGCTTGCGTTCTGAAACCGGGGTTTTGCGCAGGGCGATAAGGCGTTTGACCCGCCGGGCGAGCATGTCGGCGCGCTCCGGATGGGCCTGCATTCTCATTACCCCCGGCTGGTCTGGATCTGCAGACCGCGCGCCGAACACTATCGGACCGGTCGCGCCATCCAATTCTGGGATGGCAACCATCATCGTCGACTCGATCGGGCTCAGCCCTTGTGGATTGTCGCGCCATTCGGACAGGGTCTGGAATTCAATCGCTTGGGCTGACAGATACGGGACATCCAGCTCGCCAAGGATTTTTGCCGCTGCGCCGGCATCATTGTACGCAGGTCCGCCGACGAGCGAAAACCCAGTCAAAGAGACAACCGCATCGACTTGCGGCGCACCGTCTTTGAGGAAATAGGCCTCGATCGCTTCGCGGCCATCTAGGCCACTGGCAAAGGCCGGGACGACCCGCAGGCCATTGGACTCAAGCGCAGCGATGACGCCATCATAATGACCTGTGTCCTTGGACAGCAAATAGGACCGCATCAGCAACAAGCCGACGGCTGGCCGCGTGCTGCGCGCCAGAGGAAGCTTCTGCTTGGCCGTCAGCACCGACGGCGACAGTCGCGGATGATACAGACCGGTATCAGGATAGGCGATTGGCGCAGCTGCGGGCAGCGCCCCACGATAGATCGCCCGCGCACCGTCGGCATAGCGGTTCAATAAGAAGCGAACGAGATTTTCGATGTTCTCATCTGAGCCGGCCAGCCAGTATTGCAGGGATAAAAAGTAGGCCCGAACATCCTGTGCGGCGCCAGGAATATATTTCAAAATCCGCGGCACTTGCCGCAGCATTTTCATCTGGCTCGCGCCCGCTTTGGCTTTGTCGGACGATCCGCGGAGGCGCTTTAAGAGCGCGATCGGACCGCTCTGTGGGCGATCCATGCGAAACCGGTCGAGCCGTGTCAGCTTGACGATTTCGGCAGCAGACAAACACCCGAGCATAGCATCGCAGTGTTCGCGGCGCGCCTGTAAGTCAGGCAGGATGGCGTCGATATGGTTGTTCATAAACAGCATCGACGCAATGATCAGGTCGCCCTCCGCGATGGCGGATTTGCAAGCGGCCAGAGATTCAGCATCTTTGTCCCAATCGACAGCCGCATGGAAGGAAAGGCGCAGCCCTGGCATCGCTGTTTTCAACCGGATCCAGGCCTTCATCGCCGCCGCTTCCAATTGCCGGTCGAGCGATATCAGAACCACATTGATGGTTGGGGAGGCGTCGCGACTACCGGCCATAATGCGCCTTCGCTTCATAGAGCGTGTCAATCGAAATCGTATCGAGGTCTCGGTCGCGGGCGAATTGCTCGGTATTTTTTCGGGCTTTGCCGCGGACAAAAAACGGCACTTTCTTGAGCTCTGCTTCGGCTTCGGGCGCCCAGCCAATATGGCTTTTCAGGTCCGTGATTTGCGCCGGCATCTCGGCATGCCCGGAAATGTGCGACGGGCCGGCCGTGTCATTGAACTCAAAATCGTCTCGGAACATACCAAGCAGGTGCTCTTCCAGGCCCATCAATAGCGGATGAATCCAAGTGTCGAAGAGGACATTCGCGCCCTCAAACCCCATTTGTGGAGAGTATCGGGCCGGAAAATCGTGCACATGGGCGGGCGCAGCGATCACCGCGCAAGGCACGCCCAAGCGTTTGGCGATGTGGCGCTCCATCTGCGTCCCGAGAATAAGTTCGGGTTGCGCTTTCGCAATCGCCGCTTCGACCTCGAGATAGTCATCAGAGATCAGCGCTTCGAGGCCATAGTCTTTCGCCGCCGCCCGCACATCGCGCGCAAACTCGCGATTATAGCAGCCGAGGCCAACGACTTCGAAGCCGATCTCTTCACTGGCGACGCGAGCGGCCGCAATAGCGTGTGTCGCATCCCCGAAAATAAACACCCGCTTACCGGTGAAGTAGGTCGAATCAACAGAGTTCGACCACCAGGGCAGATTGCTGCGGTCGAGACGCTCATCTGGGCTGACGCCCGCCAATGCGCACACTTCTTTGACAAAGGCGCGGGTCGCCCCGACGCCGATTGGAATCGTTTTGGTATAGGGCTGACCAAATGTCCGCTCGAGCCAACGCGCTGTCGTGTCGGCAATTTCGGGATACAGAACGACGTTAAAATCGGCCTGCCCGATGCGAACGATATCCGCGGGTGTGGCGTGCAAAGGCGCAATCAAATTAACGTCAATGCCAAGGCTGGAGATCAAGCCAGCGATTTCGGCGACATCATCGCGATGGCGGAAACCGAGCGCCGTAGGCCCCAACAGATTGCAGCTTGGACGGGCCATCTCAGACTTTTTCGGTCGAGGGGTGCGGTCGGCCAAAGCGCGCACAATTTGATATAGCGTCTCGGCGGCACCCCAATGCTCTTTCTTCGAAAACGAGGGCAACTCTAGCGGCACAACCGGCACCGGAAGACCAACGCGTTTTGCCAATCCGCCCGGATCATCTTGGATCAGCTCAGCCGTGCAAGAGGCACCGACGAGGATCAAGTCAGGGTTAAACCGGGCATGCGCATCGGTCAGGGTTTGCTTGAACACATTGGCCGTATCACCGCCCAGGTCGCGTGCTTCAAAAGTTGTATAAGCCACGGGCGGGCGAGCATCGCGCCGCTCAATCATCGTGAACAGCAAGTCCGCATAGGTATCGCCTTGCGGGGCGTGTAAGACGAAATGCACATCGTCCATCGCGGTGGCAACCCGCATCGCGCCGATATGTGGCGGGCCCTCATATGTCCAAACCGTGAGCTTCATTAGACCGCGAGCCTCCGTTTCCGGATCAAAGGGCGGGCGAACAGTTCGGCCGCATCGCCAGCCTGATCGAAGCCCTGGATCGGTGAGAACATCAGCTCAATCGACCATTTCGTGACCAAGCCCTGAGCCTCAAGTGGATTTGCCAGACCCAAGCCGCAAACCGTCAGATCCGGCAGGGCCTTGAGACAGCGCGCAAGCTGCTCATCGACATCTTGGCCCTCGGACAGACACACAGCATCCCCCAAAAGCGCCAGCTCCGATGCCAGCAAATCTTGATGCAAATAAGGGGTGCCGACCTCGACCAGTGACATGTCCAGCTCGCGGCTTAAGAAACGCGCCAGCGGCACTTCTAATTGCGAGTCTGGAAAGAAAAAGATCGACTTACCCTGCAGCGTTTCGCGGTAGCGCGCGAGCGCCTTTTCGGCACGGCTCCGCGGCAGCTCAATGACCCGCTCGAACCTCGCCTCATCGATCTGCCAGGCTTTGGCGGCCGCGCGCAGCCATTCCGTCGTGCCCTCAGCGCCGATCGGAAATGGGGCGTCGATGCGCTGGACCCCGCGGCGCTCAAGCTCGCGCGCGGTATCGCGCAAAAAGGGTTGTGCCAGCAAATAATGGCTGTTCGGTCCAATCTCAGGCTGGCCGTTCGCGGTGCGACCCGGCAGGAACTGCACCTGCTCAATCCCAAGCGCCGCAAACAGCCGCCGAAACTGATCTTCGACAATGTCCGCCAAAGCGCCGACAACAATCAAAGATGAGGGCGCATCCTGACGCGGCTGGATATCATTCACCAGGGCCGCCAGGCAGCCATCTTCACCTTGTGTGAACGTGGTTTCGATCCCGGAGCCCGAATAGTTGAGCACCCGCACATCCGGCAAGAAGCGTTTTGATAGACGTTCGGCAGCGACCGCGAGATCGAGCTTGATCACTTCAGACGGACAAGAGCCGACCAGGAAAAGCATTTTGATGTCCGGTCGGCGCGAGAGCAAACGATCCACCACGGCATCGAGCTCATCATTTGCGTCGGCAAGGCCGGCCAAATCGCGATCTTCCAGAATCGCGGTTGCAAAGCGCGGTTCGGCGAAAATCATCACGCCTGCAGCGGACTGAATAAGGTGCGCACATGTCCGCGATCCGACGACGAGAAAAAAAGCGTCTTGAATTTTTCGGTGCAGCCAAACAATGCTGGTCAAGCCGCAAAACACTTCGCGCTGCCCGCGCTCTCGAATCACTTCGAACTTGCGATCCGGCTTAACAGAATTTGCGATCAGCGTGCTCATGCCAGCTCTCCCACTTCAAGAGCGGCGGGTTGCTCGAGCCGAGCGCGGCGTAGCTTTAAGAGGAACTGGCCAGCATTGATGACATAAGCCGCGTAAGCGGCGAGCGCGATCCACATCTGCGCATCCGGCCCGCCCAATGCGAACACGGTGACGATCAGATATAGCGTGTGCAAGGCCAGCACCAGCATTGAGAAAACGTCTTCCCAGAAGAAGGCTGGAGCAAACAAGTACTGCCCAAAAACCGCCTTCTCCCAAATCGCGCCGGTGACCATGATTGTATAGAGAATGAGGGTTTTGACACAGACAGAGACGGTGGCGATCCAGTATCCCTCACCCGTCCCTAGGTAGCGCAAAACGAAGATGAGACTAACGCCAAAGACCAGGAATTGCAGGGGTGCGAGTACGGCTTGAACGAAGGTCCAGACAGTGTTGTCCCGGCGCAAACGTTCAGCCGGTGTATAAAGCGTGGCACCCTCCGCCAAGGATCGTTTTCCGATCGCCATCTCCACGGTTCCAATCTCAATTCACGATCAAATTATGCCCAGGCCCGTGAGAGTGTCAACTGTGTTTTACGTCTAGCTGACTTGACGATTATGTAGCCTTGGCCAATACTCGAAAGAGTTGTGTAAGCCCTATCTTAAGAGCGTTAATTCTGTTAAGGATTGAGGATGCGAGGCACCCATCTCATCGGTCTGACGCCGACGGCACCATCGATTTTCTTCGGACGCCGTCCGCGCGTTTTGCACGCGCACTGCAGGCCAAATCAAGCCCCTTGGGCGCCGGCGCAAGAACACGATAAGACGGCAAAACAGGTTCATCGCACGGGCGTTTAAGACAAATAACGTGCTTAGAAAATCGCGCCGTCACAGAGGGAGACGCCAGTGACCGAGTTCAGCAAAGCCCAGTCGAGATCGACACCGGCCGATTTCCGAAAGCACTTATCCGCGAGCGTAACGCGAAGAGAAATGGCACCGCAAAACCCTGCCTCTGATTTGTTGCGCACCATCGAGTCAGAGATCCTGCCGCGTCTAGTCTTGGTGCATTCGAGTGATCGGTCCGGCCCCACCGCACGGGTCGGCAGTCTACCGATTCAGCCCGAGACTCTGGATGCATTCGTCACCGTGATGATTGACGAGAGCGGGACGTCTGGCCGCGAAATGGTGGAGGACCTTGTGCGCAGCGGCGTTGCTCCAGAAGCCATCTATCTCGACCTCTTAGCGCCCGCCGCGCGGCAAATGGGCGAGCTTTGGGAAAGCGATATTCGCAACTTTACAGATGTCACAGTCGGCCTCTGCCGCTTGCACGAAGTGCTGCGCCACAATGCGCTCAGCCCCCGGCATGGACAAATTTTTCCAGCGCCCGAGACCCCCTCAATTCTGCTGTCTACCGCGTGCGAGGATCAACATGTGTTCGGTGTCATCATTGTATCGGAGTTTTTCCGGAAAGAAGGTTGGCAGGTTACATGCGAACCTGGCGCCTCAACCGATGAATTGGCGCGGATTGCGCATCTGCATAATTTTGACGTGATTGGCTTGTCTATTGCATGTTCGGTCAATCGTACCGACCTGACAGAAATGATTGAGCATATGCGAGCAATGTCTCGGAACCCAGATGTCAAGATCATTCTTGGCGGCGCATTGGTCCAACGTGACCCAACGATCGCTTTAAAAGTTGGCGCGGATAGTAGCCTCGTGGATGCCGCAGAGGCCCCGACTGCCGCTATGCGTCTATTGGCAGACAGCCGAGTCGGCTGCTAAGGAGCGCACTTTCCTAACCCTACGGCAAACATATGGACGCAAAATCTTCGCACCTTACGCCAAAGATCGAATCGCGAGCCGGTTTTCAAACACCGGCGACGTTTCTGAAAGGCTTGTCGGCGGAGATCGTTGGCGACCTGATTGGCGCATCGACGGATATCGCGCTGATGCTCGAGGACGGGATTGTGAAAGACGTCGCGCTTGCCAATACAACCCTGATTTCGAACGGATATAATCAGTCCTGGCTGGGGAAACCTTGGATCGATACGGTGACCGAAGACAGTCGCCCGAAAATCAAAGCGCTGCTGAGCGGTGAGCCCAGCGATGTTCGTTGGCGGCAGGTCAACCACATGTCCAAATCAGCGCTGGATGTGCCGGTCAAATATACGACGATTCCGATTTCCGGCGGCGACTGCATGCTCGCATTTGGCCAAGATCTTAGCGAAATCTCATTGCTCCAACAAAAGCTGGTCGGCGCGCATCAAGATCTTGAACGCGATTATGCCAGAATGCGCCAGGCCGAAGGGCGTTATCGCTTATTGTTCAGTACCAGTTCCGAGGCCATTTTGATCGTCAACGGTGCCGATTGGACAATTGAGGAAGCCAATGCTGCAGCGGAAGCGGTGACCGAAAAAGTCCTCCGGGATCTGATGCAAACCTCCGTGACGGCCTTGTTCGACCCGAGCGCGGCGGGCCGTATCAATACGCTGATAGCAACCGCGGCGACGCAAGGCGTTTCAACCGAACCCGGCCTGACAATGCTCAGCGGTCGACGCGTCAGCCTGGTCGCATCAGCTTTCCTCGAATCAGATCAGAAGCGGATCATCTTGCGATTGATCGACGAGAATCACAGCGACCCCAAAGAACCAGGCACGCGCACGTTTGATAAGATGATTGACCATCTCCCCGACGGATTGATTATCGCGGACGGCGATCAGCGCATTCTTCATGTCAATGAGACCTTTGCCCAGACCGCGCAATTGGCGGCGCCGCAAGATGCCCGCGGTGCGCCGCTGAGCAGCTATCTCGGCAGGTCATCGACCGATATCAATGTGCTTTACTCGACGCTCAAGAAGAACGGCCTGATCCGCAACTTTGCGACCATGGCCCGAGACCGATTTGGCAGCGATGAGCAAGTTGAAGTGTCCGCTGTTTCGGCCCCAACGCCAACCGGTGTGGTCTATGCTTTTTCAGTGCGCAGCGTCTCTCGGCGTTTGGCACAAGCGCCGCGTCTGGACGAAAAACTTCCCAGCGCCTCGACCGATTTCACGGAACTGGTCGGTCGCGTTCCCCTCAAAGACATCGTCAACGAATCGACGCTCCTGATAGAGCGCCTCTGCATAGAAGCGGCATTGAAGATCTCCGACAATAATCGTGCTTCGGCCGCAGAAATGCTTGGCCTCAGCCGCCAAGGTTTGTACTCAAAACTGAAGCGCGTCGGCCTCGAGGCGGGCGACTAAGCTAAACTTGGCGCGCGAGCGTCAAGTTGAATTGACACTCCGTATTGTCCATTTTAACGTCATCAGATGACGGGCTCATCCTATCCGATGACACTTCAGACGCGTCCGCATTGGCGCGATGTCCTGGAGCTGTCAAAGCCCGTGACATGGTTCCCGCCGATGTGGGCGTTCGCCTGCGGCGTGATCTCAACCGGACAGGCCACGTGGTCGCATTGGCCGTTTATTATCGGCGGTGTGCTGCTGGCGGGACCGATGGTCTGCGCGGCGAGCCAAGCGGTCAATGATTGGTATGATCGCCACGTCGATGCGATCAATGAGCCGGGACGGCCGATTCCATCAGGCCGCATTCCGGGGCGTTGGGGATTTTATCTTGGCGTGTTTTGGTCGGCGATGTCGCTCTTGGTGGGCGCTACGCTCGGGATCTGGGCTTTCGTCGCAACAATCATCGGGGTCACACTCGCTTGGCTCTATAGCGCCCCGCCGATCCGCTTCAAAGAAGACGGCTGGCGCGGCCCGGCTGTGGTCGGGATCGCATATGAAGGCGTCGCCTGGTTCACCGGCGCGGCGGTCATTTTGGATGTCGCCCCCGGCCCATATGTTCTTGCCGCCGTGCTGCTCTACTCGTTCGGCGCACATGGCATCATGACGCTGAACGATTTCAAAGCGATTGAGGGCGACCGGCAGTCTGGTGTGCGTTCTTTGCCCGTCCGTTTAGGGGTGGAGCGCGCCGCGCAAGTCGCCTGCTTGATCATGCTCAGCGCGCAAGCATTGGTCATCGTCGGACTGCTAGCGATCGGTATGTTTCGCCACGCTGCATTGGTCACCACACTGGTGATGGCACAGATTTGGTTGATGCGGATTTTGATGCGCGACCCACAGGAAAAAGCGCCCTGGTTCAATGCCACAGGGACATTGCTTTACGTGCTCGGCATGTTGGTGACGGCCTTCGCGCTCGGCTCGATTGATGGAGGTCCAGGATGGACGATAGGCTAGCCACGCCAACTCTGGGTTGGATCGGCATTTTCCGACTTGGCCTTGTGCAAGCGGCGCTCGGAGCAATTGTGATATTGACCACATCAACGCTCAATCGCGTCATGGTCGTCGAGCTCGCGCTCCCTGCGACCCTGCCCGGTGCGCTGGTCGGGTGGCATTACGCCGTGCAATTGTCACGACCGCGTTGGGGCTATGGCTCCGATATGGGCGGTGCTCGCGCGCCGTGGATTATCGGCGGCATGATCACGCTCGCCATCGGCGCGATTTCAGCGGCAGCGGCCACAGCATTGATGGCCGATCAGACCCAGCTTGGCATCTTTGCCGCGGTGATGGCCTTCTTTGTCATCGGCGTTGGCGTCGGTGCGGCCGGAACCAATCTGCTCGCGCTGCTCGCCACGCATACACCGCCATCGCGTAAAGCCGCGGCCGCCGCGATTACCTGGATCATGATGATCATTGGGTTCATTGTCACCGCCGGTGTCGCTGGCGCGATGCTGGATCCGTTTACAATGGCCCGTCTGCTTGAAGTCACAATTAGCGTTTCGGTCGTCGCGGTCTTGGTTTCGCTGTTCGCAGTTTGGGGGCTTGAGACGCGAACCGTCGCCCCGGCCCCCAAATCAGAGTCCGCTGCGAAACCGGATTTCTCGGCGATGATGGCGGAAGTCTGGTCAGATCCGCAAGCGCGCCGGTTCACGATTTTCGTATTTGTTTCGATGCTCGCCTATAGCGCCCAAGATTTGATTTTGGAGCCCTTTGCGGGCTTGATTTACGGCTACACGCCCGGCGAGTCGACACGGCTCGCCGCGACCCAAAATATGGGTGTCTTGGCGGGCATGATTGCGACGGCCATTCTGGGCACTGTGGTTGGTAAATCGCGCGCGCGATTTATGCGCTACTGGACGGTGTTTGGGTGTATTGCATCGGCTGCAGCGATGGCGGCGCTCTTCGCTGGCGCACTGATTGGGCCGACATGGCCACTTAAGCCAACCGTGTTTGCACTCGGGATTGCCAATGGCGCTTTTGCCGTTGCCGCGATCGGATCGATGATGACCCTGGCAAGCGCCGGGCAACCGGGCCGCGAAGGTACGCGCATGGGCCTTTGGGGCGCCTCGCAAGCGATCTCCTTCGGCCTTGGCGGTTTTCTTGGTGCCAGCGCGCTCGATCTAGCGCGGCTCGCCTTCGCCGATGTGGCCCCGGCTTTTGCAACGGTGTTTGCGCTTGAAGGGGTGTTGTTCATCGTCGCCGCAGTCTGCGCCGCATGGGTCGGTGAATCGTCAGCAGACACCGTCAATCTTCCGGTATTGCCCGCCGGCGAACTGGTCCCAGCAGAATAAAAGGAGCGAGTGATGCAGCAGCCAAACCTATCAGAGACGCTCTTCGATGCGATCATTGTCGGCGGCGGCCCAGCTGGGGCGACCGCAGCGCAAGCCTTGGCCGAACAGAAGCATACGGTGCTGTTGATCGACAAACCCGGGCGGATCAAACCCTGTGGCGGCGCGATCCCGCCGCGCTTGGTGCGCGACTTTGGCATCCCAGAAACCCAAATCGTCGCGCGCGCCAAGACGGCGCGTATGGTCTCACCCAAGGGCCGACGGGTGGATATGCCGATCAATGGCGGCTCCGTCGCTATGGTCGACCGTGAGCATTTCGATGAATGGCTGCGGCAACGCGCGGTACAATGCGGCGCGCAGCGTTTGGATGGCGAATATGTCGGCCTGGAGCGCGATGCGGATGGCCGGGCCGTCATCCTCTGCCGACCTGCCGGTGCAGATCGAGACCAGCCTCCGCTGCGATTGACGACCAAAGCAGTGATTGGCGCGGATGGCGCGCGGTCACGCATCGCAGCGGAAGAAGTCGGCGGCGAGCAACCTAAGAGCGTCTTCGCCTATCACGAAATCATCCGCTCGCCGCAATCGGTCGACCCGGCGCAGTTTGAAGGCAGTCGGTGCGAAATTCGGTACGATGGCCGGCTTTCGCCGGACTTTTACGCTTGGATTTTTCCACACGGCGAGACCACAAGCGTCGGCGTTGGCAGCGCGCAAAAAGGGTTCTCTCTGCGCCAAGCGGTGACGCAATTGCGCGGCGACGCGTCTTTAGATACGGCAGAAACCGTGCGTACGGAAGGGGCCCCGATACCGCTCAAGCCGATGAAAAAATGGGACAATGGCAAAGACGTGATGCTGGCCGGAGATGCGGCAGGCTGCGTTGCACCGGCCTCCGGCGAAGGGATTTACTATGCCATGCTGGGCGGCCAAGTGGCCGCCGAGGCCATCCACGATCTGCTCGAGACCGGCAACCCAAAAGTTCTGGCCCAAGCCCGCAAGCGCTACATGAAGGAGCATGGCAAAGTCTTCTTCATTCTCGGCATCATGCAGCATTTTTGGTACCGCAATGACAAACGCCGCGAGCGGTTCGTCAATATTTGCGATGATCCTGATGTCCAGCGTTTGACCTGGGAAGCGTATATGAACAAGCGCCTCGTGCGGGCAAATCCGATGGCCCACATTCGGATCTTTTTGAAAGACATGGCGCATCTGCTCGGCCTGGTCCGCGTGGAGGATCAACGCCCGCGATGAGCCAGGCGCGCCCGATTCTAATCGCCAGCGGCAGCGCCGTTTTGGTCTCGCTGCTTGGCGGTTTCGCATCGCGCCCAGGCGCTTGGTATGAAACGCTCGACAAGTCTCCGCTAACGCCGCCGAATTGGGTGTTCGCGCCGGCTTGGACCCTGATTTACGCAAGCTGCGTCATCGCCGCGGTGCTCGGCTGGCGGCAAGCTCAAACCTCAAAGGCAAGAGCGCGCTTGATCACCCTGTTCTTCTTCAATGCGGTGTTCAATGTGCTCTGGAGTTTTCTTTTCTTCACCCTCCAGCGCCCCGATTGGGCGCTTGCAGAAGTGGCCATGCTATGGCTCTCCGTCGCCGCATTGATTGTCTTTTTCTTCAATGTATCAAAGGTTTCGTCTCTGATCTTAGCGCCCTACCTGCTATGGGTCAGTTTCGCGGCCTACCTCAATTACCAAGTTGTGGTCCTCAACGGACCATTTGTCTGAGCGCCTTTAAAGATGCCTCCCGGACCAATGCTTTTGGACGCGGTCGTCGGGTTGATCGTCATTGAATTTGCCGTGCTATCACTTTGGTTGGCTCGGCGCGGGGCATCGTCTTTGATACCAGCTTTGGCGAGTTTTCTCGCCTCCGGCGCGCTCTTGATGCTGGCTCTGCGCTTCACCTTAACCGAGCCGCAATTGCCGCTGCTGGCGCTGCTGATGCTCACCCTGTCCTTCCCCATCCATGTTGCCACGCTTTGGCTGGTTTGGCGCCGCTTTGGCAAAGCGCCATAAAAAAAGCGGTGCGCACTGGCACCGCAATAGGTTGGGAGGGGCGCCACCGGGCCCGAAACGCGTTCCTTTCTGTTGAAATGGTGCGTTTCGGCGAATCCGCCCAGTGGGCTTTGGTATCGCGTTTACCGGGCGAACCCGTTTTCGATTCCCCAGACAAACCAATTATCGACCACGGTGCCGGTGAGCAAAATGCCGATGCCACCGGTGATCGGACACAAGATGGCGAACCACCACGCCCAGCGGTGAATCGACTCCATCGAAGCGTTAAAGCCCATCGTCCAGCGCCAGAACAACGCGGCCCGTTCAGAGGCGGTCCCGCGATCGACAATCTGCTCCACTTCGCGCTCGCCGCCATATCGACCGACGGCCAAAATAGTGGCGCCGTGCATAGCGAACAAAAGTGCCGATCCATATAAGAAGACGATCGAGAGCATGTGGAAAGGATTGTAAAACAGGTTGCCGTAAATCAGCGAGAAATTGTTTGTCCAATCGAGATGCGAGAAGATCCCAAACGGCACCGCTTCAGACCAACTGCCCATCATCAATGGCCGAATAAACCCGACCACGAGATAGAGCCAAATCGCGGCCATGAAGGCCCAAGCCACATGGGTGCCGAGGCCAAGCTGCCTGGCGCGCCGATAGGTTCGAACCCACCAGAGCAGGATTGAGGCGGTTAAGAAGAAGCCCGCCATCATCCACCATCCGCCTTCTGCCAGCGGCGGGAACGGATTCAAACCATGCTCGGGCAAGGGCGCATCAAGCGATAGCCAAGGCAATTGGCCAAAGAACTTGATCGGGTCCCATCCGACCGAGGCCCACATATTCAGACCGATAATCTCAATCGCAATGAAGCCACAGATCAGAGAGGCAACGCCCGTTCCGCCAAGATAGACCGGACCGATTTGAGCATCACCCAGTTTACCCATGATATAGGAGAAGATTTTAACCCGCTCGCGAGGCCAATTGCCTTTCGGCAAATCGACCCCTGGATCATAGTGCCCACGAACCTGAACCTGGGTAAAAATGTTTTGATAGTCAGCCATAATTCAGTCTCCTAATCCGCCCAGATTGGCAGGTTTCTCCACCCATCCCACCAGGTGACCCATGAGCCCTCATAGAGCGGGCCGCTGATCACAATACAAATTGCGCTCCAGAACCCGGCGGATAGGGCGAGGAACAAACCAAGCCGGTGAATGCCGAGCGTCCCAACCGAGTATCCGATTGTATCACGGAAAAATGAGTTCTCATGTTCCGGCGCTTTGATCTCTTCATTCTTGCCAGGGTTGGTCGCTGACAAGACCGCGCCGCCATGCATGGCGAGCGCCAGCGTCGTGGTGAAGAAGAAGGTAATCGCGATCATATGCGCTGGATTGTAATGGAAGTTGCCATATTGGTAGCCAACATTTGAAACCCAATCCAAATGGCTCATGATGCCATAGGGGAATCCATGTCCCCAAGCGCCCAAAAGAAAAGGCCGAAACACCACCAGGGTCACATAGGCGAAGATCGCAACGCTAAACGCAAACGGCACATGATAGCCCATGCCGAGTTTTCGACAGATCTCCACTTCGCGCAGGGCCCATGACACAAATGCGCCGATGGCGCAGAATGTGATCAACTGCCATAAGCCGCCGTCGGCGAGCGGGGCGAAGCCGAGTCCGTAACTGAGATCGGGCGGATCAATACTGATCAACCACGGGTTCCAAGTGTCCTCCATGGCGGCGCCTAGAAAGATCAGCGCGGTCCCGAGGCTGGCGAAAAATGCCGTCGTGATTCCGAAGAACCCAACATAAAACGGTCCCACCCAAAAATCGAACAGGTCACCCCCGATAAGAGTGCCACCGCGAATTCTATATTTTCGCTCAAAGCTAAGTAAGGCCATATCAAAGGCTCCACGATTTCCGGATAAAATCGGCGGGGATCGCGCAGGGACGATCCCCGCGCGCGATTAGGCTTGCCCGATTTGCTCGGTCAAATCCAAAGAGATAGACGCCGCCGTTGTTGGCGCCGTGCCAAGCCAGTTAAACCGTTCCGTGCTGAGCAGTACGAAGTGAATCAATACTGCCAGTGTGAACAAGAAAATGGCCAGCGCGACGAGCACGCGGCGTGGGTCAAAGAGTAACCAAATTCTCCACATGGAAAGCCCCTCCTATCCTAAGTTGCTGAAGAAAGTACCGGCCAGGCGTACGCCTTCTTCGATCGCCGCATAGCCTTCTGGCCCCGGGATCCAAGGTCGCCACAACCAAACGAGCGTGTGCGCGACAACCGCGATGAGAGTGAATAAGATGAAGCTCGACATGAACACCTTGTGGAATTCCTGCGCTTCACCGCTTGTGAGCCCGGTAAGAGACTCCGACCGATCGGTCGCATCATTGGCCATGATTTCCTCCTTTTTGGAATTGGGCCTTTGCCGCTAAATAACCCTGCGACGGGGCACACGCGCACAGCCTGGGCGAACGCGAACTTTGAAAGTCGAAAAGAGCACCAGCCAGCATCATGAATAATACACCCAAGGCAGCACGGCGTGCAGATTGGAGCTGGTCTCAAAGAAAATGTTCCGCTTGTACTTGCGGTCATCCGTGTAGCGCTTGCCCATCGCTTTTGAGAGGCAAACGCCCATCAGAACAAAGGGATACAGCACCGCGAAATAGAGCAGATAGTCTGGCCGGAACCTCAAAGTTCGCGGGGCCATTTGTGCTTTTTTCATACTCCCTCTCCTCCTAAAAAATCCTCATGCCGTCTGCAGGGCACGCAATTGTGTTTGAGCGCGGCGCACATGCTCGGCTTGAACCAAATGCCCGCCGGCATCGCGGGCGCAGTCTTCGCTCGCATCGCGCAAACGCTTGGCGGCTGAAATACGCGCTAAAACGGGGTAGGCTTCGACACAGCTATCCAGCGCATGGCTCGCATCTTCGTCCCATTGAACGGCTTGCTTGATCTTCGACAAAGTCGCGTCGGCGCGATCCATATCACCGGCCAGCGGCAAGATATGGAACAAGGCATCGAACAGCGCATTGCAGACCTCTTGGACCACATAAGTTGCGCCGGAATAGCCCATAAACGGCGTCCCCGTATGGCGCCGGATGACCGCGCCTGGGAATGAGGCCGGAATGAATTGTGAGCGCGCGCCCGCTTCTTGAAGATACATCCGCTCATTGAAGCTTCCGAACAGAACAAAGGGCGGGTTGCTGCGAATGGCCTCGAGCACGGCATCATTGTCCGGTTTAGCGCCAGCTTTGCGCTCGACCGAAAACGCGCATGGCAAACCAAGATCCGTCTCAAGATAATTGCGCAAGCCGCGGACATAGGTCTCATTGGCGACAATGGCGAAATTTGCCGTGCCAAAGAAATCTTGCGTCACCGAGCGCCACAGATCCCAAAGCGGTTTGATCGTTGAATGCTTTTCGGATTCAATAAACGGTTCTGGATCGAGACCGGTCAGCTGACCCAATTGCCGCAGGAATTTGGTCGTCGAGTGCAACCCAATCGGTGCCTGCAGATAAGGCCGCTCCATCGCCTCGCAGAGACGTCGGCCAAACTCGCGATACATGCAAATGTTCACATCCGCATCAATCAGTCGCCGTGTATCCTCAATATGGCTGCCGAGCGGGAAGACAAGATTGATTTCAGCGCCAATGCCTTCAACCAAACGGCGGATTTCGGCCAAGTCGGATGGCATATTGAACATGCCATAGCTCGGTCCGATGATATTGACCTTCGGCTTATCGCCGTCTTTCTTTTTGCGCGGTCTTGGGTTGCGCCCTTTGGTTTGGGCATACTCGGTCCAGAGCCAAAGCAAGGCACGATCGGCGGTTTGCCATTGGTCCTCATCAATTGTGCGCGGCAGGAAGCGTTTGACATTTGCCCCTTCAGGCGTGACGCCGCCGCCAATCATCTCTGCAATCGATCCGGTCACGACCACGGCGGGTAAAGCTGGATCTAAGACGGCGCGAGCGCGCTTCATCGCTTGTTCGGTGCCCAATTGGCCGAGCTCTTCCTCGCCGAGCCCGGTCACGGTGATCGGCAGCTCATGCGGCGGCAAAGCATCGGTATAGTGAAGCACCGACGTGACCGGCAGATTCTCGCACCCGACTGGGCCGTCGATGACCACTTGCAGGCCCTTGACCGCGGTAAAGACATACACTGCGCCCCAATACCCGCCGGCACGATCGTGATCTTGGATCAACATCCGACCGGCTCCTTCAAGTCTGCGGCGCGCTTGGCGGCGAGCGCCAGTTTGCGCTCTTGTTTGGCGCGGAAGCCCTCATTGACCCGCGGCGTCTCTTCCCAAACGCCGGCTGTGTCACCCGCGCCGACGCCCTCGAAGAAGGCACGCATGGTTTCAAATCTCTGCTTACCGGCCATGGCGGCATTGATGACTTGCGCCAAAGACCCGGCGCCGGCCGGTCCCATGATCGGGCGGGCGGAGATTAAATTGGTGAAGTAAAGTGCCGGGGTCGCCGTTTCTTTAGCTTTTTGAACCACGGGTGTCGTGCCGATTGCGAGATCCGGCTGGAACGCTTCAAGCGCCGCCAAGTCGGTCTCCAGTGAAGCGCGGAACCGGACGTCCACACCGCGCGCTTCCAGCCATTCACGGTCCGCGTCTGACCATTTTGTTTTCGGGCAGGCGGTGCCAACATAGCGCACATCGGCGCCGCTCTCGCAGAGCAAGCGTGCGACCAGCAGCTCTGAGCCTTCATAGCCGGACAAGGTCACGCGCCCTTTGATCGGCATCGCTGACAGGGCGCCGCGAATGGCCGCCACAGCGCCGTTCTTCGCGGCATCAATTTTTTCACGGGCAATCCCGCAAGCGCGCCCGATTTGCTCCAGCCAGTCGACCGTGCCATCCGCGCCGACGGGGGCTGAGCCGATAATTGGGCGTCCCGCGGCCTCGAATTCGCGAATTGAAGCGGTATAGAAAGGGTGGATGGCGGCAACGGCCGCGCCATCAAGCGCGGTATAGAGCTCGCGCCATTCTCGCGTCGGGACGACGGCGCCCGCAGCAAGCCCCATGGGCTGCAATAAATGACTGATGCCGATCGGATCGGCCGGGAACATTTCACCGAGCAGCGTAATTTTCGGCAAATCGGCGCGATCACCTGGCGCACGCTGGACGGCGCCCTGCTCTACTTCTCGGCGCGCATAGGCCAACATTGCGCCGGCCAAAATATCTTTCGCTTCAGCATGCGTCGGCACACCAAAGCCTGGCACATCGATGCCGATAATCCGAACGCCGTTAATCGTTTCTGGGAGCAGGCGCAGCGGCACACCCGACGCGGTTGGCACGCAGAGATTTGTCACAACGATCGCGTCATAGCGGTCCGGATCGGCCGTCTGCTCGACAGCTTCTTTTATGTCTTCGAACAGTTTGCCGGTGACCAAAGTCTCAGAATTAAACGGCACATAGCCGACATTCCGTTTGGCACCGTAGAAATGCGAGGTGAAGGTGAGGCCATAAACGCAGCACGCTGAGCCCGATAGAATGGTTGCCGTACGCTTCATGCGCAATCCGACCCGGAGCGAACCAAAGGCCGGGCACATGCTTTGTGGCTGATCGTGCGGGCCGGTCGGATAGTCTTTTGCGTATTGCTCAAGCAGGGTGTGTTTGCCCGCTTTTTTCGCTGCTGCACGGAGCGTCTCCGCGCCACCATGACAGGTTGCATCCGCAACCGAGGCCGGAGCCGGTTCAGCACCCTGTTTGGCGCTGGTCTCGACGATGCCCTCCCGCTCGCTCATCCGTCCTCAAATCTCCTCGTAAATCACTTCCAGCGACGGTTTCTCGACCGCGTTCACCCCGCGCATATCTGCGACCGTGGCTGGGATGAGCGTGAAATCCGCCCCGGTTTCTTCCGCCGAAAACAGATCCAACAATCCCTCTTGCGCCAGCGGCGTCGGATGCACCGGCGGTGCGCTCGCAACATTTTCGGCCAGCGCCTCAAACATGGACGCCCATTGAGAGCCAGGCCGTCCGACAATTTGATAGTTCGCAGACTTGCGCCGGATATCTTCGTCCGCCGGGATCGCAGACAGCACAGGAATGCCGACCTTCTCGGCAAAGGCATGTGCCTCGCCAGTACCATCGTCTTTATTGATGACCATCCCGGCGACGCCAACATTGCCGCCAAGTTTGCGGAAATATTCGACGGCGGAGCAGACATTGTTGGCGACGTAGAGCGACTGCAAATCGTTTGAGCCGACAACGATCACTTTCTGGCACATGTCTCGAGCGATCGGCAGTCCGAAGCCGCCGCAGACCACGTCGCCGAGAAAATCGAGCAAGACATAGTCAAAATCCCATTCATGAAATCCGAGTTTTTCCAGCAGCTCAAAACCGTGAATGATGCCGCGTCCACCACAGCCGCGCCCGACTTCGGGACCGCCAAGCTCCATCGCGTACACGCCATCGCGCTTGAAGCAGACATCGCCGATCTCAACCTCTTCACCGGACTCTTTTTTCCGCGATGAGGTTTCAATAATCGTCGGACAGGCGCGTCCGCCGAACAGGAGCGAGGTGGTGTCGCTTTTCGGATCACATCCGATCAGCAGGACTTTCTTACCCTGCTGCGCCATCATATAACTGAGATTGGCGAGGGTGAACGATTTGCCGATGCCGCCCTTGCCATAGATCGCGATGATTTGCGTTTCTTTGGTCGGCGGCTCATCCGGACGCTCATCACGCTCTGGCGCGGTGCCATCATACGATCCACCCGAATCGTAGCCACGCGATGGGTGCGTCTCAAGCAGCGTCGTCATGATACGCCCTCCAATCCAAAATCAGTTTTAGGCAATCCGGGGTGCCAAATGCCGTTTGATAAGCGCGCTCGGCGTGTGTTGGGTCTTCGACATGCGTGATCAGACCATCGAGCGACAACAGACCCTTACGCCGCAAAGTCATCACAGCCTGCATGTCTTCCGGCTGCCACTCTGCAGCTATTCTGAACGAGATCTCGCGCATAAAAGCGGGCGGGAAATCGAATGCGACGCGGTCTGAATAAAAGCCGGCCAGGACAATTTCGGCGCTTTTCGCGGCGTGGCCAATCGCGGCATCGATGGCCGCAACACTGCCGCTGACATCACAGATCCGCGCATAAGCGCGATGTGTATCCTCGTCCGGATCTAAGACGCGGTAACCCTCCGCGTCGTGTCGTTCCGGATTGGTTTCCCAAACGGTTGGTGCAGGTCCGCCAAGCGCAACGACCAGGCGCGCGACCAAGCGGCCAAGGACGCCGTGACCGATGATCAATTGCGGCAAGTCCGATTGTGCAATGGCGTGATGCGCCGTCGCTGCCAGTGCCAGTAAAACATCGCTCTGGCGGCCTTCATCGCCGAGGCGCACCGCCCGGCTCTCAGGCAGAATCACGCGTGAGGCGGATGCCCCAAATAAACCCGCTGCGTCGCGATAGCAGTTCGCCCCCGGCACAAAAACATGGGCGCCCATCCAGTCGGGCGCGCCCTCGGTATGGACCACACGGCCAACCGCCTCATAGCCAGGCACAAGCGGGTAAGACAGGCCCGGGAAGGGGGGCATCTCACTCGACCATAAGAGCCGCTCTGTCCCGGTGCTGACGCCGCTCCAGTCGACATCAACGACCAAGTCGCCATCCTGCAATGGGGTCAGCGCAAGACGCTCCAAGCTGACGCGATGATCACCAGCGAAGCGGATCGCATGAGCGCTCAAGTCAAGCGCCTGAGCAAGGTCCACAGTCCGCTGCGGATCTTCGGCCGGTTGAAGTGGGACGGAACGAGCCGAGTTAATCATAGTGTCATCATAGGTTGACACTCTTTTTTGTCAATTTTTATTTACGATGCAGAGATCACGCGAACGATATCTGGCAAGCCTGTTGGCAAAACCCGAATTTGCGAAAATCCGGCTCGCGTCAGCATTGCGCACAATTCCTTCGAAGACCGTGCTCGACCGGACCCCATAGCCCATAAATAAAGGCCGAAATAAGCATCACCGACTTTTGCCGAATCGGTCATCGGCTCGGCCAATAGTAGACGCCCGCCGGGCGCCAGCGCTTTGCGGGCGCGGGCCAGCAAAACCTCGACGCGCGCATCATCATGATCGAGCGCCACACGCACCAGCGTGATCAGATCTGCGCCATCGGGCCAGTCATCCTCAAACATGTTCCCAGCGTGCGCCGTGATGGCGAGGCCAAGTTGTTCAAAACGCGTCGCCGCGCGTTCTGCGACCGTAGGAAGCTCAAGCAGATGAAGGTCGAGCCTCGGCGCTTTATCGTGCACGGCCCGCAGAAAGGTGCCGTCCCCACCGCCAACATCCATGAGCTTTCGATGCTTCGAAAAATCGTAGGCCGCGAGCACTTGGTCGGCGAGCACGATTTGCGTGTCGCCCATTAAATCCGAATAGGTTTGCATGGCCGCGCGCTCGGCCGCGGTCTGGTCCGTCGCCGGGGAATAGTGCCAATATTTCGCAAGCGCCGTCGTCTTGGTTCGCGCCTGCAGGAGGCCGACCGGATCGCGCAAATCAGCATAGAAATGCTGATGATGCGAAATCATCCCTTGCAAGCCGGGATTGCCCAGCACCGCGGCGCCGACGGCGCCCAAACCGTACCTCTCCTGAGAGCGCGGTTCGAGAATGTCCAAGGCGACAGCCGCCTGAACCAAGCGATTCGCTCCGTCGGCGGGCAGGCCCGTTTTCGAGGCGATCGCGGCGAGAGTCTGGCTCTCATCACGGACAAATTGCAATAGATCCAAGCGCACGCAGGCGAACAGAACTTGTGTGTAAACAAAGCCAGCGCACAGATCGAATACCTCCGCCGCTTTGGCCCGCGCTAAGAAACGAGTTGGCCAAAATCCGGTGCAGAATTTCTGGAATTTGGCATTCGCCAGTAAAGAAGAACGGGCTTTTTTGACACGATCTAAAACCGAATCGCCGGGCATTTGCGCGCCCGCCTAGGCGACGTCTTGGACGAGCTGTTCCGGCGTCAATCGAATGGCTTGTGCGTGGATCAATTGGCGCAGACTCTCCGTCCCTGCACAGGCTGGAACGGAACTGGCGGCCGCCTCTATGGCATCCCGCAAGCGGCGATAGGTGCCCCCCACGCCGTAGGATTCAACCGCGCTCGGCCGGCAATTGCGAACGTCTTGCTTTGCCGGTTTGCCCAGCTCTTGCGGGCTAAGCACGGCGTCGCGCAAATCATCGGCAATTTGATAGGCGAGACCAAGGTTTTCGCCGAGCGCTCGCCACTCATGATCATTGGCACCAACCGCAACTGCGCCGGCGCGCGTGGCGGCGATGAACAAAGCCGCCGTTTTCGAATTATGATAGGCATGCAAGTCGATTTGCGCCTCATCTTCCCAGGCCTGCCCAGCAGCGATGCCATTTGGCGGCGCCGTTGCGTCCGACATGACAAGGGTCAATTCGCGGAAATACGTCGTCGCCCGTCGCGCCAAAGTTTGGAAGGCTAAGACGATCAGTGCATCACCGGTCAACACGGCGAGGCTTTCAGAGAATTTGACGTGCACGGTCGGTTTGCCGCGCCGTTGGTCGGCATCGTCAAAGCACGGCAAATCATCATGAACCAGCGAGGCGCAGTGCAACAGTTCCAAGGCGGTTGCCGCGGCCATTGCGTCTGACAAATCGGCCTCTGGCTCACAGGCATTGGCGACCGCGATACATAATTTCGGTCGCACATGCGCGCCGCCGGGAAAGACCGCATGGCGCAAAGCGGCTTTGAGTTTTGGCGGGCACTTATCGTCTGCTTTGAAGGCCAATGCCTGCTCAAGACAGTAATTGATTTGGGTCTTTAAGGTCATAGGGCCTCCCGGATGTCACTTTATGTGTACATTTTTTTGTGTCAATATGAGATGACAAACGGAATAGAGACGCGGCGGAGGATGACATGCTGGCGGTGACAAGGAATGTGCTGGCATGTTGAGATCCAGTCCATCCGCTGGCCCAAAGGTGAGCCCGTCGCTGCGCCAAGAAAACCTCGCGGCTGCGGCAGATCCATTCGGCTTTCGCTTCGACTACACACCGCCGCCGGGTGGGTATGCCTGGTGGTATATGGATGGCGTCAGCGCCGACCATCGCCATGCAATCGTCATCATCGTCTTCGTCGGCAGCGTCTTCTCGCCTTATTATGCCCGGCGCAAATGGCGAGATCCGGCCGATCATTGCGCGATCAATGTCGCGCTTTACGGGCCGCCCCAGCGCTGGAGCATGACCGAGCGCGGCGCAAAAGATACCCGCCGCACGCAGACCTCTTATGAGACCGGAAACAGTCGGATCGAACGCACCCCGCAGGGCCTTGCTCTGACGTTTGATGACATTGGCGCGCCATTGCCGCGCCGGGTCAAAGGCCGCGTAACCATCGACATGCCCTATGAAAACCGTCAGGCCTTCCCGCTCGACCCGAAAGCGAAACACGTTTGGGCACCGGCCTGCACACACGCGCAGATCGCCGTCGACTTCACCGCTCCAGAATTGTCCTGGCAAGGCAGCGCTTATGTTGACGCCAATTATGGGCTTGAGCCGGTGACTGCGGGCTTCGACTATTGGGATTGGTCACGCACGCCGCTGCGCGATGGCGACACGCTGATTCGCTATGTGACTGATCCGGTTGCGGCTTCGCAGCAAAGCCTGGACCTAAGGATCGCCCCTGATGGTCAAATCCGCCCGGCTCCACCCAGCCCCTCGTATGATCTCAATGCCAGTGCGATTTGGCGCATTCGGCGCCGAACTGGGACGTTGGGTGACGCCATACCGCGGCTGACCCAAACCCTCGAAGATACGCCGTTTTACAGCCGCTCCCTGCTCGAATACGCCGATGGTGCCGCCGGCCTGACCGCGCATGAGACCCTGTCTTGCAAACGCTTGCGATCGCCCTTGGTTAAGGCTCTGCTACCGTTTCGGATGCCGCGGCTTTCGCTTTAGCCTCGGCTTCCCGCGCCCGGGTTTTTTCAAGCTCTTTTGAGGTTTTCAAATAATCCCAAAAGGCAAGCCCGCAGACCACGCCCAGAACCAGGAACAATTCTATCAAGAGGCCAGCATGTTCGATCATTGGATAGACTTAATAGCTGCGCTCGCGCTTCTCCAGTCGCATGAACAAGTCGATTGTCCAATTCACGCGCGTCGGTGAGATCGGATCGATAGCGGCCGTGCCCGCATCATCAATCGCTCTGACCAGAAACCGTGATGCTTCCAGCGCGGCGTCTTGCGATGGCGCGAGACGCGTTTCGAACGCCGCTTCCGCGAGCAGGCGGACTTTGCGGCGCTTCGAAACAACGGCACGCTGGGTGATCGAATCATAATCACGCCGCCGGATCTCTTCTCCAATCTCGCGATAGATTTTCCCGGCCGCCAGGATTGAGGTTTGGCAAGATTGCGGCAGCAAGGACACGCCGGACAGGCCGCGCTCGTAAATCGGTTGCGCCAAATCAAGCAACCGTTTGACCACAGCCCGCATACCCTCGCTCGCCTGTGGGGCGACGAGAAAGCTGTTCGGGTCAAGCCCGGCGTCTTGTAACCATTGCACCGGTAAATAGAGCCGACCTGCCCGCGCATCTTCGCCAACATCGCGGGCAATATTTGTCAGCTGCATGGCCGAGCCCAAATCGCAGGCGCGGGCCACCGCCACAGGTGTGCGATTGCCCATCAAAACGGTCATCATCGCGCCAACCGTACCAGCCACGCGCGCGGCGTAGGCCTGTAAATCTTCCAGAGATTGGTATTGGCGGCTTTCCGTGTCCCAGCGCATCCCTTCAAGCAAAGCGTCCGGCAGGGTGCGCGGCAGATCATAGGTCCGAACCACAGTGGAAAAGGCGCGGTCGACAGGGTGATCTCGCGGGGCGCCGCGATAGATGCGATCCAGGCGTTCGGACAAGTCTTTCAGCGCCCGGATCGGGTCTGCCCCTAAATCAATCTCATCGTCTGCCACGCGGCAAAACGCATAGGTCGCAAAGGCCGCTTGTCGGATATCATTCGGCAACAGAAGCGAGGCAAAGTGGAAGCTCTTCGACCCGTCCTTAATGATCCGTCGGCAATGATCAAAGTCCCCTGGAAATCCGACTGTTGATTCCATTAGACGCCCCGATTCATTCCAACGCTTCGCAAAGCTTGCCTCCTCCGAACCGTCAATCTAGCCTGACACTATCAATCGTCCAGATATGATGTCATACTCTAGAAAGCGGAGCGCAAGCGCAAGGACTTTCTGAATGACCGTCAAGGGAGGCAGCTGTGTCGACGGTGCCGAGGAGGCGCATAACGATTGGTGGGGACCATGAATGTTCTGCTCACCCTTGGGCGTCTGGCAAAGGGCCTCGAACTGGCGCGTAGCCTTCATCGGGCGGGGCACCGCGTCATTATCGCCGACCCTTTTCGCTGGCACCTGTCAAAGCCGTCACGTGCGATCGCCAAATCATATCAGGTCACGGCGCCGAATTCGGATCTGGAGCAATATCTTCACAACCTTTTAGAGATCATAGAGCGCGACGCGATTGATCTCGTCGTACCGGTCTCGGAAGAGGCGCTGTATGCCAGTCGGTTGGCATCGCGACTGCCCACACGAACGGGGCTTTATGGTCCAGCTTTCGAGACCATGGCCCACCTGCATGATAAACTCGCCTTCGCGCAAAAATGCAAAGCCTTGGGATTTGCGGCGCCAGAGACCTATGCGGCGCATACCGAAGCCGCCAGAGATCTCGCGGCCCGCAGCGATTATGTGATCAAACCGATGCATGGCTGCTCTGGCCTTGGCGTCGCGCTTAGATCGCGCGGACAACCCCTCTCAGATCAAGATGCGCAGCCCGACAAGCTCGTCCAACGCCGCTTGCATGGACGACAAATCAGCAGTTTCTCTGTGGCCCGCAAAGGCAAAGTCCAAGTCACCGCGCTGTATGAAGGCGATGTCTATCTTGGCACTGTGTCGGTGCGCTTTAAGCGAGTTCAGACGTTGCCGAGCGTTGAGCGCTGGATTGCCGAATTCATCTCTGCAGAGGCTTATGACGGGTTCATTTCCTTCGACTTTTTCGTCGACGATCAAGGCACGCCATCTGCTATCGAGTGTAATCCGAGGCTTACCAGCGGCGTCCATTTGATCGACCGCGATGACCTCGCCGCCGCGGTCACAGGGAGCGATATCCAAGCATTTCGGTTCAAACCGAACAAGACGTTCCAAGACGCCCATGCCGCATTGACGGTTGCGGTCGGCGCGATCACGCGACCGCTGACCTATTTCAAGCTGCTTGGGAAGATACTGACAACGAAAGACGTCGTCTTCGATTGGCGCGATCCCCTCCCCTTCTTTTTGATGACGCCAATGTCTTGGGACACGATCCGTCCCGGTCTCTTCGAAGGGGTTCCATTGGCAGATGCGGTCACGCGGGACATTCTATGGCAGGGCCCCAACCCAACCATATCAGGGCAAGAGGAGGTCAGTTATTATGGCGCCGAACCCGGATACTGATTTCTTCTGCGGGCCGTGTGGTCAGACGCGCGACCGGTCGCACCGCCTGGTCGCCGACAATCTCAAAGTCAAACGCGCGGACCAAACTGGCAATGATCAAAGCAGCTTCGAGGGTCGCAAACCCGGCGCCGATACACGTGTGCGGGCCTTGTCCAAATGGCAGATACGTTCCCGGCTGCACCTCGCGCTCGCGCGCGCCGAAAAATCGCTCGGCATCAAATCGGTCCGGCTCGGACCAATACCGCTCATGACGATGCAAGGTCCAAGGCGCAATCATGACCAGGGCACCGCGCCGCAATTTGCGGGTTCCAAGTTGAACCGGCTTCTCAGCCACCCGCGGCATAAAGGTGATGGGGGGATAGAGACGCAAAACCTCTTTGAAGAAACTCCGGATATAAGGCAGGTCGCGCACGCTTTTCATATCGATCGGGCCACGGCCAATTCGGTCCAGCACTTCGGCCCGAACCCGCGCCCGGATTTCTGGACGCACCGCCAATATATAAAACGCCCAGGTCAAAGCGCTGGCGCTGGTTTCATGTCCGGCCAGAAAAAACACGCCCAATTGATCAATCAACTGGTCGCGTGTGAAGGCGGCGCCGGTCTGTTCATCGCGCGCCCCGATCACGGCGCTGGCAATATCGTCGAAGCGGCCCTGTCGGTCTTCCAGATGGGTATCTGTCAAATCGCCAAGATGTTTGCGAATGCGCGCACAGGCGGACAAGACCTGCTCCGTTTGCCGCGCCGCCGTCCAGGCGTGATCGACGATCAAGCGCCAGATTTTAACCTGCGCGACATCGCGCTCGAAAATCATGAAGTCTTCAAACACGTCTTTAGCGATTGTGGTGTCGAGCGAAATCGAGAACACGGTGCGGCAGATGACATCAGCGGTCAGATGGCTCATCGCCAGATCGAGCGAAAACGGCGCCCCCGATTTTGCCATTTCGGCGAGCCATGCCAGACGGTCCTCCACCGCAGCCTGCATCGACTCATACGCAACGCTAAGGCGCATGTGCGAAAATGCAGGATCGATCATTTTGCGCTGACGGCGCCAAGTCTCGCCATCGGTGACAAAGATCGATTGACCGATCAGCGGCTCCAGCGCGTTGACCATCAGGTCACTCTTCGGAAACACCGACCCATCATCCGACAAGACCTGTTTGATCAGATCCGGATCATTCAGCAAAAAAATCGATCGCCGCGAATAGCCGAGAGTCCCGATCCCCATCCGGAATGCACTGCCGGGGAGAAGGCTCAACAGGTCACCATCGCCCTGCTTAATCGTTCGCGCCAGAGCTGCCACCGACCAAAGTTTAGATGGCCGCGGCGGCACGAAATCTGTTTCATGTCCGATCATCGCCCGCGCCCTTATCCTTCCCATCATTCATCTGTACATCGCCTAACATAGCCATGTCATATCTGCATTTATTTGAAACGCTTATCCTCCTCCACATCGTTTTCGGTGCGCCCGGATTGATCAGCTTTTGGGTTCCGGTTTTGGGCGGCAAGGGCACCAAACTCCACAAAGCATGGGGCAAAGCGTTCGTCGCGATGATGCTGGTCACAGCGAGCTGCGCGGTTGGCATGGCAACCCTGACGCTGATTGATCCCATCGCAACGCATCCGAAACTGGTTGAGCATGAGACCTTTTCAGACCCGGTTCTCATTCGCGGGATATTTGGTTGGATGATGCTCTATTTAGCGATCCTAACGTTGAACCTGACCTGGTATGGATGGCTATGTATTCGCAATCGCAGCGCGCATGAGCGCAATTTGGCGTGGCATAATCTCGCCTTCCAAGGGGCGCTTTTTATCGCCTCCGCGAATTGTGTCTGGCAGGGCATCGCGATCCAACAACCAATGATGATCGGCATCGCCTTTGTGGGCTTTGCCACCGTCGGGACCAATCTTTGGTTCATGATGCGCAAGCAGCCCGGGCCATTGGAATGGCTGACGGAGCATATCAAAGCCTTGGTCGGAACGGGCATCTCCGTGTACACGGCCTTCTTTGCGTTCGGCGCGGTGCGCTTGATCCCGGAATTGGCATTGGCGCCGATCTTGTGGGCGGTGCCTTTGATCACAGGGCTTGTCTTGATTCTCTATCATCAGAGGCAAGTCACCCGACCGCGCCGACGGCCGCGTTCTGTGCAAACCGGATGAGCTTGACAAAGCGCGTCATTATTATCGGCGGCGGCGCTGGCGGGCTCGCAGCGGCAATGGATCTGACGTCCGCGGGCCTTGCTGTCACCTTGATCGAACAAGGCGATGCGGTCGGCGGAAAAATGCGGCAAATCCAGGTCGATGGCAAAGGCATTGATGCCGGTCCAACCGTCTTTACGATGCGATGGATTTTTGAGGCTTTGTTCGAACGCTCAGGGGCGGACCTTGCCTCGGAGCTGAGCCTAAAACCCGCGACGCGTCTCGCCCGGCATGGCTGGCAGGATGGCAGCCAGCTCGATCTCTGGGCCGATATTGATCGCTCTAAAGACGCGATTGGTGCGTTCTCAGATCTTGCAAATGCGACCGGCTATGAACGCTTTTGCGCCGATAGTCGCGACGTCTTCGAAACCTTAAAGAAGACCTTTATTGCGGCACAAAAACCCAATCCGTTGAGCTTAGGGCGCCGCGTCGGCCTGAACCGGATCGGCGCCCTTTGGCGCACCCGTCCCTTCCAGACGTATAATGCGCGGCTTGAATCCTATTTTAGTGATCCACGCTTGCAGCAATTGTTTGGGCGCTACGCCACTTATGTCGGTTCGTCGCCTTATTTGACGCCGGCGACCTTGATGCTAATCGCGCATGTTGAGCAGGATGGGGTCTGGTTGGTCGATGGCGGAATGCGGGCGGTCGCACATTCCATGGCGGGCATCGCTCAGCGCAATGGCGCGACGATCCGCGTGGGCGAAAGGGTCAAATCGATTGACATTGATCGCGGCAAAGTGCGCGGTGTGGTTTTACAAACCGGTGAAGACCTGCCCGCCGATGCGATTGTTTTCAATGGCGACGCATCGGCGCTCGGCCAAGGCTTGCTCGGTGCGCGTTTAACGTCCGCAGCACCTGTCACCAAGGCTTCCAAACGGTCACTATCGGCGCTCACCTGGTGCACGCATGCCAAGGTCCAAGGCTTCGACCTCGACTATCACACCGTGTTTTTTTCCGATGCGTATGCACGAGAATTCGACCAAATCTTCAAACAGCGCAGGGTCCCAACAGCGCCGACGGTTTATGTTTGCGCACAAGATCGCAATGGACCGAGTGCGCCGAGCGGACGCGAGCGTTTGCTGATCCTCGTCAACGCGCCCGCCGACGGGGATCGACGCCTCCTGGTCGAAGAAGCCGAGGATCAGTACCGGAATCGCGTTTGGGACTATCTTGCCTCATTTGGTCTCAACCTTGAGCGGGACGCGCCCATAACGCCGACCGGGCCAAGTGGCTTTCACACCCTGTTTCCGGGCACCGGCGGGGCGCTGTATGGCCGAGCCAATCACGGTCCGTTCGCGACCTTTGAACGCGCCGGCGCGGCGACATCGATTAAGGGACTGTTTTTAGCCGGCGGATCGACGCATCCAGGCGCCGGCGTTCCGATGGCGACCCTATCCGGACGGCTTGCTGCTGAGGCCTTATTGGCGGACCGCTAATGGCACCGCGAGATCCGAGGCGGGATAGTCGGCCGCATCAGGCACCAAGTCCGCGACGATTTTGGCCGATAAAGTGACGCTCGGCACACCGGCGCCAGGATGGGTGCCGGCGCCTACCATATACAGGCCCTTCAACTCTTCGCTGCGATTATGAGGTCGGAAATAGGCGCTTTGGAACAGGGTCGGCTCCATCGCAAAGGCCGCGCCTTGATAGGAACTGTAGCGGTCGAGGAAATCCTGCGGCGTTAAGATCCGCGAGGTGACGATATGGTCGGACAGACCGGGCAGCACCGTCTCTTCTAGGCGCTTTTGAACGCGCTGCCGGTACGACTCTCCAAACGCCTCCCAATCGGTTCCGGAGGCCAAATTCGGCACTGGACTGAGCGCATAGAATGTATCGCAACCCTCCGGCGCGAGGCTCGCATCGTGATCGGTCGGCCGATGTAGATACAAGCTAAAGTCCTTCGTGATCCGCTTGTGCGAGAAGATGTCATCGAGCAGGCCTTTATAGCGCGGCCCGAGCAAAATCGAATGATGGCCGACATCCTCATATTTGCGATCCGTACCGAAATACCAAACGAATAGACTCATCGTGTATTCGACGGAGCGGATCTTTCGATCGCTCCAGCGTTTGCGCTTATGGTCGGATAGGAACTCACCATAAGTCCAGGCCGGATCAACATTTGAGACCACAATATCCGCGGCGATTTGCTCACCGGCCTCAAGCGCGACGCCGATGGCCCGATCACCGTCTGTCAGTATAGATTTGACCGGACTATTATAACGGATTTGACCGCCATTGCGCTCCAGCAAGCGCACCAAGCCGCGAATCACAGCCCCTGTTCCGCCAACCGCATAGTGCACGCCAAACGTGCGCTCGAGATGCGCGATCAAACAGTAAAAACCCGTGGTCGAATATGGGTTGCCACCGATAAATAGCGGATGAAAGCTAAATGCCATCCGCAATTTTGGATGCTTGAAATAGTCGCTGACTTTCTGATGGACAGATCTGTATCCACCCAGTTTCAGCAGATCCACGAAGCACGCCATGGTGAACGCAAAGCTGTGAAACGGAACACCGCCCATCTTCTCGAAGGCCACTTCATAGATGCGTTGGCTCATCTTGAGGTAGCGATCAAACCCGTCCAGATCAGCAGGAGAGATCCGCGCGATTTCGGCGCGCATCGCGTCATGATCGTCTGAATAGGTGAATACGTCGCCATCATCGAAGCGAATTTTGTAAAACGGGTCGCATGGCCGGATATCGACGTCGTCCGACATCGTGCCGCCCACCGATTGCCACACCTCTTCAAAAATATGCGGTGCGGTGATGAGGGTCGGTCCAGCATCAAATACAAAACCATCCTGGTGATAGGTATAAGCGCGGCCCCCGGGTCCATCGAGTTTTTCAACCACCGTCACCCGGTAGCCCTTGCCGGCCAGCCGTACCGCGGTCGCGAGGCCACCAAACCCAGACCCAATAACCACGGCATGCGGCGCTTGTGCGCGCTGATCATCATCAAGCTGAAGATCCGCTACGAGTCCCATACCGTCCACTCAACACTGAAAGGTTGTGTAGCGCAAGTGTTTAGTCGCGTTTTTCGGGTGGGTCCAATTCCGCCAGGTGGCGCCGCATCCGCCACACGCCAAGCGCCGTGAGGCCAAGGACAAATGGGACGGAAATCCCGGTGACCAAGTCGACCTGCAATTCAGGAACGAGCGATTTTACGCCCTTGGCAATATAGTTCACGATGCCAATGAGATAGTAGCTAATCGCCGCAATTGAGAGGCCTTCAACCGTTTGTTGCAAGCGCAATTGAAGCGCTGCGCGGCGATCCATACTTTCCATCAAAGACTGGTTTTGCTGCTCCAGCGTAATGTTGACTTTGGTCGATAAAAGCTGTGTCGCGCGGTCGACACGTTGCGACAAAGTGCGCATCCGGTTTTCGACCGATCCGCTGGTGCGCATTGCTGGCGCCAATCGACGTTCGATAAACTCGGCAAAAGTCTGCATGTTCTGCACCCGAGACTCTCGCAGCTCCGACGTGCGCCTTTGTACCAAGGCATAATAGGCCGAAGCCGCCCCGAAGCGAAACTGACTTTGAGCATAGCCGAGCTCGATTGCTGCCTGCAGCGACGTCAATTGCTCGAGCAAGTCGGTGTCTGTGTCGTCCTCCGACTCCGACATTTCAGACGTGATTTGCGAGAGCGCAAATTCCCAGCGAGAGAGTTTCAAAATTAAATCTTGGGCCATTGGCAGCGCCAGAAGCGCCATAACGCGATAGGTTTCGATATCGAGCAGGCTTTGCACGGTGCGGCCCATATGCGTGCCGGACAGGCCATTCTCCATCACTATGAACCGGCTAAAGCCATCCGCCTTTAAACGGAAGTCGGTTGCCACGACGCCTAAACCGCCCGCAACTTCGGCGCCAATGATCGTATCAGAAGCGATTTGCGCCTGGGCCGTGCTAATCATCTCTTCACGATTTGCCGCTTTGGCGATGGTGAGATGTACGGCACTGATCAGTTCACCTGGCATATCCGCGAGCCAATCTTCCGGCAGAATTTGTAAAGCCGTCTGAGGCGCACTGTCTGTATCATTCACAATAACCGTATAGCGAATGAACTCCGTATGGTGCTCCCAAACCAAAACCGCACCGTTCATATCGACAATATGATATTTCTTGCCGCGCTCTGGAGGGGCGCCGCCATAGCGCGCTGCGAGCGTGTCGATATAGGCCCGATCATCATCATGAAAGGGCCGCTCCGTCTTTAAAGCAATACAGGACACTTTCGCCGGCGCGGTGATCGGGTGCGGCGGACGGGCATGGACTTCATTGCTCAGCTCAAACCGTTTTGGATGGTCCTTTAGCAGCGTGGTCATATGGGGCCCTCCCTGCAGTGACCTAGAGGTTTCCTTTGGCGCCGTCTGTGTCTTGCGGTTTCACTTTCACCCGATCCCAGGCGTTCAAAATGATCTCTGCGACGCGGGCCGGATCTTCTTCATGCGCAAGGTGACCCAGCGACGGAAGTTCGAAATAGGTCCCAAACGCGGCCTGTCGAGTCGCGTGTTTTGATACCTCGGGTGGCACCGCTTTGTCCCCCTCGGCTGAGATGAACACAATCGGCATTGAGAGCTTCGAGCAATCCTCAAGGATGTGGGTGAGATCCCAATGCGCCATCATCTGCAGTGCGCCTTGTATGTGTCCGCGCCGCTGAAGCAGCTTTGCATAAGGCGAAATCGCGACACTTTCGGGATCCGACCCGGTATTTTGAATCAGTTTGCGTACACCATCATCGCCCGATGACGTGCGCGACACCAAGCGCGCGGCAAGACCGCCAAAACTCATCATTTTAGCAATGGTCGGCGCCAATGTTCGCATCATCCCGTCAAAGGGTTTGAGCGCGCCATTGATGGAGACCAATAGGCGCGGCGCTTGTCGGTGACGCGCGACAAGATGGATCGCAATCGCTGCCCCGGCCGAGTGCCCAATGATGAGATCGGGCTGTAACTTCAACTCCGCAAACAGCGCTTGCAAAGCGCGGCACATGTTCGGAAGGCTCGGTCGAAACGCGCGCGGGCTTTGCGTAAATCCATGCCCTGGCAAGTCGACCGTGATCAACGTCAAGCGATCCGCAAGCTTGGGGATCAGCGGCGCCCATGAATGCGTGCCTGCACCGGTGCCATGCAGAAGCACCGCTATTGGTCCGGTCCCGGTTTTTTGAACGTGCCAAACAAATCCGCCCACCCCGTAGAAGGCGCTGTCGGCCGAGCGTGGCCAATTCGCGCCATCCGTTTCCCAGTCTGGATCACCGTAACGTGCCCGCGGCGGATCAACACGTTTCGGCATAACGCTCCGCCTATCTCGATCCGATGCGTTGTCGGACAACGCGCGATACGGTTTCGCCGTCGGCATTCGGCAAGAATTGGTATTGCGCCCCAAGATCGGCGCTCAAGGCCCGCCCTCTTGGGTCGGGGCGGCGCGATGTGTCGAAGAACACCGCGGCGAACCGGTCCTTGATCAGCGTTCGCGCCAGGCGCGAGACTTGGGCTTGTGAGGCGCGGCGATCCGCTTCACCTTCGAGCGTCATATTCCCCCGCCCATCGGTCAAGAAAACAAGAAACGGCGTCCGCCCGCGATCTTGCTCCGCGCGTGCGAGTTGAAATGCCTCGACTAAGGCGTGCGCGAGCGGGGTGGCGCCGCCGCCCGCCAAATCCGAAATTTGCCGGCGTGCCCGTACCAGAGATCGCGATGGCGGCAGCATCAGTGTCGCATGGTCACCCGCGAATGAAATCAGCGACACCAAATCGCGCCGCGCATAGCATTGCGAGAGCAATCGCTCGACGGCACCCTTGGCCTCGGCCATGCGATGCATCGCGGCCGACCCCGAGGCATCGACCACAAAAATCACAGAAGACTGCTTGCGGCGTTTGAAGCGTTTCACGCGCAAGTCAGACTTGCGAATTTTCAAACCGCTTTCAGACCCAGCGTTATTGCGAACGCGCTGCAGCGGTGCGGCGGCCCGCAATGAGGCCAAGACATCAATTCGTCCGTGTCCGAATCGTCCGCGCACAGGGCGATCGGGGCGGCCCCGATCAAAAGCAATCACGTGCGCTCCCGATCGCCCGGAGACACCAGATCTGTCGCGCACTTGGCGCTTGCTGGGCATCGCCATTAGCGTGACGGGCGCGGAGTCCATCGCTGCAATGATTTGCGCTTCCATCGAGCCGCCGCCAGTATCGCTAGTGTCGGACTCCGGCTGCGAGGCACCAGAGTCATTATTAGTGTCAGGTGGATGAGCTTGATCGGGTCGATCCGGCGGCGTGGATTGCGGGTCGGCCACCGGCCGGCCGCGCCCCGGTAAAATCAATTGACAGGCGCGCGTAACATCCTCTGGCTGCACAGCGTCGCGCTGCTCTAAGGCGGCGAGCCCTTGCGCGGCATGCATGCAAAAAATCGGCACGCGCATGGAAGTGATCCCGAGACTCAAACAGGCCGCGGCGATGCTGGTTAAGTCATCGTCCGCGACGGCCGCATCGTGGATATGACGGCGAACCCGGGTAACATCGCGCGCTTCAAAACCGGCTCCCAAAACATCTTGCAAACGCAGCGCATTCAGATCCACCCAGAATGCCAGCCGCTCTGCAAGGCCCTTTGGCACTGTCTCGCCGGGATCCCGTCCTTCATCAATGGCGAAGACCGCAACCGCTTCGCCTAGGGCGCGCCGGCTTTCGTCGAGGGTGATTGCGATAGCGGTCGCGACGCCGCTGCGCAAACGCTCCGCCCCTTGGACGATCATCACCCGCCCTGCGGCATCTTCGAGCAAGCCTGACTGGTAGACCGGGCGCCCATCCCGCAAGGATCGCGCAACGCTGAGAGAGCGATGCAACCGCGACTCGGGCACAGATGATGGAACAATGATGGGTGAGGCCGTTTCCGCCAGCAGATCTCCAACTTGGGCCGTCCAAGCCTCCAGAACCGGCCCTTGCCCGGCGCGAACTACCACACCACCAAACAGGTCCGGTCGGGCCAGTCCTAAGACGGCGCAAAGGCAGGCGCGGTCCCAGTCTTCTGTCATGCGCCGAGCACGTCTTCGACCGCCCGTTGCACTCTTGCTGAGGCACGGGTTTCATCCAGCGGGTCTTTGCGCAAACGATGGCTGAGGGCCAGCGGGGCGGCGCGCCGAAGATGGATCATCTCGACCTGCGCTTTGCCCTCGAGCGCCGCGAAACTGGTTGCTGTGCGAATCAAGGCCAACTCGCCGCGCAGACCATCCGATCCAAGCGAGAGACATAAGGCGGCGCAGCGCTCGAGGATCTCATCACTGGTTTCGACTTCAGGGCGACGTTCGCGGGCGGTTACGATGCGCTTTCGCAAGGCTGCGTCTTTACGACGCCAGCTTTTTGCAAAGCCTTCTGGATCTTCGTCAAAGGCGCGGCGACGTTTGATGATTTCAACGCGCGCGGCGACATCATGAGGGGTCGAGACTTCGACAAAAAGACCAAAACGATCCAATAATTGCGGCCTCAGCTCGCCCTCTTCGGGGTTGCCGCTGCCGATCAATACAAACCGTGCCGGATGCGACAGGCTCAACCCTTCCCGTTCAATCCGGTTGATCCCAGATGCTGCAGCGTCGAGCAAGATATCAACCAGATGATCATCCAGCAGATTGACCTCATCGACATATAAGAAGCCGCGATGCGCCGCGGCCAGCAATCCGGCTTCGAAAACGATCTCACCGCGCCCAAGCGCGCGCTCGAGATCAATTGCACCAAGCACGCGATCCTCCGTTGCGCCGAGGGGCAAATCAATCACAGGCGGCGTCTCTTGAACCGATTGTAGAACGCCGTTGCCAGCCTCAGTTTCGCACGCTTCGCAATACCCAGCCGGAGTCTTGGGATCGCATCGAAACTGACAATCTTTGACAACACTCTGCTCCGGTAACAGCGCAGCGAGTGAGCGGATCATCGTGGTTTTGCCGGTACCTCGATCGCCAAATGCCAAAACCCCGCCAAGCTTCGGATCAACCGCTGAAACCAATAGCGCATCTTTGAGAGAGTCCTGTCCGACAATCGCAGAAAACGGGAATGCAGTGTCAGGCAAGAAGGACCCCTCCAATCGTCAATCTTGACTTACAACACCAAAAAAGCCGCCCCGTGGCAACACGGTGCAGCGCTCTAATCTCGCTTCAGGGAGGTTCATTCGTGATGCCGCGACTATGAAAGCGGCCCGCGCGCGACGGCCCGCAATTCCTCGAAATGATGCAGAAGGTAATGCCGCAGCCATGCCGTTTGTTGCGCAACAGGAATAGTGCGCCCATCGCGGAGATCTTCTAGGTCGACAAACTGGACATCACTGGCTTCGTCCGGGTTTGGACGCGCCGGCGCCTGTGCTCGGCCATGAAAAACGTGGACAATCTCATTCTCGATCATTTGCCCGTCTAATTCGGCGCGGTAGCGCGCGACAAAGCCCATGGTGAGGCTCGCACGCATGTTTAGCTCTTCGCCCAAACGCCGCCCGGCGGCCGTATTTATCGGCTCATCCGGTCGCGGATGACCACAGCACGTATTCGCCCACTTCCCGCCGGAATGGTATTTGTGCAGCGCTCGTTTTTGCACAAGCGTCCGGCCAGCTGCATCAAATAAGAAAATCGAGAATGCGCGGTGCAAAGCCCCGCGTTGATGCGTTTCAAGCTTCGCGCCGATTCCGATTTGCGAATCCCCCTCATCGACGAGTACGACACGTTCAGAGATATCAAGCGAAATAGACATCACACGGCGTCTAACAAGAATTACACGCCGTGTCACTTAAAAGCGCATCGGCGCCATCGCCGCGCCGTCCCCATCCGCAATGCGCCAATCGCGTCTGATGTAACACGCTCCTAAAGCCATTTCGACCGAAAATATTCGTATACGCGCACTGTATTTTCATATACGAAAATATAAAGCTCTATTTTTGAGCGCTTATTAATAGTAGGATCATGTCTTGTACGACCTGTTCATCATCGGTGGTGGCATTAATGGCGCCGGCATTGCGCGCGACGCAGCGGGCCGGGGTTTACGCGTCTTGCTCTGCGAAAAAGATGACCTTGCGGCGCACACCTCGTCTGCCAGCACAAAGCTCATTCATGGGGGCCTGCGCTATTTGGAGCACTATGACTTCGCCCTCGTGCGCAAAGCCCTGATCGAGCGCGAAGTTTTATTGCGCGCTGCACCGCATATCATTTGGCCACTGCGCTTCGTCTTGCCACATCATCAGGACATGCGTCCCACATGGCTCATTCGCTTGGGCCTGTTCCTGTATGATCATCTCGGCGGGCGCAAAATCTTGCCGCCAACACAGTCGCTGAACCGCAAAAATAGCGACGTGTTTCAACCGCTTCGGGCGGATTTCGTAAAGGGCTTCGAGTATTCTGATTGTTGGGTCGACGATGCGCGCTTGGTGGTCCTCAATGCGATGGACGCAGCCGATCGCGGGGCGACGATCATGACCCAAACGGAATGCACCGGGCTGGACACCAATGGCGAGACTTGGACGGCGACTCTGCGACCCGACGGACGCACAGAACGAAGAATTGAAGCTCGCGCTGTCGTCAATGCCGCCGGCCCCTGGGTGGACACGCTTTTACAACAGGCGGGCGCGCGGCAAAACCGGCCCAGTGTCCGATTGGTCAAAGGCAGCCATATCATCGTGCCAAAACTTTTTGACGATGAGCGCTGCTTCTTTTTTCAAGCCGGTGACGGGCGCATCGTTTTCGCGATTCCATATGAACGGGGAAAATTCACGCTGATTGGCACCACAGATCTCGCTTATTCGGGGGATCTAAATGCGGTCAGCGCCTCCGCCGAAGAGATCAACTATCTCTGTGCGATCGCAAATACCTATTTCGAGCAACAGATCTCACCGAGCGACGTGGTCGCGACCTATTCCGGCGTTCGGCCGCTATTTGACGATCATGCCGAAAATGCGTCCTCGGTCACACGCGACTATGTTCTCAAATTCTTAGATCAGGCGTCCGCGCCATTCCTCTCGGTGATTGGCGGCAAAATCACCACCTATCGTAAGCTCGCTGAGGATGTGCTGAAACAATTGGCGCCGCACTTCCCACAAGCCAGCGCTGCATGGACCGATGACCAGCCTTTGCCGGGTGGCGACATTGAAAATGGCGACTTTGACGCGTTCGAAGCGATCAGCGCACAGGCTTATCCTTGGCTCGATTCAGCGACGCATTACCGGCTTGCACGCACCTATGGCACACGCCTTCAGCACGTTTTGCGCGGCGCCAAAGCGCCGTCTGACCTCGGCGAGCATTTTGGCGCGGGACTATATGAAAAGGAGGTCGCCTATCTTGTCGCACATGAATTCGCGCGCTGCGTCGATGATATTGTTTGGCGCCGAACGAAGCTCGGCCTGCATCTAAGCGCGCCGCAGTTGGAGCGTCTCAAAGATCGGCTGGAGACGCAGCAACCGGCATAGAGGACCGGCCCAGCGGTTCTTAAAGTTCAGGCGCAATATGAAGCGTCATATCAGATGCGCGGATCGCCTGAATAAACGCCTCTGGCGGCACTTTGTCCGTAAACAGATCATCGATATCATCATAGTGTCCTAAGCGCACCATCGCGCGGCGCCCGAACTTTGAATGATCGGCGACTAAATAGACTTTGCGAGCGTTCTGGATGATCGCCTGCGCCGAGCGGATTTCTTGATAATCAAAGTCCAGTAGGGCGCCATCTTCCTCAATGCCGCTAATCCCAATGACGCCAATATCGAGCCGAAACTGTTTTAGGAAATCTGTTGTCGCCTCACCGACAATGCCGCCATCCGATGGGCGCACAAACCCGCCCGCAATCATCACATCAGAGCCATCCGTCTCACGCATCATATTGGCGATATTGATATTGTTGGTGACAATCCGGAGATCATTGCGACCAACAAGCTCGCTCGCCACGGCTTCCGTGGTCGTCCCGATATTCAGGAAAAGCGAGGCGCCTTCTGGGATCCGTTTCGCCACCATGCGCGCGATCTGGCGTTTGCCATCCATGCCCTCTTGCAAGCGATCTTGATAGGGCTGGTTGTAGGCATTACCGATCCGGCCGGCGCCGCCATGAAAGCGTTCGATCAATGCTAAGTCACACAGCGTATTGATATCACGACGAATGGTTTGCGGCGTGACCCCGAACTGACGGACCAATTGCTCCGTCGCAACATAGCCTTGCGAGCGGATCAATTCTAAAATCTGTTTTTGTCGCGCTGGGAGATTTGAAACATCCGCATCACTCATAGAGCTCACCCTTTCATCTCGGTGCTCAGCCTATTTGGATTGAAAATGATAAACTAAACAGGTCTCTGGGTGCAAAAGGGGCACCTGTAACCCGACCTGCGATAAGGCTTCGCCCGGCAAATCAATGCCTTTCCCGCTCAAGTCAGCGGCTTCCAGCACCGACGGGCGCGAAATCGATTTCACCGCCAGTGGCCAGACGATCCGTGTGCGGTAGATCCTTTCCGGGTTTAGTCCTGGGACATAAAAGCGCCCCGGCAGGGTCTCGCCATGCCCGGTTAAATTGCACCATGAAAATAGCGCTTCTGATTGGTCTGACGCCACCACACCCATCGCATTGATATGGTCAGGCGCCTCGACGCGTTGAAACTCGCCTGTATGCAGCAGACGGCGATGCGTCTTGTGCAACGCGATCCCGGCTTCCAGAACGCTCAAATCCTGTTCTGACAATTTGAGCAGGTTCAGCTCAAGCCCCATATGGCCGAATAATGCGGTGGCGACACGAAGCTCCATGCTCAAGCGACGGCCGGTAATATGACATGTTGCTGGCCCAACATGCGCGCCGGTCACAGCCAGTGGAAAGAAATGCGATGCGCCGCGTTGAATCCGCTGGCGATCAAGGGCGTCATTGCTATCTGAGGTCCAAATTCGGTCGGTTCGACGCAAGATGCCATAATCGGCCCGGCCACCGCCTGATGCGCAGCTTTCGATTTCGAGGTTTGGATGCGCTGCTCTCACGCGGTCCAGCAGCGCATAAACGGCCAACGTTTGAGCATGAGCCACCGGTCGATCCCCGCTGCCGGGGTGGTGGATGTCTCGGTTCATGTCCCACTTTAGGTAGCGAATATCCGCTTCGCTAAGCAGGCGGTGCAGCTGCTGGAACAGGTATTCGCAAACCTCGTTTCGGGTCAGATCCAGGACAAACTGGCCGCGGGAGGGCACCTGGTCGATGCCTCTGGCTTGCAGCACCCAGTCCGGGTGATTGCGATAGAGCTCGCTATCGGGATTGACCATTTCCGGCTCGACCCAAAGACCAAAGCTCATGCCGCGGCGGGTAACATGCTCGATCAAGGGCGTTAGACCGTTTGGATAAACTGTTTCTGATGGCCACCAATCCCCCAGCCCTGCCCGGTCATGCCGACGCGCCGCGAACCAACCATCGTCCAAAATGAATCGTTCGACACCTAAGTCCGCGGCCTTATCAGCCAGCTGAAACAGGGTGTCTTGGTCATGGTCAAAATATACCGCTTCCCAGGTATTGTAATGGACCGGGCGCGGGGTGCGATGGACCCGAGCGTCCATCACCGCTTGCGTCAAATGCCGATGGAACTTCTGCGAGAGCGGGCTCAATCCGCCGCTGCTCACGCCCGCATAGAGCGGCGGTGTGCGATAAGAGGCGCCAGCCGCGAGCTGCATTTCGCCTGGCAAGAAAAGCTCTGCGATCTGCACAAAGCCGCGGCCATCGCTGAGACGATCGACGCGAACCCGGTGGTTGCCGCTCCAACCCAAATGAACCCCAAAACAAAGGCCCGCCTGTTCGTTTGTGTCGGCCGTCGTGATCAGCAGGCCTGGGAAACTGTCATGGCTGGTGCGACCGGTTTTGTTTTCTCTGACATAGCTGCCTTGAAACGGGGCGATCTCTTGCCGCTGAAACTCGCCGGCCCAGCGGCCCGTAAAGCCAATGAGACGCGATGCACGCGGGTCGAGCGGTAGGCTCACCGGGGCACAGTCTTCAATCGACAATGGCGTCTCGCCTAAATTGTCGATTTGCGTCTCAACCGTCATCACTGTGCTGCTTGGATCGAGCCGAATGAAATGCGTTGCGCGGATCTCTGTGGTGCGATCTTCGCAGATCAGATCGATGCGATCCGGTGCGGGCTTGCGGACCTCTTTGACGCAAAAAAGTGTTGCCCAGGCGGCACCATTGCGATGCGCTGAAAAGCCAGATGGTCCCGCCATACCGGATCCCGTTTCATTCAGAAAGGAGCTTGCGATTTCTACATCTGGGCTGCCGGGCGCATGCTGACGCTTGGTCATCGCTTCGATGTGGGCTGGGTCTGTTCTCGGCAGGCGGGCGCCCCAATACAAAATGCGTGGGCGCGCGCCAATCGCGCACGCCAAAACAAGGCTCGTATCGCCGGCATGCAGCGTCGCATATCCGCTTTGATCGATCATATTTGATCCCGTTGAGACCCGTCCCGCCATACCGCCTACCACTTTGCAGAAAACCAGAATGTTGGAAATAGAGCGCGGTGCTGTCGTATCCGAAAAGACTCTGGGCTCGGAGGATCTCTCGCGGCTGGGCATAGGCCGCTGTCTTCACGCTTCTCCTCCGCGAACAGTATCCAGAAAATACCTGATTTTTCGCTCCTAATTTCACTTTCCCACCCGAGACGCAGTGCCAGGGATAGATCTTCACGATATGATCGAATACGAAGCGCAAAACGAGATCAGGCAGCAAAGCTCAGCAGTTGGTGCGACATGGACAAGACCCCGTGACAGATCAAAGGTGCGTTTTAGACCGCGGGGTGAGCGGGCGCGCGGTGCATCGTCGGCACCATATCAAGACCGATGGCCGGGACTTGTACTTATATGGATACGAGCCGCACACAGCCGATCGTCTGCCCGGCGAGGATTTACAGATCGTAGCTGGCTCGGAATTGCGCTTCCACCCCTTGCGCGGCGACTGGTCCATTTATGCTGCAGGTCGACAGGATCGGACATTTAAGCCGAGCACATCTGCCAACCCGCTGGCGCCGAGCAAAACTGGAAAACCCATCACCGAAATCCCGTTCGAAGCTTTCGAACTGGCTGTTTTCAGCAATCGGTTTCCTAGCCTGGCAAAGGACGCCCAAATGCCAGCGCCATCGGACCTTAATACGCATCCGGCCAAAGGCGCGTGTGAGGTGATTGTCTATTCGCCGCGACCGGAGGGGTCTCTTGCAACGCTGTCCCAAGCGCGGCGGCGATTGCTCGTGGAAGCCTGGATCGACCGATATCAAGCGATGTTCGATGCTGGCTGCGCCTTTGTCCTACCGTTCGAAAATCGCGGCGATGAAGTCGGGGTCACCCTGCACCATCCGCATGGCCAGATCTATGGCTTTCCCGTGGTCCCGACCCCGCAACAAACCGCGCTCGACGCCTTTGAGCAAGGGTATGACCTCGCTGCAGATGTCGTGTCTTGGGGGCCGGCATATCAGGTTAGCACAGCAGGCGGGTTGGTCTCCTATGCCCCGCGCTATGCGCGCTTCCCCTATGAAATTTGGATCTCAGCACTTGCGCCTGTGTCAGGGCCATGGGCCTTTGATGAGGCTCAATCTGATGGATTTGCGCATTTACTGGGCGATACGGTCCGTCGCTATGATGCTTTTTTCGGTCGCGAGACGCCGCTGATGCTGAGCCTGCATGCCGCGCCGTATGGCCGCGATGGCCGTTTCCAGTTCACGGCTCAGTTTTATCCTCTGCTGCGGGCGCCGGACCGGGTCAAATACCTGGCTTCGGTTGAGCAGGCCACCGGCGTGTTCACCGTCGATATTCTGCCCCACCAAACCGCAGATCGGCTGAGGGGGGCTCTGTGACATTCAGTGATGGATTCACCCAGGCGTTCGGCGCTGCTCCCGAGAGGATTGCGTCCGCGCCAGGCCGGGTGAACCTGATTGGTGAGCACACAGACTATAATGGCGGCGCCGTGCTGCCCGCCGGCCTAAACCGCCGCGTTCACGTTGCGCTCGTGCGGCAAACGGCGCCGATCTTAAGGATCAACTCAACCCGATTTGAAGGCGTAGTAGAACGCCCAATCGGTGACCCAAAACGCGGTGACTGGACAGATTATGCGGTGGGCGCATTGTCTAAGGGCAAGGAGCTCGGCTGGCTGACCGGCGGGGTCATGCTCCACATTGATAGCGACATTCCAGATGGTGCTGGCGTTTCATCTTCTGCCGCACTGATCACGGCGATTCTCAAGGCCGCTGCCGATCTCGCGCAGATCTCGACCACGCCAGTTGAGATCGCCAAACATGCGCGTTCGGTCGAAAATGATTATATCGGCATGCCGTGTGGGATCATGGACCAAATGGCCGTCAGCCTTGCGGATCACGGCAAAGCACTCGCGCTCGACACAAGCGATTTGAGTTACGAAGTGCTCGATATTCCACACGATTGGGGGTTTGCTACCCTTCATTCAGGGATTCGCCGCGAACTCGCCGATGGCCGTTATCTGGCCCGCTTCGAAGAATGCCAAGAGGCCGCGGCGCGCCTCCATACAGCGCAGCTCTGCCGCCTGGATGATGCGCAAATTCATGCCCTCTCAGACTTACCCGTGACGCTGCAGAAGCGCGCGCGCCACGTTTTGACCGAACATCAAAGAACCGTACAAGCAAGCGCAGCTATGAAAGCGGGCGACATAACCAGGTTTGCTCGTCTGATGAATGACAGCCATCAGTCTTACGCGAACGATTTTGAAGCCTCGACACCGGAGATTGATGCCTTGGTCAATGACGCCCTTGCGACCGGGGCGAGCGGTGCGCGTCTCACCGGTGGAGGGTTTGGTGGCTGTGTTGTGGTGCTGCACCCGCGCCAGGGTCTAGATACCTGGCTCGATACATTCATCTCTCGCCACCCATCGGTCTGGCACGTCTCATAGCGCGCCAGACCTGGCCGCACGCCCCTAGCGATTCTGTCGATGCTCAATCAAATCTTGAACCACTTCAGGCTCAGCAAGCGTGGACGTATCGCCCAAGTTCTCGAAACTGTCTTCGGCAATTTTGCGCAAGATACGGCGCATGATTTTGCCCGACCTTGTCTTCGGCAAGCCGCTCGCGAACTGAATGAGATCCGGGCTCGCGATTGGGCCGATCTCGGCGCGGACATGTTGGACAAGCGCTTTTTTAAGCGCGTCGTCGGCTTCGACGCCCGCGACCGGAGTGACATAGGCGTAAATGCCTTGGCCCTTAATCTCGTGCGGGTAGCCGACCACCGCCGCTTCTGCGACCGCGTCATGGGCGACCAGCGAGCTTTCCACTTCGGCGGTGCCCATGCGGTGGCCGGAGACATTGATCACATCATCGACCCGGCCGGTGATCCAGTAAAACCCATCCTCATCGCGGCGGCAGCCATCGCCGGTAAAATAGGTGCCGGGATAGGTTGAGAAATACGTGTCGATAAAGCGCTGATGGTCGCCATAGACCGTGCGCATTTGGCCCGGCCAGCTCTCCGTAATGATCAGATTGCCTTCGGTCGCACCGGTCAGCTCCGCCCCTTCCGCATCGACCAGTTTTGGCTCAATGCCAAAGAACGGATGGGAGGCGGCGCCGGGCTTTTGATCAGTGGCGCCGGGCAGCGGCACCATCATGCAAGCGCCGGTCTCGGTTTGCCAATAGGTGTCGACGATTGGGCAGCGCCCTTCACCGACCGTGTGATAATACCATTCCCAAGCTTCCGGGTTGATCGGCTCCCCGACGGAGCCGAGCAAGCGCAGGCTCGAGCGGTCGGTCGATTTGACCGGTCCTTCACCTTCCCGCATCAGCGCCCGGATCGCCGTCGGGGCGGTGTAGAAAATGGTGACTTTATGCTTGTCACAGGCCTGCCAGAAGCGGCTCGCATCGGGATAGGTTGGCACTCCTTCAAACATCATACTCGTCGCCCCATTGGCCAGCGGGCCATAGACAATGTAGCTGTGCCCGGTCACCCAACCGACATCCGCCGTACACCAATAAACATCGTCTTCTTTGAGATCGAAGACGTATTCATGGGTCATCGACGCCCAGACCAAATAGCCCCCTGTTGTGTGCAGCACGCCTTTTGGTTTGCCGGTTGAGCCGGATGTATAGAGGATGAAGAGCGGGTCTTCAGCATTCATTGGCTCTGGCGGGCAGTCCGCGCTGACCCCATCGGCGGCCTCATGTAGCCATATATCCCGGCCATCTACCATATTGACCGAGGCACCGGTGCGCCGGACCACCAAGACCTTTTTGACCAGACCACCGGCAAGCTCACAGGCTTTGTCCGCATTGACTTTTAAAGGCACAGTCCGACCGCCGCGAAGGCCTTCATCCGCGGTGATCATGAACTGGCTATCGCAGTCCGTGATCCGGCCCGCCAGCGCTTCAGGGCTAAACCCGCCAAACACAATCGAGTGCACCGCCCCGATCCGGGCGCAGGCCAGCATCGCATAGGCCGCCTCGAGGATCATCGGCATATAGATCGTCACCCGATCGCCTTTTTGCACGCCCATCTCTTTGAGGACATTGGCGAACCGGCCGACCGCGCTGTGTAGCTCTTTATAGGTCACCGTCGCCGCATCAGCCGGATCATCGCCTTCCCAAATCAGCGCGACTTTATCGCCGCGCGTGGCGAGATGCCGATCGATGCAATTGTAAGCGACATTCAGTTCGCCATCGCTATACCAGCGCACATGCAGATCCGACTTGTCCCAGGACACGTCTTTGACGGTCGTGTACGGCTTCGACCAATCGAGCCGCTGGCCCTGCTCGCCCCAAAACGCTTCCGGGTCCGCGACAGACGCGGCATACATCTCTTGGTATTTCTCAGGACTAAGGTTTGCCTTCGCCGCGAACTCCGTTGGCACGGGATATACTAAAGTTTCAGTCATTTCGAATGCTCCATCGGCCATGGCAATTGGTCCTTTCTAGAATGCGTATTTCGTGGAGAAGGTAAAGCGCGTGATGTCGCCCTCGGCGCCGCTCTCAAGCTCTCGGATGCCGTGCAACAGTTCGACACCGGTGGTGACTTTTGGCGCAATGTCCCAAAGCACCGCGCCATAGGCCGACTGCACAGATTTGGTGACGGCATCGCCTAGGTAATCCGGATTGTCGACAAACAGCCCAGAATAGCCAAGGTTGAAGCGCGCAGTTTCCCCGAACGGATGGCGCCAAGCCACCAAGCCGCCATAACTGGCAATGGCCTCAAGGTCGCCGTTCGGATCGAGCGCCGTCGCGCGGCTTGCGGCGAGACCGATATAGCGGCCAATGCCTTCACCACCGGTCAAGTTGAAGCGAATATCATCTTTGTCGCCGACATTGACCCGGCCTGCGACGCTGACGCCATATCCGAAAGTCTCTTCCTCAGTGTCGCCGAGATCCGCGCGCAGCTGCCGCGCCAAGCCAGAAATCGAGACATTGCCGAACTCACCGCTTAAATTGTACCGGGCGACCAGATCCGGGAGGAGGTTTTCATCGCGCGACCCAATGTTCAAGCTCGTTGTGTTGGGGTTCTCAACCGCGAATTGCCAATTGCCATGTGTATAGCGCAGCTGCGCCTGCCTTACGAAGACCATACCATCTGACAGGATCAAGAAGCTTGCGCTTTCAGGGATCGCCGAGGTGTTTTGGAAGGTCGACCATTCCTGACCCACGCGCCAATTTCCATAGTCAATATAAGCGCGGCGAAGACGCGGGCTGAATGAACTAGAGACGAGTTCGTTGCCCTGCGCCGAGCCGAGAAAGTCGAGTTCCAAATAGCCCGTGACGGTTTGATCGCCGACCGGCTTTTGCGCCGTAACCGCAAAGCGTGACGCTTGCGCGGTAATGTCCGTAAAGCTCGTCTCTTCACCGCCAATTGGCGTTGCGCTTGGAATGTAAAAATCGCGGGCGATGGAGTTCGATGCAATCGACCCGTCGCTGAGCGTCGTGGCGTGGGCGTCAATATCGATGAAGCCTGCCAGCTTAAATGTCGTGTCGCCCACCATAAAGCCAGTATTGGTGGCAAAAGCACGGTCAGTCTCAGTTGCCCGTTCAACGCTATCGAGGCGGACAATCGCCTCATCGACATTGGCGCGATCTGTGGCCAATTCGGCTTTCAGCTCAGCAACCATCGCTTCAAGCGCTGCGATCCGCGCTTCCAAGTCGCCTTGGTCTGCCCATGTCGGCGCAGATAATGCGAGCGCGGTGCCCGCCAGCAGTCCGGTTTTCAATCCTCTTAGCATGCCTTCCTCCGCATTTTTTATTTACCGAAGAGTATTTCTGGAACGCGCTTTGCTCGCTATTAGCCATTGGTGTTACGACTTTTGGACTAGGGGAAAATGCGTATAGGCGTGTTAGGCTCCCGCCAGCAGAGTAAGATGGCCGCCAGATCGTAGAAACGACACATTGCGGCATGGGAGGAAAACTATGGCAGAGGCGACCAAAGCCTTGATCATTGATGATCACCCTCTGTTTCGAGATGCTTTAGAAACAGCGCTGGCCCACGCCAGCGGCGCAACGGCTATCGCGGTCCATGCGGGTTCGATCAGAGAAGCCGAAGCGCAACTTGAAACACTCGCGCCGAGCCTGATCATGCTCGACTTGAACCTCGGTGACGCGAACGGTTTCGACGGATTGGCGCGGCTTCAATCGCGCGGCTTAACAGCGCCGATTGTTGTCGTCTCAGCGGCGGAGTCGGACACCGTGTTCGAACAAGCCAAAACACTGGGCGCAGCAGGATTCCTCCCGAAAAGCCTAAGCCTAGACGACTTGGCCGGCGCGCTGGCGACGGTGTTAGACGGCGGCACTTGGTTTCCGGAAACGCAAAGCCTGGACACAGATGCTGCTGACGGTCTGAACCGCGTGGCCAGCCTGACCCCAGCGCAGAGACGCGTTCTGAACGGCTTGTCGGACGGCCTTTTAAACAAGCAAATCGCTTATGAAATGGGAATCTCCGAAGCGACCGTCAAAGCGCATATGACGGCGATCTTCCGCAAGCTTGGCGCCAACAATCGCACGCAAGCGCTTTTGATCTATAAATCTGCTCTTGGCATCGACAATCACTCCGCCGCATAGGCCGGTTTGGTCTCCAGTCTTTCGATCAAAAACTGTCGAATCTCTGCCGGGTCCGCGGGCTTTCGCATCAGTGTGATCCCGTGGGCTGCAGCCTGCTCCGCCACGCCTTGGACCGCCTGGGCCGTCAGCAAAGCAGACTGCAATTCTGGACGCGTGCTTTTCAGCTCGATCAAGAGGTCGAGCCCGGTCTCGTCCTCTTTCAACTGAAAATCAGCAAATACGACATCCACGATTTGAGCCTCTAAGACTGCGCGGGCATCTTGCAATGTCTGTGCGATGTGGACCGTACAGTGCCATCGTTCGAGGAGCGCGCGCATTCCCTCTAAAATGATCCGCTCATCATCGATGCAGAGGATCGTAAGATCGGAGAGATCTTGATCATTTAACACTTGCGCGCCGCGCCCCGACCGCCGAGCGGCACGCACCGCCGATGCGACGCGCGGCAACCGTACGGAAAACACGCTGCCCTGGCCAATGCGGGAGCGTACATCAATGCGGGTTCGCATCAAACTCGCCATGCGTCTCGCGACCGCCATTCCCAGGCCAGCGCCCCGGATGCCCATATTGTCCTGCTCTGTCAGGCGTTCGAACTCTTCAAACAGTTTCGCTTGTTGGTCCTTTGGGATGCCAGGCCCGGTATCCCAGACCTCAACGCGGACCATGTTTTCCGCATCGCGGCGTGCGCCGACTAAGATTCCACCCTGCTGCGTATAGCGGCGCGCATTTGAGATAAAGTTGCGCAGAATGCTCTGTAAGAAGTCCGGATCGGCTTTGACTTTCAAACTCGTCGGGGCGACCCGAACATCCAGGCCAACGGTGCTCGCCATCGGACGCGCTTCATCGGCCAGATCTTCCAGCAACGGACCAAGCGGAATGGTTTTCGGTTGCGGCTCGACATTGGAATGATCTAAGCGCGAGATATCCAGTAGACCCTTGAGCAACTCGTCGGCCGAGCGCACCGCGCGGTCGGCTTTTGCCAGAAGCTCTTGATTGTTGTTTGCGCGGCCCGGATCCACCGCGCCGAGGAATAAGCGCGCGGCATTTAAGGGTTGCAGCAGATCGTGGCTCGCCGCGGCCAGAAAGCGTGTCTTAGAGGCATTCGCCCCTTCTGCTTCAGCGCGCGCCACGTCAAGGTCCTCAGCCATGTCTTTTAGATCTTTGGTGCGGTCCGCGACGCGCTGCTCAAGCGTTTCATTGGCCTCGATCAAAGCCCGCTCGCGCTTCTTATCTTCGGTGATATCAGTAAAGGTTGTAACATAGCCGCCGCCCGGCATCGGGCTGCCAATAATCCTTAAGTAGCGACCATCTGGGTTTTGCCGTTCATAGGCATGCGGCCGCCCGGCGCGAATATGCGCGATTCGTCGCTCCGCCTCTTGAGACGGATCACCATCAATCCAGCCCGTCGAAATATTGTGCTGGATCAATCCCGCAATCGGCGCCCCGAGCTTCACCAGGGACTCTGGATAGGCAAACATATCGATATAGGCGCTGTTCCAAGCGACGAGGGTCTGTTCGTGATCCACCACGCTAATGCCCTGCTCGATGTTTTCGAGCATCGATTGCAACATGTGTCGGTCAAAGCGTTCAGCCTGTGTGTGCTGATCTAGGATCGATAAGACATCTCCGAGGGCGACATCCGCACCGGCAATCGCAGACGACATGACCACTCGGGCAGACGCCGCGCCGAGGGCGCTTGCGAGCAGCCGTTCGGTGCGTTGGACCAGGCGCCAATCAGCAGGCTGACGGCCGCGCACGTCGATCTGCAAATCGGCTTCAAATTGATCGAAGGCATGGGCAACGGCCTCGGCGCTTAAGAACCGCGAGGCGAGCGCCTTCAACCCGTCGGGGGTCACCTGATGCGAGATGCTTTGTGTGGGCGCCCGCAGGCCGCTCGCACTCGTCGCTTCGCCGACAAAAGCCGCCGCTTGGATGCGATCCCGCAAGCGCTCTGGGGCGCGGATTGAAAAGATCACAAAGCCAAGCGTATTGAGCGTCAGGCTCCAGACCACGCCATGCACCAGACTGTCGCCGAAACTCAAACCAAACAAAGCGTGCGGGTCGAGCCATCCGGGCAACCAGCTGGTCATCACACCGTGCCCAATGATCGCTGGGATGAACAGCGTGTAGGACCAGGCCAAAAGACCCAATGCGACCCCCCAAATGGCGCCTGCCTGTTTCGCCGCACGCCAATAGACGGCACCGATCAGCGCTGGGGCAAACTGCGCCGCGGCGGCAAATGAGAGCAAACCAATCTGGGCCAGCGCCTCGCTGCTGCCGATCCGAAAGTAACCATACGCCAGCAAAATGATTCCGACGATCACCAAGCGGCGGATCGATAGGATGCGGGCGCCCGCATCGCCGCTAATATTGGATAAGTTCCCCGAGCGCATAAAAGCCGGCACAATCAGATCGTTCGTGACCATGTTCGACAACGCAATCGTCGCCACAATGACCATGCCCGTGGCCGCCGAGAACCCGCCTAGGAACACCAATAGCGCGAGCCATGGCGAGTTATGCACCAGCGGCAATTCCAAGACGTAAAGGTCTGCCGGAATGCTGCTGGGCAAACCGCTGGCACCGGCCAAGGTGATTGGGATGACCACCAGACTTGTCACCAACATATAAAGCGGAAAGAGCCAGCGTGCGACGGCAAGATCTCGACCATCTCGGCGCTCAATGAAGCCGACATGGAACTGACGCGGCAAACAAACAATCGCTGCCATGGACAGCAAGGTAATGGTAACAAAACGAACCGAAAAATCAGCCGGGAAAACCTCCGCGACGGGCGGCACTTGGGCAATCGCGTCGGAATTGATCAAGCTGATCGAGAGCACGGCAACTGCGATCAGCGCCAAGAGTTTGATCACCGCTTCGAAAGCGAGAACGCGCATCAGACCCGCATTGTGACGGGTCAAGTCTGAGTGACGGGCACCAAACAGGATGGCAAATAGGGCAAGCGCAATGGCTGTCACCAAAACCGATTCAGCGCCGCTCTCCGTCGGCAAGTCGCCAACCGGCTGCAACAGCGCTTCAACGCTCATGCCGACCGATTTGAGCTGCAAGGCAATATAGGGCAGACTGCCAATCACAGCGCCCACTGCAACAACCGCACCGAGCGATCGGCTTTTGCCATAACGCGATGCCAAAAAGTCAGACAGCGAGGTCACACCTTCGCGCTCAACCACCTCGCCGATGCGCCGTAAAAGCCCGGGTAAAAACAAAAATACCAGGGCTGGCCCTAAATAGATCGGCAAATAGTCCCAGCCGCTTTCGGCGGCGGTGCCGACCGCGCCAAAGAATGTCCAGGACGTGCAATACACGGCGATGGCCAGCGCGTAGATGACTGGGCTTTGTTTGAAATTAGGCGCCATAGCCTGACGATCACGTTGCCAGGCCATCCCAAATAGGATCGCCATATAGAGCACAACGCTAACAATAATCAGCCATGCTGGCATCGACATCTCCTGACGCTATCATGCCCGGTTGCAATGTCGAATCCAATCACGGCGAAAGTCGTATGATTTGAAGCCGTTTTGCCTCTGGGAATCGCGAAAGGGCGGCTCAATGAACCGCCCTTCCAAGTTTGCTTTGACAGCTTACTCTGCCGGGATCGCTGCGGCTGGCGCCATGCCTTCATCCGCAACTCCATGCGGTTGGCGGGTGCCGGGGACGCGGATATCCTCGACCAAGTCTTGGATGTCCTGCGGCGGCGAAGCGGTCAGCAAAGCGGTGACAATGCCGAGCCCGCCAGAGAGCCACATGAAGACAAAGCCAATGCCTTCAGGGGAGACGCCGAACAGGTATTGCTCCGGCGTGCCACCACCGAACTTGAAGTAGACGATATAGGCAAAGGTCGAGATCAGACCGAACAGCATCGCAACGATGGCCCCTTCCTTGTTCATCCGCTTCCAGAAAATACCCAGGAAGATGACGGGGAAGAGTGAGGCCGATGCCAAGCCGAAGGCAAAAGCAACCACCTGCGCCACAAAGCCGAGCTGGGCCGAGAAGATCCCTAAGAGACCGGCGGCAACAACGGCACCAGCGGCTGCGCCTCTCGCGACCCGAAGCTCTGTCTTATCATCCATGTCTTTGAACAAGGTTCTGCGACAGATATCATGGCTCACCGCCGATGAGATCACCATGAGGAGACCTGCTGCCGTGGACAGAGCCGCCGCAAGACCGCCAGCAACGACGAGGCCGATGACCCAGGCCGGAAGCTGCGCGATTTGCGGGTTGGCGAGCACGAAGATGTCGCGGTTCGGATTGACTTCATTCTCAACACCATCCGGCGCATTTGGCCCGCGATACTGCATGATGCCGTCGCCATTCTTATCTTCATACGCCAGCAAACCGGTCTTCTCCCAAGTCTTATACCAGGTTGGGACAGGCTTGCCGCCAGCGGCCGTAATCGCTGCGGCAGCTTCTTCGTAATTGGCGTCATCGGCAATGTAGGTCGCTTCATTGACCGTATCGATGAAGTTGATCCGAGCAAACGCGCCCACGGCCGGAGCCGTTGTGTAAAGCGCCGCGATGAAGATCAGCGCCCATCCGGCAGAGAACCGAGCCGCCTTGGCGCTGGGCACGGTGAAGAAGCGAATAATCACGTGCGGCAGACCGGCTGTACCGAACATCAGCGCGCCGGTAATCGCAAACACATCGAACATGGATTTGTTCGTTTGCGTATATTCCTGGAAGCCCAAATCGGTGACCACATTGTTCAGTTTTTGCAACATCGAAATGTCTTCGCCGACCGCATTTCCGATAAAGCCCAATTGTGGGATCGGGTTGCCGGTAATGATCAGCGACATGAAGATCGCCGGAACCGTGTAGGCGAAAATCAGCACGCAATACTGAGCGACTTGCGTATAGGTCACGCCCTTCATGCCGCCGAGCACGGCGTAGAAGAAGACAATGACCATGCCGATGACGATGCCAACATTGAAGTCAACGCCGAGGAAGCCTGAAAAGGCGACGCCCACGCCCTTCATCTGACCCGCAATATAGGTGAATGAGACAAACAAAGCGCAGATCACAGCAATGATCCGGGCGATGTCAGAATAGTACCGGTCGCCGACAAAGTCAGGGACGGTAAATTTGCCAAACTCACGCAAGAATGGCGCGAGCAAAACGGCCAGCAGCACATAGCCGCCCGTCCAGCCCATCAGATAGACGGAGCCGCCATAGCCTAAAAAGGCAATCAAACCGGCCATTGACAAGAAAGAGGCCGCTGACATCCAATCAGCTGCGGTGGCCATGCCATTGACAGTGGGGTGAACATCATGGCCCGCGACGTAGAAATCGTCGGTCGAACCAGCGCGCGCCCAAATCGCAATTCCGATATAAAGCGCAAACGTCGTAATGACGAAGAAGAGGGTCCAATCCATCGGTCTAGCCCTCCACGCCGAATTTGCGTTCAAGCCGCGCCATGGCGAAGCAATAATAGAAGATCAGACCAACAAAGACGTAGATGGAGCCTTGCTGGGCAAACCAGAAGCCTAGCGGCGCACCGCCAATCGCAAATTGATCTAAGAAGTCTCGAAATAGAATGCCGGCTCCGTAAGAGACGACAAACCAGATGGCGAGCAGACTAAGTGTCAGGCGGACCGTGGCCGCCCAATAGCCTTTCGCATCGATTTGTTTTTTCTCGGACACTTTTTGTCCTCCCTGATTGTTTTTGGACGGCAGGTTTACCGCAGGATCAGGTTGGACCAGAGTTAGGCAATTGTTGAGACCGACTTTGGTCTAACGGTCTTGATTTTGACTTTGCTCACGGTCATATCGGCGCTCTTTCAAGCCGCCAAAAATCAGCACGACCGCGATGACGATGCCGCCAAAGAGATACAGCTCAGGCAGACCCCAGCCGGGTGTCAAAATCGCATTTGCCAGCCGGTAGGAAAAGATACAGGCCATCAATATTCCCAGCGCGATCATAATATGATGCTTCATATTTGCGTCCTTTGCCGCCGGTTTTGCAATTTCGCACTCTAGCGCAAGACGCCCCGTTGACCAACTCGACATTCGTCGTAGGGCGTACGCGGCTTCATTTGAACGTTTTGAGAAAGAGGTCTAACCAAGGTAGCGCTTTCGCGCCATCGGGCACCACGGACTCGATGTTCAATTGCCCGGCAAGCCCCGCGGCGCGGTGGACCGCGATGTCCTGCCAAGCCTGCGACGCAGCCATATCTACGAGTGCCCGGCGGTTTGGATAGGCCGCGATCGCAACCTCGTCCCATAACACTTCGACTTGGCCGAGCGCCAGAAACGTGGTGTCGGCGACAAAAAACACTTGGCCGCCAAATTCCGGCAAGAGCTGGGCAACGCCTTGGCCGTAAATGCCATACGCCTCGCGACCGGTGAGCTCCGTCTCACGGCCGTCGGCATATTCCGCTTTGTCTTTGAACTTTAGCAGATTGACCATGAAAATCGGTCCATCTGGTCCGTCTTTCATCATCTCCGCCATTTGCGCCGGGTCTGATGGCGCGACCTCATTGATTACTTTCATGCGCGATGCTCCTCCTCTGTCATAGTCTTTTTCAGCGCCGCTTCGATCACCCACAAGCGATCCTGGCCCCACGCGGTCACATCACCGATCCGGAAGCTCGGCACACCCCAGACGCCGAATTCAAACATTTCCTGGCGATTGGCCTCGGCTTCGGCGCGCCAATGATCGCCGCCGATTAAGGCGCGCATTTCAGGCCAATCGAGACCTGCGCGCTCGGTTATGGTTTTGAGGCCCTTATCGGATCCGGCATCCAATCCTTGGCGCCAAACGCCAGACAAGAATGACTGCGCGAACGCGTAGCCGCGCCCGCGTTTGATGGCTTCGCTGAGAATGGCGTAGCCTCGCTCTACCGGGGCACCGATCGGATCCACGGCATTGCCGAACGGCACCCCGAGCCGCTCAGCTTCACGCACGACATCGCTCATAATGTAAAAGCCCTTCATGCGCGGCACCTGCATTCCGCGCATCACCATAGGCAGCACGAAGCGCAATTTGAGATCGGCATGATAGGCATCGGCGAGAGCCTTCACCCGCTCTGCGACAATGCCCGTGTACGGACTGCGAAACGACAAATACCAATGCAGCTCTAGGCCGACGCTTGCGGTGACGGGTGCGGGTGTGGATGGCACAACCGGCGGCGGATACACGACCTCGACAGGGGCGCCGGGTTTCGTGGCCCCGAGCGCACGCAGGCGCTCTTCGAGATAGTGCAATCGGTCCGGTCCCCAATACCACTCGCCCGCATAGTAAAGCGTCGCGCCAAGGTAGTGCCCAAGCCGACTGCGCGCCGCCGCCGCTTTGGCGAGGACCTGCTCGATCTCCTGCAGCGAGAGCGTTCGCTCGGGCAGCATATCACCTGACCAAAGCGCGTCGCCAATCGTTTGCGCCTGGGCGAGAAAATCACCGGACTCGGTTGCAGCGATAAGCGCCGCGTTGGCCTCAGCCAGCCGGGTTGCATCGGGCTGATGGCCTGGATCCACGAAACGCCAACCGGCTTGCCGTGCCAAGCGCGCCGCGTCTATGCGGCTATAGGCGTCTAGGCGCGCGCGGTCCGGTGCCGCCCAGTCTGGCGGCGGCGCCGTGATGTGGACGTCCAAGTCAATTTCATACCGGGCTTGAAATTGCGGCAAGACCTGCGCCATGAGATGGGAATATGGGTCTCCAGCTTGATGGAAATAATGAACGGTATGCGGCAGATTTTGTCGCCGCCGCACGCGCTCCGCTTTCCGCCTTTTGGCATTGCGTCGGTCAATACTAAACAGAGATTTCGCGATTTTGTTCTGCAGCGCGGCCCGAACTCGCATGATATCCTCACATGCTCCCTACCGCCTCTAACATCCACATTTAAGCGCATTTAGACAAGCTGAAAGTTTAAACGGGCGATGGCACATCCACGTGAGATGTGTCGGAGCCCCTCAAATGGTCGATCTTTTTTGGCACTTCAAACGCCGATAATTTTTCTATCGCTTACCGATCGTAGGGTACCCGCGCCATGGCTTGACGGTTTTCATTACCAAAGCACTTTGGATGCGACTGACATGCGGCAGCGCGGCGATAACTTTGCGATAGGTGGTCTCATAATCACGCGTGTCTGCCGCGGCAACTTTAATCAGATAATCGGCCGTGCCGGTCATCAGATGGCACTCTAATACTTCCGGGCGACGTTTCGCGGCTTTCTCGAAGGCGGCCAGGACCGCATCCGTCTGACTGTCGAGCGACACTTCGACAAAGAAAGTCATCGCATATCCCAAGTGCTCGCCATTCAAGCGGGCGCCATAGCCTTCAATGAAGCCATGCTCTTCCAATAACGCAATCCGCCGCGCACAAGCGGATAAGGAAAGCCCAACACGGTCAGCTATCTCACCAATTGGTCGCCGGCAATTGGTCTGCAACTCTACAAGTATCTTTTGGTCAATTTGGTCCATCGTGATAATTTTTATCGCTCATATACAAAAATGTCCAAATTTTTCGCGTAAATACCCTTAATCTTCGAAACTTAGAGAAAAATTTTCAAACGATTCGGTGTAAACTCGCGCTGACAAAGGAGGTAGCGCGATGCTGATTGGTGTTCCGAAAGAAATCAAAAACCACGAATATCGCGTTGGCTTAACGCCGGAGAGTGTGACCGAACTCGTTGAAGACGGCAACCAGGTCCTGGTCGAAACCGAAGCTGGGATCGGGATCGGCGCCAGCGATGAGGTGTATCGCGCGCACGGCGCTGAAATTGTCACGTCTGCAAAAGATATCTTCGCGCGCGCCGATATGATTATCAAAGTCAAAGAGCCGCAAGCGGTCGAACGCGCTCTGCTCCGCAAAGGGCAGGTTTTGTTTACTTATCTTCATCTCGCCGCCGACCGAGCGCAGACCGATGATTTGCTCAAATCGGGCGCGGTCTGCATTGCCTATGAAACGGTGACCGATGATGATGGCGATCTGCCTTTGCTGAAACCAATGAGCCAAGTCGCTGGCCGACTTTCCATTCAAGTCGGCGCCGCTGCGCTGCAAAAGAATGCTGGTGGTCGCGGCGTTTTGCTTGGCGGTGTGCCCGGCGTCGCCCCTGCAAACGTGCTGATCATTGGCGGCGGCGATGTCGGCTTCAATGCCGCGCAGATGGCAGTCGGCCTGGAAGCTCACGTGACCATTCTCGAACGCGACAATGCCGTGATGGAGCGCTTATCGGCTTACTTTGGGGCCAAAGCGCGGATTATCCGCTCGACGCCAGCGCTGCTCAGCGAGCTTCTCAAGACCGCGGACATGGTCGTCGGCGCGGTGCTTGTTCCAGGCGCGGCGGCACCAAAACTAATCACCCGGGACATGCTGAAAACCATGCAGGCCGGAAGCGTTTTGGTCGATGTCGCGATCGATCAGGGCGGCTGTTTTGAAACCTCTCACCCGACCACCCATGACGACCCGACCTATGAGGTCGACGAGATCATCCATTACTGCGTTGCCAATATGCCGGGTGCCGTCGCCCGCACGTCGACTTATGCCCTAAACGCGGCCACGCTGACACATGCCAAGCGGATCGCGCGGCTCGGATGGGAGGGGGCACTGTCGCAAGATCCGCACCTGCTCAATGGCCTAAATGTCTGCGAGGGTCACTTGACCTATCAAGCCGTCGGCGATGCGCTGGGGCTGGAAACGCGGGCGTCTCGCGATTTGGTGTCTTGAGCCAACTCAGCGTTCTAACCCTGCTGTTCGCGGCGCCGCTTATCGGTTTTGTTTGCGAATGGATCTATCGTCGGCGGACCGATCCCGCCGGCTCAGGCTTCAGCCCCCCGACACGAGATGACGTGCGCTCGGGCTATAGCTTGATCACGGCGATTGGGTTTTTTGTCACCACCGCTTGGGCATTGTACGCGGCACCCTCTTCTTGGCTCCTGCACAGCGTTTTGCTCGGTTGGCTTTTGGTCTTGCTCGCGCGGATTGATCTTGAGCGGATGATTTTGCCAGATGTGCTGAATTTCGGCGTATTTGCGCTTGGCCTAACGCTCTTAATAGACGCGCCAAATCAGATCCGTGTTGACCGAATCGCGGGTGCGGTGATTGGATTTGGTCTGTTTTGGACCATTGATCAGGTTTACCTGAAACTGCGTGGGCGTCCTGGATTGGGGCGCGGCGACGCCAAATTGATCGGAGCGCTCGGTCTGTGGGTCGGCGCGACGGGTTTGACGAGCGTTATTCTCCTCGCCTCGGCGCTCGCTTTGGTCGGCCTTGCCGCCTTCCGGCTGCGCTCAAATCAGGGCGTGCCGACTGAAACCGAATTTCCATTTGGGCCAGCGCTTGCTGCCGGAGGATGGTGGGTCTGGCTATACGGACCGCTCTTCTATTGAGCGACAGGCCTTGCAGATCGCGCTGGCAAGGCCTGTCGAACAAGACGCTAAAATGATTTCTGCCAACCGAGGGTGAAGGTTAAGTCGGTTTCGAGCTGAGGGCCGTTGAGATCGCGATAAAGCGGCAGACCAATTTCTGCGGCAATACGATGCCCTTTCTGCCAACCCATTTGGCCCACCAAGTTCACGCCGAACAAGGCTTCTAGCGTTTCCCCGCCATGATTGTCAGGGTCGGCGGTCTGCACCGGCGCGCGGATCAGCGGATCGTTGCCGTCAATCTGGCCAATGCTGCTGGCTTTTAGGCGACCCGAGAATGAGACCCATGGTTGCGGCTCATAAGCGAGCCAGGACGTCGCCTCGAGCACATCGCCCAGCGTATAGCCCTCATCATTCTCATCGAGGCGAATGACGGCTGAGGCCTGCGCCCCATAACTCCAATTGCCGGTCCGCGAGCGCGCCGTGAGAGAGGGTTTCAAGTCAAACGTGCCCGATCCCAATTGCATCGGGTAAGGCAAACGCGGGCTCGGCGTGGTGCCCATCGGCGTCAGGATCTGATCCGTCTCTTCAATCGAGCCTGTCGGTAATGAGACTGACAGTCCGAGATTGATCTGGCGGTGCTCATAAGACCCGTCATCCAGGCCAATAATCGCGCCCACGGTCGTGTCGCCGATGCCCGATGTTTCGGTTGTGAACTCGCCCAGGCGCGTGGTCCCCATCGGACCTTGAAACGTGATGTGATCCATTTCTTTGGTCACATACATGCCCATTGCCATCAGCGTGATCCGATCCGTTAGGCCATACATTCCGCCAACCATATGCATCTGCATTGGCATATCGGTTGGCACGACTCGCAGAGTGGGCGGCATCATCGGCGGATTGGCGAAGGGATTCTCGACGGTTGTGACAATCTCTTCCGGCGACAAGCTGTCTGTGCCATCGCGGCTGCCCGACATGTCCATATACATATAACGATAAGACAGCATCCATTCGCCTTGCTCATGGCGGTGATCGGCCATCACGCCGATCGGCGCATGATCGCTGGCATAGGTAACATTACCGCCATCGCCTTCATGCGCGAAGGCTGGAGCGCTCGCGCACAGCACGGCGAGGCCCGTCATCAATTGGGTTTTCATAAACTATTCTCACACATTGGGTGGGCGCCGCGTGGGCCCCCGGATTGTACTTGTCAGATCAAATGGCGTGAGCGAATGGTGGGCCGTTCGGAGGGGCGCCCGGCCATAGCGGTGAGCGCGGGAAAACACGGGGCGATGCGATTTGCTCGCTCAAGACCGGCGCAATCCAAATGCACGGTTCAGAGATCGGCTCAAACCGCGGGGCGAGAGCTGGTAAATAGCAAGCCTGACAATGGCCCCCGGTTTTTTGCTCTGGCGGTGCACCGGGCAATTCAAGCTCGACCAGGGCGCCATGCTCATTGCACACTTGCAGGGCAAGCGTTTCGCCGGCATCGACCTCCACGCGAGCCTGCGCGGTATTGGCGATGAAACCAATGACGCCGATCCATAAAAGCAGGTGACGTATCCGTCCCCAAAGCGTCATCTCAGTGTCTCCAAACGCGCTCTGGATCTATCGCATAGATCGCCGTCTGTCACCTCAGATCGTCGGTGTAATTTGGCTGTGCAGCGTTTGTCGCGGTGCTTAGGGAAACAAGGCCTGCAAGCCTGACAGACCGAGCGTTTCCTCCCACCCCATGACCAAATTAAGGTTTTGGATCGCCTGGCCAGAGGAGCCTTTGACCAAATTGTCGATGACGGCAATGACAACCGCCCGCCCCTTCACCCGGTCCGGATAGACCGCGATCCGGCAATTATTCGTGCCGCGAACATGCCGCGTATCTGGCGGCGCCGCTCCGAGCGGCAGCACCGAAACAAAGGGCGCATCAGCATACTTAGCGGCCAGCGCGGTATGGATTTGATCGGCATCTCCGCGGATATGACAGGTGACCAGCTCGCCGCGGGTCATCGGCAGAAGGTGCGGCGTGAAGGTCACGCCAATATCGCCGCGCCCAGCTTGTAAATTGAGTTCCTGCTCGATCTCAGGCGCATGGCGATGCGTGCCGACGCCATAGGCATGCGCGCCTTCAGCCGCTTCCGAAAACAAATTGCCTTCCTTCAAACCGCGCCCGGCACCAGAGACGCCAGATTTCGCGTCGATGACCACACTGTCAGCATCGATCAGATCAATAATCGGTAGCAAAGCCAATAGACTGGCCGTTGGATAGCAGCCTGGGCACGCGACCAAAGACTCACCCAAAAGCTCAGCTCCGCGCCATTCGGGCAGGCCATATTTGACGTTTGCTGTGCGCGCCGGATTAAGATGCGCGCGGCCATATGTCGACGCATAAAGCGATGCATCCCGCAAGCGGTAGTCAGCCGACAAATCCACGATTGTCACATGCGCGGGCAGGGTCTCGATGACATCCTGACTGGTCCCATGCGGCAAGCAGCCAAACGCGATGTCGACGCTCTCCCAAGCAACATCTTCGGCTTTGACCACCGGCAAATCCGTTGGCCCGGCAAGGTGTGGGAAAATCTCGGATAAGGCTTTGCCTGCAAGACTGTGTCCGGTCGCTGCAATGGCATCGACGCGGGGATGGCCGGCGAGTAGGCGGACGGTTTCGGCGCCCGTATAGCCCGAGGCCCCCAGCACAGCGGCTTTCAGTCTTGTCTCATTACTCATGCCCAAACCCTTGTTTCAGATACGAAAAAGGCGCCCCTAGGAGCGCCTTGATCACGTGTTCGAATAAACCGTAACGCTTAGCGCTTAGAGAACTGGAAGCTACGGCGGGCTTTTGCCTTACCGTACTTCTTCCGCTCAACAACGCGCGGGTCGCGGGTTAGGAAGCCAAAGGGCTTCAGCGTCCGGCGCAGTTCTGGCTCAAAATTGACCAGCGCGCGGGCAATGCCGTGACGGACAGCGCCGGCCTGACCCGAAAGGCCAGAGCCTTTGACGGTGGCGACGACATCATATTGTGTGCGACGATCGGCTTCGACCAAAGGTTGCTCCAAAACCATGCGCAGTACAGGACGCGCAAAATAGGCTTCTTGGTCTTTGCCATTGATGGTGATTTTGCCAGAGCCTGGCTTTAGCCAAACCCGCGCCGTCGCCGATTTGCGCCGACCGGTGCCGTAAGAACGACCCTGCGCGTCAATCTTAGGCTCGGTCGTGATCGGCGGCAGCTCAGCCGCAGCGCCCTCGCCTTCGGTGACGTTTTTGAGGTCTTCGAGCGATTGTGCAGTCTCAGCCATATCTTATGCGACCTTCGTGTTTTTGGTGTTCATTGACGCAAAGTCGACCGCTTCGGGGGCTTGCGCTTCGTGAGGGTGCTCAGCGCCAGCATAGACGCGCAGCTTTTTGAACTGCTTGCGGGCGAGCGGGCTTTCTTTTGGCAGCATGCGCTTCACAGCGAGCTCAATTGCGCGCTCTGGAAAACGGCCGCCAAGAATCTTGCCAGCAGTGGTCTCTTTAATGCCGCCCGGGTGACCGGTGTGGCGATAATAGACTTTGTCCGTCAGCTTGTTGCCCGTGAACTTCGCTTTCTCAGCATTGACGACAACCACAAAGTCACCTGTGTCAATGTGAGGCGTGAAGTCAGCGCGGTGCTTGCCACGCAGACGTTTGGCGACGTAGGAAGCAAGACGACCCACCACGACATCGGTCGCGTCGATGACGATCCATTTGTTCTCAACGTCGGCAGGTGCGTTATAAGTTTTCATTGCTCCGCCGGAGCCTCTCATTCGGAGTTATTGGATAATGTTCAAGCGCCCGCATCTACGCGCCGCGAAACGCCTTGTCAACGCGCCTTGCGCGCTCACTCTGCTTTTCCTTGCCACGGCGTGTTCCCCTACGGAAGCACCGGTGGAGACTGAGGCTATCGCGCCGAGCGACGATCCCGTCGAAGCCGCCGTGCCAGACGGTCTGGTCCTGCCTGCGGTGTGGCAAACCAATGATCTCGGTTCACCGATTGCCAGTATCGGTGTCGCAGGCGAATTGGGCTCCGCCGTCGCGGTCGTGTTCGAGGATGGCGGCCTGCAAATTCTCGACTTGGAAGGCGAGCGGGTCACTGAAAAAGCCGCGATCGACGTGGCGCTGGTGGCTGATGGTCGGTTTTTGCGCCTCCAGGACACCTCGGTAACCGTGTTTCCTGGGATTAGCGGCCAGGGTGATCTGTCGCTTTACATCCATGGCGGCGCCCTCGCTGAGCCGCTACCCTACCCGCTGGATGCCGGAACCGATGATCTCATTGAAGGCCTGTGCAGCGGAGCGCCGACCTTTGATCGCGACGGGGTCATGCGGATCGGATTCTGGACCCAAGGGGATCGGCGAGAGTTGAAGCTTGGCCGGTTGGTTGAAGTTGGGGACAATTTAATCCTTCTGCTTGATGAACCCGCCCGCGCGGCCAGCGACATCACGGCGTGTGTCCTCACCGATCGCGAGGATGTTGCGTATTCCGCCCCCGTCATCGCCGCGAGCGATCTGAAGCATCGCAACAAAACATATCGCTTCTTATTGGACGATACGGGCGGATATACGCTGATCACCGGTGGCGGTGATGTCGAAGCGTTTCAGGTTTTGGATGGGATCACCGTCCGCCCCCCTGCGCGTCCCGTGGACATGGCCGGAACCGGCGATGCGCGCGGCGGCGGTTATCCCGGCGGGGTGATTGTCATCGCTGGTGAAGCCAGCACCGGCGCTCACACGGTCACCTATATCGATCCAAGCCGCGTTACGCTGGAACCGTTTGGTTATAAACCGCCTGGCGCGGCCGAGTAGCCCAAACGCTCCACACACTGGTCAGCAAGACCAGAACGCCGAACCCTTGATGCACCAACGCAATCGGCAGCGGCGCTGCGTTTAACAGGGTAATAATGCCCCAAATGGCTTGCGTTGAAACCAAGCCCGCCATCAAAGCGAAGGCTGGGAAGGCCTCTGTTCCCCGGGCGCGATAGGCGGCAAATAAGGCAATACCCCAAAGCAAATAGGCGCCAAATCGATGATTGAATTGCGTTGCCGCGCGACCCTCGAAGAGACTGCGCAGGCCAAGCTCTTCGTCCAAATAATGCGACGGCACGAACTCCCCGGCCATTAACGGCCAATCGGTGTAGCTGCGCCCGGCATCGAGCCCAGCGACGAGCGCGCCACTGAGCATCTGAACGCTGGTCAGCGCCAATAAGACCAGCGCCAAACCGTAAAAGGGTCCGGGCACCGCAAACCGCCGCCGCTCGCTGAGATCGAGCCAAAACCAAGTCGTCACCGCAATGATCAATAGCGCCAAGCCGAAATGCGTCATCAGCCGGTAGGGCGCCACATCGAGCCGTTCCGTCTCACCGATCCCGCTGGCCACCATCCACCAGCCGATAAATCCCTGCAATCCGCCAAGGGCGATGAGACCCGCGAGACGCAGCATCCACTTGCGCGACAACCAACGCATTGCGGCGAACCAGATAAATCCACCGATCGCAACCAAACCAATCAGCCGACCGAAGACGCGATGTCCCCATTCCCACCAATAGATGAACTGGAACTCCGACATCGTCATATTGTAATTCTGCTGCTGGAACTCTGCGGTCGCTTTGTATTTTTCAAACTCACTGAGCCAGGTTGCGTCGCTCAGAGGCGGCAGTGTGCCTTTGATCGGCGCCCATTCCGTGATCGACAGTCCGGAATCGGTGAGGCGCGTCGCGCCACCGATCAAAATCATCGCATAGACCATAAGGCCGATGACAATCAGCCAGCGCTGGATCCAGCGTGCGGCGACAGGGGATGTTGCGTCAGGCATTCTGCGCTCTATTTGAACGCTTACAGCATAACAGCAAGCGGCCACACAGTCGCAGCAAAAAGGAAGACCTGTTCAAATGCCGCAATCTCAACGCCGAATTGTCGCCAGCTTGATCATCATGGCCTTTCTCGCCTTTTGGATTTGGGGCGCGGCCACGATCGGTACGGCGCTTGCCACCGGTCCCAAATGGCTCACCCTGATCTTCTTCATTGTCGCGGGCATTGGTTGGGCCGTGCCGCTAAAGCCTGTCTTGTCTTGGATGAACTCTGTGCCCGAAGACGAAGCCTAGTCGCCGTCTTCGATTTTTTTCGCTTCGCTGCGCAATTTCTCGATCACTTCGGTGACGTCCTCTTCTTCCTCAGGCGCGGGTTCAGACGGCTCTTCATCGCTGGTCAGCGCGTCGAGCTTGGTTTCGTCTTCGACATCCATTTCCGGTTCTGGGTCCACCGCGGATTCGGCGACCGGTTCGGGTTCAGCCGGTGCTGGCTCAGGGTCTGCTGCCTTTTGGGGCACGGGCCGCTCGGTTGCATCCCCAAACCGCGCCAGCACAGTTTCAGATCCGATCACAGTCTGGCCAGGTTTCAGCAAGATCTCGGTGCCGGCGGGCAGATAAAGGTCGCACCAGCCACCCAATCGGAGCGTGCCGATTTTACGCCCCAACCGAACCGCATCGCCAGCTTCATGATCGACCTCTAAGCGTGGTCCCAATCCGCCAGTCGCCAGCCGGACCCCGAGCGCGCGCTCGGCGCTTTCGAAGGCGACATAGGCCAAGCTCAGACCCGGCCGGTCTGGTTTAAGCGCATAGAATGCTGCGGGATCACCAATCTCACGGATGACATGATCAATAGCGCCATCCATCGGCACATAGACGCCATTGGTTTTGTTGGGCGCAATCGACACGCGCACGCGGGTCCAGCCTGTTCCCGTCAGTCGCAACTCATCGGGGGGCGCGGCGCCAGCGATCGCGACGATTACGCCATCGGTTGGGGCCACAATCAGCCCCTCTCCGTCGGGCGAGGTGCGCTGCGCCGTGCGCGTTGCAAACAGGATAATAACCGCCGCGATAAAACCAATCCAGAAGAGCGGCGACCAGATATATCCGAGCAAAATGCCAAACAGCCACGCCGCCAGCGCGCCGACATAGCCTTCAAGATCAAACCCGCCGCGCAGCCAAGGCAAATTATGGCGACTGAAATCGCTATCTGACATTGGACCGGGTTCTCCTATTCAGCGGCGACCGCGAGCGCATCGCGTTTGGCCTGGCGCGCCCACATATCGGCATATTCGCCCGCCGCTGCCAAGAGGGCCTCGTGCGTCCCGCGTTCAATCACTTGGCCCGCTTTGAGAACGATGATCTCGTCGGCGTCTTGCACCGTCGACAATCGATGCGCGACCATCAGGGTCGAGCGCCCTTTTGACGCTTCATCTAAGGCCTCTTGGACAGCGGCCTCTGTGGCGCTATCGAGTGCCGAGGTCGCTTCATCCAGGACCAAAATGGCCGGGTTTGCAAGAATGACGCGGGCGATGCCGACGCGTTGTTTTTCGCCGCCGGAGAGTTTCAGGCCACGTTCGCCAACTTTGGTGTTCCAACCTTCCGGCAGGCCTTCAATAAAGTCGAGCAATTGGGCCCGGCGCGCAGCATCTTCAAGCTCGGCGCGGGTAGCATCCGGTTTCGCATATCCAATATTGGCTTCGAGCGTCTCGTTAAACAGGACCACATCTTGAGGCACTAAGCCTAAAGCCTGGCGCAGGCTCTCTTGCGTCACGTCGCGAACGTCTTTGTCGTCGACCAAAACGCGACCGTCTTGCACATCATAGAAGCGGAATAGCAGCTTTAAGAGGGTCGACTTGCCAGCGCCGGAGGTTCCGACAAATGCGATTTTTTTGCCCGCGGGCAGGTCGAAGCTGACATTCTGGACCCCGACGGTGCGCGCATCATGCGTGAAACTGACATTGTCAAACACCACTCGCCCCTCCGGCCGAGCGAGCCGTTCGGCATCCGGTTTATCGGCGACTTCTGGGATCATACCCAAAAGACCATACAGCTTTTCAAGGTCGACCGCGCCTTGCTTAATCTCGCGCCAGGCCCAACCGAGAATGTTGAGCGGCGCGTAGAGGCTGAGCAACATCAGCATCGCGGCTGTCACATCGCCGATTTCCATCCGCCCTTCGACAACATTCCAGGCCGACAGGGCAAGCACGCCAAACAAGCCCAGATTCATGATCAGGGCTTGGACAAAGTTCAGCACATACATGCTGCGAATAGCATCGACATAGCGTGAATTATAATTGCGCATGGCATCGCTAAACCGGTCGGTCTCGCGGGCCTCGGCAGCAAAGGATTTGACCGTTTCAAAATTGGTCAGAATATCGACGGCGATGCCCCGAAACCGGGTGTCTGCGACATTCATCTTGCGGCGCTGGCGAACCCGCCATTCAGTAATGATCACCGTCGCGATGACATACAAAACAACGGCCGCCACAGCGATCAAAGAGAGGCGAATATCAAATGCGATGCCGAGGGCGACTGCGGCCAAAACCAGGCGCACTATGGTCGGCCCGATATTGAACGCCAAGAAGCGGATCAAATAATCAATCGCACTTGCGCCGCGTTCGATCACGCGGTTGAGCGCGCCGGTGCGCCGGGTTTGATGGAAGCCGAGCGATAGACTTTGGGCATGCCCGAACGCATCGACGCAGGCCACCCGTTGCGCGTCTTGGCTGACCGGCGAAAACAACCAATCCCGCACTTGCGGTAAACCTGCGGCCATAAATCGAATTGCGATGCCGAGAATGATGAACAGAACAGCATTTGTGAGCGCGCCTGCCGTCCCGCCAATTGCATCATCCACCTGATTAATGGCATGACCGATGAGCAGCGGCGATATCACTTCCAGCACAGCCGCCACGAGCGTCAGCAAGATCGAAAGCGCCATGATCGGGCGCCATTTGGTCAGTTCTGAGCGCCCGAGCAGCTTTAAAACCCGGGCAATTGAAACGAGGATCCCGCCATCGGCGCTCTCAATGCGGTCTGCATCTTGGGGTTGAACCTCGGTCGTCATACTCCGCCATATGGGTGAGATCTGCTTTTCTGCATAGGGTCAGCGGCAAAAGAAACTGCGTTTTGCACCCTCTATGCGAGTGAATGTACAGTCGGGCACCACCACGTTTATCATCTGTTTTGCGGACTTAGAAACGCTCACTGACAGTGACTCTCGCCTTCCGTAGCGCCACCAGCGCCGCTTAATGCATGCCGGCGGCATTTCGATCGCAGCGCTTTGTTCTGGTTTTTGGTTTGGACTTCCTATAAGGCTCCAAGGGTTTGAATCAGAGGCGGGATCCGATGGCGGGTGTGAAGTCGATTTGTGTGTATTGCGGCTCTTCGAATGAGGTCAAAGCGGAGTATTTGCGACTGGCGCAGGATCTTGGGCGGACGCTGGCGCAGCAAGACATTCGCTTGGTCTATGGCGGCGGCGGGGTCGGCCTCATGGGGGCCTGCGCCCAGGCGGTTCATTCTGCTGGCGGCGAGGTCCTCGGCATCATGCCGCGCTTTCTGCTTCAGAAAGAGCAGATCTTTGAAGACGTTCCGCACGAAATTGTCGACGATATGCACACTCGCAAGCAACGCATGTTTGATGAAAGCGATGCATTTATCGTTCTACCCGGCGGCATCGGTACACTGGAAGAAGCGGTGGAGATGCTCAGCTGGGCGCGCTTGGGCTTACATGCCAAGCCAATGGCTTTCCTTGACGAGGATGGCTTCTGGGCACCGTTTTTTGAGCTGATGGATCACATTATCGATGGCAAATTCACGCCCGAAGAGTTCCGAGCAGCCCTGGTCCATGAACAAACCCCAGAAGCGGCGGTCCAAGCTTTGAGCGACCGCGTGATTAAGCTCGGCGAGTAAAGCGGCAAGTGTGATGCACACACTCGCTTTGCAAGAGGCATTCGCTTTCCCGATTACCAATCAAAACCGCACTCATTATCTAGGAAACGTTCAATCGCACCGAGGGAGAGGCGGTGCTGATCCGGCGTCCAGGGCAGCGAGTGGGGCATGTCCGGGATGTTCACATATTTGGCATTCGTATGCCGCCGGACCGCACGATAGAAGTCTCGGCCATAGGTGTCAGGCACGCGAACATCACGGTCACCATGATAGACCAGAATCGGAATTTCCGAGCGTTCCACATCACGGATCACATCGCGCCCCGAAATGGCGTCAGCAAACACCAAGCGCCCAAAGCGCGAATCGTCGACATAGACATTGATCTTGTCCGACTCTCCATATCCAGCGCCAGCAATCGCGCATTGATACGGGCTGTTCGATCGCGTCGCCGCTGTCATCGCCGCATATCCGCCATAGGAATAGCCAAACATCGCGATCTGGCCGGCATCGGCATAACCTTGATCGACCAACCATTCGGCGCCGTCATCCTTATCGTCTTGCGCTTTATAGCCGTATTGGCCGTCGCCAGCTTTCCAGAGCTGCAAGCCCCAATCCGTGCTGCCGCGATACTGCGGCTGGAGCACAGTAAAACCGCGCGATGTGAGAAACGCCACCCAGCCACTGCTATCCCAGCCGCCAAAGTCGCGCGCCCAAGGCCCGCCATGCGGTAGGACGACCGCCTTGCCGGGATCATCGCCTTCGCTCCACCCGGCGCGCGGTGTCAACAAAGCTGGGATGTCCTTGCCATCCCGCGTTTTGTAATAAACGAGCTCCGTTTTGCCGATATGGTCCGGATTAATCCAAGGCCGCGCCGCGCCGATTTGTTGGAGCTGGCGATCTTTAATCATGAAGTATTTTATGGGCTGATTGGATTGCTCAACTTGGAAGACGATTTTGCTGCGATCGTCGCTGACATACAGCCCGTTGACGATTTGGCCTTCAAACAGAGCCTCTACGCCGAGGACAAGGCCCCCGAGCTCTTGATCGACCCATTCTGTCCGACCGACGTCTGCGAGATAATTAAACCCGAGCACGCGCCCGAAATCACTGGCCCGCTGACTGGTCATCACGCCCGATGCATCGAACTCCGGATGAGCGAACACGGAGTCTTCAGACAGCGTTTTCGCGACGGGATCGTACGCATAGATTTCTTTACGATCGTCGGAGAACTTATTGGTCAGGATGAGATACATCCCGGCCTCATTGTCCCAGTGGAGCACATCCACCTCTTGGCGGGTGCTGCTATCAACTTCAAACAGCGGATGTTCTTCGAGCTGACCCCCTTTTTTGTCGCGCAAGAGCAGCCGCTCGATGAACTTTGTGCCAATTTCGTCGAGATCGACCGCTGACATGATTTCAGCGTCATAGGGGTCCACATAGACGTCGCTATCGCTATCGATATTGGTATAGAGCGTATCCGTTTCGCCGGTTTTGAGGTTCAGTTTTACGAACTCTGAATCGAAGTCCGAAACCCGAAAGCGTGAAATCACAACGTGATCCGGATCGAGCGGCAGCGTCGTTACGATCCCGCCGCGGGCTTCCATCCGCGCGCAGGTCTCACGTGAGGCGGCGACGCCGCGCGTGCCAGTTGTTTTCAAAAAGGGTTCGTCAAAGTCGCTGAAGGTTGGGTTGGCGATAAAGGTCTTGACCAACCATGTTCGGGTGGAGCCAATCTCTTTGCCTTCTGCGCAGCCTGCCAAGCGCCCCGTAAAGGGCTGGCGCAGCGCCGTAAAGGAATACCCGTTCTTCAGCCCGGACACAAAAATGTACTCCGTGTCGCCATCGGGCGCTGACAGGACTGGGGGTTTGGTCAAATCATTCAAATCCCAGGAGGCCAAGACAGCGCGATCTTGATCATCCCCGGTGGTCGGGCCGATCAGCGCAAACATATGATCGCCATCAGCCGACACAGACACACTTTGCATCGCCGGTAAGCGCGCCAGGTCTTCGATCGGGACGGGTTCTGCTTGAACAGAAGTCGCCGCGAAGACGCTCGCAATCGCGAACGCAGCGGATTTATAAGTTTTCACGCACATAAACTTATTACCCCTAGAACTACATTGTGCGCCGATCATGTCTGAGAGGCGCCGCAAGTCAATGTTGAAACTCAGACCAAATACCAACCACCAGCCTATACCGCACCTTTACGCATGGGAACGTGGTCAATTTCACCAGTACTTTGAGCCAAGGCGAAAGACTGAGCCAGTCTTTGCCGCTTTTTGGGGCAAAAACTCGCCACCTGTGACAAATCTGCAAACCTCAAATTTAAGTTGCATGTGAAACGGCCTGTAAAATCTTGCGTTGTGTTGATCATATTGCATAGCTTGAGACTAGTTGGGATCGTCAGGGGCGGTCCTTCCTAAGTGCGTAATATAAAAATCAATTTGAGAGAGCTGTTCACATAGAGAGGGTTGGACACATGAAGTCGAATGAATTTGGCGCGTGGCTGCTGAAAAGCGCCGCGCTTTCGGCGCTTGCCGCCGGTTTAGCTGTCAACGGTCATGCGCAAGATCAAAGCGATCAAGCCGACCAAGCGGATGAAGCGGTCGAAGAACTCACCACGATCGAAGAAGACGTAGCCGTGCAAGACAAGGTTATTGTCACCGGATCGCGCCTATCGAGCGAATATACATCGATTTCGCCGGTCGACGTTATCAGCGCGGACTCTGCGGTGCTCGAGGGGATCACCGACATCGGCACGCTGCTACAGACGGCCACGGTTGCGGCCGGTTCTGCGCAGGTCACGTCTGCGACGTCATCTGCCTTTGTGCAGGATGGCGGTATCGGCACGGACACGATCTCGCTACGCGGCCTTGGCGCAAACCGGACGCTGGTTCTGTTGAACGGGCGCCGTGCCGGCCCGGCGGGCACACGCGGAGCGGTGTCTGCGTTCGACCTAAACGCGATTCCACTGGCGGCCGTTCAAAGCATTGAAATCCTCAAAGACGGTGCATCTTCGATCTATGGCTCTGATGCCGTGGCCGGGGTGGTGAACATCATCACCAAAAAGGATGATATTCGCGAACTCGACTTCTATTACAGCCAGCCGGAAAATGAAGGTGGCGAAGAGCTACGGATCAGCGGCACTTATGGCGATACGTTCGACAAAGGCAGCTTTATCGCCACGCTCGACTATACCAAAGACTTCGAGCTCGCGCGCGGCGACCGCGATTATCTCAATTGTGGCGAGGCACGGGTTTTTGATTTGCAAGGCAATCGCGCTGATCAGATCGACCCACGTACGGGCGAATTCCAATGTCGTGACCTGCTTTGGGGCCATGTCTGGCTGTACAATTATCTCGGCGCTGGCCTCGTCGGACGCCCGTTCCAGTCGCGCCCGCAACTCTTGCAGTATGACTATGATGGTTCGCTCGCAGCGAATGGATTGGCGCCATGGGGCACGAATGATTTCGGGCTCCTTGTGGATCCGGCCTTTTATCCCGTCGGCTTGGGCGAGCTCTTGAACCCAGGCGCGACACCCGACGCGGAATATGGTCCAACCGCGCGCCTTTCCGAGGCGCTGCTGAATTTCGATCACCCCTTCCAGGATGCTGAAACCCTGGGTCCTGAAGTGGAACGGATGACCTTCTTCGGCGCAGGCGAGTATGAGTTTAACGACAATATGACCGCCTATGGCGAAGTGCTCCTCAACCGCCGCGAAACCAAAGTGAACGGCTATCGCCAGTTTTGGAAATATGATTATGTCTACAACTATTTCGGAACGATTTTAAACCCAGTTGAGCCGAGCTTTGCGGCGAATGGCTTCGCCGCGGATCCGAACGCCTTCAGCTTTATCGGTCTCTCGCCGACCCCGATCACGGACATCAATGATGACACGATCACTGTCGACTATGTGAATGTCGTCGGTGGCCTGAAAGGCAATTTCGATGGCGCGCTATCGGATTGGAGCTACGATGCGTTTTTCCAATTCTCACAATCTGATGGCCGCTATGAGGGCGACTTCATCTATGCCGATGCGGTTGACGGCCTGGCCTACACCAATTGTGACGCCCTTGGCGGTACGATCAACCGCAACGGCGTGGATATCCCGTGTGTGAATGTCGATTGGTATAGCCCCGAATTCCTGAACGGTGAGATCTCCGATGTCGATCGTGCCTTCTTGTTCGGGGTGCAAAAAGGAACGACCAATTACGAGCAAAACCAAGTTGAGCTGTACACAAACGGTCCGCTCTTCGACTTGCCGGCCGGCACCGTCAGTGCGGGTTTCGGGTTTAACCGGACCAGCCGTCGCATCAATGACGTCCCTGGCTTTGCCACGCGGGATGGCAATGTTTGGGGCGCATCGACCGCCGGCATCACCCGCGGATCTGATACCACAACAGCCGTTTTCGGCGAGGTGGCCGTTCCGCTAATCAAGGATGCGCCATTCGCGGAATCCTTGGATCTGAGCCTCTCGGCACGTTGGACCGATGTCGATGTGTTCGGTGACGACACCACTTATAAAGCAGGTGTCGGTTGGCAGATCACCCCTTCGATTCGGGCTCGGACCTCTTATGGAACCTCGTTCCGGGCGCCAGCTCTGTTCGAACTGTTCTTGGATTCGCAAACCTCCTTCTTGGGACAGCGTTTCATTGATCCATGTCTGAATTGGGAGGCTGCGCTCGCTGATGGCAACATCCCGCAGGTGATTGCGAACAATTGTGCTGCCGACGGGGTTCCCGGAGATCATGCCGGCGCTGGCGCCTCGGCGACGATTAGTGAAAGCGGCGCGATCGGAAACATTGAGGCGGAAACATCTACCTCGTTCAATATCGGTTTGATCTGGGCACCGGATTGGATCGATTTCCGCTTGTCGGTTGATTATTTCGAGTTCGAGATCGATGATCAAATCGCCCAGCTCGGCGCAGAAAACATTCTCTTTGGCTGTTACGCATCTGAGAATTTTGCATCTGAGCCGCTCTGCGATCTTTTCGACCGCGACTTCACGTCCGTTGGCGGGAATGAGCCGTCCTTCCTGATCACGGATGTGACCAACAATTACATCAACGTCGCCAATCAAACCAATAAAGGCTTCGATATTCAGGCAGACTATACCCGCGACTTCTCGTTTGGAACGCTCACGGTTACGACCGAGCACACCATCCAGACGGAAGACGAGCTGCAATTGCAGCCGACAAGTGATCCGCTCGACCTAAACGGCCTGATCGGTGAGCCAGAATGGGTGGGCGAGCTATCTACGACACTGGAGACCGGACCTTGGACCTTCTTCTGGGGCATGGAGTATATTGATGGTACGTCGAATGTTGAAGAATATCAGCGCGTTAATGGGGTCGACGATATCGCCATCAACTTCCTTGGAGAAGCCGTGGCGGTCGATCTGAAAGCCGAAGAAGTCATCTATCATGACCTCTCAGTGAGCCGTGAATTGCCCGCGGGGATTGACTTGACCATCGGTGTGGCGAACGTCTTTGATGAGCAGCCACCCGCGCTTACGACATTGAATCTCGGCCAGTTCAATACGGTTGGGACGTCACCTTTTGTCAGCAATTATGACTTCTTGGGCCGACGGGCCTTTGTCAGTCTTAAGAAGACATTCAATTAAAGCGTGCGCTTGCACTTTTGATTGAAAACACTACGGGGAGCGGCAGATAGAGGTCTGCCGCTCCTTTTACGAGGAGCAATCTCTGCGCAGGAGGCGTATTCGCATGCCAAATATTTATATGCAGCAAGATACGCTGAACGAGCTCAATCGCAATTATGAGCAAGCGCCGCTCAAACACCCAGTCTTTCTCAACTCGGTGCCCAAATCAGGCACCCATTTGGTGCGCAATATCCTGCGCATGTTCGTGCCCGTTGAGCAGCAATTCCATGAGACCTTTATCCAGATCCCAAACCTGCATCAGATGGCCGGCCGGGCGTTCAGCCTTGAAAAGCCAATGCTGAGTTGGGGGCATTTACTGTGCTCAGATGAGTCCGTCTATGCGACCGCAAAAACCAATAATATCCTCCTTGTGCGCGACCCCTATACCTGGGTATTGGCGCGGGCGCGCTTTTTTCTCTCCGAGAATTTCGAAGCAAAGTTAGAGCATTTGCGACGGCCAGAGTTTAGCGGTGACTCGCTGCTCAACATGATGATCTATGGCATTCATGGGAAATCACCGCCGCTGGTCGATATTTTTACGTTTAACGCGGTGTCCTGGCTGGGCAGTCATACCAAATTGTATCGCTTCGAAGATGTGCTCCGGCATTTAAAAGATCTGGAGTCGCGCCAAGCAGAAGCCTATTTCGGTGGCCTATTAGATGATTGCGGGATCGACATGCCCGCCGATTGGCGCGAGCGCGTGCGCGTGGGCAGTGATCGCAAGCAAAGCGGGACGGCGCGCGAAAACCTCACCGTCGACGAAACCCGCATCCCGAAAGAATTACCGGTTCTGCAACGCAAAATGGTCGATCAAGTGATCCCTGGCGTTCGCGAAATTCTCGGCTATCACTGATCAGGCTGAGCGAAGCCGCGCCAGTGCGCGATCGCGGCCGATCAACACCAACATATCGCCCACACTCGGGCCGCGTTCCATTCCGGTCAGCGCCTTGCGCAGCGGCATGAACAGGCCTTTGCCCTTCCGCCCCGTCTCGGTCTTGAGCGCGGAGGTCCAAGCGCCCCAGGTGTCGGCCGTGACCTCACCTTCCGGAAAGAGCTGCGCCGCGGTGGCGATAAACGCTTCATCGTCGGCCGCGATCAAAGGCGCGATGTCACCAAACGCCACAGGCACAAATTTGGCCGCATCCTCCACCGTTTCGCAATTCTCGCGAACCAGCAGCCAAAACGCTTCATTTGCCGCTTTCGGATCGATTGCGGCGAGCCGTTCTTTCGCCGCGCCGAAGGGTAAGGTATGCGTGAGGGCGGCATTCAAAGATCGCAGGTCTGCCTCATCAAAGCGGGCGGGTGCGCGACCAATCTTGGCGAAATCAAACTCCTCCGCCAGCGCCAATAAGGAGCTGCGGATTTCGACATTGTCGCTGGTGCCGAGTTTGGCCAGCAGCGAACAAATCGCCATTGGCTCAATGCCTTGTGCGCGCAGTTCGCCCATTCCCAGCGAGCCCAATCGCTTCGATAGACTTGCGCCATCTGCGCCGACCAGAAGCGGTGTGTGGGCCATGCTGGGTGCCGTCCCCCCCAGCGCTTTGAAAATCTCAATCTGTGCCCCGGAATTCGTGACATGATCTTCACCGCGCACGACATGACTGATATCGGCATGGATATCATCGACGCAGCTTGGCAGCGTGTAGAGGTACGAGCCGTCAGCCCGAATCAGGACCGGATCTGAGAGGCTGCTGGTCTCGATTGCCTGTTCGCCGCGGACCAAGTCTTGCCAAATCACGCGTGCGCCGCTGAGTTTAAACCGCCAATGTGGCTTGCGCCCCTCTGCTTCGAACGCCGCCTTCTCAGCATCGCTTAGCGTCAAACCAGCGCGATTATAGATCGGTGGTTTGCCCCGCGCGCGCTGCAGTTTGCGCTGACGGTCAAGTTCCTCGGCGGTTTCATAGCAGGCATATAGCAGACCCATTTCGCGCAATTTGTCCGCCGCGGAATCGTAATCGGCGAACCGCTCTGATTGCTTAAACGTATCGCCCCAGTTGAGGCCGAGCCATGTCAGATCGTCTCGAATCGCTTGCTCAAATGCCGCCGTAGAGCGCTCCAAGTCTGTGTCATCAATCCGCAGAATGAACGTCCCGCCCAGGCGCGTTGCAAACAGCCAATTGATCAATGCGGTACGGACATTGCCGACATGCAAATTGCCGGTCGGCGATGGCGCAAAACGAACAATGGGTTTGGTCATGGCCTTACCTTCTCGAACTCGAAGCGCTCCTTCCACACGAAAACGCCTCAAAAGCCAAGCCATTGCCGCCACATTTGACAGTCAGGGTGAAACCCGCACTGCTAAGGGAGACAAAATGGAGGCATATATGATCCGTGGGGCGATCGGGACACTCATTGTCGGGCTTTGGCTGCATGCCTGCGCGCCGGCCGCAGAACTTGACGATGTCGCAGCAGCGGCCCCTGATCTTGGCGAGACGGCAGCCGCAGCGATTGAACCGGATCCGATCACGGCGAGCCGGCCCGGCGCGTTTCCAATCCGAGGCTATCCGGACGGCTGGGCGCTTCAAACGTTTTGGTCGGGCGAGTATCCCAATGCCTTTGCCGTCGCGGAAAACGGCGTGACGGTGCCAGCATATGACATGGTAGCATTTGACGAACCGCCCGCGATCGCCTGTCCGCTGCCCGCCAATGCCACCTATAGTCCTTGGAATTCTGCACGAAACGCGACCGATGCACTGCAATTTATCGCCATGGTGTTTCCGACGACGATCACGCTGCAAGAGACCGTGCGTTTGGACGTGCTCGTTGACGACCAGGCCGAAACCCTTGAGCTCACTGCCGGTGACCAGCTGATCTATAAACACTATCTTGCCGAAGGATTTTTCATCGCTGAGCGGGACGAGATCTATTATGAGCTCAATGAGGCCGACCTACCGGCCAGCACGCTCTTCGAACAAGGGCCAGACGATCATGAATGGCTGCGTGTCACATGCGCCGACGCGGCGGGGACGCAGGCTTGGATCCGCTTCAGCGAGGCCTTGAAGGCGCCGGGCCTAACCCGTTACGAACATACGGGCTTCGGGATCGCAGCCGATTTGCCGTAATCAGCTGACGCTGCGCAAAACGTTTCCTTGACTCCAAGAATGGTCTATCTCGCATGCACAAATCGCGAGGAGCACCCCAATGAGTGATGCGGTAGACGCCCCAAAGGCCGGATGGCGAATGAAAGTGGCGATTTTCGCCCTCGCAGTCTCGATATTCACTGTCCTATGGTTCGCTGTGGCGGCGCTTGGGACAAAGTTCGGGTTCTGGCCTTGGCAGGTTGGTCTCGGCCAAATGACCATTGGCGTCGGACCCGGGATCGCCATGCTGGCGCTTGGCTTATCGATCATCGCCCAGGTCATCGCTTTGATCAAAGCGCCCCGCAAACAAGCTTTTATCCTTGCGCTCGCGGCGACCTTGATTGCCGCCTTTTGCATGTTTCGTTTAACCGCGCTCGGCGCACAAGCGGGATCTTTGCCGCCGCTACATGACATTCAGACCGACTGGACCAATCCCATCCAATATAGTTCGGCGCTCATGGCCGCGCGGGCGGCGCAGGGCGAAACCAACCCCGTGCTCGACGCGCCGACCGTCCCGGACTATGCGGAAGCGCGCTGGCCTGGCACAGCTGGCCGCTTGGTCTCAGAACTGCAAGAAGAGGCCGAAACCAAGCCCGGCACTCGAGGCACGGTTTATCCAAAGATGGAAACCGTCTATTTCAGCCAATCCCCAGCCGAAGTCGCTGCTGCCGCAGAGCGCATCATGGCCCGCCGGGGATGGGATATCGTCACACCGGCACCGACCACGCCAAGCGGAGATGGCGAGGCGCAAGTCGAAGCGACAGCCACCTCGGGCTGGTTTGGCTTTAAGGACGATATTGCCGTTCGCGTCCGCCCGGTTGATGGCGCAACAGCGCTTGATATTCGCTCGACCAGCCGGGTTGGCTTATCGGATCTAGGGGCCAATTCAACGCGTGTATATGGCTTAATGATCGAACTCGAAGACCGCGCCGATGGTCGGCGGGCGCCTTAGGCGTCAACTTTCGTCAAGCGGAACCGACTTTCGATCACCGGGTTCGGATCATCGGTGGCCACGCGGCCTTCTTCGATCAATTTAAAGATATGACCGAGCAGGCTCAAGCAAGCGGCAGGGAATAAGCGGTCCTCCAAACCGACATACATGATCTTGACCATGTCCGGGATCGACGTCACGCCGGCCTTCAATTGGGCGATCACGCCGTCCTCGCGGTCTTGGCGGTGCTGGCGATAGGCTTGGATGAACTCCTTGACAAAGGCCTTGCCTTCGACCGGTGCGCCATGGGTTGGCCATAGCGTCTCAAACGCCAGCGCTTCGATTTTATCCAGGCTCTTAAAATAGTCCGTCATATTGCCATCGGGCGGTGCGACGATGGTGGTCGACCACCCCATAATATGATCACCACTCAGACACGCATTCTCTTCTTTCAAGCCGAAGCAAATATGATTGCTGGTGTGACCGGGTGTTTCGATGGTTTCGAGCGTCCAACCCGGGCCGTGGAAAACATCACCGTCACAGGTGCACTCATCTGGCATGAAGCCGCGGTCGTCTTCGCTCCCGAGTTCCCCCTTGGCGGTTGGTTCGCCGCAGCCTTTGGCATAGACTTTACATCCGGCCCACTCGGCCAAAGGTTTGGCGAGCGGAGAGTGGTCGGAATGCCCATGTGTCACGAGCACATATTTGACCGTCTCGCCGTCCAGCGCGGCTTTCAATGCCTCAAAATGCTCGACATCATTTGGACCCGGGTCAATCACCGCAACTTCGCCATGACCGACAATGTAAACGCCGGTCCCGATATAGGTGAAGGGGTTCGGATTGTTGGCGATCACGCGCCGGATGAGCGGGGAGACTTGTTCGACTTTGCCGTATTCAAATTCAATTTCACGCACAAAAGGAATGGCCATGGGAGGATTTCTGCCTTGAGTTTCTTATCTTTTAATGGACGCTAACAGTCCTGATTCCAGATATTCGGCAAATCACTTACGCTTCGGTGCGAACGCAGCGACAAAGGCTTTTGCCATCCGGCGGGTCGCTTTCAACTTGTCTCCAAGCTTCAAAGCAACGGGGGGGCCCATATCGGTTTTATTCGCGTCGACAATGTAAATCCTGCCGGACTGATTGTCGCGTAGCACGTCTACCGCGCCCCATTCTAGACCGATCTCTTCAGCAAATCGTGAGATCACGCGAATTTCATCGCTCGTGTAGCAATTCTCGGGCGTGTCGAGCAAAACTTCGGCATTCTCGTTCAGAAAGCGACGACCAATCGGGCGGCGCTTGCGAAAAACGATTGCTGGCACGCCGCCACAAATGCAGCACCGCAAGTCTTCTATCAGACCGCCTGGGATCTCATTATCGACCAATACCTGGTATGTTTTCCCGTCCAGCGGGTCGATCGGGCCCTCTAAGATCCGCCCGTCATGGCAGGCATTTTTCTCTGACTTTTCGACCATTGTGCCCGAAAAGCGGCGCGGATCGACCGACAGGCTATAGCCTGCAATTCGCCCAAACGCGTCGGCCACGTTTGATTTGGAAATGTCTTGGCAGCTAAAATTGACCAGTTTTGCGCCTGCTTTCACTTGTGGCGGCTGATGGTTCACGAGCGTTGTGTCGTCGAACTGGAAAACGATGTCTGCAATCGTCGGGTCTGAAATCAGCTTGGCGCCGGACGCATGCATCACCGGCCAGATAAAATACCATGGCCGCGGCTTATCAGGATAGAATGCAATCGTCGGCCGTTTATGGCCGGTCAATCGGCGCCATGTGCGCCAAGACTGTGCCAGCGTGTAAAAGGTGAACCATGTGAAAACATCATTCACCAATTCCCGTGTTGCCGGGACACGATGGCCGGTTTTCTTAACCAGCCAAGCCCCGTCTTCATACTTAAAGTCTGCCAGCCAGTTTCGCGACATACTTTCTTTACTCCTCAGCCTTTTTTAATGGCTTTGCGAGGGTGAATCGCATGCCTTGCTCTAGCTAGCAAGCTCTTTCCACCACCTGAAGTGAATAAATGCTCACAATCAGATCACACCTGCGTTATAGCAGCGGTCGAAGTGAGGATAGATCATATCCAGCGCCGGCGGCAGCGGCGACCACTTCGTCGCCCATGCCTTGTCCGCCATGGGTCAGTGCCCAGGCTGTGATCGAGCGTGTCCCCGTGCGGCAATATGCCAAAACGGGCGCCGGCGCTTCAGCCAAAGCCGCGCCAAATCGCTCCAGAATGTCCGGCGTTGGCGCCCCGGAAAAGGGAATCGCGACAAAGGCGAGGCCGAGCGCTTCGGCTTTGGTCCGGATCGCGCCCATGCGTGGCTGGTCGATACCGCCCTCTCCATCAGGACGATTCGCAATGAGCGTTTTGTACCCCGCATCCGCGATCGCTTGCACATCTGTTTCGTCGATTTGCGGGGCGACGGCAAAACCATCTGTGACTTTGCGAATTTCCGCCATACGACAGCTCCCATGCAGATGAGCGTTGACTTTGTTTCTCAGGCCGTGAACGTAAGAACAGTTGTCGGGGCTGCCAAGGCCCTGCGTGTTGAATCGCCTGCACACGTTTTGAGGAGCCTCGTTTCGGTGTCAGCCCTGCAGCGTATGGTGTCGCGTATTCCATGGGGATACACTGGGCGTCGGCTCCTGATTGCAATCCCGACTCTTTTACTGATCATCACGGTCGCCTTTTTCATGATGCGGATGGCCCCGGGCGGCCCATTTGATGGTGAGCGCAAACTCAACGCCGCCACAGAAGCCGCGCTGAATGCCAAATTCGGGCTGGATAAGCCGCTTTGGCAGCAATATCTGGACTACCTGTTTGGCGTCATTCAGCTTGATTTTGGGCCGAGCATGAAAACGCTTGGCAAAAGCGTGAACGACCTCATCGCTGAGGGCTTGCCGATCAGTCTCGCGATTGGGTTTTTATCCATCACCCTCGCGATCATCGTTGGCACAGCGATGGGGATCTATGCCGGGTTGCGGCAGAATACGGCGGGCGACTATTCGGTGATGGGATTTGCGATGGCAGGCATCTCGATCCCGACATTTGTCACCGGCCCGGTCCTGATCCTTTTATTCGCACTCACTTTCGGATGGTTTGCCGTTGGCGGCTTAGGGGATCCGTGCATCGAAGTGTTGCAGCCGAATGGCCGCTGCCCGGTGATCCCGAGTTGGTTTTCTTTTGAGTTTTTGTTCTTGCCCGTGGTGACATTAGCCCTGCCGCAAATCGCCATCATTTCTCGCTTGATGCGGGCGAGCGTCATCGAGACCATGCGCTCCGGTCACATTCGCACCGCCCGCGCCAAGGGCCTGAGCGAGCGCGATGTGGTCGTCAAGCATGCTTTGCCCTCCGCCGTCCTACCTTTGGTCTCTTATGTCGGCCCCGCCATGGCGCGGGTGATGACAGGCTCGCTGGTCATTGAGCGGATCTTTGGGTTGCCAGGCATGGGGTCATACTTTGTCGATGGCGCGATCAATCGCGATTACACTTTGGTGATGGGCGCACTGATCATTTATGCGACCCTGATCGTGCTGTTTAACCTATTGGCGGACATTCTCTATGCGCTGCTCGATCCGAAGGTGAAGTATGACTGACACTTTGGATTTGACCGGTCGCAAAGCCGCCGTCGAAACGGCCATCCAAGGCGGGCGTTCTCTTTGGGACGATGCCAAAGCGCGGCTGTTTCGAAACAAAGCCGCCGTCGTCTCAATGTGGGTTTTGGGCGTCATGGTGTTGATCGCAGCGCTTGGCCCATTTGTCTGGGTGCATGATTATCGCACCATATCGGCGAATGTCGAACTGCCGCCTACCTTCGAGAACCTGCATTTGCTTGGGACCGATACGCAAGGGCGTGACAGCCTCGCGCGACTGATGATCGGGCTGCGCATTTCGCTCGCGGTCGGCATGGTGGCGACCATTGTCTCGTTGATCATTGGCGTGACCTGGGGCGCGGTGGCGGGCTTTGTCGGCGGGCGTGTCGACAATATCATGATGCGCTTCGTCGACGTGCTTTATGCGATGCCCTTCATCTTCTTTGTGATTCTGCTGCTCACCGTGTTTGGGCGAAACATCATTTTGATTTTTGCCGCGATTGGCGCGGTTGAGTGGCTCACCATGAGCCGAATCGTGCGCGGGCAAACGCTGGCGCTTAAGAATATGGAATTCATCGAAGCGGCCCGCGCGACAGGGGTTCCCTTCTTCACAATTATCCGCCGTCACATTTTGCCCAATGTGGTTGGCCCAGTTGCCGTCTATGTGACCTTGACCATCCCGGTTGTGATCCTGGCCGAAAGCTTCCTGTCATTCCTGGGCCTCGGCGTGAATGAGCCACTTACCTCTTTAGGTGTTCTCATCTCCGATGGCGCCAAAGAAATGCAAGACAAGCCGTGGATGCTATTGGCGCCAGCGCTTACAATGATGATCACGCTGCTTTGCCTGAACTTTATCGGCGATGGATTGCGAGACGCGCTAGATCCGAAAGAGCGCTAAACGCACCCCCGCGCTCTGGTCATGTGCCCGTGCTGAACCCGTTCGCAGGGTTCATCCCGGAGCAACCTATGGCGCAAACAAAGCTTGGACTAAAACGTGACGCTTGGCGGGCATTGTTTTTGGGATATGCGACCATTGTGCTCAGCATATGAGCCTTGGCCGGTGTCCTGCCGTTTTTCGGACTCTTTATTCCGGCCCAGTCGATCTTTTTCTATATCAGCCAGGCGGTGCTTTTGGGCACCGGATCTGTTGGACTGGCCAGCCTATTCTTCGGTTTTCGGTTTATCCAAGACGACCGCGCCGGACCGGCTGATCGGCCCCCGAAATCATATATTGGCATCCTGACGATCTATACCAGTTTCTGGTTGATCACCTTTTATTGTCTCAGCGTTTTCTTTTGATGGATGAGCTGACCGGATCGGACCTAGACAAACAAATCGAGCGGATCACGGCCCGCCTCGCTTTCAAGAAAGCCGAGGGTTTCAAAGGTCTGTTTCATGGTCCCGGAGAGCGGCGCTTGCAGGGTAAGCGGTTTGCCGGACGGACGCGGAATGACCAGCGCGCGGGCATGCAAATGAAGGCCTTTTGACACCCCTAACGGTACCTCGCGGCGGGTGACATATTTTGTGTCGCCGAGAATGCTGGTGCCAAGTTCGTGCATATGAAAGCGCAGCTGGTGCATGCGCCCAGTCGACGGCTTCAGCGCGACCCAAGCGGCGCGTCGGGCCGCTGTTGAGACCACGGTATAGTCGGTGATGGCATGCTTTGAGATTTTATCGCCATGCGCGCCCAGAACCATCCGTTCGCGGCCTTCCTCGCTGAGCCCTTTGCGCATCCATGAGCGCAGCTGCCCAGCCGGCGGATGCGGCACCCCGACCGTGACGGCCCAATAGATCTTGTCCATATCGCGGGAGTGAAACAGGTCACCCAGCCGCGCCGCGGCGGCAGGGTGTTTCGCGATCAGCAGCAAGCCCGATGTCGCTTTGTCGAGCCGGTGCACCAGGCGCGGGCGATGCTCGCCCTCCGACAGCGCATCCAACATGCCATCAATATGCCGCCCGCCCTGTCCGGTGCCGCCTTGCACAGCAATCCCGGCAGGCTTGTTGAGGACGAACATTTCGTCATCCTCATACAATATGAGCGGCCGCAAGAAGGCCAGAGCTTTGGCGTTTGGTTGTTTCGGCGCCTGCCATGGGGCGTCTGCATCTTGTGTGGCTTTCGACGCAAACGGTGGCAGACGCACCGCCATCCCCGCCTGGAGGCGGGTATTGGCTTTGGCGCGCGCGCCGTCGACGCGAATTTGGCCCGTGCGGAGTAGCTTTTCGAGCTCGCCTTGCGTCATTGGCAAGCGTCGTTTGACCCAGCGATCCAGACGCACTCCGCCCTCTTTATCGCTAACGGTCTCTGTGATCACTTGGCGGTTCATGCGAGCAACCGTTTCAGCGCCAGCAGGCCAGCCGCGAAGGCCGCTATCGCGGCGACCAAATTAAGTCCGGCATAGATGAGGGCTTTGACAATGGTGCCGTTCATGAACATCTCAACGGTGTCTTTGGAAAAGGCCGAAAAGGTCGTGAACGCCCCCATCATGCCGACCCCGAACAGCAGCCAAAGCGTCGTCTCCCAAGCCACCTCGCGGCTGGCGAACCAGCCCATCAGCGCACCGAGCAAAAAGCTGCCGATAATGTTCACGGCAAGTGTCGCCCATGCGCCGGACACCCCGCCATGCGCGGCGAAGGCCAACCCGACACTGTAGCGCAAACATGCACCAATTGCGCCGCCTAAGGCCACAAGGAGAAATCCGTTCATGCGCGGCTCTTAGTGCGTTTCAAAGCGAAGCGAAAGAGCCTGGTGATTGGCGTTGGTCGGGCTTAGCCGGTGCGAGCCTGAACCGCCGCAATCGCATCAACAGGGTGAATCAGGAAACGGCGCCCATCTTCTGTCGTGTCTGCAGTGTCCCGCATGATGCCAATCAGGTCAGCGACGCTTAGGCTTGGATCGAGCGCCAGCATTTTCCCAGCCAAGTTGGCCGCATTTGGCGCTGCCATCGACGTGCCGGAAAATGGCATTTCATAGCCGCCCGGAACTTCGCTATTCACTTCATATCCATTGGCATGCAAGACAACGGTTGGGCCATAGCTGGTAAAGCCTGTTTCGTCGCCCGCTTGATCCACCGCACCCACCGTGATCAGATTGTCGGCGATGATGCCTGAGGGGTAGAAGTTTGAGAAAGACGCATCGCCATCGCTATTGCCAGCGGCAGCAATGAATAGGATTTCCGGCGCGCCGATGATCGCTTCTTCGAGAGCGCTCTTCATAATCTCGAAAATCGCATAGGCGCGCGCGCGTCGTTTATCGGGATCGGATTCAATATTGTTCACTTCCAACGTGTACTCAATCGCCTCCGGCGATCCGCCCCAAGACATATTGACGATCCGCGCGCCATTGGCTTGGAAATAAGCCACTGTCTCCCGCATCGCTGCGGCGTCTTTGGTCGCGTTCGCTTCCAGATAAGGGGCCGGCTTCATCCGATAATCGAAGGTCAGACGCGCGGTCATCAAACGCGCCGCGGGATTGCCTTCCAACATGATGCCGGCGACATGCGTGCCATGCGAATAGTTGGCATACAGGCTGAGGTCTTCAAAAAACGGCTGGACTTCATCCGGCTCAAAATTGGCAATTTTGGCTTTGATCGCCGAGGACTCGTCGGAATTGACATTGGCCGAATTGTCGAGCCAGCCTTTGATATCCCCGCGGACATCGGCTTCAGACTGATTGAGCGCGTCAACAGGCTGCAAAAGCAAGGAAGTCTTGTCGCCGTCTATATCGAATGCAATGCCGTTGACATCATCGACAAAGCCATTGCCGTCAGTGTCCATCCCGTCTTTGGCTTCCTTCGGGTTCTGCCACAATTGTGTCTCGAAGAGCGGAACATCGACGCCTGAATCCCAAGCGACAACCACCACTTCACTTAAGTTCTCCGCGCCGGTCAGATCGACGTCTCTCGCTGGCCATATGTTCGGTTTCTCAACCGCATTTGCCTCAATATATGCGGCCAAAGGCGCAATCATGGCGTCTTTGTTTGGCACCACCAAATCGCGCAGATAGCGCATCCTTATGAGCGTCGAGAGCACGTCTTTGCTAATCGAGCCGCGGTCGAGCGCGCCATCATCGAATTGCCCTTGCACCATTCCGAGGACGAGGTTCTCACTATAGACCTCCAGCGACCCTTTTGCACTTTCGACATTTTCTTGAACCACCGCGAACGGCATGGCTGCAAGTTTTTCGGCAATCACATCTGACACCTCGCGATCCGCCAGACGCGCCTTTGCGAGCGTATCGGTGAACATGGCGGTGGTGTATTTTTCAGCCGGCTTTTCAGCCAATGCCGTCATCTCCGCGACGTATGCGATGACGCTTTCAGGATCACCGTCCAGCAAATCCAGGATCGCCAGGTCACCAATCAACCCGGACTCGGTCGCTGGGTCGGAAATCTCATAGGTGTCGAGGACAGACTTGGTATCCGCCCGCAGCAAGGGGCCATACTCGCTCAGCAATCGATCGCTGACCAAGAGTTCCGAGGGCAGGAGATCAATCTCATATGCAAAGCGCGGCATATCCTCGATCGAGGCGATAACGGGCTTTGGCTCGGCCGGGGCCGCGGTCTCGGTAACTTCCGGCGCCGGCGCGGCAGTCGGCTCCGTTTCAGCGGGCACCGCCACACATGCAGACGCCCATGCGGTCGTCCCCAAAAGGGCTGCGAGGAAATTGAGTTTGGTGACAGGCATGAGCGTGCGCTGAGCCATTGTGAAACGCTCCTTGAATGAAAGCTATAATTGACCCCAATTTGTATATCCGGCGGTTTCGGCGTCAATCGTTATGTTTGCTCGGAAGCGTGACATTGACGCCCACAGCATGACCCCTCATTCTACAATCGGGGAGGAAAGCGGAATGTTTATCGGACATTATGGTGCCGCTTTCGCAGCGCGGGCGGTAAAACCATCCATTCCACTCTGGCAATTGTTTGTCGCGGTGCAGCTTGTGGACTTTGCCTGGGCCGGGCTCGTTCTTGCTGGGATCGAGAAATTCGATGTTACGCCAGGCTTTATGGAAGCGTCGATCCTCGATTTGCATCATATGCCCTATACGCACTCGCTGGTCGCGGTCATCATCTGGTCAATTGCAGCCGGCTTGCTTTACGCGGCCCTGCAACGCGGCGCGAAGGCGATCGCCGCAGGCGTCATCATCGGGCTCGCCGTGTTCAGTCATTGGCTGACCGATTTGATCGCCCATGGTCCAGATCTCGCTTTGTGGTTTGGCGGTCCAAAGGTTGGGCTCGGGCTGTGGAACAGTTTGTTTTGGACCCAAGTGGTCGAGATCGGTTTGCTACTGGTCGGCGGCGCGCTTTACTTAGCGCACACAAAACCAAGAGGCCCGATCGGGCGCGTCGCACCATTGCTTTTGATTGGCTTCATGCTGATGCTGCAGATCTACAATCATCTGCCGGTTGATCATCCACCGGCGATCCCGCAATTTGCGATTATGGCTTTGGTCGCTTTCAGCCTATTGGCTGTGCTTGCCTGGGCGGTCGATCGGACTCGAAAGCCGGCCTAGGGTTGCTGCCGTTTCAAACGCGTCACCGCTTCATCCAAGGCTGAGAGATAACGCGAACGATCGGCTTTTGAAAATGGCGCAGCGCCGCCGATTTGATCGCCTCCAGCCCGCAAATCCGCCATGATCGCGCGCGTTGCGATAGCGCTGCCGATGGAATTCTCCGTAAACGGTTTGCCGGTTGGCGATAGCACCGCGGCGCCCGCCTTCAAAGCCCGTTCGGCGAGCAAGATATCCGCTGTCACCACAATACTTCTGGCATCGGCGCGCTCGGCGATATGATCATCAGCGGCGTCAAACCCATCGCTGACTGTCACCAATTGGATCAGCGGGTGCGGCGGAACACGTAAAAAGCTATTGCTGACCAAAATCGTAGACACCTGGTAGCGCAGCGCGACTTTATAAGTCTCATCTTTCACCGGGCACGCATCGGCGTCGACCAGGATTGCGATGCCGGTCGCCATTACTTATGCAAACACCAGCGCATAATTGCTTTTTGAACATGCAGCCGGTTTTCGGCCTCGTCCCACACGAGCGACTGCGCGCCATCAATCACCTCAGCGTCGACCTCTTCGCCACGATGCGCTGGCAAGCAATGGAGGAATTTTGCCTCGGATTGGGCCAATTCCATCAGCTCTTCCGTCACTGCATAAGGGTCAAGCTCCGCTAAGCGTTCTTGGCCGTCATGATCGCCCATGGAAACAAATGTGTCCGTGATCACCACATCTGCACCGGCGACCGCTTCTTCGGCCGTGTCGAATAAATCAATCCGACCTTGAAGCTCGCGCGCGATATCGACATCTTCTTCGTCCGGCGCGTAACGGTCAGGTGTTCCAATCGCCAGTGAGAAACCGAACTTCGGAGCCGCATGGATGAAGCTGGAACAGACATTATTGCCGTCTCCGACCCATGCCAAACGCGCCCCGTTCAGGTCGAGACCCGCCTCTTCAAGAGTCATCAGATCCGCTAAAATCTGGCATGGATGCGAGCGATCGGTGAGCCCATTGATCACTGGCACGCTGGCGGATTCTGCGAATAGCTCCAAATCGCCATGGCTATTGGCGCGCAGCATGACCAAGTCGACATAGCGGCTGAGCACGCGCGCGGTGTCTTCCACGGTTTCGCCGCGACCAAGTTGCATATCGGACGCTGTGGCAATAATCGAGTCGCCGCCAAGCTGACGCATTGCTGCTTCAAAACTAAATCGTGTGCGGGTTGAGTTTTTCTCGAACACCATCGCCATAGTGTATCCGGACAGTGGTGCATCGGCGTCTTGTTTGCCTTTCGGCCAGCCGTCTCGGGCACGCTTCATCATCTGGGCTTGATCGAGAATCCCGCGCAACTCGCTTGCCTCAAGCTGCCACAAATCGATGAAATGCCGGTAGGCCATGTGCCCCTCCGCTCAAAAAGGAAGCGGGGCTCTTAGCGCATTTCAATGCCGAAGGCCACCATTCGCGAAATCCGGCCGCATCAGCCCAATTCGACCCTAACCGCAACAGGCCCTGACTTTGGCTTCTGCCGCAGCTTTGGCTTCCGGCGTCCAGGCTTTGATGGTCTCGGTCGTAGCATCGTCATCGCTGGAATAGGTTGGGATGGACCCCATAGTGTGGAACATTTCCCAGACCACGCCTTGCGGATCGCGGGCCCAGTTTTTGTTCGAATGGGCATAGCAGCAATTGGCGCCGCGTTCGGGCGAGGTCGCTTGCTCTGCAGCGTTTAGCTGAGCATTGATCTGATCGAGCGCTTCATCGCTGTCGACTTGAATGCCGACATGGTCGACCCTGGGACGTGCTTGGTGCGCGAGGCTGACGGCCAGATTGAGGCGCGGGTCATCGACCATCCATTTGAGATAATCGGGTTTCACCACGGTCGGTTCTTGCCCGAACAGGGCTGAGTAGAACCGTCGTGTCGCGTCTAAGTCATCTACACGGATATGGATATGGATCCGTTTCATGTGGTCTCCAATGCATTGGGTTGAGGTGAGAATACCCCGCGGCAGCAATCCTCCATCAAAAAGGCGACGAGACCTTTGAGGCGCGCGTAATCTGCCTGCGAGACGAGTGAACGACCCTGCCGGGATTGGGTCACCAACCCGGCCTCTGCCATCGCTTTGAGGTGATGCCCGAAGGTTGTTGCGGGCAAGTTGAGGTGCGTGCGCATCTGCGAGACATTCAGACCTTTCGGCCCGGCTTGGACCAGCAAACGTAAGATCGCAACGCGGTTTGGATGTCCGAGGGCGGCAAAGGCAGCGGCGGCGGTTGTATCACTCATGATCCCTATATATCTAGATATATAGATATTACAAGCCCAAAGACAGTTCAACGGCGAGCCTTTGCGCCTTCGGCGGTTAGACTAAGCGCTTCCGCATCCGCAGGATCGGCACCACAGTCCCATCCTCGCTTGGGTGGGAAAGGTCTTCAACGAACGCGTATCCACAAGCCTCATAAAGCGGTCGCCCCGGCGCGGTCGATCCCATTTCCATCGTCTTAAAGCCCTCTTTGCGGGCCGCCTCTTCGCCCGCCTGCAAGAGCGCGCGCCCGATCCCACGACGAACAAAATCAGGATGCGTGTACATGGCGCGGATTTTCGCCGGCTCACTTGTCGGGTCCGCCAACGCATCATCTCGGCCTGATGTATGGTTGCCACCAAACAAAGTCCGGCGCCGAGACCAGCCGCCACAGCCGACCAAGACATCCTCAAGATAGACAAGGAAATAGGTCCCATCATCGATGAGCAGTGTGTCCACGCCCATACTTTCGCTCGACCGCTCAACTTGCTTTGGATCTAAGAATTTTGGCAATAAGGCGGCCATCGAAACCGCCATCAAGGCTTCGATGTCTGGAATATCATCACGGTTTGCGATGCGCAGGTACATTCGCCATCCTTTGCGTTCAAAGCCTGGTCAACGGGCGTATTGGTCTCCACGTCTTTAAGCATGCGATCGAAAAAACATAAATCCGTCGTAACCTCGTCCAGATTGATGATTTGAAAAGCACCTATGCCGTCTGCTGCCACGCTGTCCCGCGTCGACCAAACCCTGACAATCGTCTTGCCGCCAGTTGAGCGCGCTCTGGGCCACCTGTTTCCGGCGATCATCACAAACGTGCTGATAGAGCTTTTCGTATTTGCGATAAAGCAAGCTTGGGCGTGTTTGTTTGGCGGTTTGCTCTTGTTCGCGATGATTGCCACACGCTTGGTCTATCCGGACGAGATGCCGATCGCCCGCTATGATTTTCTAGTGCTCTATGCCGTGCTGCTTCAAGCGGTGTTTCTTCTCACCAAATTAGAGCGCCCGAGCGAGGCCTTGGTGATTTTGATATTTCACTTGGTTGGAACGGGTATGGAGCTTTTCAAAACCGAAATGGGGTCATGGGTCTATCCAGAGGACAATGTGTTGAGGATCGCCGGGGTGCCGCTGTTTTCGGGATTCATGTATGCAGCCGTTGGGTCATATTTCGCAAGGTGCGCCCGCGTGTTTGCGTTTCAATGGACGCATTATCCGCCGATCTGGATGACGCTTGTGCTCTCAGTCGGTATCTACGCTAATTTCTTTAGCCATCATTTTCTTTGGGACGCGCGCTATGTCTTATTTGCCTTGACCGCAGCGCTGTTTTGGCGCTGCCAAGTGCACTATCGCGTTTGGCGATGGCGTCATCGAATGCCGCTTCTATTGGGGTTTTTGCTGGTCAGTTTCTTCATCTGGATCGCCGAAAATATCGCGACAATGACCCAGATCTGGCTCTACCCCAATCAGCATGCGGCATGGCAGATGGTCTCCTTAGAAAAGCTCGGCAGTTGGTATCTTTTGATGATCATTTCTTGGGTTTTAGTGACCCTGGTGCACCGGCCAAAAGCCAAGGATGCAAACTAATCGATATTATGCTGCGGCTCCCACAATTGGATCGGATTGCCCTCTGGGTCGAAGACATTGGCAAACACACCATTGGGGAATGGATTGCCCGGATCGAGTGTCACCTCATTGCCATTATCCCGAAGCTGGGCGACCATTTTTTTGAGATCATCGACGCGAAAGTTCAGCATAAACGTCTTCGACATATCCGCCCCGAAATAGTCCGTATCAGCACTGAACGGCGCAAACACGGTTGGGCCTTCGTTTTGATGCCAAGGCGGGGTGTCATAACTGGTTGGCGTCAGATCGATCCCGAAATTCTCAAAATACCAAGTGGCAAGCGCTTGCGGATCTTTGGCGCGAAAGAAAAATCCTCCGATCCCGGTAATGCTCTGCTTCACAGCCATGTCCGTCTCCTCATATCCCGCGCTGAGTATGAGCGAAACGTTCGAATTGGCAACTCGCTACCAACCGCCCCCGCCGCCGCCACCGCCGCCGCCGCCCGAAAATCCGCCGCCGCCGCGACCGGAACTGCTGGAGCTCTGCGGCAGTGATGAAGACACACCGGAACTCATGCCGGACACCATTCGTTTGGTCATGCCCCCCATCGAGCCAACCGCCCGGGCATTCATATTCGTCCAATTCGGGCGATACTCTTTCGCGGCCTCTGGAATGAGCCGCTCAAAATGCTCGGACCAGGGCCGTTCAACCCCGAGCGCAACCGCATAAGGGAGGAAGGTTTCATAGCGCTCAACCGTCATTGGCGGCGGTGCATCTGAGCCGACGTCAACTGCATTGAGCTGCAGTTTCTCAGCCTTTTCCATATATAGGCGGAAGCCTTCTAAATGCGTCCGCACATCTTGGCCTTTGCGGGTCGGGGCGGGCATTAAATACATAAACAGCCCGTTCAATCCAACCAAAGCCAGGACGGCCATCGTATGCCACCCACTCCAGTATGTGTGCTGGAAAATCGCGAAATAAAGGGCAATGACAGACAAGACACTGCCCGCAATTGTGTAGCCGGCATTCCAGCGGAAATAGGCGCGCCCATAACGATTGGAAACGGATTTGCGGAAACGCTTATAGGCGCTCGTGAACGCAGCATTGTACTTTTCGCCAAGCCTGACACGCGACGTGCCCGCGAACATAGACGAGAATAAGCGGGTCATTTCAGGCGATGCCTCGGACGGCGCAGACTGCATCTGCAGCGTCGTCTTGGTTTTATCGCCCGGATCGACTTCAATCCGCAAATGGCCCTGGCAAGCAAGCGCCATAATGCTGGCAATCAGATCATCATGGCCGCGAAACCCGCGATAATAGATATGGTGGGCGGCAGCAGGGCCATAGCCCTCGGGCGGTTCATATTGCGGAAAGACCGGGCCTTTTACGGGGTCACGTCCGACCCGATCAAAGCTGCGATAGTAAAACACCAGGAGGCCGATAAAAGACAGACAAAGCGCCGTCAGCGCGCCATTTCGTGCCCACCATAACCACCCTTGATCGCTCAAAGAGGGTGGATCGATGACGCCCTTTTCGAGACTGAGGGAAACGGTCAATCCCTCGCGCATGCCAAGACGGTTGGTGGTTTCGAAGACGTGCGCGCCGCGCTCTGTGCGATAGCTGTAATCGCTGTCTGCAACATTGGCGCGGCCGGTATAGGCAATCGCTTCCACAACGCTTGCACCGCTCGGTAAGGTGATCCGCGCCGATGCCGAGGCGATCGGAAACATCCAATACGTGCCGGTGACATTCCAATACAGTTCGTCGGCGTCCTCGCCGTAACGGATTTGATTTTTGACCCGGTAGCGGATTTCGTAAACATGCTCGCGATGATCCAAGAAGCGATCTGCTTGGCCAATCCGGATCAACACCGCATTGGCGTTTCGCTCGCGCTCATAGGGTTCGCGCTGACCGTCTCTGCGCACGCTCAGAACATCATAGCGATAAGGCAGCGTTCCAGGGCCATCTTGATCCTGATAAACTGCGGGCAATTCGCGAAAAATGCCGCGGCGGATCTGCTGACCCTCGACATTCACCCGGATCGTCTCAGTGACGACGATATCGCCATCGCGCTCGACCTCAATCGCGACATTGAAGGCTCGGATCTCTTCTTGAGCGTCGGCATCGAGATAGGCCCAAAGCGCCAAGCAAAGCCAAAAAGCTGCGGTCCATACGCGGCGCATTATGGATCCAAGTCTAAGTTTGGCACCGCCCGGTCGCCAATGCTGATTTCAAAGAATTGTGCCGAGCGGAAGCCAAATGGCCCAGCCACTAAATTGCCTGGAAAACTCTCCACCGCGACATTCATTTCCCGCACCGCGCCATTATAGAACCGGCGCGCCATTTCGATTTTGTTTTCTGTCTCCGAAAGTTCATTCTGCAGATCGAGAAAATTAGCATTCGCCTTGAGATCGGGATAGTCTTCTGCCAGCGCCATTAGCAGGGTGACAGGGGCGGCAAGAGCACTCTCTCTCGAGCCGCGCTGCGCCGGATCATCGCCAGCTTGCAGCGCCGCATTGCGTTTCATGATCACGTCTTCAAAGAGTTGACGCTCATGGCTCGCATAGCCTTGAACGGTGGTGACCAATTGCGGGATCAAGTCTGACCGGCGTTTGAGTTGAACATCGATATCGGCCCAACCATTATTGACCATGTTTCGCTTGCCCACCAATAGATTGAAGAGAATGACGACCGTGATCGCCACCGCCGACAGCGCCCCAAGCCCGAGATAGAATGCGGTCATAATCCTCCCCTCATTTTCCGAGACTTAGGCTTACGGCAATCTCAGGGAATGTGAAGGCATCGCAGTTTGCTCTGCCGCTCAGTTTGTGGTCCGCGAAACAGTGCGGATGGGCGACCGGCCTAGCTGGCGATTTCCCAGCTTTCGAGCGCTTGATCCATGATCGCGACGGCTTCGCGCACGTCTTTGTCTTCAATGATCAATGGGGGGGCAAGCCGCAGAACATTGTTCCCGGCGACCCCGACCAATAGGCCGTGTTCGCGACATGCGGTCTGAACGGGTTTCGGCAGGGCTTTCAAGCGCAGGCCAGTCAACAATCCCTTGCCGGTGACACCGTCGACTTTGTCAGGATGGCTGTCTGCCAGCGACTTTAAGCCCTGTGCCATGGTGCCCGATACGCGGCGCACGGATTCTAAGAAAGCCTCATCAGCAATCGTGTCCCAGACCACATTGCCGACCGCCATAGCGAGTGGGTTACCACCATATGTCGAGCCATGGCTGCCAGGTTGCATGGCATCGCCAACGGCGCCGCTGGTCAAGCAGGCCCCAAACGGAAAGCCGCCGCCAACACCTTTGGCAACGCACATAATATCGGGCTCTGCCTCCGCGGCCCATTGATGCGCAAACAATTGTCCCGTCCGCCCCATGCCGCATTGGACTTCATCATAGATCAAAAGCGCGCCGCGTTCTGAGCAGGTCTTACGCAAAGCCGTCAATTCTGCTTCAGGAATGGCCCGTACCCCGCCCTCGCCTTGCACCGGCTCAACCAATACGGCTGCGGTCTTTTCTGTGATCGCAGCATCGAGCGCATCGTGGTCGCCGAACTCAACTTGCGTAAATCCAGGCAGGTTTGGACCAAACCCTTCGAGATATTTTGGGTTTCCGCCGGCATTGATCGCGCCCAGAGAGCGGCCGTGAAAGGCGCCGCTGAAAGTGACAATTTCAAAGCGGTCCGGGTCGCCATTGGCCCAGTGATATTTGCGCGCGGACTTCAAGGCGCACTCAATCGCCTCAGTACCGGAATTGGTGAAAAAAACGCGCTCGGCGAATGGTAGACGCTCGCACATTTTGCGGGCCAGCGTTTCACCGGCCGGCACGCGGAACATGTTTGACGTATGCCAGAGTTTGCCGGCCTGCTCGCGCAGCGCATCGACCATAGCGGGATGCGAATGGCCGAGCGCACTGACCGCAATCCCCGCCACAAAGTCGAGATAGGATTTACCCTCTTCGGTAAACAGGCGCACGCCCTCACCGCGCTCGAAAGCCTCTTCAGGCGGGCGATAGACTGGCATAAGATGCTGACGCGGATCCAACATGTTCTGCTCCCGATAAGCGTGTCTCAAACCATCTCAAAGATGCGACCGCACGCTTGGCCAGCCTACTCGCAAATGTCAACTCAAGAGGTGACGCGGCAAATTATTTTGAATCACTTGCGGGGATACGAAAAATCTTTTCGTCCCTTAGGATAACACGCGGCAAAACCTTCCTTACGAAAGTTTCAGATAGATTTCCCCATGAAGGTTGTTGACGAAATACGATAAAGTATTATTGTTTATCAATAATAAATAATCATGCGGCGTCCGACCCTCTCTCTCTCCCCGCGCGCCAAGTGATTGATAAGCTCACTCCAAAGTCTTGGCGGTTTCTAATCGGGACCGCCTTTTTTGGGATGTCCGTTAAGCTCCGCTTCTGCAAAGCAAGAAAAAAGGCGCGACCGAATGGTCACGCCCTAAAGTGATTGCAGCGTTTCCTCCCAGAAACTTGCCCGACCTGTATTGCCACTTTGTCGCACTGCGTCAAGCGGTTGGTGACAGGTTCTTAACAAAATTTTCGAAGACAGCGTTGTCAGAACTATAAACTTGGTTAACTTTTGCGATGATCACGGTGCCTGCGCCCGTCTTTGCCAATTCACGTGCAACTTCGCCAGCGCGATCTTTGGGACAGAGAATCGATCGCTCACTGATTTGCGAGACGCCAAGTTGGATCGCTTGCGCTTCGGGTACGCGATTCGTCGTTTCGAGTCGGGACATCGTCATGGCGGTCGCCCGCGCTTCGAGCCCGTCTGAGAAAACCCTCAAAGTGGCCAGCGCAGCGTCACTCCAATCGGCCTTTAGTGCTCCGGTCAGCGACGCTTCGCTATTTAAGATCACTCCATCCTTTAACACCTTGAGGTCATTGGCTTTGAGGGTTGCGCCAGTTGTCGTGATATCGACGATCACTTCGGCCGTGCCCGCGGCAGGGGCAGCTTCCGTGGCGCCGGGGCTTTCGATCAATCGATACTCGCCCACGGCCCGCTGCGAAAAGAACCGGCGGGCGAGGCGCAGATACTTCGTCGCAACGCGCATCCGGCGCCCATGGCGTTGTCGGAACAGTGCGCCGGCGGCTTCAAGATCTGCCATGGTCTCGACATCCAACCAGGCCGCCGGCACCGCGACGATGACATCTGCTTGCCCGAATCCAAGCCGCCGCAGAATCGCAACTTCGGCGTCGACGGAACTGGATAAATCGTGCAGCAAATCCTCTCCGGTAATGCCGATATGTAACTGACCGGCGATCAGCCCTTCGGCAATTTCGCGCGCCGACAAGAGCATCACGTCGGCCTCGGGCAGGCCTTTCAGTTCTGCGCTGTAACCGCGACCGCCGCCTTTCTGGCGGAGCTCAAACCCGCTGGAGGTCAGCCACGCTTCTGATTGCTCTTTCAGTCGACCTTTGGAGGGGATCGCAATCGAGAGACGGGTCATGTCATAGCTCCTGGCATAGCGGCGAGCCGATGGGGCATGATCACGCCCCCCAGCGCCGTCGTCGATACCGCTCCGCCAGAAAGATCCGCAAGCAGAGCATCATACCGCCCGCCGACCACGAAAGGACGTTTCATCGCCGCCTCGCTCGCATCAGATGTGATCTCGAACACGAAGCCATCATAATAGGTAAAGCGGCGCCCGAAGCGCGTGGCGAACTGCGCCGCTTCAAGCATGGTCGGTGGAGCGCTGGCATGCAGCTGCTCTGTCCGCGCGGCAAACTGATCGAGCTTGTTCTGGAGGCCGGATAGACCACCCTGTGCCACAATTTCGGCAAACGCCTTGGGCGCGTCTGCAAATGGCACTTCCAGCAAACGCACCTGTTCGAGCAAATCGATCTGCTCCGGGCTGACCGTAAACTGCGCGCCGGTACGAGACCGCGCATATAAGCGTTCGACAATTTCATCGGTGGTCCGCTCCCCCACTGGGCGGACACCGGTCATCGCAAATATGTCTTCGAGGAACACCGCGATGTCTTCGCGGGGCAGTCCGGCGACACGCGCGGCGAAGCCCTGCCGATTTTGATCTTGCCCATCGAGATAGGCGCGGACCCCGCCCTCTTGTCGAAAGGCTCGTTTGAGACCGGCGCTGACATCGTCGGGGAAGCCGAGGGCATCGACAAAGGCGGGAAACATCGCCAAGTCGCCAAAGCGCGTATAGCCGGTGGTCACACCGCACGATTGGCAAGTTTCCGTGAGCGTTCGAAACAACCAAAGATCTTGCGCGACGTCGCGCGGCGCGCCGAACCGCTCCAAACCGATTTGTTCATATTCCACCGGCTCACTGGGCAGCGCAGGCAGGCGAAAGACACGGCCGCGATAATGCCGGATGGCTTCAGGTCGATCGCCGCCGCGCCGGTCAGCGATCTCTGCCAGCGCCACCGGCAGTGTGAGATCCGGACGCAATGCCCACTCCACACCATGATCATCGACAAAGGTACATATGCGACTGCGCACAGCCTCGCCCGAAAGCTCGAGCGGGACGCGTGCTTCGATGAGCACATTCGGCTCGACGGGGTCCCCGCCGCTTTGCGCAAGCACATCCGCGATACGATCGGCGAGAGTCACTGTTCCGCCTCCACAATGTCCCGGATCCGATCGACCATTTCCGAACGCGGCGCCTCGAACTGACCTGGGCGCGCCTCACGATAAGCTTCATTGCTTTCAATCGCAGCTGCCTGACGCGCGCCCTCTTTCAAGTCTTTGATGGTCACGACGCCTTTTTCCAGTTCATCGGATCCGACCATAATCACTGCCGGCGCTTGGCGGCGATCAGCATATTTCATTTGCGGGCGCATACCGGAGCTGCCCATATAGGCCTCGGCACGCAGTCCGGCCGCGCGCAGCTCAGTTGCGAGCTTCAGTGCCTCAGAGGGATCATCGCGATCCATATTGAGGACCACAACCGGACCGTTCAAAGCGTTCAACACACCGCTGATTGAAAACGCAGAGGCCAGGCGACTGATGCCAACCGAAAAGCCTGTGGCGGGAATTTGCTCACCTGTGAAGCGAGCGACAAGGTCATCATATCGCCCGCCGCCACCAACGGAGCCGATCCGCACAGTGTTGCCGTCTTCGTTGATCGTATCTTTGAGCAATTCAGCCTCGAAGACGGGGCCCGTATAATATTCCAAACCGCGCACAATAGAGGGATCGAATTTAACGTCTGCCTCGGGCGTGCCGAGCGCTTCAAGCGCCAACGTAATCGCTTCCAGTTCGGCGAGGCCAGCGACCGCGTCTTCGCCGGTTCCGACCGCCGAGCCGAGCGCTTCAAGTGTGGTGTCTCGGCGGGCCCGACCGGCTTGTGCAAAGGCCAAGACCCGCTCAACCGCCGACGCGTCTAAGCCCGCTCCTTTGGTAAAATCGCCGCTCTCATCCATGCGGCCAGCGCCAAGCAAATCGGCCACGCCCACCGGACCGAATTTGTCGAGCTTGTCGAGCGCGCGCAATATTGTCAGGCGCACCGTCTCCTGGCGCGCGCCAACGCCATCCAGAACCGCATTCAGCAGGCGACGCGTGTTCACGCGGATCACAAACTCGCCATCTCCAGCGCCCGCCGCGCGCATCGCTTCCGCAGCCATTGCAATCATTTCGGCATCGGCATGCGCCCCGGCAGCGCCGACCGTATCGGCGTCACATTGCAAAAACTCGCGAAACCGCCCGGGGCCGGGCTTCTCATTGCGCCAGACCGGCCCCGCCGCATAGCGACGAAACGGTTTCGGCAGCGTCTGCCACTGCTCGGCTGCAAAGCGCGCCAAGGGGGCGGTTAAGTCATAGCGCAGGCTCATCCATTGCGCGTCATCATCCGGCAGTGCAAATACGCCAGCGTTCGGACGATCCTCGTCCGGCAGGAATTTGCCCAAGGCATCGGCATACTCAAAAGCGCCGGTCTCAAGCCCCTCAAACCCCCATTGGCGATAGACTGAGGTCACCCGGTCGATCATGGTTTTTTCGGCATGGATCAGGTCTTCGCGCTTATCCGGAAATCCCCGTGGTTTGCGCGCCAGATCGATCGGTTTGGGAGCTTTTTGTTTGCCCATTTGACTGCCTTTGTTTCGGTCGCGCTTCGCATAGACGAAGCCGCTGCAGGTGTGAAGGTTTGCCTTGCCGGGGTCGGACTCGGTCCGCTTCGAAGACATACCGAGCAGACGTCAAACCGTTTATGTCCCGGCGACGGACGGCCTAGCGCGCGCTCAATTTATGTTTCGATCAAACTGTTTGGCGATGAAAACATTGAGACGCACCGATACCGTTTGCGCCTCTTTAGACGCGTCACTCCCTATGATGGTGATGATGCAAGATTGTTTTCATGACCGCCCCGGTAATCAAAAAATCCAGTAATGTCAATTCACTCGCCCCTATGTGTCGATCTTTTGGCAAGAAAGATCGATAAAATTTTCGGGTTCAATCAACGCTATTTTATGCCCAAACGCCTAGAAGTAGAAAAAATAGGACGGGTGCCCTGAGCCACATATTTGCCTCTTTGAGCAAAATCATTCCGAAGACCAAGTGGATCCCGGATGATGGAAGCTACATCCTCTCGACGGATGATATTCACCGTCGACGGATGGTCTATGTGGCCATTTTTGCGATGGTGATGACCGCGAGTTACACCGCCTTACAGATCTGGCAATTCGGGTTTGAACGCGATGCTTGGCTGAGCCTGGCGACCGGTGCGGTCGGCTGCGTGTTCTCGCTTTTTGCCATTAAAGTCAGCTTGTGGGGCAACCGGCCAGAACCCTATATGCGGATCTTGCTGCTTGGATTTTCAGCGCTGCTTTGGACCGAGATTATGCAGTCCGGTGGGATCACCGGCTATCACGCAGCGATCCTTCCAATCCTGCCGGTGATTGCTGCGATCTTATTGAACACGCGCGACACGATGATGTTCACCGCACTCAACCTAGTTGTGGTGATCGGCATTTCGGCTTTGGCGCTCGGCAAGAGTCAATTGCCGCCATTTGAAATCGATCCGCAGACCGATATCATTATGTCCGCGTTCATCATCATCATTGCCATTCTCGGATGCGGGACGGCCGCCGTGACGCTGGTGCAGCAAAGTGAGAAGGTCAATCGGCAATTGCTCGACCTCGTTGATTACCAATCGCACCTCGCCGCGCATGACCATTTAAGCGGACTTGGCAATCGGATCCGTTTGCAAGAGCGCTTCGAACGGGTTGAAGATGGGGACTCTTTCGACATTCTGCTGATCGACTTAGACGGCTTTAAAGCGGTCAATGACACCCATGGCCACAATGCTGGGGACTATCTGATCAAAGCCCTATCGCAACGTCTGCGCGAGGTGACCGACGAGGAGGATTTACTGGTTCGGCTCGGCGGGGATGAATTCGTCATTTTGCTCGAGGATGTCGACGGCACCCTCGGCAGTGTGCGCAAATATGCCGAGTATTTGATTGATATTATCAGCCGGCCTTATCGTTGGGACGAGAAGGTATTGCGGGTGTCCGCCTCGATTGGCCATGCCCGTTATCCCGATCATGGCACCTCGCCCAGCAAAGTCTTAGGCCTGGCGGACAAAGCGCTGTATCAGGCCAAGGATGCCGGCAAGCGGCAATGCATCACCTATGGCTCAAAAGAGTTCCCGCGTGGCCCGCGCACGCATATGCAAGCGCCCAAACGCTCAGCGGCAAAACGCAAAATCGCCGCATTCACCGCAAATCTGCGCCAAAAATCTGGGTGACAGACGATAATCGATTGTCCTAGGGCTTCCGGCGGCACTCAAACCATGATTGAAGGTTTGCCACGCACGCGCCCGCTTGAGGGCGAGTAGGATTGCAAAGGGCTTCGCGATGACGACTTTGGCATTGGTAGATGATGATGAGAATATCGTTGCTTCATTGAAGATCTTCTTTGAAGCAGAAGGGTATCAGGTGCGGACTTACCATGATGGCTTAACCGCGCTCGGTGGGCTGACTGAAAGCCCGCCCGATCTGGCCATTCTAGATGTCAAAATGCCGAAAATGGATGGCATGGAATTGCTCAAACGGCTGCGCCAAACGTCAGAGCTACCGGTCATTTTCCTCACCTCAAAAGATGAGGAAATCGATGAAGTGATTGGCTTTAATATCGGCGCCGATGATTTTGTGCGCAAACCCTGTTCGAACCGTCTCTTATCGGAGCGGGTGAAAGCCGTGCTGCGGCGCTCGCGCTCGTCTGATGCAGCGCCGGAAGAGGGTGATGCGAAACCGATTGTGCGGGGTCGGCTAACCCTCGACCCCAATCGTCATTCTTGTTCATGGGACGGTCACCCGGTGCGTTTGACCGTGACCGAGTTCTTGATTTTGCAAGCGCTGGCGCAGCGGCCGGGCTATGTAAAATCGCGCGACAATCTGATGGACGCCGCTTACGATGATCAGATCTATGTCGATGACCGCACGATTGACAGCCATATTAAGCGGCTGCGCAAAAAGTTTCGCGAAAGTGACCCCGAATTCGATGCGATCGAAACGCTCTATGGCGTCGGGTATCGCTATAATGAAAGCTAAGCGCGCGCGACGTCGACCTCAAATCGCCCGATCGGCGATAAGTTAGTTTGCCAATTTCAGCCAAGCACGGGCCGCGGCCAAAGCAGACTTAATGTCTTCTTTGTCGAGCATATCAGCCATTTCCTGGCGGCAGACTTTCGCTTCGTCACACCCCTTCAGGACGGCCAAGTTAAACCACTTATGTGCGGCAATCAGATCTTGATCGCAGTCGACACCTTCAGAATAGGCCAAGCCAATACGGTATAGCTCTTCACCCGTCGCAGTGTCCGCCTTCAACCCTGTCTCAGGGGCTATTTCGGTTGCCAAATCAGAATATGGCATCTTCTCTTCCTCTCTCGTTTTGAGAGGTGCCCGACCACGGTTTTCCGAGTCCCGGGACACCCACCATCACTGTCCCCAATATCTCGGCGACGAAGGTGAGATTGCCGGATAGGCTTTGCATTATGGTTAACGCCTATTGGCCCAAAACAGCAGTGTATGAATCAAATGCCCGGGACTGGTTAACCTTCGCGCACAAAATTTCGAAATTTCTGGCGCATTCCGCAAAATCGCGCACAATTGCGGGCGCGGTCTGCCGCACTTTCGCCTTATCCTGGAACGATCGCCGCGATCAATCGTGGGCCAGGTGCGGCGATCGCTTCGGCCAGCGCGGTGTCGAACGCTTCGGCGGTCACCGCTTCGACGGCAGGCACGCCGAGGCTCTGTGATATCTGCACCCAATCAATGTCTGGGCCGCCGATCGAGAGCATATTGACGGCTGTCGGCCCCGGGTTCCCGGCGCCGGTCCGGTGGAGCTCAATATTCAAGATCCGATAGGAGTGATTGACGAACACAATCGTTGTCACATCGGCGCCTTCGCGGGCCATGCTCCACAGCGCTTGGTTCGTATACATGCCCGCGCCATCGCCGGACAAACAAATCACTTTGCGGTCGGGTGCTGCGACCGCCGCCCCTAAGGCCAGCGGCAAACCTTGGCCAATCGCTCCGCCCGTGAGCATCATCCAATCATGCGGCTGAGCATTTATGGTCGGGAGATAACACATCAATCCATTCGAGACGCCGTCATCCGACACTAAGCTGCCCGCCGGCATATGCCGTGCAAGGCTGTCGCCCACCGCTTGCGCCGTCAACTCACCACTCGGAGCATCCGGTTGCTTCAGCACTTCTGGATCAGCACTCGCCGTCGCGCCCATCGCATCAGCAAGCGCCGCCAAAGTCTCGGCACTATCCGTGCTGGCATCGCCGAGGCGGATGACCTCACAGCCCTCTGGTACCAAAAGACTTGGTTTTTCCGGATAAGAGAAGAACGCGACAGGCGGCTTGGTGCCGGCAATCACCATGAGATCACTGCCGTCTAGATCGGCCATAGCGGCTTCGGCGAAATATTGCATGCGCTCTGGTGCAAACACTCCCGCACCACGCCGCATTTTGTAATAGAACGTATCGACCAGGATGCGGGTTCCCGCCGCCTTCAGCCGCGCCGCGGATTGCAACCCCGCCTCATTCAGCGCCGTGCCATTGATGAGCATGACCGGTCTCTTTGCCGCGGAGAGCGCTTTCGCAGCCGCATCGATCCGGTCGGCAGCAACTGAGCGCAGACTCGGCACCGGCAGCGCCGTGGCTTTCTCGCCGCCATGGAGCCAGGCACTGTCAGCCGGCAGCAAGAGCGAGACCGGACCCGGCGCCGGACCATAACTTGCCGCATAGGCCTCCGCCGCGAGCGCGCCGGCATCGCTGACCCGGTTGACGGATTTGATCCATCTCGAATTCGGACCCGCAAGACCGATAATGTCCGATGTTAGCGGCGCGTCATAGCGCAAATGCGGCACCGCATGATCGCCGATGACATTGATCATTGGCGTGTGCGCGCGCCCCGCATTGTGAATGTTCGCGCCCGCATTGAGATAGCCAGCGCCGAGATGCAAAAGCGTCATTGCAGGTCGTCCCGCCACCCGCGCATAGCCATCTGCAGCGCCGGTCGCGACGCCTTCAAACAAACACAAAACTGAGCGGATGCGTGGTTCGCCATCGAGCGCTGTCACCAGGTGCATTTCCGACGTGCCTGGATTGGCGAAGCAAGCGGTCACACCGAGATCCGCCAGTGTGCCCACCAAGGCCTGGGCCCCGGTCATTTCTTGTGTTTGCGTCTCCGCCATCACCCTACCCTCAGACTGTTCGCTGTGATCCCGTGTTTAACGCGCTGGTGCGGAAAGCAAAGGGGCACGCTTACAAGACGGGGCGACCCACTACGATGCGCAGTAAATCGTCCCGTCAGGGTCCGTAGACAAGCCACAAAGGGGATATGGCTGCGAGGGAGATCTAGATCACACCCCGCACTTTATATATCTGACGCTCGCGCTGCAATTTCAAGACGAGATCTCAGACTGCGCCGCGAATGTGATGCCTTCGATCATCATAAAATGATCACAGCGTTCGCACGAGGATCATCATATAGTTGATCTACCTCTGCGCGCCGAAGCGTTTGGGCTTTGTTTTGATTGATGTATCCTTTTTCGGTGATTTCGCCGGCATCGACCTGTGGCGGCGTTTCCTGGAGTTTGATGCGGGCAATGCGGTTCGCTGCATTTGGATGCTGCTTATTGTGTGCGCCCAACCCCGCACGGATCGCATCGATCACTTTTGGGTGTGAGACGAGCGCCGACAAAGGCAGTGCGTCGCCCACCAATCGCTGACAATAGCCCTCATTCAAAAACCCCAACAGGCAGACCTCGTCTTGGTTCAAACCGCACACAACCGCGTCGGCCAAAGCGCCATTAACCGCCTGCACGGCTTGCACCCGCAGCTTGCCCGCAGACACCCAGGTGCCATTGGCGAGCTTGAACTCTTCTGCCGTGCGGCCATCAAAGGCGAGCCCTTTATTCGGATCCTCAGGATCGACAAATCGCACCGCGTCGCCCAAGCGATAAAATCCCTCATCATCAAACGCCGCTTTGGTTTTGTTTGGATCGCGATAATAGCCCGGCGTGACGTTCACGCCTTTGACTCGCAGCTCAAGCTTTTCGCCAGTCGGCACCAGTTTGAACGTATTGCCCGGCAAAGGCAGCCCGATCAGACCCATTGTGTCATTCGGCCAGTGGACATTGCTGGCTGTGGGTGAGGTCTCGGTGGCACCATAGCCCGCCGATAAAGAAATCCGCGTGCCGGTCACTCGCACGGCGACTTTTTGGATCCGTTCGTAAATGTCTTGGCCCATCGCCGCACCGCCATAAGCCATCAAACAGATGCGTTTAAAAAAGGTCTCGGCCAAGGCGGCATCGCGCTCAAACTCGGTCGCCAGCGCCGCCCAGGCCGTGGGTACTGTGGTGTGTTGCGTCGTCGACACCTCTTTCAGATTGCGGATCATTTCGGGCAATCGCTCTGGCGTCGGCGCGCCCCAATCGAGATATAGCGTTCCGCCCCAATCGGTCATATTGTGTAGTATCGCATTGGCCCCATACGTGTGACTCCAGGGCAAGAAATTGCACATGACCTGGACATCGCCGGTGACCTCTGCCAGCCGCGGCTCATCCCAAACCGACCGGATCATTTTCGCATTCGACGCGATCATGCCATGGGTGTTGATCACCGCTTTCGGCTCGCCTGTTGAGCCTGAGGTGAGCATAAACTTGGCGACGGTTTCGGGCGTCAATCGGTCATAGGCCTCAGCGACTGAGTTGCCGCGCGGCACAGCGAAGTCTTCAAGCGACTGAGACGTGTATCCACGCGGGGCATTGCGCGAATAGAGCACCAACCGATCGCCGAGGGCCATACCGTCAAGCCCACGCTGATACGCCTCACCATCTTCGACATAAATTACAGCCGGGGTGATTAACTCATCGACATAGTTCAAACGCGCAAAGTCTTGGCTTAGCAGGGCATAGGCGGGGGTGACCGGAACGACCGGGCAACCGGCCAGCATTGCGCCATACATGACCAGCGCATGGTCAATTGTATTGCGCGACAAAATCATCACTGGCGCGGCCGTGCCAAGGTTTAAAAAGCCTTGCGCGAGATTTTGAACGCGCGTCCAAGCCGCACCGTAACTGATCTGTTGCCAACCGTTTTTGTCGGGCTGGATTGGATCGCGCTGCGCTAGCCAAGTTCGGTGCGGCGCTTGCTCGGCCCAGTATCGTAGCGGCCAGAGCATATGGGGCGGCGCCGCTTTTAAAGGTTGACCATTGGTCAACAGGATCGAACCATCTGCGCGCCGATCAACCTTCAGTTTTTGCGGTAAATAGGGCACGTCTCGAAACGGGATATGTTGCGTGTCGCTCATCACCTAACCGAGGCCTTTTGTTTCAATCTTCAGAATGGTCCCGCAATGTTTGCAATGCACCGCATCCGGATCATGGCGGCTCAAACCACATACCTCACAGGGATAGTCAACCTTGCCTCCGGGGAGGGTGATGGCGCGTAAAAGCCGTAAGAAGAGCGTTAAGCCTAAGACCATAATCACAATCGCCAGAATGCGGCCCCAGACCCCCTCCATCAGAATGTCGCCATAGCCTGTCGTGGTCAGGCTGGTAATGGTAAAGTAAAGCGCATCGATATAGGTTTCGATCCCTGGATTGGTGTCTTTTTGCACGACATAGACTAGGCCTGCCATCAAGAAGACGAAGACGATCAAATTGGTCACACGGTCAAAAATCGCTTCATGCCGTTTGAGATAAGACGACACGCCTTTTAGCCGCTGCAAAAGCGTGAACGCGCGGATGATCCGAACCGCGCGCAGCAAGCGCAAAAAGGCGAGATTCTGCGTAAACAAGGGCGCCAGCATCGAAATCACAACGATCATGTCGGCCCAATTATATAGGCGTCGGAAGAACCGCGTTTTGGGTTGGGCGATGTAAAACCGCGCCAGCAAGTCCAAAGCGATCACCACCCCGATCACATAATCCGCAATTGGATGCGATACGCCATCTCCGCGAAACGGTGCCCAGAGAAAATAAGCAATCGTCAGCGCATCGAAGACCAATAGACCGAGTCGAAAAAAGTAAGGGCCAGCGCCATGCCCTTCATAAAGCCAAAAGAGTTGGCGATTCAGCCCTTTGCGTTCACTCAATGCGCGCCCCGTTTCGGATTTCAGCCATCGGCTTTCTTTATGACCAAGGCCGCCCAGTCTGTCACCTGCGATGCCCGTCTGGCATTGCTGAGATGACAAGCCAAGCCGGGCATCTTATGACTTTCATATGGCTTCGCCCTTTGTTTACCTGCCGCACCGCGCCGTCCTATCTCTGAGCGGCCACGATACGATGGTTTTGCTTGAGCGATTGGTCACAAATGCAACGCAGGATTGGGCTCCCGGAACGACGCGATATGGCGCCTTGCTCACGCCGCAAGGCAAAGTCATCGCGGATTATTTGGCCTTGCGGACCGCAAACGGTGTGCTGCTCGATGTCTCGGAAACGGCCGTGGATGATCTTGCCAAGCGGTTGAAACTGTTTCGCCTGCGCAGCGCTGTGGACATTGAGCGGCTCGAAGATGTGTTCGTGATTGCTGGAATTGAGCCGGCACCAAATGGCGTGCGCCCGATTTCAGGGGCACAGGAAGTGTATGTGGATCCGCGCTATCCGGGAGGGCGCCTGCGCGGGCTTGCGACACGCGAGAGCTGGGCCGCTTGGTATGGCTATCATCCCGCCGAATGGTCGCGGCCGATCGCGGAATATCACAGCGACCGGATCCGCCATGCGATCCCCGAACAAGGCGCAGACTTTGATCAAGCCGAAGCGTTTCCCGCGGATTTGAATATGGATGTATTAGGCGGTGTGGCTCTGACCAAAGGGTGCTTTGTTGGCCAGGAAGTGGTCAGCCGGATGCATCGCCGCGGGCGCATCCGCAAGCGGACGCTGAGCATATCTCTCGCAGACGGTATTGCCGCGTCCAAAGGGGATGACATTTTAGCGCCTAATCCGATCGGCAATCTGACCAGCGTTGAAGGCCAACAGGCACTTGCGCGGGTGCGCGTCGATCGCATGCAACAGGCCGAGCGCGCGAAAGCGACCTTGCAAGTTGGAGACGCACCGATCACTGTGCACAAGCCGGATTGGCTCTTGGCCGAACTGAGCGCGATGGAGTCTCATGACTGATCCTGTCCCCTGCGCCTGGGCCCCGCCCTCGGATTCTCTGTATCGCACCTATCACGATACAGAATGGGGCGTGCCGGAATATGATGCCCGGGCGTTGTGGGAAAAGCTTCAACTCGATGGCATGCAAGCGGGCCTGTCATGGATCACCATTCTGCGCAAACGTCACACAATGCGCGAAGAGTTTGATGGGTTTGACCCGGAGCGCATCGCCAGATGGGATCAAACGCGCATCGAACGCGCCCTGACCAATCCCGGCATCATCCGCAGTCCGAAAAAAATTCAAGCCTGCATTGGCAACGCACGCGCCTTCTTAGACGGGTTCGATCGCGGTGAGGACTTTTCGCAATTTTGTTGGGCTTTTGTCGGCGGGCGGCCAATTGTGAATCACTATAAGCACTATCGCGATGGTCCGACGCAGACGGAGATTTCTGCCGCGTGTTCAAAAGCGCTCAAACAACGCGGCCACAAATTTGTTGGTCCGACAATTGTGTATGCTTGGATGCAGGCTTGCGGTCTTTACAATGATCACGAAGTCGGATGCCCAAGACACCAAGAGGTACAGGAGTATGTAAAATGAAATGGTTGATCGCAGCGAGTGCGCTGAGTTTGCTCGGCGGGTGCATCTCTTCGGAAGAATTTGATCGTGAACGCGCCTATAGCAAGTGTGAGTCGATTGATGTCAAAACAAGCCGCGATCGGTGCATCGCTGACGCGATCCGGCGGGCAGAGCTCCAGCGCGACCGTGCCACAGATCGCGCCGCGCAATTGGAAGAGGACGCGGAACGCCGCGCGCTCGAACGCGCCAAAGCTGGCATTGAGTAAGACAAACGAGGCTCGACGGCGTCGCAGCGACGCATTAGAAGCCGGGCGCAAATGATTCAATAGGTCGCTGCGGCGACAGATGAGGTCCCTCATGATCACCCCCGTTATTTCCGCCACCGGTCTTTGGACACCGCCGAATTCGGTTTCAAACGAAGAACTCGTCGCGAGCTATAATGCCTGGGCCGATCAATGGAATGCCGCGCATGCGGACGCCATCGAGGCCGGCGAAGTTGAGGCCAAGACGCACTCCAATGTCGAGTTCATCGAAAAGGCCTCGGGTATCAAATCGCGCTACGTGGTCAACAAGTCCGGCATTGTCGACCCAGATATCATGCGCCCGGTGATTCCGGAACGTCCGAATGATGAGATCTCGGTGCTGGCCGAAATTGCGGTGAAGGCTGCCCGGCAGGCGCTGGAGCGGGCGGATCGTGATCCGAAAGACGTGGATGCGGTCCTTTGCGCTGCGTCGAATATGCAACGCGGGTATCCGGCGATGGCGGTCGAGATCCAAGCCGCACTGGGCATTGATGGGTTCGGCTTCGACATGAATGTGGCGTGCTCGTCGGCGACATTTGGCATTCAAACTGGCGCTGACTTTGTCCGCTCCGGCAGCGCGAAATCCGTGCTGATGGTCAATCCCGAAATCTGTTCAGGGCATTTGAACTTCACCGATCGCGACAGTCACTTTATCTTTGGCGACGTGGCCACGGCGGTTTTGATTGAGGCGGAGGAGATTGCACCGGACGCCCACTGGAAAATCCTTGGCACCAGTTTGAAGACGCAATTTTCAAACAATATCCGGAACAATTTTGGCTTTTTGAATCGCTGCGCGCCAGAAGGCATTGGTGCGGCGGATAAGCTATTTGTCCAGGAAGGCCGCAAAGTGTTCAAGGAAGTTGTGCCGATGGTGGCCAGCATGATTGCATCCGAGCTTGAGCGCCTCGAACTGGCGGCCCCGCACTTGCGCCGGATGTGGCTGCATCAAGCAAATGCCAATATGAACCGGTTGATTGCCTCCAAAGTGCTCGGTCGCGACGCCACAGCCGACGAAAGCCCGACCGTTTTGGACACGTATGCGAATACCAGTTCCGCAGGCTCGATCATCGCGTTTCACAAGCATAGTGATGATATGGTCGTCGGCGACAAAGGCCTGATTTGCTCCTTTGGTGCGGGCTATTCGGCGGGGACCGTATTTGTTGAAAAAGCCGCTTAGACAATCATTTCGGACGCCTCCCTCGGTGATGGGGCGCGGCCGTAAAGCAGCAATAAAGACACAAAAGCAATGCTGGTCGCTTGCGAGGAAAAGATCTCAAGCATGAGCGCAAAAAACCAAGCGGGCAAACGCCGCGCCGGGCGCGGCGTGGCAACATGAACGGACTGGCGAAGCGTTGCGCGCGCCTCAGCAATGTTCTGCTCGAGCTGCGCGCGCCGCTTGGCCAATCCCAGCTCATTCTGAGCATCCCGATAAGGTTTTTGGTGGGTGCGCCCCGCGGCTTCAACGCCGCTGAGGTAGGCCTCGAGGCCGGCGATCGAGCGAGTCTCTGGCGGAATACCGTCTAATTGACGGGTCCAGTCAGCGATCTCAGCTTGCGTGATCGCTCGCACCTGCTCTGCGCTTTGCCAGTCTTGGGCCTGGCCTTGCGCATTGTTGAGCATAAACAGAGACGTCCCGGCAATACTGGTGCCCGCTCCGGCAAGGGCAAACACCAAAGCGCGCAAGGCTTCACCGCGGCGATGTCCGGATATGTGCCACCAGAAAAAGGTGAAGCCACCAAACGAACACACGGACGCAATTACGCCGCTCCAACCCCAAATTTGGGCTTGCGTCGGATCGCTGACGCCGACGCCAAAGGCGTGATAATTGGCAAAGCCTGACAAGCCTGCAGCGGCGAGACCCGCGATCAAAAAGATCATGGCCAGCGCCGACATGATGATCCGCTCGCCCCACTGTCTGGACGCGGTCGCAGGCATCGGGACCGCGAGCAGGTCCGGTTCGGGCGACACATCTGCAACAAGCGCAATCGGCAAAGGCTGCGGCGCATGGGGCAGATCGGCCGGCACGGTGCGCGGCAAACGCGGCTCAATCGGAATAATGTCGGCCTCAGAAAAAGGCTCGTGATTCCAATCTCCGGCTTCTGCCTTTTCGCGCAAATACGCCACTAATGGCCCTTCACTGCCACAAGCGCCGCATTGGACTTGGCCCCGCGCCAGGGACAATTTGAGCCCCTGCCGCGCGCCGCAACCAGGACAGTCTTCATAGGCAATGCCCCGATCATCAAATGCATCTTCGAGCCCGGCCGCGTGTATCGCCTGATCAAGCACGTCCGATGTGGTCTTTATCGCACTCATTTCAGCTTCACGATCCTTTTGAGCATGTTTTGTTCTTATTATGTTTCAGGCGCCTGTCCGTCAAGACCTGAGGACATGAGACAGGATCTTTTGACTCGACGCCAAGATCCTTGCGGCATATACGTAACACTATGACACGTATTCGTTCCCGCACACCGGCCACCGGAAAACGCCGCTTGCATCGTCGCCGCTGGCGCCATCCCGACAGCGTCAAACCCAGCCGCGAAGATTTGCTGCAAGCCGCCGCCGATGAGGCGCAGCTGAATGGCAAATCACTCACCGCGATCCGAAAACATGTGCTGGGCGTGCTGCTCGATGCCAAGCGCCCGATGACCGCTTATGAAGTGCTCGACCAATTGGATGGCGTTGGCTCGGTGTCGCCACCCACCGCATATCGCGCCTTAGACTTTTTGGTATCGCTCGGCTTTGTCACCCGGGTCGAGAGTTTGAACGCCTATCTGGCCCTCGATCTCGGCCCGAGTGACGTACCGCTTGCCTTTTTTGTCTGCGAAAAGTGTGGCGGCGCCGCGGAGCTTGCGGCAACCGATGCCGTCGTTAGCCTGATCAGTATCGCGGATCTAAACGGATTTGGCGTGAAGCATGCGTCGCTGGAAGTGCGTGGGGATTGCCGCGGCAAACTTGGCTGCAAAGCATGGACAGACACACCGCCCGGCGGCTCAGCTACGGTCGACCAGCACCGCCACAAATAGAGCTGGCTCCTCGCCTTCGACCGCCCAGGCATGATTGGTCGCGCGCTGGATGACCACATCGCCAGGCCCGATCACCGTCTCGTCTTTGTCCAAGATCAACCGCACACGGCCTTTGACCAAAATGATCGCGTCGAGCGTGTGCGTTGTGTGCATGGCCGGGTGTTTTGAGGTGTCGGGTTGATGATCCCCGGCGCCAATCGCTAGGAAGGCCTGCCGGGTAAGGTCCGCAATCATGTCCGGCGGCGCGCCTTCCGGGGTCGGGCCCGAGGTAAACCAACGGATTTTTACTTTATCCTTGTCCGGCGAGAGTATGGGCGTGCCGGCGCCCTTGTCTGCGCACGGTCGGGCATCGAGCGGGCCACCCGCCTCATCATGCCAAATTTCGAGCAAACCACCGAGATCACCCGTGCGGAACTCATCTGCCGGACCTCCATCAATCATGATGTGGGACTTCCCGTCCGCATCATTCGCCGTCACAATCCGCCGCAAGCCTGAGATCATCTCATTCATTTTGCTCATCGAAACGCTTCCTCAATTGCATCTGTTTGCCCCGACTAAGGCATATTTCGAGCGCTGCGGCGAGAGGCAGCGGCGTTGCCGGACCGACACAGACCTCATCATTGCGGTGAATTATGTGAATCAAGACTTCCCAGATTTGCGACTGAGTCTTAACTGGTCGTAAGACGATTTGATCGCATACTTGCGTCGCCAAAGCCAAAGGAGGCCTTTAGAATGATCCCTCGCTCAGTCGCCATTCCGAAAAATTGGAAAACGTTCAACTTTGCGAGTTTTTTCTCAGCCTTTCTGTATCCTATTTTGGGTGTGGCGACGCTGCTGACCATGATCATTTTGGGCTCTGTCCTCTCGGGCCTGACTTTGCGTTGGTACTATCTCCCGCTTGGCCTTGGGATCGTGATCCTATCGATATTCGTCTGCAATGCTGGGATCGGCCCGCTGCACCGGATCCTGCAGCACAAAGCTGGTGAGCTCAAAGCGCCCGGTCAGATCCTCACAATGATCAATCTGATGATTGCGATGCAAGGCAATGTCCGCGATTGGGTCAACTATCATAGCCAGCACCATCGTTTCTCAGACCAACCCGGCGATCCACACAATCCGTTTGAGTCTAAACGCTGGGCTTGGGTCGGCTGGATCTTATGGCGTGACGCCAAAGATATGATGCGGCCGATGCCGATGTGGCTCAAAAAGCAACCGATCGTGGTTTGGATGGACGGCTTTTACAATTCGCTGTCGCTGGTTTTGCACCTGGTGGTTCCAGCCATCATTTATCTCTTGGTTTGGGCGACCGGCGGGTCATTGGTCCTCACCGCGATTTGTCATGCCTGTTTTGTCATCGGCCGAGCCATCCAATTCCATGCTACCGTATATGGCATCAACGTCCTTGGTCATTTGCCGACGCCAAAATGGGCCGATCATGTGATCGGATTGCTCACCGGCGGCGAAGCCTTCCACGATCATCACCATGATGAGCCGCAAAGCGCGTTGCATCGTCCCCGCCGCGGCCTCTGGAATCGAATTGTCGATTACAATGGGACGATCTTGCTGGTCTATGAAAAACTTGGCTGGGTGAAGAATCTCAAGATCGCCCCGCAATTTGCATAATCGGCGGCGCTTAAAGATCTAAACTTGTCAAAATCTGCGATTTGACCGGGGAGCGCCGTATCGCACGGTGTAGGCCCTTTATTATTTTACTTCTATATCGAAATAAATTCAACTAAAGCGTAAAAATCGCTTACTTTAACTTTGAGTTTGACAGCTTTAACTTAATATAAATCTCGTATTCAGCACTGTTAACACATGTGCTTCATTACGAAACAATTTTACGAACAGCCTCCTAACGTATCAGCGCGGGTTGTCGCCAATTTTCTTGAAAATTCTCGGATCGCTCTGAAACCGCCTTTAAGCCGCGCCCGGTATAAGGCGGTATCGGCTGCAGAAGCGGCCATTCATTGAAGGAAGTGGTGGAGTATAGGATGCAGAATGCACAATCAATGAGCGTACAGGGGCCAGATGGTCGCCCGCTCACGCTGGCAGATTTACCCAAACCTGGGATTACGCGCTGGGTCACACGGCGCAAAGCAGAAGTTGTGGCCGCGGTCAGCGGTGGATTGCTTACTGAGGAAGAGGCTCTGCGCCGCTATGACCTCAGCGAAGAAGAGTTTTCCGGCTGGCGCGTGCTTTACTCAAAGCATGGCCGTAAGGGTCTGCGCACAACGCGTTTGCAGCAATATCGCTAAGCACGGAACGAAATCCGGTTTCGGTTGAATCGGTTATCGTTAAAGCGCCGTTTACGACGCCGCCCGTAAACCCTTACGGAGCTGTCCGCATCATGCTGGACAAAGGTGTCGATCATGCGCGCAAAAGATAGAACGCCCTCCACGCGTCTTCTCGCCCTGTTCGCCTTAATATTGGCAGCAGGGCTCCTATCATTTCGCGCTTATGACGTGTTTCGCGGCGAAACCTCAGATCCCGTCGGGAGCGCGACAGAACGCGAACTGACATACCTTTTAGAGCCGATCACCGGGGCTCAGAATGTCCGCGTCTCGATCCAAGGATACAGTCCTAAAACTGTATTGATTATGATCAACGGCGCCCCGAAGGACGACCTTTCAGACCTTCACCCTCGCCTCGAAGCGATCTTGATTGCGGCGATTGGGTTTGCGCCCGAGACCGATACGCTGACCTTGAAACAGTTTCCATTCGCGCAAGGCACAAGCGGTGAGGTGACGAGCGCGCAGGCTTTGGAGCTCATCGCTTTAGGGGCGCTGTCCATCCTATTGCTGGCCACGCTGCTGGTGCCGGTTGCACGTCCCCAAGATCCGGTTGTGGCGGACGATCAACCCGTACGTCGCTTAGCGCCCAAACCGCGCCAGCACGCGGCCCGACAGTCGCCCACTGAAATAGATGCGGCGGCCCGATTAGCGCAGTCAAAACCAAACGAAACCGCGGCGCTCATTCGCGGCTGGTTGATGCGAGCGGAGGACTGATATCACCCTGCCCGCTTTGATCCCCGGCGCAACAGCCTCAGGCTTAACCCGCAGTGCCTTTCTCATGCGCGCCCTCGGCGCCAAAGCCAGCGCCGTTTGGCCCTTATTGTCGCCCGCCGAGGCAGAACAGGTCAGCGCCGCCATGCACGCCCTACCCGATCAAGACCATGGCGCGGAGCAGCAGGCCGTCCAATCCTATGTGCGCACGATGCAGACACCCCGGTCGCAAACAGGCGCAGCCGACGGCTCGGTCTGGGAGCGCCTGTCCGAACGCGATGGCGGCCAGATTGCACACTTCATCCAAGATGAGAGCCCGCAGGTGATTGCGGTGATTGTCTCAAAGCTCGGGCCGGGTGCGGCCGCGCAAACCGTCCGCGCATTGCCGCGCGCGCTCGCCACCGAGGCCTTAAAGCGTTTGCTCAAACTTGGGGATGTTCATCCTGCGGCGATCCGGGCCTTGGAGGCCAGCCTTGAAACGCGTCTTGCACACGTCCAAGCAGACGGGTTTGCGGGGGGGCACGAGCATGTCGCGCGGATTTTTGATCGCCTTGATAGCCGCTCGGAGCATACATTGCTCACCGCGCTGGAAAGCGCAGAACCGGGCGCCGGCAAAAAGATCCGGACGCTGATGTTCACATTCGATGACCTGGCGGCCCTCGACCCGGCCAGTCTCCAAACCATCCTCAGCAGCACTGACCGGTCTCTGCTCATCGTTGCGCTGAAAGGGGCGAACGCCCCTGTCGCTGATGCGTTTTTCACCAATATGACGCAGCGCGCAGGCGACTTGTTACGCGAAGAAATCGAGGCGCTCGGCCCGGTGCGGCGCGGCGATATCGATCTCGCGCGCTCTGAGATCCTCACCGTCGCCCGTGCTTTGGTTCGCCGCGGCGATATTTTGAGCGCGCAAGACGATGATGAGTTGGTCGAATGAAGCGCCGCATAGAAAACATCCAACCCTACCCCTTTTCCAGCGACTTTTCAGCACCGCCCGCCAAATCAGATGACACGTTAACGATCAGCGCTGCGGAACTGGCGCTCCTGCTCAGTGATGCGCAGGCTGGCGGGGCGTCTATTGCGCGCAATGATAGCCTCGCCGAACAGGCGGAGCATCTGGCGCATGTGTCGGCGGATTTGCGCAAAGTCCTTGCTGGCATCGTCGATTTAGCCGCATGTCTGGAAACAGCCGCGATTGATGAGCATGACCGCACAGAGGCGCTCGACCGCGTGCGACGGCTCGCCGCCATTGTGATCGACGGGCAAAGTGACTTATTCCAGAAATAAAGGTTTTATTCACTTCTCAGCAACCATTCACCGCCAGGCTGCCGCGTCAACGAGAACAAAAGATAAGAGCGAAATGACCACAAATCGTGCCCTCGAAAACAGCCTCATGGATGCCCCCGTCAAAGTCGATGTGGTGCTCGGCGAAGCCCGCATGCCGGTGGAAGAATTGATGTCACTCTCAGAAGGCGAAATCGTTGCTTTAGAAAACCAAACCACGGATCTGGTTGATATTTATGTTTCAGACCGACTCATGGCGCGCGGGCGCCTGGTGGTCGCGGATGGTCAGCTTGGCGTCACATTGAGCGAGATTATCGACGGCCGCACTGCCGGCTTCGCTTAGAAAGCGGGCCCCAGCGCCTTACCGGCGGGCTTCTACATTAACTGTGCAATTTCCCTAAAAACTAACAAATCAACAGATTCTGTTAACCATTTCCCCTCAACACTGGCCTCCCAGACAGTGGAGTGTTCCGCATGCGTATGAAGATGTTTGCCGCTGAGTCGATTGAGGCTGCCAAGGCAATGATCTTCGCGGAGATGGGGGATGATGCGATTATCCTTTCTGAACGCGAAGTTCCAGGAGGGGTCGAAGTTCGAGCGGCGACCGACAAACTGGGTGGCGGCATGGTGCCGAGTGAATCGCGCATTCTGACCCGGCTCGGCGCGACGCCCGTGCCACGACTTGTCGAAAACCCAACCCGCAACCGTGTCCGTGACGCCCTGCTTTGGCATGGGGCGCCGCAACGCTTTGCGGAGCGCATTGCGGATGCTGGACATGCTGGCGGGTTTGAGCAAATGGAGCCGAGCGCAGCGCTCGCCGCCGGGCTGGACAGCGCCCTTAGCTGTGATCCGATCCCGCCGGCGCCGCATCGCAATATTGTCCTCGTCGGCGCCCCCGGCCATGGCCGCACCGCCACAACTGCAAAACTCACCCGCCGAGCTTCTGTCGCCAAAGCTGAAATCATCCCGATTGCGGCAGACCTAGATCTGACCGCCGGCGGTGCGCAGCTCAGCGCTTACTTAGAGAAAGAGCAAGATCAAGTCCGCGTTGCGTCCGACCCCGATGATCTGTTCAAACTCCTACGCACGCTGCAAACCGATGGACGACGCTGCATTATCGACATGCCCGCGATCATTCCGTTCGACCAAGAGGATATGGCCAGTCTACAAGACTTGCTCGCGGTCATCGACGCCGAGCCGGTGCTCGTGGTCAGCGCCGAAGGTCATCCTGAAGATCAAAATGAAGCGGCGAAAGCCTTCGCCCGCTGCGGCATCCGCCGCGCGATCATTACCAAACTTGATGTCACCCGTCGGCGGGGTGGTATCGTTTCTGCCCTCATCTCCGCTAAGATCGCCTTGTCGCATTTGGCGATCACGCCTTTCATTGGCGGAGGACTGGTCCCTGCGACCCCAACACGACTTGCGCAATTGCTGACAGAAGACGCACCCGCGCATGTCGCACTCAAAGGAGCTGCATAATGAGCTTCCTGCTTCCTAAATCTCAAGACCGGCCAAACCAAAGACCGCCCAGGCGGGTTCAACCGGCCTCAATTATTGCGGTCGCCTCCGGCAAAGGCGGCGTCGGCAAAACCTTCATGTCGATCACTTTGGCCAGCGCCATGGCGCAAGCCGGACGACGCACGCTGCTCGTCGATGGCGATTTAGGGCTCGCCAATGTCGATGTTCAGCTCGGCATCGCACCGGAAACCGACCTCGCCGCGGTGATTGCCGGGTGGGTGGAACTCGAAGATGCGGTGACGCCAGTGGATGGCGGATCGGCAAATGGCGGCTTTGACGTTCTGCCCGGCCGATCAGGGTCGGGGGCGCTGGCGGAGCTGTCTTCCGAAGAAGTCGCGCGCCTCGCCGCGGGCCTGTCAGCGCTGGCACTGCAATATGATCAAGTCATCCTCGACCTGGGCGCTGGCATCGAGGCCAATTGTATGCGCCTCGCCCGCGCCGCTGATAAAGTCCTGATGGTGATCACCGATGAACCAACCTCGATGACGGATGCCTATGCCTTCATCAAAGTCTTGAAAGGCTATGCGCCGAGTGTTGAGCAGACCGTCGCGATCAATCAGTGCGAAACACGGGCCGCTGGTCAAAACACTTATTCGGCCGTGGCGCAGGCCTGCCAGACCTTTTTGGGCTTTCGGCCCTATCTCGCCGGCACGGTTATGCGCGATGAAGCGGTTCGCGAAGCCATTCGCAGCCAGCGCACGTTAATCTCAACAAATGCGTCCTCGCAACCCATCCAGGACGTTATCGCTATAGCTCACACGCTTCTCGGGCGTACGGGGCAAGACCTTCATTCTTAAGAGGTATGAATAAAAATATCGTTTCGAATCCGATTGTTAAATCTTCGGTAAGCTTCATTACCTAGATTCACAATGGTTAATATCCACGCTAGGAATGCGAACTACACCGATTCGGGGAGCTGAAAATGCGAGTCTTACTAATTGAAGATGATAATGCCGTCGCGCGCAGTATCGAACTGATGCTGAAAGCGGCTGGCTTTAACATCTATACGACCGACCTTGGCGAAGAAGGTGTCGATCTCGGGAAGGTCTATGAGTATGACATCATCATCCTCGACCTGTCGCTGCCTGATATTTCTGGCTATGATGTGCTGAAACAGTTGCGCATGGCGCGTGTGAACACCCCGGTTCTGATCCTGTCAGGCAACCCAGACATCGAAGCAAAAGTCAAAACGCTTGGCTATGGCGCTGACGATTACCTGACCAAGCCATTCAACAAAGACGAGCTGATTGCGCGGATTACCGCGATCGTTCGGCGCTCAAAAGGGCATGCCGAAAGCGTCATCCGGACGGGCGAGATTCTGGTCAATCTGGACGCCAAAACCGTCGAAGTCGACGAAGAGCGTGTCCATCTGACCGGCAAAGAATATCAAATGTTTGAGCTGCTTTCCTTGCGCAAAGGCACGACGCTGACCAAGGAAATGTTCCTCAACCACTTGTATGGCGGTATGGACGAACCTGAGCTGAAAATCATTGACGTGTTCATCTGTAAGCTGCGCAAGAAATTGCAGCAGGCCACAGGTGGAGAGCATTATATTGAGACCGTTTGGGGGCGCGGCTATGTCTTGCGCGACCCGAAACCGAAAAAGGAAGCGGTCGCCGCTTAAACCCTTCGCTCCCCGAAGAGTTTTCAAACCCGATGCCGCGGCATCGGGTTTTGTTTTTTGGTGGGGGCTGGGGGCCGTTTAAGATGCTTGACGAGAGTCTACGCGCCGGATTTTAGTTATCCGCTGGATTGCGGTTCACCGACGATAGAACTTGTTTGGATAATCGTGCCACGACATGTGGTCTTGAATTCACAACCACGGCAACGTCATACCGTATGGTAGGGCTCAAAAGTGCAGCGATCTCGGAATCCGTCAGCTGGTAATTGGACTTCAGCCAAGATGACATACCCGTGGTCGCAGCTTGAAGCGCAGAGTCTAGCGTTCGGTCGATACCATGTACCATAACGAATTCAGCATCTTCCGACCAAATGTATCCGAGGTTTTCCCCTTCAATGAGACCTATTTCAAACTCAACGTTTAGTGAGGTTTCCAATCCCTGTCCGCTAATTTCTCCGTCTCCCTGCAACGCGTGTCCATCGCCCATTGAGAGGTAGGCACCTTGGCGGAAGACGGGAAGATAGAGAGTGGTACCTTCGGTCATGCGTCGGTAATCGATATTGCCACCGTGTACCCATAAATCTCCAGCATATAATGCCGTATTAAGTGGCGGCGCGACGCCAATCGAGCCGATCATGGGCTTCAAAGGCAACGCCAAGTTCTCAAGCGCGGAACCAGGCGCATCAATTGTTCCCGTTTTCTTTTCGCGATCAAGATACCAGGTTCTTCCCCAACCGTCGGTTGAGGTCTGAATGTGTCCGGGTTGGATCGCTGCTTGATTTATGCTTCGGCTGTGCATCTTCGCCGTATCGCGATTTAAACGGACCGACTTTAAATGGACGACGAGCGTATCGCCGGGCATCGCACCTTCTACGAAGAACGGCCCAGTGAGGGGATTGCCGGGCATTGCTTGCCATTGGAGCGACTCATCCTGACCTTCATTATCCAGCAGAGTGGTCTTTACCGTATCGCCCGGAACCAGAGTTAGAACCGGCTCACTACGGCTTTCAAACTGAAGTTCGTACACCGTCGGATCGAATTCGTGGAGCCTGGGTGCGCGCAGCTTTTGGTCTGACCGCACCGCATTAAACATAACGGGAACGCCATAAAGGGTTCCGCTGCCCGTCATTTCTGCGTCAGTATGGGACGCGCTGATCGTGCCGACCAGCTCATCCCGGAAACGGAACGTGAGCGAAGCGCGCTTTTCCTCTAGGCTTCCAGACACCGACAAAGGGAGGAATTGGTCTTCATCGAGAGGTTCAGACGTTCCGCTGATCATCGATCCTTCAAGTTTCAGATGCATTGCACCGGCAGCAGCTCCATCCGAGAACTTCACTGTGGCATCCCATGATCCGTCTATTGTTGATTGAGCATGCGAAATGCCTGCAAGACTCACCACAGCCGAGAAAGATAAGAGCCAAGCTTTCAACATTTAGCCATCCTACTCGCCGGCCAAATGAAATCGACATATTTCTCTCTATATTCACAGCCACATTGGGTTTGACCTATTATCGAGCGTCGATTTCAAACTATTAAACCATGCGTCCAACTTGGCATCAGGGTTTGTTTTTGCTGATATGAAAGAAAAAACATATCGGGAGGAACAGATGGGCCTAAAAATAATGCCAAGCGGCCAAGCGTGCGGTGCAACAGTGACAGGCGTCGATCTCACCGCGCCACTCAACGAAACGACCATCGCTGAGATACGCGCCGCTTGGCTTGAGCACTTGGTGCTCTCGTTTCCTGATCAAGCGATGAGCGATGATGATCTTGAACGGTTCACGCTGTATTTTGGTCCGTTCGGGCATGATCCTTACATCGCGCCGATCGAAGGCCGCGACCATATCATTGCGGTCAAACGACTGGCCGATGAAACCTCACCCATTTTCGCAGAGACCTGGCATTCGGATTGGAGCTTCCAAGCCGTGCCCCCTGCAGGCACCTGTCTGTTTGGGATTACCATCCCGCCGCATGGCGGCGACACCCTGTTTGCCAATCAGCAAAAAGCTTGGGACGATATGCCGGACGAGATGAAAGCGAAATTCGCCGACAAAAAAGCCATCCATTCCGCCGCCCTCGGATACAGCAAAGGCGGCTTGTATGGGGAAAACGATGCCGACGATCGGAGCATGGACATTCTCCACTCAGACGCGGCATTGGCGACCCATACGCACGACCTCATCCGCAAGCATCCAGAAACCGGTCGGGACGCGATTTTCAGCTCCGTCGCCTATATTACGGGATTCGAAAATGTGCCCATCGAAGCGTCACGCGCCTTGTTGATCGAACTCTATAACTGGCAAACGCGACCTGAGTTTCAGTACCGGCATAAGTGGCAACCCAATATGCTGATCATGTGGGACAATCGCTCGCTCGTGCACATGGCCACAGGCGGCTATGCTGGTCACGACCGCCTGCTTCATCGCACAACGATCGGAGAACGCATCGCAGCCTGAGGTGACAGATGAGCACGGGCCTCGTGAGATATCGGGAACAGATCAAATGTGAAGATGATCGGCCAGATCGGCGCGGTCGATCATAGCGCCGGACAAGCTTCGCTATTCGTCTTCGTCAATCATGTCGGCCCAGAAGACGTGTTCGCTGACGCGGATGGCTTCGACCAGAATCACCAGCACCGACAAGGAGAGCACCCACCATGCCGTGCTGGCTTGTCCAGCCCATTCTACCATCGCTTCTATCATCACCATGCCTCGGTCTTGCGCCGTCTATAGGGCTATATTGCCCGCCACGTCTTAACGAGACCTGAGTCAAATCGGACCGACTTGTGGCAATTCGTAATCAAAAGCGCCCAATTTCTTTACGCCTTTCGCGTTTTAGGCCAACAGAGACCGCATGAGCCGCAGATCGCCTTCTCGCAAACCGCCCGCTCGGGTCTGGCAGCGTATGTTGTCCGGCCGCCGCCTCGACCTAATGGACCCGTCACCCGTCGACGTCGAAATTGAAGACATTGCCCATGGCCTCGCCCGCGTCGCGCGCTGGAACGGTCAGACCAAAGGCGCGCATGCCTTCTCCGTCGCGCAGCACAGCGTGCTCGTCGAAGCGCTCTGCGTCCAGCTTGAGCCACGCCTTGACCCAAAGTCGCGCTTATTGGCTTTGCTGCATGATGCGCCTGAATATGTCATCGGCGATATGATCTCACCGTTCAAAGCGGTGCTGGGGGATGGCTATAAAGAGATTGAAGCGCGCCTGGCGCATGCCATCCATGCCCGGTTCGGACTGCCGGCCGAAACGCCTGCCAGTCTCAAACGCCTGATCAAAAAAGCCGATAATATTTGTGCTTGGTATGAAGCCACACAATTGGCAGGTTTTTCCGAAGCCGAATCGGATCGGTTTTTTGGCCACCCGCCGCGCGGCGTTGTGATGACGTTGGTGCCACAGCCGACGGAGGTCGCACAGGCCGATTTCATCGCGCGGACCGTTTCGCTTTTGACCCATATTGAGGCGCCTGCATGAGCTTGCTGATTGGCTTGTCTGTCGTCATCGTCGCGTTTGATGGGGAAAAGCTGCGCGTGCTTGCCACCCGTCGGGAAGGCAATCTGGCGGCGCTGCCTTTTGGATCGTTCGACCCAAGACAGCATCGCACCTTTGAACTCGCCTTACGCGGATGGGTGAAAGAACAGACCGGCTTCCAACTCGGCTATGTCGAACAGCTTTATACATTTGGTGATCGCGACCGAGAGAGCCCGGAAGCGACGCTTCTGGATGCGCCGCCGGATGCGCGTGTTGTGAGCGTCGGCTATTTGGCGTTGACGCCAGAAGCGGAGCGTCTCCCGGATGCCTTCGAAGCGCGGTGGCGCGGCTGGTATCGGCACTTTCCTTGGGAAGATCGTCGCAATGGCTGCCCGGCACTGATGGCCGATCTAATCACACCAAAGCTGATCACTTGGGCCGCCGGCAATGCGGAGCGATTAACCCGTGCTGAGAGCGCTTTCGGCCTTGGCGACAATGACTGGCCGGACGAAGCCGTGCTGGAACGCTATGAATTGCTCTATGAAGCCGGCCTGGTGGCCGAATGCGCGCGTGATCGCGCGCTGCCAGAGCCAGAGGTGCATGTCGGCGAACCTATGGCATCTGACCATCGCCGCATCCTGGCCACTGCGATGAGCCGGTTACGCGCGAAAATCCGCTATCGCCCGGTTGTATTTGAGCTGATGCCAAAACGCTTCACGCTCACTGCGCTGCAAAACACGGTCGAGGCCATTCTCGGCCAAAGACTGCACAAACAGAACTTTCGTCGCGCCCTGGATCGAACGGGGTTGGTCGAGGGGACGGGTGAAATGGAAAGCAGCACCGGTGGACGCCCGGCGGAATTGTTTCGTTTTAAGCGCGAAGCGCTGCGTAAGACCGGCGCGCGGGGCCTCACCGCCCCGCTTGTCCGCGGATAAGCGATGATCGTATTAATGGGTCAGGTCGGGTCTTGGCGAAAAGCCTCTTGGATGAAAGCCCAATCGTTCCACGACTTCTGAACCGTCAAAGGCCAGGTCTTCATTCATACGATCAACCAAGCTTGGACTGACCGTCGTCCATCCGAGGTGGCGCATAAGGTGCACCGCCCAACGCAAGACGAAACCTGGGACAGCGATAATGCGGGGCGGCATGCCTTGGCTCTCGGCAATCCGTCGCACAAAAGCCCGATAATCCAGGGTTTCACCGCCAGTCACAAAAAAGGTTTGATTGGCGACACCTGGATGGTCAACGGATCGCAGCACGGCTTCTGCGACATCGCCAGCATGGACCGGTTGCCGAAGCCCTCGCCCCCGCCCCGCAACTGCAAAAAAACCGAACCGGCGAATGATTTTCGCAATCAAACTGATCGATTGGTCAGCGGCGCCATCGTAAATAATCGTCGGCCGATAGAGCGTATAGGTCATCCCACTGGCGCGGGCCGCGGTCTGAACGCGCGCTTCCGACTGTGCAATTCGTGTGGCGAAATCACGTTCGGTCCGATCCGCGCTGTCTCGCTTACTGATGACGCTCGCGGTGCTCAGACCAATCAATTGTCGCGCGCCTTTAAACTTATCTATCGTGTCGCCGAGGAGCCAGATTGGCCAAGTTGATAGAATGCAATTGGCCGCCGGAAGCTGATAAGCGCCGCTCAACAGGTCGGATGTCTGAACCCACTCAAACCCGCTCGGCAGGTTCGGTCTGATCCGGCTGACAACGACCCCGCGCGCGTCCGTTTGTGCCAATTTATCGAGGATGTACCTCCCCACCAATCCACTGCCGCCCAAAACGACATAGTCACAAACTTGCTGTGCCATATTTTCCTTGTCGTCTTGAAACGTCACGTCAAACGAGTCGGGTGAGTGCCCGCACCCTTTGATCATCATAAACACAACGAGGCAATATGATATTGCCCCGGAGTCTCAATCTAGCGGGGTCGCGCCAGGGTTTGAAAAACCGGGAAGAGAAACCCAGCCGCAAGTCCGCCCAAGTGCGCGGCCCAGCCGATGCCAATCCCGCCTATATTCCCGCCAAGCAAGGCCAGCGCGATATTAATCAAAATCCATGGCACGCTGATCGACCATGCGCCGCGCCAACCTTCTCGCACATAACCGACCGCTGGTAGCAATCCGGAAATCGCCGAGGATGCCCCTATCGCAATGCCGTCCCGGACATCGATCGCAAACCAAAAGTCTTGTGCGAGGCCACCGCCAATGGCGCAGACGGCAAAAAAAGTGAGGAACAAGAGTGCGCTTTGCCAGGACGATCCAAGCGCTTGCGCAACAATCGGCCCGAGCGCAATCAGCATCGCCATATTCATGACCAGATGAAATGTCCCGCCATGCAGAAAAGTATGCAACACATAAGGCGCAAAATCCCCCCACGGACGATACACCGAGTCAAAGCTTGGGCCGCCGACCACAGCCGCCGTGGCATACATCCAGTCCTGTACGTCCAGCGGCGCATTAAACTGGATCAGCGACACCGCTACGATGGCGGCGGTCAGGAGCAGGATGACAGCCGGAAACCCTCTGCGAAAAATAGGGGGTTTTTCAGGTCCTTGCTCAGGATCGTGGTAGACTTGCATGGGCTATATATGGCCTCTGTTTTTGGCAGTGCCAGGCCTGCTCTGCCGCCGGGTGACGGCTTGACCTGGAAGCGGGCGCAGCCACGATCAGCCATATGAGTTTGAGCTTTGATGATCTTCGCCCGCCCTGTCCGCATATGGACGAAACCCATACCGAATGGCGCCGCTCTGTGCGCGGCTTTGTGGATAAAGAAATTATGCCCTTTGTGGACGATTGGGAAGCGGCCGGCCGGATCCCTCGGGAGCTGTTCAAGAAAGCTAAAACCGCCGGTCTTCTCGGCTTAGGGTATCCAACCGAATATGGCGGCGAAGGCACTGAGTTTGATCGCTTTCACGGCATCGTCACATCGGAAGAACTCGCTCGCATTGGCGCCGGCGGCGTGTCGTCGGCGCTGATGATCCATGGCATTGGCCTACCGCCGATCATGGCACTCGGCAGCGAAGCGATGAAAACCGAGATTGGCCAGCAAGTGCTGTCGGGCGAGGCCCAAATCAGTCTCGGCATCACCGAGCCGTCGGCGGGCTCTGATGTCGCACAGCTCAAAACCAAAGCGGTCAAAGACGGCAATGGCTGGCGCGTCAATGGCTCTAAAACCTACATCACCGGGGGCATGACTTCGAAATGGCTGACCACCGCAGTCCGCACCGGCGGCGAAGGCATGGGTGGGATTTCACTTATGCTCATTGATCTTGAAAGCGATGGCGTCAGTCGCACCGAATTGCCCAAACAGGGCTGGTGGTCCTCGGATACGGCCACCCTTCATTTTGACGATGTCTTCGTCCCGGCGGAACATTTGATCGGCGCGCAAGATAAGGGCTTTTACGGCATCATGGCCAATTTCAATGGCGAGCGGCTAGGTATGGCCGCGCAGGCCGCCGCGAGCGCGCGGGTCTGTATCGAAGAAGCGGCCGCCTGGGCCCAGGAGCGCAAGACCTTCGGCAAACGCCTCGCAGATCATCAGGTCATCCGCCACAAGCTTGCCAGCATGGCCCAGCGCGTCTGGGCAACGACGACCATGCTCGACACCTATGCCTGGCATGTTCAGAACGGCAATACGCCGGTAGCTGAGCTTGCGATGCTGAAGGTTCAAGCAACGGAAACGCTGGAATATTGCGCCCGCGAGGCGATGCAAATTCTTGGCGGCGCAGGCTTTATTCGCGGCCATCGTGTCGAGCGAATCTATCGCGAAGTTCGAGTGATGGCGATTGGCGGGGGCTCTGAGGAAATCATGCGCGATCTCGCCGCTCGGCAAATGGCTGTTTAAGACGATCCTCGGAGGTACGTGAAATGGAAAGCTTCAAGGGCAAGACCGTCGCCATCACAGGCGGTGCGACGGGGATTGGGTTTGGTCTGGCCAAACGCTTCGGCGCAGAGGGCGCCAACATTGTCATCGGCGAGCCGCGACAAAACCGTCTCGATGAAGCCGTCAACGCGCTCAAGGATCTTGGCGTCAACGCGGCGGCAATGGTGATGGATGTCACCAATCCAAACAGTGTGGAGGCCTTCGCTGAATTTGCTTGGGCGACCTATGGCGGCGTGCACGTCTTGATCAATAATGCTGGGATTGCCATCGGCCGCGCACCAATGGTCGATGTGGCTTTAGAGGACTTGCACCGGCTGATGAATGTCAATTTCTTCGGCGTCTGGCATGGCGCGGCGAGCTTCGGCAAGCGCATGATTGCGCAAGGCGAACCGGCGGCGATTTACAATGTCGCGTCAGAAAACGCGTTCTTCAATGCCGTGCAAAACAGCGCGCCTTATATTGCCTCGAAACACGCGGTGCGCGGGCTCACCGAAGCGATGCGCGATGAGTTTCCCGACTTCATTCAAGTAGGCATGATCGTGCCGGGATTTGTTGCCTCAGAAATGACCAAAGGTTCTGAGCAGTTTGCCATGGATGCCGACACGTTCGCCGAAAAAGCCGTTGAGCAAATCCGCGCCGGCGAGTTTTATGTCGTGACGCATGCTTATAATATGGTCCGGATCAAACCGATTCATGACGCTATCGAAGCCGCTTATGCGCGCAATGCCCCGCGCTATGACGGCGATGAAGAATATGACGTGCCGACGCTGATCGCGCGGTTGACGGCGGGAAGGGATGGATCATGAAGTGGATGAAAGCGGGGAACACCGCTGTTGTCACCGGGGCGGCCGGGGGCATCGGCTTAGAAGCGGCCAAACGGTTCGCGGCGGCTGGGATGAATACGGTATTGGTCGATGTGAAAGAAGACGCGCTTGCACAGGCCGCCGCCAGCGTCCTTGGCCGTGGGGGACGCGTGGTCACAAAGGTCTGCGATGTGTCCAATCCGGATGCGGTAAACGCGCTCAGCGCTGAGGTTGCCGTCGAAATCGGCGAGGTGCATTGTCTCATGAACAATGCCGGGATCGCGCGCATGGGCACGAAGCCTTGGGAAGATCTTGAGGCGTTTCACCAGCTTGTATCGATCAATCTGATGGGGGTCATTCATGGCTGTCATGCCTTCATGCCCGGCATGCTCGCGCATGGCGCGCCCGCCACGGTGATCAATACCGGTTCCAAACAAGGGATCACACGCCCACCTGGAAACTACGCCTATAATCTCTCTAAAGCGGGCGTGCTGGCCTATACTGAAAGCATCGCGCATGCGCTGCGCCAAGAAGAAGGGTGCGCCGTCACCGCGCATTTGCTTATCCCGGCTTTTGTTTACACGCCCATGGTCTCGGCCTTCCTTCCGCAAAAGCCTGAATTTGCCGCGACGGCGGAAGAAACCGTCGATTTTATGATCGGCTCGCTCGAGCGCGGCGATTTCTATATTCTGTGCCCTGATCACGAGACACCGCGGCCGCTGGATGAAAAACGGATTCAGTGGACCGCCGATGATATCATCAAGAATCGTCCGGCCCTGTCACGCTGGCATCCGGACTATGAGGCAGCCTTCAAAGCCTTCACAGAAGACTAAAAAAGGACCCCGAACTGCAGCCAGCTCGGGGTTAGTCAGGTTCGTATTGAAAGGAGGCAAACGGGCTTAAAACTTATAGCCCAATCCAATACCAACCACGGTTGGGTTGATGTCGACTTCTGCATCGACGGTCGCGCCCAAAGCTGTTGTAAAATCGACGGTCACATCGGTGTTGATCCAGACCTTTTTGACATCGGCGTTCAATGCCCACCCGCCGGGTTGACCATCGAGGTCATAGTCGACGCCGACTTGTAAAGCACCGCCAAAGCTTGGATCATAGTCGATGCTGTCTGCGACGGAGCCTTCATCTTCATTGAAGAAAAAAGTCGCATTCACCCCAGCGCCGACATAGGGCTTCCACTGCGTGCCGGTGTCAAAATGATATTGCAGGGTGAGTGTTGGCGGCAGCAACCAGACATCGCCGAGATCAACTGTCGCATTATCGAGGGCGCCTGGTACGGTGACCCCCGTGGCGTCAACATCATGCGGCGTGACCGCGAGGATGAGTTCGACCGCAATATTGTCATTAAAGAAATACGTGATGTCGAGTTCAGGCACGTACTGATCACTAATATCGACACTGCCCGCTAAAGCTGTGCCCGCCACGGATAGGTCCGCGCTTTCATCAGGCAGGACGCCAAGCACACGTCCTCGCACCATCCAAGGGTTATCTTGGGCATAGGCCGCCGCGCCGACCAAAGTGGACGTGGCCATTAGGGCAGAACAAAACAAAGATTTCATGGCATAGCCTCTCTCTCCAGGTTGAATTTCAGAGATAGTGGCTTGTTTCTTTGTTAAAATTATCCAGTCTGTCGCGCGGATATGTGTCGCGCGGCATAGGCGCTCAAATGCGTATTTATCCGGAGTGACGTGCACCTCTCGATTTGCGAGCGCTCAAAGATTCCTATACAAGCTTTCACTGCGCCTCTTCACAATGCAGCGCAATCACGCAAAGTATCGCATATGGTCGTCTCAAACCTTCACCAGCGCGCAACCTCGGCGTGTCGCCCTCAAGACGCTGATCTGTTCCTGGAGCAGGCTGAGCGCATGATCTTGCAAAAAGGGCAGAAGCTGACGCCGATCCGGCGCAAAGTCCTACAGCTCTTGCTGGAAAGCAGCGGGCCGGCAAAAGCTTATGATCTGCTCGCTAAACTTGATGGCGAAGGCGCCCCGAAACCGCCGACGATCTATCGCGCCTTGGATTTTCTTCAGGAGATGGGTCTGGCACACAAAATCGAAAGTCTGAACGCTTTTGTTGCTTGCGGTCACGCTGGCCACGCGCATTCTGCCATCTTTTTGATTTGCACCGCGTGCGGCGGGGCTGAAGAATTGCATGCCGTCTCGACCAGTGATGCTTTGGTCAATGACTCCGACGCGGTCGGGTTCACAATCCAAAACGCTGTCATTGAGGCGAGCGGGATTTGCCGGGACTGCAACACATGATTCCACTTTGGAGCGGGATCCCAAACACCTGGGATTGCGACGAGATGGGGCACATGAATGTGCGCGTCTATGTCGAAAAGGCGATGGAAGGATTGGGCGCTCTCGCGGGCGCCATTCAGATGCCGCATGCCTTCCACGCAAATGCGCCCTCGACGCTCTTGCCAGCGGAACATCATATTCGCTTTATCCGCGAGGCCCATGCTGGCCGACCGTTAAAGATGACGGGCTGCATCTTGGAATGGGACGAGACCAGCGCGCTGGTATATCAAGACATCCGCCATAGCGATGGCCGCCCAGCGGCCGCCTTTCGGACGCGCGTGTTGCATGTTGAGAGCAAGTCCGGAAAACCATTTGCGTGGAGCACCCGAAGCCGGGCGCAACTGGAAGCGCTCATCGATACGCCGCCCGAAGACACCAAACCACGTGGCCTCGACCCGGCGATTAGCCCAATCCCATCGAGCATGGCCACGCTCGCGCAAGCCCGAAAATTTGGCGTACCCGAAATTGGACGGGGGTTGGTTCTCCCCAAAGAATGCGACACGTTTGGGCGCTTTTGGGCGCCCTGGTTTATCGGACGGATCTCTGATTCTGTGCCCAATCTCTTGAAAGACTGGCGCGATCGGATTGGCGCCGCGAGCGGCGATGTCCGCGTCGGTGCAGCGGTATTGGAGTATCGCTTGATCTATCGCAAATGGCCGCGCGTCGGCGATCGTCTGGTGGTGCATTCCGGTCTTGCTGAGGTCGGTGAGAAGACCCATTCGCTTTCGCACTGGGTGCTTAATCCGGATACCGGCGATGCCTGGACAACCTGCCAGGCCGTGGCTGTGAGTTTCGATCTGGACACCCGCAAAGCGATCCCTCAGAACCCAGACCATATCGTAGAGTTAGAAACCATCGCACCGCGAGGCTTGCAGTTATGATTGGTGCGTGGACGCGCCTTGTGACTAACTGCGCAGACTGCGTTTTACTCTGACAACTTCATCCTCGCCCAGCCCTTCGATCAGCTTGGAGATGTAAGTCGAGAGTTGCTCTCGGACATCGTAGGGGGCTTCCATCGGTAAGAAATGCGTGGTGTTAACGCGCTCTTTCAAAACCAGATGCGGACACTTGCGGGTCAGGCGCGCGGCCACTTCATCGGTCATCACAGAGTCCTGCTCCGGGCGTAAAACCGTGATCGGAATTTTATGCTTCTTAACCTGCGCCAAAGCCTGCCAAGGGCGATTGCGCTGAGCCATGAAGGTCGCCGCTTCCCATTTCGGATCGCACAATAATTGCCAGACTTGTTGGTCGCTATCGGGGTCGTTGCCGTCGGTGCGGTCGAAAGCGTCTAAGATATAGTCTTCGAGAAACGGGTCGCGCCAAGTCGCGAACGCCCCGCGTCCCTTATACTTGTATTGAATATGCTCGCGAGAATCGAATTTATTGCGGCGCCGACGGGCTTGGCGTGCCATGTGATGGGAGCCACGGCGAAACGGGATTGTGTGCATCGCCATATAGTAAGTTTGAGGCAGGATAACCGGGTCGACCAAAACCAGTCCAGCGACTTTCTCCGGCCGCGCACCGGCCACCATCAAAGCGACAGCGCCGCCCATCGAGTGCCCACCCAACACCACCGAATTGACCGGCGCTTCGCGGTCGAGAAACGCGATCACATCATCTCGGTAACGCTTCCAAGATTTGAGCTTATTCGGCTGCGCTGGCAGTGTGGTGCGCCCATGTCCGCGCAGATCGACCGCCTGCACTTTCGTCCTCAGCCCGAGCGGCGCAAGGATGGACTGATACGTCATGGCGTTGAAGCCGGTCGCGTGGAGCCATAAGGCGGCAAGCTTTTTGGCAGGATCACCAAACTCTAATGCAGCCATGTCTCCTTCGGGTGTTTCAAATGTAAACCGGCGCATCTTTTTCCTTATGAGGCGCCAAACACCCGGCGCAGCAATTCTGTCGTTCGCGCGACAGGATTATCACGTATCTTTTTTTCTTCGATGGCCAAATATGTAAACAGTCCATCAAGGCCAAATTGCACCGCAAATGCGGTCAAATCTGACTTATAGTCACGCGTCACTGTGGCCAGCATCGGTTGGGTCGATGTCACACTATCCAGTGCTTGATAGGCGCCGGACGAGGCCAGTGCGTACTCGATGAATGGGGTGAAGCTTTGCCGTAAACTGAGCTCCGTCCGGTCGCGCAGAAACTCCGTCGCGGCGGTGTCGCCGCCCTGCAAAATACCAAGCGCATCTTCTATTGTGATGGATTGTACGGCATCTATGACAATCCGTTTGCCCGACGGCACCGCCGCCTCCGCAGCGCGGTTGAGGCGCAGCTGCAAATCGTCGAGCGGCCCAGACAAGTTGAGCTTGGCGAGTTCCGTTTGCACATCGCCCAAGCGTCCCGGCAAAGGGATCTGAATATTCGGATCTTTCCAATAGCCATCGACCACGCCGATTTGGGCAGCAACGCGTTCTGTGCCAATCTCCAGCGCTTGGCGCAGGCCCGCATCAATGTCCGCCTGCGTTAACCCTTGGTCTCCGGCGCTTGTGCCCTCAACCTCGGTCAACACCCCTTGCAAGACTTGACCAAAATCCTGACCAGACGTGTTTTCACACCCGCCAGAAAACACACATAGCAGCGCTGCAGCAAACGCAATCGATCGCATGGATGAACCTTTTCCTTACTCTGGAATGAAGCCGAATTGGCGCGTAAATTCAAACTCTTATATGCTTGTCTCCGCGTAAACCTGGAGATTGTAAGCAGCTTGTTATATGTACAATATCAAATGGAGACCAGGGATGCTCAAGAAAACACATGAATGCTTCGCCGTATCGGTCGAGGATAAAGTCGCACATATTGTCCTGAATCGCCCGAGTGCGATGAACGCTATGAACCGATCTTTTTGGAACGAGCTGCCTGCCATCGTTAACGAAATTGATGCCACGGCCGCCGCGCGTGTCATCGTGATTTCATCGACCGGCAAACACTTTTCGGCGGGCATGGACCTCTCCGTTTTTGGCCAGGACGGTGCGATCACCACGGGCGAAGTGGACCGCTTCGTTGCTGCTGAAGCGTTCCGGTCGAACATTAAGCAAATCCAGTCCTCGTTTAACGCGCTGGAAGAGGCCCGCATCCCGGTGCTCATTGCCTGCCATGGCGGCGTGATTGGTGGCGCGATCGATATGATTTCAGCGGGCGACATTCGCTGGTGCACCAAAGATGCCTTTTTCTGCATCCAGGAAACCAATATCGCGATGACCGCGGATGTTGGCACCTTCCCGCGTCTCCAGCGCTACATCCCGGAAGGTTGGGTCAAGCAAATGGCATATACCGGCGAGCGCCTTAGCGCCGAAAAAGCGAAAGAGATTGGATTGGTCAACGATGTGTTCGAGACGCATGACGAGATGCTCGCGCATGTGCTCGGCGTCGCCAAAGATATTGCATCGAAGAACCCGCTCGCCGTCACTGGATGCAAAGTCCTGATCAATTATGGGCGCGACCACTCAACCGCCGAAACGCTGGACTATATCGGGGTTTGGAATGCGGGCATGCTGGCGCCGCCGCATATGGAAGAAGCGTTCAAAGCAAAATCGGAAAAGCGCGATCCGGACTATCCCGATCTCTTACCGCTGCGCACCACGCCGATGTAGGCAATAAAGCCTCACGCAATCCGATAGACTAAGGTGGCCTTGAGCACCGGCCCGCTCGCCTGATAGGCCAAGCCGCTGGCAAAAATGAGGGTGCGCGTTTTGCGATCGATGCGGCTTTCAAACTGGATTTCAGACCCGGTTTTTGGCTCTGCTGAAACATCAAAAGTCACAGAAACCGTGTGGAGTGAGCCAGCCTCTATCGCGCTTTGCGCGCTGCTTTGAATAACCGCTTGCAACAGCACACCGATATGGCGCGCATCCCAATCTGCGGCCATGGCGGATGCCGCACCTGGACCGCTAAAGGTCAAAGCGCTGAGCGGTATTGAAAGATCCTGCAGGTTCAACATCGCCCTCCCCCTAGAGCGCAGATCCAAAAAAAGAAAGGCTCGCTGCGCAAATCCGCAACGAGCCTTTTCAAGAACCTTAAAATTCGGGCCGTTTACGCCGCCGCTGCCGCCGTCTTTGGTCCGGTCAACATATCCGCGACAATCAAGTCCCCGAGATGGCCGAAATCTTCCACACCATACGTGGTTTTCATGTAAGCGCTGATCGTCGGCAACAATTCAGAGATTTGCTTGTGACCGAGGCCCGCTTGATGCAGGCTGCTAAACATAGACTCGCCAACATGACGGCGCCCGCCAGGGGTTTGTTCGATCAACCGCGCAATCACGCTGGTGGCTGCGCCATATTCTGCCCCCGTCGTCGCCGAGAGGGTCCGGGCCCCCGGCATTTTGCGGAAAATCGCTTCTGCCAGGGGTGACCCTTGGCGTTCCGCAGTGTTGAGGACAATGCCCAAAGCCTCGCGCGCTTTGACTTGCGTGAGGCCGGTCGCTTGCGCGCAAGATTTGATCATATTTTTGAGCATTGAGCAGGTTCCTTGTGTCTTGTTCTAAACCACAAGTCTATGCGACGGCCCTTGCTTGAAGGTTACCAAAGAGGCGTGATTCGTTCACTTTTTTGGCCTCAGTGGTTAAGCGCCGTTAGGGCCGGGTTAACAAAACGGCCGGTTTTGTTAACCGTTTGCGCTTACATCCGCTCCGGTGTGGTGATACCGAGGATTCCGAGGCCCAATTCGAGCTGATGCAACACCGCTTGGCAGAGGGCCAAGCGTGAGGCGCGCCAGCGCGCAGGGACATCATCCTTTAAAATCGGGCAGGCGGCGTAGAAGGTGCTGAAGGCCTGTGCGAGACCATAGACATGCTCGCAGATAAAGTGCGGCATGCGCTTGTCGCGGGCAAGGCGTAGCGCCAGCGCAAATCCATCCAGCGCCAGCACGAGATGACGCTCTTCTGCGGCATTGATCTCAATCTCTCCCGGCTCATGCCCTTCTTCCAATGCCCGGCGTAGGAGGGCTTTGATCCGCACCGCTGCATAGAGCAAATATGGCCCGGTCTTGCCTTCAAAACTGGTGAAGCGCTCAAGGTCGAAAACGTAATTTGTGGTCCGTTGGTTTTGCAGATCCGCAAAGCGCAAGGCCGCACGGGCGACGCGTTCACCGATCTCGGCCTTCTCCGCATCGCCAATATCTCCAGACAGGCCCGCTTCTCCGATCCGCTTTGTCGCTTCTTGAAGCGCCATCGCATTGAGATCGGAAAGCCGCAAAGTGTCGCCCTCACGCGTCTTAAACGGTTTGCCATCTGTGCCGTTCACCGTGCCGAAACCGAGATGCTCCAGCCGGTCTCGCGCCATATAGCCAACTTTGTCAGCGGCGCGAAAGACTTGTTCGAAGTGCAAGGACTGCCTTTGGTCGACGACATAGAGGATCCGGTCGAGATCATAAGTGTCCACGCGGTCTTTGATCGTCGCGAGATCGGTCGCGTGATAGCCGGTCGCGCCGCGTGAATTCACAAGCATGAAAGGCGGCATCGGATTTTTGACCTTCTCGGTACCGTCTTTGCCGATGGTCTTCACATTTTCATCGGCGCGCTCGATTTCAATGATCCACGCACCGTCATTTTCGACGGCGTAGCCATCCGCTTTCAAGTCGGCAATCATCGGGGCGATGAGATGATCAACATCGCTCTCGCCTTTCCAGAGATCGAACGACACATCGAGGAAGCCATAATCCGTTTTCAAAGCCGCCACCGAGACATTGATGCAGTGCTGTAAAAGCGCGCGATATCCCGCCCGCCCGGCTTGCATATCGGCCACAGCCTCTTGCGCGCGAGCAGCATAAGCCTCATCCGCGTTCGATCGCGCTGATGCCATAGGATAGAGGCGGGACAGGTCTTCGATATTCACCGGCGATGTGGTCGGGTATGGGCCCGATTGATCGGCATCGAAATAGGGCAGATCTGGATGCTCATCCAAGAGCGCCACGATCAATAGCCCCATTTGCAGGCCCCAATCGCCGAGATGCACGTCACCGGTGACGTCATCGCCCAAAAACCGCAGCAAACGCACCAGCGTGTCGCCAATCACAGCAGACCGTAGATGACCGACATGCAGCGGTTTAGCAACGTTCGGTCCGCCAAAATCGATGATGACGGTCTCAGGTGTATCGGCTGCACCGCCGCCCGCTTTTGGATCAGCACCGATCCATGTGGCTTGGCGGGCGAGCGCGTCGTCGGTGATTGTAATATTCAAAAAGCCGGGCCCCGCGACATCGACCCGCTCAACCGCGTCGTGCGCGCTGACCTGGGGCGCAATCTTTGCCGCCAGCTCACGCGGATTTAAACCGGCCTGCTTAGCCGCACCCATACAGCCATTACATTGAAAATCCGCCAGCTCCGGCCGGTCGGATTTTTTGACCGCCCCCCAACGGGCGTCCAGGCCTTCTGCTACAAACGCGGCGCGACATGCGCCCGCGAGTTGCGTCGCGAGTTCTGTCATAGTGTTCCCAACCCTTGACGCTTATTGCCCTGCTGAAAGGCGAAACCGCCGCCCTTCTTCATTATAGGTGAGTTGTGCGTCTGTCAGCTCAAACCCAACCAAGATCTCAAAGTTTGCCGCTGATACGGATTCATCGGCGCGCGGAATAACAATCTCTTGGAGAACTTCGGTCGCCCCCGTAACATCACCATCGGAAAAGTCAGCGCGAACCGCGAATGTCTGTTTGTTCAAGACTCGCCCGCTCCGGCGTGTCACGGCGACCCAATAATTATAGTCTTCCCGATTGGCCGTCGCCGCCGGTCCTTTGCCAAAGGCGAAATCAATCTCAAGCTCAGCTCTGACCGGATCGGTCCCAGCATATCGACAGAATAAGCGGACATCGACAATTTCGCCGGTATAGCTGACATTTGGGAAGGTCTGTTGATCGCTCTCAAAACGGACCACGCGTGCGGCATTGTAAATCGCCCCCGCAGGCGGACAGATGCCAGCGTTCAAACGGGTGTCGAACGCGTCGCCAATGCCCGAATTCGACCGGCAAGCGCCGATCAAGGACGCAAAAATCAAAAGGGCGATGAGTCGCATAGAGGGTGCCTTGTCACTCTTAGCCTCTATCTGAGAGGCTTCCTATTCATCGTCGGGAGTGTTACCGGGCGATGACGGAGCACGCAACGCCCTATCTGCGTCACAAATGTGAGGACACTGTAAGGTCATGAAGCCTTTGACTATCCTTCTCGCCGCGCCTCGCGGGTTTTGTGCTGGCGTCGACCGGGCCATTCAGATTGTCGAAGAAGCGCTCGTGAAGTGGGGCGCGCCGGTTTATGTGCGCCATGAGATCGTTCACAATCACCATGTGGTGTCGCGGCTTGAGCAGCTCGGCGCTGTATTTGTTGAAGAACTGGATGAGTGCCCAAAAGATCGACCGGTGGTGTTCTCAGCTCATGGGGTGCCAAAAGCTGTCCCCGCGGCGGCCGCTGCGCGCGAAATGATTTATGTCGATGCGACCTGCCCTCTGGTGTCGAAGGTGCATGTTGAAGCCGAGCGACATCATAAAGCTGGACGCGACATTGTGCTGATTGGCCATGCCGGTCACCCAGAAGTGATCGGCACAATGGGCCAACTCCCGGACGGCGCAATGACACTGATCGAGACCGTTGAAGATGTCGCCGCGTTTAAACCGCGCGATCCGAAAAACTTGGCCTTCGTGACGCAGACCACCCTGAGCGTCGATGATACGGCGGACATTGTCGAAGCGCTGCAAACGCGGTTCCCCGAGATCAGCGCGCCGCATAAGGAAGATATTTGCTACGCCACCACAAATCGCCAAGAGGCGGTTAAAGTCATGGCCGAGCGGGCGGATCTGTTCCTTGTCATTGGCGCAGAGACCTCGTCCAACTCGAAACGACTGGTTGAAGTGGCGCTGCGGGCTGGATCGCGCAGTGCCAAACTCGTGGCCAGCGCGGAATATGTCGATTGGGATTGGTTCGACAAGGTCGAGACACTTGGGCTGACAGCCGGGGCGAGCGCGCCCGAGGATCTTGTTCAAGGCTTGATTGCCGCGTGTCGTGCGCGTTTTGACATTACCGTTGAACCGATCACAACGGCCACAGAAAGCGTCGTCTTCAAACTTCCCCGCGTTCTAAAACGGGCAGACGCATAGCCCGGCCAGATCCGCGATTGCGCGGCGCGGGGGCGAGCGGTATAGCGCAGCGACCAACGCGTTACTGAGAAGGCTGTTATGATCCCACGCTATGCCCGCCCCGCCATGACCGCCATCTGGGCGCCCGAGAGCAAATATGGGATCTGGCTGGAAATCGAGACCTTGGCCGCAGAAGCGATGGAATCCTTAGGGCAAATTCCCGCTGGCACCAGTGCCATCGTTCGCGACAAGGCAGCCTTTGAGGTGCGCCGGATCGATGAAATTGAAGCCGAGGTCAAACATGACGTCATCGCCTTCCTGACCAATGTTGCCGAACATGTCGGTGAACCCGCGCGCTTTCTGCACAAAGGGATGACCAGTTCGGATGTGCTCGACACGTGTTTGAACGTCCAGCTTGTGCGCGCCACGGATTTGCTCATGGACGGCTTAGACCGCGTCCTCACCGCGCTGGAGGCACGCGCGTTTGAACACAAACGAACGCCGACGATTGGCCGCAGCCATGGGATTCACGCTGAGCCGACCACGTTTGGCGTCAAACTCGCCACGTTCCACGCGGAGTTCCAGCGCGCTAAGCGCCGCCTCGAAACGGCCCGCGAGGAAATCGCCACATGCGCCATCTCTGGCGCGGTTGGAACATTTGCGAATATCGATCCCCGCATCGAGGAATATGTCGCGGAGAAACTCGGCCTCACGCCTGAACCGGTTTCCACTCAAGTCATCCCGCGCGACCGGCACGCGGCTTATTTCGCGACCCTCGGCGTCATCGCCTCTTCGATTGAGCGCCTCGCGGTCGAGATCCGCCACTTGCAGCGCACGGAGCTTTACGAAGCGGAGGAGTTTTTCTCCAAAGGCCAAAAAGGCTCATCGGCGATGCCGCATAAGCGCAATCCGGTTCTAACCGAAAACCTGACCGGCCTTGCGCGTTTGGTTCGGATGGCGGTGATGCCCGCGATGGAGAATGTTTCGCTTTGGCATGAGCGGGATATTTCGCACTCATCGGTCGAACGCGGCATTGGGCCAGACACAACCATCCATCTCGATTTCGCTCTGCATCGCTTGGCGGGTGTGATCGAGAACCTGCTCATCTATCCGGAAAACATGCGGGCCGTCATGGATAAGATGGGCGGACTGCACAATTCACAACGCGTACTGTTGGCCTTGGTCGAGGCCGGAAACAGCCGGGAAGACAGCTACCGCATGGTCCAACGCAATGCGATGAAAACCTGGGCGGGGGAAGGCGCGTTTCTTGGGCACCTGAAGTCGGATGCAGATGTCACCGCAAAGCTGTCCGACGAGACGCTCGAAAGTTTGTTCGACGACGCCTATCACTTTGAGCGCGTCGACTATGTCTTTGAGCGCGTTTTTGGGCGCAGTTGATAGGGCTGGGAACGGACTTGGCTCTTTCCATTTAAACCGCTCATCCCGGGCTCGACCCGGGATCTCTCGAAGGCTTGAGGAAGTTGCGGCACGAGATCCCAGCCTGCGGCGGGATGAGCGAATCGTGTGAACACCTCATCCTGAGCGAAGTCGAAGGACGAGACGAGCTAGGCGCAAAGCCCTGGAAGCGCGGCCCTTTATCCGTCGACTTCGCTCAGGATGAGGGCCTACTATGTTAATGCGTTCTCATGACCCAAAACAGATATTGCAGGCTTCCTTTTTAGCACATTTCAGATCATCCTCCGCGGCTCAAAGGGACCATTTGATGCCATACGCGCTTATTCTGTTGCTCATCTTGTGGAGTCTCCCAAGCGCGGCGCAGGCCGAACCGACGGTCAAGATCATCAACTTTACCGCAGATTGGTGCCCGAACTGCCATATCCTCAACCCAAGGCTAGACGAGGCTATTTCAAGCTTCGAGACAGGCCGTATCGAACGCATCGATCTGGATACGACCGGCGCAGGGCGGCGCGCATCGCCGCTGGAGCGCGCGGCTGTGCACACTCAGGCGCTCCAACATGCCGCGGATCATCAAGTAGCCTATCTCTGGCACCGATATGGCGGTGTGACAGCGATCGCCGTCGCGGTTGCCGCCGATACGGGCGAGCTGCTGACCTGCTTCATGCGCCCGATGACGGCGGGCGAAATTGAGGCCCGCCTGCAACTCTCTTTAGAGCTCGCTGACCACGGAAAACCGGGCAAGAGACGCGCGCTCGATCAGCACTGCCCCAACCCGGTGCGCGGATAAGCTTTGATTAAGGTTACCGCCTTCACCCTGCCGCAATTTTTCGGCACTAAGGCGAGCTGAAGTCTTGCGCGAAAGGTGAGTCGGCGTGAAAGCTTCAAACGGAAAACCGGGGCTGAAAAAAGCAGTTCGCAAACCAGCAAGCCCAAGTGCGCGGGGTACATCTATGGGCATATTACGCGGTCGACCGATCCTAAAATGGAGCCTGATCACTCTAATGGTGATGATGGGCGGGACTTTGCTCGCGGGATATTTGTACTGGCAGAGCCTGTATCGCGGCATGCCGGACCTGCCGCAAACCGCCGCGCTCTGGGACGCCAATCGCGAACCGGCGATCGAATACATCGATCGCGATGGCAAAACCCTCGCCATTCGCGGCCCGAAATATGGCCGGGCGATCCGCCTCGATGAATTGCCACCCCATGTGCCGCGGGCTTTTATTGCCGCCGAAGATAAGCGCTTTTACGAGCATGATGGCGCCGACACGCAAGCCATGGTGCGCGCGGCCTGGTCAAACCTGATCTCCCGTAAAACCGTATCGGGCGCATCGACCATTACCCAACAATTGGTCAAAAACTTGATCCTCTCTCCGGAGCAGACCTTAAAGCGCAAAGCCCAGGAAATTCGCCTGGCGCGGCAATTGGAAGAACAATTATCAAAGAATGAGATCCTGGAGCTATATCTCAATCGCGTGTATTTCGGCTCGGGTTTTTATGGCCTTGGCGCGGCGTCGCGATTTTACTTCGATAAAGATCCGCAAGACCTGACTTTGGCCGAGGCTAGCCTGCTTGCAACGCTGCCGAAAGCGCCATCGCGTCTGGCGCTCGACGACAATATGGAAGGCGCGCAGCAGCGCCAAGCCTATGTCTTGTCCGAAATGCTACAGGCCGGCTTCATAACGCCGGAGAGCGCCCAAATTGCGATCGCGGCAGATGTCTCGATTGCGCCTGAGCCGGAACAGGATCCGCAGTTTGGCTTTGTGATTGATGCCGTCACAGAGCGCGCCAAAGATCTGCTGCCGACCCGCCCCGATGACCTGGTCATTACGATGACCATCGACTCTGACTTGCAGACCAAGATCTCAGAGACTTTGGAAGCGCGTATGATGGAAGAGTCGGACACCCTGAAAGCGGGCCAGACCGCGGCAGTATTGATGAACCGGCAAGGCCATGTACTGGCGCTGTTTGGGGGACGGGATTACACGGAAAACCAATTCAACCGGGCGACGCAAGCGCGGCGGCAACCGGGATCTGCGTTTAAACCCTTCGTCTATGCCACGGCGCTCGAAAAAGGGGTCGGGCCGTACGATGTGCGCGTCGACCAGCCGGTGCGGATTGGCGATTGGTCGCCAAAAAACTTCACCCGGGTTTTTATGGGACCGGTGACCATATCAGAAGCCTTGAGCGAAAGTATCAACACTGTGGCGGCCGGTTTGGCGCAGGAAACCACGGTTGAGTCAGTGATTGCGCTGTCGCGTAAGTTCGGCATCAGCGCTGAGTTTGAGCCCTTTCCGTCCGTCGCGCTCGGCGCGCAAGAGGTCACGCTTTGGGACCTGACCCGCGCTTATGGCCCGTTCATGACCGGCGGGCGCCGGGTTGATCCTTACCTAATCGAGACGATCGAAACGACACGCGGCAAGGTGATTTATCAGCGCGCCGAGTATGAGCCTGCCCGGGTCTATGACCGCGCCTTGGCAGAGACAATGACCGCCATGCTGGCCGCCGTGATCCGCTCTGGCACAGGCGCTGAAGCGGCGATCGAGAACTGGCCGGTGGCGGGCAAAACCGGCACCAGCCAATCCTCGCGCGATGCTTGGTTTATCGGCTACAGTTCCGAGCTGCTCGGCGGGATCTGGACCGGCAATGATGACGACTCGCCGATGGATGAGGTCACGGGTGGCACGCTACCTGCCCGGCTTTGGTCCGATATGATGACCGTCGCACATGAGGGCCGTACGCCAAGCCTCTTGCGCGGCGCTGATCAGCTTGTGGAGCTGACGGAAGAACAGCAGGCCCGCGTCGGGTTTTACCGCGAACTTGGCATCGCCTTCGCCAACCTGGCTGGCCCATCAAATTGATAGATTAGCCCTCTGGCGCGATGGTCGCCAATCGCCTAATGGGCAGCATGCCGATATCGCTGCGCACGCTTTTGCTGACCAGTCTTGCGATGATCGCATTCGCGGCAAACTCGATTTTAGGTCGCCTGGGCCTGGTTGAGACTGAAATCGGGGCGGGAACATTTGCGGGCATCCGGATCCTGAGCGGCGCCGTCATTTTGGTCCTCATCTGCCACGTCCAGGGCCGCACCTTGCAGGGCTCGTGGACAGGCGGACTGTCACTCTTGGCTTACGCGGTTTGTTTTTCATATGCCTATATCGCGCTGCCTGCGGGGTTAGGCGCAATCATTCTGTTCGCCATGGTACAGTTTACAATGCTCAGCTGGGGGTTCGCGCAGGGCGAGCGCTTCTCTGCCTTACAGAGCCTTGGGAGCATCATTGCAGGGCTGGCCTTTATTTGGCTGCTCGCACCGCGTCTTGACGCCCCGCCGCTTTGGGCTGCGATCGCGATGATGGCGGCGGGCATCGGCTGGGGCGTTTATTCCCTGCGCGGCCGCGGTGTCCACGATCCGACGGGGGCGACGGCAGGGAACTTTGTCTATGCAACGGTGTTGGCGGTTCCGGTTTTAACCCTGGCCGTCTGGTTGGCACCGGAGCCCGTGCCGGCTTTCGACGGCGCCGGTTTGGCAATCCTATCAGGCGCTGTGACCTCCGGCCTTGGCTATGTGATTTGGTATCAAGCCTTAAAGGGTCTGACCGCGACGCGCGCTGGGATCGCGCAGCTCACTGTTCCCGCGATCGCAGCGCTCGGGGGAATTGTCTTCTTGTCGGAACCTGTCACCTGGCGGTTTGCGCTCGCAAGCACGGCAATTTTGCTTGGGGTCGGGCTTGTTGTCTTGACCGGATCGCAGCGCTCAAGCAAAGCCAAGGGATGACCCATCAAGCGGACGCTCCTCGAAAACTCGGAAAGAACGCGTTTCTCTTTGTCGTCGTCGCGGTGATTCTGAATATGCTATCCTTCGGCATCATCATGCCCGTGATGCCAGCGCTGCTGGAAGATATTACCGGGCTCACAGCGAAAGACTCTGTGTCTTATGCCGGTTGGATGAGCATGACATTCGCAATCGCGAATTTCTTCGCGACCCCGGTTCTCGGCGGCTTGTCGGATCGATACGGGCGCCGACCCATACTTCTGGTGTCGATTGCGTTTTTAGGGATCGACCTCTTGATCATGGGGTTCGCCCCGACCCTTTCGGCTCTGTTTGTGGGTCGCTTCCTCGGCGGTTTGTTCTCCGCAACCTTGTCTGTTTCGAATGCCTATATTGCCGATGTTACCGAACCCGAAGATCGCGGACGGGCGTTCGGGATTTTGGGCGCAGCGTTTGGCATCGGCTTCGTGCTGGGGCCGGTCTTTGGCGGCATGCTCGGCGAGATTAATGCGCGCTTACCGTTTTTTGTCGCCGCCGGCATTTGCGGATTGAATTTTCTGTACGGGCTGTTCGTGCTGCCGGAGAGCCTACCGCAAGAAGATCGGCGACCGTTTCAAATCGCCCGCGCCAATCCTTTCGGCGCCCTGGCGCATTTTGCTAAGATCCCCCGCGTCGCTTGGTTCATCGTCACGATTGGCCTGTATCAAATCGCGCACGCCGTTTACCCCTCGACCTGGAACTTTTACACGAAGATTCGCTATGAATGGTCAGAGCTTGAGATTGGCATCTCGCTCGCAGTCGTCGGCCTGATTTCGGCGGTCTGCCAGGGTTTGCTGACCGGCCATATGATCAAATGGTTTGGCGCGATGCGCACAGCGACCATTGGTATCGCGGTCAATATGATGGCGATGTTTTTATTCTCGCTCGCCGGGGCGCCCTGGATGGCCTATGCGATTATTTTCGTTTCAGGCATTGGCGGCGTTGCGATGCCGGCGATCAATACGATCACTTCAACGCTCACCCCGCGCAATGCGCAAGGTGAGTTACAAGGCGCGCAATCCAGCATCATGGCGCTGACCCTGGTCTTCAGTCCGGTGCTGATGACGCAAACCCTACAATATTTCGCAACATTGCCAGACGGACACCCCCTGCAAACCGCGGGCGCTGCGTTTGCGCTGGCAAGCGTGATCACGGCGTTATCATTGATCCCGTTCATGATCGGCGCGGGAGTCAACCGCCGGGCCATTGCTGACGCCGACACAAAAATCGCATCGGTCGCCGAATGAAAACGCTATTACGCAAGATCGCACGCGACCTGACGCAGGCACCATGTCGGACCTAAAGCCGGCTCTGTTCTTAGATCGCGACGGCGTCCTCAATCTGGATCAAGGCTTCGTTGCACGGGTTGAGGATTGGCAATGGGTCCATGGCGCCGCGCGGTGTATCGCCAATTTCAAAGCCCGGGGCTGGTATGTGATCATTGTCACCAATCAGTCCGGCATCGCCTTTGATCACTATCGCGAAACCGATATGCAGAAGGTTCACGCGCATATGATTGCTGGACTAGAAGCGCACGGGACCCGTGTCGATGCGATTTATTATTGCCCATACCATGTTGACGGGACCAATCCGAAATACCGCAAAGACAGTTTCGATCGTAAGCCAAAACCCGGCATGATCCTGCAGGCTATGGCCGACTTTCCGATCAAACGCGAGGCGAGCTTCTTGATCGGGGATAAACAAACCGATATCGACGCCGCGCATGCGGCAAGCATTGGCGGCTTTTTGTTTCGAGGCGGCAACCTTGCTGAGTTTGCCGAATGGGCATTGGCGAGTTTCGAGGATGGATCGCGATGAAAACAATCGGGCTGATTGGCGGGGTAAGTACGGAAGCGACGCTGATCTATTATAAAGCCATTAATGCCGGGGTCCGGGCCCGACTGGGTGGCTATCACAGTGCTGAAATGCGCATCCATTCGGTCAATTTCAATGACTATAATAGCGCCCATGAGCGCCACGATTGGGCGTTTATTCGGGCTGGATTTGACCAGGCTGCGAAAGGCTTGCAGACCTCCGGCGCTGACCTTTTGGTCCTGGCCTGCAATACGCTTCATACCGTTGCGGACGCGATCGAAAACGCGACCGACTTGCCATTTTTGCACATTGTTGATGCCTGCGGCGCGCGGCTGCAAAAAGATGGCCGCCGCCAACCGGGGCTGATCGGCACGGCTTTCACGATGGCGCAGCCTTATTTCAAAGACCGCCTGGCGGCAAAAACGGGCATGACCCCCATTCTACCCGATGCCCAAACACAAGCAGAGCTCAGCCGCATCATATTTGAGGACTTAACCCATGGCATGGTCACTGAAGCTGCGACGGCCTATTATCAAGACGCAATTTTGGCGCTGAAACAGCAAGGATGCGATAGCATTATCCTGGGCTGTACCGAGCTTGGCATGCTGATCCGCGATGAGAACAGCCCCTTACCCGCCTATGACACCGCCCTGATTCATTGTGACGCGATTGTCGATTGGGCCCTAAGCGATGACGCCGTTGCCGCATAGTTTAAGTCTATGAAAATATCTTTCCGATAGTGGACAAATCAGAATTGAGGGCCACATCCAGAGCTGAGAACGACGGGACAGATTAGGGATCATAATGATGCGAATTGCGTTTGTAGGGGTCGCGATCGCAGTGGCCACGCCGGTGGCCACCGCCCAAAATACAAGCGGCGTGTTCGGACCGGTCATCGATGACGGTGAACGCGGATGGGAATACCGTTTTTCGTATGACCCGGATGATGAAGATTTTAATCAGCGCATCCACTATCAGCAGGCGATTAGCGGCGCGCTGCGCTGGCGCGTCATCGCGCAGGTTCGGAGCACCGACGATTCTGACTTTGACCCAGACTTTTTGCGCGGTGAAATGGTTTGGCAGGTCTCGCCCGATGATCAGGCGTATCAAACCGGGTTTCGCTTTGAGGGTCGCTACCGGTTCGACGATCGCCCTGGCGACGTCACCGTCCACTGGATCAATCAATGGCGGCACGTGGATGATTGGACGTTCCGGTTTATCATCGGCGCAACGCAGCAGATTGGTAACGATCCCGCTGATGGCATCTTGATGCAAACGCGTTCATCCGCGACCACCTCGGTGCCGGGTGGTCCGAAACTCGGCCTTGAATGGTTTGGTGAGTATGGCTCAACCTCCGACTGGCTCGGATTTGACGATCAAGAGCATCAAATTGGGCCCGTCGCCGTTTGGGATGTCGGCAATGATTGGAGCCTTTATACCGGCGCCCTGTTTGGCGCGACAGACGCCACGCCGGATGCGGAGCTGCGCTTCCGTCTGACTAGGGAATACTAAGCCCTCAAAGCGGTTTCAGCGTTTTGCCGTTGAGACCGCCCATCCGGCATACCTCAATCCACTCGTCTTCTAAGACCGGTTGCACCGACAAGCGCATGCTGGTGACCAAGGACATATTTGCAAGTTTCTCATTGGCTTTGATCGCTTTGAGCGTCACCGGTTCGGGCATATCGACCAATGCACGGATATGAACACAGTCCCAGCGTGGATCATCCGTGGTCGAATCGGGCGCGCTTTCAGCAGACACTTCGACGACGCCGACGACATCGAGACCTTTGTTCGAGTGATAGAAAAATCCGCGATCGCCGATCTTCATTTCCCGCATATTGTTGCGCGCCAAATAATTGCGAATGCCATCCCACTCTTCGCCAGCCTCGCCTTTCGCCTTTTGCTGATCCCAGCTCCATTTGAACGGTTCTGATTTGAACAGCCAGTATTTCATGCGCGCTCCTTCATTCGGAGCCCAGCATTTAAGGCGCTTTCGGCTTAGCGTCCAGGCGTCGATTGAGAGGTCGCACGGGCGCATTTTCGGCAGGCCTGCGCCACCAATGGCTCTAGAGCCGCCCAGTGTTTGTAGCGCCTGACCGGTTTCGCCGCACCGATCCAAGCATCCTCAAAGGCTTCGCGCGTCGCAGGATCTTTTAGCACCGGCAACAGCGGATCGACGGCGATACGGATCGTGAAAATGATCGCCCCGGTTCGCGCAAGTTTGCGGACGGTCTGACGCTCGACCCGCAAGTGCAAATCATCGATGCCCTTACCGATCACGCTCGGACGATCGGGTGTGTAGCGTTTTTCCGACGCTTGCACAGTCCAGTTGAAGCGCTCCAAAACGACATCCGGTTTCAGGCCTGAAAACACCCGCGCTACGCGAGACGATAAATCTGGGTCGCCGCCCGGGACGGGACCATGCAGCCCGCCCAGATCGAGCCCAATCCGTTCGGGCAACGTCCAATAAGTCGGCGCGCACAAAACCCCTGCTCGCAAGCGCCAATCGCCTGGCCGTTCAGCGCTCAAAATACAGAGATCATCGGACACCAAAGAGGCCGCTTCTTCGAGTGCTGTTGGCATAGACTGGTTTGGCACCTGCCCCGTGACACCCATGATCAATGGCAGCAATTCCTCTGCTGCAGCGCCATCCAAATCGCCGCCGACGACGGTGCTGCGCATCATTTTCATGATCAGGCATTTATCGCGCAGCCAGGCCTCCGCTTCGGTGTCTGGGGTAAGCCAATGGGACAGGGGGATTGGTTTCAGAGCCGGATCAAATCGCGGGACGCCTTGTAAAAACGGAAGATAGGGTGCCGGGCGGCCCTTAGGCGACACGAGCGTTGCCCCAGCTCGCATCGCCGGCAATTTTCGGCGTGCTCGGCAGATACATATGTTCCAAGCGATCAATCTCGAAGCCTTCGGCGGTGAACATGAATGGCGTGTCGCGGGTCAGATGACAGCCGCCCGCGAGGCGTTTCCAAACCGGCTCGATGCGCCGTTGCCACTTTGCGACGTCGGGATCCGGAGCCAATCCATGTTCTGAAAACAGCACTTTGCCGCTCGGTTTGAGCAGCCGGCGAAGCTCCGTCAACGCCGCTTGCCAATCCGGGATCGTGCACAATACGAAGGTGATCACCGCCGTATCGACGCTTTGATCTTCTAATGGGACCGCTTCAGCGCCGCACGTGTGCACGCTGCATCTCATACCACGGGCCTGATTTTGCCAGCATTTTTGCGCCCGCGCTGTCATGCCGGGCGCTGGATCTATCGCGTGTAAATGTGTGACTTTGAGCGGATCATAATAGTCGAAATTGATGCCGGACCCGCAGCCAATTTCGAGCACGACCCCCTCAGCCTGAGGAACGATTTTCTCGCGTTGTTTCATGAACGGCTTGGTCGCGCACGCGCAGGAGATAAGCGGCGGCACGACATAGCGATCCCATAATCCAAACATGTGCCTACCTCGCCCAAAGCCGCTCTTGCGCTGCCGAATTGGCGGGCCGCAAGACCAAGGCGCTTTGGGTGATGGAGATCTCATATTTCAGGCCGTCCGCCATCGGCGCATAAACGGCGGAACCAAAGTTTGAGTCACGCTGGCTCGTCGCCACACCAAATCGGCTGCCTTGTTGCTTAGCCAGAGCAAACACATCGAGGCCAGGGTTTTCGTAAAGTTGAATGCCGGTGCTCGTCGCTTCGCTGACACCCAATGTGTTGAACCTTCGGGCATACCGGCCTTCGAGAAAGTCGAGCCGATAGACACTGTCATAGCCAAGCATTTGCGCGACCGGTTTATAGGTGATGACTTGCGCGCCCAGCGAGAACTGGTCGCCGCGAATATCATCGATCGTACGCACCTCACCGTCTGGATATTCCAGCGTGACCGAAAATGTATCTTGCGCATTCGGCGTTTGATCAAAACTCACCGTCGCAACCGTGCGTTCAAATGTCAGCCGCTTATAGGTTTGCAGATTGAGACCAACAAAAGTGCCAACGCCTGCGGCACCGAGAAAGCCGACGCCAAACAAAAAGCGTAAGCCGCCAGCGGCCAAACGCAGCTTAAATAAACGCCCGAGCCCAGCAAAGCTCAGCGCTAAGCCGACCACGCCTGAAAGCGCTGGCAATACCCACCAGATCAAATCCATAGACGCCTCCTAACGCCCCACTATACCACTATATCAGCGCAGAGTGACAGCGCGAAGGACGAGTTACAGGGCGATCGGCCCTTAAGGCCCGACCAAGCGGACCTGGTCGTGACGTCCGCGACCGACTTTCGTGCGCTCGCGCCAGCCGAGTGCGATATAGGCATCAATCGCGGCGGCATTTTGGACATCGACATCCAATTGCAGAGGCCGGCCAACAAAGCTGCGCGCCACTTGGAGCAAGCCCGCAGCGACGCCGCAAAATCGCCAGTCTTGGTCTACAAAGACATGCGGCACATAGGCTTTGCCTTGCTCAAGCGTCAAAAAGCCGACCACGCCAGCTTGTTTTTCGACCGCCACAAAGGCGACATTGGCCGACAGGCTCTGACGCAAGCGAATAATTTCCTCCCGGACGGGTCCGCGCCACGGAAAAGCGCGCAAGCAATTTTTGAAAATGGCTTCGATTTGCGGATAGTCCTCGCGTCGCCAATGCCGCACAGACCATCCCGCCCCGGGATGATTCAGTAAGCTCATCCCAAATACATAATTAATTTCGGCGAAGACGCAAAGGAGAGACTTGGGACTTGCGCAGGTTCCGTGCTACCGGCGTCCTGTATCAGATAGGATGGAGTGAAAGCATGCGCGCAATTTTCGCCGCGAGTTTATGGTTTGCCGGAAGCGCTTTCGGGGTGACCGCCTTGGCCGATGATCATGCCGAAAGTGCAGATAAGAGGTTCACCGCAGAGCGCGTCTTCGACATTGAATATGCCACAGATCCACAAATCTCACCTGACGGCGAGACCATTGTTTATGTTCGCCGCTCGATGGATAAGCTGAAAGACCAAGACCGCGGCGACTTGTGGACCTTAGATATCGAAAGCGGTGCGCATCGGCCTTTGATCACTGGCGGCCCGTCTGCAGGCGCGCCGCGCTGGTCGCCCGATGGGACACGGTTGATCTATACGACAGCAACCGATGGCAAGCCAGATCTGCGCCTCTATTATTTTGACTCTGATCGATCTGTGTCTCTGGCGCAATTCGAGCATGGCCCTGGCAACGCCGTCTGGTCCCCCGATGGTGAAACCATTGCCTTCACAATGTTTACGCCCGGTGATACACCAAGCTTTGCCACGCCAATTGCCCAGCCGGATGGGGCTGAATGGGCCCCACCGGTGCGCGTCTTTGATGATTTGACCTTCCGCTTCGACGGACGCGGCTATCTCGAAGAGGGCGCAACGCATGTTTATACGCTGTCGGCAAATGGCGGCACGCCGCGTCAAATCACCTCCGGTGACGCCGATTTCGGATCGCCCGCATGGCTCGACAATGACACACTTTTAGTGGTGGGGAACGATGCCGAAGATCGTGACCTCGATCCGATTGAAAGCGAGATCTACACCGTCGAGTTGACCGATTTGACGATGCAAGCCCTGACCACCCGCGACGGCCCTGATTTCGGTCCAGTCGTGTCGCCAGATGGGCGCCGGATCGCTTATTTAGGTTATGACGATTTGGTCAAAGCCTATCAACCCGTCGACCTGTTTGTGATGAACGCCGATGGCAGTGATGTGACAGAGCTCGCAGCCGATTTCGATCGCTCTTTTGACACTTTGGCATGGCATCCCAATGGCAGGCGTTTGATCGCGCAAATTGAAAATGCCGGCATCATCGATTTGGTGTCGATTTCGATGGATGGGGCGATCGAGACTTTGGTTACGAATGTCGGCGGCACGTCGATCGGCCGGCCCTATGCGAGCGGCTCGTTTACCGTGTCAGACACCCGCCGGCCGGTCATTGCCTACACAGCCGGATCGCCCGACCGGCCGTCGGAAATCGCCGTTACAGGCCGATCGGTAGACGATCGGGTCCTAACCGACCTGAACTCGGATGTGCTGGACCATCTCGATATGGCCCCAATCGAAGAGATCCAGGTGCCCTCTCGCCATGACGGTCTGGAAATCGAAGCGTGGATCGCCCTTCCGCCTGGATTCGAAGCCGATGGTAGCGCGCCAATGATTATGGAGATTCATGGTGGGCCTTTCGCCATGTATGGCCCCTATTTTGCCAGCGAGATTCAGCGCTTTGCTGCCGAAGGATATGTCACGGTCTATGTCAATCCACGCGGGTCGACCGGCTATGGCGCCGACTTCGCAATGGCGATTGATAAGGCCTATCCCGGCTTCGATTATGAAGACCTGATGACCGTCGTCGATGCGCTGATCGAGCGCCAATATGTCGATCCAGATCGCTTATTCGTGACCGGTGGTTCGGGCGGTGGAATTTTGACCGCTTGGATCGTCGGTAAGACGGATCGCTTCGCCGCCGCGGCCAGTGTCAAACCGGTGATCAATTGGATGACCATGGCGCTGTCGGCCGATATCGCGCAGTTTGTGAGGCGTCATTGGATCCGCGAAGACCCATGGGAAAACCCAGATGCGTTTTTGGATTTGTCGCCCATCATGCTGATCGAGAATGTCGTCACTCCGACCATGGTGATGGTCGGCGAAGAGGATTGGCGCACACCCACTTGGGAAGCCGAACAATTCTACACCGCCTTGCAGCTCAAGGGCGTCGACACCGCTTTGATCCGCATTCCTGGCTCACCGCATTATATTGCCGGGCGACCCTCCCGCTTGATTGCCAAGACCGACAATATCATGGGCTGGTTCGCCAAATATGATCCCGCCAAACAAGAGGATGGCGACATGTAGGCCGCGCGCCTGCTTTGCCATCATCGGCAGATCTGATAGGCCAGACGAAACACTGCGGAAACAGCAGTGCCCCCCGCGTCTGCGGGGGCGGCCAGTGAGGGAGGAAACAAGCCATGCGCCAAACGCTTTCAATAGGGCTCGCGGCGGGTTTAGCGGCGTGCATGACGGTCGCCGAAAACCCGGTCGTGCCAAGTGAGCCAATTCAAGATAACCCGACACTCGAAATCATCGCCACAGGCGCGAACATAGCGGGCGCGAATGGCATTCATTTCGGCCCTGATGGCTTGCTTTATATCACCTCCGTGATTGGCTCTGATATCACCATCATCGACCCCGAGACGGGCGCCGAGGTAAAACGCCTGACGTTCACAGATGGCGTCATTGGGCCCGATGATGTCGCGTTTGCGTCGGACGGTTCGTTTTATTGGACCTCAATCCTCTCTGGCGAAGTGGCCGGCTTCAACCCGGACGGCAAGAAAATCGTCGCGGCGCAGCTGCCGCCCGGTCCCAACCCGATCACGTTTTCCGACGATGATCGGCTCTTCGTATCGCAGTGTTTTCTCGGCACCCATCTGTATGAGCTCGACCCCTTAGGTGTGCAACCGCCGCGTTTGATCGCCGACGATTTAGGCCCGGGTTGCGGCTTGAATGGGATGGATTGGGGACCAGACGACCGGCTGTATGGTCCACGCTGGTTCCGGGGCGAAGTGGTCAGTTTTGACGTCGATACCGGCGAACGTCGCCTCGAGGCCTCCGGCTTTGAAACACCGGCGGCGATCAAATTTGACAGCCAGGGCGTTTTGCATGTGCTCGATACCGCGACCGGGGAATTGCTTCGCATGGATGACGAGACCAAAACGGTCATCGCGAGTTTAGAGCCAGGGCTCGATAATTTCGCTTTCGACGCAAATGATAGGCCCTTCATTTCCAGTTATGCTGACGGCTTCATCAAACGTGTCGATGCAGATGGCGGCATCACCACATTGCAGCCGGGTGGCCTCGCGCATCCTGGCGGTGTAGCGGTGATGGGCGACACGGTTTGGGTCGCCGATGTCCACGCCTTGCGGGGCTTCGATCGCAAGACCGGTGAGATCGTGGAGACACACCGAAATGTGGTCGGCATGGGCGAGCTTGGCGGATCGATCAATCTCTCTGTCGATGGCGCGTATTTAATCCTCAGCTCTTGGTTCGATGGCGATGTCAGGCTGTGGGATCCCATGGCTCAGAAACGTATCGCGCATTATCCAAATCTCGGCGGACCGGTCGCTGCCGTACGCTATGCGGGCGGGCTCGCCATCGCTGAGCACGCCAAAGGCGGCGTGTTTCTCTATGGCGACGACGCGCCGGTACCGCTGGCAACGGATTTGCCTGCACCAACTGGCCTGTTCGCCTTTGATGGCGGGCTCTATCTCAGCGATAGATCGCTTGGGCAAATCTTGCTCATCGCGCGCGACGGCGCCGCCCTCGATCAGCCAGAGATCGTAGCCCAAGACTTGGACGCGCCAGAGGGCTTTTTGATCACAAATCAAGGCCTGTTCATTGTCGAAGCATCCGCCAGCCGCGTGGTGCACATTGCATTGGATGGCGGTCGCAAAACGCTGGCGGAATTCCCCGCTGGCTCCCCTGGCACGCCAGGCCTTGCGCCCTCGCAGATTTTCAATGGCATCACCATGGATGCCGATGGCAATTTGTTTGTGACCGGCGAGGCCGAGCGGGTGCTCTACCGCATCAAAGCCCCATGGTGAAAGACAGGAACACGCCTCAAGCGTTTGCCGCCTTTGCGGCGCGTTTGCGCTCATGCGGATCGAGATGCACTTTGCGCAAGCGAATGCTTTCAGGCGTGACTTCGACCAACTCATCATCGGCGATGTAAGCGAGCGAGCGCTCCAGGGTCATTTGTAAAGGCGGGGTCAGGCGTACCGCTTCATCTGAGCCCGAGGCGCGGACATTGGTCAGCTTTTTGCCTTTCAACACATTCACTTCCAAATCATTGTCACGCGTGTGTTCACCAATGATCATGCCTTGATAGACCTTGTCGCCCGGGTGGATCATCATCGGCCCACGATCTTCCAAATTCCACAGCGCAAAAGCCACCGCTTCGCCTTTGTCCATGGCGATCAGCGTTCCGGTGCGGCGGCCCTGGATCTTGCCTTTATGGGGGGCATATTCAAGGAAAACCCGGTTCAGAATCGCGGTGCCGCGTGTGTCGGTCATGAGCTCGCCTTGATAGCCGATCAGCCCGCGGGTTGGCGCATGAAAGACCATCCGCGTGCGGCCAATGCCGGACTGTTTCATCTCGACCATTTCGGCTTTGCGCTCGGAAAGTTTTTGCACCACTGCGCCGGAGAATTCGTCATCCACGTCGATGACGACCTCTTCGATCGGTTCCAAGCGTTCGCCATCCGCACCGTCTTTGTAGACCACTTGAGGGCGCGAAACGCCAAGCTCATAGCCTTCGCGTCGCATCGTCTCGATCAGTACGGCCAATTGCAGCTCACCGCGGCCAGAAACGATAAAGGCCTCCGCCTCTGCCGAGCGCTCCACTTTCAGAGCGACATTGCCCTCAGCTTCGCGCTGCAAGCGGTCCCAAATCACGCGGCTGGTGACTTTATCGCCTTCGGTGCCGGCGAGCGGACTGTCATTGACGCGAAACGTCATCGACAGCGTGGGCGGGTCGATGGGTTGTGCTTCGATGGGCGTGTCGATGCTCGGATCAACGAACGTGTCGGCGACATTGGCTTTTTGCAGGCCCGAAATCGAAACAATATCCCCGGCCTCACCACGCTCAATCGGCTCACGCTGAAGGCCCCGAAACGCCAACACTTTCGAGACCCGGCCGCTCTCGACCACGGCGCCATCGCGGGCCAGCACCTTGACCGTCTGATTGGGTTTGACCGTCCCAGATCGGATCCGCCCGGTGAGGATGCGGCCGAGAAAATTATCGGCACTGATGGTCGTAGCGAGCATGCGAAACGGCCCCTCCTCGACCCGCGGCTCCGGAACATGCTGAACAACCAGATCGAACAGTTCGCTCATATCCTGACGGGCGTCGTCATATTGGGTCGACATCCAACCATTCTTGGCCGAGCCATAGAGGATCGGAAAATCAAGCTGCTCATCATCGGCCCCGAGCGCATCGAAAAGATCGAACACTTCATTGATGACGTCATCAGGCCGACTTTCTGGCTTGTCGATTTTGTTCACCGCCACGATCGGGCGAAGTCCGATTTTGAGCGCCTTCGACACGACAAATTTCGTCTGCGGCATTGGCCCTTCAGCGGCGTCGACCAAGACAATCGCGCCATCCACCATAGATAGGATCCGTTCGACTTCGCCGCCAAAGTCGGCGTGTCCGGGCGTGTCGACAATATTGATCCGTGTCTCACCCCAAACCACGCTGGTCGTCTTCGCCAAGATGGTGATGCCACGCTCTTTTTCGAGATCATTGGAATCCATCATCCGTTCGCTTGTCGCCTCGTTTTCGCGAAACGTCCCAGACTGTTTGAGCAGGCAGTCGACCAACGTCGTCTTGCCATGGTCGACATGGGCAATGATCGCAATATTGCGCAAAGAAGTGGGCTCAGTCATTGGGAGGGGCTCTCAGGCGGCTTTTGTCTTTGCGCGCGCCATACACGGGACCGGGTGATTTGGCCATGGGTGGAGGTCATCCGCGGATCAGACGGGTGCTGCAGCCGGAATTAGACCGCCTGCATTTTCAATAGCGCCGCGATCCGGAGGCCTTTTTTTAGCGTCGCTCGATTGTCTCTTCCGCGTTCATGATGATCGCGGGGGCGCCATCGGAAAGCCGCTCGACCGATCGCTCGGCCTCAGCTTTTGCTTGCGCCGGTTGCCAATCGCCGATCTGAAGCCGGACCGTATGAGCCCGCGATTGAGACAGCTCATCTCCCAAATCGACGGTTGCCACAACACCGAGATAATAGACACCATCGGCATCGGCAGAATAGTTGACCTGCCAGGCATGGGTGGTGGCGCCAGCCATATCGACCCGCTGCGTGACAGTCGATCCAAACACTTCAAGCCCGCGATCACCGATCGCTTTGAGGGTCATCGTCCCGTGCGGATAACCTTCACTCACATGCAGCGTGACCGCACCGTTTTCACCGGCATTGACGGCGACCGGTGGATCATGGCGAAAGCTCACAGAGGCGCCGGGTTTCACGGTTTGGAACGGCGCGCCAAGGCGAATTTTTTTCTCGGCCGTGTCCTGCGGCGTCGCGATCGGGGTTGCCGTGACAGCGGCCTGCCCTGCATTAGATCCATCGGCTGCGGGGTCAACGCAGGCTGCGGCGATCAGTATAATGAGCCCTAATCCAATTTGCTGTTTCATGGCTGTCTCCCTTGCCGCTTAGGATACTGTAAAATCGAAGCAACTATCATTTGGATCGGTCTCGAACCGATTTCCCGCATCATAGAATTCGACCGCATACGTCCCAGCATCGAGTGTCCCGGTCCAGGTCTCAGAATTATTGATAATACTATCAGCGATGCGGTCCGGGACGGAGAATAACGAGCCTTGCTCCCAAATTCTGAAATCGGGGTCGGTTGAGGGGGCGCCGCTGCTCCGCGTCGCCTGCATCGTATAGCTGCCGGGCGAATTGATGGTCACCATAACATAATCAAACACGCCAAGCTTGTTGGCGAGGCCGGTTTGCGTGCCCGTGTTGAGGTCTGTTGAGCAAACCGTAATCGCCGGGCCGCCCACGGTCGCGGTTTTGTAAATCGGCAAAGCCTGCGCTAAGCTGCCACTATTGGTCTCACCAATGCCGCGCGCGCCGGTGCCGTTAATGTCCTCGGCGGCGAGCATCGTGTCAAAGACGGCATGATCAATCCCGGCCACCGTTCGAATTTGCGCAGCGAAAGAAAAAATCGTCGCGAATTCATCGCTGTTGATATAGTCGGGATCGGTAAAGGCCGTGTAGATCGGCGCCAGACCGCCGGAAATTGTGTCGGCACCATCATTCGTGCTGTCATAAAGATCGTAGAGGATTTGCTGCAAGCTGGCTTCATTGAACCAACCTGGATCGCGCGTCCCGCCAAAACCAGGTGTCAGATCTGCTTCAACGCTGAAATCGAAGCCACTCGCTTGTTGCGCATCAAGGGCGTCGCGATAGTTCGGATCATCTAGGATCATCCCGGCAAACGCGTTGCCCCAGCCCTCGCTGAAGGCCAAGCGCGCATCCAATCGATCATTCAAGCTATGCGATCCACCTGGGGAGTCTGACCGCGACAACTGGTCTTCGAAATAGTGCCCGAACTCGTGCACGACGACATGGATGTCATATTCGTCGGTATCGACATTTTCAGCCCCGAGAATGCGGATCGTCGGGACCCCGCCGACACGGGTATAAGAGGAGGTGCCAACATCCCCGGTCGCATCATTGATGGTGTTTGAAGGGCGGTTGTTGATGCTCCAAAACACTTGCAGCGCCGGAAAGGTGACATCCGGGTCGACCGCTGCAATATCGGTCACGGTTTGATAAATTGCGTCGAGAATTGAAAACGGACCGGCCGCACGTGTCGCCGCGTATCCGCCGGCACCGCCATTGGCGCTCGGATCCCAACCTGAGGGTGCATTGAGGTTGCGCGTGGAATTTGTCATCCCAGAATCCGCCAGCGCGCCACTCAGCACATAAATCGCATTGCCGCTGGTATTGTCGACCACTTGCACGTCCCAGGTCGCACCGCTGGTTTGCTGGAGTTCGCTCCGCACGCGGATCTGAACGTCTGTCGAGGCGTCGACTGTGACCGAATAGGCGCCAGCCGCGTCGGTCGTATCCGTGTCGAGCACCGTCCCGCCCGCGTTTACAGCTTCGACAACGACGCCGCGCGCCGGTTCTTGGGTGATCGCATTATAATCCAGACCGCGGAAATTGCTTCGATGAGGCACTTTGTCGAACGAGATGAGACCCGAAATCGACACCGTGGAAGATGTCGGTGGAGGCGGCGGCGGAGGCGGGGGTGGCGGCGGAGGCGGCGGTGAAGGCGGCGCTGGCAGTGTTGGCACGGTCGGCGTCGGCGCCGGGTCGTCACCGCCACTGCCCCCACACGCGGCCACCAATCCGGATGCCGCCAGCATCGCCAAGACGCTCACCGCACGCCGCATATTCGAAGACCGCACCCTCGACATGTATTCTCTCCGTGGAGTTCGCTCCAACTTTAAGAAGGGTGTAGCTTCTCAATTCCTAATGGAGAATGATCAAATTCCAATCAATACGCTGCTCTAAGTCTCACTTTGTGGCAAGCACAAGGACAAGAAGATGACCAATATTTGAGCTTCACGCGCGTCACTCTGAACCGGAATCAGAAGGCGCTGAGAAATCTCAGCGCCTTCCTCACTTGCCCCGCGCGATCGTCCCGAGCCTGCGGGGAAGCTCATATCTAGCGGTTTGAGTCTCTAACGGTTCGAGTCGTTGCGCTCTTTGACCGCTTCCTCTTCAGCAATGGCGCGGTCTTCGGCGTCAAACTCGATGTCTTCGGTTTCGCCCTTGCCATAATCGCGGGCTTTGCGTGCCAAGCGTTCTTGCGTCATTGCCAGCGAGCCTGAGCTCACCGCCATTTGTTTCGAACGGGCCACGCCAACGGCGTCAGCATCGCCAAAGCTGGAGAACTCGGCCCCTAAGAACACAACTTCCCAGCCGCGCGCTTCGGCCCGGTCGAGGGCCGCTTTTGCGCCCGCGCGCGTCACCTCACGGGACGAGTTTTCATGCCCATCGGTCATGATCACAATCACTGCTTTTTCAGGATTGTCGGCCTCGGCCATAGTGATGGTGCGATTGATCGCGTCGAATAAAGGCGTCATACCGCGTGGGCTGACATCATTCTGGGTCACCTGCGTCCAAGCCTCTGGCGTCACCCGCTCGCGCAAGACATCGAACTGGAAGCCTTCCTGGTAATCAAACACGGCGAGCGTCACGGAGGTTTTTAAGTCATCGACTTCGCCCTCTTCGACTTTTCCGATCGCCGCGGCATAGGCGTTGACCGAGCCCAGCGCCTCATCCCAAATGTCCGACATAGATCCGGTTCGGTCGAGGAGGATGTAAGAAGAGACAGCGTTCATGATAGGTGTGTCCGTAATCGGTGTCATCGGAGATTGCGGCTTTGCGTTTGCCGAAACGGTGAGTGCGGCTGCGGCGAGCAGGCCGGCCACGGTTAATGCGGATCGCTTCATCATCTTGAAGGCCTCCCTTTCGCGTTGCGTTGGAGGCGAATGTGACGGTTAATCAAGGCGAGCAATTGTCTACAAAAAAGGCATTTTGTCCTTAATTTTGACCACACTGCCTGATTCCAGTCATCTCGCATTCACGTGTCAGGGGAGTGTGCTTGCAGCCCCCCCATGCTTCGGTATGCGACGGGTATGCTGCGTATCGTTGAAATCCCAGGTTTAATCTCGATGTTTTTGGCCAGTTGTTCGGTGGCAAGTAATATGCCCGTGGATCAACTGACGGTACCGGGTGAGTATGAATTGGTTTGGGCGGACGAGTTTGCCTATGAGGGCCTGCCGGATCCTGAGCGTTGGGACTATGACACGTATCGGAATGCTGAAGGCTGGTGGAATGATGAGCTGCAATATTACGCGGCCTCGCGACCAAAAAATGCCCGTGTCGAAAACGGCCATTTGATTATTGAAGTCCACCGTGAGCTTCTCAATGAAGAGGATTATCCCGATTGGGGCGGTCAAAACTATACGTCCACACGGCTGCTCACGCGGGACATTGCGGCCTGGAAATATGGCTATATCGAAGTGCGCGCCAAATTGCCGTGTGGCAAAGGCTTGTGGCCAGCCATTTGGACCTTGCCAGAAGGCCGCTCGCGCTGGCCGGATGATGGCGAAATCGACATTATGGAATATGTCGGACATGACCCGAACCGGTTCCATGCCACGGTCCACACGCGCGGGTCGAACCATACCAAAGGTCAGCATTTTGGGGCAGGGTTTTGGTCACGCACGGCCTGCGGCGGGTTTCACACCCACAGCCTGCATTGGACGCCAGACCGGATTTTAATTGCGGTCGATGGCAAGCCCTATTTCCACTATCCCAAAGAAGACAAACGCTATCGCTATTGGCCGTTTGATCGTCCCCATCACCTGATTCTGAACATTGCCGTGGGCGGCTGGGGGGGCCGCAAAGGGATTGACCCGGAGGCCTTCCCCGCGCGGATGGAAGTGGATTATGTGCGGGTTTATCAGCGCTCCGATGATCGCTAAGGCCAGTCTGCTCTTGCCCTGACGCTCAGGGCAGGCCATACCGCCGCAGATTTCAACCCTGATTGCCGCGAGTTTGCCCGATGTCCACTGCGCCCAAAAAAGTTGTTCTGGCTTATTCTGGTGGTCTCGATACGTCGATCATTCTGAAATGGCTACAAACCGAGTTTAACGCCGAAGTCATCACCTTCACCGCCGATCTTGGCCAAGGCGAAGAGCTCGAACCCGCCCGCGAGAAAGCGCTCGCGGCAGGGGTTAAACCGGAGAACATCTTCATCGAAGATCTGCGCGAAGACTTTGTTCGCGATTATGTCTTCCCGATGTTCCGTGCCAATGCGGTCTATGAAGGCGTTTACCTGCTCGGCACTTCGATTGCCCGGCCGCTGATTGCCAAGCGTCAGATTGAGATTGCTGATCTCACGGGCGCGGACGCTGTGTCCCACGGATCAACCGGAAAAGGAAATGACCAAGTGCGATATGAACTTGGTTATTATGGGCTAAACCCAGACATTAAAGTCATCGCGCCCTGGCGCGATTGGGACTTCAAGTCCCGCACCGACTTGCTCGCATTTGCCGAACAGCACGGGATTGAGATCGCGAAAGACAAACGCGGCGAAGCGCCCTTCTCTGTCGATGCCAATTTGCTGCACACCAGTTCCGAAGGCCGCGTCTTGGAAGACCCTGGCGAAGAAGCACCGGACTATGTCTTTCAAAGGACGGTCGCCCCTGAGCAGGCTCCAGATACGCCGGACGTGATCAAAATCATGTTCGAAAAAGGGGATCCCATCGCCATTAATGATGAGGCGGTGAGCCCGGCCACTCTCTTGACGCAGCTCAATGAGTATGGCCGTAAGCATGGCATTGGCCGCCTCGATCTGTTGGAGAACCGCTTTGTCGGGATGAAATCGCGCGGCATTTATGAAACGCCCGGCGGGACGATCTTGCTCACCGCCCATCGCGGCATTGAGAGCATTACGCTCGATCGCGGCGCCGGCCATCTCAAAGATGAGCTGATGCCGAAATATGCTGAACTGATTTACAATGGCTTTTGGTGGAGCCCCGAGCGCGAAATGCTGCAGGCGGCGATTGATCACTCGCAACGCTTCGTCACCGGCGAAGTGACACTGAAGCTCTATAAGGGCGGCGTCCACTTAATCGGCCGCACCAGCCCCTACTCGCTCTATCGCGAAGACATTGTGACCTTCGAGGATGATCACGGCGCCTATGACCAGAAGGACGCGGAAGGCTTTATCAAGCTCAACGCGCTGCGCTTGCGGATCCTAGCCGGGCGCGATCGGAAGTTTGGGAAGAATGGGTAGCGGTTTCGTACTGCGCTTGATTTAACGCTCCCCACAAGGACACATTTTGGGGAGCGTATAAAAGAGGGGACGCTCTTGCGCCGACGGGTGTTCGGTCTATCAGTTCTCATGCAACAATTGGGGAACCACGTGACGAAAGCATATCTGTTTTGCATCAGTACCCTTTTGGCCAGTCTCACGCTCTTGAGCAGCACCGCGCAAGAAGCCCACGCCGCCCCAACCGTCTCCACAGAAGCCATCGCGTTCGGCCCCGACGCGCCATTCGCTTCGGAAATCTACACGTTCTTTGTCCAAGATGAACTCTTTCCGCCGACTGCGTGCCGCACGGTGTTTACGGGCAGTTCGTCCATTCGCTTTTGGCTGACGCTGGCGGAGGATTTTCCCGACCTCAATCCGCTCAATCGCGGCTTTGGTGGGGCGGAAATCACGCATGTCATTGGCTATTTTGACATCCTATTGAGCCGCCATGCACCGCGCGAAATTGTCTTCTATGCCGGTGAGAATGACCTCAATGCCGGCGCCAGCCCGACCGACGTCGCTGAGCGGTTTGCCGTGTTTATGGACCTTAAATCTGAGCGGCTCGGCGATGTGCCGGTCTATTTCCTATCCGTGAAGCCTTCCTATGCCCGGCTCAGCGAGCTTAACCGACAGACTGAAACGAACGCGCTGATCAAAGCTCAAGCCGACGCACGGGACGACCTCATATTCGTCGATGTGGCGACCCCGATGATGGCGGGCGCGGTGCCTAAGCAGATCTTTATCTCCGACCAGCTGCATATGTCGCTCGCCGGCTATGAGATCTGGACGCAGGCGCTGAGCGATCTCCTGAATGATCCAGATCGGCCGAAACGGAGCGGCTGCTAATCACGCTTTCGGCCTTGCCTTCGCGAAGCGACTGCTGCAAATGCCAGGAAACAAACGGCTGGAGGCGCCTGACATGACCACCCCTATTTATAAGTCGACGATTGGCGTGATGATCCGCCAAGCCGAAGCTCTGGTCGGCATTATGGCCGCTGGCCGCGCGCATCTTGGCGATGGCGCCGATGCGTTTATCGATGAAAAGCTGATCGAGGATATGCTGCCCTTCTCGTTCCAGATCCGGGCCGTATGTCATCAGTCCATGGGCGGCATTCATTCCATGCGCTCGGGGGAAGCGGGGCCACCGCCGAATATGGAGATCGGCTCTTATGCCCAACTCGAAACCCTGCTGACCGATACGATTGCCGAGCTGAAAACGATCGACCCGGCTGAGCTGGATCGCCTGCTCGACAACGACCTGATTTTTGTTCTTGGCGACTTCAAATTACCATTCAAGGGACTGGGATTTTTGACCTCTTTCATGGTGCCGAACTTTTTCTTCCACATGACCACGGCCTATAATCTGTTACGGCAAAAAGGCGTCCCGATCGGTAAGCGCGAATATCTCGGCGCGATGGATATGAATATGGGCTAAGCCCGCATAAGTGACGGCGCGACCTAACGCTGGCATACTGGCCCCTCAGAATAGGAGTATGCTGATGTCTAAATCGCAGTCCCTCGCCCTGAAAGCCGCGACCATCCTATGGATCATCTGGGGATTGGTTCACCTGCTTGCCGGGGTGTCCATCCTGAGTACATCAACCGTGATGGGCTTTTCGATGATCGCCGATGCCGTTGATACCTCCGCCCTCGCGGCGCATGACTATCATCCTGCCGTCGGCGGCGTTCAGGACCAGCATGCCTGGAATCTCGCTTGGTTTGGCCTCGCCACGATTGTCGGTGGCGGGTTCATTTGGCGCGCCAATAAGACCGCGATCTGGGTCACCGCGATGATCGGTGGCCTGGCAGATTTGGGCTATTTCATTTTCCTCGATCTCCCCGGCTATGTTCTGTTTTTTCCGGGCACGGTCATGACGCTCGTGTCGGGCAGTGCAATCCTGCTGACCGGATGGGTGTATTTCACCCACACTTGGACAGATGCACCGCGCACGGTTTGACCGCTCTGGAAGGATCCAGTGCGCGCATAAAAGACGAATTCGCGCCGGGGTGTAATACTGCTGAAATGATCGCACCCGACAGCGTTTCGGACTTGCTCTCCTAGGCATTCCGCGCTTCGCTCGGTGCCATCATTGAAAGGGAGAGACATGACACGGATTTCTGCCGCTTCGCAGGCCCAACTCGAGACCAGTAAGGACCTATTGGGAATGGCGACCATCGCCATGGGGTTTGAAGCCAATTCGCTGAAAGTCATGGCCCGCCAGCCGGCCATCTTGCAAGGCTTTATGGGACTCTCCGCCGCGATACTGGGCCCGAATAGCCAGCTCGATCCAGTGCTGCGCCAATACATCGCCCACATTGCGAGTGCCGCCGCCGGTTGCGCCTATTGCCAGGCCCATACCGCCCATGGCGCAGAGCATCGCGGCGCCAATGCCGAAAAGCTCGCCGCGCTGTGGGAGTATGATACCAGCGACTTGTTTAGCGACGCAGAAAAGGCTGCCCTCGACCTGGCGCTCGCCGCCGGCAGCGTGCCAAATCAGGCCACGGATGATCACTTCGAAGCCGCGCGTGCGCATTTCAGTGACGATGAAATTGTCGAAATTGTTGCTGTCATCGCGCTATTCGGGTTCTTGAACCGCTGGAATGATACGCTCGCAACCACGCTCGAAGACAGCCCGCTCGCATTCGCCGAAGCGCATCTCGCACCGCACGGCTGGATCGGCGACAAGCACAGATCTTAATCATGCCGATCAGACCGTTTCGAGACGAGGACTTTCCGACCCTTTATGCTGCCAATCGCGCCTCCGTTCCGGGCGTTGGAGACGAAACCGAAGACAGTCTGCGCGCCTGGATCGCACTCTCGACGTGTCTAGTAGCGACCGATGCGGCGGACATCCCGCTTGGCTTCATCACTGTGATGACGGTTGGCCAGCCGAGCTATGACAGTCCCAATATGCGCTGGTTCGAAGCCTATGCGGCGCGGACGGGCAAAGCCATGGTCTATGTCGACCGTATCGCGCTGATGCCCGAAGCGCGGGGGCAAGGCTTGGGGGAAGCGCTCTATCGGGCAGCGTTCGAGGCCTTTGCCAGCATGGATGAAATTGGCTGCGAAGTGAACGTTTTGCCGCCCAATCCGGGCTCGCATCGTTTCCATCAAAGACTAGGCTTCGTTGAGGTTGGCGAGGCGACTTACCGAGCGGGTGAAAAGAGTGTGCGTTTCTACACGCGCGCGCTTGGCTAAACCTGTACCACGCTTTGCTCGATGGCACCAAAAATCGACTTGCCGTCTGCATCGAGCATCTCCATGCGCACCGTGTCGCCTGGTTTCATGAATGGGGTCTTGAAGTCACCCGTCGCGATTTTCTCAATCATCCGGACTTCGGCAATGCAGGAATAGCCCCGCCCGCCTTCCGTTACCGGTTTGCCAGGGCCGCCATCGTCGCCTTTGTTTGAGACGGTTCCAGATCCGATCACCGTACCAGCGGTGAGAGGACGGGTTTTCGCCGCATGAGCGACCAAGCGCGCTAAGGAGAAGGTCGCATCTTCGGCCGCCTCGGCCCGACCAAAAGCTTCGTCATTATAGTCAACACGTAGCGGCAAGTGAACGAGGCTGTCCCGCCAGGCCGAGCCAAGTTCATCAGGCGTAATTGCAACCGGCGAAAAAGCACTCGGTGGTTTCGAGTGGAAGAACCCGAACCCTTTGGCGAGTTCTGTGGGGATCAATCCGCGCAGTGAGACATCATTGCAGAGCATGATCAGCTTGATGTGATCCGCCGCCTCCGTTTCGCTGACACCCATCGGCACATCATCCGTAATAATGGCGATCTCACCTTCCATGTCGCAGCCCCAGGCGACATCGCCGAGCGGGATGTCATCACGTGGCCCGAGAAAGGCATCAGACCCGCCCTGATACATTAAAGGATCATCGTAAAAACTCGCAGGCACTTCCGCGCCGCGGGCTTTGCGCACCAGCTCGACATGATTGATATAGGCCGACCCATCGGCCCATTGATACGCGCGCGGCAAAGGGCTTTCGCAATCATGCTCATGAAAGCGGAAGGTTGGAACCGAGCCAAGCTCAACCCCTTCGGCCATACGCGCCAGGCGCGGGGCAACGGATTCCCAATCATCCAGCGCCGCCTGAAGGGTCGGCACGATCCGCGCCGCATCTGTACAGCGTGTTAGGTCTTTCGAGACGACGACCAAGCGCCCGTCACGTGAGCCATTTTTGAGGGTGGCGAGTTTCATTCCATACACCTTGTCATCCCGGCCAAGGCGTGAAGCGACGCCGAGCCGGGATCTCTGGCCGCCTTAAAGCGGGTGAGCCGTCCTGAGTTTCCGATCGTCGCGATCGCGCCATCCCGGATGACTCTCACGAGCTTTAGCTTTCTTCTTTGATCTTCTCATGGAGCCACGCGGCATGACGCGGCGCCTGTTTGGTTTGGCTCCACTCCTCGAGCATTTCGGGCGCGACGCGCTTAAGCTCCGCATACTGATCGGGGGTGCCGATATCGCAGGCGAGTTCCACCCGATGCCCGTTCGGATCGAAGAAATAGATCGATTTGAAAATGCCATGATGAGTCGGACCGAGCACATCGAGCCCCTGCGCTTCGGCGCGGTTTTTCGCCGCCATAAGATCGTCCATGGATCCGACTTTAAAGGCGATGTGCTGAACCCATTGCGGTGTATTTTGATCTCGCCCCATATCGGGCTGCGTCGGCAGCTCAAAGAAGGCGAGCACATTGCCATTCCCGGCATCCAGGAAGATATGCATGTACGGGTCATATGCGCCGGTCGATGGCACATGGTCCTCAGCGATGGCGAGTTGAAAATCCATGCCGAGCACATCGCGATAAAACTCAACCGTCTGTTTCGCGTCTTTGCAGCGATAAGCGACGTGATGCACGCCTTGAAGGTTTGGGGCTCTACTCATTCTTGTCTCTCTGCTTTGGGAATAAGATCATCCCAATAATCGCGCCGCTGAGGCCGCCAATCGCGCCTGCCGCAGCGCTCGCGATAAACTCCATTGTCCCGTCGAACTGGAAGATCGCATCTTTAAGGAACATCGCCCCGATCGCGCCAGCAAAGAAAATCACCATGGCGGGAAGCGAAAGTCTGTTCATTATGCCGGCTCCTCAACCTGCAGCACACCGCGCTCAACCTGATCACGTTCAATGCTTTCAAACAAGGCTTTGAAATTGCCCTCGCCAAACCCGTCTTTGTAATCGCCAACGCGCTGGATGAACTCAAAGAAAACCGGGCCAAGCTGGGGCTGCGCGAAAATCTGCAGGAGCAGACGTGGCGCGCCGCCTTCGGTGGTGCCGTCAAGCAAGATCCCGCGCGTTTGAAGCTCGGCGACGTCTTGGCCATGACCCGGTAAGCGATCAGAGAGCATTTTGTAATACGTGTCGGGCGGCGCGGTCATAAAGGGAATACCGCGCGCCTGCAGCTTGTCCCAACAGGCGACCAAATCCTCACAGATTAATGCGATGTGCTGAATGCCCTCGCCATTAAACTCACGCAGATATTCTTCAATCTGGCCTTTGCCGCCATCGCCTTCTTCATTCAGCGGGATACGGATTTTACCGTCCGGTGCGGTTAGCGCTTTAGAGGTCAGGCCGGTATATTCGCCTTTGATGTCGAAATATCTGATCTCTTGGAAATTGAAGAGCGTTTCGTAAAAATCCGCCCAATATTTCATTCGGCCGCCATAGACATTGTGCGTCAGGTGATCAACGAGTTGAAACCCGCAGCCCTCAGGATTGCGCTCAACGTCCGGCAGATACTCGAAATCGATATCGTAAATCGTGTGACTGCCCTCGCCATCTTCGTAGCGATCGATCAGATAAATGATTGAGTTCCCAATGCCGCGAATGCCTGGAATGTGCAGCTCCATTGGACCGGTTTCAACTTGGATGGGCTCAGCGCCATTGGCGAGCAGGTGCGCGTAAGCCTTGGCAACGTTGCGGACGCGAAACCCCATGCCGCAGGCGCTCGGCCCGTGCTCACGAGAGAAATACCAGGCTGCGGAGCGCGGTTCATAATTGGTGATGAAATTGATCCCGCCTTGGCGCCAAAGCTCAACCTCTTTGGACCGGTGGCGGGCAACTTTGGTGAAGCCCATGGCTTCGAAGACAGGCTCTAACACGCCTTTTTCTGGGGCTGAGAACTCGATGAATTCGAACCCATCCAAACCGGCCGGGTTGTCGAACAAATCAGCCATTAGCGCGTCTCCTCAAAAGCGTGTCTCATTTTCAGACTCCGCTTTATCAGCAATTAGTTGCAAATACAATTAATTGAATTGGGACTGGCGAAATCAAGAAAAGCGCGTCAAACACGATCCATGTCGGATCCTCTCACAGCCGCCCTGCAACAGGCTTGCGATCGATTTTCGAGCCAAGCCGGACAGATCTCGATCCTGCTTGAAGACAAGCAAGACCGATTTCGGATCGCGATCGATGAAACGACGAAAATCCCGTCGGCAAGCGTGATCAAGCCAGCGATTGCCTGTGCGGCTTTTCATGATCTCAACCTCAAGCTTGATCAATTTATTGACCTGCGCGAACTCGATGAAACTCGTTATTGCTCCATTATGAAGGCGTTTGAGCCCGCCGATACCCTGACCTTGAAAGAGTTGATTGGGGTAATGCTGATCGTCAGTGACAATCCCGCCACCACGTTGGTGCTGGATTATGTTGGCATTGATAAGGTTCGTGATTGGCTCAATTGGGTGGGGATGGACGACACCAATTTCGATGTCGGCTTTACGGACTTTGATTTAGACGGGCGCATCCGCACTAACCTGACCACGGCGGAAGATTGTTTGACATTGCTCAAACAGATTGGGAATCCCCGCGGTCCGTACGGCTTTATTCGCGACATGATGGAAAACAATTTGCGGAATGAGCGCATCCCGAAGCGTTTGCCGGATGATGCCGTTATTGTTCACAAAACAGGCACGCTGAACGGACTGGTTCACGACATTGCCATCATCGAGAGCCCGGTTGTGTCTTATTATCTCGTGGTCCTCGCCGATCAGCTGCCTGACACCCACAAGTTCGCTTATGATCTCGCAGTCTTCTCGGAGCAGATCTACGAGATGATGCACCAATCAACGCCGCGGTAGCAGCCTCGCATCTTGCGGTACCGGATCCTCAAAGGTCTTAATCGTGTCGCCGGTCGCTTCGTCGACCAAATGCTGGATCAGCTCCGGAAACAACATCGGATCGGCCGCCGCTTCCCATAGAAAGAAGCCATATGATCCCGGGATTGCATTGATTTCATTGAACCAAAGCTCGCCGGTCTGCGCATTACACATGAAATCAATCCGCGGCGCGCCGCGCTTTCCAAGCGCCTCAAAGGTCCGGCGGGCATAATCATGGATTTTGTCGCGCAGCGGTTTTGGCAGATCTGGATTGATCTCGCGGGTGAGCGAAAGCATCCCCTCTGAAGGCTTGAAGGTGCCTTTGGTGCCGCCATCAGAGGAGAGATACTTTTCTCGGAAATCCAACACCTCGGCGCCGGATTTTGGGCGCTCGATGGCCGAGAGTTTGATTTCATCGCCCCGCGCAATCATTGCGATATTGTACTCAACAAGATGCTGCACCTGCGGCTCAATCAGCGCCAACGTATCTTTCTTCAAAACATATTCGACCAGGGGCCAAACCTCTTCCGCGGTTTTGGCAAGGCCGACGCCAACACTTGAGCCAAGATTGGCCGGCTTGACGATGACCGGAAACCCAAGCGCCGCTTGGACATCTGGTAAGATCATCTCGGCATCTTCGATCTGCGCCCGGCTGACCGTGAAATGCGGCAGGACATTGACGCCCGCCGCTGCGACCAGGGCTTTGGTAACATCCTTGCGCATGGCAATCGCGGTGCTCGAAGCACTTAGGCCGGTGACCGGGATGCCGAGCAATTCAAAATAAGCTTGCACGCGCCCATCCTCGCCAAACGTGCCGTGAAACACGGGCAGCACACAGTCGACAGAGACGATCGGCGCCCCATCCATCGCGCACATGACCGGCCCATTCTCCCCCCAACGGAAAGTGACCTGCTGACCCAGCGGTGGGCGCGGTTTGAACGCCGAGATATCGCGCAAACTGGCGCCGGTCCAAAACCGATTGGCGAAGTCGGTATAGACTGGCAAAATATCGATTTTGCGGACATCCGCCGCATCCATCAATTGATGCGCACTGACCACGCTGACATCATGTTCCGAGCTGGCGCCGCCAAAAATGACCACAGTTTTCAAAGTTTTTGCCAATTTTTCACCAGTCTTCTGTCTCAAGAGGCTCTACTATCTTTAAGAGCGAATCGCCGAGCGGGATCAAGCGCAGCAATGACCATGAAATTGAAGCCAAATTTGGTTCAGATTGGGGATCCATCAAAGCCCGCCATTGTCTTTGGTCATGGCTGGGGTCGCACCTATCGCGATTTCATTCCCGTGGCCGAAGCCCTAGCATCAGTGGCGCACAGCTATTTGATTGACTTCCCCGGCTTTGGCGACACCCCGCGCCCCGACGAAACCTGGGGCACCCAAGATTACGCCGACCATATTGTCCAAGTTTTGCGGGAGACCTACGGGCTGGATCGCTACACTTGGGTCGGCCATTCCTTTGGTAGTCGTGTGGGAATGCGGATTGCGGTCCAACATCCCGAGGTTTTACAGCATTTGGTTTTAATCGCCGCTGCCGGGGTGCCGCGCCAGCGGTCGAGATGGCAAAAACTCCGCGGACGCAGGCGCAGTTGGGCGTTCAAGCTGCGCAAATCGATGGCGAAGACGCCCGCGGCTCTGGACGCCCTGGAAAGACAGTATGGCAGCCCCGACTATGTCCATAGCCGCGAAATCGGCATGCGTGATATCTTTGTTCGCACCGTGAATGATGATCAAACCGACACGCTGAGCCAAATCGGCACACCGACCACGGTGCTCTATGGCGGCTTGGACACTGAGACCCCGGTCGATATGGGCCGCGCGATTGCTGCTGGGATCCCCAATGCGACGCTAACCGTTTGCCCACACTATGACCATATCTCGATCTTGGATCGCGGCCGCCACCAAATCGCGCTCAGCGTCAAAGAACAGCTTGCCGCCGCATGACTTTCATGGCGCAGATCCCTTTCGCTCTGTTTGCGCTCAGTCTGATCGGATTTGGCTGGGTTAGGATAAATACGATCCTGACTTATTTTCAGCAGGAAGAATATGACAGCTCGCGCTTTCTCGGCGCGGTAAAGCGGGTACGGCTCTTTGATATTATCGCCACGCTGGGCCTGCTCGCCGTGTTTCTCGCAAACCATTTTATCGGGCTTGGGAGTTGGAGCTGGTTGATCGCGACCGCATTGCTGGCGCTCATTGCGCTGCGAGAACGCGGCTACACCTATAAGAAGAAACTTGTACCGACCGAGCGTTTGAAACGAATCCGTTGGCTGACCCGCGGGCTGTTTCTCATCAGCCTTGTCTTGCTCGCCCTGCACCCGATCATGGTTTTTGTGATCTTGCAGCTCGTTCCGCTCTTGATCATGCTCTCCAATCGCGCCCTGCGCCCGATGCAGGAGCAGATCAATCAAGGCTTTGTCGATCAAGCCGTGGACAAATTACAGACCTTTCAGCCGGTCACAATCGGCATCACCGGATCTTTCGGCAAGACCACGACAAAGCACATTTTGGCGGAAGTCTTGGCGTCGGCGGGGCCGGTTTTCTATAGTCCCGGCAGCATCAACACGGTTTTGGGACTGACCCGCAATATTCGCGAAAAACTGCAGCGCGGACACCAGTTTTTCATCGCTGAGATGGGGGCTTATGGGATCGGCTCGATCAAGCGCTTATGCGATTTTGCCAATCCCGAATTCGCCATTGTCACAGCCATTGGCGATGCGCACACAGAACGCTTCGGCAGCATTGCCAATATCGCCATCGCCAAATCAGAATTGGTCGAACATGTCACTGCGCGCGGCGGCCAAGCGGTGATCCCCCACGCCATCCTCGACCATAAACCCTTTGCGGCGCTGAAAGCTGCGCATCCAGAGCTTGTCAAAACCGTGGGCCAAACGCCCGACGCAGATTTTCAGATCCTCAAAGCAGACCTCGAAGATGGAAATTGGGTGATCGAAATCCAAAACCAGGCGACACCGAATGCCCAACGCATCGGCTACACGCTGCCCCTTCTGGGCGATCATAATATCTTAAACTCGGCACTTGCTGTGGTTCTGACCAGCCTTATTAGCCCGGCCACCGTGACGCGAATTGCCGCTTTTTCAAAAGACGTTGAACAGGTCCAACACCGGCTGCAAAAAATCGACACGCCGGGACAGCCACTGATCCTAGACGATGCTTACAATTCGAACGAAATCGGCTTCACGAATGCAGTGAAAGTGTTGCGTAAGCTCGCCGATCAGCGGGAAGGTAAGGCGATCCTGGTCACCCCTGGCGTGGCCGAGCTTGGCTTAGAGCATGACCGGGTGCACGCGCGTCTTGGCACTTTTGCAAGCCGCCACGCGGACACCGTGATTGCGATCAATCCGGCCCGGATTGAGAGTTTTGTGACGGCCATCGATCGCGACAAAACCGAGTTTCATACCCGCGCGACGTTTTCAGACGCGCGTCGCTTGATCAGTGAAATCGCCTCGGAAGAAGATGTTGTCCTATATGAGAATGATCTGCCAGACATCCTCGAAGAGCGCCGGTGGCTATAGGCGCGCCAATCTAAGCCGCTGAAGAGACGGGTTGAATGCGATTGAGCGCATCATGTAATTGATCGATCGGTGACCCGGGCGCGTCGCCTTTTTCCCCGACCCATTGGTCTGAGTGAAACCGACCCAGCGCCAATTCGCGCGCCCGACTGACGCGGCTTTTCACCGTTCCGGCGGAACAGCCAAGCACATGGCCAGCCTCTTCATAGGTAAAGCCAGCCGCGACCACCAATAGAAACGCTTCGCGCTGCGCGTTCTTCAGCGAATCGATGGCTTGCAGCATACGATTGAGATCGGACTTTGGTTGGAGATCGCAATCGGCGACCAATTCCTGTTCGAGATCGCTCTCATCATCAACCTTACGGACCTGTTCGGCGCGTTTTTGCTGATAATACTCATTGCGGACAATGCGGAACAGCCAGCCCCGCATGGACCCTTTTGACGCGTCAAATCCAGCCCGGTTTTGCCATGCCCGCAGGCATGCGTTTTGGACAATATCATCGGATTGCGCATCGCCTCGGCACAACATCCGTGCATACGCCCGTAACTCTGGTAATAATCTCTCTAGTCGATCGGAAAACATCGCGAATTCTCTATATTTCAACTCAAGATAGTTTTATTTACCTAACACTTCGTTTCTGAATTTGCCGAAGATCGCAATACGCCCGGCGCGTCTGCGCCGCAGAAAAACCGCTCGCCGCGCCCTCACCGCCAAGAAGCGAACTTCAGTAATAATACTAAAAACAATACCTTACAGGCTCCAAAGTCATTTCCACAGGAATTTACAAGCCCTTCCATGTCAGACGCTTATCTCCCATAGCGCGCAACCCGACAGCGCCTGGCGCGAGAGTGTTTCTGAGACGTTAACACTGTTTACGTTTAATTAATGAACACCCCGGACATCTGATCGACAGGAAGGGCTGTGGGATGTTCACAGAGGCGTTGGAAAAAATCATTCCAGAGATTCGCGGCTATGCACGGATGCTGTGCGGTGACCGTGAACGGGCTGATGACATTGTCCAAAATGCCTGCCTCAAAGCTTGGGATGCGCGCCGCCGATTTGATCCAAATAAGGGCTCTTTCAAAGCTTGGATGTTCACCATCACGCGCAACGAGTTCTTGCAAGCCGTGCGTCAGCAGACCCGCACGCACGCGCGCGACCAAGGCGACCAAAGCGTTTTTGCCGCGGGCTTGAGCGAAGACTGCCAAATGCTCAACCGCGCCGCCTGCTCGGAAGCCATCCAACACTTGTTCACGCTCAAACCTGAACAAAGGGATGTGTTCATTCTCGTGGTGGTCGCCGGCTACTCCTATGAAGAGGCGGCAAAGATCTGCAAATGCTCCATCGGTACAATCAAAAGCCGGATCAATCGGGCGCGGGCGCAACTCGAGACGCTTTACAATAATGCCTCAGAAGCGTCCGCAAGGGGCGCGCGACCCCGTTCCTTTCATGCCGTTGCAGACCTTTTGCTCTATGCTGACCGATTGGTCCAACGCGCGGCTTAGCCTCCAGCGATCCGTGCTCCTAAAAAAAATTTCAGAAAATTGGAACGCTTTCGGGTGCTGAGACGTAGGGACTATGGAAACGCCCGTTTCCAAATCTCCATTTTGACTAACCCGCACGGGCTCGTGCGGGTTTTTTTTGCGCCTGAAAACGCGTGGAGATCGTAAACCGTTTTACAACCAGTGATAGATTATACGTGGAATCCCTTAGAAAAAAGAAGTCAGAGAGGGACGGGCATGATTTCTTATCCACCACCAAAATTCGAAGAGCAAAAATCGGAGATTTTGCAGCGCTATCATATTCTGAGTGATGACCACTCTACGCATGCGCTTTGCTTGGCTGAATCGATCGCCGCGACCTTGCGCACCCCTTATGTTATTGCGGCGCTCAATCGGCGCTATCGCGCCTGGTACAATTGCGCGCATGGTTTTGAAGCCGCCTCATCGTCGGATCTACAAACCTATTTCGCGCGCATGCACCTGTCGCAAGTGCGCTTTGACGTGGCCGATGCGCAAGACGAGCCATTTTTCACCAACCATACCAGCGACTTGGACATTCCGCAGTTTGGTGCATTGGCAGGCGTGCCGCTAATGGATCCAAATGGCAAACGCTTTGGAACGCTCTGCGTGGCCGATGACCAAGCGCGGCAGCTATCAGAATCAGACTTGAATATCCTTTCGAGTTTTGGCCGCGTTGTCAGCCACGACATCTGCTTGCGCAGCGCCGCACGATATGCCGTGCGTGACCTGATCGAACTTGAGCATGAGAAATGCGACCTGTTCGAGCTTGCGACCATTGACCCCCTCACCAAAGCGCTTAATCGCCGCGCTTTCATGCGGTTTTCAGCGCGGGAGCTGGCCCGATTTAACCGGGACAATTCGAAATTGGCGACGCTGATGCTCGACATCGATCATTTCAAGCAAGTCAATGATGTGCACGGCCATGCGATGGGCGATAACGTGCTCGCAAAAATGGTATCCGTGGCCAGCAGCGTGCTGCGCCAGGAAGACTTAATTGGGCGCCTTGGCGGCGAGGAATTCGCCATTGTTCTGATCGATACAGATGCGGCCGGCGCCAAACAGGTGGCCGAACGCTTGCGCTTGGCGATTAAGCAAGTGCAATTTCCGAGTGAAGCCGGGCCGTTTCATGTCTCTGTGAGCATTGGCATTTCGGAGCCGGTCTTTACCGAAGGAAGCATCGACCACGCGCTCGAACGCGCCGATGCTGCGCTCTATCAAGCCAAGCGCAATGGCCGCGACCGGGTCGAGACGGCCAACGAAACTCAACCGGTGACGCGCTCGAACAGCGATGCCGGCACGCAATCTCTGACCCACTAGCACGGTCTTGGAACAGCCCTCAAAAGAAACCGCCGCCTAGATGGTTCCAGGCGGCGGCTTTGCATGTAGAGGCCCCGGCCGGAGCCGGGCGTGTCCCCGTCTCTACAGGTCGAAATGCGCCATCACGCTCGCGATCCGACGGATCGACACCATATAGGCGGCCGTCCGCAGATCTGGACAATCTGGATGCGAGTCGCGGGCGTCGCGCATCGCCACATAAGCGGCGCGCATCGTGTCATCGAGACCAGAGCGCACCAGGTCAATTTCGCCAGCGCCGCATTCCAGTCGGCGCTTCGTGGCGGCATCAACGCCATTCGGCACCAGCGCTTCAATCTGCTGCAGCAGAGCCCGGCTACGGGCCTCTTCTTGGCGGCGTTGCATGCGGCCAAAACGCATATGAGAAATATTCTTCGCCCACTCAAAATACGACACCGTCACCCCGCCCGCATTGGCGAACAGGTCCGGAATGATCGTAATTCCGCGATCAATCAAAATGTCATTCGCTTCTGCGGTGACCGGGCCATTCGCCGCCTCGATGATCAACCGCGCCTGAATGCGATGCGCGTTCGCGAATGAGATCACGCTTTCACACGCAGCCGGAATTAGGATATCGCAATCGCGTTCTAAACCGGCGGCGCCATCGGTGCAAAACTCAGCATCCGCGAAGTCCGCCAGGGGCAAACGCTGCGCCAAATGGGCTTTAAGAGCCTCAACGTCGAGGCCTTTCGGATTAAACACGGCGCCATCGCGCTCAATCACACCGACGATTTTCGCACCATCTTCTTCGCTTAGAAATTTTGCGGCGTGATAGCCGACATTGCCGAGGCCTTGAACGATCACGCGTTTGCCGTCGAGGCTGCCAGAGAGGCCAGCCGCATGCACATCGTCTTGATGCCGGAAAAACTCTTGCAAGGCGTATTGAACGCCGCGGCCTGTTGCTTCGGTCCGCCCGGCAATGCCGCCAGCGTTCAGCGGTTTACCGGTCACACACGCGCGCGCATTGATATCGGTTGGGTTCATGCGGCGATATTCGTCCGCCATCCAGGCCATTTCGCGTTCGCCCGTGCCCATGTCTGGCGCGGGGACGTTTTGCGACGGATTGATCAAGTCGCGCTTGATCAATTCGTAAGCAAACCGGCGTGTGATTTTCTCTAACTCAAAAGGTTCCCATGCATTGGGATCGACGATCAGACCGCCTTTTGAACCGCCAAACGGCGCTTCGACCAAAGCGCATTTGTACGTCATCAAAGCCGCCAGCGCTTCGACTTCGTCTTTGTTGACTTCGATGGAATACCGGATCCCGCCTTTGGCCGGCTCCATATGCTCAGAATGGACCGAGCGATAGCCTTTGAAACTGTGCAACTGACCGCGCAGCCGAATCGAGAATTGAACCTCATATGTCGCGTTACAATTGCGAATGCTCTGCGCGACATCCTCCGGCATATCGAGCAAGCCAATCGCCCGATCATACATCAAATTTACGCTTTGCAGAAAGCCTGTTGTGATTGGTTTATTATTTTGAAAGTTCATTTCGTCCCACCTTTTCTGATATAGGAAAGGCTACAGGACATTGATTTAGTTGATTATAATATTCATAAAAATATCTGTATACTGATTAAATCAGATTGTAAGACTGGTTAACGGATCTCTAACAGGTGCGCGCGGCACTTTGAGGCCGTCGCCGTGAGCTGAACACATAAATGTCCGGGCGCCCGATCTTTTGGAACCATAGCATACACAGGTAAATGCGCATTTAAGTTGAATTTAGCGACGCCAGATGGCGCTGCGGCACCGCAAACACCCCGCGTGCCTCACCCTGCCGCAAAGCAAGTTTGCGACATGCCCGGCTCAAACGCATACTCGTAAGCGGCAACGCTATGCGCGCCAACCCAAGCACCCGACCCGTCCAGGCCCAGTGCGGCGGTGCATTGCATCGGATAGGCGTTTCGGTTTTTCAATCCAACCTCGACAATCACTTGGTCGGCATCGCAGCGGAAAGCTTCGACGACTTGAACCCCATTGCTCATTTTATGCGTGGTATGGGTGAACCCGATGGCGCGCGTGAGCGCCTTCCGGCAAGCCTCAGCGTCCATCTGGTCGGCAAACGGCGTCGCACTGATCCGACCGAAGGAGACCGTGTGCAGCGCCTCGTCTGTGGCATGTGCTGCATGCTGGCATCCAGCCAGCAAAGACACAAACAGCGCGGCACATGCGCAATGCATCCGTTCAAACATCATCAACGCCCCTCATTTTTTGCAGCGTATGCGGCGAGTCCCTTGCAGGGATAACGACGCGCTATGATCGCCACTCTTGGATTAGAAAGTAGTAAATTTTCAACCTAATGTTGAACACACTGTTAAGACTGATTCGATGTCGCCCCGTGGCGCGCGCCATGCGCGATCTCCGGTTCGAGGAAAACAAGAAGGTCTTGATCATGCGCCAACCCGCTTTGACCCGCCTGAACACACTGACACTGCTGGCCGTCACGGCTTTATCCGTCTCCAATCTCTTGGTCGGGTTGATGCAGGGCAACCGGTTTTTGGTTGGGGCAAGCGCGCTCCTCGCCGCCGCCTTCGCGATCATTTACTATCGCCGCATCCAGCTGGACTCTGAGCCAGATGACGCCCCTGCCGAGACCGCTCCAGCCCCTGTGAAACGGCACCGCCAGTTCCCGATCTGGATGTTCATCGGGGTCTTGTTCGTGATGTTTCCTGCAATGCTATGGTTTGTCCAAGATGCCCGTGTTTCGTGACGAAGAGTCTGCGAAATAGCAATTTAAGATTGAATTTACAGTCTTCCGTTTACCTAGATTTCGAGAAACACTATGAGCGATACCCGTGCCCCCGAATGTTGATACGCAAATTGGCCAACGAATTCGCACCGCGCGGATCGATGCCGCCATGACGCAGGCGCAGCTGGGTGAACAGCTTGGCTGTTCGAGCCAACAAATCCACAAATATGAAAGCGGTCATAACCGGGTCTCGGCTGGGACACTGTTCTTGATCGCAAAAACGCTCAACCAGCCCATGGACTGGTTCTTCCGCGACGCCGATCCGGTTCATCACAGCCTGTTCCGCTTACACTAAGCGCGTGGCCTAGAACCGTTGATAAGAGGCCAGCACCGGCAGGCTCGCTTTTGTTTCAATACGGGTGGCGATGCCCGCATTGGTGAGCGTTGTATGGACTTGCTCAAAGACTTCAGTCTCAGCAATGCCAGCTAAGCGCACGCCAAACGCTGCATGCTCAACCACGAAATCTATCACACCGTCCGGCAGACGCGCGCGCCCCTCCGCAACCGAAAAAACCGGCTCAGAACGGTCAATGCGCAAGCCGAGTCGCGCAAAACCTGCGCCGCGCGCGCAAATGATGTAAGCCAATGGCTGTTGCGTGCTGCGCGCTAAATCGACCACGCGGCATAACTGCCGGATTACAGGATGCAAACGCCGCTCATGTAAATCGCCTTCGCACTGACACAGTATCAGCCAGCACATCTAGGCTGCAACGTCTTGCAAATCGCGCCCTCGCAAGCGCGAGGCATCCAGCACCCCCGGCCGGTCCCAATCGCCCTCTGGTCGGATCATTTTGTAAGCCTCCGTTGATGGCGTGATCGCGTCCGCGTGCTGCGCCAGCGGGATCTCTATCTCGTAATACTCATAGTCAGAGAAAAACACGCTCGGGCGGTTTTTAAGCCGTTGGCAATTCAGGATCTTTGACCAAAACGGCCAGAGGCGCGCCTGGATCTGGGCGATCATCAGCGCATACCCTTTGCGGGCGGCAAGCTCGAAAGCAGCGGCCAGCATGACTTTCACGACGGGTGTGCCGCGATAACTCGGCATGACGCACACCCGCTCGACTTTGCCGAACTCCGCAAACCAGCGCAGCCGCAAGGTCGCGATCGCTCGGCCGTTGCAATACGCCAATAAATGCGTGCCGCAGAGATCATTGCCATCAAACTCCTCGTCAAACGGACAGTCTTGCTCCGCCATAAAGGTCAATGCGCGCAGCGCAACGACATGCTGATAGGCATCTAATGTGCGCACCAGTTCAACCGGATATTGTGCCATAGCTTTCGCCTTGAGCGGTTTTAACAGGCCGGATTGACCGCTTCTTCCAATCTCCAACATTAAGCCACCTGCGTCTCGGGCGCGGTCAGAGCACCCTGCATCCAAAGCTTATCAATACCGAAATTCGCAGGCGCCCAGCCGAGACTGACCATCGATCGGGCGCCATCCTCTGTGGCGGCGCGTGCAAAGCATGGCACTTGGCTGAACAGGTGCATGCGGATCAGGCCAGCACCGACCATGACAGCTTTGCGGGCCGCATGGGTCGCCCCCGCATAAACGCCAATATACATCCCTGCGCAGGGCTGACCGGCCGCAGCCACATGGGCATCATCTGGATCGCCCGGCGAAAACGCCGACGCTGACAATGCGTCTAATCCCGTTTCTGAGAGCGGGACGCATAACACCAAGCCTTCAATCGGGTCGCCAAACACCCAGGCGGTGATCCCGGTTTGCGCATGGATGCGCTCGATAACCGCGACGTCGGCTAGCTTTCCAGTGATCAATCGCTCACCGAGCTCGACCAATTGTGGGATCTCTGGTCCGCTGGCGGGGCGCCAGCCAAAATCAGCCATGGCCGCACGCATTTTCGCTTGATCGACGATGAAGGGATAGGTTTGCAAATCGGTTTGTTTGAGTGTCATCAAAATAACTCCTGAAACAAACCATCATGTCACTATTCATCCAATCGCGATGCAGACAGAATTGAATTACGGTAGTACAGAAATTGCGGAAGAGGCCGTGAATGTTCGAAAATCTCGATTGGGATAAACTCAAAGTGTTCATCGTTGTCGCCGAGTTGGGCAGCATGAATGCTGCGGCATCGCGCCTGAAAGAGACGGCGCCGACCGTGTCACGCAAAATCGATGAATTAGAGCGAACCCTCAATGCCAGGCTGCTCTATCGCTCGCCGCGTGGGGTCAGCCTGACCGAGGCCGGGCGCAAGGCCCTGCGCTATGCCGAGATCATGTCCGATGCTGCCGATGGGTTACGCAGCGATGTGCTCGACCATGACTTACCGGCCGAGGGTCCGGTCACGCTTTGCACCGGCGATGGCCTCGCCGCGCATTGGATTGCGCCGCATTTGCCGAGCTTTCATTTGCAAAATCCAAAAATCGAGCTGCGCTTGGTCACCACCGATCGCCCGGATGCTGATTTGCTAAATGAGCGCGCCGATATGGCGATCCAGTTTCGCGAACCCGGGCGCCAAGACATTGTTTCTAAACGACTTGGCATCTTGCACTATATCTTCTTCGCCTCACCTGATTATGTCAGCAAATACGGACATCCAACCAGCCTGTTCGATCTGCACAATCATCGTTGTTTGATCCATTCTGGTTATGTCAATCAGATGGAGCGTTGGGCCCCAAAAACCAAAGAGTTCCGTGACCTGATGGACTTTGCACTGGTCACCAATTCCGGCGCGGTGATGCTGGAAGTGTGCGCCAAGGGCGGTGGAATCGCGCTCATGCCCACCTATGTCTGCGCGCTCGGCCGAGACCTCATCCCGCTCAATTTACCCGAGGTTGCGCCGATCCGTTTTTGGCTGACCTATTCCGAACGTGTGCGCCGCTTAGCGCGCGCGCAAATCGTGATTGAATGGCTGCGGGGGCTCTTCCATCAGCGAAAAACACCCTGGTTCCGGCCAAACTTCATCCACCCATCAAGTTTGGAGACCGAGCAGGCGGAGCCGCAAACGGTAACCGACGCTATGTCGGTTCATAGCCCCAAATAGCCGGCTCGCATTGTCGTTCATAAAAAACAGTATTACAGAAATTATGTAACTCAGTGTATTGCTATAACATACAAAGTCCGGCTCCAAACGCTGCAAAGGGTATAAATCAGAGATAGACGTATGGGTGGTGACAAGGAGTCTCCAGGTTCTCGGCGTGGATCACGACCGAAAAAGCCCCTCGCGGATGCCCTGCGCGAACAATATAAAGAAGTCCTCAAAGAGCCGGTCCCAGAGCGGCTCAAACAACTCATCGATGCTCTGAAAGCGAAAGAGCAAAAAGATCGCGACTGATTGGGTCGTGCGTGCGCTCGAACGGGCGCAAAAACAACCCAGAGTAAAAAATTTCATTTTGCGCGGAACAAAAGCGACTGTGGCGGCATTGTTTATATGTAGGGCCAATGCGCCGTACACCACACTGCGTTCAACATTGAAGGAGACCAAAATGGGGACCGATTCTCTTATCGACCGTCAGCTGCCGCAATGGACGAAGTCTGTCGAACGGCATGCACAATTTGCGCAATCCCTCGACACCGAAGAATTGGCAGATGCTGAGCTTGATGTGCAATTGGGCATTATCGGGGCGATCAGCGCCAAACCCGCGCAAAGCCCCATCGACATGTTGCTCAAGCTCAAACTCTGGGAAAGCTATGTCGCACCCGACGGGAACCTTGATCATATGCCGGCGGAAGCGAAGCTCATTCAATCGGTGATCGCGGACCTGGAAGCGTTCGTCGATTCAGCGGGTGCCGAAATGGCGACGTACCCAGACGCGCCTTGGACAAAAGTCAATTAGACGTCGCCATTGGTAAAAGCGATTAGCGGCTGCCCGCGAGGCGCAAAACTTCGCGGACCGGCCCCAAGTTCGAACTTTGCCGCAGGTCCAATAACAGGTTCATACAATCATTGAACTCATTGGCGACAACATCATCGACACCGCTGATCCGGTCGACCACGTCCTCATCGAAGAACCAACTGATATGCAGGTTCAGCACTTTTGAGATCTCATACAACGTCCCCGCGGAAACACGGTTAACGCCCTTTTCGTACTTTTGAATTTGCTGAAACGTCAGGCCAATCAGTTCGCCGAGTTGGCCCTGTGTCAGTTTCGCCGCGCGGCGCGCCTGGCGAATGCGACGACCAACTTGATGATCCACGTGTGACGGGGTTTTTGCGCTCATTTTTAATCTCCATGCATCTCGGTGGCTCGTTTGAATTGAATTCGCCACTCTTCGCGCGTGGATAGTATGATCAGGAGTGTGAAGAGAACGTAAACTGGTTTATGGCGCCGCGTCCTCGTCCAGCACGGACCGCGAAAACACTGTTTGTCTCAAGGCGTTTTGGAGTTCATGCGCTTGCGCCTGAAGGGCCTTGATTTGTGTGTCCAGCGCGTCGCGGCGATGTTGCATGTAACGCAGATATCCATTCTGAACACTCAATCGAGTCGCGGCGGTCTCAGAAGCGTCCATTTTGATGAATTCAGCGTCTAGGGCGGTGCGCTTTTCAGTAACCAATCGCAGTTCAGTCATAATCGCTGCCAGGCGCTGCACTTGGTCTTGGTGCTTGAGGTCCAGGAGTTTCGGAACAATCGGATCAGGTGCGGTCATCTCGGCCTTTCAAATGCTGGCGCACGCGGTCGACATATTGGATCGCGGCCGCGACCGCCGCGAAATGCTCTTGGCGGATTTCTTCGTCGATTTCGACCAAACGATAAAGCGAGCGAGCGGTCGGCGGGTCGCGGTAAATCGGGACATAATTGGCCTGCGCGACCTCGCGAATTTTAGCGGCGAGATGATCGACCCCTTTGGCCACGCAAATCGGCGCTTGGTCACTTTCCGGATCCCATTTTAGCGCCACGGCATAGTGCTCCGGATTAACCAAAACTACGGTTGCAGTTTCGACATTTTTCAGCATATCGCTGCGCGTGATCTGGGTTCCGCGCTCGCGCCGTTGCTGTTTCAACTGCGGGTCGCCTTCGTTTTGTTTCATCTCCTTTTTGAGATCTTCGCGGGTCATCTTCAGGCGCTGGGCGTGCAGGTATCGCTGCAGGGGCACATCCAAAGCCGCCAGCAGCAACTGAAACGCGCCAAAATACAGGATCAGTTTGACCAATTGTGCGAGCGTAAAATCGACCATCTGGCCACGCCCGATCGCGCTGCTGCCATAATACTCAGAGGCAAAAAACACCAAGAAATAGGCGGCGATCAGACCGGCAAAAATCATCTTGGCCGCATCTTTCAAAAAGTCGAGCAGACCCTTGGCGCCATATTTGTTTTTGATGTTTTCGATCGGCGAGATTTTCTTAATGTCGGGTTCGATCTTTTTGGTCGAAAAGGCAATCCCGCGCTGTAGGATCAAGACCAGTAACACGCATGCGACAAGCACCCCAAAGAGCGGCACGAGCGCGAACATAATCTCCGACAGCGCCTCACGCGTTTGCTCACCCTGATTTGTGAACATATCCGCAGCATACTGATCAGCATGGTAGAAAATGCTGGAAAAACCTGTGCTCAACGCATCTGAACTGATCATCAAGAAAATCGCCAAGCCCAAACCGATGCCGATGATCAGACCAAACGTATTGGCCTCTTTGGACATCGGCACATCGCCATCCTGCCGCGCTTGTCGGAGCCGCTCTTCGGTGGCGGCAAATTCCTTTTCCCCAGCTTGTTGCTCTTGTTCTGCCATGGTGCGCTACAACCACACAATCAGGCGCTGAATCTGATCTTGCCAGACCATCAGCATTGCAACGATCGACACGGCCAGCAGGAACATGCCAGCACCGACTAAGAAGGGCGCACCAACAAACGCCACCATCATTTGCGGCATCGCTTTGTTGATAAAGCCAAGGCAGACATTGTAGAGCAGGTTCATCGCCACAAATGGCCAAGCGAGCAGAATGGCGAACGCAAAGGCGGCGTAGAGACTGTCGAATAGGAACGCTTGCGCCACCCATGACACGCCCCCGACGGGAATTGAGTCATATAGCTCGATCCAGCTTGAGATCACTTGAATGTGGAAGTTCATCGAAAACAATAAGGCTGCGCCAGCCATAGACAGGAGGTTCGCGGTCGCCGTCTGGGCCTCATTTTCCAGCGCCACGCCGAGCGGTTGGGCGAGCCCCATCGACTGGGCGATCACGCTCCCGGCAATATTCAGCACCCAGATCACCACGCGCAGTCCAATGCCGAGAAAAAGACTGAGCAACAGCTCGGTGATCACCACCACGCCGAGCGCGGTGAGCGTGTCCGGCAGGACATAATTGGTGATGCCGAGCCCCGAAATCGCAGCTGAGAGGCCGAGCAACAAATACACCCGCACCTGCGCCGGGATCATCTGCTCGCCAATGCCAGGGATCAAAATGATCACAAAGGATAAGCGTGCGACGGTGAGGATGAACTGCGCGACCCAGTAAGACAAATCCGGGCCAAGCAGGTCGAGAAACGGGATCATACAATCCCCACGATTTGCGGTTTGCTGCTTGAGCGAATTTCCTCATAGGCGAGGACCGCATTGCGAATGCCCTTGCTGGCTAAGACGGTCTGCAAAAACCGACGGCGCTTGGACGATGTTGCGACAGCGGCGACAACGCCGCGTTGCGCGGTTTCGTTGAGCTTTTCTTGAATGCCGTTCAAGAGCTCGCTGAACAGCTCTGGTGGCAAAGCGATATCGGTCGCGCCGCCCTCTGATTTGATTTCATGTTCGGCAAATTTTTGCTCCCAAGAGGTGGACAGCTGCACCAGCGGTAAACGCCCTTCCCCATCCTGCAATTTGTTCAGGATCTGGAAAGAGAGGCGTTGACGCACCAGCTCGACCATTTGGGACTGCGCGGCGCCTTGCGCTTTGGCTTCGCCCACGGTCTCCAAAATCAAGAAAATATTCCGGATCGAAACCCGTTCCTGAAGCAAGGCGCGCAAGACAGCGAGCAGCGTTTCGGGCGGCACCTTGGCCGGGAGATATTCGTCTAAAAGCCGTTTATTGCTGGCACCGCGCTCATCATCAGACATTTGGGTGAGCGCATCGAGCGTCTCGATCATTACCATGCGGGTAAAAATCAAAGAGAAATTGCCCTGGATCAATTCGAGCATATGTGTGGCCAACACTTCGATCGGTTCGATCACCGGCACGCCAGAGGCGACAAGCTCTTGCTTTTTGGTGGTCGGCAACCAGCGCGCGGCGGCTTTATAAACCGGCTCTTGCACGCGCTCCCCTTGCAAATGCGGCAGCTGATCCTCTTCCATCAATGCCAGCACCGAACCCGGCCGTAACAGGCCGGTATCAATCGGCACGCCTTGGATTTTCAATCGATACGTATTGCGCTCCAGCGTCGGATTGTCCGTCATTCGGATCGGCGGCAGGACGAACCCATACTCTTCTGCGATGTATCGCCGGATTTTCTCGATCCGTGCCTCAATGCCGCTTTCGCCTTGCAAGACGGTTGCGACGAGATCCGGCGCGACTTCCAAATGGATTTCATCGGAATGGATGGAGTCGCCAATTTGGTTCGGCTTTTCAGATCCCGCCTCGTCCGGTATCTCGGCTTTGGACTCTAAGGCATCGTGTTGTTTTTTGAGGAAATAGGCGGTGACGCCGAATCCAATCGACGCCAACATGAAGGGTAGGAAGGGCAAGCCCGGGAACAGCGCGAACACCGCGAGCAGGCCGGCGACAATCATCAGCGAGGTGGCATTGCCGCCAAGCTGCTTTCCAAGCGCTTTATCCAGTGCCCCATCATCGCCGCCTTTTGAGAGCAACAGCGCCGCTGAGACCGAAACGATGACGGCCGGGATTTGCGAAACGAGGCCATCTCCGACCGTCAGGATCGAGTAGTTGGCCAAAGCCTCTCCAAAGGTCAGACCATGAACGGCGAGACCGAACCCGATCCCCGCCAACAGGTTGAGCGCGGTGATCAACAGCCCCGCAATCGCATCGCCTTTGACGAATTTCGACGCCCCATCGAGCGAGCCGAGAAAAGCCGCCTCCTCTTGCTCTTTTTGACGGCGCTGCTTGGCCTCTTCGTGGCTGATCGCGCCGACGGCCAAGTCGGAATCGATCGCAAGCTGTTTGCCCGGCATAGCATCCAAAGCAAACCGCGCGCCCACCTCTGCCATCCGACCGGCGCCTTTGGTGATCACCATGAAATTCACGATGATCAGAACGCCAAACACGACGAGGCCGACAAACAAGTTGCCGCCCATGATGAACATGGCGAAGCCTTCGATCACTCCGCCGGCCGCGCTGGTTCCGGTATGGCCTTCTGAGATAATCAGCTTGGTCGAGGAGACGTTCAGCGCCAGACGCAGGATCAGCGAGGCCAATAACACGCTCGGAAACGACGAGAAGTCGAGCGGCTTCTCAATGAAGATGGCCGTTGTAAAGATCAAAATTGCAAACGCGAACGAAGCGGTCAGGCCAAGGTCCAGAACCCAAGCGGGTACTGGCAAGACCATCACCAAAATCACCAGCATTAAGCCGATCGCCAGCAGCGCGGTCGGCTTTGATAAGTCGAGCAGCTTCATGTCCGCCATCGCTCTCTTAGCCCGTAATGATCGGCAAAATGTGATTGTTGAACAGATCGAGACAGACGCGCGTCATATACCCGATGGTGATGAAAAATACGGCTACGACAGCGACGATTTTCGGCACAAAGGTTAGCGTCATTTCCTGCACAGAGGTCAGCGCTTGAACGAGGCCAATGACGAAGCCGAGGACCAATGACACACCAAGGATCGGCAAGCCCATCAACACACCGGCCCATAAAGAGGCCCGCAGCACCTCGAAAATCTCTGATTCGCCCATCGTCCCCAAAAGCTCCGTTCTAGACTGGCATCCGCAACAGTTCTTGGTAGGCCTCGACCACTTTGTCGCGCACCGTGACCGCAGTCTCCAAGACCATTTCTGCATTCGCCAAAGCTTCGACCATGGCATGTGGATCCGCCCCGCTAATCGCGGTTTCCACGGCCGCTTTCTCGGCTTCTTGAACCGCCGTTTTGAACTCCGAAACGCCTTTGGCGATCGGGTTCTCTTCTTCGGCGGGTTTGGCAGGAGTGGTTGTCGGGGTGGTGATTTTCGCTGGATTGATCGAGTTATACGCCCCAAACCCGAAATTGGTCACGATCGGCCTCCTTAACGACGCAGTATATCCAGCAGCGAGGAATACATGCTTCGCGCCTGCTGGAATGAATTGAGATTGGCCTCATAAGTGCGGTTGGCTTCACGCAGATCCGCCATTTCCGTCACCAATGAAACGTTCGAAAGTGTGACATAGCCCTGGTCATCCGCCATCGGATGTTCTGGATTGAACTCGGTCTCGCCCGGCGTTTGGTCGAGCGCTGTGCGCAGCGCGCCAAAAGACACGTTTGAGCCAAACCGCGGCTCGGAGAGCAGAATCTTTCGCTGATATCCCGGGGTGTCGGCGTTTGAAACATTTTCGGCGCTGACAGTGATTCGCTGCGAATTGGTTTTCATGCCCGACATCGCTTGCATCATGGAGAGTTCAAACGGGTTCATAGTCTATCCTCCCGTCATGTCCGGCGGCCGAGTGCGAGCTTCATCATGTCCAGTGATTTGGCATAAACATTCAGCGCAAGATTGTGCTTGCCGACCGCTTCCGCCGATTTGAACACTTGTTCTTCGACGCTCACAGTATTGCCGTTCGGGGCCGCCGCCGCCGACGTGTTGAGGCTCTGGGCAAACGGTTGATTAAAATCGATTTGCTCAAGCATCGGCCCATTGCGCTTGAGATAATCGGCAAAACTTTCGAGTTCCACCGCTTTGTAACCGGGCTCATTCGCGCGTGAGAGATTCTCAGCGCTGGTTTTCTGGGCCTCGGCCGCATGACGCGCCATCGCGCCATAAATCTGGAACAAGGATAGATCCGACAACATCGCGAAATCCGCTTAAGGTTAACGATTCCGCAAAATTTGCGACTATAAGTTGAAGAAAGGATTAATAGATACCCTGGGTTTAATTAACTTTTGCGATGACAGTAGACCATCTCTCGGCTGGCCGTCTTTGGGGCACTGTGACGGAAATCCTGCCCGGTCTGGTCGAGCTGTCCGGGGTCAGCCATGCGGTTGGCATTGGTGACAGTGTCTCGATTGAAAAGTCCGGCCCGCCCCTCATCGGTGAAGTTATGAGCGTCAGTGAGACCGGCGTCCGCGTGCTGATGTTCAGCTCGACCGAAGCGGTCAGGATCGGCGATCGCGCTTTTGTCGCGTCGCAAGACCAAATCGAGATCGGCGATCATTGGCTTGGCGCTTTAGTGGATTATCGCGGCCAAGTGCAAATGCGGCGGACCCCGCCAGTGCCAAATGCCCGGTGCGCGCGGATCCCGCTGCAACGCGACCCGGTCCCCGCGGCCGCGCGGAAGCCATTGGGCCCGCGCCTCTCCACAGGCCTCAATGTCACCGACACCCTATTGCCGGTTTGCCGCGGGCAACGCATCGGTCTGTTTGCCGGTTCTGGGATCGGCAAATCGACGCTGATTGGGCAATTGGCGGGGGGGATGCGGGCGGATCGTATCGTCATCGCCCTGATCGGTGAACGCGGCCGCGAAGTGCAAGAGTTCATCGATGAGATCTTACCAAAAGAGATTCTGCCGAAAACAACGGTGGTCGCGGCCACGGCGAGCGAACCTCCCGGCGCAAAGAAACGTGCCGCGCTCTGTGCGATCGCCGCGGCCGAACACTATCGCGATCAAGGCCATTCGGTTTTATTTTTATTCGATTCGCTGACCCGGTTCGCTGAAGCGCATCGCGAGACGGCGCTGATGGCGGGCGAAACCCCCGCCTTGAACGCTTTCCCACCGTCAACCGTGCGGGTCGTGTCAGAGCTGGCGGAGCGGACCGGCCCTGGCCATCGCCAGCAAGGGGATATTACAGCGATTTTCTCTGTCTTGGTTGCCGGATCTGACTTCGAAGAACCGGTTGCGGATATGGTCCGTGGGATCTTGGATGGACACATTGTCTTGTCGCGCAAAATCGCCGAACGGGGTCGTTATCCGGCAATAGATGTTTTGCGCAGCGTGTCGCGCAGCCTGCCGAAAGCGGCGACGCCCGAGCAGAATCACTTGCTTCAAACCTATCGCAATCTGATCACGACATATGATGAAATTGCGCCAATGGTCCGCGCGGGCTTGTTTGAGTTTGGTAAAGATCCGCAGGCGGACATTGCCTATTCGCTGTTCCCGAGCTTGGACAAATATTTAACCGAACAGAGCGATGGCATCGACACCGCGTTTGAATATCTAAAAGGCCTGATGCTGCCAGCGCTTGATGCAGCGGCGTCAACGCAAGCCTTAGAGCAGGCTTAGAAACAGATTTTGGCTGGCCACCGCCCCAAACCCGGCCGCATTGCTAAGCAGGGTCAGCGCGGTCGCTGAGGGACCGGTGGCGGCAACATTTTGCGTGAGGCCTTGCAGCGCTTGGTAGCGTTGCACGGTACGCTCGACCAATTCGGGGCTTTTGAGATCTTGTAGCGAGCTGATATTGAGCTGGCTCTTGAGGCGTTCGTCGAGGATCTCCGCTTGGCGCTCGATCGGCAAGCTGCGAATGTCCGTTGGCAACCCCAGGGCGCTTTCTAAGACGGTTCGAACCGGGACACTGCCGAGCAAGCGAAACAAAATGGTCTCATCAGTGGCCCCATCTGTGACCAATTCGCCAATCTCAGACTGGTAATTCAAGCTCAGCCGCATGCTATTGTCTTGTTCACCCACCGCGACTTCGAAGGACTCCGCGGCATAACGCGCGACCAATTCATCAACCTGGGTGCCGGTCAGGGAAATCGTACCATTGCTCGGCCGCAAGCCTTCCGCAAACCGCGTATATTGCGGATTGTTGAGTCTTGCCAGAAACGTACTGGCAGGATCTTGAACTTCCTCCAAGACTTTACGGTGAAAGCCGACTTTCCATTCTTCGCCATCGAGACCGTATGAGGTCAGAGCAATCCGGCGCAAACGCGAGTCGGCGAGGAAGTCCTCAATCGCCATCGGTTGCGCCAATTTCTCTTTGAAATAGGCGCTGTCATTTTGGATTTGCGGCGCATTCGAAAAGGCTTGCAGCTGCCGGTCATAGGTGGCCTGCAAGAAAGACCAGCCGCCAAATCCAGACAGAGGGATGACCGGCTGAAACACTGGACTATGCCGCCAGCGCGTCGGAACGCTCTTGCCCAAGCAATTGCGCTTCGAGTTCGATGACCTGCTTCAGATAACACAGCGCCGAGTAATAGTTTCCCCGCCGCAGCATTTCACACAGCGTCGGGATGAGATCCGGCTTGATATGGCCGAATGCGTCTTTGAGATCCTCGCATGCCCGGAACAAGGCGGGCAGCGTTTCGGCTTCATCTAAGTCTTTGGTGATCAAAAGTTGGATCGCATAATAGACTTGTTTGACCGGTGTATCGACTTCGCTCGGTTTCAGCGCATCGCGCAGGCGCAGCACCATAACATCTGGGCTGGGTACGCGAATGCGGCCTGGCTTGTCGCCATTTTCCAGCAATGTTCCATTGACGATAAAGCGCTCCCCCGGAGCAAGTTTCAGCATTAATCCGGACATTCCTAGTCCCCTCCAACTTACGGTTTCGCCGATTACGAAGATTTGAGCCCCTGCATGATGGACTCGTTTATTTCGATCAGATCTGTGATTTGCGCATCGCCAGATAGAACTTGCATATTCGTACGGCGGACAAAAACAGACAGCTCCAGCAGCGACTTGCGCAACGCATCTGGGAGCCGGTTATCGGGATTCAGTAAGTCAGTGGTCAGGAGCGTCCACAGTTCGAGGTTCCGATTGAGGGCATCGGCCCAAACAGCGGGGTCCGTCTTCTCGAGATTTTCCGCGCCAATCAAGCTATCGGTGATTTGCCGAAACAGAGCGTGTTCGAGGGATTTATTATCGGCGGTCCGGTTTCGGACTTCACCATACGCTTTTTCAGCTAGAGCCTGCAATCAAGCCTCCAAAAATTCTAAAGTGGGGCCTGAAGCGCCCAAATGAGCGCTTCAGGCAATTGAGGATACTATCGGAACAGTGACAGCAGCGACTGAGGCGCTGAGTTGGCGATCGACAGAGCCTGAACGCCGAGCTGTTGCTGAACCTGAAGCGCCTGCAATTTCGCAGATGCGGCTTCCATATCTGTGTCGGTGAGACCACCGATACCCGTGGTCAACGAGTCGACCATGGTCTGAACGAACTCGTTTTGGGTCTCGATCCGCTTCTGCGCCGAACCGAAGCCGGCTGCGGCGTCGATCGAGGTATTCAGAAGCGTTTCGATAGATGTCAGAGCAGAGGTTGCACCAGCATCGGTTGTAACGTCGATCGTTGCGAGATCGCCAAGGCCACCTGCAGACACACCCGCGGTACCACCGGTCGACGCAAAGGCCGTAATCGCGGTCGCAGTTGCAGAGTTATTTGTGATCGAGATCGCATTATCCGTCCGTGTGACGACATAGTCGGTCTGACCGGTTGCCGACAGGAAGTTCGCAACCTGCGTTTCGAGGTTGGCCGCGACAGAGTTGGCGCTGTCATCAGAGCTTGCAACATATTCAAACGTCCGCTGACCGATGCTGTTCGCCGTCGCTGTATCATCAAGAACGATGCGGTAACCATTGCCGTCAGCAACAGTACCAATAGTCAAGACTTGCGTGCCCGCAGCAGCGATCGAGTCGCCGGTACCAGCCGCCGTACCACCATTGTCGATCAAGGCTGTCGTCGTGTCAGCTGTACCGCCATACGTCGCAGCTGTCGAAGAGTTAGAGATCGACAGGTCTGTGCGACCGACATTGATGTAAGACGCCGTTACCGTCCCGGCAGAAGAGCGGTCAAGCGACGCCAGAACGCTGACATCTTCGCTAGACGCGCCGTCGATCAGGTTGAGGCCGTTAAACTGGGCGGCGCCAACGATCGAACCGATTTGGTCGCGCAGCGCGGCGATATCGGTTTGGATTTTAGAACGGTCAACGTTCTCTTCTTGCGCCGAAACGATCAGCTCTTTCATGTCCTGAAGAACATTCGTGATTTGCTCAGAAGCTGAACGGGCAACACCGACAGACGAGTTACCGAGGTTCAAAGAGTCTTGGATCTGCTTAAAGCTCTCCACATCCGTCGACATGACGGTTGAGATCGCCCAGATCGCGGCATTGTCTTTTGCGCTCGCAACTTTCTTACCGGTTGAAATTTCAGACTGCACCATTGCGAGGTCTTTATTGATACCGCGCAACGTTTCCAGGGCGACCATGGCGCTGGTGTTGGTGAGAATACTAGACATTGATGCTTATCCTTATTTGGTCTCGTCCTAAGCGGGACTTTCTGTTCAATGTCATCCTGACAACCCTATTCAGGGGAACCACTCTTGGTTGTATTGAATCAGTTACAATTCTAAGGTGAAAAAATGTTTAATCGCCTTAGGCTTTACTTTCGAAACGTCCCGTGGCGCCAGAGAATTGAACTTTAGATCCGTATTGATCATAGGATCCAACTTGCGAATCATTTTGCAGGCGGTCGAGCCGACCAAGGACGCGCGCAAGACCGTGTTGCATGGCTTGCAGGTGTTGGCCATGTTCGCTGGCCGTGGCCTGTAAGCGCGCCACGCGACGGACCAGTGTTTGCGGCTGTCCGCGCAAGACGCCGTCCTCAATCGCATCCGAGACCGCTTGCAAATGTTCGATTTTGGTTTTCGATAGTTCACCGATTTCGAGCAATTGCCCACGGACGATATATTCCGCTTCCTGATCAAAAACCTGTTCCAGTGTGGTCAGGGCGGCTTCAAACTGTTGCGGTTGCATCCTTGATGGCCTCCGTTTCCAATGATCCGTTCAAGCCCGTTGTGGCGAGATCTTTATCCAACAAACCTAAAGGGTGCTGCTTGGCGATATCGGCGGCGATCGCCTCTACGAAATAGCGCGCAAACATAGACGCTCCGTCCCCGCCCCCGAGCGTGAGCGATTTCTCAAGCCCGGTATGTGTGAGCAGTTCCGCCCATAATAATTGCTCGAATCGCAGCGCGCTTTCATCCGTTATGGGGGCCGGTCCCGCCGCCGGCGCCGATGCGGAGCTGGCGGGGACTGGACTAATCACGGGTGCGTTCAAAGACATGGCTCAACTCAATTGCAGTTAATCAGAGTTAAACTTTAAGTTGTTAATTCACTCTTTACGCCCTGCTGTTGTATTAAGCAGACGTTGAAATGAGCGCGCCATGATCTCAGTTTTTCTCCCAGAGGCCTCCGCTCCGGCAAATGCGCCGAAAGGCCCGTCCGCACGGGTCGAACCGGCAGCCGACGCTGAGTCAGAAACGCCCGGGGAGCGATTCGCGGATTTTCTTCCGCAAGATGCCGAAACCCCGGCAGCCGAGTCTGCGCCGCGCCAAGTCGATCTCGATGGCGCGCGCGCTCAATCTGCTGAGATTGAGCCGGATGCGCCCCTGGACCTGAAAGCGGCGACCGCGCCCATAGACGGCGCAGAGACAAATGCCAAGCTCGCGCCGGCCACCAGCGCGCAAGCGATTGATGAGACCATCCTTCCTGCGGCTGAGACGGTCGCGGACGCAAAACCCGTGGCAGATAGCGCCACGCCGACGGCGCCTGCAAATGCGTCTATGTCAGTTGAGACCAAGTCTAGCCCGGCAGCGGAAAGTGCCCTTCCCGCCGCTGATCGGCTAGCCGCCACTCCGGCACCGCCCGACGCAAAGGTCGCCGACACGACAGCGCCTCAACCCGCGCAGACAGTGGCTGCGTCCCTTTCCGAACCTTCGCCACGACAGACGATTGCCGCTGATGAAGCCGCGTTCGCACATACCAAACCTAACCCAGCGACGAACGCGGCCTCGGTTCCAGCTGCGCCGCGCGCCGAGACCACGGCGCCTGCCCCTGAGACAGTTGACGTGAAAACGGCTGACAATGTCGAGGTAAAAATCCAATCGATCGCGGATGCTCCGCCGGCGGCTGAAAAACTCATCATCGCCCCTGCAGGACGTGAGCTGGTGACAAACGCAATCCCAGACGGCCTTTTACCTGCGGCCCAAACCACAAGCTCTAACCTCATTTCCACCGCCGCGACTCCAGGCTTAACACCCACCGCACCGGCGCAGGTGATTGCCGCGCCGAATGAGCTGACCCATGTCATCCTGAACGCTCTGAAATCCGGCTTTGATCCGCAAGAGCAATTGGTGGTTCAACTCGATCCGCCGGAGCTTGGCCGGGTCTTGATCGATTTCAAGTTCGATGCCCAAGGGCTGCAGCAAGTGGTGGTCACGTCGGAAAACCCCGAAGCCTTGAAGCGGCTCCGCGAGCTGCATTTCGAACTGACCGAGGCCCTCAAAGATCAAGGGCTTTCTGAAAAGAATATGTCATTCCGTCAGGAGGCGGAGGATCGTCAATCATCAGGATGGAAGGGGGCTGATTTTACCCCGTCTATGTCTTCGGTTTATGGCCAAATCGATGACGCCGCCGCCCTGTCGGCGCCTCCTCCTGTGACACGTGCTGGGCCCACGGATCGGCTCGATTTACGGCTTTAGGAGTAAGCTATGACAGAGATTAATCCCGTCGCCTCCAGTACGGCCACGACGACCACTGGATCGGCCGTCAACTCGCAAACCATCAGCGAGGACTTCGACACGTTCCTGCAGCTGCTCACCGCGCAAATCCAGAATCAAGATCCATTGGCTCCGATTGACTCAACCCAATTCGTTGAACAATTGGCCACCTTCTCGTCGCTCGAACAGCAAGTCCAAACCAATGATACATTGGAGAGTATTGCCAGCATGATCGGCGATTTGCACTCGGTCCTGGCAAGCGAGTGGCTCGGTGAAGAAGTCGCGGTAGCGTCGAAATACGTCGCTTATGAAGGCAGCCCGGTTGAATTCGAAGTGAACCCGGCTTTGAGCTATGACCAAGCGGTACTCACTGTCACCGACACGCAAGGCCAGACCGTATGGCAGGAAGTGCTCGACCCGAATGCTGAACGCCATCAGTGGTCCGGGTCGGTACTGGATCAGAAAGCCGGCGCCCCAGACGGGATTTACGCCTTTCAACTTGATCTCTTACAAGGCGGACAGCGTGTTGCGACCAGCGACGCTGAAATTATTAGCAAGGTGACCAATCTTGCCACGGAAGATGGGCAAATCCGGCTGGGGACGGACACCCGCCTGACCGCAGATCTGACCGACGTTCGGAAGATCTCCAGCGATTAAAGGTCTTGCTTGGCCATATCGACGATTAGCACATTCTTGATACCGTCAGAAATCGAGTCCCTGAGATTCATCAGAATTACGGACCGGATGGTCTCATAATTATTGACATCGGTGGGCTGCACGAGGGTGCGGCCATCATTGCTCAACGTGATCAACGTGGTCATGATATTGTCGCGCAGCTTCGGTTCTTCGGAGAACAGGTCTTCTGATGTGCTCGAATCCGTCTCGAGCGTGATGTGCAGAATGACCAAGCTTGTCACCTGCCCATTTTTCATCAGCGGGACAACAAATTCGCGGCTAAACTTGAAATAGGCCGTGGCCCCCGAGGCGGCGTCATAATCGCCGCTTTTCTTGTCCGCTTTGGCGTCGCGATCATCGTCTTTGGCGGCCTTTTCCGCCGTGTCGCCAGCCCCTGCTTCAGCGCTATCAGACGGGCTCGCCGCCGCGCTTGATGGACTGCGCAGCATCACGCCGGCAAAGCTGCCCACGGCAACAAAAACCACCGCGACCACACTGGTAATGATCATTTTCATGACGCGCTTCCTTTTAAAACGGGAGAACTTTCTCGAGCACTTTCGGCACCATGCCGCGCTTTATCCCAGCCATGGTTTCGCCCTGACTAAGATACGCCAAACTGGCATCTGCAATTTTCTCATATGAGACCGTATTGGTGCGGGTGATATCTTGCGCGCGGATCACGCCTGACACGGTCAGATAGCGCACTTCATCGCTGACCTGTGTCTGCTGATAGCCTGCGATCACGAGATTGCCGTTCGGCTCAACGCCGACCACACGGGCCGACAAACGAAACGTGACTTGCTCAGCGCGATTGACGGCACCGTCGCCTGTAAGGTTTGAATTGCGATCATAATCGATTCCTGGCGTCAGCGTTGCGCCACCTGGCAACACGCCGTCAACCACATCTGGCAACCCAAACAGGGCGCCGAGATTAAATTGCTCATTGGTCTGACGATTGCGTGACAGGGAGGTCTGCAAGCTTGCTTGATCGTTCATGTCGACCACAACGGTTAGCAGATCGCCGACATCTTTGGCCCGACGCATGCCCAAAAGGGCATTTGGCGCCGTCGTCCAAAGGGAGGCGCTCGTTTGTTTTGACGGCGGGGCATACGCCGCCGCTTGCGGGTCCCAATAGGTTTCGGGCTCAGCCGTCATCATGGACGTATCCGGCTCGGGTGCGCTTGACGCGCATGCCGCTAGGGATAAGGCCATTAATCCGCTGGCCAGAGTGAGATCTAGTTTACCCATACCCAACCTCCCGCTTGCACCGTTCCTTCGACCACTTGGCGTGATTGAAGGTTCAAGACCGATACGCTTTCATTTTCGCCCGCCTCGCCGAGCGAGCGCCCCGTCAGCGAGATTTCAAGTGGGCCTTGAACATATTTTACGGTGACCAGTTGGTTGCGTTTCACCAGCCGCGGGGCGCGGGTGTCGCTGGCTTGAATAGGTTGCCCTGCATAGACGGTTCGACGCACTTCTCGGCCGATCAGTTCGGTATCTTCGTCGCGCCAAACATTGCCCGCAGGCGCGGTGTTGTCTTGTGTGATCAACTCCCCCGTCCGCAAAATATCTTTTGCGGTCAGGGAGGCAGAGGACAGGGTCAAACCCAGGCTGAGGCAGAGGACGCTGATCATGATCTTATCTCAACCGGGTTGTGGCGGCGAGCATTTCGTCTGAGGCTGTGATCACCTTTGAGTTTAGCTCATAGCCGCGCTGCGCTTCGATCAGGTCGGAAATCTCTTTCACGACATCGACGCTGGAGTCTTCGAGGAAGCCTTGCCGTAGGGTGCCGACGCCTTGCGTCCCAGGCACCTGCCGGTTGGCTTGGCCGGAAGCTTCGGTTTCGCGGAACATATTATCGCCGAGCGCTTCAAGCCCTTTTTCATTCACAAATGTGGCGAGCGAAATGACACCAATCGATTGGCCTTCTGCTTGGTTGTCAAAATAGGCCGACACCTCGCCATCCCGGCTCACGGAAATACGCCTGGCATCCGCCGGGATGGTAATCCCATCTGCGAGCGGATAGCCATCCATTGTGACAATCTCGCCTTCGGCGCTGCGATTGAGTTTGCCGTCGCGGGTGAACACGGTTTCGCCGTCCGGCAACGCCACTTCGAGAAAACCGGACCCGTCTATGGCGAGGTCCAACTCACCGCCGGTTTGGCGCAGAGAGCCTTGCGTAATCTCGACCGAAACCGTTGAAGCTTTGACGCCCGTACCGAGCTGAATGCCCGCCGGGACGACAGTCCCAAGCTGCGATGTCAATGTGCCCGGCGTTAAGTATTGCTGATACACCAAGTCTGAAAACTCGGCGACGCGCGGGCGATACGCCGCGGTGCTCATATTGGCAATATTGTTCGAGATAACATCGACGCGCATTTGCTGCGCGGCCATGCCGGTAGCTGCGATTTGCAGGGATTTCATGGCATACCTCCTGTGCCTTAGCGGTCTCTAACCGCTGAAATTAATTGCGTGATGCGCTGGTGCTCTTGCTCGAGTAAATTCTGCCCGGCTTCATAGGCGCGCTGCACCTCGATCATTCGCGCCATCTCTAAAACCGGTGAGACATTTGACGCTTCTAAGGCGCCCTGAAGCAGGCTGGCGCCGGGCGTCGGCGCAACACCGTCCTCGGCGATGAAGCGTGTGTCTGTGTCGCGTTGCAGCTGACCGTTCGGGGTAAAGATTCCAACCTGACCGATCACCTCGCCGTCGGACGAGATAGTGCCGTCACCCGCAATCGACAGACCCTCCACATCCGGCGGGATCTGAATCGGTGTCGCGCCATCACTCAACACACGCGCGCCATCAGCGGCGATCAATTCACCATTGGCCGAGATTTGAAACGCCCCGGCCCGCGTCAAACGCTGGCCCGCCTCGGTCTCAACCGCAAAGAAACCATCCCCTTGGATGGCCAGGTCGAACTGGCCGCCGGTGAATTTCACAGTGCCTTGGGTCAAATCGAACGTATGCCCGGCAAGCCCGCCCATCGATAGCGATGGCGTCTCGAGGCCCGTTTGCATCACGTATTCCGCGAAAATTGCGCGATCTGTCTTGTATCCGGATGTGTTCGCATTGGCGAGGTTGTTGGCCACGACTTGCAGCTCTTTCAGCAAGCCATCCTGGCGTGATATGGCGGCATAAACACTATTACTCATTGGCGGCTCCTGCCCGTGGCGCGAGCGCCTGGCGCGAAGCGTTCAGCACCTCCGTGATCTGATAGTTTCTCAATGTCCGTGTACGGTTTGCGCTTGGATTCACGCTTGCAACCTGTATTGTCCGTATACGGTCTAGGCGCTGGACTTCGGCATCTGAGAGGCCCGCAACGAGCGGCGCCAAGTCGCCTGACCAGAGCGTCCAATTATCGACGGCGGCGCCATGCTCGAGCAATTCCAACTGTTTGCTCGGATAAGCCTTTAGCCCGGTAAAAGCCGCTGTTGCGATATTTGGTAAATTGGCCTGCAAAGCGCGAATGCCAGCCATACGATTAATTTCTGCTTCGGTCGGAAACGCTTCACGGACATCAAACAGTTCTTGATCCTGACCGCCCCAAAATGCCGCTTTGGCGAGCATTAAGGCCATTTGAGCGTCCGGCTCAATCGGCGCTAAAAACCGCGCGACCATACTGAACAGGCCGAGATCAAGCGCCCGTTGCGCCCCACGCTTTCGCAGGTCGGTGCCATATGCATTGACCGGTAAATCATCATGAAACACGGTCAGCGTCTGTAAGGCGCTGAGCGAACTTCTGGGATCTTGATCGGCCAAATATCCGTCCAGCGCCTGGATCGTGAACGTATCAACGGCCTCGCGCACATCGTCTCGCGCCGCGACGGGCAATGCGCGCACCCGCTCCAGGCCTGAATACAGGTTTTCGCTGTCGAGGTTCCGGATCACGAAGTCGAGAATGGGCTTCAAATCATGCTGCGTCTCACTGGCTTCGAGGACATTCCAGGCCTCTTCCAAGACAAATGAGTGCAGCGTCGGGCGCAATTGTCGTTCGCGCTCGACCAGAATGAGCAGTGCTGCCAGTTTTAACGTCGGACGGCTCATCAGCATCACCAGCCGGTCATCCGATTCCGAACCGTTTGGCATGTCTAAGATTGCCGTGCGCAGCGCGCTGAGGCGGGTCGCGTTTTCGATCTCTTCCGGCGTGAACGTCGCCAGGATTTGCTGCGCCAAATCGGCCCGGCGTTCAATCAAGAGTGATGGGATAACCAGGGTCGCAACATCTTCGCGAAGATTAAAGGGGAGCGCGCGCACGGCGGCGATTTGGGCGGCAATTCGGTCCACCCCGCTGGCATCAAACACCGCAAGCTGCGCCACTGCGCGCCAAAGGGCAGCTTCGGGATAGCAATCGGCAAGCGCTTGAAAATAGGCGACATCCGGCCGCTCTCGGGCTTCCATCATCGCGATAAACTTTTTGAACACGCCCCAGTCTTCGTCCGGCGCAAACGCGATCATGGCGCGGGCTTCACTGTACAAACCGAGCGCCAATTTGGCCCGCACGTCACGGATCAGCATCGCCTCCGCTTCGATATCATTGGCCGGTATCTCCGCATCGGGCAGCTGCGTGAAGCGGCGCAAGGAACGAACCACAGAGAAGTCGAGCGGATAGGTCTCGCTGCAGACCATTGCAACGGAAACCGGCGCTGCTTCAGCCCGGGCTTCGTTTGGGATGAGCAAGCCTTTTTCGATCGCCGTTTCGACAAATGCGCCGAGCCCAGACCCTTCGCCTTGGGCGCGGACAGGCGGCTCAGGTGACCGGTCTTTTGCACCGGCATCAGCGAGGGCGGTCGCCAATAGTGAGAGCGAGAGCGCGGCAGTCGTAACGCGTCGGATCATGCAGCTTGGCGCAGCCCCCTTACAGCTTCTTCCACTTCATCAAAGGACGGCCGCACCCGCGCCGGCGCATGGCGGCGGGCGACTTCGACGCAAATATTGATCGGGTTTTTGTGCAGGCTCGAGACCAGCACTTCGCCAATCATGGAATAAAAATAGTGCTCTTCCTTGCGGGTATGGCTGACTTTGGCCGCAAACGGACCGACCACGCCATAGGCGAGAAAAACGCCGAGAAACGTCCCCACCAAGGCGCCGCCAATCATGCCCCCCAGCACCTCCGGCGGCTTATCAATTGAGGCCATGGTTTTAATCACGCCCAGCACAGCGGCAACAATGCCCAGCGCTGGCAAAGCATCGGCCATGCTCTGCAGCGCATGCGCGCCGTGCAGGCGCTCTTCTTGCAGGCTCTCCAAGTGCTTCTCGAGCAATTCCTCAACTTGGTGGACATTGTCAAAATTCATGATCATCGATCGGATCGTATCGCAGATCATATCAATCGCTTCGTGATCTTTGAGTATTTTCGGATAGCGCTGGAATATCTCCGACTCATTCGGCGCTTCAATGTGCGCTTCGATATCGACGGGATTTTCCTTCAATATGGTCAGCAGCTCCGTCATCATGCAGAGCAGGTCCTGATAGTCTTTTTTCTTCCATTTCGGACCCGCAATCGCAGCGCCAATGTCGCCAGCCGTATGCTTGATCGTGGCCATATCGTTGGCGGCGACGAAAGCGCCGGTCGCCGCGCCGCCAATCATCATCATCTCAAACGGCAGCGATTTTAGAATGATGCTCATTTTGCCGCCGGCGAGAATGTACCCACCGAAGACCATGCACATCGTCACTGCCAAACCTAGTATCGCGTTCAACGGACCGCTCCCTCCAACCCAAAATCACCGTAACCCCTCATGATGCCGCCACTTCTCGAATGAAGTCCGGATCAATCTCTGATTTCAATCTGACGGCGCGTTGATGCTTCCACACGCCAAGTTCGCCGGCCGCTATGTCCACCGCGCCATCAATGGTTTTTGCCGCAACTTTCAGCTTCGAACGGTCCGTGCCGGGCAGTGATAAGACATCGCCGGCTTGCAAGCGGGCGCAGTCGGCAATGCTCATAGGCACCCGGTCGATGACGATTTGCAACTCAACCGTCGAGTTCTGCACGCGCGGTTCAGAGAGGTTCGGCGCTTTGCCGGCCTCTTCGCCCGGCGTGTTGGCGATGCCATCTTCTCCGCCGATCGCAACCGCAATCACTTTATCGAGTTTTAGCGCCACCCCAATCCGGACCGCTTGCCCGTCAAAGTCGCAGAGATAATAGACCACCAGGCAATTGCCCTCGACGTCAAGCGACTCGAACGCCGCCGCTTCCGGCAATTCGCCCTCCTCGCCGACCATATCGAAGGCGGTCGCAACACTGCCGCTGAGCTTCGCTGCCGGGGCTTCGAGCAATAGCTGTAAAAACAGTTGCGGCGCCTCTGCTAGGACCGCGGGGTCTTGCTGCATCTTGTCGGCGGCAAAGCGCGCAGCGATGACATTATCGACAGAGACCGCGACGATGAAATCCTGCGTGTCATGCTGGAAGCCGTACAAGTAGGCCCCGAACAGATCATCCGCCAATGCGGCGCCGCGGCAGACTTCGCGCGATTGCAAGCGAATTTGATTGTCGCCGCCCAGCGTCTCGTTCAGCCATCCGGCGATGACGGACTCCAAGTTCATCCAGAACGTCCGGTTCTGCAGCACTTTCGGCGGCAAACCGCCGCTCGATTCGAGTTTTTTCCGCAGAACGGCGCTCACACTGGACCCCTAGTCGATCATACAATATTGCTATCTACGATTGAGTTTTTTCGGTGAACAAAACGTTAGCGGGCCTGAAAAAATCGACCTTACGTTGTATTTTGGAAATTTACCTTACTTTGCTACTCGCTCCCTATCAGAACAGATCGGGGATCCCTCATGTCAGGTGACGCGTCGCACGAACTAGCGCCAATTATCATCAAAAAGAAAAAAGTGGTCGCCGGAGACGGTCACCATGGCGGCGCGTGGAAAGTGGCATATGCCGACTTCGTGACCGCGATGATGGCCTTCTTTCTGCTTATGTGGCTGCTCAACGCGACAACGGAAGAGCAGCGCAAAGGCATCGCCGACTATTTCAATCCGACCATTCCAATCAGCCGGATCTCCGGGGGTGGATCTGATGGTTTGAACGGCTCGTCGATTTTTACCGAGCAAACCTATGCGAAAATGGGGACCGGCGCGACGCGTCAAGAAACCGTTGGTCAACCGGCCACCGGACCGCACCCAAAAACCGACAGCCAGCCTGAAATTAGCGACGAAGAAATCGTCACGAAACTGCAGCTGGCACTACAGGAAGAGGCCACGGCGCTCACCGAGCATATCCAAGTCAAACTCTCGCCAGAAGGCATTGTCATGGAATTGGTCGACTCTGAAGATGTCCCGCTATTTGAACTCGGCGAAAGCCGCCCGACCCCGCTTTTGGTCGAATTGGTACAGATGGTGACTGATTCGTTTGGTGCGTTTGGCAACACCATCAAAGTGGTGGGTCATACCGACTCGTTGGCCTTCCGGAATGAGCGCGCTTTTGACAATTGGGACCTCTCCACAGAGCGCGCCAATGTCGCTCGCCGGCTGATGGTTGAGAATGGCTTCCCGCTGCAGCGGATCCAGGAGGTTTCAGGTCGTGCCGATACGGATCTTCTAATCCTAGATGATCCGTATGCGGCACAAAATCGACGCATTTCCATCACGCTTCTTAAGCAGGATGCCGCGACTTAAATTAAGGTTATTCGCTTATTAACTTCTGATTTCTACTTTCGGTTGCATCGACTGCAGGAGCAACCGACATGAGTATATCATCATCTTTGAACGCGGCCGTTATGGGCCTAAATGCCAACTCCACCCGACTGGCCACAATTTCCGACAATATCGCCAACTCAGAAACCTTCGGCTACAAGCGGAGTGACGTCGACTTTTCGAGCATGGTTTTGGAACAGCGCACCTCGGCTTATTCAGCGGGCGGAGTTCGTGTCGATACGTTTAAAGATGTCAGCGCCCTCGGCTCTTTGATCTCAACCGGTAACGCGACCGACATTGCTGTGGCGGGTCGCGGCTTGGTCCCGGTCACCGACACGCAAGGGGTAAGTCAAAGCCCGAATGATCGCGCCCTGCAATTGCTCCCAACCGGCTCTTTCACCGCCGACCAGAATGGCAATCTGCGCACCCAAAGTGGGATGTTCCTGCTCGGCTGGCCCGCCGACAGCGCTGGCGATATCGGGAATGTCAGCCGCAATAGCGGCACCAATCTCCAGCCGGTGAACATTTCAACCTCACAATTCACCGCCTCGCCAACGTCGGAAATCAATATCGGGATTAACTTGCCTGCGGATGCGACAGAAGCCGGGGCGACAACCGGCGGATACACGCTGCCGATTGAGTATTACGACAATCTCGGTCGCGCGCAGAATCTGCGCCTTGAGTTTGACCCTGTGGTCCCACTCACGGGTGCGAGCAATCAATGGCAAGTTCAAATTTTCGACGATGCCGGTGACGGAACGGTATCGCTCGGCCAGCTCGATATTGAGTTTGATGACAGCGTCGGCACGGGGGGTCGCATTTTGACAGCGGTTGGCTCCGGCGGCGCAGCTTATGATGGCACGACCGGAAATGTATCGGTCACTCTCGCGCATGGTCCGGTTGACATCTTTATTGGCACACCTGGCGGCGATGCTGGGATCACCCAACTCGCAGGCCCGTTCTCGCCGACATCCGTGACTAAGGATGGCGCACCGATCGGTGACCTGACCTCAATTGAAATCGACGAACAGGGCTTCTTGCAGGCCATTTACGATACCGGGTTCCGCCGGACCTTGTTCCAAATTCCAGTTGGGGACGTGCCGAATATGGACGGCCTGCGCGCTTTGGACGGCCAGGCTTTTGCGGTGTCTGGCGAGAGTGGTAATCTCTATCTTTGGGACGCTGGCACGGGGCCGGTGGGCTCGATCGCTGGTTTTGCGATGATGGAGTCGACCACGGATATCGCTTCCGAGCTTACCGATTTGATCGAGACCCAGCGCGCTTATTCATCCAGTGCCAAAATCGTCCAGACGGTAGATGAAATGCTGCAGGAAACGACCAACCTGAAGCGCTAGGTGATCGTCTGATCGCGAGGCTTTCGACGTGACAATTTCCAGCGCTCTTCTTTCCGCTCGAACCGGCCTCGATGCGATCGGGGCCAGGGCCGATTTGGTCGCCACCAATGTCGCCAATGCATCGACACCTGGCTATGTCCGGCGCGCGCTGACCGTCAGCGAAACCATATTGGGCGGCGAAACCGCGGGCGTCGCAATTACCGGCGTGGATCGCTCCGAGAATGCGCGGCTAACCGCAGAGCGCCGCAATCTCGGCAGCGATTTTGCCCAATCGGAAGTATTAAGCGCAACCTGGTCGAGCCTGTCGCAACGCATTGGCGATGATATTGACGGATCAACCCTGTTTCAGCGCTTGAGCAGTTTGCAGACTGCAATGGCGGATGCTGCCCTTAGCCCGGAATCGGCAACGACCGCTAATCAAGTGGTGCAATCAGCGAATGATTTGGTCAGCGAGTTTCAAGCTTTGTCGAGCCTAATCGCGCAAGAGCGCACGCGCGCCGACCAAGACATTGCGACCGGGGTCGACATCGTCAATGCCGGCTTGCTAGAGATCCAGGAGCTCAATCGCTCAATTTCCAGCATTGATCGTTCGACCGCGCAAGCCGCCGCCTTGTTTGATGAGCGCGACCGGGTGCTGGACCGAATTTCTGAATATCTGCCAATCCAAACCTTTGAGCGCGATAGCGGGGCCATTGACGTCCTCACCAAAGAAGGCGTGTTCCTGGTCGCCGGACCGGCGCAGCAAATCAGTTTCACGCCGGCCAATGTGGTCGGACCGAACCAGACGCTCGCCAATGGCGGACTGTCCGGCTTGATGGTCGGGGACACCGATATCACCCCAGGCGCTGGCACCTTTGGCGCTGTTTCAAGCGGCGCCTTTGGCGCGCTCTTCACCCTCCGCGACAGCGATTTGCCCGCCCTCGAAACGCAGCTTGATACGATGGCGCAAGACCTGATCGATCGCTTCTCCGATCCCGCTATTGATCCGACCAATCCGGTCGGCTCGCCTGGACTATTCCTCGATACCGATCCAACCGCTGGCACGGGTATTGCCGGTCGTTTGGAGCTGAATGCCTTGGTCGATCCTGATCGCGGCGGTGCTGTGTGGCGTCTGCGCGACGGGCTTGGCGCGACCGTGCCAGGCTCGCCCGGCGACACCACGATCCTAACCGCGCTCAATACGGCCTTCGACGAGGCCCGCACGATTAGTGCACCTGGGCTGCAGGGCACCTATACCGCCACCGATTTGATCGCTCAGATTGGCGCGCTTGCCGGTCAACAGCGGATCCAAAACGATGCCGTACGGTCCTCGATTTCATTGCAATACGATACGGTCAAGCAGGCGGAAACGAATGAGACAGCGGTCGATATCGAACGAGAAATGCAGGACCTTTTGATCATCGAACAGGCTTATGCCGCTAATGCGCGCGTGATCCAAACCGCAAGCCAAATGCTCAACCAATTGATGGAGATCTGACCCGATGAGTTCGATTAGCCTCAATGGATTTCTAAGCACTGCCCTATCGAGCAATATCCAAGACCTACGCACACAGATTGCCGATCGTGCGAAAGAAGCCACGACCGGACTGCAGGCTGATTTGGTCAAGCATTTGGATGGCCAAATCGACCGCGCACTTCTGGCGGATCTTGCAGTCAAAGAAAATGCTGACGATCGCGACCGTTTGGAACTGCGCCAGATCCGCCTGTCCGTTGTGCAAACCTCGGTGTCGGCAATCCACGATCTTACCGAGGGCTATCAACTCGATATGCGCGCAGCAATTGGCGTGCCCGACGTTCAGCGTCAGACCACCGTCGCTCGCCAAGCCGAAGAAGCCATTTCTGAAGTCTTATCACGGCTCAATGCCCGAAATGGCGAACGCTTCCTTTTCTCTGGCGATGCCACCGCAACAGCCCCCTTCTTAGATGCTGATACCCTGCTCAACGACATTCGCGCCATTGCGACCGCGGCGACCGATGAAGCTGATTTTGCGGCGCAGGTACAAACCTATTTCCAAGACCCCGCTGGCGGTTTCCAAACGACGTTTTATCAAGGCGCCGATACCGCGAGCGACCCAGACGCTGTGCTGGCCAACCAGTCGGCCTTTGCAGACCTGTTTCAGGGCTTGAGCGTGCTGGCCCTGGCCGGACCCGGCGAAGGCGTTCCGTTTGCACAAGCGGGAACGGCCGCACTCGATGAAGCGCTCAACCTGCTAGAGCGTGGGCGGACCGGTTTGGTCAATATCGAAGCAGACGTCGGCATTCGGCAAGCGAGCTTGTCCTCCGAGCAAGAGCTGCTTGAGCGCGAAGCGACGCTGCTGACCAATGCATTCGGGGAGCTGGCGGGCAAAGATCAATATGAGGCCGCGACGCAATTGGAGCAACTCGAAACCAATCTCGAGGCGTCTTATTTGCTGACCACGCGCCTTTCCAATCTCACGCTGTTAAATTTCCTGCGGTAAAGTGATGCGCTCAATTGTCCTTTTTCTTCTGACACTGTTCATGCTGGTAAGCAGTCATTGGCCGCTGGTTGAGGCGCAAACAAAACTGCGCGATGTGCTTGATATTGAAGGTGTGCGCAACAATGATCTGGTCGGCTATGGAATTGTCGTCGGTCTGAATGGCAGTGGCGATTCTGTCCGTAATGCTCCGTTTACTGAGGATTCACTCTCGCACATGCTGGAGCGGCTTGGCGTCAATGTTCAAGGCGAGGAAATCAAGCCGAACAATGTCGCCGCCGTTTTGGTCACCGCGTCACTGCCCGCCTTTGCCCGAAATGGGTCTGCGATTGATGTCTCCGTGGCATCGATTGGCGATGCCAGCAGTATCGAAGGGGGTACTTTAATTCTCACCCCGCTGCGCGGCGCCGACAATGAGGTTTATGCGGTGGCCCAGGGTAGCGTCATGGTCAGTGGACTGAATGTCGAAGCTGCTGGCGCCCGCGATACGGTCGGCACACCGACCACCGGTGCGATCCCAGGCGGCGCCAGCGTTGAACGCGAAATCGCTTTTGACTTTAACGCTCAAGACTCGCTGACGCTGGCTTTGCACACGCCGGATTTCACCACCGCAGCCCGGGTCGAAGACACCATCAACCAAGCTCTGGGACGGCCCGCGGCCGTGATGCGTGACCCGGGCTCGATTGAGCTTTATCTGGACGGCGCATCCGGCTCGCCGGCGCGGGTTTTGGCAGCGATCGAAAACCTGCCCATCCGTGTCGAATCTCCAGCTCGGATTGTGATTGATGAAAAGTCCGGCACGATTGTGCTTGGCCAAGATGTGACAATCTCACAAGTCGCGATCGCGCAGGGCAATATCTCTATCAAAGTTAGGGAGAACCCCGTCGTGGTACAGCCCAATCCGTTCTCGCAAGGCGAGACCATTGTCCTACCGCGCACGGATATCGCTGTTGGCCAAACCGGCAATCAAAACATGGCCCTTTTAAACGCCAACACCACGCTGTCGCAGCTGATAGATGGATTAAACGCCTTGGGTGTGCGACCGCAGGAAATGGCGGATATTATCCGGGCCATGCGCGCGGCAGGCGCGATCCATGCCGAATTGGTGATCCGTTAGCCTCGTGCCTATTCCTCAGGCGCTTCGGGCCGCTCCAGCACGATCGCTTCATCGCGCTTCAATTCCATCATTTTGGTGAGGAAGTCTTTTTCCACCGCATCGGCGACCTCATCGGGCAGCGGCTTCATCCGTTCGAGTTCAGATTTGAGCTGATCCGCCATCCGGTTCGAAATGTTCGACAGGAAGTGTTCGGCCACTTTGGCATAGCGCGATTGCAAGCAAAGCAAGACATCCAGGATAAACGCTTGGTCCAATGCCTTAAACAAAATTGGCACCTGATTGCGATGCAGCAACTCTGGAATATCGGCGATTTCGAACATGCCTTTCTGGATCGGGTCGACTTTATCCGCATGCGACTGCGAGAGATAATTCATCAATGTCGCGCGCCGCTCATTCGGAACCAAGCTGAGCATTTCACCGACGCTCATCAGCTGCGTATCGTCTTCCTCGTCCGGCGTTTCGGGCGCAAGCAGGAACTCCATCCGCACCATACGCGCAATGACGGCATCAATCTCTGGAGTCGGCGGCGGCGGATTGACCATTTCGCCGAGCACTTTGGTTTGCATCTCCTCCGGCAACATGCAGAGCAGCTCCGAGCACAGGGTCGTGTCGAGATTCTTCAACACCAAAGCCGTGATATTTGGCGTGAGGCCTTCTAGATACTTGGCGATATGAGCGGGCTCGCGGCTCGCCATTTGTTGCCAGATCCGGCTGTAATCCTCGGTCGTCGCTGGTTCCGGGAGGATCTCTTCTTCGATCACGTCACCCGTGCCATATATCACTTGCAGGCGCGGCTCTTCGAGCACCTCGGAAAGGATTTTGCGCGCCGATTCCGGTCCACCGCGCAGCGATCCGCTGGATTGACGCAAATGGCGCAGGAAGTCGATCACAATCTCGATCAATTGCGCCCGGCTGAGATAGGTAATGGTTTCCAAAGACGCCGCCACATTGGCCATGGCCGCATCATCCAAACGGTCGACAATCGGCTTCGCGGCGGTCTCTCCCAGCATCGCGATAACAACCGCCGCGCGCTGGGATGGCGTCACATTTAAAGGCGAAGGTGCGGCTTCGTTTGGGGGTGTTTGAACGCTACTCATTTAGGCATACCCTCTTAAAAGGGCCTCAGTGATTTTAAGCCAGCCATCTGCCAAAACGAAGAAGCCAAGCTTGAAGGGCAGTGAGACCACAGTCGGTGGCACCATCATCATACCGACCGCCATCAGAATGGAAGCGACCACCAAGTCGATAATCATGAACGGCATGAAAACGACGAATCCGATTTGAAACGCGTGCTTGATCTCAGACAGCATGAACGACGTTGCCAAAAGCGAGAATGAAACTTCATCATCTGCGCCTACCGGCCGGTTCAATGCGTCCGACAAAACATAAAGCGCCTCTGGGTCGGTGCGCCGCATCATGAACTCCCGAAACGGCTCGGTCGTCAGTAGCCAGGCGTCTTGCTCGCTCAGCGCCCCTTCGATGTACGGCGACAGGCCGACGGTCCAGGCCTCCATAAATACCGGTTCCATAATGAAAAAGGTCAGGAACATGGCCAAGGCCATAATCATCATGTTCGGCGGCGCCTGCTGCACCCCAAGCGCTTGGCGCAGGATCGAGAAGACAATCACCATGAAGGGCAAACATGTGACCATCATGGCGATGCCCGGCACCAAGGACAAAATAGTGACGAACAGGAAAAGCTGGATCACTGTCCCGCTCAAGCCTTCCCCATCGCCGAGCAGGCCTTGTAAGGCGTCACCTGCCGAGTCTGGGCTGACCTGCGCGGATGCAAGGCCGGTGCTGGCAAACAGAACCAAAGCGGTCGCCAAGAGGGCGCGGAGCCCAATTGTGTGCGCAACCGCCAGCGAGATGCTAGGCATCATCTTGTTCCTCGATTTGGGTCAAGCGCACACCGATTGCGCCATCCTCCAATTCGATCAATTCGCCATGCGCGATCAGACGATCTTCAACCAAAAGTTCGATCGGGTCTTCGATTTTCGCGGTTAAGGGAATGATGGTATCGGGCTTCAGTTGAAGCAGTTCCGCGACACTCAATTTCTTTTGACCAATCGAAACGATGACATTTACGGGTAAGCCATAAATCGAGCGTTTGAATTGGTTTTCCGGCGATACACTGCGGCGTTCTGACTCACCGACCACGGCTTCTACGGTTTCTGGTTCAGACATTTTGTCCCTCTTGTCTATCGGTGGGGCCGTGCAGTCGGCCGAGGCTAGACTCTAAAAACGCGTCCATATCGAATTGCAGCCCGCCATCGCCCCAATCGATATCGACAAGGATGGCATCGCCCTCCGCAGTGGGGTGCACCTCACAGATCTCACTCAGCTCTGGCGATGATTGCAGCGCACGGTGAAAGGCGGTTTCAAAATGCACCGGCACGCGCAGCTGTAACCGCTCAATATCAGGCGGCATCATCTCCCCAAGGGCGCGGACGATTTCTTCACCCAGAAAGGCCTCCGAGAGAGCTGGAAAGGCGGCGCGTAAAAACTCTGCGACAGCCTGCTGACTGTGCGCTAGGGCGGCTTGCTGCAATCCTTCCATGGCGGTGCTGAGGCTGTTGAGAATGGCGCCCGTATCGATCTCGGGCAACCCGGCATGAGGGCCCTCTGGTCGTGACCCCTCGGCATCAAGTGTTGCGTCCGCTGGCGCGCCGTCTTCCGCCTCGATCGTAAAATCGTTCGGCGCCGCCGCATCATGCGGTAGAGCCGGGTTCTGTTTGAGCGTCGGCGCCGGCGCGTGGGTATGAAAGCGCGGCAGGCTGAGCGGCGTCAATCTACTCATTGGCGGCCGCCTTCCGGTCTTCCTTCAGCCAGTCTTGCAGCAGCGCTGCGGTTTGTTCCTGGTTTTCGCTGGTATAGTCCTTCAGATAGTCAATCGGATCACTCGCGGGTCCAAACAGATCGGCGTCGGCGCCGCCATCGACACCCGCACTCTGACCACCAGCCGCACCGCCAAGCGCCGCGGCGCCAGCGCCCGAAGCACCGCCGCTGGCAAAGATTGGCCGCATCACACCGAAGCCAAGGGCCAGCACAATCAAGCCTAAAAACATCGCCTGTGCAGCGGACCAAAGATGCTGCTCGATCAACCTCTGTAAGAGCCCAGGGGCGGGCGTCATTTCAACCTCGGGTACGGGTTGGAAGGGCATCAGTTCCACGGTCAACGTATCGCCGCGGTCTTGATCAAGACCTGCCGCATTGCTGACCAAGGCGGCAAAGTTTTGCCGCACCTGTTCCAATGCCTCGGCCGCATTCGGGCCGGCCAGATCGATGCCGAGCGCCTCTTGATTTAACAGAACAGCAATCGAAACGCGTTCGATCTGTCCGGGCATGCGTTCGGTTTGCGTCCGCGTTTCATTGAGTTCGTAATTGACGGTCTCGGTGGAGGCTTTGCTGGTGCTTTCGCCTTGTCCGCCCGCCCCAGCGCCCTGCGGCAGGTTGCTGGCCACGGTGAGACCGCCAGGACCGCCTTGATTGGTGGCGTTCGAATCATTGGTTGTACGCGACCGGATGACCCGCGACTCTGGGTCGAAGCGGACATCTGAGATCATCGTCCGTTCGCGGCTGACATCAACATTGACGGAGACCTCAGCATTGCCATCGCCAAGCCGGGCAAACAACAGGCGTTTAATCTTTTGTTCCAGGGCGCCCGCTTCATCCTCGGCGACCACAGAAGGAGCTTCTGCGACCTCCGTGTTCGGCCCGGCGAGAATGCCATGAGCCGGATCGATCACGGCAACATCTTCCGGGTTCAAACCGGCCACCGCGAGGGCGACGAGATATTGGATGGCCTCGGCTTGGCCGGTGCTCAAACGCCGCGCCGACGATAGCGTCACTGAAGCGGTCGGTGTCGGCTGCGTGCGCGAAAAGCCTGAGCGGAGATTGGCGCCAATATGCACCCGCGCCGAATCAACACCGGGCGTGGTTAAAATGGTCCGCGTCAGCTCGCCTTCTTTGGCCCGCCAATAGGCCGCATTGTACATTTCCGAAGTGACCGAAAATCCGTTCACATCGTCGAGCAATTCATAGCCTTGGATCGACTGGCGCGGCAGCCCATCCCGGGCCAAAGCAAAGCGCGTTTTGTCGCGGACATTATTGGGGATGAAGATCGCCTCGCCGCGAATTTCATACGGCACATCCAATTGCTCTAACTCGGTGATCACTTCACCGGCGCGGACCGGATCCAATCCTGCGTAAAGCAGCGACATTGGCGGGGTGAGCGTTGAACGCACCAAAAACGCCATCGCCGCCAGAACGCCCAATACTGTGGCGGCCAGCAGGATTTGGCGCTGCAACCCAAGGGCACGCAGATTGGCAATAAACCCCATCTCAGTTTCCGTTTTCTCGCTACGGTTGAACTTGGTTAATTTCTCAGCCGAAAGCGTTAAGGCTTCCTTTACTAGGAATTGATTTAAACAGGAAAACTACTCCTGGTTTATTGAGGCTCCTATGAGTGAAAAAGCGGACGCAGAGAAAGACGCCGCCACCCCACAAAAAGGGGGGCTGAACATGATGGGTCTTTTGGTCCTCGGCGTCGCCTGCGCGACCACATCCTTCGCCAGTGTTTACTTCTTCGCCCCTGCTCCAACCGTCGCCGAAGCGGCGACCGAGCCGCCTGGGCAGATGATTAAGGCAGAAGCCTCAGAAGTCCTCAAGCAAGACCTGACTTATACGCCGGTGCAAGAGATTTTGATTACGATTGGCCACGCGCCAGCGACACGTTATCTAAAAATGCAAGTCTCACTCGCCACCGAGCGCGGGGATGTCAGAAAAGTCAGATCTGCAGAAACCGCACTGATTGATGCGTTCCTGCAATATTTACGCTCCATCGAGGTGGAAGACTTTGAAGATCCGGGATTTTACAAGCACATGCGCGAGCAGCTTGGGCGGCGCGCGGATTTAATCCTCGGCAATGGCGTCTCGCATGGCGTTTATATCACTGAGTTTTTGGTCAGGTAAAGCTTATGCCAGTGTCCGTCTTTGATATCGCGATCATTTTGATCTCTTCCGTCGCATGCCTCTACTGCATCCTCCTCAGTCGCCGTTTGCAAGCGCTGCAAAATACGCGCAATGGGCTCGGTGCAACGATTAAAGCGCTGTCAGATTCGATTAGCGCTGTGTCAGCGACCACAGATGAAACACGCTATCATGCTGGCGAACTCGCGTCGCGGTTGGCGCGGCTGATTGAAGAGGCGAAAACCTCTTGCACCCGCGTTGAAGGGCTGATCGAGGACTTACGCCACACCGAGGACCGCCTCGCCGTCACGGCGTCCTCGCCCATGGCGCCGCCGGCGCCAGAGACCGTGGCAGAAGACACTGCCCTGCCCTCGGCTGAGCGCTTGCAAGAAATCTCTGCGCTCATGGAGCGGTTAAAGCACCTCACGGAGGAATCGGTACAGCAAGCAGAGCAGGCATCATCCGGCTTGCGACCGCTGCCAACGCAATTGCGATCGCGGATGAAAGTCGTCTAAGGCATGGCCATCAAAGCGACCAAACGCACAAACGTCCTCCTGACACTCGGCGTTTTGTTCACTCTCGGCGCGGCCACGCGCTTGGTTCCAAGCACGTTCGCCAATGCCACGGAAGCCGACGCTGAGGCGGATGCCAAACCGGAGCAAAGGCAGCTCGCGATGTCAGACTTGCCCGAAGCCTCACCTCTGCAAGTGGCCGGTCAAATCTGTTTTGACGAAGGCTTTTCAGCCGAGCTTGCCGCCGATCAACGCCGTTTGGAAGGCGCGAGCGATCAAATGATCACCCGCGAATTGGAACTGAAAGCCTGGGAAGCAGAATTGGAGCAGACGCGCTCAGATCTCGCCGCCCTACAAGCAACTTTGGATACGCGCTGGCAAGACATGCAAGCCTTTGCGGGCGAAGACCTCAACCACTTGGCGCAAATGTATGGCGCCATGAAACCGGACCAAGCGGCGATCATTTTTGACCAAATGGATCCCGGATTCGCCGCCGGGTTCCTGCGTCTGCTGAACAGCGAGCAAGCCGGCTTGATCATGGCGAATATGGAATCGCAGCAGGCTTATATTGTCAGCGTCAGGCTCGCCAGCCTGAATGAAGACTTAAGGCGCGATGATTCCTAGCCGATCGTGTGAGACACCACCCTCGCTAAATGCTACTTAAACTAGAATTGGTCTGGATATTGCTTCCAGGAGGCACATTAACCATTGAATGCGCTTCACAAGATGGCCAAGGCTCAGTCTGCTTCTGATAAACACTTCATCCGGCAAACCTGGATCACACGAGACGACCTGCGCGCCAATCGCGATTTGGTCTATGTGTTTGGGGACAATGCCGCGCATGAGGGACAGCGCGGCTTGGCCCGGCAAATGCGCGGGGAGCCAAATGCGCACGCGATTTCCATCAGTTGGGGGCCGCATGAACCGTTTTCTTTAATCACTTCCGAAGCGGCGATTGCCCGGATCGAGCAAGATATTGCCGCCTTGGCCGCGCGTCAAACCACACTGATTGTTTGGCCGCTGTTCGGCATTATCCCCGAGTTTCAGAGCATTCCAGAAGAGTTACGGCTCTACTTGCGCCGGATTGTACATCAGAAGTTTTCGCTCAGCGATCCGGTTTGACGCCTGTATTCCATCCCCGAAAACTTACTTGATTAACCATAATTAAAACTACCTACAGTAGAAATCCGGAAAAGCTTTTTGATGGGGATTTCAATGGCGTCCGTCGCACACGCAACCACTCCCGAACCGCATACCGATGCGCCGGTGACCGATCGCGCTCAAATTTTTCAGCACTGCAAAGCCGCGTTTGACGAGATCCAGAAGCATGGCACGCCGCCGGATCCAACGACTTATGCGCTGTGGTACGCCTATGTCTCGCGTGAGCCCGCGGGTGTTCGCTTGGCGATTGACAAACTCTTGGCAGCCGGCGGCGGCCTCGACAGCTATGAGTTAACCGAAATCCATCGCGAGTTTCTCGCCACCAACGAAGCCGAAGAAGCGAATCAGGCGATCGGCAAGGAATTCGAAGACAATATGCAAAGTGTCTCGAAATTGCTCGAAAGTGGAATGACTCAGAACGCGCATTTTCGAACCGCTTTGGACGATTTGAGCGCCGCCCCTGCCGGGCCCGACCCGGAACAAGGCTTTAAGTCTCTGCTGGGCCAATTGATGGCGGAAAGCCAAAAAATGGCGGTCGCCTCCACGCGCCTCACCGAGGGCTTGCGGGCAACGCAAGAACGGGTCCAGGAACTCAATGCCGAGCTTGAACGCACCCGTCAGCAAAGCCTGCTCGACCCGCTGACATCGGTCGCCAATCGCCGCGCCTTCGAGTCCCGGATGAAATGGCAGATCGCAGATGCCGAAGAGAATGGCTCGAAATTCTGTTTGGTTCTGGCCGATCTTGATGAGTTCAAAAGGGTCAATGACAATCTCGGGCATCAAGCCGGTGATGAAGTGCTGAAATTCTTTGCCGCAACCTTATTTGAGCACACCAAAGGTTCAGACCTGGTCGCGCGCTATGGCGGCGATGAGTTTGCAATCATCCTCCCGAATATTGAGATCATGTCAGCCTATAATCTGATGGTTTCGGTCAAGCATAAGTTCGAAGGTTCGCGTGCTTCTTCCATGCAGTTCAGCGCCGCGACGGCCAATGCCACTGCCTCCTTCGGGATCGCCGCCTACAAATCGCGCCAGACCGTCGAAATGTTGGTCACAGCAGCAGATACGGCACTCAATCGCGCCAAGTCACTTGGCCGCAACCGGGTTTGCGCAGAGGGCCTGTCTTAGCGACACCGCTTAGACGGAGATCACAATCCTTACGACCAGGGCGATCCCCAGGACCAAGGAAATCAGTGCGGTTAGACCCGCGCCAGCCGCGCGGAGGAGCACATAAACGCGGCCCGACCCGTCGGCGCCGATCAAATGCGAACCCGCTTCACTGGTGAACCCGATAATGTGCGCCAGGCGCGCGAGCGCAAATACGATCGCTGCTGCGAGCACCCCGATACCGCTGCCAAATAAGACTTCATAGAGCGCCAGTGTGACCACAAAAATCGCCGCATTCTCGGCGAAATTGCCGTGCCGTCGGACCAAACGTTCGAGCTTTATGTCGCCATCGACGCCAACCCCTTTGCCAGCCTGATTGCGATACATGCCCACACTGAGCATCAGCACAATTTGCAAAGACAGGAGCACACCGCTGAGCAAAGCAGCCGTCACGGGCAAATGAACATCCATCGGTTTATCCTTATCTCATCCGCGCGATTGGGGCTGCGGCGCACAACGCGCCCCAAGCGACACCCGCGCACACCCAAAGTTTGGCGCACAGTGACACATATCAGTGGCGTGACACGATATCTCAGTGTCTCAAATGAGCGCTCACCTCAGCCATGATAGAGGCGGAAACCCTTTTTTCGCAGGTCTGTGCGGTCAATGCGTGCCGTTAAACCAGGTTTTCCACAATTCCGCGTCGACTGTGATTTTCGGCGGCACGCCCGCATCCGACAAAACCCCGAGAACGACCTCTGGCGGAAAGCGTAGAGCCGCTTCAAAATCGCGTTCAAACGCGGTTTGGGCGTTATAGCCCAATCGATCGGAGATAATCCGTATACGATTCCGATCGGCCGGACCAAAGGCGAGGCTGCGCATGGCATAGATGAGCTGGCGGGATTTTTGATACGCCTGCAGGCTGATCGGCAAACCGAGATGCTGCATAATCGCCGCGCGCGACAGTGCGAACTGTTCCATGATGGTCTCTAGCGTCAAGGCCGCATCGAACATGCGTCCATCGACAAAAGTGCGTACTTGCACGCCAAGGCTGGCGGCGCGGGCGCTGGGGGCGGCATGCGCGTTTAGCAAAGATAAGACAAGCTCTCGATGCCGCGCGCTGTATGATGGGGCATCACGTCGCGACATCTGCGGCGCTATCCGCGCCAGCTCTTTCAGATCATCATGCAGCAACGCAGCCCCTGGCGCGGTCAACTCGACATGCACGCGGGCGGGATGTTGGGTTGGATCGTAGCCGATTGCCGAATGTGGAATGATCATGCTCAAAACATCGCAATCGGTGAGCAAGGCATACGACGTCCTAGACTGATCGATCAGGCAATACTCGCCCGGTCCGACATCCAGCATTTCGCCATCATGCAGAATGTTCATTCGCCCTCGCCCCAGCACCCAGGCAACCAAGTATTTCTCTCCGCCCAGCACCTGATCTTTGGCTTCGTCAAAGGTCATGGTCTGAAGCCCGAAAAAGCCTTGGCCCAAAATCAGTCCATCAATGATATAGCTGTTCACAAACGAGGCGAACGAACGCCCCGGTACGTCGAGCGGGCGGGCACGATGCAAGAATTGAAACATACGCGACCACGCCGCCGCACCCGTATCGGCCGCGAAATCAGCTGGGTCAAAGATGATTTTTGGCACGCCCTTCATGAACAATTTTCATGGGCTATATCGATTAATCTTGTAAGCGCCTGGTGACAGTTTGATCGATCTGGTGCGCGCGCTCGACTGACGGGGCGCATAGGACCCAGTTCGATCGTCAACCGAGCCTGTTCGTGGATCTTCGGTCAGCATTTGTCGTTTTGTTCTGAACGCTCTAGGTCTTAGCAGATCCAATGACGAAGAGAGGATTTGCGTGGACGAGCCCGAAGCGATTGATGATCGTCTCTCGAATGAGCCGGCCGATGGCCCGCTTTTGTTCGGCTGTGTGTTAGACGGCCAGGGCAAGGCCGCCCGCGTGCGATGGCAGGATGCGCAAGCTTTGGTCGACCAACCAAGCGAGGGAACAACCCTGTGGCTGCATTTTGATCGACATCATCCTGATATCGGCGCCTGGCTCGCCTCGCGAGACGATATTCCCGAACAAACCGCATATCTGTTACTGTCCGACGAAACCCGCCCGCGCGCTTTCACAGAAGGCGAAACCCTGATCGCGATTATGCGCGGATTGAACTTCAATCCGGGTGCTGAACTGGACGACATGATCGCCTTGCAGATTTGGAGCACCCAAAACCTGGTCCTGTCCTTTCGCCGACGCAGACTGCAGACGCCGCGCGATGTGCTCGAAATGTTGGAACAGGGCCGCGGCCCGAAAAGCGCTGGAGACCTGGTTGTTCGGCTCGCGGACATCCTCGTATCGAAGATGCAATTGGCGGTGATCAATACAAATGATCAGATCGATAAAATCGAAGCGCTGCCCAAAGAGAAACAAGACGAACACGCGCTCGATCGGATTTCGCAAATCCGGCGGCATTGTCTGTCATTGCAACGCTTTATGTCACCGCAGCATGAAGCGCTCGGGGACCTTTTACGCAAAACCCCAGACTGGTTTTCGATTGATAATATCAGAGATGTCCGAGAGATCGTCGCCCGGCTAAGGCGCTATCTCGATGACCTTAACGTCTCAAAGGAAAGCGCCATAGTCCTCCAGGACGAGTTCGATAGCCGCGCGGCTGCGAATTCCAACCACACGATGTACATCCTCTCCATCGTCGCCGCGATCTTTCTCCCGCTTGGCTTTTTGACGGGATTGCTTGGCATCAATGTTGGCGGCATGCCGGGCGTCGAGTCACCAATTGCTTTTTGGTTGACTGTGTTTCTCTTGTGCGCACTCTCTGGGCTACAGATTTACATTTTTCGCAGGCTGAAATGGCTCTAGGTCAGGTACAAGATAATCCGGACGAACTTGAAGTCGGCGTTACCGGAATCGAAATCGATCTCAATCAAATCGCGGCCGATAGCCTGACTTGGTTCGAGGGCCTTGTTGATCAGCTTTTGTCATTGAGCACGCTCTGGCAAATAAGCGCTGTCATGATCAGTGCCCTACTTGGCTATTTGATCAGCCGACCGATCGCCAATCGCCTCAAGCAAGCGGCGCAGTCCCGCGCGCAAAAAGATGTTTTCTTCCGGCTCTTCGCTTCGATTGCCCGGATCATCTGGCCAGCCGCCATAGTTGTGGTGTTATGGACATCGATGGCGGCTTTTTCCGCCTATGGGCTTGAAAGCACGATCCTCCGTGTGGTGGCGAGCTTGCTCAATGCGTGGATTGTGGTGCGCGTCGTTACCTCGAATATGAAGCAAGGCGCCGTTGCGAGTTCGATTGCATTTGTCGCCTGGACCATCGCCGCCTTGCACATATTCCAGCTGCTTGAGCCGGTCACCCAATCGCTCGATGCCGCGGCGATCACAGTCGGCAATAGCCGCTTTTCATTGCTGCGCATTCTCACCAGTTTTGTCGTCGCGGCCTTCGCGCTCTGGCTCGGGCGGGTCATGGGCGATGCGGTTCAAACGCAGCTGCGCGGGAACACCAAAATCAACCCGTCAATGGCCGGCATCCTCGGCCAGGTTGCGAAGATCATTTTTATGATTATCGCGGTGATGATTGCCCTCTCAGTGGTTGGCGTCAATCTCACCGCGCTCACCGTCTTCTCCGGCGCACTCGGCGTTGGCATTGGCTTTGGCCTTCAAACCATCTTTTCGAACTTTATCTCCGGCATCATCATCCTGTTTGAGCGGTCCGTGAAAGTCGGCGACTTTATCGAGCTGCAATCCGGCGTCACCGGCCAGGTTCAAGAAATCAGCATCCGCTCGACGCTGGTCACCACAAATGACAATGTCGACATTCTCGTTCCAAATGAAGAATTCATCAAAGCGCAAGTGGTGAACTGGACGCTGAAGGAGACGCAGCGACGCTTGCGAGTACCCTTCGGGGTGGCCTATGGTAGCGACAAAGACATCGTCCGCAAAGCCGGGCTTGAAGCGGCCGCTGCGGTGCAATGGACCGATCAAGGCCGAGATGCCCGGGCGCCGCAGGTCTGGCTGGTCGAGTTTGGGGATTCCAGCTTGAATTTTGAGCTGGTGGTCTGGCTCACAGATGAGGCGGTGAGCCGCCCGGCAAAGGTCCAGGCCGACTATAATTGGGCGCTGCACACGGCGTTAGAAAAATACGATCTCGAAATTCCGTTTCCACAGCGCGATGTCAATTTCCGCAATTCCGAACCGGTTAGAGTCGAGGTCCTTAAACAAAGCGCGCGCGACGAGACGTCCTAAACAACCGTTTTACAGGCCAGTTACTTTAGGTCGTAGCCTGCGGCTTTAAATAAGAGGGTCAGCATGCTCTCGATGTCCGGATCAGGCAGGCTCGGATCGGTCAATCGGTCCAGACCATCGATGATGCTCGCGACAAAAATGTGCGCCAATGCGTCCGCCTCACGATCGCTCAAAACGAGATGATCCCGCTGCTGCGCCATACCAATATCCAAAACAATGCGGCTTTTAACATGCGCAACCGCGGGAGGATGAAAGGTGTAGAGCTCGTATAAGACTTTTCCGAAACTTGGCTCTTCGAGACTTAGCTCGAACAAGAACCGCACCCTGAACTCAAGCATAGACGTTGTAACCGCCTGCTTCTGCGAGGCTTCAACAGAGCGCCGTCCGATATCATCAAGCACCTGCAAAACAAGCGTATCGAGCAAGGCCTGGAGATGTTCAAAATGATTGTAAAAAGAGGAGCGCTGCAAGCCGACTCGCTCGCAAATCGACGCCACGGTGAGGGTCTGTAAGCCATGTTCCGCGATGAGTTCAAACGCAGCACTAAGGAGCGACATCCGTGTGTGATACCCTTTGCGGGATTTCACGACGAAGATGCTCTCATTATTTGTCATTTTTTTAACGGACACACACGCGCGAGTTGCTTGCACACTTAGCGTTTTGTAAGCACTAATCCAAGTCTCGATTGACACTCTTGGATTTATCGAAGAAACGACGTAGCGTCGTAAATTAAAAAACATGCGTCACAAAAGGGGAAGACGATGGTGATGAGGGCGGCTCTTTTAAGCTTTGCATGTCTATTGGCGAGTTGTTCTCAAACGTCGGAAACGGCAGAGACAGAACCGAACATCGTGCGCCCCGTGAAAGTGTTGAATGTGTCCGCTGACAGTCAGGTCCGAGCAATCAAATTGCCGGCCATTGTTGGCGCTTCGGACAGTTCTATTCTGACCTTTCAAGTGTCCGGGGCTTTGCTCGAGCTGGGAATCTCTGAGGGCGACGAGGTTGAGCGCGGCCAAGTGCTCGCACAACTGGATCAAAGAGACTTCCGCAACTCGGTGACCAGCGCGCAAGCCCAGTTTGAAAACGCTCAGATCGAGTTTGAACGGGCCGAACGCTTAATCGCTGAGAACGCGATTTCGCGGAGCGTGTTCGATCAACGCCGCAGCCAGCGGGATGTCTCACGTGCATCGCTCGATAGCGCCCGAAAACAGCTCGACGATACCACCATCCGAGCTCCGTTTTCCGGCATTGTTGCCGACATCCATGTCGAGTCCTTCGAAACGATTGGGGCGCAACAACCGGTGCTGACTTTGCAAAGCGCGGGCGATGCCGAAGCGATCGTACAAGTGCCCGCCAGCCTGGTGGTCAATATCCAGCAACTTGAGCCGATCGACACCTCCCTTGAGCTTGATGCCGCCCCGGGCGTGCGTTTGCCGGCGACTTTTGTTGAAGCTGCATCGGCCGCAGATGCCACGACCCAAACCTTCGAGGCGCGGTTTGCATTTTCGCCGCCCGATGAACTTGTTATTCTGCCGGGAATGACCGGGCTGCTGCTCGGTCGGTTCCAAACCATCGCAGCGGATGAAACACCCGGCATTGCCATTCCAATCAATGCTGTCCTTGCAGAAGCAGGCGAGACCTATGTCTGGACGGTCGATACCGAAACGCTGACCGTCTCGCGCCGCGATATAGAAGTCGGGGCCGGCGTCGACCAGGGTGTGCGCGTGACATCAGGCCTTGAGGAGGGCGACGTGATCGTCGGCGCCGGTGGCGCCTATCTCACAGAAGGCGCTGAAATCAGAATTTACGAAAACTGAGGGGCGAGCAACATGAGCCCAGCCGTCTACGCCATCAAGAACAAGCTGATTATGTGGCTGGTGGTGATTTTGTCCGTCGTCGGCGGCGCCCTCGCATATTTGAATATGCCCCGGTTCGAGGATCCAGAATTCCTCATCCGGGCGGCGCAAATTGTCACGGAGTATCCCGGCGCAACCCCGCGCGAAGTCGCCGATGAGGTTAGCGATGTGCTTGAAACAGCGCTACAGGGGCTGCAAGAAGTCGATGAGGTCCGCTCGACATCTTATGATGGCCTGTCAATCCTAAATGTCGATATCAAGCATGCGTTTTCGGGCAATAAGCAAGAATTGCAGAACGCATTTTCCCGGGTGCGCAATAAGATCAAAGACGCCGAATCCGAGCTTCCACCAGGGGCTGGCACGCCGATCGTCAACGATGATTTCGGCGACGTTTACGGACTGTATTATCTGATCACAGGGCCGGGCTTTTCGATTACCGAGCTAGAGGACTATGCCGACACATTGCGCACCGATCTGCTCAAGATTGAGGGGGTGGCGAAAGTCGACATTAGCGGCGCGCAAACCGAGGCGATCTACGTGGAAATCGCCCGCGATCGCACCGCGGCGCTCGGCCTGTCGATCCAGAACATCTTCTCTGAGCTTTCCTCGCAGAATTCTGTGGTCGCGTCAGGTGAAGTTGAGTTCGGCCCAGACCGGATCGTTATCAACCCGACCGGCAGCGCCGACACCGTCGATGAAATCGCCAATATCGTCATCAGCGCGGGTGATTCCACAGATCTGGTTTATCTCAAAGATGTCGCCACCGTGCGGCGCGGCTATGTTGAACCCGCGCGCAGTGTAGTCAGCTATAATGGAGAGCGAGCGCTTGGACTCGGCGTGTCAAACGTGACCGGCGCGAATGCGGGCAAGCTTGGCGAAGATGTTCGCGCCGTGATCGCGGAAACGATCGGCAAACGCCCGCTCGGGATCGAAGTGAATGAGTTTTACCATCAGGGCGATGCGGTCAATGAATCGGTCAATAGCTTCGCTGGCAACGTTGTGGCTGCCTTGGTCATTGTTTTGGTCACCTTGTTCTTGTTTATGGGGCTGCGCTCGGCGATTATTATCGGCAGCGTCTTGCTGGTGACCATTGCCGCGACGCTCTTAACCATGAATATGGCGGGCATCCCATTGCATCGGATCTCGCTTGGGGCGCTGATCATCGCACTCGGCATGTTGGTCGACAATGCCATCGTAGTCACCGAAGGGATCCTGGTCGGCGTCAATAATGGACGACGCAAAATCGATATCGCCAAAGACATTGTGGATCGCACCAAGTGGGCCTTATTGGGCGGCACGGCCATCGGGATCATTGCCTTCGCCCCGATTGGCTTTGCTCCCGGTGACACCGGCGAATACACCAACCACCTGTTCTGGGTCGTATTTATCTCACTGCTCTATAGTTGGATTTTTGCCATCACGCTGGTGCCTATGTTCGCCGACCTATTGTTCACGGAGAAAGACACAGTCGAGGAAGGCGACGCCGAAGATGGCCGCATGACACGTCTTTACAAGGATTTTATGCGCGGCGTTCTGAAGTTACGGTGGATCGTCGTCCCGGCATGTATTGGTATTTTCATCGCCGCGATCGGCGCATTCCAATTCGTCAAAATGGGATTCTTCCCAGCCTCCACGACCCCACAAATCGCAATCGATTATTGGCTGCCAGAGGGCACAGCGATTGAGACCACGACAGCGGACCTCAAGCAGATCGAAGACTATTTGCTCGCGCAAGATGGCGTTGAGCGGGTCCACACGATCGCTGGTGCGAGCGGCCTGCGTTACATGCTGATTTATCAGGTCAGCAATCCGAATGCGGCGTTTGGGCAAGTGCTGCTGCGGGTCGATGAGTACGATAAAATCGAAGGCCTTGTGCCGCAAATCCAAACCTGGCTTGAAGAGACGTTTCCAGCGGCCCAGCCGCGGGTTTGGAAATTTACACTCGGGCCGAGCCAAGGCTCCAAAATTGAGGCGGTCTTTCAAGGGCCGGACCCAGCGGTCCTGCGCGAGTTGTCTGTCCAAGCGCAAGCGGTTTTGCAAGCCGACCCGCAGGCGAAAGGCGTGAAAACCAATTGGCGTCAAGAAGTGCCGGTGATCACGCCAGAATATGACTCCGAGCGGGCGCGGCGGCTCGGCGTCTCGCGCGAAGACTTGTCGAATGCCCTGCAACGCAATTTTTCCGGTCAAACCGTTGGGGTGTTCCGTGAGGGCGATGATCTGATTCCGATCATCTCTCGCGCCCCTGAAACTGAGCGCAGCGATTTGGCGTCTGGCGCGGGCATTCAAGTGCTGAGTAGTAAGACCGGTCGAACCGTGCCGATTTCTGAAGTCGTACAAGAGCCGAGAGTGTTCTGGCGCGATGGGCAGTTACACAGAGAAGATCGCGTATGGACCATCAAAGTCCAAGCCGATCCTTTGCCAGGCGTCCTCACCTCGAGCGTCTTGGGGCGCGTCCAGCCGCAGATTGAAGCGATTGAGCTGCCCGTCGGGTATACACTGCGCTGGGACGGTGAGCTTGGCAGCAGCGCAGAGGCCAACGAGCAATTGGCGGGCACGCTGCCTTATGCGGTGCTTGCAATCGTCTTAGTGCTGATTGTCCTCTTCAACGGTTTGCGCCAGCCAGGTGCGATTTGGACCATTGTACCGCTTGCCATTGTTGGCGTCGTGGTCGGGCTTTTGGTGACTGATACGACCCTCGAGTTCATGGCTATTCTGGGCATCCTGTCGCTGGTCGGTCTGTTGATTAAAAACGCGATTGTTTTGGTCGATCAGATCGATTTGGAAATTGAAGAAGGCAAACCGCGTTTTGATGCGGTCGTCGACTCCGCTGCGAGCCGGGTGCGACCGGTGATGATGGGGGCATTGACCACCGTTCTCGGCGTCATCCCGCTTTTTTCTGATATTTTCTTTGCCTCCATGGCCGTTGTCATAGCCTTTGGGTTGAGCTTTGCGACATTGATCACTTTAATCGTGCTGCCGGTCATCTATGCGATTTATTTCGGCATTTCTTCCTCAGAGCGCGCGCCCGCGTTAGAACAGGCGGTATGATATGACTCTCATTCGGACATTTCTCTTGAGCACCTGCGCCGTGATGGCGGTGACCGGCTGCGCCAGCGTCAGCACTGGGATTGACGAGGCCCGCAGCGAAGCGCAAGCGGCTTTACCGGACATTGCCGAACAATGGAAAGCCATCGAGCAAGAAGTGGTCGGCGAGCCCGTAGGTTGGATTGCCGCGTTCGAAGACGAGACGCTCGAGCGCTTCGTCAAAGAAGCGCAAACCAACAATCGCGATTTGGCGGCTGCGGCGGCCTCCGTCGATGCCTCCCGCGCCGCGGCTGGTCTGGCCCGTTCGGCACTGTCCCCACAAGTCACCGGCACGGCGGGCACTCAGGATTCCGGCCTTTTGGACGGACCGGATACCTCTTCTGCCTCAATTGGCGTCCAAGCGAGCTGGGAAGTCGATCTCTGGGGTCGGCTGCGATCCGGACGCGAGGGCGCTGTTCGCAGCTTGGAAGCCGCAGAAGCCGATTACCGCTTCTCGCAATACTCCATCGCAGCCGCCGTCGCGAACAGCTATTTCCTCGCCATCGAAGCCAACCGCCAAAAAGCGCTGACCCAGTCTATCGTTGAGTCTCTGACCGAAACCGACCGCATCACCGAAATCCGCTTCGAGAATGGGATCGGCGATGCTCAAGACGTGGCACTATCAAAATCCAACCTTGCCGATTCAAGGAATGACTTGATTGAAATTGAAGGCGCCGAACGCGAGGCCTTGCGCGCCCTTGAAGTCCTTTTAGGGCGGTATCCGGGCGCCGATCTGGACGTGCGCACCTCGCTGCCCTCTGTCCCGCCAGCACCGCCCGTCGGCATCCCTGCCGACATCCTCGAACGCCGCCCGGATTTGATTGCCGCAGAACGCCGGATCGCCGAAGCGGTTACCGGCGTTGACGAAGCCAAAGCCGCTCGCCTGCCTTCGCTCAGTCTTACTGGCAGTCTTGGTGGCGCTTCAAATGACCTTTCGAACATCCTCGATCCGAGCAATTTAGCATGGAGCGCTGCATCTAGCCTATTGGCCCCGATTATTGATGGCGGTGCGCGCGAAGCGCAGGTGGATCTGGCCGATGCCGATCTGCAAGCCGCCGTCGCAAACTATGCGAGCGCCGCGCTCGACGCCTTCTCAGATGTCGAAACGGCACTCGACCAGGAGACCGTATTGCGCCGTCGCCGCGGACAACTTGAGGAAGCGGCCGCGCAAGCCAATGAAGCCTTACGACTTGCCAATCTGCGCTATGATGAAGGCGAGACCGACTTAATCGATGTCTTGAACATTCAAAACCGGGTGCTGGGTGCGGAGAGCAATCTCATCACGGTAAGACGCGGCCAATTAACGGAGCGGGTCAATCTCAACCTAGCGCTCGGCGGCAGCTGGGACTAATCGCGATGGCTCTGAGCGCGCAAATCGCCATCGGCCTGGGATGGACCGGTTTGGCGATTGCGATCGCCGCTTTGTTTATTGTGATCCTCAGCGAGTATCTGGATTTCATTGTCTCTTTCTTTATCCGCCTGCCGGATGGGGCGCGGAATATGATCGTGCTTACGCTGAGCGCTCTGTGGCTGATGTTGGGCATCATTGCGATTACCTTCTTGTGGACGGGTTTGTTTGCAATGCTCGACGTTTTCGACAGCGTTGAAGCCGGGTTCTATTTCACGCTGATTTGCCTCACCACAGTCGGTTTTGGGGATGTGATTTTGCCAGATGAGTGGCGGGTCTTAGCGGGGTTTCTCGCCGCTGATGGGTTCATTATTTTCGGGCTCGACACAGCGCTCCTCTTTGAGGTCTTACGGCGCCTACGTGACGCGGAGATCAAAAACCGGATCGCAAAAGGCCGATAGCGAGCATCAATTGCCTGACCGTCATCTGGCGATTTTTGGAAACTGCCCAGAGCGATATGCCGCATCCCATTGCCTGATCTTATCCATCGAGGATCCGACATAACTTCCGGCGATAAAGCGGCGAGAGGGAAATGCATCGCCGCCAAATAAGATGACGCGGCAACCCCGATCGCTCTCTAAACGAACCGTCTGACCGGGCGCTAAGAGCGAGAGCGTGTGTTGTGGCATGGAAGCATGATCGACGTGCGCATGGCCCTCAAGAACATAGAGCGCGCGTTCCGTATACTGATCATCGATCTCAATCGCGCCCATTTGGTCAAGCGTGAGATCGGCGAAGAGCGTCGGGGTGTATTGCGTCGTCGGTGCAGTGAGGCCCCACGCATCCCCGATCAATACGCGCGCGTGGGCCTGCTCAAACGAGCGCTGTGGCAGGTCTGTTTGGCGATGCAGCTCAAACGCTGGGGGCATATCCTCAGCCGCATCCGGAAGCGCGATCCACATTTGGACAAAATAGATATCCAGCTCTGTGGCAGGGTCCTCCGGGTGCGGTCTTTCTTCATGCGTGATCCCCCGCCCCGCCGTCATCAGCGCGATGTCACCGGCTTCGATGCGGGCAGAATGGCCGGCGCTGTCCAAATGATAACCGTGTCCTGAGAGGAGGTAGGTGAACGTACAAAGACCGGCATGGGGGTGTTCACCGACTCCGCTTTGTGGCGTGCGCGGGACGCGGATCGGGCCGCCTTGATCCATAAAAATGAAAGGCCCAATCATGGTCCGCGACGCATTCGGCAGAGCCCGCCGGATCTCAAGCGGACCCAAGCGCTCATTTCGCGCAGGAATGATTTCAAGGATCCCCAATGTCCGTCCTCACGCACGCTCAATCATAAAACAACGCACCGTTGTTTTGTTTCTACACTGTGTTGCTTAAACGCGACTGTGTCGAGTCAAAAAACCCAAAACCCTATCGGTATCAGGCGGCGTGATCCGCCAAGGCTGGCTTATTGAAAGGCGTAAACGAGCGAGAAGACGAGGAGGATCGTATAGATAAAGATTCCCCCAGCGATGAGGAAGATTTGCGGGCCGGCCCCGATCGTGGATTTGACCAGTGTCGCGGCCTGCTGAAACAGTTGCGGCCATGTATAAGAGACAAAGTCGCCTTGCGACATAACGGAGGTCAGGCGCCCCTGCTCATCGACCACGGGCAAACGGCGAAAGCGCTCATTTGACATGATGCGCAGCCAATCAAGCAAATTATCTTCTTCATTTGCCGTGCGCACATCTGCTGTCATCACGTCCGATACACGTGTCGTACTGGGGTCCCTAAGCTCAGCGACGACGCGCCGAAAAATGTCCCGTTCGGTGAGGATCCCAGCAACGGTGTCATCGGGCTTCAAAACAATGATCGAACCGAAGTTCTTCTCCGCCATCCGTTTGACCGCGTCGACCACCAACTCGTCCGGCTTCGTCGTGAGCGGCGCAGGTTTCGATTTCAGCTCAGGGCGGTCTTTGATTTTCATGGCGAGTTCCTTCGGATGCGGCCGAGACGAGATTGACCTTAGGGAAAGAGCTAAATCACGCGCCGCACAATTCAACGCATGGCCGAGTGTTTTCTTTCAATAACAAAGCGCTTCCATCGCAGACCGATCCTTTTCATGCGCGCATACGATCTTCAAATCTTCGAAGCCTCATAGGGTTAGAGCGAGGGATCACGCGCCAATGAGTACAGGTTGCGGCGTCATACCGGGCCTTAAGACCCATAGGTCTTTTTTGACTCAGAAATGATGTCGCATTCGGTCCTAATCATTTCCGTGCCGGAGCATTACGGTCATGTCGCAAATGAAAAAAAGCCAACGAACCCCAGTATTGTTTGAAAAAGCGACGGTCCGTCATATTTCGATATTATAGGTTTGTTTCAGCAGATGTGTGGGCCAAAACTGAGCGGATCGACGCGCACGACTCAAAGCGCTCAACTCAAGGAAACGTCTATGATGCCATTGATCATGTCACGCCGCATAGAGTTTGACTTGCTGCGCTTTTTCCGCGTGTTTCTCTCGTCGCTTCTGGTCGGTCTTGCCTTAAGCGCATGCGCAAGTCGCCCCGCAACGCTGCCAGAAATTGATCCGGCAAATTTTGAGGGGAATGTCAAAGACATCTTTGTGGTCACAAATCGGGCGCCCTTAGAGGACGATCTCATTCGCTTCGGCGATGAGCGCTCGGACACAATTTCTTATGAAGAGGTCTCTGTCTGGACCCCTCAGAACCGAACTCCAGGCTCCGTTGTTTACCCGTCGAAACAGCCCGATCCAAGCGAAGAATTCGCCGTCACAGGGATTACGGATTTGGACGCTGGCACATTCGACGCCGCGCTCAAACAACGGGTTGATGCCATGACCGGGCAGAAGCTGATTTTCATTTTCGTCCACGGTTACAATGTTGCCTATGCGAATGGCATCTATCGGCATGCGCAATTGCTGGAAGATTTCGAGGCGCGCGGCGTCGCTATTCATTTTTCGTGGCCATCTTCCGGCCAAACGCTGGGATACTTGTATGACCGCGACAGTGTGCAATTTGCCCGCGATGCGCTCGTCGACACGATCCGAAAAGCGGCCGCCTCTGGCGCCGATTCGATATTCCTTATGGGACACTCTATGGGGACGCTTTTGGTGATGGAGTCGCTTCGGCAGTTGAGCATCGCTGGCGATGATGAAACCCTCGATATGATCGGGCCTTTGGTGCTCGCCTCGCCGGACATTGATATCGATGTGTTTCGATCTCAGTTTGACGTCCTCTCTCATCGTCCTGAGCCATTTGTGATCTTCGTCTCGAAGGAAGATGGTGCTTTGAGCGTATCCGAACGCTTGCGCGGCGGCCGCGCCCGCGTCGGTACAGGCTCGAACATTGCAGTACTGCAAGACAATGGAATCGTCGTGATTGACCTCTCTGAATTGGACGTTGGGGTTGGCACCAAGCATGCCGCATTTGCATCTTCGCCAGCGCTGATCCGGGCCTTGAAGGAAGTCAACACTGCGCAACAAACGCAGGTCTCCGCGGACCAGGCAGAAGATCGGTTCGCGCCTTTGCTCGTGCTTCGCGACTTAACCGCTGGCATCGTCCACCTGCCGCGCGAGGTTGCCCGCGGCGGCAACTAAAGCGACGACCGCTTTGCCGAGGAGGATGCCTAAGGTCGGTTAAGTGTGTATCGGTCGGCGCAGGTCTATCACCCAATTCACTTAAGTTCAAAACACACCTGGCGCGCACCGGCGGGTGCCGATCGCGGCGAGCCGATCAGTCTGACCAGATTCAAACCAGTGTTGCTCCAAAACACCGCACCGGTGAAGAAGTGAATATAATCTGTATGCAAAATGCTTTTAAGTGTATACACTTTGTGACAACACGTAGAAACCGCAATGGTTCACCACTTCTGGGGAGTTCAAAGGATGAAGGCAACAAAGACGAAAACACTCATGGCGATGCTGCTGACATCGACCGCCATTTACGTTGCGCCGGCGATGGCTCAGGAAACCGATGAGGATGATGAGCGAACCCTGGAAACGATTACCGTCTCCGGGGATGCCGAGTTCTTCCGCCCGACGGAGGCGACGAGCGCGACCAAGATTCCGTTGCCAATCGTTGAAACGCCGCAAGCCATCACCGTCCTCACCGAAGACATCATTACGCTCACCGGCATACGAGACCTTGAGGATGCCTCTGGTTTGGTGCCGGGCTTTGTTGCCAAAGGCACCTATGGCGGCTTCGATAATCGTTTCAGCGCCCGTGGTTTCGACCTGTCAGTCGCGGAAGGCATTCTGATCAATGGCGTTCAGGTCGCCAGCAATGTTGATCGAGACTTTATCGGGGTTGAGCGGATTGAATATTTGCGTGGCCCAACCAGCATCGTGCTCGGCACCGTCAATTATGGCGGCGCGGTCAATATCATCACCAAACGGCCAACCGACTCCTTTGTTGGGTCGATTTCGGGCGAGGTGGGGTCCTGGGACCTGTATCGCATCCAGGGTGAGTTTGGCGGGCCGCTCAACGAGTCCGGAACGATCCGGGGTTATGCGGCAGCCGCTTATGAAGAGCGGGGTGATTTCCGCGAAGGCGCGGAGCTTGAGAAACTGCCCATTCGGGCAGCGCTTGATATTGATCTTGGACCAAACACTCTGTTCACGCTCGACCTCAGCGCCGAGAATGGCGATGGCAACCCAACCGGTACTTTCTCTCGCGACTATGCGCGCAACGATCCGCTGCCGACCTATGTGCCGATCGATTGGAACCCATGCGGCCTGGTGGACGGCTGTTTCACCGATTATTCCAATCGCGAAGCGACCGCGAATTTGCGGCACGACTTTGAAAACAACACCTATGTCCGCGGCACTTATGGCTTTGCCAGCACAGATCGCCAGCACAAATTTATCAGCTTCCTCGGGGGCGGTTTCCCGAGCCTATTTTTCACCGGCACAGACGATGTGGAAAATGATGGACCGTATGGCTTCTGGTACACATATGATGATACCGATACTTACGAGACTTACTTTGCCGAGTTTGCCTTTGGCGGAGAATTCGAAGCCTTCGGGCAAGAACATGATTTCTTGCTCTTGGCCGAAAGCCGCGACCGCAAAATTACCGAAGACTATCAGCTACAAGACCCCGATACCTTCTTCGCGCAATATGCAAACTACTTAGATCCGACGCGCGATTTTGGCTCGGGGGACGTGCCCATCTTCGCGCAAGAGACGTTCGCCTGGGACCGGACAATCCGCAAAGAAGACAGTATCGCACTCACGGCGCAACTCGTGCTGCGTCCGGTAGAGCGGTTGCAAGTTTTGTTGGGGGTTCGTTATGAGGAAGAAGAGACCTTCCTAACCGGGATCAATAATGGCGGGGATGAAGGCCCGTTTGGGTCGAGCCGAACGATCGATCCTTCGCTCGAATATTCGATTGACGATACCGTCTTTCGCGGCGGGATTGTCTATGAAGTTCTCGACAATGTGTTTGCCTACGGCAGCTATTCAGAGGGCTTCATTCCGGTCGCGGTCAATGATCTCGACGGCAATCAGGCAACGGCTGAAACCGGAACGCAAATTGAAGGTGGGGTGAAAGGCGAGTTCTTTAACGGTCGCCTTGGGGCTGGGATCAGCGTATTTGAAATTGAACGCGACGATGTTGCTTCGACCACAGGCGATGGCGTTTTTGCCGAGCCTTCATCTCGGTCTCAAGAGCATCGCGGCTTCGAGATTGAAGTCATCGGTGAAGTGACCGAGGGCCTCGATATCATTGCGACCTATGCCAACCTCGAGACGGAAATCACGAAAGACGATGCCGAAATTGATCCGGATACGGGCATTGCTCCAACCGTCGGAAACGAAATTCCGAACGCACCGAATGATCAATTCAGCCTATTCGTGCAGTACCAGCTGCCATTCGAGTTCGAGAACATCGAAGGCGTGAGCATCGGTGGCGGCGTCCAATATGTCAGTGAAACGTGGGACAGTGAGGACAATGAGTTCGAACTGCCGGATTACACGTTGATCGACGCAAACCTCAATGTGCAAATCAAAGAGAACCTAGCGTTCCAGTTGATTGGTCGGAACTTAGGGGATGAGGAATATTTCCAAAGCTTCCTCGGATCTGGATTTGCAGGTTGGGCGTGGGGCCAACCCAGAAGCGTGCTTGCTCGGTTGACCCTGGACTTCTAGTCTTCCGTTCATGACTGGAACCTCCTTTGGTTGGGGGCGCTCACAATGAGTGCTCCCACCCTTTTTCAACGCGCCGTCCAGCTGCACAAATCGCGGCAGCTCTCCCAGGCGATCGCGTTGTACCAGGAATATCTCTCAGCCACGGAGGATCCGGCCGCGGAGCATTATCTGGGCCTCGCCCTGATCCAAAACCGTCGACCCAAAGACGGTCTTGCGCACTTGCGGCGGGCGACCGAAGCGGCGCCCGACAATGCGCTTTATTGGGCCAATCTCGGCAAAGCACTGCTGCAAAGCCCAGATCGCGAAGGCGCCCGCACAGCGTTCGAGACAGCAACGACCCTCAACCCGCAAGATGCGGAAAGTTGGAACAATCTCGCCGGTCTGGAACGCCAGTCCGGCACCCTCGACCGCGCGATCGCGGCTTATCAAAAAGCGCTCGCGCTTCGAGATCATCCAGCGATTGCGCTGAATTTGGGTTTGGTCGCGAAAGATGCGGGCGACCGATCCTTGGCGCGCGACGCGTTCAACCAGGTGATCGCAAAATCACCGAAACCAATCCGTGCATTGGTCCAGCTGGCCAGTATGGCGACGGAGGATGGCGCATTCGACGAAGCGGAAACCCTGCTTTTGCGGGCCTATGATCTCGATCCGACCAGTGCACGGTCCCTGGCCGCATTGCTCACCCTGCGCTCCTATCAGCCGTCTGCCGAAGTCTTAGGCGCGGCCGAACGTGTGCTGATGAGCCGTGGGGAAGAAGACGAGAAAATCCGCCTCGGGTTTGGCATGGCGCGCGCGATGCAGCGCCGCGGCGCGCATGACAAAGCGTGGGAATTCGCCGAAAACGCCAATCAGCGCGTCGCCAAAAGCGCTCCCTTTAGCGCTGCGGCTCTGAGCGCGGAATTGGCCGTTCTGAAAGAGACATTCGACCACGCGCTCATCAACCGCTTGCAAAGCGCTGGCGGGGATGGTGCCGGACTGATCTTTGTGGTCGGCTTGCCGCGCACTGGAACGACGCTCGTCGAGCAAATTCTCTCCTCTCATCCCGATGTGTTTGGCGCCGATGAGCGCCCCGAAATCCCGGCCATGGTGGCGCGTTTAAAAACCGACGCCGAGCCCTACCCAAACGCGCTGAAAACGCTGCCGATCGAGGTGCTCGCAGACGCCGCGCAGCGCCATCAAACGGACATCCAAGCGCTCGCGCCCGAAGCGCAAAAAGTGGTCGATAAATTGCCGTTTAACTTCAGCCATCTCGGATTGATTGCGGGTCTGTTCCCGAACGCGCAAATCATTCACTGTCAGCGCGATTTGCGTGATGTCTTCGTGTCCTGCTTCTTCACCGAGTTCACAGATCGTCTCCAAGGTTTTCGCACCAGCGCTGAGAACTTTGTGGTATTTGCCGAGACCTATCGGGCGGTCATGGCGCATTGGCGGGCGATCATTCCAGAGCGGATCTTTTCCATCCAGTATGAAGCACTCGTCGCGGATTTTGATGCGCTAGCACCGCAGCTCTTACAGGCTTGCGGGCTCGATTGGCACGAGGACTGCCGGACATTCTTTGCCACAAAGCGCACAGTGCGAACCCCGAGCCGCTGGCAAGTGCGCCAGCCTTTATATACCTCGTCCGTAGAACGCTGGCGCGCTTATGAAGGTTTTCTCGGCCCGGTCGCAGCGCTCGAAGCCAGAGCCTAATCCCGACCCCAAACACCCCTTTCCATTCCTTGCTCGAAGTGTATACACTTTAACAGGAGGTGCGGTATGAAACGCGATTTTTCCTGGGCGGGCTTGGCCTTTTGTTTGATCATCTCGCTGGCAGCATGCGCCACGCAGGCGGAAATTGACCCGCCCGTAAGCACCGTGAGCGCCGCGACCGAAACGCCGACCGCTGACCCGCTGAAATTCGATATGGCAAACGGGCGCGCGGCAATGAATGCTGTGGCTTCTGACAATCCAGCTCGGATCGACCCCATCTGGATGGCTTCAGGAGACACGTTTGTTTACCTTTACGGGTCCGATATCCGCGTCCGCGATACCGTGACAGGCGCCATGATCTTGGACCTCTCCGCATCAGAGCTGGCGCAAGAACTCGCCGTTTCGGAAGACGATCTCAACATCGCGATTGATACTGACGCCACGCATCTGCGGCTCACGGTTGGCGAGCGCCATTGGCGCCGGGCGCTGACGCAAGATGCTCAGCCCGAGCCCGCGGCGCCGGCCCCAGAGGCACGTGTGGTCCGCAAAATGTTTCCTATGAATGGCTATGATCGGCGGGAAAACCGATCTCCAGACGGCACACTGTTCGCCAGCCTCGAAGGCCCCAATCTCGCGATCCGCGGCGCGGACGAGGACACAGCCCGCCTTTTGACGCAAGAACAAGAGCCTTTTGTGCAATGGTTCCACGGCAATGACATTTGGGAAAACTCAGGCACGATCTGGAATGCGCAAGGGACGCATTTCATCGCCCGGCAGCATGACGCGCGGGACACACCAGGCTTGCTATCGCTCGATTATTTGAGCAAATCGGAAGCCCTCACAGACTTTAGATATTGGGCCCGGGCGGGCGACCCGCTTCCGATCACCACGCTGTTTGCCGTAGATGCCAGCACGGGCGCCCTGCGCCAATTGGGGGACCCGAGCGGACCGGATGAACACTTATTCTTTATTGAATGGTCACCCGATGGAGAATCCATCCTAGCGATCCGCTATGCGCGCGACCTCTCAACCCAAACCATTCTCTCGATTGAGATCGCGACCGGCACTGCGCGAACCCTTTCCGAACGAAGCGCCGATCATGGCTGGGTTAAATGGCCGAGTGGGCCGCGCACCATCCGACATCTTGAAACTGGCGATTATTTGCTGCGCACGGATGACTCTGGATACTTTCACTATGTCATTTTGGATGCGAGCGGCGATCCTGTTCGTGCTCTGACCGACGGCGAATTCGATGTCGGCGATGTGATCGGGATCGATGAGGCACAGGGCTGGCTCTATTACCTTGCCCCGGTAAGCGAAGCGCGGCCCTATGATCAAATTCCTCATCGGGTGCAGCTGACCGGCGGCGCCCCGCAAATTCTTGCTGAGCAAACCGGCATTTATTCCGCTTATTTGAGCCCTTCCAAATCCCATCTGGTCTGGGTTCACTCAGACACTGATCGCGCCAGTTCAGCAGAGCTCGCAGCGGCGGACGGGACCGGCGTCACGGTTCTTGAAAGTGCTGACACACCGACCACGCTGCTCGGGTCACCCCTGCCGGAGACCGCCGTGTTTGAGAGTTTTGATGGATCCAAGGTCTATGCGACGATTCTAAAACCCGCGAACTTTGATCCAACGGCGTCTTACCCGGTGATCCATCGCGTTTATGGCGCCATGCAGAACAAGGTGAGGCGATCTGGGTTTTGGTCGGAAGGGGTCGGCTGGCCCGGCTCTGAATATTCCGCGATGCTGAATTATCTGGCACAGCAAGGATTCGTCATTGTTATGATGGACCCGCCGGGCACACCCGGGCGCGGGCGGGCCTATAATCTCGCACCATGGGGCGACTGGCCCGGAGATACCGCACAGCATTATGTGACCGGCCTACAGAAACTGGCTGAAACGCGCCCGTGGATGGATCTCAACCGGGTTGGGATTGATGGCAATAGCTGGGGCGGGTATGTCGCGCTCTACACCGCGCTCGAGCAGCCGGAGATGTATCGCGCAACGGCGATCTCTGTTCCGGAAGTCGATCTTCTTGACCACGCCCATTGGATTGAATGGCAACTCGGCACGCCAACAGACAATCCCGATGCCTATGCCGCCGGTGCGCTGCAAAATCGCATCGCAGAACTATCATCGGATCTATTGATCGTGGCCGGAACCTCGGACGCGAATGTGCCGGTCTCAAACACGATGAAACTGCTCGATGCTCTGGCCGAGAATGGCAAAGCGTATGACCTTGCTTTGTTTCCCGGCACCAATCACCCGCATCAAGGCCGCGGAGACCGTTATGCATATGCGGTGGAACGCATTAGAGTCTTTTTCACCGAAAAACTGATGCATGAAACAGAATCTCAATGAGTTCGATCGCCGAGACGTTCATCGCGCATGCCATGCGAAGGCCGGACGCCGTTTGCATCGCCCCACATAACCGACCTGCCTGGTCCCGTCACGACGTTTTAAACCGCGCGCAATCAATGGCTGGCCGACTGCAGGCTGCGGGCGCAAAGGTCGGCGACCGGGTCACGGTCATCGTCGAGAAGTCGCCTGAAGCCTTTGTGCTCTATCTCGCCTGCAACTTGGCGGGCTATGTCTATCACCCTGCCAATAGCGGCTATACGGACGCAGAACTCGACTATCTGATCCGCGATGCTCAACCCACGGTTTTGGTGTCTGCGCCAGAGCGCGCCGTTGCGCTCGCTGGGATGGGCGACTATACTACGTTAACGCTGGATCAGGATGGCCACGGAACCCTGCTCGAGGCGACAAGCGCAGATCGCCCCCATTACGCGCCGAAGCCTGGAGATTGGGCCGCTTTGCTATACACCTCGGGGACGACCGGCAACCCCAAAGGCGCGATGCTGAGTCAAGAGAACCTCCTCTCAAATGCCCAAACGCTGGCTCAAGCCTGGCGGTTTACCGAAGCCGATTGCTTGCTGCATATGTTGCCAATCTTTCACGCGCACGGTTTGTTTGTGGCCGGAAACACCTGCTTGTGCGCCGGCGCGAGCCTGCTGTTCGAACCGGTCTTTTCGCCAGACCGGTTCTTTGCTCGGGTGCCTGAGGCAACCAGCTTTATGGCGGTCCCCACCCTTTACGGACGGTTGCTCAAGGATCCGCGACTGACACCCGATGCGGTCGGCCATATGCGTTTGTTCACCAGTGGCTCAGCACCGCTCGACGCCGTCGCCTCCGATGCCTTCGAAGCCCGCGCTGGATCGCGCATCCTCGAGCGCTATGGCATGACGGAAACCTTGATGCTGACCTCCAATCCATATGATGGCGAGCGGCGCGCCGGAACTGTCGGACCTCCCCTGCCGGGTGTGAGTCTGCGGATCCGAACCGAAAGCGGCGCGCTCGCCGCACCCGGCGATGTTGGCATTGTCGAGGTGAAAGGCAAAAATGTATGCGCTGGTTACTTTAATCTACCGGACAAAACGCGCGAGGCCTTTACAGAAGACGGTTTCCTGATCACCGGAGATATCGGTGTGATGAGCGAAGATGGCTATGTCACGCTACAAGGGCGGATGAGCGATATGATTATCTCCGGTGGATATAATGTGTATCCGCGCGAGGTTGAGAATGTGCTGTTAGACCTAAACGGCGTCGAGGAAGCGGTGGTGTTTGGTCTCCCGCATCCGGATTTTGGCGAGGGGGTTGTGGCCGCCGCAATCGGGTCAGATCCGATGGATGAACAAGCACTGATCAGCGCGGCCCGCCGTGTGCTTGCCAGTTACAAAACGCCGAAACGGATCTTACAGCGCTCGGCCCTGCCCAAAAACGCGATGGGGAAAGTCGACCGTAAAGCCCTGCGCGCGGAGTATGCGGATCTGTTTAAGTCTGAACCGCAATGAATGCAGACGCGCTCGCCACGCTCCTCCGCACCATCGCTCAAAAATGGGCGGTGCCCGGCGCACAGCTTTCTCTGATCAAAGAAGATCAGACCCTGCTCGCAACGCATGGGGTCGCCAACGCTCGCACGCAGTCACCGGTCACGCTGCACACCCGATTTCAACTCGGCTCAACAACGAAGGCGATGCTGTCCTTCATCGCCCATCAATTGGCGCAAGAAGCGATCATCGATTTATCCGCACCGATCTCACGGATCCTTGCGGACACGCTGCTCTGCGCGAATGGCGGCGACGCGGAGATCTCGTGCCTACAGCTAATGTCGCACCAAAGCGGGCTTTGCGGGGATGCGTTTTTCGACCTTGGCGACGATAGGGGCGCGGAGCGGCGTCTGCTCGAAACGGCGAGAAATCTGCCGATCATCCATGCGCCCGGCGAGGATGTCTCCTATTGCAATTTTGGCTATGTGCTGCTCGGGCAGATTCTTGAAATCGCCTCCGGTCAGCACTGGACCGTACTGTTCGAGCAGCGCCTGCGCGATGCGCTCGCGACGCTTACACTCGACCCATGGCCTGACCATGCGACGAGCGCTGATATGGCCATCGGACACTCAGGCGACCATCCAGTCAGTCGTGCCGCGCTCGCTGTGTCGAATGCCGCCGCTGGAACGACGCTGATCGGCACGGCTTTGGATCTCAGCCAGTTTGGACGCATGGTCCTTACCAGTCTGCGCGGCGACGGGCCGCTTAACCAAGAGGCCGCAACCGCGATGATGACGCTCACCCGCATGCTCGCGCCGAATGAGCGCGGGCTAGGATTTGGCGCCGGCCTGATGGTGTTCCAATCTGATCCACTGGTGATCGGCCATGATGGCCTGACCATTGGGCAACAGGCCTATTTGCGGATCTTTCCAGAGCGCGGCGTTGCCCTCGCTTTTCTCGGCAATGGCGGGGATATGCGCTCTGCGTCGGCTGAGCTGTTCGACCAATTGTCCGCCGTCACCGGCGCGCCCATCAAGCCGCCGACATATTCAGCCACGGCAATCGGTGACGTCACGCCCGGCACCTATCGGCGTCCGAACGCGTCGATTGACATTACCTCAGGTCCGGCAAGGACACGGGTCACGCTGATTAATCATGAAGACTGGGCGAAGGATCTCTATGGTGCGCGTGAAGGCCCGTTCGATCTGGTCGCACTGAAGGCAGGCGGATACGGGTTTTTCAAACCCGGCTCGGCCACCCCTTATCGCTTACATATCGATGGCGATGCGGCCTATCTCGGCATGCGTCGCTACAATCGCGCGGAGACATCGGCATGAAGCTGGATCTTGCCTGTCCGGATGGCCCGCTGTTTGAGCCGGTGGGCGTGAATATTTCCGAGCTTGAGGCAAATGAGTCTGTGCATCTTGAGCTCATGTTTTGCGATGATGCGGGCGTCGATTGGGTCTCACGTGCCGCGTTCGTCGCCGACGCAGCAGGGACCCTCTCGACCGACACCCACCCCGCGATCACAGGCGACTATACCGGCGTCGATCCGCATGGCTTGTTTTGGAACGCCCGACCGAGAGATCATACCACGCTGGTACAGAGCGTTTTAAACGGCGAACCGCGCACGCTGATGCCGCTGATCGAACCGCTCGGCGCGTATACCTGGGCCCTCACGGTTCGCACACCGAGCGAGACCATCGAAAACACCCCAATCGTGCGCAGGCGGTTGATGCCCAGTATTAAAACCGTTCGCCCGCCAGAGCCGCTACAAGGCCTGGTGTTTGAACCTGATCAACCAAACGGCGCGTCTGTCTTAGTGGTGGGCGGATCGGAGGGTGGTCTTTTTCCGGCGCGGGCCGCATTGCTTGCCGCATCGGGCTTTCGGACCTTTGCTCTTGCTTATTTTCAGCATCCTGGGTGCCCAGAAATCGGGCGCAATCTGCCGCTCGAATACTTCCGCGATGCCCTCACATGGCTGAAATCTAGAGGCGGTCCGGTCGGTGTGATCGGCGTATCGCGTGGCTCGGAAGCCATGCAACTCACTGCGCTTGAATGGCCGAGTCTGGTCGATGCGCTCGTACTTTGGGTGCCGAGCCATATCGTTCATCGCGGTCTCGATTTGGTCGGTGGCGCGGATTTTCGCAAAGAAGCGGACGCCATGTGGTCCCTGGGCGCCAGCCCGATCCCGGGCCTTGGCTTCCAGGCGCAGGATATTGCAGCGACCGCGCAACGCGACCGTGATTTCCCGACGGCGTCGGGTCGCCGCTATGCTGAAGAATTTTCCCGCGCTTGGGCCGCAGAGGGCGCGGCCTTCAGGATCCCCCTTGAACACTATTCTGGGCCCGTGCTGGCGATTGGCGGCGCCGCAGACGCGCTCTGGCCCTCGGCCTTAGGCGCTCAGCAAATCGCTGCGGCTAAGGACGCGAAAACGGGCCCTCGAGCGGTGGAGATCTATGCCAATGCCGGGCATTTGATTGGCACCCCCAACGAACCACGCCCATTTCCCTGGTTGATGCATTGGTCGGGGGGCTATATGGGCATCGACAACGGCTTCTGCGCCTATGGCGGCACGCGTGAGGGGGCTGCTCTGGCAGCACGCGCGTCCTGGACACGGCAAAGCGCATTTCTTTTGTCACATCTGACGTGATCCATTGCTTGTCCGAGCAGTTTGGCCTATCGAAAGTGTATACACTTTAGGGGTTACGATGAGCGGAAGTGTCGATCTGGTGATCAATGACGGTCTTGCCGAGCTGAAACTGAACCAGCCGGACAAGTTAAACGCCATGACGAAGGCAATGTGGATTGAGTTCGCTGAAGCCTGGGAAGCCCTTGATGGCGATCCCTCGGTCCGGTGCGTCCTCCTGTTCGGCGCGGGTCGCGGGTTTTGCCCAGGCAATGATATTGGCGAGTTCGAAACCGAACGCTCGAACGCTGAAAAAGCGCGCGCTTTGTCTGCGATCATGAATCGCGGGCGTCAGGCGATGCTGAGCTGCCCGCATCCGGTCGTCGCGCGCATTCAGGGCCCATGCGTCGGTGGCGGTTTGGAGATTGCCGCGATGGCGGACATCCGGATCGCGTCCAGCGACGCAAAATTTGGCGCCCCGCTCAACAAAATTGGGCTCAGCATGGCCTATGAAGAAATGCTGCCGATTTGGAAGCTGTGCGGACGCGCGCAAATGTATGAGTTTTTGGTTGAAGGCCGACTCATCGATGCGCAGACGGCCTTTATTCGAGGCCTGGTCAATCGCGTCGTAGCGCCAGGAGATCTGGTGGATGAAACGCAGGCGACGATCCAGGCCGTTATGGCCGGTCCGCCACTTGTCCACCGCTGGCACAAACAGTTTTTAGATCGCCTCGACCGTCCCGAACCGCTCACCGACGCCGATCACGATGATCATTATCTCGCTTTTGAAACAGAAGACTATGAGCGCGGCTACAAAGCCTTTTTGAACAAGACGAAGCCGGAGTTTGTAGGCCGATGACGGATTTCAATGCGGCAAAACCCGGACCGTTAAGCGGGTTGAAAGTCATCGAGCTTGCGCACGTCATGGCAGGGCCGGCCTGCGGCCGCATGCTCTCAGATCTCGGCGCCGATGTGATTAAACTGGAACGCCCCGGCGGTGAGGACTCGCGGCATATGGCGCCGCCCTATCTCGGCACGGACTCAGCCGCCTATGTGATGATGAATCGCGGCAAGCGGGACATTTGCGTCGACTTGAAATCGCCCATCGGCAAGCGCGCTTTTTTGGATTTGATCAAAGATGCGGATGTGTTGATCGAGAATTTCCGCAAAGGCACGATGGATCGGCTGGGCCTTGGGTATGATCAGCTCCAAACCGTCAATCCGCGCCTGATCTATTGCGAGATTTCGGGCTATGGTCGCACCGGGCCCCTCGCCGACGAAGGCGGCTTTGATTTGATGGCACAAGCGATGTCGGGCCTAATGAGCATTACGGGTGAAGGCCCGGGCCGCCCACCGGTTAAAGTCGGCGCGCCGGTCGGCGATATTGGCGCCGGCTTACTTGCGACAATCGGAGTTCTCGCCGCGCTGGCCGAGCGACAGCGCTCAGGCCTCGGTCAGCGAGTGGATACATCCCTGTTCGAAGCGGCACTGTTTCAAACCCTGTGGCAATCGGCGATCTATTTGGCGAGCGGCAATGTCCCAGGTGCAATGGGGTCAGCCCACCCGCTTGATGGTCCTTACCAAGCCTTTGAGACCCAGGATGAATGGATTGTGGTCGGCGCCGCCAATCAGGCCAATTGGCTGCGATTGCTGCGCGTCCTAGACGCAGGCCCGCTCGCTGATGATCCGCGGTTCCGAGAGAATCCAGACCGGATGCGCAATCTGGCCGCCTTGGTCGAAACCCTGACACCGATTTTCCAGACCGACACCGCCAGCAACTGGTTACAGAGATTGGCCGATGGCGACGTTCCGGCAGCGCCGATCCTGGCTATGGACAAAGTCTTAGCGCATCCACAAACACTCGCGCGCGACATGCTCGTCGATATTGCCCATCCAGACCTGGGCCAAACCAAAACGCTCGGATTGCCAATCAAATTCTCACGCACGCCAGGGCGCGTTCAAGGGGTCGTTTCGCCGAGACTTGGCGAACACGCGCGCGACGTTTTAAAAGCGGCCGGTTGGAGCGACAGCGATATCGATCAGGCGTTTCAGGATGGCGCTCTGTCGGCCACTGAAATCGCCTGATTTAATTGGTCAGCGATCTCAACACATCGAGCGCATTGCCGCGAACTTCGCCGCTATGCGCGCGCATGGTTTCAGCCGCTGCATCACCATCGCCGCGCAGGATCGCATCTAAGACTGCGCTATGCTCCTGAAACGATTGCGGTGACCGATGCCCTTGTCCAAGCTGTTTGCGGCGATAGGCCAGCAAGCGATTATACGTCGAATTGGCCAAGGCTTCTAAGGCAGCGTTTTGCGTCGCCGCGAAGATCTGACGGTGAAACCCCGAGGAGACTTCAAAATACTGTTCAGCGTCATCTGGAGACTGACTGAGCGGTTCATATTCTGCGTGGAGGTCGATTAAAGCGGCTTTCTGTTCTGGTGTGATGCGCTCTGCGGCGAGCCTTGCACAGACCGATTCCAGTTCCGCCATGAGCTCAAACATTTCCAGTAAGTGCTTCAGGGAAATACGCGCGACGAAAGCGCCTTTGCGGGGCACAATTTCGACCAGACCTTGCGCTTCGAGTTGACGAATGGCTTCGCGAATCGGCGTACGCGAGGCGTCAAACCGCTCGACTAAGGCCAACTCATTGAGATGATCTCCGGGCCGTAAGTCACCCGACAAGATCTCTTCTTCCAAGACACGCCGGATGTGACCCGACCGCGTCGGCTCGAAGCCCTGCATGTCTTGGTTATCGATGGTCCTGGGTCTACGGGCGGTTTTTGTTGTCACTCGGGCTCGGTTCCATTTGTCGATAAGCTGCGTGTCCCCGAAGCGGATGCAGATACTGTTCCATTCCTCACCGAAGCAATAATCTCGGGCCTTTCCCCATGAACAATTTGGGCGCGAACTCCAAGGCCCGCTAACAGTTGCTCCAATCCGTCCGGATCGGGTGACTGGAAAACTGGCGATCCGATCGAGAGTGCGGGTTTTAAGCGTGAAGACGGATGCGGGGTCGATTGCCAGTCGATAAAAAATGGTAGAACCGGATGGTCTGGATGCTGAAGGAACAAAAGGCGCCAGGAAATGGTGGTGCCATCGCCGCCCGCCCGACTCATCGTTTGCACCCCGCGGCTGGTCGCGCCGAGCTTCATAGCGCGCGCATAAACGCCCTCCAGATCGGACGTGCGATAGGCGGCCAAACACGAGGTTAAGTCGGCTTGCGCGCCAACCGCCTGGACCATCGGACCAGCCGTCTCTTGTTCTGGATCGCGCGCGATCAGTTCCAAATAGACACCATTAACGGCGCCGACCAAGCGGTTCCATGTGCCCTGGCCCTGATGTCGCCCGCCGGCTTCGACCTCCACATGCATCATCGCAGCGAAGCGGCGCGCACTGGCCTCCAGGTCGGAACACCAGAGGCCGACATGATCGAAGGTTAAGTCGGATTTATCCATTGCTATTTCCCGATCAGAAACTGTATACACTTTAGCATGACTGAGACGATTTCGAAAACCATGATGGCGGTACAATTTGACCAACATGGCACGCCCAATGACTTGGCTTGGCGACAGACGGATACACCAAAACCTGACAGAGATGAAGCCTTGATCCGTGTTCGCGCAGCAGCGTTGAACGGCTTTGATCCGATGATGCTGTCTGGCGAAACAGGATTGAAGACTCCTTTCCCGATGACGCCATGTGGTGACTTTGCTGGCGAGGTCGCCGCCTTGGGCCAAGGCGTCAGCGATTGGAAAATCGGCGATCGGGTTAACCCCTACCCGATCCTGCCTGTCAAAGGGATGATGGGCGAAACGACACCCGGCGCTGCGGCAGAATATGTCTGTGTGCCAGCCTCGGTTCTGATCAAGATGCCAGATGCGGTTAGCTTTGAAGAGGCCGCTGCGATGCCGGTCGCTTATGGCACCGCTTTACGCATGGTTGAAACGCGTGGCGACATTCAGCCGGGCGAAAAAGTGCTCGTCCTCGGTGCGGGCGGTGGGGTCGGTGTGGCCTCGATCCAGTTTGCCAAAGCCCGGGGCGCATATGTCATCGCGGCCGCATCCGGCGCGCACAAATTGCAGCGGCTGGCGCAAATCGGCGCCGATGAAACGCTCGACACATCGGACCGTGATTGGCGTAAAACGCTGATCGCACGGCACGGAAAACCAGCTTTCTATGGTCAGCCTGGCGGCATGGATGTGATCATCAATTATGTTGGCGGGCCGACCTGGGTCGACAGTTTGAAATGCCTTAAGAATGAGGGCCGGATCCTCGTCTGCGGCGCCAGTGCAGGCCATGACCCGCAAGAGGATTTACGTTATATTTGGTCGTTCGAACAATCAATTGTCGGATCAAATGGCTGGTCCATGGACGACCAGGCTGAACTCCTCGACCGCGTGGCCCGCGGGGTGTTTAAACCGGTCATGCACTCCGTCCGTCCCGCCGCAGAGATCGCCGCCTCGTTCGAAGAACTGATTGGCCGTCAGGTGATCGGCAAACAGGTGATCACGCTATGACCAAGCCGATGACAAAGGATGACCTACAGGGGCTCCTCGATGGGTCCCCGTTCACCAAATTTCTCGGCGTCAAAGTCACGGAAGCGGATGCCGATCAGGGCAGCGTCGTCTTGCGTATGGAGTCGCGACTAGAGATCCAGCGGATTGATGGCTCGCCGCAGATCCACGGTGGACCGCTCGCCGCATTGATCGATACGGCCGGTGACCTTGCGGTGGCGCAAGCTGTCGGCGGGGCGGTGCCCACGATCGATATGAAAGTCGATTATCTTCGCCCAGTGATGGGCGACTATGTGCTGGCGCGGGCACAGGCGCGCCGGGTCGGCCGCACCGTCGGCGTAGCAGACATCGAGATTGTCGATGCCGAAGACCGTCTATGCGCGATTGGCCGCGCCGTCTATGCGGCAAGGATCGGCTAAATGGTTGAGCCGTTGGCGACCGCGCCGTTTTGGTCGGGGGAGACCGCCAACACCGCGATCACGGAGTTTGGACCAGAGGGTCAAACCCGCACGGTGACGTTTTCTGAACTCCAGGACAAAATCGACACCGCGGCAGCTAACCTCGCGGCTGCGGGCCTTAAGCCTGGGCAACACTTTGCGCTATCGGCGAACAATTGTCTGGAACATCTGTTCTGCCTCCTGGGCGGATTGCAGCTTGGCGCTGTTACCTGCCTCATGAACACGAAATTGGCCCGCGCCGACCAGCGCGCTTTGATGGAGGAGGCGGACGGCACATTGCTGGTTTCAGACCGCGCGCCCGACACCGATCTCGCGCATTTTCATCTGCACGACATCACCCGCACCAGCGCGGCGCCAGCCGATCCATGGCGCCCAGGTCCAGATAGTCTAGCGATGATGATGTATACGTCCGGCTCCTCCGGACTCCCAAAAGGCGTTCCGATCACGCATGCAGGATATAGCTGGGCCTTGCGGCGCTTTACGGGGCTGGCCGAAACAATGGCCGGACGGACCGGCATTGTGGCCGCCCCACTGTTTCACATGAATGGGCAGTTTCACGTCCTCAATTTGCTGTCCTGCGGCGCGCATGTGGTTTTGATGAAACAGTTTTCCGCTGCCGCCATGCTTCAAGCCATCGAAACGCATAATGTCGTGCGCGTCACCGGCGTCCCAACCATGGCGGCGCTGATGGCCGAAGCGGTTGAGAGCTCCGCGACGGTCGATACGTCTCGCGTGGAACAAATCGGGCTCGGGTCCTCGCCGCTGTCCAAGCAATTGCTAGCAAGAATACAAGCTGCGTTCCCAAATGCGGTGATTACCAATGGCTTCGGCACAACCGAAACCGGGCCGGTTTCATTCAGCGCGCACCCGGACGGCCAGCCAACCCCACCAACATCGCTTGGCGCCTTGATGGAGGGTGTCGAGGCAAAACTTGTCGATGGTGCTTCGCCCAATGAGGGCGTTCTCCATATTCGCAATCCAATGACTTTGAAAGGCTATTGGAAACGGCCAGACGATACCGCCAAGCGAATTGATGCCGATGGCTGGTACATCACAGGCGACCGTATGCGCCGAGATGAGAATGGATTCTACTATTTTGTCGGCCGGGCCGATGACATGATGCAAGTTGGCGCTGAAAACGTTTATCCTACCTCCGTCGAACAGGTGTTAGAACAACATCAAGATGTGCTCGAAGCCGCGGTGGTCGCTGTCCCGCATGCGGTCAAAAACGAAGCGCCTGTGGCCTTTATCATCCGGCGCAGCGAGACCCTGACCGAGGATGCGCTGAAGGCCTTTTCGATCGAAAATGGGCCGGCTTATGCGCACCCACGCCGCGTCTTTTTCATTGATGAGCTGCCTTTGGCTGCAACCAACAAGATTGATCGCAAAGCGCTGACAGAGGCGGCGATCGCGCGCATAGGGGGCACGCTCTAAGCCGCACCGGCGTGCTGGACTAAGACCCCATCCAGGCCAGAACCATGTTTGCGATAATCGCGCTGCCAAGAAAGGTGCCACAGAAGACCAATAATGAGATGATGGCAAAGTGTACCCCTGCGCGCTTGAATAGGTCGACTTCCTTGGTTCCAAGTCCCAGCGCTGCGAAGGCCATCAAAGGCGTAATCGTCGGCAGGAAGGAGAGCCCATCAATCGCATCGCGCACCATTGACGACCCCGGAACGCCGGGCCAGGTCACCACCATGGCAACGAGCGAAATCCAAAACAAATCCGGAAGGCTTTTCACTGGGATAAAGCGCGCAAGCGCGTAGCCGCAAATGACGATCACATAAATCACGGCGAGACCGATCCAAAGGCCAGGCCCATAAATGCCCGTCACAAGGTGTGAAAACGCAACAGCGGCAACTGCAATAATGCTCAACCAAATATCGGATTTAAGCTGCTGCCATGGCGACACAGGCGCCGTCTGTGGGGGCTCGGCCGTGTCAGACATCAGACGCCTCCGAGGCTTTGCCGCGGACGCGTGTAAGCACTTTGAAATAGGCTTCAGCGAGCGGAATGGTGATGAATATCGTAATGAACAGGCCGGTCAGACCTGTCATCAGATTTGACCCAGCCGCCAACGCAGCGATCAAATCGCCTTGCTCCGGCACTTCTGCGGTTAGGGCGGTGGCGCAGGCACCGGTCATGCTGGCGCTGCCGGTGCCGCACGCCATGGCCAGCGCCCGGGTGTCAAACAGGTCCAGCGAAGCGACCAAAGGCGGCACAATCGCAAACGTCGCGGTGCCAAAAAACGTCCCGCAAATATAGACTGCCGTGACCCCCGTTGCTTCCGGAGTATTGGCGCCATACTTGTCGAAAATGAAGGCCAGCCCGCCTTCTCGGGCGATTGAGAACGTCGCCCCAATCGCTTCACGGCCCATTTTGAAGCCTAACACGGCTGCCGGCATGGCCAGGAGCATCGTTCCCAAATTGCCAAACTCTTGCGCCAACAAAGCTGGGCCAGCTTCGATCAGGGCGTCGAGCTCAGAGCCGATATTAGCGGTTAAGACGACGATTAACGGCATCACGGCGGGAGCGACCAGACGTGCGGCGCGCTGACCAGCGCCTGGCCCCATCCACTTTTTAAGCGGCGAGATTACTGCCGGATTCAACAGCAATCCGGCCAAAAACGCGAACACAAGCGGCAGCAATACAATATTGGCAATGCCAATCTGGAAGCGCTGGATGCCGATCCACTGGCCCGCGCAGATCGCCGCGCAAACCGTTACAATAATGATCCATACAGGCGTTTTGCTCATGTCGCCGCCCTCGCCGCATCGCAGGCAGCTTCTAAGAGCGCCGGCACATGTCCGCGCCCGGCTTCGGTTTCCAGCGTCCCGCGAATGTGCCCCATTCGGACGACGATCAAATCTAGACTGGGCACGAGAAAAGCGTACTGCCCGCCAATCCCAAGGAAGAAAGCGGTATCCTCCGGGGCTGGCCAGCGGTCTTCCGGCGCGTGCCGGTTTAACCAGATCTGACCCCCATAAATGCTATCGCGGAACCCAGCTGGCGCCGCGCTCATCCAATACTGACCAGCCCAAGCTGGCGTCGGCGTCAAACAGGTTTGCAAGCACGCCCAATCCGCGCCGATCGCCTCGGCGAGCGCGCGATCTATAAAGACTTGCGCCAAACGACCCCAGTCGCGGGCGCAGCCATAAACATAACCGGTGATCAGCGCGTGCCCGTATGGATCTGTTTCGAGCAAGACCGACGAGGCCCCGAGCGGATGCAGCAAGCGCTGATACGGCCAGGTCAACGGATCGAGCCCCGCATCGATCAAACGATCTTCCAGCGCCGCCATCAATAAAAGCGTATCGCTATTTTTATAAGCACCGAAGCTTCCCGGCGGATGGCGCGCCGCGCAGCTGGTGACGAGCGCGCGCGAGTCCAGGGCACCGGAATAGATCAAACCGTGATCTGGGTAGCCGTCTCGTGAGGCATCATAGTCACCCGCCCAGGCGGCTGAAAACGCCAGACCACTGCTCATACGCAAGGCGTCCTCGACGCGGATCGACCGGCGGGGATCCGACCGGTCTGTCCATTCTTTGAGATCAAGCGGCTCATTCAGCTCGATCAATCCATCGGCAATTGCGCAGGCCAAGAGTAACGCGGCGAGCGACTTCCCCATCGACCAGGCCTCGAGCGGCGTGTTTCGATCGGCGCCCGCATCATATGCCTCCGCCACCAGGGCGCCTTTGTGCAAGATGCAAACCGCTGCCGTCATGGTCTCTGGCGAGTGCCGAAAGGCGCATTTGGCCGCGGCTTCAAATACAGCTTGCGGCTGTTCATCTAAAGGCGTGACCCGCGGCGGCGTGGGCTCTGGCGCGCGCGGCGAGAGAAATGGCCGCGCCGCACCAATCGGCAGCAAGACGGCGCCCTGTCCGTCTGTGAACAGCGCGGTTCTGGCCAGGTCGTCACAGCGCGCCGTCACCTGTCTCGGCACGGAGAGATCAATCTCGACCGGCCGACCGCCACTCAATTCGGCCCGAACCGATTGCTTCAGAATATCGTCAAGGGCGCGACTCGACACAAACAAGCCCGAACACACACCTTTGGCGATCAGGCCAAGGTCAAGCAGGTCAAGATCACTGCGATGAGGGAGCCCGCGCGCGCTCCCCGGCGGCGCCGTCGCGATGGCGGGTGAGGTCACCGAGTCTCGTTGCTTCGTCGTCACCTCGGCTCCAGAAATCCCTTTTTTCTAGTGTATACACTTTCTCTCACGGACATCAATTGGCTGCGGCCCTAGAGATCCGAGCGGGTGGAGCTGCGCCCTCATAGGCGCTCTGGGACATCCGGCGCGGGTGGGCGATGCAACTGAGACGTCTGTTCGCTGAACCGGTCATGCGCAAGCACAAAAGTGATCACAACTAACGTCACCAAGATGCCGTTCAGTATAAACACAGCGGTCCAACCCACCTGCCCAGCGACGAAACCGCTCACCGCCAGCGTTGCACCAAAGCCAAGAAACCAAGCACATTGCTGCAGCGTAAAATCCGTTCCCGCCTGGTCAGGACCGGTCCATTGCAAGCGTGCAGCGTAGAAGGTCATTCGAATTGGCGCCGTCATCAAGGCGCCCCAGAAGATGATCGCCAGCACCACAGCCAAGGTCGGCGCATCGCTCTGCGCCAGCCAAAGGAAAGGCGGCAAAGCGAGCACACCCAGAACAGCCGTGACAATTGCCATTCGCTTGATGCCAATCCTCCGGATTGTGACCGCGGCAATCGCCAGTGAGATCCCGGCGCCGAGACTGGCGGCGATGCCAATCGTCGCCCCGACCTCAGACAGTGTCAGGCCTTTGGCGCGCAGGAACGGACCAATAATCGCTGATGGGATCTGAACCGCAAACGCAAAGGCAAACGTTAGCAATAGGATCCGGCGGTTCACAGGTTGTTTGAGATACGCCATCACCGTCGCACGGTGATCGACGCGGCGCGCGCGCACCGGCTGCTCTTTGCGCGCTAGGGCAATCAAGTTCAAGGATGCAAACAGTCCCGCCGCCGCCAAAAACGCCGCGCTCCAGCCATAAACATCAGCAATGAATAAGAGCCCGGCCAAGCCGATGACCTGGCCTGCTTCTTTCCCAAACCAAACCGCGCCTGATCCGCTGCCCTTTTCATCATCACGCAGGTTTTCGACCACATACGCGTCGGCGGCGATCTCATAGGTGGAAAAAAACAGTTTGATCAACGCAAACAGCGCCACGATCGCGAACAGCGTGTCCATGGACGGCGTGATCAGCGCCATCATCACATAGAGGATTGAAACAATGCTCGCGGATGGAAAAATCCATGACAAACGCCGTCCAAAACGGTCTGATCCCGTGCGATCGACATACGGCGCCCAGGCCCACTTAAACGCCGATATGACCAGCGGCAGAGCAAACAAACCGAGATACTCAACGGGCATGTCGAATTCGGTGACAAATATGGTCGGGACCATAATCGTTCCAAGCGCAGCAGGCACTTCATGCGCGACGGAGAACGCCGCGATGACCCCGAACTTTTTCCGGTCCGAGGCCGGGGCCTTTTCGGTCAAGGGCGCATCCGCAACGCTCATATGGGCGCGCCCGTTTCCAATTCGTCAGCGATATCATCAACCAGAAGATCGATCTGACGGTGAAAGAAATCGGCCTGATAAACCAGCGCTGTGTCCGCCGCCATGCCCCGCAGCGTCCATTGGGTCATGCGCAGAAAATCATTTGTTTTCATCTTAGACCCCGCCCGAAACGGGAATCGACGCTTCGCCACATAGCCAAAGATTCGCAAGGCACGCAGAGCGGGACGGCGCATATATTGGGCGACCAGTTCGTCCGTCCGCGCCGCCTGCATCAATTCCGAGAATGCGCGCCCTTCGGGAGAGATCACCACATCCTCCCAGATGCAATGCAGCACCTGTTTAAGATCTGCCGCAGGACCGTCCGGATGGACCGGGATATTGCTCACCTTTCGAAAACTGTCCGAAACGAGTCGCAAGGCGGCGTCCTTATAGATCAGATGCTTGGCTTTGAAATGATGCAGATAAGCGCCTCTGGTTATCCCCGCTTCTTTGGTGATCTGGCTCACAGAGGTTTCGGCTAGACCGTACTTTTCGATGCACGAGATGAAGGCCGTAATGATCCGCTCGCGCATCTGGCGCGAGCGTTCGGCTTGTGTGCGCGGGCGCGCTTTGCCGTCGGTTTGATGTTTGTCGGTCAGATCACCCTCCCCAGAGCTCAGGCGGCGTCGCATGCATCCGCCCCTGCGTGTACGGAATGGCATGCGCGCGGTCGACTTTTAAGTTCATCGGCGAATCCAAATCGACGGTTTTGCAATAAGTGCCGATCAAGCGTGCTGGGGCCATGCCAAGACTGGTGGCGATCATGCACGAGACCATCAGCTCCAACCCCGCTGCCTGTGCGGCGTTTAGGAGGTGAATGGCACCGGTCAGCCCACCTGCCTTATCAAGCTTGATGACCGCGGTTTGATATTTGCCGATCAAGCCTTCGACATCTGCCACCGTCTGGCAGGACTCGTCGGCGGCGATCGGAATGCGAGACCGATACCCAATCAGCGCCTCATCGGCATCCGGTGCCATGGGTTGTTCGATCAGTTCGACCCCCAACTCAACCAATAGCGGTTCCATGGCTTGTAGCTTTTCGAACGACCAGGCGGTGTTCGCATCAATTGTGATGCGCGGGTTGGGCGCGACTTTGCGGATGCCGCGGATCGCGTTTTCATCATCGCTGCCTCCAAGCTTGACTTTGAGCAGCGGATAATCGCGATAGCGCTCGGCCTGCGCGGTCATCGCATCGGTGGCCTTCAGTGTCACCGTGATGGCGCTGTCGAGCTCAATCGGGTCCAATAAGCCAGCTAGGTCGTGAACCGACCGACCAGCGCTGCGTGCCTCAAGATCCCACAAAGCGCAATCGAGCGCGCATAAAGCGCCGCCTGGTGGGAGCAATTCGGCCGCCTCAGCCCGCGTGATACCGTTTTCGATATGAGATCGCACCGCTTCAATTTGGTCGGCAAGTTTTTGAGCGGTTTCTCCGTGATAGAAGACGGGCGCGCCTTCGCCCTGGCCGATCACACCATCGCGTTCCAGCACGACGGTGCAAACATCAGCCGTCTGCCAGGCATAATTCGAGATGGTGAAAGGCTCATGGAGTTCGAAATGCTCAGCTTTAACCGACAAACGCATCAGGTCACCTCTTCAAATCGATTGCAGGGCATCGGCAAAGACACCGCAGCCAAAGCGGATTGGATCGGTGGCGGGCAATCCCGTCGTCGCACTGATCGCCTCCAAGTGTGCGCGCGCGGCCTGCTCGGTCGCCAGATCAGATGTATTGACGGAGATCCCAACCACCACCGCGTTCGGATTGGTCACGTGCGCGAGTTGCTCATGCAGTTCAATCGCCTGTCGCAGTGGCCGATGCGGAATGTGCGGCAACAGTTCGAGGTGTTTGCGTTCGGCATGCGCGCACAGGATCATCGCATCGGGCTGACTGCCGTGGAGCAATCCAAGCGAAACGCCGGCATAAGCGGCATGGAAGATCGACCCCTGACCTTCGATGATATCCCAGTGATCAGCCTCATTGTCTGGCGATAGTATCTCGGCTGCGCCGGCGACAAAGTCGGCGACGACAGCGTCAACGGCGATCCCCTCACCAGCGATAATGATACCGGTCTGTCCGGTGGCTCGGAACGACACTTTCTCGCCCCGGGCCTGCATTTCTTGGGTGAGGGCAAGGGCCCCCCATTTCTTCCCGAGCGAGCAATCCAGCCCGACCAACAAACACCTTTTACCAGAACGCTTAAGCCCATTGGCGGATGGGATCTGACGCTCGGTATGACGCACATCATAGAGGCGACGCCCGCAAGCCCGCGCTTTGGCCGCGATCACATCGATCTCCGTCAGCCGCGTGTGCATCCCACTGATCAGGTCTAAACCGGCGTCGAGCGCCTCAAGCAGGGTCGAGTGCCAGCGGTCGGGGATGGCGCCGCCTTGTGGCGCAACGCCGATCACCAAAGCTTTGGCGCCCGCGGCGACAGCGTCGCGGGTGGTCATATCTGGAAGCCCTGTATCGGCCGCACACCCCGGTAAGCGGATCTGCGCCACGCAGCGCTCGGGGGCCCAATGCACAATGCCATAACCCGTCTTGGCACGGTTCGCCTCAGACACATCGCCGAGGAATAGAAGATATGGCGACGGCAGTGTCATAAGTCTGGCGTCAGTTTGAAATTGCTTAGAAACTCAAGAGTGCGCGCCACGGCGAGGTGATCTTTGACATCAATGCCAACCGTGTGTGCGCCAACACGCTCAAACCCGTCGAGATAGCAAAGGGTTTCGGCCGCGTGGTGCCATTTGAAATCGATCTCAAGACGCAGGCCGTCTTTCAACGGCATCGCGCGTTCGGGCGCGGGTTCAGACAAAACCTGGTGAACCGCATCTGCAATCCGCTGACGCGCGGCGGCGGGTGAAATGCTGTGCCCGGTGACGCGGCCTGTCGCCGTTTTGACCGCAACGGTTCGACACGCCGGATACCGGCGGTTGACCGAAGCGCAATAGGCTTCATCGCCTGTCGTCAGCGTCACCGGCGCGCCAAAATGTGCCGCCACCCCGGAATAGATGTCGAGCTCATCGACCGATTTGCCGTTCAACCGGACGTCAAAAAACCCGGCGCCATTGCAGGTATGATTGAGCATTCCAATCTCGCTCGCGCCGGTATGATATCCAAGACAAAAAACATGATCGAACGCATCGAGATCAACGCCCTGCACCATCCCGAGCGGACGCGGCCAAGCACGCACTGTCTCGACCTCTTCGGGTAACGCATCCAAGATCAGATTTTGTCCGGTTCCGTGCGAGTCAGCAACGACAACCCGGCTAGCGTTCAGCGCGAGCGCAGCTTGGCACGCGGCGGCAACTTCTCCCGTCATCCAGCCGCATGCACGATCATACTCATACCCTTGCCGGCGCGTTTGATCCCAAGACACAACGCCGGCGACACCTTCAATGTCAGCAGAAATAAAAACTTTCATCGCATCACCAACTCCACGTTATCAGCGGGAACCAACCAACACTGATCCAAAACACGGCGAACACGGCAAGTGTTAGGCTGGAGGGCACGGCGTAGATCAAAAACAAGGATGGCTCCGTGACCGCTTTCCTGGCCGTCATCGCGACCGCCACCAGGCCGCCAATGACCCCGGCAACACTGGCACCTGCCATGCTGATCGAGATCACGCTCGGCTTGCCAACAAGACTGAGCTTCGACCAGTCCCCCAGTAGGGCGTAATTGACGAATAGCGCCATCGTGATCAAGAAGCCTAGTCCAGAGACAAGTAAGGCTGATCTCACCCAAAGGCCTTGCTGGCTTGGCCCGCGGCCGATCAATCCCATACTCCCCCAGACGACACTGTGCAGCAAAGCCGCGATCGAGACCAGCGTCACTGCTGGGATAATGGCGCTCCGAAACATCGCCTCGAGGCCTGAAACTTTCACATAAGCATCGCGATCGATCCAATAGGTTTTGCCATCTGCTTCGAAAAACGCCGCCGTCGCGACCGGCACATTCTCCGCCGCAAAGCCACCGCCTTGTGCGGGCCTGAAGGTCGTTTCCGGTGGCGCTATGGGGCCTTGGCCGGTCACGACGAGCCCGGTCTCTGAGACCGAGATACGCCGCTGATCGAGCGCTTTGAACAGCCAAGCGCGGAGGGGTTGCGAATGCGTGGCTAGGACATAGGCACCAGCCTTATCCTCAAACGCAGCGGGATCAAATGGGCGCAGATCTAGACCCGGCGACGACGGCATCTCGCGGTGTAAGTAGGCCCCGATCGCGGCACGAAGCGCGCTTGCCGCACGTTCATCGACAACGTTTAGCATAATGACGAAACCCTTCTCCGTCCCCGGTAAATAGCCGAGGATCGCGCGAAAGCCTTCCGTTTCGCCCCAATGCCCATAATAGGTTCGACCATCAACAATGAACGGAAATGTGCCAAACCCATACGCGCCGTCGCCCGCGCCTGCATCGGCAATGGCTGACGCTTCGCTGCCACGCATGCGCGCAAGCGCGGCGGGGGACACAAAGGAATGGGCGTCATTTGTTGGTCCCCGCGCATAAAGGGCCACCAGTTTTGCAAGATCAGCCGGTATCGCGCTGAGCGCGCCGGACGGGCGGATCAGCATTTCCCAGCTCGGTTGCGCTTGCCCATTTAGGCTGTAACTGTTCGATATTCGTTCGGGGCGGTCGCCATAGGTCAAAAAGCTGGCGCTTTGCATGCCCAATGGGTCGAAGATCTCTTCGCGCGCCAGATCATCAAACGACCGGCCTGTGACGACTTCCAAAACGCGCGCCAGGACCGTGTGGCCGGCATTTGAATACGAATACAAAGTTCCCGGTGGCCATCGCGTTCGCAAGCGGCCAATGGCATCGAGATAGTCTTGCGGCGCGGCGTCAGTAGCGTTCTCCGCATACTCGCGATACGTCGACCCGGGCAAACCAGCCGTATGCTCAAGCAGGTGGATCACCCGCACCGGCGCACGTTCCTGCCAGCGATTGTCGATTTCGATCTGCGGCGCGAGGTCGGCGACCAATGCGTTCGCATCGAGCCGGTCTGCCTCAATCAATCGAAGCGTCAACAGAGACGTGACATTCTTGGAGATGGATCCGGCCCGAAAAATCGTCTCTCGGTCGACAGCTCTTCCAGACTCGATATCTGCCATCCCCCAATACATCTCGACTGCCGGGGCGCCGTCTTCGACGATCACGATCCCCGCACCTTTTACCGCACTGGCTTCGAGAATGGCGACAAGTTCGGCGCGGAGATTATCAGCCGCGTCGGCAGCTGCAGGCAGGAAAGTCAATACGAGCGCGAGCGCCCAAGCGCATATCCCCTTTGTGACTTGTCTCACATCAACCTCCCTGCCCGACCCGTTCAGCAACGCTGTGGGATCTCGACCATCATTTTGGTGTACCCCTTCACAAACACCGACGGCGTACGCTCTGGCGGACTCAGCACCCGGATGGTTGGAAAGCGTTTCAGGATTTCCTCCCATAAGATCCGAATTTGTTGCTCTGCCAGCCGATTGCCGACGCAGCGGTGAATCCCAAATCCAAAAGCGATATGCCGCCGGGCATTGCTACGATCGGCGAGGACCTGATCGGCTTCCTCGAACAAGGCCGCGTCGCGATTGCCTGACACATACCACATAACGACTTTGTCGCCCGCGCGGATCTGTTGGCCTCCAAGCTCGACATCGCGAATGGCTGTGCGCCGCATATGCGCGAGCGGCGTTTGCCAGCGAATGATTTCAGACGTGAAATTGCTGATCAGGTCAGGCGCCTGGCGCAGTTTTCGATCCTGATCTGGCCAGGTATCAAGCGCCAAGGCCGAAGCGGTCATCGAATTGCGCGTCGTGTCATTGCCACCGACGATCAACAAAATGATATTGCCCAAGAATTCCGGACCGCTGAGATCCTTTGTTTCGGCGCCATGTGCCAGCATCGAAATGAGATTGGCCGCTGGCGGCGCCGCAGCGGCCTGTTCGCGCAGCTCATTGAAATATTGCAGACACTGCATCAATTCCATCCGCCACTGCGCTTCGCTTTCACAAATCGCCGGATTGTTCTTACCGGTGGCGACATCCGACCAGCGGGTCAGTTTTTGGCGTTCTTCGAATGGGAACCCAAACAGCGTCGCCAGCATCATCGTGGTCAGTTCGACTGACACCCGCTCAACCCAATCAAACGGCTCGCCGATTGGCAATTGATCCAAGACGTGCGCGGTGCGCTGCCGGATCAAAGGCTCATAAGTGTTGAGCGCAGCCGGGCTGACCGCGGGTTGTACGGTTTTGCGTTGGACATCATGCACCGGCGGATCCATCGCGATGAACATCGGGAGCGGAAAATCATCCGGCGTGTCGGCGATCACTATGCCCCCATGCTTAAAACTGGAGGAGAAGTCGCGATGATTGGTGTCGACGGCCATGATCGCGTCATGCGTGGTCACAGACCAATACGGACCAAACTGCGAGTCCGTGGTCAGATGCACCGGGGCGTCGCGGCGCAAACGCTCAAAATACGGCCACATAACATCCTGCTGAAACAAAGCCGGTTGCGCCGGATGGAGATCCTTTAACGGCATTGAGAACGCGATATCGCGATGGTCTTCCAGACTCAAAAAGGTCTGCGTGTCCGCCATCATGCAAAAGTCCTTCACAGCTCAGGAAAAAACAGTATGGTCATACTGTAATTAAAGCAAGAGCGGAATGGCTGTCTCTGAGAGCGTCCTCATTGGGAGGGGAATAAAAAATGATCTACCAGCAATGCACGCTAAGCAATGAAGTCATAGCCTTAGACGAAAAGCAAGGTTTCGCGGAGACGGCGCGGCACACGCTCAACAATGGTATGGCGCCGGATTCGGTCGCCTTATCCGCAGATGGCACAGAGCTTTTCTTCAATGCCCATAACCGGCTGGAATACTGGCAAGATGTGAATGCCGACCAGCGCAGTGCCTTTTACTGCCTCGACGCTGCGACGCTGAGGGAGAAATGGTCCATTCCTCTGGCTGGGCAGTGTGAGCATTTCGCCATCTCGCCGGATAAGCGTTTCGTCTACAATGCCCACTATGACCGCATGTTTGTGAGCCGTGTCGATACGCAAACACGGGAAGTGAAACGGATTCAAACTTCCGCCCTGGGCGGGCATAAAGTCCGGGTCACCAAGGACGGTTCGAAAGTCTATGTCGGATCAATTGTCTGGGCGACCCTCGATGAGATTGACACCGCAGCGGAAAAGCTGACGCGGCGGATGACCTTTGATGACAATGTCCGGCCGTTTGCCATTTCGGCGGATGGTAAGACCTGTTACTTACAGAAAAACCGCTTCCACGGCCTGCATGTGATTGATTTGGACGCCTGGGAAATCGTTCGAACGGTGCCGCTGATCGATCTGCCGGATCATCCCACACCGTCAGAAACCCGATACCCGTTTACCGTCGATCATGGCGTCGAGATTACACCAGATGAACGCTATATCGTCCTATTGGCGACGACCGGACATTATGTGGCGATCTATTCCTATCCCGACCTCGAATACGTGGCGCACGTGCCTGTCGGCAAGCAACCGAGTTATTTGATCATCTCAAAAGATAGCACGAAAGCCTATGTCAGCTGTCGGCGCTCGAACGAGCTTTATGTGATTGGTCTCAAAGACTTCTCGGTCGAACACGTCGTCCAAGTGCCCGGCATTTATCCGCAACGCATTGTTGCGGACCATTAGCCCATGGCGATTTCTCAATCTGATCCGCGTCTTTGTGGCTTGGCTTGGGCCACAAAGGTTTGCGCCTCCGGCATCGTGCACACTGGCCGTCGGCCGGAACACACGTTTCGCGAAAGCTGCAATTGGATGGCCGCCTCCGATGACACCGTGCATGCGGCAATCCGCGAACGCGATCCGTCGGGCTTGATGGCGCTGGCGCCGAAATTTTCTTTTGATGCAGCCAAGCAAGTCCTGACCATCGAACTCGAGGGTCGCACCGCTTATGCTGGGCATTTTCCGGGGCAAGGCGTGTGCGTGCTTGATCATCCGGATGCTGCGCCCGCATTTCAGCCGCAGCCCATCCCGCGAGACACCTATACAGGCATCAAAACCCCGCTGGATATTCGCGGCACCGTCGCCGAAGCCAACCAAACGGGCGCGGATGCAGACCGATTGGCAAAAGCGCAGGCCCTGTTATTTGATAATCCGAGGCAAATGACCAATGCAGTGCTGGTTCTGCATAAAGGACATTTGCTGTTGGAGCATTATCGCGATCCATATGATCAAGAGACGCAGTTTGAGTCCTGGTCGATGGGAAAAACCATTGCTGCATTGCTGGCGGGTGCGGCGGTCCAGCAAGGCCATTTGGACCTCTCAAGCCCGGCCGGGTTTGAGTCTTGGCAGAGCGATCCGCGCCAAGACATCACGCTCGCCAATTTGCTCAATATGGCCAGCGGATTGCACTTTACCGGCAGCTATGGACGCTCTGAAGACACCAGTCAAAAGCAAGAAAAGGGGGTCTTTCTCGACCACATTTACGTGTATGCGGGCGGGGTGGATTCGGCCGCGTTTTGCCTGTCGAAACCCCTTACCGATCCGCCCGGGCAGGCTGGACGATATCGCAATTGCGACCCGCTGCTGGCGCTGGCGATGATCCGAAACGCCGCTTGTGATGGCGATGTTCAAGCTTTTTTGTCATGGCCCTATGAGCATTTGTTGAACCGCATCGGCGCGACAGGCATGATCCTGGAAACCGACCCTTATGGTCACTTTTTGATCTCTGGCCACGATTATGGCCGCGCGCGCGATTGGGCCCGCCTGGGACAGCTCGTCTTGCAAGGCGGCGCCTGGGCCGGCGAGCAAATCGTCCCGGCTGAGTTTATCGAGTTCATGATGACGCCGGCCCACGACGCCTGGGGCAACACAACCAAGGATCCGTATGGCGGTTTTGCTTATTTAAATACGAAAAGCGTCCTTCCGACGGTACCTAAGGATGCATTGATCATGTCCGGCGGTGGACGCCAACGCGTCGTTGTCATCCCGTCCCTCGAGCTGGTGATTGTCCGGATGGGACATATTAACGGCCAGACCGCAGGCCTCGAGGGCACTCTGAACGAGGCCTATGGCGAGATCTGCGCCGCGATCCGATAAGACGTTTAAGTGCAAGCAAACCACAGGCTCACGAAAACAGTACGATCGTATTGCAAATTCTCGAGAGCTGTGTCTTGGTGCTCAGAGCAGCATGCCGTGGGAGGTTTAAATGCGTATGTCATTCAGCTCGACAGTCTTGAAATCAACAGCGCTGGCCACGGTGATGGCGGCGACCCCTTATGCCCAAGCACAAGAAACCGATGCCGATACCGAAGCTGAAGCCCGCCAAGAAACGATTGTGGTCACCGGCGAAAAACAAGGCCGGTCTTTGCAAGACACAGTTGCATCGGTCGACGTCACCACGGCTGACGATATCGCGGCTTTAAACATTGTCGATCTTGAAGACGTCCTGCGCCGCGTCGGCAATGCGGGCTTTGTCACCACTGGCAGCGGACGCAATGAGCAATTCACCCTACGCGGCGTGCAATCGCAAGGCGTCACGGGCGGCACGAACACGCCGGTTTCGACGCTCTATATCGACGGCGCGGTTGTTCCCAATCAAGCGGCCGGCGCGGCCATCTCGAATGCTTGGGATGTGCAACAAGTTGAAGTCCTAAGAGGCGCACAATCGACCGTTCAAGGACGCAATTCTTTGATCGGCGCGATTATTGTCAATACGGTCGATCCGACAGACACGTTCGACTGGGCGGCACGCGCCACCTATGGCAATGAGAACACATATGAGCTTTCCGGCGCCGTTGGCGGACCGATCATCGAAGACCAGGTCGGCTTTCGACTGTCTGGCCAAGTAACTGAAAGCGATGGCTTTATCACCCGTTTGGATGGCTCTGACGCCGATGCTGAGGAGACGACGGTTCTGCGCGGCAAACTCGCCATCACGCCATCGGCGACCCCCGACCTAGAGATCATGCTCACCGGCATCTATTCCGATGAGACCGATGGCAGCGCGCTTATCGATGCAGCAGACCCTGAGGCCCGCATCCAATCGGCTGACATTGCCACGCGAACAGACCGCGAGCTGAACTTATTTTCGGCGAACGTAAGCTATGATATCAGTGATGCACTCGAGTTTGTCTCGCTGACCACCTATTCGCAATTGACAACCGATGAAGTCGCAGACTTTGACGGCGCCCCTGCCCTGCCGGTTCCGTTCACCGCGATCCGGTTTGATGAACGAGACTCCGACGACTTCCAACAAGAATTCAGATTGCTGTTTGAAACTGAGCGGGTGCGTGGTCTGGTCGGTGCGCTCTATGCCGAGCGGTCGGCGGATGATGAAACCACGACCCGTCAGACCTTTCCGATCCCAGCCCTCGATTTGACGGCGCTCGGTTTGGACGATGTCTATCTTGGCGTCACCCAGCAGGCGACCGCGCCCTTCAACCCGCCTATGGGCTTGCCAATTGCAACGCCAGCCTCAGCGCCGCGGTCGCTCGCAGACCCCCTCATTTTCGGGGCTTTCCTGCCGATCCAATCCGATTTCACCTTCCAGCCGGAGTTTACGACAACCGCTCTGTTCGGCGAAATCGAATTTGACGTGACCGAAAAGCTGACACTGACAGGCGGCTTCCGCTATGAGCAAGAAGACGCCGATTATGGCGCCGGTCAGACCAACCTCCTACTCGAGACAGATGACCAACTCGCGGTCACCACAGGCAATCCAGGGCTGATACCAGCGATCGCAGCAGCGGTTGAGACGGATTACACACCCCTGGTCGGTCCCGTGAATGCCGCGGCGATTGCTGGCGGTACGGCACCGGCGATTGCGAGCTTTTATCCACAATTCGCCCAAGGCGCGATCGCGACACTGGCGGGCCCGAATTTCCTGCTTCCGATCGAATTGGATGAAAGCCAATCCTTTGAAGTTTTCCTCCCCAAAGCGGTCGCCACTTATGACGTCTCGGACATGATCTCCGTCTCGCTGAGCGCTCAACAAGCCTATCGACCGGGTGGGATTGGCATCAACCCGGTGCGCGGCACAGCCTATATCTTCGATGAAGAAACCTCTTGGAACTATGAAATCGCTCTACGGACCCAGTCGGCAGGTGGTCGCCTGACATTTAACCTCAATGCCTTCCTGATAGATTGGGAAGATCAGCAATTGGAAGTGACGCTGTCACCGACGCCGCAAGACACCGAAGTCGTCAATGCCGGCGAAAGCGAACTGTCGGGTCTCGAAGCCACGCTCGACTATCAGGTCAATGAAAACTGGGACGTGTTCGCATCAATCGGATTGTTATCGACGGAAATCTCAGCCGATGACCGGGAGGTTGTCCAAGCCGATCCGAGCCAGTCTTTGGTCGGCAATGAATTCCCGTTCGCGCCAGAATATACAGCAACCATCGGGACGAGCTTCCAATATCCATCAGGCTGGTCGGGCACGGTCGATATGAACTTTATCGGCGCAAGCGAACCGCTTCTTCCCAACGGACAAGGCTTCGGCGCCAATGATACGCGGGCATTGGTCAATGCACGGCTCGGCTATGATGTCTCTGAACAGGCCAATGTGTTTATATTTGGCTCGAACATCTTCGATGAAACCTATTTATCGAACGCCGCCGCCGCGGGGGGCTCCGTCGTGGCCGGCGATCCGCAAGTCTTCGGCATCGGCCTATCCCTGCGGCGCTGAGCCAGGCGCCCGGGGGAACGCCCCGTCGTTTCGGGTGCGTCGGGTCTAAATTCGCCCCGATCTCTTGCGCGACGCCTCGACCATGGGCGCGAACCCAATCAATGCGTCGAATACTCAGCCAAAAACAAAGCCCCTGAAATCCGACTGGAAATCAGGGGCTTATTGGGTGCGGGAGTAGGATTTGAACCTACGACCTTCAGGTTATGAGCCTGACGAGCTACCGGGCTGCTCCATCCCGCGGCACGGTTTTTGGCCTCGCAGCTGCGAAGCGAAAGGCGGATATAACGGCACACCTCAGGGAGCGCAAGCCCGCCCGACGGGTCGCACTGTGATTTTACGGCGCGGGCTGCATGAGCTGCGCTAAGATGGGGGCGAGGTCCGCCGTCATGGCTGCAACCCCTGCCGCCTCCGCAACGAGATCTTGTCGAATTTCGAGCGTGATGTGTCGCACACCCCGCGGCGCAACGTGACGATCCATGGTGTAATTATACTTTCGGCCATCATAAGGCTGATTATCGCCGACGGTCAGCGCGGTCTGCTCGGTCAGGTCTTGCAAGAGGCGCCCCGCGGTGGCCGCGTCATGGTGCCAAAGCAACCCAATATGCCAAGGCCGCAATTGCGCATCGCCGAGCAAACGCGGTGTAAAAGAATGGATCGAAACGATGAGCGGATGCGCATGTGCCCGGCAGACTTGGTCCAAGGCAAGATCCAAACGTTCGTGATAAGGCTGGTGGAAGCGCGCAATGCGCTCATGCTGTGCTTGCGGGCTGAGCCCCTCATTGCCCGGAATGGGAATGCGATCGGCGGTGGACGGCACCAGATCCAGCCTATCGAGACTGCGATTTGGGTCGATCAGAAGGCGCGAATACCCACACATGAGCCCCTGACCGCCGAGCTGGTCAATCAGCGCTTCGGTGAGCGCGGCGGCGCCAATGTCCCAACCAATATGGGTTGCCAAGACATCGTCCGGCAATCCGAGCTGATCAAATTGGGCTGGCAT
>JBCBBZ010000004.1:0-403169 GCA_038531165.1 Pseudomonadota bacterium
CGACATCCGGCATCCCGGCCCACGCCAAGGCACCAGCATTGAGCAAATAGGTCTGAATCAAATTGTTGGTGGGGACCGTGATCGACTGAACAATGATCACAGCAATCCCGAGACCGATGGCCGTAGCGATCTTCTTTGAAACCGCAATAAAGGTGCACATCCCCAAGAAAAAGGAGAGCGCCAGATTCTCAACGAAAATGGCCTTGATCGCGATGGAAAGCAGGTTTTCCATTAATGCGCGTCCACCGTTTGAATTTTGAACTCGCGTTTTTCCACCTGCTCGGGCTTCCAGGTCCGGATCGCCCAAATCAGCAGGCCGATGATAAAGAACGCCGATGGCGGCAGAAGCAGCATCCCGTTTGGCACATACCAGCCACCATTATTGACGGTTTGCAAAACCGTTACGCCAAACAGGCTGCCCGCGCCAAACAGTTCGCGAATGGCACCGACGGACATCAAAATCAGCCCATAGCCCATGCCATTGCCAACACCATCGATAAAGGATTCCACAGGCGGGTTTTTCATCGCAAAGGCCTCGGCACGGCCCATGACGATACAATTGGTGATGATCAAACCCACAAACACGGACAGCGTCTTGGACATGTCGAAGGCGAAGGCTTTGATCAATTGATCGACAATGATCACCAGTGAAGCAATCACCACCATTTGCACGATAATCCGGATCGACCCTGGAATTTGATTGCGGATCATCGAAATGAACATCGACGAAAAGCCAGTCACCATAATCACCGCCAGCGACATCACGAATGCGACTTGCAGCGAGGATGTTACCGCAAGCGCCGAGCAGATCCCGAGCACTTGTAACGTGATGGGATTGTTATCAACCATTGGGTCAATCAACATGTCTTTGCGGGTTTGAGCCATTAGAGGTCTCCTACACTCAGTTTCGCGAGAAACGGTCCGTAACCGGCTTCACCAACCCAAAACCGCACCAAGCTATCGACACCATCCGAGGTCAGCGTCGCCCCGGACAAGCCATCAATATGGTAGTCTGAACCGGCCTCGGGCACGGTCTTCGCGACCGTGATTTGTAACGTCCCATCGGCGTCGCGTAGTTTTTTGCCGCTCCACATTGCTTTCCAGCGCGGATTGTCCACTTCCGCACCCAGGCCGGGCGTTTCGCCGTGCTCGTAGAATTGCAGGCCGTAAATGTCATTGCCGTTTTCTTCGATCGCAATGAATCCATAAAGCGTCGACCACAAGCCATAGCCATGGATCGGGAGAACCACTTTATCGATATCGCCTGCGGCATCGCGGAGCAGATAAATCGTGACAAAATTGGACCGCCGCCCAATTGATGCCGGATCGTCCTGGAGGGCAATGGACAGGGCCGGATCATCGGCGGCGGCGCGATCGTCAAAGGTTAAAGGATCGAACGCGTCGGTGAATGTACCCGCTTCGATATCCAGCACTTTGGGTTCGAACCGCGCGAATGCTTCGGGAATGTTCTGGCCGGGTTCAAATAGCCCCGCCACTTGCAGAATATTGCGCTGTTTATCTTGCAGCTTATTGGCATCCTGCAAGGGGCGCAGGGACACGGCCATCGCAGAGACGGCCATTGACGCCACCATACACAACATCACCGCGACAAAGATTGTCTTCGGCACAGAATCCGCCGGCAGTGCAAAAAACCGACCCAGTGGTCCTTTTTTCGTTACAGGCCCATCAGACTGCGGCATTCCGCCTGGTCCTCCTACTGATGTTCGCTTGCACCACGAAATAGTCGATCAGCGGCGCAAACACGTTCCCGAACAAAATCGCCAGCATCATCCCCTCCGGAAAGGCGGGATTCAAGACGCGGATCAGCACGACCATGAATCCGATCAAGGCCCCGTAAATATAACGTCCGAGATTGGTATGCGAACCCGAAACAGGTTCGGTCACCATAAACACAAGGCCGAATGCATATCCGCCGACCACCAGGTGCCAATACCAAGGCATCGCAAACATCGGGTTGGTGTCAGAGCCAATCCAATTGAGCAGTAGAGAAAATGCGATCATGCCGCCCAAACAGCCCAGGATCATGCGGTAATTGGCTATTTTTGTGTAAAGCAAGAAAGCCAAGCCAATGAGGCAGGCAAGCGTCGAGGTCTCGCCAATACAGCCTTGAATGGTGCCAAAAAATGCGTCCGTCCACTCAATGCCGATTTCTGGCAGCGTCTGGTAGCCATCCGAAGCCGAGACAGATAAAGCGGTGGCGCCGGAAAAACCGTCAACCGGCGTCCAAATCATATTCCCCGACATGTCAGCCGGATAGGCGAAATAAAGAAATGCGCGGCCGGTCAGCGCTGGGTTGAGGAAGTTTTTGCCCGTGCCGCCGAACACTTCTTTGCCGATCACAACGCCAAAAATGATGCCCAGCGCCACCTGCCAAAGCGGAGCGTCTGGCGGCATGGTCAGCGCGAACAGCATTGAGGAAACAAGAAAGCCCTCATTCACTTCATGTTTGCGCACAACGGCGAACACCACTTCGAAAATGCCGCCCGCAATCAGCGTGGTGAGATAAATCGGTATAAAATACAGTGCGCCATGCATGAAATTGGCGAAAAAGCTATTCGGGTTGAGCCCTATCCCGGTGGTCGTCAGCAGCCATGCCCGCCAGCCCGACGCGCCATACACTTCGATCGCCGAGTTGACTTGTAAGCCGACATTGTAAAGCCCGAATAGAATACAGGGGATTGTCGCGATCACGACATAGGTCATGATCCGTTTCATATCCGTATAAGTGCGCGCATGCGGCGCGGCGGTGGTCACTGTTTTTGGCGTGAAGAGAATGCTCTCAACCATCTCGTAAACGGGAAAATAGCGTTCCCATTTGCCACCGCTCTCGAAATGCGGTTCGATTTTGGCGAAGTAGTTTTTCAGCCCCATAGCCTCAACCGTCTTTCTCGATTTTCGTCAGGCAATCTCGCAGCGCCATTCCATACTCATATTTGGCCGGGCACGCATAACTCGCGAGTGCCAGGTCTTCCTCATCGAGCTCAAGGGCACCAAGCGCTTGAGCGCTATCGGTGTCCATTACCAATAACGCTCTTAGCAATTGTGTCGGCAAATAATCCTGCGGCATTAAGTCCTCAAATACGCCGGTCGGCACCATGGCGCGGCGCCCCCCATTCAAGTTTGACGTCATGGGATAGGATTTCCGGCCAAACAAAGAGGAGAGCAGGACCGGTTGAACCGCAAATTTAGAGACCCAAGGCCGAATCCAGCCAAGTGTCACTTTTTCTGTATCTTCTTTGATCACGGTGATCTGACGGCAATACCGCCCTAAATAGTCGCCTTCTGGCACGGTCGACGAGCGACCGCTCAAAATCGATCCAGAGATCAGCCGCACCGGTTCATTGGCATCATATTCGCCGCGCGTCAGCTCACGCATTGACGCGCCCATTAAGGTCCGAATCAGACGCGGCTGCCGCACCAAAGGTCCCGACAGCGCCACCACGCGCTCGCTGTTCAGCCGACCGGTGAGCAGCAAGTGGCCAATCGCGATCACATCTTGGTAGCCAATTGTCCAAACCGTTCGCTCTGCGCTCGGCGGATTGAGAAAATGCAAGTGCGTGCCCGTCAGCCCCGCCGGATGTGGCCCCGAAAATTCTGCAAATTCAACCTTTTCAATATCGCCGCCAGGCAGATTGGCCCCCGGCGCCTGACAAACATAGGTTGATCCCTCGCTGAGCGACGCCACCGCTTTGAGACCCGCCGCAAAGGCAGCCTCCGCCTCGGCAACAATCATCGTCGGATCGGGCGCCAATGGTTCGGTGTCCATCGCATTGACGAAAATCGCCTGCGCCCGCGTCTCCGGCAGTGGTACTTTTGAGTATGGACGGGTGCGAAACGCGGTCCATAGGCCTGCCGCTTGGAGCCGCTCAGCGATCCCATCGGGGGTCTCAGCATCGCCGGTCGAATGAAAGTCTATGGCCGGGGCCGCCGAAGGGTCGACTTCGATTTCAACACTGATCAAGACCCGGCGATAGCCGCGATTGATCGCTTTAACGCGCCCAGACACCGGAGATGTGATGAACACACTCGGCGTATCTTTATGGAAAAAGATGGGAGCGCCCGCGCCAACCAGATCGCCCTCAGCAACGCTCAAGCGCGGCTTCAAGCCGACATAGTCGCGCCCCAAAACAGCGACGGTTTCGGGGGCCACATGGTCATATATTTTTTGTTCCGGGGCCCCTGCAACTGGCAGATCGAGCCCCTTCCGCAGTTTAAATTGCTTCACAGCATCAAATCCCAATTGGCTGTAACCCAGACGCCCATCGAATGAAATAATGCGCGGCAATATACCTAATTTTCTGGTTCATCCAGCCCCGTTATGCGTAACGCTTAAATTTCGGGCTGTTCTCAAACCCCGCGCCGCAGAAAATCAGAATTGTGCTTACGATTTATGCTGAAACGCACCGTGCCTTTTTCAATCCTGCTTATTTGCTTCGCCTGTCGCGAGCCTTTGAGCGAAACCGAAATTATCGGCGAAACCATGGGCACGACTTACCGCATCGTCGTGTCACAGCAGTCAAACGCGGTGCAGGCTGACGCCCTGCGCGCCACGATTGAAACGACATTGGAGCGCGTAAATGCGCATTATTCGAATTGGGATGAGACATCCGAAGTCTCTCGTTTCAACGCTTCGCCGCGCCTCGACTCGATCGAGATTTCGGAGGGGTTTCAGGACATGCTGGACGTCTCCGACCGCGTTCATCTGGCGACCAATGGTCGATTCGATCTGACCTTAACACCGGTCATTGAGCTCTGGGGATTCGGCCCGTCGGGGACGATTGAACAGCGACCGAGCGCACTTGAAATCGAAGCCGCCCTTCAGACGATCGGACAAGACCGGGTGATCGAACGCTCTGCCGATGGTCGCGCATTACGAAAAACCCGGCCAGATGCGACCATCTATCTGACCGCCGTCGCAAAAGGATATGGCATCGATGCCGTGACACAGGCCTTAAGAGAGATCGGCGCCACAGATTTTATGGTTGAAATCGGCGGCGATCTGTTTGTTAGCGGCAAGACCTCACGAGATATGGCTTGGCAAATTGGCATCGAGCGCCCGGTCGCAGGTCAGCGGGGCGTGCAGGACATTGTTGCGCTCTCAAATGTCGGCATGGCGACCTCGGGCGATTACCGAAACTATTTCGAACAGGACGGCGTTCGCTATTCGCACATTATTGATGGTCAAACCGGAAGACCGATCACGCATCAGACCGCGTCCGTTACGGTGATCGCGAAGACCGCCCTGGAAGCCGATGCGTGGGCCACAGCTCTGCTGGCCGTAGGCGCCGAAGATGGTGTGCGAATCGCTGCGGATTACGATGTCGACGCGCTCTTTATTGTTCGACAAAATTCGAGTAATCAATCTGAGTTTAAGCTGATCGCAACATCCGGGTTTGAAGCCTACAAAACCGCCACGGAGAATTAACGCGTGCAACTGTTTTTATTGGTATTTGGACTGATGTTAATCGTCATGGTCGCGATGGCGGTCGGCGTGATTTTCTCTGGGCGGACCATCAAAGGCAGTTGTGGCGGCCTCAACGCCATTGCCGATTCTGATCAGTGTCTTGTCTGCGCCCAAGACATCGACCGGGACAGTCCCCTGCGCGACCGCCTCGCTTGTCCGCGCTCCAGGCGAGCGCTCGAAAAGATGCAAGCCGAGGCCCGCGCCGAGCTCTAGAGCGCGCCTGCGCTTGCGCTCAAAGGCACCAGCGCCACAATTAGCAATAGTCCCCCGGCCAGGATGCCAAACAACCAGGCCTGCCAGGCCGGCCCTTCGCGTTTCCAGACTTTGCGATACTGATATCCGGACAGTATGGCCGCGACGAATAAGGCGGAGGCGATCAGGGGGCTTAAGGACATCTCATTCCGGTGCAATCAAAATACATTTCCAATATAGGCTTAGATAACGTACAGTCCCCGTGAAATAAGAGATATAGGAGGAAAGTACGCATGCGAGCCCCAACAAATTATGCGGGTCCCCGTGCCAATGATGGTAAGCGGAAGAAGACCCACAGCCAAAAAGTTGAAACCACGCGCACCAAGCCTGCGGTCGACTTCGGGACGGTCAAACAGCTCCTCGCCACCAAAGGCAATGATCTTTTCACCGTCCAACCCAGTGACAGTATGCGCAAAGCGGTCGACCTCTTGAAAGAAAAGCGCATTGGGGCGCTCATCGTGACCTCAGGCGATGGCGCTCTGCGCGGCATCCTATCGGAGCGCGATATTGTCCGCAGGCTCTCCGAAACGCCGGGCCGCGTGCTCGAACAAAAGGTCGAAGCGCTGATGACTCACACGGTGCAAACAGTCTCACCCGATGAACCTCTGGCTGAAGTTCTGCATCGCATGACCCAAGGCCGTTTTCGGCATATGCCGGTGCTCCATGAGGACAAATTGTGCGGCATGGTGACAATCGGCGATGTGGTAAACTTCCGCCTTAAAGAGCTCGAATACGAGACCATCCAGCTCAAACAGTTGATTGTCGGCTGAAGGAATAGCGTTTTTACAGCGTTACAGCGCCAGCGATGGCGCGCACAGTCGGCGACGCTCAGATCACCCCGTTCTCTGTGCGGCGCGGCCATCGACCCCATAAGCCGCGGAGCCACTGTTCGCGCGCTTCGCAGACCTCGCACTTAAAGAGCAGCCCTAGGTGCCATCGCAATGGCACATGCCTCTTTGCGGCTCATCCAAACCGCCTCAACAGCCTGCTTCGTGGTCCGAAGTTACGCGCCTCGCCCCATCAAAACTTTTACATAGCTCCGCCGTGCGGCATGTTTTTACATGCGCCTACACTATATCAAATTACACGCAAAGTATAGATTCGATATAAATAAATGTAAATGTTGACGAAGATTAAATAAAGTTATTAACTTTGATCGGGAGAAGATCGGACGGGGAGAAATCGATGATCAAAGGTATGCGCCGCGGGATTGCGGTCTTATGTCTCGTATTTGGAAGCGCCATTGGCTTGAGCGACGCGCGCGCTCAGGAAGTTACGCCCGGCGCACCTCTCACAAACCCGATCGTACCGCCAATACCGGAGGACCAATCGTCCCTCGAGGCGAACATGACGGCCAGCGATATCATCATCAATGGCTATGTCTTGGACCTCAGTCGCGGTGCGGCTGACCTGCGGGTCTCAAGTGATTTCTTAATCGAATTCGATGCCAATGAGCCCGCTTGGCAAATCGTTCAGTTCGACCGGGCGTTAACGCGCTCGGAGCAAGAGCAGCTGATCGGCGAGGCAGGACTATCGCTCGACAAATATGTTCGCAACTTTGCCTATATTGAATATCTCGATCGCGACCAGGCCCGCCGCATCGAACAGCATCCCGCCTTTCGCACCCGCGGCGCGTATCAGCCGATATTTAAAATCTCACGCAGCATTGGTCGGCAGGATTTCGCCTCTGAGGAACGGCGAACAGAAACAGGTGTTCGCTTGGTCGTTGTCGTGTGGCCAGGCAGTGATCTACCGGCCGTCGAACAAACACTCGAGGATCTTGGCGCGCGCTTGCTCTGGTCCGACGGTTCCGACGCGCCCGGTGAGGGCGTCAATGCTGAGGGAACAGAACGACCATTGATCAGCCCGAAGATGACGGTGGTTGTGCCATCGATATCCGTGGCGGCTCAGATCGCCCGATTAGACGCCGTCGAGTGGGTGGAAGAAGCCGATGAGTTGACGATTGATAACCCGCAAACCTCCGCCGTGCTTCAATCGGGCACACAAGCCGGTACGGCTGCAGATAGCCCGTTTCAAAACAATGGTCTGCTTGGGGATGGTCAAATCGTTGGACACATTGATGGCGCCATTGATCTGGGCAACGCTTACTTTAATGACCCCTTAGTTGCGAATGCAGGCCCGACGCATCGAAAAGTTGTGAGGCATTCACCCGCGCCCGCCGCGCAACCAATGCCGCTTGCTTGCAACACCAATCCGGGTCATGGCACGCACACAGCGGGCACGGTGGCTGGGAGCGGGGCTGGCCTCGCAAATAATGGTATCGCGCCAAACGCGCGCTTGAGCCATACAGACTTGGGCCAAATTGGGGGGGCAGTCTCATTTATTGAGGCTCTGCGCAATGCGCGCGATGACGGTGCGCGCGTGCACACGAATAGCTGGAGTACGGCCAATTACGCGACACCGGACCAATACACCACCACGAGCGATGACGTGGATACGTTTAGCTGGAACAATCCGTTCAATCTTGTGGTCACATCGTCGGGCAACAACAATCGAGATTTTGACGGCGACGGTGATCTTGAACCGCGTCCCGCCAATCCGCCATGGAACGCGAAAAATGGGCTTGTGGTCGCTGCTGCTGGGTCCGTCCCCAATCAACTCGATCAAGCATCCGGTGGCGTTGGCCCAGCAAAAGGTCGACGTAAGCCGGAAATCTACGCGGATGGCGCTGGGGTTCAATCCGCGCAATCTGGCTCAACAGCGGCGGAACCGTCCGCACTCTGTGGCGGGAGTAGCATGGCAACCCCTGCCATTGCAGCTGGTGCTGCGCTGCTTCGACAGTATTTCATGGACGGCTTTTATCCGACAGGCGTGGCCAATCCGTCGCACGCCTTCCAGCCAACCGGCGCTCTGCTGAAAGCAATTCTTTTGAATTCAACGCGGGATATGACGGGCGTTGATGCTGAAAATGGCAGCGCGACCCCTCTTACCGGATATCCGACCAATCTCGAAGGTTGGGGGCTCGCAGCGCTGGATGATACAGTCTTTTTCGATGGCGATGCGAGCACGTTCCGCGTTTGGGACGTTTATCGCAATTCCGGCGTTGGGACGGGAGATCTTCAGACCTATACTGTTCAGGTTCAGAGCAACGCGCCGCGTTTAAAAGTCACGCTCACTTGGATGGACCCGCCAGTGCCAAGCGCGAACTGGGGCAATGCGACGATTCCTGTCACGAACGATCTCGATTTGGAAGTCGTCGCCCCGGATGGCACCCTGTATCTTGGCAATAATTACGGCGCTGGCGCTCAGTCCGCAACGGGCGGGGGAGCGGACGCGATGAACAATGTCGAACAAGTTGAACGCACAACGCCTCAGCCCGGCCTGTGGACGATTCGAGTGCGCGGGACCGGCGTCAATCAAGGCCCGACTCAAGGATATGCCCTGGTCGCCTCAGGGGACTTCCCGCAGACGCCCGTGGCCACAGGAGATCAAAACTTACTCGCCGTGCGCGTGGCGTTTAACCAAGCCGGGCTCGGCGATCCGCCCTCGCAACCGAGCGTGCAAAACCAGCTGGATGATCTGAAACTGTATTTCGATGAAGTGTCCTATAGCGGCCTGACCATCAACGAAACCTTCTTCCCGAACGTCATCGAATTAACTGGGCCGGCAGCGAACTATCGACCGCCCACCAATCACCCTTTGGTGGATATTACGGCGGAAATCCTGCCTGTCATTCAGGCGACCTTGGATGGCGACCCCGCGGATCCGACAGACGATATCGACCGCATTGTCTTATTCACAAATGATCCAGGCTTCACGGACGGGATCGATGGCAGCTGGTCAACCATTGGCCCCTCCAATGTCGGCTTATTGGCGGGTTTAACCCGGCCCCTATCGATCTCCGTCCATGCGCTAAACGAACCACAAGCCAAACTCAATCACGGCGTCGCCAATCAATTCGGACTGTTCGATTTATACCCTTATCCAGGTGTATCCTTCTCCTCACCGCGGGCCGATGGCTGGACCAATATGGCCATGCCGTTCGACAACCAAAACATTCTGGTTTGGAACAAATTCAAAGGCGGCTGGGTGCTGCGAGATGACATCGCATCGATCCGCTACATACCGCGGCCGGCCGGCACCGCGACATTTTCGGGAACGATCCCAATTTCTTTCCAAGCCAATGATGACAATCGGCGCAAAGCCATCCTGATCGGGGTGACGCAGGGCGTCACCAATGTTGCGAACGAAGAGACGTATTTCTTGATCGAGGCTCGCACGTCCAGCGGCGGCACAGCCGACGACCCGCTTGCCGATGACGGCCTGCCGGAAACCGGCGTCATCGTCTACCGGGTGCATGAGACCGTCGCCTCTGGCGAAGGGCCAGTGCGGATCCTCGATACGGATCTGTCCACAGCGGATGACCTTTCGGACGCAGCGCTGCAAATTGGCGACCCAACATTCAATATTGCCGAGATCAACTTAGACATCACCGTCACGGCGCCAGCTGATCCCGCGGATGCCTTCGATATTGTGATCGATTATGATCCGCCCGAGACCACCAATGATGTTCGTATCACCAAAGGGGACACGATCGACGGCAATTTTCTCAGCTATATGAGCCCTGATATTTGGGTCGATGCGCCGGACAATGGCTTTGATGAAGATATGGGCGGTGCGCCTGATCCGACCAATCTCGATCAACCCGTTTCGGGCGTCACCAATCGTCTATATTTTCGTCTAAACAATGACGATGTCGGCGACGCATTCGATGTTGAAATTGACGCGCGGGTCTCTGAGCCTTTCCAAACGGTTGCGCCAGGCGGGGCGATTGATTTCAATCGCAACTTGGCAAACCTTCTTATCCCGCGTCTCGGGCCCGGCGCTGGGACCTTCTCGGCGAACAATTGCCGGGTCAATAATGGTCAGGCGACGTGCTTTGTCGAATGGACCGCCAACAATACCGGTCACAGTTGCGCCTGGGTGGAGACACGCGACGTCGTGAATGATGTGAACGTGTTCAATAATGAGGCGCAGGAAAACTTCACAATCGTCACAAGCAATACCAGCAGTCCTTACGATACCGTGACGCACAGCTACAGCTTATCAAACCCTTATGATGTTGGAACGCTATTCTATTTCCAACTCAGCGGTGCACCCGAGAGCTGGACGGTCAATTACAGCCCTCGTAAAGTCTTCCTCGCCCCTGGCGAGTCCATCAATGCGAGCGTCGACATCAAACCATCTGATGACGAACCGCCATGCCACGATTTCACCCTGACCATTGAAAGCTTCGCCGCGCGGGATGATGTTTTGGTCCCGGTCGGGGGCGCTGTGCTCGATATGCAGTTGCGGGAGAGAACCACACTGACCGCGGCCAGCGAAATTATCCGCTGCGATCCGGGATTGCTCCCCATTGACGGTGCCGCGGACCTCGCTCAGCCGGCGGATGGCAGCACGGTTCGAGCCGTCACGAAACGAGCCAATCGACCCTGCCGACAGATTCGCGCGCAAGGGTGCACAAATCCGGTGCGGGCGTTCGAAGAAATCATTGTTCGGTATATCGATCCGTCTGGCAATCCGGTGTTTCGAACCGTGATGACGGATGCCGCCGGATGTTATCAAGACGTTCTTGAGATCGCCGATGGCGGTGATTGGGAGGTGAGTGCGACCTATCCTGGCATGGCCTGCTCCGGCGGTGCATCTGCCCGGCCTGTATCCGTCGCAACCAATCTGCCGGCCAGCGGCGATCATGATGGCGACGGTGTCCAGGATGCTGATGAACATCAGTCGGACGCCGATGGCGACGGGCTGTTCGGGTTCATGGATCCAGATAGCGATAATGATGGGCTGCCGGATGCCGAAGAAGGCAGCGGTGACTGTGATGGGGATGGGTTCAAAAATGTGATTGACCCGGATTCAGATGGCGACGGCATCCCTGATGGGGCAGACCCCATCCCGTTTGAGCGCTGTGACCGCGATGGCGGCAACACCACGGGCCCTCAACCGCCCGGCACTTGCGTCGCCTGCATGCCGCAGGTCGCGGATTGGACGGTTGCCGGATTTGTCGGCGCCACTCAGCCCTCTGGTACGCTAAACACTGTTGCAGATGGCGATCTCGCCTTTGCTTTGGACGCAGATTATCGCCTCACGCGCGATTGGTCCCTTGGCGCAATGCTCGGCCATCATCGCTTTACCGATCAAACAGGCACTCGCTCTGACCCGGATTTCACGCAGCTTGCGCCGCAGCTGAAATACCACCTTCCGCCCATTGCCGACTGCTGGAAAGCCTATGTTGCCATTGGCGCCGGTGCTTATTTCGAACGCGGCGATGATGCCGAACTCGGATACAATTTGGGCGCCGCTATTTCGCGCTGTGTCTCCAATCGCTTCGCAGTCGAGCTACGCTATGACAATCACACGATCAGCGCCGCGAATGCCCGGTATTCCACCGTGATGGTCGGTCTAAGACGACGGTTCTGAGCCCAAACCTGATGACTGTCCCATGGCAAAGACGCAGACCGCAATGCGAGGTCACACCATCGCGAGCGCGTCCAGTCCCTGTCCCTGATTTTGCGTGAGGGGCGACGTGATCGGTGTCACGTCGCCCATCCCTAATGGGTGTCTTCACGCTTACCGCTTACGTCTTTGCGCTCGCGGCCCGTTGCCAGTCTCAGAAGCGCACTTCAATCGAGCCTCTGACTTGAAGCGGTAATTCGGGGTTCACCCCAAAGGTCGAAGACGCTTTGTAATACGCTTCATCAAACAGATTGAGCGCGCTGACCCGATAGATAAGATCATTTCCATTTGCCAGCTTCTGGGTGTATTTTGCGCCAATATCGACGCGTGTATAAGCGTCCAAATCGTAGGAATTATTGTCGTCGACCGGGCGTTCAGACTCATAGAAAATCGATCCCTGAAGCGCGAATCCTGCCAGCGGCCCCGCGAAAATCTCATACTCTCCCGTTAGGGCCAGTGAGACATCCGCGACGCCTGCTGGGGTGTTGCCAATGCGATCTTCGTTTTGGTCTACGGTAAACTCAGCATCTAAGAATGTTGCAGAGCCGGTCAGGGTGAGATTGTCATTGACGAGGCCGGTTACACTGGCTTCGACGCCATTATGTTCCTGCGTCCCACGCTGGACGATTGCATTCACCGACGGGTCTTCAAATGGCGCACCCGTGCGTTCCACAGTGAAAATCGCGCCGGTCGTGAGCAGCTTGCCATCGAACGCTTCCCATTTGAAACCGGCTTCTAAGGATTCGCCGACTGTCGGGTCCAATTGGCTGCCAAAATTCGTCAGGCTCGGATCTGTCACCGGATTGTTCGGCTCAAAGCTTTCGCTATATGATCCGTATACCGACAGGTTGGGGTTGAACAAATAAACCAAACCGATTCGCGGGGTGACATTGTCAATGTCAGGTCGCGGCAGGGAAAGACCATTGGCCAGGATGAACTCCGATTGGAACTCGTCATAACGCCCGCCAATCAGCAAGCGCCAATGCTCGCCATATGAAATCATATCTTGGAACGTCACGCCAAATCGATCTTCAGAGCCAACATTCGGATCGACCACGGTATTGATCAGTGGATCTGGGATGATGATCGGGTCGAAGATATTGGTCACGAAGACCTCATTGCGCGCGGTTTCATTATTGTCGATCTCGACATCGGTTTGATCGACTCCGATCAGAACCTGATGCTCAAACGGGCCGGTGTCGAACTCAGCGATCAGATCGGCAAAATAAGTTGTGTAGTTCCATCGATTGATGCGCCGGCGGGCGCGGATTGCGATGTCTCCCGTGGCGACGTCAAATGTGTTCCCGCGATACTGATTGTCATAACGGTCGCGCTTATAGTCCTGGATGCTGGTTCCGGCTCTGATTTTGAAAATGTCATTGATCTGATGATCCAGCGCGACATAGTAATTGGTGACCGTCGAGTCATAGCTCGTCCAGGGTTGATTGACGATCTGCTCATAGGACTGATTGCTAAAGTCGCCGGTCAGATTGACCAGGCCGATATCTTGCGGGCGATCATCATCGGTATAGTCATAATTAAACAGGATGCTGGTCTGATTAGAGAGTTCCCATTCCGCAGCGAACGCACCAATCAAACGCTCCGTTTTAAACGCGCGTCCATCGGCGAATTCGCGGAATGAGTCAGACTCCTCAAACACGCCATTGACCCGATAAGACAGCTTTCCGGCTGTGTCGCTCTCAAACAGTGTGCCGCTATGGTCAAGCGCAAAATGGTTGAAATTATCGCTGCCAACAGTTGCTTTAATGGTTGTAAATGGGTCGTCTGCAGGGCGTTTTGAAATCATGTTGACAATGCCGCCAGGCGTCAGCGTTCCATACAGCACCGATGAGGGCCCTTTCAGCACTTCGACACGATCCAGCGTCTCAACTGGCACGGAGGCGAGATGGAAAAAGGTCCGTCCGTCCCGAAAATAGTTGCTACCATTGGACAGCGTGAAGCCGCGAATGGAGTAGGACGAATAGGCGCCGAGAAAATTATTGGCTTTCTGCACACTCGCGTCATTCTGAAGGACCTGATCGAATCGAAACGCTTGTTGGTCTGCGATTAGGTCTGCGTTGATCACGAACACCGATTGCGGTGTTTCGATGATGGGTATTTCGAGCCGCGTCGCTGAGACAGCGGTGTCGTCATAGTAACTCTGCTGGCCGGTCACGACCACTGTGTCGAGTTCGCGTTCGGTGTCTTCGACATCCGCTGCGGCTTGCGCCCATGCCGGTGCGGTCAAAACCGTTGATGAAAGTAAGGCGCAGATAAGTGCTCTATGCGATCGCATATGTCGCTCCCTTTTTGATACACCCTGCCGACGTAAAAGATTGCGATTGATTGTCAAACTCATTCTCAATATCGTCGCCTAAACTGTGTTCATTCGGATCCGCACTGACCTGAAATGACGAGCGCGATCTGTTGGATGAGGGGCCGCGCGCCCCTCTCAAAGGCCGCGTCCCCGCAGGACGCTCAGCGCGCAAAACTCTGCGGCTCGGATCCAATTGCCTCTACGTGACGGCTTCCACTGTACGGAGGGCAGCGTAGGCCTTTAATCGGATAAGAAGGAGGGCGTGATATGTATTATACTGAATTGCACGCGGCCCGCGAAGCGCTGACGGGTCCGGGGGGTGAATTCGAGATCATAGAGGCCGAGATCCTCGGCCACCGCATCCGCGATTTTAAAAATCGCCCCAACAGTGTTCGAGACATCTGGCTGGCGACGGCGCAATTCGCGGATCGACCCTATCTGGTCTATGAACAAGACCGCGTCACGTATGGCGAAGCGCACGAAATGACCAGTGCTGTGGCAGGCTGGCTATTCGAACAAGGGGTCCGCCCGGGAGACCGCGTTGCAGTTGCCATGCGCAACTATCCGGAATGGATGTTGATCTATTGGGCGTGTACGGCGGTGGGCATTGCGGTCGTCGGCATGAATGCCTGGTGGACCGAGACCGAAATGGCTTACGGCATCAATGATGCGCAGCCAAAATTCGTCTTTGCCGATGCAGAGCGCTTGTCGCGGATTCAGGACAATCCCGATATCGAGACCGCGCCAGGATTGATTTCTGTCCGCGTGGATCCACCCCGCCCGGGGGTCACGGATTGGCAGAGCATTGTCAGCGCGCGCAGAGCCTTGCCCGACGTTGCGATCGATCCGGACTCAGATGCCTGTATTTTCTATACATCCGGAACGACCGGCTTTCCGAAAGGCGCGCAGCTGACCCATCGCGGGTGCGTCGCCAATCTTCTGAACATGCAATATGCAGCGGCGTCCTCAATGCTCGCGGTGAAAATGGCGACCGGTCAGGAACCGCCAGCCAATCTGCCCATCCCCGCTGCGCTGATCACGACCCCCCTCTTCCACGTGACCGCCAACAATTGTGGCGCCTATCGCGTCACGGCGGTCGGTGGCAAAATTGTGCTAATGTATCGCTGGGATGCAGGCGAGGCGCTGCGCCTGATCGAGGAAGAACGAGTCACCTCCCTGAGCGGTGTGCCCGTTATGGGCCGAGAACTGATCAATCACCCCGACTTCGCGAAGACGGACACGTCGAGTTTGATGGCGATCTCCTGTGGCGGCGCACAAGTGCCGCCGGACCAAGTCCAGAAGATTGACGATCAGATCCAAACCGCGCGACCGGGAACGGGCTATGGAATGACCGAGACGTGCGGGATTATCACCTCTGTGGCGGGTGACTTCTTCGTCGACAAACCCGACGCCGCAGGCCCCGCCATGCCAAATTTCGAAGTCAAATGCGTGGATGATACCGGGCGCGAGGTCCCACAGGGGGCGCTTGGTGAGATATGGGTGCGCGGCTCGTCGGTGATTAAGGGCTATATTAACCGACCCGAAGCGACAGCAGACGCCATCACCGACGGTTGGTTGCATACGGGCGATATTGGCCGCCTCGATGAAGATGGGTTTATTTATCTCGTCGACCGAAAAAAGGATATGGTGCTGCGGGGCGGCGAAAACATTTACTGCGTCGAAGTTGAGGCCGCGATCTACCATCACAATGCCATCGCCGAGTGCTGCGTGTTTGGGGTGCCAGATGATCGACTGGGCGAGGAAGTTGGCGTTGCGATTGTCCTGAAACCCGGGGCCTCTTTGTCAGCAGAAGACCTCAAAGCGCATTGTGCGACGCGCATGGCGAAATTCAAAATCCCAACTCATATCTGGTTTTATGATGAACCCTTGCCACGCAATGCGAGTGGGAAGTTTCTAAAGCGTGAGATCCGCGCGCGCTTGATCGAGCCAAGCGAATAGAGCATCAGACGGAAGCGTCACCAACGTCTGAGGTGGGCATCTAGTGTTCAAACGCCAGAGGCCCACCTCAGACGCAAAGCACGGATTATCCGTGTTTTGCATCAGCGTGACCGGAAATCCTAACCGATCATTGAGCCTCGGTGGCGGGCCGCGGCGCCGGACTGGCAAACGTCTTTCCGAAGAATAAGCTGTTCGAGAACAGGCGTTTGGTGCCGAGCCAATAAGCGCGGAAGTTCGGGTTATCAGCGAATAAGATCACAGCGCCCTCTCCGACGCGCTCGGCCGCCAGCATACCTTTGCCGGACAGACGCTCCAGATTGGTTGCCGACGCATAGCCCGAAGCAAGCGGATCTTCGGCGTAACGCACCACCAGCCCAAACGGGTTTTCGCCTGGTTCAAAGCCCTTCTCCCCTTCCTTGTGGATGAAAATCTGGTCGCCCTCATAGCCGAAGCCGAGCGGATGGGTCGGGTCGATCACGCCAGCGAACACCGCCCCGGAAATACGCTCCGCGCGATCATAATCTTGCTTATCTTCATACGCCACCGCTAAAGGGGGGTCGCCCTCCTCATCATTGCCGTCCCCAGCATCAGATGCGCCGGCCTCGGCGCGCTCGACGCCAAGCATTTCGATGTCCGCGAAGCCTTGGGTCACCGCCCACTCAGCGCCTTCTTGGGTGCCGATAAACACGCCGCCACGCTCAATCCATGTGCGCAGCATATCCGCAAAGCCTTCCGGGAGCGCATTATAGGTCCCGCCAACGGCGATGATGTGCGTGTGCTCAGCCATATGGCCAGCGTTGATGTCGGTTATATCCATCATCGAGACCGGGATGTGCAGCAGCTTGTCGAGATAGTGCCAAACCTCGCCAACATCATTGTCTGAGACCGCGCTCGATGCGCCATCGCGACCGGTCAGCAATAGCACTTTCGGTGCTTCCAAAGCAGCCGCTCGGAAGCCGCCAAGATCAGACCCGGTCGGCGTGCGAGAGCTCAGAGCCCCATGTACCGTGACGCCATCCTCTTCAACGGCGCGGACCATAAGAGCATGGATCTCGGCCGGAGAGAGCTCTTGGCGTTGGGTCGGCACAAGCACCGCACCGCGCGGAATATCCACGAACCCTGCGGGCGTTTCGAGATTGACCGGATCGGGCAGCACTTTGGCGCGAAGCTCGCTCCGTAAAACACGATTGACGGCGCGCGGCGCATTGAAATGCGACCAGTCGATCACGTAAGCCAGGATGTTCTCGCCTGGCGCTGGCGGGATCGCGGGCGGCGTCAATGCGTCAACGCTCGCCGCTCGCCCGCCGCGCGCTTGCGAGGCTTGGCGTGCGGTCAGCGCGCTGTGGCGAAGTCCAAACGCGTATGGAAGTGTCCAACCCGAAACATCATAGAAGGCCACTTGCTCCTCCGGTGGATCCTGCACCGCGAACACGCCTTCGATCAACGCATAACGCGCTTGGTTCAATGACACCACGGCGCTCTCTCCGGCGACATAGGTCTCACCATTGACGGTCAAATCCGTTTCGAGGAATTGCGCCGCGATCCCGTGCGCGCTCAACAAATCCAGAAAGCGCTCGAAACGCCCCGGATCGTTTGATGTAAAGACATAAGCCTTGGTCGGATTGCGGGCGGCCTTATCGGATGCGTCGGCGAACCAACGCGATTGAAACGCTTGCAAGCGATCGCGTTGCGCTGCTGCGGCACTCATCAAGGCGACGGCCGCCTGGAACTGTTCTGAAATCGTTTCATCATAGCGTTTGAGCCCATTGACCGTATCCTGAACCATGCCGCGTGAAGAGCTTTGCTCAAACAGGAATGGGATGGACCCGAGCAGCCCCGGATAGCTCGAGCCATAGCCAAGGTAATAATCATCAAACAGCTCTTGGCGCACGGACAATTGCCCGAGCCCATCGAACACCTCAAACAGGGTCTCGCTAAGCTCAGTCTGGATTTCATAGGCCTCATCATCAAAAAGCGGATTAACCGTCTGTTCTGGACCAGGACTGAAAAAATAGGTCGCATTGGCCCCCATCTCGTGTTTGTCGATGACCAAGATGGGCAACCAGTCTTGGATATGCGGCACCAGTCCGCGATGCTCAGGCTGGGCGACCGGGAGCCATTGCCGGTTGAGGTCGAAGAAATAATGGTTCGTACGCCCCCAGCCGAAGAAGCGCTTCCGCTCCCGATGCGGCGGAAATGGGACAGAGACGGTCGCGCGATGATTGTTTATCCAGTTCGCCATGCGGCTGGCACCATCGGGATTGAGGGTGACCATGAGGATGACGAGATTGTCCTCCAAGAGGGCCTGCGTCGCGGCATCCTGAGCGGCTGCGAGGTGATACAGCATTAGCGGCGCTGAGTCGTAAGAAGACGGTTCCGATCCGTGCACACCATAATTGATTTGCAACACGCCAAGATCGACGCCTGGGGCCTGCCCGTTTAGCACCTCCGACCGTCCCGCTTTGATCTGCGCCAGACGAGCAAGGTTCTCAGGACTAGAGGCGTAAACCGCAAAGATGGGCCGCCCAAAATGGCTCTCTGAGACTTGCTCAATCATCAGCCGATCCGAGGCGGCGTCGATCGCCCGTACATATTGAACGACCAATTCATGCGGCCAAACAATTTCGCCGACATCATAGCCTGCGACCTCCCCAGGCGTTGGGATATCCGGATCATATGCGATGCCGGTGGCGAGCAGGTCCTCAAGCGGTTGCGGCGCATATGGCTCCTGCGCACACGCGGCATAGACGGCCGCGAGACTTGAGATGAAAAGAGTGATGTATCGCACCAGCATCAAAGGCTCCAAGATTGCAATCGAAACGGTTGTGTCGACAGAGACCTATTACAATGGAAGCGTTTGTCGACTACCCCACAGGCGAAACCAAGCGCGTGTCGGCTAGAGTGGCATGCGGCGCCCGGATCCGGCGCGTCGAGGATGGCCGCCAGTTCTGTCTCAGTCAGCTCTATCAACACGATCGGATGAGATTTACGATCGGCGCCAAACCAGTCTGGGTGATTGAGCAATATGCCGGACGCGGCAAAAAAGATGAGCATTAAGAAGGCCGCTGGAGAGAGATAGGCGTGCAGCATGCGACTGGTACGGTAAAACGCACCCTTGTTGAATTTCCACACCATTTACGATCCTGGGCCGAATGTCATCGTGACCGGGCCAAGTTCTTCGCCAGCCTCGTAATTCAAAACGACCGGATCGGGTGAAAGCGTGAACGACAGGCTCTCGTGCTGATAGCCGCCATGCTCGCGGGCCGCTTCCGCATGGAGCACATATTCGCCATCCGGCACCAGAGGGCGCCGAAACCGATGAGCGTGACTATTCAACCTTGCTGACCTTCGAGGTGATGAAGTCATGACGCTCGACGAATTCCATACCTCGGGCACGCCGATGTTTACGCGTTTGGACACCAATGAAGATGGCGTGGTGAACGATGAAGACACAGCGGACCGTTTCTAACCGCGACGCTGACATCGCCATTTTGCGCAGAGGCGGCTCACAAATATTCCAGCAAGTGCAGACTGAAGAGCGCCGCCTGCTTTGCCGCGATCGGCCCGAGCCGGAGATAGTCATCGTTCGGGGCTTCTTGGGCCACATTGCTGCCTGCGCGCACGACAATGAAGGGCACGCCGAGCATCACACAGGCATGCCCTAAGGGCGCGGATTCCATTTCCATAATATCAGTCTTCATCACCGTTCGCAGCATGTCTATCCGCTGCTCTGTCACGCCGAACAAATCCGATGATGCGACCACCCCGCGCCGGGCTCGGATCGTATAGGTCTCGCCATTCGCCGTGACCTCCGGTGGCGCATAGGACTGAATAGCCTCGTCAGCAGCGGCTAGAAGCGTTGGCGAAGATCGCGGCGATACATGTGGATATCGAAGCGATGCCAATGGGCTATCGCTCACTCGCCGGGGATATGGTTACCACGCTATCTGGCGGACAACAGCAACGTGTTATGCTCGCTCGAGCTCTGTATCGACAACCGCGGCTTCTTGTTATGGATGAGGGCACAAGCGCACTCGATGTATTGACGGAGCGGCGCATCAACGAGGCTTTGAAAGAGCTCTCTATAACGCGTATTATCGCAGCGCATCGCCCGGAAACTTTGGCCGCGGCCGACAAAGTCATCGCTCTGCACAAAGGGCAGTTGAAACAGGTTGAGTTTAAACCGCGCCCCGTCAGCGTGACCGATAAAGATAGTGAGCAAAGCGACGCATCGCAGGTTTCTGCTATGGCAAGCGATGACCGCTCTGTGTCTGATTGATAGCGAGGCAAAATTCAAATTTTGTTTGAACAGAATAAATACCGTATACTATCATATTTCTTGAGAAAATGGCCCTCTTAACACTTGTTTATTAAATACCGACATTGACTTGAAGTCTTTGAGAGTTAACGTCGAGGTATGCTTTAAGAAAGCATCCGGTGGTGAAGCTCCGGTTATTTGGGCGGGGCTTACAGAATGAATAAGCCCCTAGATTAAGAAACTGCATGTGGAGATACGCATTATGAGAGAACTTGAACTTACTGAATTAGACGAGGTAGCCGGCGGCTCTATGCATGGGGGCGGTGGCCGTTATTGGACATCTTTAGATGGTGAGGCATCAGGTGCTGGAAACACATCTGCTTATGATAGTTGTGCAGCCGGTAGTGCTTTCATAGGCGATATAGGTGGCATAGCGGGCGCAATGATAGGTGCGGGTGGCGCCGCTCTTGCGTGTGGAACTTCAGGGCCAGGCGCTGCGGCATGCATAACCGGAGCAGGTGTTTTAGGACAACAAATGGGGGAGAGCCTTGGGGACGGTTTCGTGAATGATGCATGCCAAGGCTTTGCGGATGGAGAATTCAACGGCAATGGACTCAATTCAGGCGATCCGGCTGATTACGGGTTCGATAATGATGGTTGCGACACCGGCTGCCCTTGGTAAAACTTATTGAGGCAATGAAAGGAAGGTTCTAGTTGGGACCTTCCGCTCATTCCAGAGCATCGTGAGAGGCATAAGCTTGTGAAAGTCATTACCATCATGCTAGTGACCGGACTTTGGGCCTCATTATTTCTATATCTAGGAAAAGACGGAAATAAACTTTTTCACTCATTTTTGTTTTTCGCTATAAATGCAGTCTCAATCTTGGTGATAGACAAATTATTTCGACAAAAAAACTAGAGTTTCTAACGTATGTTCAAGTTATATCGATCTGTGATGTAAATATCTAACCACAAAACACAATTTATATTTCAGATATATTTAATGCGAATGCGAACCAAAAGACTAATTTGACCTGAGCCATTTTTAGTTAATTCACTTTAGCATCCTTGTATCATTACATTTTTCGTTTTCTGAGACTTGGCCACAAGCAAAATGGAAATTGGGAGCTTTTATCCCCGTTACTTTTATTTCAGAACAACTGTGTGATGGCCTACTAGCATAAACAAACATTCTTATTTTTTATAGCTCACAAAGGGTTCTAGCAACCATTCAATCAAACGTCTGTTTTCCAACATAAGATCCGCAGTAAGTTCCATTCCGGCTTGTAGGGGAACTCGTCGTGCAAACGCACTTATCGATTGTTCCTCCAATGAGATAGAGACTCGATAAATCGTTTCTCCCGTCGGACTCGCAACGCCGATCTCCCGCGGTAGCTGTGCCGTGCTCGCAACTTGGCTAATCTCACCGTAAGCGATTCCGAACTTTTGATATGGAAACGCATCATACTGAATGTTTACCAGCTGCCCAGTCTCGACAAACCCAATCGCGCGCGATGGCAGGTAAACCTCCGCGATCAACAAACTATCCTCCGGCAAGATTACGCCCAGCGGCATGCCACTCACAGACTGTTCGCCCACGCGAGCTTGCAAACCTGTAATCTTCCTGTCAATCGGCGCTCGTATGATATGTGTGACATCTGCACTCGTGCGTCGCACTTGCGCCCTTAATTGCTCCAGCCGCTGATCCATATCGGCTAAATCTCGAGCCTGACCCGCCTCGACTTGTTGACGCTCTAGGACCGCCCGCGACTGGACAGCTCGCGCATCGCTGACTTGAGCCTCTGTCTGCAGTACTAATTGCTGCAGCGATGCAGCAGCTTCTAATCGTTCATTAAGCTGCGGCTCATAAATATTCCAGCAAGTGTAGACTGAAGAGCGCCGCCTGCTTTGCCGCGATCGGCCCAAGCCGGAGATAGTCATCGTTCGGGGCTTCTTGGGCCACATTGCTGCCTGCACGCACGACAATGAAGGGCACGCCGAGCATCACACAGGCATGCCCTAAGGGCGCGGATTCCATTTCCATAATATCGGTCTTCATCACCGTTCGCAGCATGTCGATCCGCTGCTCTGTGACGCCGAACAAATCCGATGATGCGACCACCCCGCGCCGGGCGCGGATCGTATAGGTCTCGCCATTCGCCGTGACCTCCGGCGGCGCATAGGACTGAATGGCCTCGTCGGCAGCGGCTAAAAGCGTTGGCGAAGGTGACCAGCCGTTTTCTTCTTCGGCGCCATCAACCGGGCTGTTCATCGGACGATAGACCATCCCGTCTTGCGTCAGGCTGCCATAATCATGCTCATAATTGATCGTCGAAACGATCACATCGCCCGTGCGCAGGTCTGGATTGATCCGCGCACCGGTGCCACTCATCAGCACCAGGCGCGGTTTGAAGTGCTTGATGAATAAGGTGCTGGTTACGCCCGTATAGGTCTTCCCAATCCCGGTAATCGCGACGATGACCGGCTTCCCATGAATGGTGCCGCGCCAATAAGGGATGCCCCAAAGCGCATCTTTTTCGGCGGCTGGCATTGCGTCCACAAAGGGCGGAATTTCTTGCGGCACCGCGCCGACAATCAAAATTGTATCCGTCGGCTCGTAATGGGTCGGTGTGTCTGGCGCCGCTTGTTCAAAGTCCGGCCCGAGATGCAGACCCCAATATCGATCCTCCGCCGGCGCCTCAGCCACCGCTGGGCCAAGCGCGCAATACCCCAACACGCCGATCACCGCAAACACGACACAAATCCGTCCCAACATGAAAAACTCCTCGCATACGCGTTTAGACATCGCCGTCTCAAACAGCGAAACAAGCGCGAAATCTCATTCAAGCGCGAAGATTGCGATACCGCTTGAGAAGCATGCAAATCGAATACGGGGATTGGGCGATCGCTTCATCTGCTTGGCCAAACGTTCGACGACCTCTGTTCTCAGTCGAGGCGCCGGTTTACCTCATTTGCGACGACAACGAAATTCGTGTCTTGCAAAATCCTATTGTTCGTCCAACCATCCTGAAGGTCCACCGGCTATGTGCCGGAGCGCGCGGAAGTTTGGAGACGAGACATGCAACGCGATATCGATCAAGACCTTCAAAACCGCGCTCAGCGCGTTCTGCCGAATGGGGTCTATGGGCACGAGTCGACCCGGCTTTTGCCGGCAAGCTATCCGCAGTTTTTTAGCAAAGCCGAGGGCGCCTACCTTTGGGATGCCGATGGCAACAAATATCTCGATTTCATGTGCGCCTATGGCCCAAACCTGCTCGGCTATGGTGACAAACGCGTCAATCAAGCCGCGATCGATCAATTGACACGCGGGGACACGATGACCGGGCCGTCGCCGCTCATGGTGGACCTCGCTGAAGACATGGTCGGCATGGTTCAGCATGCCGATTGGGCGATCTTCTGTAAGAATGGGACCGATGCGACCACGATGGCCAAAACCATTGCGCGCGCGCAAACGGGCAGACGGGTTATCTTAGTTGCCGCGGGCGCCTATCACGGTGCCCTGCCTTGGTGCACGCCCCTGCCTGCGGGCGTACTGCCCGAAGATCGCGCGCACATTCAGCAATACGATTATAATAGCACCGAAAGCCTGGAAGCGGCTGTAGCCGCAGCCGGGGATGACCTTGCCGGCATTTTCGCGACCCCGTTCAAGCATGACGCGTTTACCGATCAAGCGGCACCCGACCCGGCTTATGCAAAACGCGCACGAGCGCTATGCGATGAGACCGGCGCGCTCCTCATTGTCGATGATGTGCGGGCGGGCTTCCGGCTTGCGCGGGATTGCAGTTGGGAACGGATCGGCGTCCGACCCGATCTCAGCTCTTGGGGCAAGAGCTTTGCCAATGGTCATCCAATCTCAGCCTTACTGGGGTCTGACCGCGCTAGAGAGGGCGCAGCTGCTATCTATGCCACCGGATCATTTTGGTTTGCCGCTGTGCCGATGGCGGCGGCGCGCGAGACGCTCAAGATCCTGCGTGAGTCCGACTATCTGGAACATTCCGTCCGCCTCGGAGAAGTGTTGCGCGCGGGCCTAGACGACGCCGCAAGTGAGGCGGGATTCGCGTTCCGCCAGACGGGGCCGGTGCAAATGCCGCTCTTTTTGTTTGATGATGATCCTGATTTTCGGATCGGGTTTGCTTGGTCCGAAGCGATGCTGAAGCGCGGTGTTTATGTTCACCCCTGGCACAATATGTTCCTATGCGCGGCCATGACCGTATCTGATATGGAGTTTGCCATCGCCGCGGCGCGCGCAGCATTTCACGAGGTGAAAGACCTGCTGCCGACGCTGCAACCGCACCCAATTGTGTCGCAGATGTTCCAACAACAGGCGGCGGAGTAAAAGCCGCCAGTCGGGTCGCCTAGGCGCAGCGATCTCTTTGCCCAAGGGTCTGCGCCCCTACCGATCTCCCGAGATCCTTCACCCTGAGCGCAGATTGAGAGCTTTTCGTCATGTGGCACCTTGATGAGACCTATTCGACCCGGGCCGGGCCAGTGGCCGCTGGCTCTGCCGGGCAAGGCCCCGCCTTGGTCTTAGCGCATGGCTGGCCCTGGTCATCTTTTGCCTGGCACAAGATCATTCCGAGCCTGGCGCGCACGCACAAGGTCTATTGGTACGATATGCCGGGCTATGGGCAATCGAGCAAGTCACCCGAGCAATCCACAGCGCTCGATATACAAGGCCGGGTGTTTGCGGATTTGCTATCGCTTTGGAACCTGGATCGTCCAAAGGTGTTTGCGCATGATTTTGGCGGTGCAATTGCGCTTCGGGCGCACTTGCTCCACGGCGTCGACTACGAGCAGCTGATCTTGATGAACGTCGTCGCCATGCGTCCCTGGGGATCGGACTTTTTTGATCATGTCAGGCGGCACATAGATGCATTTACGGGGCTGCCCGCGCACATTCACAGAGCGGTCGTGTACGCCTATATCGCGGGTGCATTGGTCAATGACATTCCGCAAGACGACCTTGACGGCCTCGCCGCACCTTGGCTGACCGATGACGGTCGGATCAGCTTTTATCGACAATTCGCTCAAGCCGATGAAGCCTATACAGCTGAGATCGAAGCCGACTTTGGGCATTTGCGATGTCCAACAGAGATCCTTTGGGGCGTTGACGATCCATGGATCCCGCTACAACGCGGGCGGGCGCTCGCTCAACGGATCCAACCGAAGCGCTTTATCGAGTTACCCGGGCTCGGGCACTTGCCTCAAATCGAAGGACCGAACATCGTTTTGGACGCGCTCAACCTGTCTGCATAAACCGGCCTGCGCCAGCGAAATGCGACGGGAGCCATCGAAATGACCGCAGCGCCAGCCCACTGCACGCCCCGACAAGCGCTTGACCGCCCGCGCCCCTCGTCTAAGTGCAGGGCGATGCTTGAACCCTCTAAGGAGCTGCCATGCTGCGCCACGCCTTTGCTTTAATTGCTGCCCTTACCGTTTCTATCGCAGCGCCATCGGCCGCAGAAACGGTCGATTATTTTCAAGTCGAGGGCGTGACCTATGACGACACCGTCCCTGCGTTTGAAGGTGAAGTCGGGTATGAGATTGGCGAACGACCCGTCCGCTTCAGTGATATGATTGCATATTTGCGCGGGCTCGCCGACCGCTCTGACAGGATCAGCGTCGAAACCATTGGTTATTCTCATGAGCGCCGGCCGATATTGACCTTCACCGTCACAAGCCCCGAAAATCACGCCAATTTAGACAGCATCCGTCAAACCCATCTGGCGCGCTTGGAAGGTCAGGCTGCGCCGGATGCAGCGCCAATGGTGCTGTGGATCAATTTCGGCGTCCATGGCGCAGAGACCTCTTCCATGGATGCCGCAATCCCTCTGCTTTATCATTATGCGGCGGGGCAAGGCTCGCAGATCGAAGCGCAATTGAATGACGCGGTGATGATCTTCACCGTGGTGTTCAATCCAGACGGACATGCCCGCCGCATCGATCACACAGAGACCTTTTGGTCTTATGCAGAAAACACCGATCTCAACGACGCCGCACATAATATGTGGATCGAAGCGCGCACCAATCACTATTGGTTCGACCTCAATCGCCAATGGCTGCTGCTCACCCAACCGGAAAGCCAGGCCTGGATCAAAGAGTGGCATAAGTGGAAGCCAATGGTCTCTGCCGACTATCATGAGATGGGCTCATCCAGCCCGTATTACTTCCACCCCGGCGAGGAGCTGCGCCGAAACCCGCTGATCCCGGAGCGCGCCCGTGAGCTGACAAAAGGTATTGGCGAGCGTCACGCGGCCTTTCTCGACAGTGAAGCGCGCCTGTATTGGACAGAAAGCAGCTTCGACAATTTCTACATCGGGAAAGGATCGACCTATCCGCAAATCAATGGCTCGCTCGGGATACTATTTGAAGCTGGCGCTGCCCGCGGCGGCGCTGTGCAAACCGAACGCGGCTTAGTCGAGACCGCTGATAATGTCCGCACCCAATTTCGCACCGCGCTGACGACCATTCAAGGCGCGCTCGATTTGCGGTCTGAGATCACCGCTTATCAACGCGATTTCTTCGCCGAGAATGCACGCCAGGCGGCGAGCAGCGATCAAGCCGGTTGGGTGTTTACCGCTGAAGGCGATCCGGAACGGGCCGCGCGCTTTGTGCGCCTTTTGCGGATGCATGATATCGAGGTGACGCGGCTCAGCGCGGATGTCAGCGTGGATGAGCAAGTCTTTCCGGCCAGCACCAGCTACTATGTCCCTTTAGCGCAGACCAATAATCGCATGATCCGGGGCATCTTCGAACGCTTTACCGCCTTTGAAGAGAACGTGTTCTACGATGTCTCGGGTTGGACGCTGCCGCTGGCATATGATCTTGAATATGCCGCTGTGAGCAACCGGGCTGTTCGTGCAGCAACATCTAGCGCCCTTGCAGATGGCGCGTTTCGACCCGCCCCCGTTCCAGCCCGCGCACCTTATGGATATGTCTTTGACTGGTCCCACAGTTTTGCGCCGCGTGCTTTAAATCGGATCCTCGCTGCCGACCTCATGGTCCGCGCGGCGATGGAAGAGAGCGTGGTGCAGACGACCACTGGCAATGTCGAGCTTGGCCGCGGCGCGATCTTTGTCCCACTGGCGCGCCAAGAGGCGTCGCGCGAAGACATCCACGCGATTATGGCCACCATTGCGGCTGAAGACGGCGTCCCGGTCTTTGCGGCAACATCGGGTCTAACCCCGGTGACGGGTCGCGATCTCGGCGCGCCCCGGATTTTTCGCGCTTTAGAACCTACGCGCATCGTCTTAGCCTATGATGGCGGGCTGTCGCGCTATGATGTTGGCGAGATCTGGTGGACTCTGGATTATCGCCAGCGCGTGCCCGTCACGCTGGTGCATAAAAACCGCCTCCGCGCTTTGGATCTGGATGCCTATACGCATTTGATCCTGGCCGGCAGCCAAGAACCGCAAGACGCGGTCTTGGATGAAGAGCTCACTGCGACGGTCTTAGGCTGGGCCGAGCGTGGCGGAACTCTGATCGCCATGCGCGACGCGGCGCTTTGGGCGCAAGGCGCGATCCAGCGCCGGGCGGAAGCAAAAGTGCTGGAACAGGGGGGCGAACCGCCCGCACCACCTGAAGCACAGGACGACTCTGACGCCACGGCGGATGCCGATACCACGCCAGAGCGCCTCGATTTTGGTCAAATGAGTGTACTTGATGCTGAGCATATCATTGGCGGCGCGATTTTTGCGGCTGACTTAGATATCACCCACCCGATCGGGTTTGGTTTTGCCGATCGTGATTTGCCCGTCCACCGCAATGTCAGCTTCACGCTCACACGCCCGGATGGCAACCCTTATGCGGTGCCCGTTCAGTATACCGAAGCGCCATTGCTGACGGGCTATGCCTCTGAGCGCCGGATCGAAGAAATCAGTGGCAGCCCGTCCCTGATCGCACAGCGTATGGAGCGTGGGGCCGTCATCCTCATGGCTGACAATCCGGTCTTTCGCGGCACTTATCCCGGGACAGAGAAATTGCTCATGAACGCGATTTTCTTTTCCGGCCTGATCGATCAACCCCGCGGGGATTATGGCGCAGACGAAGAGGCGCGCTGACCCCTGGGTGAGACCGCGCGGCGGGTTGCTAACCCTCCATATCGGACTGCGCCCAGAGTTCGCGATAATGATCGAACAGGGTCTCTTCGCCCGTGGAGGGGGTGAGGGCTTCATTGTACTGCCCGGTGTCCGGATCCAGCACCAACATCGACTCGGTTGCGTAGTAATGCCCAATCCGAGCATATTCGGCGCGCGCCGCGAGGGGCGGATAAATCCGTGACAGAACGCTCAAAACACCACCGATCATCTTCAACATACTCGGCGCCACCGACCGAAACCGCGCCGGTTCCCCCAGCAGAGAGAATAGAAACTCCCCTTGCGCCTTTGGTGTGATCGCAGGTCCCGGTCCACCAATCGGGAGAGTGCGGTTCTGTAAGTGCGGCGCATCTAGACAATCCGCGAGATAATCCGCGAGATCGCCGTCGCTGATCGGTTTACACGCGGTCAATGCGCCATCTCCGAAAATCATATAGGACTTGCCCTGACGCACGCGCGCCACCTGGCCGGACAGCGACTTAAAAAACGCGGTCGGCCGAACGATGGAGTAGCGCAGCCCGGACTCCATCAGCTCTTTTTCGAACGCAAGCTTGGCCTGTTGGAAAGCCAATCGGGGTTTCTGAACACAGATCGCGGAGAGCAGCACCATTTGCCGAACCTTGCGACTTTGGGCGAGCCTTAGCGCGTTGAGATTGGCTTGGTAATCAATGCGGTGGGACTCTTTGCGCGTCCCTGTGCGCGAGGCGAGGCAAGACATGACCGCGTCGAAAGCCTCGCCGCAAAATCCCTCTTCGGCCAATGATTGCGGATCGCAGACATTGGCGACACGTAGGACCGCACCGGGGAGGTAATCGCCCAAATCCTCGAGCGACCGGACCTGATTTTTCTCCGATTTCAATCTGACGATGCAGACCACTTCGTGCCCGCGATCGATCAGAGCGCGCACCATCGCGCGCCCAATTGTGCCGGTGCCACCCAACACTAGGACGCGTTTTGCATGGCCTTGAAACATGATGCCGGTCCTCCTGCAATGCGCCCCAGGGTCCTGTCAGTTTTTCGCCTTCCGCGAACAATTGCAAACGCGCAATCGCGGTGGGCCAAATTTTTTCTTCGCCGTTTTGTCACCGCGATCTAGCTCCAAAGCTAATGAATTAATAACCGCGGCAGCGCGGCCGTAAGCACGTACAGGCCTGCGGGGCCTGAGTCTGACATTCAGTGCCAGTCCGCGAGCAAACAGGCGAACGTCAATGCTCGAGAAAACGTCTACCGCGTCGCCCCCAGAATTACCCTCACATAACCCAATCACAGACCAAGCAGCATGGACAGCGATGCGCCACGCCGTGCAGGACGATCCAGGTGCGTTTCACGGCGACATCGCGAAGAAATCGATTTGTTGGTGGTTGAAGGATCAAGGCGAACACGGCGCCTGGGCGTATCTGACAGACGCGCTGACATGGCAAGGCTATGACGGCAAAACCGGTGCGCCAGTGGAGCTCAATCTCGCCGCAGACTACACCCCTTGGGAGACTGGCTTTTCCGCGGACAAAGCGCCCTATTTTCGGTGGTTTGAAGGCGGCTTAACGAATGCCGGTTTCAATGAAGTCGACCGGCATGTTGTCGAAGGTCATGGCGATGAAATCGCGCTGATCTTCGAAGGCGACCGTTGGAACATGGCCGACAATAACGGCCTTGGCGGACCGGTCGATAGCTTTCAGGTGACCCGAAAAGAATTGCTGCTCGAGACCGCAAAATGCAGTCTTACCCTCCAACGCTTTGGCCTCAAACCGGGCGACCGGATTGCGCTCAATATGCCAAACATACCGTCGCAATTCTATTGGACGGAAGCGGCCAAGCGCCTCGGCATTATCTATACGCCAGTGTTTGGCGGGTTTAGCGACAAAACGCTCTCCGACCGCATTTCCGATGCCGGCGTTCAGCTCGTCGTGACGGCAGATGGCAGTTATCGAAACGCGCAACAAGTACCGTTTAAGAACAATTATACCGATCCCGCGCTCGACCAGTTCATCCCTTTGAGCCAGGCGCTGGACATTGTGCGCGCGACACTCGCAAGCAACGCGGGCCGCTTGTCCGAAGATGGCAAGCAATTGATTGTGAAGCGGGTTTTGGACCTGTTGGCGGGCGAGGTCACCGTCGAGCGATCGGATATTATGCGCGGCGTTGGCCGAGCGCTGGATGAAATCGGGCAAACCGGCGGGACCAATGCGCAAGACGCTGCGCACTTACGCATTGCCATTGCCAGCGCGCTGGTTGCCTCACCGCCGCGCGTCAAAGCCGTTCTGGTCGAGCGCCACACCTCGCAACCCGAATTGGTGTGGAATAAGGATCGTGATCACTGGGCGCATGAAGAGAATGCGAAATCGACAGACGCGCTGATCGCGGCGGCCCAGGCACTTGGCTTCCCCGTCTCTACCGAAACCGACCTGCTGGCGCTTGCAGATATCGATCTCGTTCGCACCGTGTGGCAGGTCTCTCCCATTCAACCGGTCGAAGCAGAGTTCCCAAACTTTATCATTTACACGTCAGGCTCAACCGGCAAGCCGAAAGGGGTGGTCCATGTTCATGGCGGCTACACAGCCGGGGTGGCAGCGACCATGCCGGTCAGCTTCGATGCTGGACCCGGCGATGTCCTGTTCGTGGTGGCAGATCCGGGTTGGATCACCGGTCAAAGCTATTTGATCGCGGGTGCACTGCTGACCCGTGTCACAACCGTAATTGCCGAAGGCTCCCCGATGTTCCCGCATGCTGGGCGGTTCGCGTCAATCATCGAGCGCCATGGCGTGACCATCTTCAAAGCGGGTGTGACCTTTTTAAAATCGATTATGGCCGACCCCGCAAATCTCGATGATGTTAAACGCTATGACATGTCGGGCCTCAAAGTCGCGACCTTCTGCGCCGAACCAACATCGCCCCCCGTGCAAGCCTTCGCTATGGAGCACGTTACGCCTTGGTACATCAATAGTTACTGGGCGACCGAGCATGGCGGTATCGCCTGGACTCACTTTTACGCCAATGCAGATTTTCCTTTGCGCCCGGATGCGCACACCTATCCCTTACCATGGATTGTTGGCGATGTATGGGTCGAAGACCCGCAGGCCAGCCTCGACGCATCCGCAATTCGATTGCCTAGAACCAGTGGCGACGGCGCACCTTGGCGGCGGGCCGAAGACGGTGAGAAAGGCGAAATCGTTATTTGCCAGCCCTACCCTTATTTGGCGCGAACCCTGTGGGGTGGACCGGACTCGTTTGCGGCTGTCCAGCGCGGGGGCGTTTGCTATTGCGCCGATGATTGGTGCGGCGACCTAGACCGCTACAGCGCAACCTACTGGAAAAGATGGAATGGCGCATGGGCCTATACCCAAGGCGATTTTGCCATCCGGCATGAAGACGGATCTTACTCGCTGCACGGACGGTCTGATGATGTCATCAATGTATCGGGCCACAGGATCGGGACCGAAGAAATTGAAGGCGCGATTTTGCGGGACAAGACCTTGAATCCCAACTCTCCGGTGGGCAATGTCTTGGTCATCGGCGCCCCGCACCCTGACAAAGGCCTGACCCCGCTCGCCTTCATCACGCCGCTCGCGGGCAAGCGCTTAACCCAAGAAGATAGACGCCGTTTGACCGACCTCGTCCGAACTGAGAAAGGCGCCGTCGCAGCCCCAGGCGATTATATCGAAGTCAGCGCCTTTCCCGAGACCCGCAGCGGAAAATATATGCGCCGCATGGTCCGCGCGATTGTTGAGGGCCGCAATGTCGGGGATACAACGACGCTGCGAAATCCTGAAAGCTTGGAGGAGCTACAGCGCGCCGTTCAAGCCTGGACCGCGAAGCAAAACCTCTCCGAAGCGCAGGCCCTGTTTGAGCGCTATCGCTATTTCACCATTCAATACAATCAGTTACCGCTAGGCGGGCAAGTCGCCACAGTGATCATCAACAATCCGCCGGTCAACGCCTTAAACGAACGGGCGCTCGACGAATTGGTCATTGTGGTCGAGCATTTGGCTCGCAATGACGCGGTCATAGCCGTGGTCTTCACCGGCGCAGGGACGGCGTCCTTTGTTGCCGGGGCGGACATTCGGCAAATGCTCGAAGAGGTCAATTCTGTCGAGGAAGCCCGCGCCTTGCCAAACAATGCGCAACTGGCCTTCCGCCAAATCGAGGCGATGAACAAACCCTGCATTGCCGCGATTCAAGGCGTTGCGCTCGGTGGCGGAATGGAGTTCGCGCTTGCCTGCCATATGCGGATCGCCGAGCCAGACTCGCGGTTTGGACAACCCGAAATCAACCTACGCCTGCTCCCCGGATATGGCGGCACACAGCGCCTGCCGCGCTTATTGGCGGAACGCAAAGGCGAAGATGGGTTGCGGTTTGCTTTAGAAATGATCCTCGGCGGCCGCGCGATTGATGCCGAGACAGCTCTTGAAATGGGGGCAATCGATCAGCTCACAAATGCTTCGGAAGACGTGCTTTCTGCGGCGCACGCATGGGTGCGGGACTATGAGGCGAAGGGAGCCGAAAGCGCGCTCGGCCAGGCGCATGCCGCGCGTCTCAAATCCATCGAATCCTGGTCGGCGCCTGCCACGCTCGACTTGCAGGCCGCGAAAACGGACCCGTTCGTTACGCGCGTATTGAAGCAATTGTCCTGGGCCGGGCGCGATAAAGCTGGCGCACGCGCGCTGGACGCCATTGAGACCGGCTGGCAGCAGGGCATGGCCGCAGGCCTCGATCAAGAGGCGGAGAATTTCGCCGAAGCGATCATCGATCCTGATGGCGGCAAAACCGGTATCCGCCAATTCATGGATAAGCAAAGCCCGCCTTTGCCCGTGCGCCGAGACGGGATCTGGATCGACGCCGAGCATGAAAGCCGGATGCAAGCGCTGATGAAGTGCGGTGACCTCTTGCCGATGGGCGCGCCTTTATATCCTGGCGTAACCCCTATTCCGCCTTACCAATTGGCGTTTGGGATTGCGCGTGATCCAGATACGGGTGCGCCGCGGTTTGGCCCACCCGGTAGTCATGAAAAGGAGCTGATTATTGAAACACCGAAGCCAGGGCCCAACGAGGCCTTGGTCTATCTGCTCACATCAGAGGTCAACTTCAATGATATTTGGGCCCTGACCGGCATTCCTGTATCACCATTTGATGCCCATGATGAGGACGTTCAGACCACAGGCTCTGGCGGCCTCGCTTTGATTGTCGGGCTGGGCCGCGAAGCCCGAGCGGAGGGCCGCTTAAAGATTGGCGACCTGGTCAACATTTATTCGGGCACCCATGACTTGCTCTCACCAGGCGTTGGCGATGACCCGATGTATGCTGGCTTTTCGATTCAGGGTTATGAGACCAAAACAGGCAGTCATGCTCAGTTTTTGGCGGTTCAGGCCCCGCAACTCCACCACCCGCCGGGCGATCTCACCCTCGAACAAGCAGGCGCTTATACGCTCAATCTTGGGACCGTGACCCGGTGTTTGTTCACGACGCTTCAGATCCGTCCGGGCAAGACCCTGTTCGTCGAAGGGGCCGCCACTGGAACCGGGCACGACGCATTGAAAAGCAGCATCCAGACCGGGCTGCACGTTACCGGCATGGTCTCAAGCGAGGCGCGCGCCGACTTCATTCGCAAGCAAGGCGCGGTCGGCGCGATTAATCGCAAGGATCCAGACTTCGCCGACGCCTTCACCACTGTCCCCGAAGATTTAGACGCCGCGAAAGCGTGGGAAGCCGCGGGTGCGCCGATCCTCGCCAAGTATCGCGACATGAATGGCGGGCGCCTCGCCGATTATGTTGTCAGCCATGCGGGCGAGCGCGCTTTCCCGCGCAGTTTTCAACTCCTGGAAGACGGCGGCACCCTCGCCTTCTATGGGGCTTCCTCCGGCTATCACTTCACCTTTATGGGCAAGCCCGGTTCTCAATCGCCGAGTGAAATGCTGCAGCGTACCGGCATTTCAGGCGGCGAGTCGGTGCTGGTCTATTATGGCCCTGGCGCAAAGGCGCTGTCCGATCCCGTCGGGCTTGAAATGATCGAAGCGGCCCGCGTCTTCAAAGCACGGATTGTGATTGTCACGACAACCGATGGGCAGCGTGAGTTCTTACAATCGCTTGGGCTGGAAGAGTCCGTCGAAGGCATTATCAGTCTCGAACGCTTAAAACGGATTGGCGGCGAAAATTTCAAATGGCCAAAGGCGCTGCCGCAATTGCCGGATGCGAAAGTCGATATTGATGCGTTTAAGCGCGGCGTCCGAGATTTCCAAACTTTGACCATTAAACCGTTCGGATCCGCAATCGGTCGTCTGTTGCGCTCTGCCTCAAACCCACGCGGGGTTCCTGATATCATTATGGAACGCGCCGATGTCGACACGCTTGGCGTGTCGACCTCAGTGGTCAAACCGTTTGGCGGGCGGGTGCTGTATTGCGAAAGTATGCACAACAAACGCTATAGCTTCTACGCGCCGCAAGTCTGGACCCGGCAGCGGAAAATATTCATGCCGACAACGCAGATTTTTGGCACACATCTTTGCAACGCACATGAAGTCGAGACGATGAATCGAATGGTCTCCGCTGGGCTTTTGGACGTCACCGAGCCAACAGTGGTGCCGTGGCACGCGCTACCGGCCGCGCACCAAGCGATGTGGGACAATACACATTCCGGAGCGACCTATGTCGTCAATCATGCGCTGCCGGTGATGGGGCTAAAGTCGCGCGACGAGTTACTCGAATATTGGGCAACCACATCGTCAGAGAAAGACTAAGAACAAGGAGGGGCGGCCGGGAATAAGGGTAGCCAAATCGCGCGCGATTTTCTCTACGAAGGCACCGCTGCAAACCAGGTGCTGACCATCACAATGGATGGCGGCGGCGCGGCGCACTGAGATTCCGCGGTGCGCGCGGCAGTCGCTCAGTAAAACAGTTTGCGAAATTGCAGCGTCACGACTCGTCCTTGTGGGTCGAGCAAATCAGACTGATAGGGAATGGGAACCAGCCCGGTCGCATCCGTGACCCGCTGTTTCTCGTTGAACACATTATCGACTGAAAGCGCCACGCGCGTGCTGTCCAGGAATGGGTATTTCAAAAGCAATCCCAGATTGCTTCCGAAATTGTATTGCAGGCGCAAATTCACCGTGGCGAGATCGTCGAACTTAAGCTGCCCATTAACGCCGTCATCAAACTTGGTCTCACTGCGCCACTCGCCGCGCACGAAAGCGCCGATGGCGCCTCGGGAAAAGCCAGCTTGCGCGGTGAGCCGGTGCTCCGGTGTTCCCCCAAGATCGCTAATCGCATCACCATCAAGCAGATCTAGCGCTGTGCTATCAGGTGTGATTTGCAGCGAATCCTCCAAGACATAGGTGTGATAGAACGACGCGAACAAACGGCTCCCGCCGCGTCCGCCCCGCCCGCGGCCCGGGCCCCGACCGCGCCGTTGGCCCGCCCGCGCGCCGCGATCCTGTCCGGACGACTGCCGCGCTTCGCGCTCAGCGATCCGTTCGAGCACTCGGGCGCGATCCTCTTCATTGAGTCGTCTTAAGAAGATGTCACGTAATTGACGGCGCTCTTCACCGCTGAGTTCCGGGCGATCGGGCCGAGATAATGTGTGGGACCAGTTCAGGCCGTATCGAAGCTCGCGTGTGGTCGATTGATCGATATTGATTGCCCTTGCATCGAGGCGAACCAACGCGCCCTGCGCATCACGAAGGACGCGCTCCGGAAATGCGGCTTCGATCTGCGGCGTTAGACCCGGGAAGCTTAAGATCGCATCCTGCGTTTGTGTGTCCGTATAGGCCAGATTGAGTGTGATATTGGGCGTTTCGAACGGATCCCAGGTCAAGTTCAACCGATGCACGGTCCGCTCTTCAGCGTTGAGGTTCGGATTGCCGCCGGTAATCCGCGTGACGTTTTCCACCGTCTCTTGAGCCGAAAAATCAAATATGCGGGCCGTTTCGGTGATCGATGTTGGCGCACCTAATAAGGCCAAGTCCGGCGCGGTTTCCGTATAGGCGGTCGAGGCCAGGACCTGTAGGGAGTCGAAAGGCTGCCAGTTCAGACCCGCCCCATAAGACGAAAGCGTGCCAAAATCTGAGACATCGTCCCATCGCACATTCGCATTTACGTTCACGCTGCCAATCGGATTAAACGCCTGCGATGTATCGAGGAGCGGGATATCAATATTGGCCTGACCATTGGTTTCGGTGCGCGAAAGCTCAGTTGTCTCAGACCCGCCTGTTTGATCCGACCGCGTTTCTAAATCTCTGAGATCGGCGCCAACTTTAAATGTTGATACGATATCGCCCGCCGGCAGTTCCAAGAGCTTTGTGAACAACACCCCTTCAAGGGTCGCATCTTGACTGATCGACTCCGTCATCTGTTGAAATCCTGAACTCGGATCGATCGCGGTTTCGGTTTCCGTGTCCCGGTAAGTGTAGCCGCCATTCAACGTCCAATTCCAATCCGCATAGACTTTGTTGAGAACGAATCGAGCCTCGGCGCCAAACTCATCGGTATCGCGGGCGAGCGTGTCGCTGAGATCGCTCTGTGCGATTTGCCGCGTGCTTTGAGTAACATCAATTCCACCGACATAGGTTGCGCTGATCTCGCCAGGCAAAAAATGGCTCAGGCTCGCAGTCAAGTCGGCGGAATGCTGCTCGGGCACGAGCGTTCGGTCCGCGACCGCATCTGGGGTCTCGCTCGCAATGTCGCGATCCGACTCAAACAGCGCATCTTGGTAATCGTACTCAAAATCCACATTCCAGCGCTGATCATCGCGGATCCGCAAGGTCGTAAGGTCAACGCCGCCAAGCGCCTGTCCGCCATCGCTCGGCGCGCCTCCATTGGCGTTGGCCGTAAGCGCATGAAATCGCCGTCTCAAGACAAAATTGATGACCTTTTGATTGGCGCGAAAGCCAAAATTCAAGGCCACCGCCTCGGGCAAGATTTCCACCCGGGCGAGTGCTTCCGGTGGATAGTTGCGAATTTCGCGGAACCCCGAAATGCGTCGTCCATTGAGTAAGATCGCGGGCGGGCCGCCGCCAGACGACTCGGTCAAAGGCTCCAAATCGGCTAAGAGCTCTTCCAGACTCGCAGCGCCATAGGCGCGAATATCACCAAAATCGAGCGCAATATCTGGCTCTATATCCGCCAGCATCGGATTGGAACGCGTTCCCTCAACGACAATGGTTTCCTGCAAAAGCAAATCCTCTTGCGCCAGGCCGGTCGCGCTGATCAAGACGCTACCGGCTGAGAGAAAGAACGTTTTGGAGCGATGGGTCATGGCGGCGGTCTCTGCTGATTCTGTGTTCTGTTGTGGACCATAGTGAAACGCAGAGCGGACGGGCATCCGTCGCTACGCAGACGTTTTTGGCCTTTGCCAGGGATAGTATGCCAACTTTGCGAGCAGCTGCGGCGCCGCTTAATGGCGTTGCCGGATGACCAGGTTTCGAATTTCGGTCATATCCTTCATCGCAAAGCGAATGCCCTCGCGGCCGAGCCCGGAGTCTTTCACCCCGCCATAGGGCATATTATCGACGCGATAGGATGGCACATCATTGATCACAATACCGCCAACATCGAGCTCGTCCCAAGCCTCCAAAGTTTTAAACAAATCCCGCGTAAAAATCCCGGCCTGTAAGCCAAACTTGCTATCATTCACCTCTTCCAACGCGGCGCTGAAATCGCTGAATTTAGACAAGATCGCCATCGGCCCGAAGGCCTCTTCGCGATACGCCGCTTGGCTGCGGTCGACATTTTCCAGAAGCGTCGCCTCAAGCATATTGCCCTCGCATCCGCCACCACAGAGTAAGCCGGCGCCACTGCGAATGGCATCGTCGATCCAGCCTTTTAAACGTTGCGCTTCACCGACCGAAATCATTGGCCCAATAAAAGTGCTGGGGTCTTTGGGATCGCCGGCGACGAGACTCTTTGTACGCGACACCAGCATATCGCGAAATGTCTCATAGATTTCGGCGTGAATGATAATTCGCTGCACGCCGATACAGCTCTGCCCCGATTGATAAAACGCGCCAAACACAATCCGATCGAGTGCATCGTCCAAATCGGCATCATGGTCGACGATGACCGCCGCATTGCCACCCAGTTCGAGGATGACCGGTTTCTTTCCAGCTTTGGCTTTCAAGGCCCAACCCACATCTGGCGATCCGGTGAAGCTTAACAGCTTTAGGCGCTCATCTGTGGTGAACAAATCAGCGCCATCTCGCGTGGCGGGGAGGATCGAAAATGCCCCCTTGGGCAGGTTGGTCTCGGCGAGGATTTCGCCTATGATGAGAGCGCCTAAAGGAGTCTTGGATGCAGGCTTCATCACAAACGGGCACCCAACGGCTAAAGCGGGGGCAATTTTGTGGGCGGCGAGGTTCAGAGGAAAGTTGAACGGAGAAATGAAGCTGCAAGGTCCGATCGGAACGCGCTTCCACATACCTTGATAGCCTCGGGCGCGTTCTGAAATATCCAGCGGCTGGACCTCGCCGTAATTTCGCACGGCCTCCTCGGCAGCAATCCGAAACGTATCGATCAGACGCGTGACCTCTCCTTCGGCATCCTTGATCGGCTTTCCCGCCTCAACGCATAGCGCATAAGCAAGCTCATCAAATCGCTGTTTGAACCGTGTGACGCAGTGTTGAAGGATGTCTTGACGCTCAAAGCTTGGCATACGCGCCATAGGGTGCGTTGCAGAGACCGCGCCCGAAATCGCCTGATCAATCAAGTCCGGCGTTGCCAGCGCTGTGCGGAAGGCGATCTCATTTGTGTATTTGTCCGTCACCGCCAGGTCGGTGTTTGGCTGGACCGCTTGATTGTTCAGATACAGTGGATAGGTGTCTGCAAGTTGGATCATATGTCCTCACCTCGTGCGCTATGCGTTTGTCCGGTTTCCTCAAACACCAGCGCTTAACTCCTTGATCTTAGTGTTCAGGATTTCGTCATTCTCGCTATAATCGACGGGACAATCGATCAGATGCACGCCATCTGTGGAGAGACAATGATCGATCGTGGTTTTCAGGTGATCGGAGCTCTCGATACGATGGCCAATCGCGCCATAACTTTCAGCATATTTGACAAAATCCGGGTTGGCATAGGTCAGGCCCCAATCCGCAAATCCCATATTGGCCTGCTTCCAACGGATCATCCCGTAACTGTCATCGCGCAGTATGAGCACGGTCAGATTGAGCCCGAGGCGCACCGCGGTCTCCATTTCCTGACTGTTCATCATGAAGCCGCCATCACCGCATATCGCCATAACTTTCCGCTCTGGATAGAGCATGGCGGACATCATTGCAGAGGGCAGGCCCGCGCCCATGGTCGCAAGCGCATTGTCCAGCAAAACTGTGTTGGGTTTGGCGGCCGCATAATCGCGCGCGAACCAGATCTTATAGATCCCATTGTCCAATGCGATAATGCCATCTCCGGGCATAGCGGCTCTGATCGTTTGCACCAAGAAAGGCGGAAAAATTGGAAACCTAGCATCCTCCTTCAGGCGATCAGTAAAGGCTTTGTCCGCCGCCTTGGCGCGATACATCGCCTCGAAATTCCATTCCGGGGAGACGATAATATCCTGCTTGATTTGCCAAATCGCATTGCCGATATCGCCGATGACTTCGATCTGCGGAAAATAGACCGGATCGACATTCGCAGTGTTCATGGAAACGTGCACAACCTCCGCCCCACCCTGTTCCATGAAGAAAGGCGGTTTTTCGATGACATCGTGCCCGACATTCACAATCAAATCCGCTTGCTGAATGGCGCGGTGCACGAAGTCGCCGGAGGATAGCGCGGCGCAGCCCATAAACTCGTCGCGGTCTTCATTCACCACCCCTTTGCCGAGCTGTGTTGTGACAAAGGGAATGCCCGTTTTCTCGATAAATTGCGTCAGCATGCGGCCGGTAATGGTGCGATTGGCCCCGCCCCCGAGGACCAAGATCGGCGATTTTGCCGCTTCCAGTTTTTTCACTGCAGCGCGGATCGCTTTCGCCTCAGCGACCGGGCGACGTGTCAGGCTCGGTGTGATCGGAACCGAATTGGTTTCCTCAGCCGCAACATCTTCCGGAAACTCGATATGCGTTGCACCAGGCTTTTCTTCTTCAGCGAGCCGGATCGCCTCGCGCACCCGGCTCGGTATATTGTCGCCGCCCGCCAATTGATGCGTGAATTTGGTCAACGGTCCCATCATGTCGACGACATCGAGGATCTGAAAGCGCCCCTGTTTGGAATGTTTGATAGGCTTCTGCCCGGTCACCATTAAGATCGGCATGCCGCCGAGCTGAGCGTAAGCGGCCGCAGTGACAAGATTGGTTGCCCCCGGCCCCAATGTTGCCATGCACACTCCCGCTTTACCGGTATGCCGGCCGTAGGTCGCCGCCATGAACCCGGCGCCCTGTTCGTGCCGGGTTAGGATGAGCTTGATCTTGTTAGACCGAGAAAGACTGTCCAACATGTCGAGGTTTTCTTCCCCCGGCACAGCGAAAATATACTCGACGCCTTCCTCTTCTAAGCACTGTATGAATAAGTCAGACGCTTTTGTCATGCTGGCAATCCTTGGTTTATCGCGATGACGACCTGGCGCGGGCGCATCAGTCTGGTCTCGATATATGGCTCTACGGCGCAATTGAAACCGAATAAAGGATCATTCCTCGCGCGGCCGAAATTGCCACGAACACTTAAGTGAGGGGACCGTGTTCTGACATGTCTCACAGCAGCGAATTTGTGTCTTTCAAGGCGCTTGAATTGGCGTCAGCGAAATCGCTGGTCGAATGCCGACCTTGGTATAAGTGATAAGGAAGACACATCGGAGAGATCAATATGAAAAGAGCGCTTATTATCGCTGCCGCAGCGATTGCAATGACGGGGACCACCGCGATCGCTGGTGGGTCAAGCACCAGCGCCCCGAGCAGTTCAGCGCCGAGCTATGACCCTGTCGAGGAGTATCAAAAAGGCGTCGATCTGTTGCGGGCGGGCGAGTACTCAAAAGCTGAACGCGCCTTCAAACGCGTGGTAAAAGTTGCAAAAAAGGATGCCAGCACGCAATACATGCTCGGCCTGGCGCATTACGGACAGGAAGAGTTCAAACCAGCGGCGCGCGCTTTCAACAAAGCGATCCGCTATGATGAAAAACTGTACCAAGCGCACGGCAAGCTTGGACTGACGTACCTCCAAACCGGACAAGCTGAAAAAGCCGAAGAGGTGATCTCAAAACTACAGTCTGCGGCGGCTGATTGTGCTGACATCTGCCCCGAGGCATCCGACATAGACAGCGCGCTGCTCGAAATTGAAACGGCGCAGAACCAAGCGGGGTCGATAGAAACCTCCAGCCTAAGCCCGCTGCGCCAAGCGGTCAGCTTGGAACATGGCGATGTGCTCTACTCTGAAGCGCTTCGGCTGATCAATCTTGGCGAGTACGATGTGGCCATTGCCGAGTTGCGCGCGGCTGGCGCCATCCTCGGGCCGCATCCCGATATATTGACCTATCTCGGCTTTGCCCATCGCAAGCGCGGAAACACCGAGAACGCCTTTGCATATTACCAAGCCGCCCTCAGGATCGCGCCAGACCATTTGAGCGCAAACGAGTATCTTGGTGAGTATTATGTCGAGCTTGGCGATTTGGATCGCGCGAAGGCTCAGCTCGATAAGTTGAATGCGTTGTGTCCCTTTGGCTGCGCGCAAACCGAAGAGTTGTCGAAATGGATCTCAGGCGCCGAGACATAAAAGATTGGATTGTCGCGCTCACATTGCTGGTCGGACTGGCCGCGTGCCAATCGAACGGGCAACCTCACGCCGCATCTGAGATCGACATCGCCGCTCTTAACTGGATCGGCGCGGATATCGATCCGGTGGTTCATCTGAGCCAAGAACCGGCCACGTGTTTGACCCATGGCGACCTGCCAAGCGTGTTGCGCGGGGAGCTCTTGTTCAACAGCCCGTTGCTGCTGGGAGGCCAGGCGGCGAAAGCTGAGCTCAGCTGTGCTGCGTGTCACCGAAATGGACGCGGGAACCCTGATTTCGTGTTCCCTGGCATATCCGATGCCCCTGGCACAGCGGACGTTTCAAATGGCTTCTTTTCGAAACTGCGCGCCGATCATGTGTTCAATCCGGTTCACATTCCTGACCTTGCCCGTGCTGAAGGACGCACCCGGGTCGATCGGCAAACTGAGGGCGTTCTCGAAACTTTTTTGCGCGCCCAAATCGTCGAGGAGTTCGCCGGAAACGCACCGGAGCAGGAAACGATCTTAGATCTCGCAGCCTATATTCGCGCGCTCGATGATCGCGCCTGTGACACGGACGAGGCCCGGCAACCATCCTGGCAGGATGAAATGAAGCGCCTGCGGACTGGCGCAGACCACATCAACGAGACGCAGACAGCTGTGTCTATTGACTATATCAATGCCATGCGCGCCGCTTTGGGTCGACTGCACGCGCGATACCAAGGCCCGCAGCTCGCGGCGGTTCGAGATCAAATGGTCAAGATCAGCCGCGACCTTGCGGCCGACCCTACGTCACTGGCGCTGGTTGAAGCGTTAGACCGTCTGGAAGCATCACTCGAAGCATTTGAAGCCTACGCCCTCTATAAGCCCAGCGTGTTATCACAGGCCTTGCGATGAGGAGGTTTGTAAGATCACGCAAGTTCAGGTGGGCTCATTGGGTGGCATATTGCGAGAGTCCCAGGATCGCCATTCCCCGATCACAGCGCTCATGGTTTGACAAATCATCGGTCATCAGATCAGGTCTCGATGCGCGACCCCGCGCGCTCAAAAGGTTGGACAAAGAGATATTTAGCACGATCCGCTCGCGATCCTCGTGCAGGGGCGAACCCTCAAGACAAGCTTTGAGACTTAATCCAATCGGCTCACAATTTGCAATTGATAATCATGTGCATTTACGCAATAGGATGAGGATAAGGCGGAGCCATGGCGGCCAAGGGCGTTCTTTCCGCAGCGCTGTCATAGAAAGATGAGGATTTGAACACGACGAGCATCGCGCAGTATGCGGCTATCTCGCCGCATCTCACCGCCCGCAGCCGGATCGGTCGCTATATCGTGCTGTGTTGCCTCGCCGCGCTATTGCTAATTTTTGGCGATGCGACCCGCACCCTCGTCCTCGAGACACTCTCCGAAGCGTACATCGCCGTCACAGTATTTGTGGCGCTGACCCTATTCATTTTTCATGGGTTAGAGACCGTGTTCAAAATCGATACGGGCGCGCTGCTCAACAAGTATGCCAAACACCAAATCGCTGTCGCGGCTGTGTTGGGCGCGCTACCGGGATGTGGCGGTGCGATCATGGTCGTGACACAGTATAGTATTGGGCGCACAAGTTTCGGCGCGATTGTCGCGGTTCTCGCATCAACCATGGGAGATGCGGCATTCCTCCTCATCGCAAAAGAGCCTTTGACAGCCCTGCTCATCATGGCACTCAGCATCATTGCAGGCGCCGTGGCCGGGTACATTGTCGATGCCGTTCATGGCCGCGAGTTTTTGAAAGTTGATCCTTCGAAACAGACCAGCCGATCGCCGCCGCCATTTCAGTTTGGGCGGCTACATTGGCCGTGGATCGCCCTGCTCACACTGGGCGTCCCGTTTGGTATTCTGGCCGCGTTTCAAGTCGACATCGATGCCCTGTTTGGGATCTCGAATTTAGAACGCTCCGTCGGCGTGCTTGGCGCGCTTTGTTCTTTGGCGCTATGGTTCGTGAATCCGTCGACCAGCGCCAGCTATATCAACCGCATCGATGCCCAAGTCTCGGGGCAAGTCTGGGAGAAGACCACCACCGACACCTGCTTCGTCACGGTTTGGGTGATCGTCGCATTCTTGCTTTTCGAACTTACCATGCATTGGACCAATTGGGATTTAGGCGCCGCCTTTGCGACCACCGCTTGGATTGTGCCATTGATGGGTGTCTTGGTCGGGTTATTGCCTGGATGCGGCCCGCAAGTCATCACCACAAGTCTGTATCTGCAAGGGGTCATTCCCCTATCGGCGCAAATTGGAAATGCCATTTCCAATGATGGCGATGCTTTGTTCCCGGCATTTTCCGTCGCGCCGCGTGCATCGGTGATAGCGACGCTGTATACGGCCGTACCAGCACTGATTTTGGCCTATTCCTGGATGTTTCTGTTCGAGTTCCCGATCCTCAAATAGCGATGCGCGCTCCAGCAGTTCATCGCGCCAATTCCCGTACTAAGAAATCGACCGTCGTTTTGATTTTGTTGAGACGGTATTTGGGTTGATTGTAGAGGAGATACACACCCGACTGTTCACTGCGCGAAAGTGACAGTCGGGCATCCCTCAGCGTGATTGGGATCAGTGCCCCCGAGGCCAGTTCCGGCTCAATGCCCCAGCTCGGGAACAGCGCAAAGCCGCGCCCTGCCAGAACCTCGCTCAACAGGGCTTCACTGATGTTCGAGACGAACCCGCGATGGATCTGTACATCGCGCCATCCATGCGCGGTCTTTGCGTGCCAATCGACGATCCGGCCAGGGATCCGATAAAACACCGCTTGATGCTGCGACAAATCGGCGAGATGTCTCGGCGTACCGCGACGCGCCAGGTAATCCGGCGAGGCGACCAGTTGGTGATTGTTATCGACAAGCTTCCGCGCGATGACACGCTCTGGCAAATCCGCAGTTGCGCGGATCGCGATGTCGACTTCATTATTGGCCAAATTATATGCGTGATCGGTCAGCTCCAGATCCACGATCAGGTCGGGATAAGCATCTCTGAGTTTTGTCACCGCGGGCAGCAAAGCGACGGTGCCAAAGGTCGGCGCGGCGGTGATCCGCAATTGCCCGGTCGGCGACGTTGGGCGGTCTAGAATCACATCATCAGCATGCGCCAGCGCTTCCAGCGCCGGTCGGACTTGCTCGAGATAGAGTGCGCCAAGCTCTGTGAGATTCACGGCCCGGGTGGTGCGGTGCAAAAGGCTGGTCCCGAGTGTCTCCTCTAAATCCTGAACGCGGCGCGATACTGAAGATGCCGGCACACCGAGTGACTTTGCCGCGGCTGTGAACCCGCCAAGCTCAACGGTTTTGATAAAGTATTCAATCGCTTTCAAACGATCCATGGCGCGACCCTTTTGTGACCGACAAAGGAAACTGATTAATGCATAAATGGCAATACTGATTCACGATTACGACTATTTTTCCTCTAAATCAGTCCGGTTATCTACGCCTCCTCAAGCTTTAACAGACGGAGGCGACGAAAATGAAAGTCATCGAATTTAGCCAGCTCGGAGATCCAGCGACGGTCCTGCAGCTCAAGCAATTGCCGGATCCAGTCCCAGCGGCAGGCGAGGTGCGCGTAAAAGTCCTGGCAACGCCCATTCACCCCGCAAACTTGCTCCAAATCGCAGGCAATTATGGCGAGGGGCCCGACTTGCCCGCCAATCCAGGCGGCGAAGGCATTGGCGAAGTTGTCGAGCTCGGCGAGGGGGTCACCCATTTGCAAGTTGGACAAACGGTTTTGTTGGTCGGCGTTGGCGGCACCTGGCGAGATGAGCTGGTGGCGCCCGCCGCTGCCTTCATTCCGGCTCCTCCTGGCGATGTTGAGCAACTCTCCATGATGGCGGTGAACCCGCTCACAGCGCATCTCATGCTGACAGACTTCGCCGATCTCAAGGCCGGCGATTGGATCATCCAAAGTGCCGCAAACTCCGCGGTCGGTGAAATGGTGATCCAGCTTGCGAAACAGCGCGGGATCAACACTGTGAATATTGTGCGCCGCGAGGATGTGATCCCGGGGCTCAAAGCCCTCGGCGCAACAGTGGTTTTGGTCGATGGCGACGATCTTGGTGAACGCGTCCGCGCGGCGACCGATGGCGCCGATATTCGCCTCGCGTTTGATGCGGTCGCCGGATCCACCTTTGAGCGCCTGGTCGAAACCCTTGGTTATGGCGCGTCGATTGTCTCTTATGGCACCCTGTCCGGACAGTATCCAAGTCTGAACATGAGCGCCCTGATTGCGAACGATGTCCGCCCACGCGGGTTTTGGCTGTCCAAATGGTTCGAACGGGCCAGCGATGCCGATAAGCAAGCGGCGCTTGGGACGCTCTTGCCGCAAATTGCAGCCGGTCAGATCCGCACCAAAGTCGACTCTCGCTTTCCGCTCGAAGAAATCGCCGATGCGGTCACGCGGGCCGCGCAAAGCGGGCGCGATGGCAAAGTGTTACTGACCCCACACGGCGCATAAGCGTATCGCGGCGGCGCTTAGCACTTCGAACAGCGACCAGGCGCCGCCGCACGTTTTTGCCTGATACCCCACTGCCCCACCCACTGCCTCAACCAAATGAGGCTTCAGTGGGAGCCCCCAAACTCAAGGATTTCCGACGCCAGTATAGGCGCTCGGTCAGCCCAAACACCCAACTCGAATTGAGACCTAAAAATGAAACCCTTAGCCATTTTCGGATCCCTGATCGGGATCGCCGCGATGACCACCTTCACGGCAGTTGCGCAGGCGCCAGACGGATATGAATCCGGCGTCGGCGCCTTGGAATACTTCGACCAGGATGCGATGGCGAACACGCCATTATGGATCCAAATCTGGATTGGGATCATGCTCGCGACATTTGCTGCGAGCCTGTTTTTCGTCTGGAAGCAGCCGATTGCAAGATGGGCGCTTGGCGGGTTTTTGATGCCATTTCTGGTGATGTCTTACATTATCGATGCGCTTGGGTGGCCATTCTTATCCGGCTCGATTGCCTTGGCGCACCTCTTGTTCTGGACGCCCGCCTTGATCCTACTGCTTTGGAAACGACCGTTCTTGAATGCTGACCATAGCAAAGCGTTCCGAGTCTGGTCCGCCGCGATCACGGGCGTCATTCTGTTTTCCTTCGTGTTCGATATTCGTGACGCGGTCATCTATGTCAGTCACTTTGCAGCATAGCCAAACGTCGAAGACCAAGGTTTCCTCGGGGGCCACAATGCGGCGACGCATAGGCGGTGTCGCTGCGCCCTCGCGGTCGCGTTCCGGACACGCAGCGCGTTTCATGGCCCCTAAGATCACACCGGGATGGCATGCGATTCCTTCACCTGCTCCATGACCGGAAAGCTCGAGGTTTGGTCGACATGCGGCAGCGTTGAAAGCACTTCGCCCAAAAACCGCCGATACGCTGCCATGTCGGAGGTGCGGATCTTCAGCAGATAATCATACCCGCCAGCCATCATATGGCAGGACATAATCTCTGGATGGGTTTGCACCGCAAGATTGAACGCGTTTAACGATGCCTGCTTGGTGTTCGAGAGCTTCACTTGGACGTAAACCAAATGCGATTGCCGCACGCGGACCGGATCAAGCTCGGCGCGATAGCCTCGGATAAACCCCTCTCGCTCTAGACGTTTGACGCGGTTCAGGCATGGTGTCTTGCTCAATCCTACGCGGTTGGACAGCTCAATGAAGGAAAGCCTGCCCTCTTTCTGAAGCGCATTGAGAATTTTCCGATCGATATGATCAAGATCCTGCTCATTCCTCATATACTAGTCCATTCGTATTTAATTTTATGCCAGACTGGATATTCTGGTCTATTTTATCACGAAATATCGGAATCAAAAACTTCTGAACTCTGTCAAGTTTACAAGACTTGAGCGGTCTAACCCGACAGAGGAGTGGAACCTGATGTTCGCCGATCTTGCCGAACCGGCACCAACAACTGCGGGCCCGCTTGCGAAAGCCTACCTCATGAACGAAGGTGCGCTGATCGAGACCTTCTTGGAACAGATCGAGCTTTCGGAAACGGAACGCGCTGAGATCCAATCCGATGCTGAGACCGTGGTCGCAGCGATACGTATGGATCGAGGCGCACAGAGCCAGGTCGACCATCTCTTACAGGAATATGGGCTTTCAACGGACGAGGGTGTGATCCTAATGCGTCTCGCCGAAGCGCTCATCCGGACCCCTGATTTTGTCACCGCGCGGACGCTCGTGCGGGATAAGATCGGCGCCGCGGACTGGGCGGCACATCGCGGTCAGAGCGACTCGGTCATCGTCAATCAAGCGACGACAGGGCTGCGCTTTACAGCACAATGGATCCGCCTCACCGGAGGCACCAAAGCGGCTCATCTCCTGGCAAAGCTCGGTGACCGCGTCATGGCCGGTGCCATGTCGCAAGCCATGTCGATTATGGGCAACCACTTCGTGCTTGGGCGGACCATCCAGGAAGCCGCGAAGCGCGCACGAACGTCTGAAGCAAAGGGCATCGCCCACTCCTATGACATGCTCGGGGAAGCGGCGCATACAATGGCGGATGCAGAACGCTATTACGGCGCCTATGTCGATGCGATTGAATTTCTGGCGGACGAGGCGTCCACTGATGATCGCCCACACACCCAACCCGGCCTGTCGGTAAAATTGTCGGCGCTACACCCCCGCTATGAGTATGCGGCCCGCGATGCCTGTGTGCCGGTCTTGATGGAACGGGTGGGGACGCTTGCGCGCATCGCGGCGAAAGCCGGGTTATGGCTGAATATCGATGCTGAAGAGGCCGACCGGCTTGAGCTATCCCTGGTGATCTTTGAGCGGCTTTTGAACGATCCGGCGCTAGCCGATTGGCCGGGATTGGGTCTTGTTGTGCAAGCCTATCAGCGCCGGGCGGGCGCCGTCATTGATCACATCAGCGCGCTGGCCGAAACCAAGCGGCGCAACATAGCGGTGCGACTGGTCAAAGGCGCATATTGGGACATGGAGATCAAGCGTGCGCAAGTGCTTGGCTTGTCAGATTATCCCGTCTTCACACGCAAGGAAAACACCGATCTGAGCTATCTTTTCTGCGCACAGAAGCTGTTGCGGGCGTCCGCGCGTGTGTTCCCGCAATTTGCGACGCATAATGCTCATACAGCGCTCGCGATTATGCGACTGGCAGGCAGCCACCGGAAGTTTGAGTTCCAAAGGTTGCACGGTATGGGCACCGCCTTGCATGATCGGCTGACGCAGACCTATGGGGTGCCCAGCCGCATCTACGCGCCGGTCGGCAGCCATAAGGACCTGCTGCCATACCTCGTGCGCCGACTCTTAGAAAACGGGGCAAACGGATCTTTTGTGAACCAAATGATGGACGATGAGGTGCCCCTGGCGACGGTTGCCGAAGATCCAATATCGAAAGTCTTGGCCAATCGAGCGGCGGCCAATCCCTTGATCCCGGCACCGCGCGATACGGTGGGGCCTGGCCGTCGGGCCGCGATCGGGATCGATCTCAGCCAAGCTTCCACGGCACACCCTGCTGAGCGGTGCGTGCAAACCTCAACCGATCACCGTGCCGACAGTTTGATTGCAGGTGCGCCCATAGCGACCTGGCCCAGGGATACATTCAGTCCGCAAGATCAGCGCGCAAAGGTCGGCACCATCGGCGGCGTTGACGCGGATACGGTCGACGCCGCCATTGCCAGCGCTGGGCAATCAGATTGGGCGGCGTCGAAGTCGCCGAGCACGCGCGCCACCATCCTGCAAACCGCAGCTGACCTGCTTGAACAAGAGATGCCGGAGTTCTTGGAGCTGTGTGTACGAGAAGCGGGAAAGACGCTTCCGGATGCGGTTGCAGAAGTCCGAGAAGCGGTCGATTTTTGTCGCTATTATGCGCTTCAGGCGCAGGCTCCGAACTTCACGTCACGGGCGCCGCTTGGCGTCGTCGGGTGTATTTCACCCTGGAACTTTCCACTTGCGATTTTCCTCGGCCAGGTGGTCGCTGCCTTGAGTGTCGGCAATACGGTGATTGCAAAGCCGGCTCCGCAAACGCCGATCATTGCCGTGCGGGCGGTCGAACTTTTGTACCGCGCGGGCGTGCCAAAGGACGCGCTCCATGTCCTGCTCGGAGACGGTGCAGCACTCGGGACAGCCATCACGCGGCACGATCAAGTGCGCGGTATCTGCTTCACCGGATCCACCAAAACCGCCAAAGCCATTGCCAAAACGCTCGCCGATACGGGACGGGGCGACACCCCTTTCATCGCCGAGACAGGCGGGATCAATGTGATGATCGTCGATTCCACCGCATTGCTCGAGCAAGCGGTCCAAGACGTTATCGACTCAGCCTTTCAAAGTGCCGGGCAGCGTTGCTCAGCCTGCCGGATTGTCTGTGTCCAAGACGAGATCGCTGACGATTTTTGGCAGATGCTGACGGGCGCCATGGAAACGCTGACGCTTGGCGATCCAGCGCGTCTCTCAACCGATGTCGGCCCGGTGATTGATCGGCCCGCGCGAGATCGGATTGAGTCTTATATCGATACCTGCCGACCGCGGGCTCGCAACATGTTTCAAGCGCGCAGCTCTGACCACACAGCGCACGGCTTTTTCGTTGCGCCAACGGTCCTTGAAATGGCGTCCGTCGCGGATGTACAGCAGGAAGTGTTCGGGCCCATCCTTCATTTCGTGCGGTTCAAATCGACCGAGTTCAACCCATTGATTGATGCCGTAAATGCGCTTGGATTTGGTTTGACAATGGGGCTACACACGCGTCTCGATGAGCGTGTCGCAGAAGCGTCTCAGCGGGCGCGCGTTGGCAATCTCTATGTTAATCGCAACCAAATCGGCGCGGTGGTCGGCGTGCAGCCCTTTGGCGGCGAAGGTCTATCAGGCACTGGACCGAAAGCCGGTGGTCCGAATTATCTTTATGGGTTCACTCAGGCTGCAAGAGTGCCTGCCAGCGAGGAAACGCCCGAGATCGGCGAGCGTTTATCACGACGTGCGCAAAGCGTGGACGCAACGGATATTCTGCGCATCGCCAAACAGAGCAGCGCCGTCTGGGCGGCAAAATCATGGGCGCAGCGCAAATCGATTTTGCATCCGCTTATGGATCAGGTCCGATTTGGTCCCGACGAGGGTTTTGCGCTGAACGCCATCGAAGACCTGCAACCTCTGCCGGGACCAACGGGCGAAGAGAACACGCTGCATTTGTGCCCAAAAGGGGTATGTCTTTGCTTTGGCGGACAGCCATCGACGCTCGATACCGTGGCTGTTTTGAAGGCCCTAATGGCGGGCTCAAGTGTCATTTATGCCAGCGATTGGCCGGGTGCGCTCGCCGATCTGCAAGCCGGGTTAAAATCGCTTCCGGTGCCGCTCGCCAAACTCGTTCAGTTCGTCTCTTACGAGACGGGTCTGTCGCTCATAGATTTGCCGATCGACGGCGTCGCAGCCGACGGCGATACGCGCGCAGCCGTTGCCAAAGCGACGTGTCGGCGATCGGGGCCGATTTTGCCCTTGCTGAGCGCCAGCGACCCGATTGCGCGCTTCTTTCACGAGCGAACGCTGACGGTCAACACGACCGCGGCTGGTGGCAATGCCACGCTGCTCGCGCTGAGTTAGATGCAAAAGATGCGCTCGATTAGGTCGACCGGTCATCGGCGCGCGGCATTGGCAGATAGAGCAAATAACGAACCGCGTTGCCCCCTCGGATGTTGAGGGGTTTGACAGCTCCCTATGACAGCGCCTACGCGCGAACGATTTCCGTCAAATCCCCATTTTCAACCCCGTCTGGCGTGTTAAAAGACCGTGGCTGCACCTATTTTCTAACATCAAAGGAATGATCCATGTTTATCGCGATGAACCGTTTCAAGATTGCACACGGCCAAGAAGACGCATTCGAAACGATTTGGAAAACCCGAGAAACGCATCTCGATACCGTCCCGGGTTTCCGAGAGTTTCGACTGCTCAAAGGCCCGGAGCGCGAGGATCACACCCTCTATGCGTCGCACACGATTTGGGCATCACACGACGCGTTCTTGAACTGGACAAAGTCCGAGGCGTTCCGGGCGGCACACAAAAATGCCGGCAATAATAATGGCGTCTATCTCGGTCACCCAGAATTCGAAGGGTTTGAGCCGGTTATGGAGCAGATCGCCACAGCCGACGCATGAGCCTCACCATCAAGGATCGGCTTCGCGCGCAATTCGCGCAGAACCAGAATGGCTTTCTAGAATGGATTGCGCGTGACAATGGGTTGTCGACTCTCGACGTGGTAGAATTGCTCCCCGAGCCCACCCGCACCATTCTCGGATCTGAACGCTTGCCGGAGGTGTTGGAGGATCTCACGCACTGGGGCGAGCTTTTCATAATCGTGCAAACAGGGTCGATCGTGGCTGAGATCGTCTCACATATGCCGTCGGCCACCGTCGCACGCGGGCACTATAATTTTGCTGGCGGCCATCCATTTGGCGGGCACCTGCGCCAAGACGCTTGCAAACACATCGTGTTTATCGAACGCATGCGGGGGGAACGTCTATCGAAGTCCTTGCAGCTTTTTGACGCGGCCGGCGAGAGCATTTTGAAAGTCTTCGTGCGCCGCGATGAAGCGCGGGAGCTACTGCCCCATCAGGTCGAGCGCTTTGACGCGTTGAAAGGCCGGCTCGTCGCCTAAGGCAGGGCGTATGGCGCGTCGAGCTCAAACACGGTTTGGATGCGCTGCGGGGTTAAAAGCGATTGCGCTGCACCCATCGCTTCGACTGCGCCGTTCTTAAACAACCAGACATCGTCTGCATACTCTTTGACCAGGTGCAGATCGTGCAGCACCGCGATGATCCCCCACCCCTGCGCTTTTAACTCGCGCAGCTGCCGCATCAGGGAGATCTGGTACTTCAAATCGAGCGCCGCGGTCGGCTCATCGAGGAACAGCCATCGCGTCCCGCCATCGTCTGGCACATCCCAGACTTGCGCCAAAGCGCGCGCAATATCGACGCGCTTACGCTCCCCGCCGGACAGCGTGAGATAGTTGCGTTCGGCCAAATGGGTCACATCCATCAGGCGCAAAGCTTCGTTGACGATCTCCAAGTCAACTTGCCGGGTCGTTAGCCCGAGGTGCGGCGCGCGCCCCATTGAGACAACTTCGTAAGACTGGAAGGGAAAGGTCAGAGCGCTCGCTTGCGACACCACAGCCCGCTGGCGTGCCAAAACGCCCCGATCAATGCTGCGAATATCCCGCCCCTCCAGCTCGGCATGGCCACGATCCGGTTTAAGGGCCCCCGTTAAAACCGACAGAGCGGTGGTTTTACCGGCCCCATTCGGGCCACAAAACGCGGTAAAACAAGCTGGTCGGCAATCGCCCGTTGCGTCAGCTAGGATTGCCCGACCGCCGCGAATGACGCTAGCATTTTCAAGCCGCGCCACCATTACCCGAGCCCGCTAACCTGTTTGTCTCTGAGCAGCAACCAGAAGAAGAAAGGTGCGCCGATCGCCGCAGTCACGACCCCCAAAGGCAGCTCCGCTGGCGCCACCGAGAGACGTGCAATCAGATCCGAAAACAGAACCAAAGCGGCGCCAAGCAGCGCCGACCCAGGCAGGACAAAACGATGGTCGGGGCCGGTAATCAACCTCACAAGATGCGGGACGACCAGGCCGACAAAGTTAATCACCCCGCACACAGCTGTGGCTGCGCCAACGCCAAGCGCGGTTAGGAAGGCGGCTTTGCGCTTGGTCGCTTCAACGTTTATGCCGAGGGTCTCCGCGTCTGCCTCGCCGAGCAGCAGACAGTTGAGCGGGCGCGCCAGCGTCATCAACCCGGCAATCGAAATCAGCATGAACAATGCAGCGGGCAATACCCGGTCCCATACCGCCCCGCCGAGGGATCCGAGGGTCCAGAACGTCAAGTCTCGCAATTGTGCGTCATCGGCAAGAAAGGTGAAATAGCCAATCCCCGAGGCCGCCACAGCATTCGCCGCAACACCCGCCAGCAGCATGGTCGCGACCACCACGCGGCCATCAAATACGGAGACACGATAAATGATCGCGACCGTGGCAAGGGAGCCGAGAAAGGCAAAAATCGGCAGACCAAACGCGCCTAAGAATGCCAGGATTGGCGCTAAAAGCGTCCCGCCCAGCACAATCACGGCAATCGCTGCCAGGGCGCCGCCGGATGACACGCCAATCAGCCCGGGATCGGCCAGCGGGTTGCGGAAAAAGCCTTGCATTGCGGCGCCAGCAACGCCGAGTGTTGCGCCAACGAGCGCGCCCAGCAAGGAGCGCGGGGCGCGGATATTTTCAATGACGCCGGTTTTCACCCGCGACACGTCTTCGCCATCGCCGACCCCGATCCAGCTTAAGGCCACAGACATAAACTCACCGAGCGTGATTTTAAGAGGTCCGACCAAAACGCCAATCGCCATGCCCAGCACCGCCAAGACGGCGGCGGCGATCAAAACCAAAACACCAACCCGTTCGCGATTGGTGTTAAGGTCTGAGCTGGAAGTTGTGGAGGGGGCTAGCGAACTAGCTTCCATTTGCAGCCATGTTTTCTTTGATCTCGATGGCCAGATCAGCTGCCGCATCGGGCGTGCGCGGCCCAAACTGCATCACGCGGGCAGCATCGACCAGAAACACATTGCCGGTCTGTGCCGCCGTTGTCAGCGACAAGGCCGGGTGATCGATAATCTTCTGTTTGCCGCCCAACTCCACCGCATTATGGGCCATGACGAGGATGATATCTGGATCGGCGGCAACGGCAGCCTCCAAGGAGAGCGGCTTATATCCGGAATAGCCGTCAAAGAGGTTGATCCCGCCAATCATTTCAATCACGCCATGAGCCGCAGTATCGACGCCGGCCGCTTGAGCGGCCCCATCGCCCACGGAGGTGAAGAACAGAACCGTTGGCTCAAAGTCGAGCGCCTCGATTTTCGCAGAGGCCGCCGCCCAACGGGCCTCGACCTTTGCAACGAGCTCTTCGCCGTCCTCCTCAACCCCAAGTGCGGTCGCAATGGTGCGTGTTTTTTCATAGGTTGCTTCAATCGAGTAGGCGGTATCCATTTCGACCATTTCGACCCCTGACGCGCGCAGCTGATCGACCGCGCCCATTGGCCCTGCGGCGCCGCTAATGATGATCAAATCCGGTTCGACGGAGAGCACGCCCTCAGCCGAGAGCTGCCGGACATACCCGACTTTTGGCAGCGTCAGCGCTTGCAGTGGGAAGAGGCTGGTTGTGTCCACCGCGACGACTTTATCGCCCAAACCGAGCTCGTAAATCACCTCCGTCACGTCGCCGCCGACCGACACAATCCGGTCCTGCGAGAGCGCGAAGGGGGTTATCGACAGAGCGGCAACGCTGAGCGCCGCGATTTTCTGAATAAAAGTCATTGTCAATTCCGTTCTTTGCCGTCAGGTCGTGAGAATGAGACCAATTCTCAAAAAGACATATCACAAAAGGACGTCAAGGACAGGGCTAATCAACCGTTTTTGTGTGACAAGTTTGCTTAAGTCAGGCCGTTGCGTCGGCGATCTGACGCAACGGCCCAGACTTAGGTCAATTTGCGGTTCTGCCACCATAGGCTCAACAGCTCGAAGAGCATGCCGGGCATGGTCCAGTTGATGCCCTCATTCTCAATCGTCCATAGGCCATTGGGGGTGTCGATCGTGACGCCGATGGAGGACGGGCCGTTGGTTAACTCGGCGTCTATTCCAAGCTTTCGAAAGACGGCATTGATCGCATCGGCCTGCGGGTTTGCCAAGCGGAAGTCGGTCAGCTGACAGACCGGCGCGGCGTCTGACTCGCGGGCCGGACGCTTGATCCATTCGATGACATTTGGGCGTTCCGACATAAACCCTGGGCCGATATAGCCGCGCCAGTAGCTCGCTTGCGCCGTCTCGCCGCCATCGATATTAATGGCTTCGACGCGTTCAAGCTTGGCTTTTTGCTGTCGCACCAGGGCTTGAAAACCGGCAAAATCCTCGACCGCGATGTACCAGAATAAAAGCCGCGGCACCGAAAGTGTTTTTAAGAGTGCCGCGAAAGGCTGAAACGTCTTAAAGGCCGGATTAGGTCCAATGATTTCGAGGAAGGAGCTCTCGCCAATCGCGAGACTGCCGCTCCAGTACCATTGACCTGGCTCTGGGTCGTACAAGTCCACTTGGGCGCCCGTCTTCGCTTCGACCCATTTCACGCCAGCTTCGGTGTCCGAGACACCCAAACCGATATGGTCGAGCTGAAAGCCATGGCTGCGTCTGATAATCTTAGTCATCGTGTGCGTCTCGGTCTTCACCATACCAGACATTAGGTTTGCGCGCAGATCCGCTCAAGGTTTTTGATGGCGGGTTCGAACTGACTCATCATCGATTTGAAGCCAGCGCGAACCTTTGGGTCATTCATGTGCTGTGGAATATCGCGGCCTGGATTGAGCCGCGATCGGGCGCTCCAATCCGCACGCCATGGTGGCATGCGGAAGGTTTAAATGTCCGCGCCGGGACTATGCTGGGCATCGTCTATGATTGCCTTTCATTTGGAATTACCACGTCCTCGAAACTTCGACGAATAAGGATCGAGGATCACCCGGGAAATGTCCAGTCCGCGACAGGAATCCGGATTCGGCGTATTCTTCGTCTAAGAGATTATCGACGCGCAGCAGCACATTATACTCATCCGTTTCCCAAATCACGGATGCATCAAAGGTCGTATAGGCTTTGACCGTCTGGCCCGAGAGACTGAGGCGTTCGCCAACATGATCGCCGCCAAATGCGAAGGCTGTATTGATCGCCGGAACTTGGTAGCGGGTCCAGAATCCAAACGTATTCTCCGGCGCATTGGCAAACCGGTCACCGACAGAATTGGTGAACCCGCGATTGCCGCCTGTGTTGAGCACTTCGGTGATGCGCGTATCATTATAGGCATAAGCAGCTGTCAGCACCCAGTTCGGGGTGAGGTCGGCGAAGAATTCGATCTCTAAGCCGTCACTGGTCACCTCGCCGACCGGCGCCAGCAGAGTCAGCCCGAAGGGATCATTGACAGGATCTATCGCATTGCCCGTATCTTGAATGATGTTGTCTCGAACAATCTGATAGACCGAAATTGAGCCTTGTACGCGGCCGTCAAACAGCTCCGCTTTGATCCCGCCTTCCGCAATTGTGCCCGTGACCGGCTCAAATGGCCCACCTGACTCGAGCACCTGTTGGTTCGGCGAGCCCTGCGGCGTGTAGGAATCCGCGTATTGCGCAAACAGGGAGATATTGTCCTGCGGCTTATAAATACCGCCGACACGGAACGAGGTATTGGTGTCCTCGTCATTGCTATTATCGTCGTGCCGCACCCCGCCGATGAGGGTAAACTGTCCGATCGTCGCCTCATTCAAGAGATAGATACCGGTCGAGTCGACGCTTGAGGAAGCATCCCGCGGTGCGCCCCGGTCATAATTTAGCGGCTGGGTCGCACCATAATTCGACCCGTCTAAGAAGAGCGGGATAATATCGGTCGGCAGCGACGTGCCGGTCAGGAACCGGGTGATAAAGTCTTGCGACAAACGGGTCGTGAAAAAGATCCCCGTAAAGTCTTCTTCGAAATACTCGACACCGACCAGCAGCCGGTTATCGACCAAGCCAAAATCGCGCGACCAGGTGAGGTTTGCGCCAAACGTGACTTGCTCCTCTTCGCGGAGCTGATCGCGGAATTCGCGCCCCACAAGGTCAATCGCACCGTCGCCATCACTGTCCACCAGCAGCCGCGGTTCATGATACTCTTGCTCTTGGCTCGCATCCGTGTAGCGGACGGTCGCATCCCAGGTCAGTTCGGTCCCGATATCGCCTTGCAGAATGGCCTGTAGGTTGGTCGACTCAAGGTCGAGAAAGTCGCTAACCTCATTATGGTTCCAGCGCCGGTCGGTGAGGAAATTGCCATTATCATTGACCGGCACGCCGCGCAGACGGTTGCCATCCAAATCCTGCTCATAACGCGTCGCCTGCAAAATCAGGTCTGCGAACGGCAATTCGAACGAAATGCCAGCATCATAGATTCGCGTACTGCTCGCGGTGTTGAAGCGCGGCGTTTCACGATCTTCATAAAAGATGCCTGCCCGGCCCGCCGTCCCGTCCATCGGCAGCGCGCCGGTGATTTCGCCAGAGACACCAATCCGCTCCTCTGTGCCGACAATGCCGCGCAGGTTGGCTGAGAACTCTTGGTCGGGCTTCTTCGTCACATAGTTGAACAGCCCGCCTGGCGCGCCTTGTCCATAAAGCATACCTGCCGGGCCTTTCAGAAAATCGACGCGCTCAACATTGAACAGCTGCGGCACGCTGAACCCGACATACGGATCCCCGCGTAGACCATCGAAGAAGATTTCTTCCTGTCGGAAACCCCGTGCGGTCACACCAGCATAGCTGAACAGACTGACGCCGGCGATGTTGCGATAAATATCCTGCGCGTCGCGCGCGCCTTGGTCGCGAATAAGATCGGCATTGATGGTGGTGATGATCTGCGTCGAGTTGAGAGGGTCTGTTGGCAGCTTACCTGTGCGGCTCTCGCCCACACGATAAAGTGCCTGTGCACGACCGGTCACAATCACGGTCTCTTGGCGCGCCTCCTCTTCTTCCTCTGTCGTGGTTCCCGCTTGTCCCCAAGCCATAGGCATGAGTGCACAGGCGAGTAAAATCGCCGTAGATGACCGCAGCATTCGAAATTCCCTCGTTTAACCGCTTGGGGATCTATCCTTACTGACCATGGGTGTCAATGCGAATGATTATCAGTTGCACCCTTGTTTTTTTGGTCCTAGGGTCACGGCAACATTATAAAGGAGATAAAAATGAAGCCGATAATTCTGTCCGCGATTTCTGCGGGGGCCTTTACGGCGCCGGCATTTGCACACGATCACCCGATCCCACATACGCATGATCTGCCGTTTTGGGCGATGGCGCTTGTTGGATTGGCTGCAGCCGCGTTCGGAACTTGGGCAACATTAAAATATCTCGCCTATTTGAGAGACAAATCGTAATGAATCGCCTGCAGTCTGGAGTCTCACCCCATCCCTCACAGCCAGCGTTTGATGCCCGCTGGAAGCGCCTCACGGTGCAAGCCAATGCGGATCTCAATGCCGGAGATCTTGAGGCGGCTGGGGCCGGCTATGACCAAGCCTATCAAGAGGCCCGGATAATCTTCGCGGAAGCGTGGAACGGATACGCCTTGGCGCAACCGCATGCCCCGCCTATGCTGATTGTCTCGGCGACCAATGCCGCCCAGCAGCGGCGCGCAAAGGGCAACCAGACGCAAGCAGAGGATCAGATATTGGCGGCCATTCGCATCTTCACCGAAGCGATGACCAGCGCGAGAGCGCCGGATGTCTTGAAGCGCGGGTGTGCTGAACACTTGCCGCGCCTGTTGACGCATATCCCGCAGAATCAAGGCGAGACACAATCAATGATCGACGAAGCAAAGTCGGCCGCCCTCGCCTATTGGAAAAAGTCGGCACACTGAAAAGGACCGACACGGAGAACACACTATGATTTACAACATTCTTAATTATCTCGACCGCAAAGGTCTCATCCGCCACGCGTCTGCGCACTGTGACATTCCTTGCGGAATCTATGACCCAGGCCCCGCCTTGATTGCCGCGGTTTCCGTTGTGCGCCTGATGGACATCGCCCATGACGGGGCGAGCGATGATCCGGTTGCTCTCGCCAATCTGCGCGCCCGCTGCACACTGCGCAAAGAGGAAGAAGCGGAAAAGGTCAAACAAGAAATCCGCGTCATTTGGGGCGACTATTTCAAAGCGCCTTTGCTGGAAGCGCACCCAAATGTTCACGGGCTCGTGCATTCGATCATGCAGAAAGCGAGCGCCTGTAAGCAAGACGTCCACCGCGAAGATGGCCTGGCTTTGGTCGAACTCGTGAATGAGTTTGCCGAACTGTTCTGGAAAACGAAATCGGTCGAAACGGTCCGCAAAACGTGTCCGTATCCACCACAGCTCAAGCTCGTTTACCCGGTGCTGGCCGACTGAATGTTTGGTTGGACGCTCATCCGCGTCAACGGAGAAAGCATGCGCCCGGTATTAAGCCCGGGCGCATTTGCGCTGTTTAAACGGCAAGCGTCTTATAGGGATGGCGATGTGGTTTTGGTTGATCATCCACGCTTTGGCCGCATTGTAAAACGCGCGATTGATGTCACCGCAGAGCAGCTATGGCTGGAGGGCGCAAATGCATATTCGGTCTCGCGCGAAAGCATCGGTCCGGTCGCGCGCGACGACATCCGCGGTAAGCTTGTCTATCAAATTGAGCGCGGAACCTAATATGACCCCGTCAATTTCAGCCTCAGATTGGTCTACTGAACGCGGCGAAGCTTGGCGCGATCATATCGACCCGCTTGAAGCCATGCTGGCGCCCGTCGACATGCCCCTGGTCGAAGCCCTCGATTTAGATCGCCCCTATCGGATCGCAGATATTGGCTGCGGCGGCGGTGAAACCAGTATCGCGATCGCACGTAGCGCCTATCCAGGCAGCGCGGTCGAAGGGTTCGATATCTCGCCCGCCTTGATTGGGGCGGCAAAATCGAAGGACATCTATGGCCCAGTGCCGATCCACTTTCATGTTGCAGACGCGGCCCAACCGCTTGCCGAAACCGCACCCTTTGATCGGCTAACCTCGCGCTTTGGGATCATGTTTTTTCCAGACGACGCCGCGGCATTCGCCAACCTGGCGAAATGGTTGAAACCGGATGGCCGGTTCGCCTTTGCCGTTTGGGGACCGCCAGCCGACAATCCCTGGATGTCGAGCATTCGCACCGTGCTGAGCGACCATATTGTATTGCCAACGCCGGCGCCTGGCGCGCCTGGTCCTTTTCGTTATCAAAATGTGGATGCGTTTTTGGCGCTGCTTCGAGACGCGGGGTTTACTGACCTCAGCGCATCGAGTTGGCGCGCGCCACTCTGGCTGGGCGGGGGCATGGATACCGATGCGGCCGTCGACTTTTCACTCTCGGCATTTTCGATCGGACAACAGCTGGATCAAAGCGACCATATCGCAGCCAATGCTGCACGTACTGATCTTGCCGCCTTATTCTCACAATCCGTCGAGGAGGGTCATGTCCGCATGCAGGCGCACGTTCATATCGTCACGGGTATGGGCGTAGAAGGTTAAAGCCTATCTCTTAGAGCGGCCCAACGTTCGACTTGCTCAGTCTTCATATCCCCGCTCAATTCACGCGCGACAAAGATTTTAAACATGGGCTCGCCGGCGCCGTCATAGAAATGGATTGAGCGCGAATTTCGATTTTGAAAATGACGCTCGATAAAAGCGATATGCTGGCAGGCATGCTCTTCGATATGACCGCCAAATCCACCCTGTCCAAAGAAATGATAGTAGCCGTCTTTGAGAAAAACCTGAGGCATCTCCACCGACATGCCCGTGATGGTGGCATTGCCTTCGGTAATGAACAGGATCGCGCCCCAATTCCCAACATCCGCCAGCAGGTCTGGCATTTGGTCGCCCGCTACGATTTTGACATGTTCTTCGGGCAAGTGTCGAACGAGGTCGAGCGTGGACATGCGGTACTCTTTGGCCAGGCGTTCCAAAAAACCATCAAAGTGCTTCAGGCGGTCTTTTATCGGCTCAAGAGTTTGTGTGTCTGCAGCCATGCTGTCCTCCAATCGCTGTTCGGCGTGGTTTAGTGAAACGGGCGCCCCAAATACCAATACCCCATTGTCGAGACAGCGCTCTTGGGGAGGCCGCAGTCTTTCATGAGAACGTGACGGATATATTTCACGGCACTCCCTTCAGCCGCGACCCAAGCGTAAAATGGCCCGCTTGTCTCTGCTGCCGGGTCCCACATGCGCTCATGAGATGCCACCGATTTTTCCAAACCGTGCAAGTGTTTCAGCCGGCTGAGCTCTGGCAATTGCGAATAGCCAAGCGCTTGTTTGAGTTTTGAACCGGGTGCGCCGCCATCTCGGGTCAACCATGTGATTTGATTGGCAACCTCTCCGGCGGCGGCATCATCACCCGCACGCGGCACTTCCACGAAACAATCCACCGAGGTCACGGTTTGCGGCAGGTCCCGCATAATGTTCGAGATCGCTGGCAGCGCGGTTTCGTCGCCCATGATCAGCAAGCGCGAGACAGTCTCTGGCGGCCGCCATTCATAGCCGATCGGTCGTCCTTCGAACGCCCCGTTCGGGATGGCAATTTGCAAGATATCCTCCGGCCGGGCCTGAAACGCCCAGGCCGAGGCCGGACCATCCACACCATGATCGACGAAATCCACCTCCAGTTCGCCCATTTCGGGGCGCACATACCGCACTGTATAAGAGCGCCGGGCCGGACGCTGAGCCGCTTCAAGGGCTTGCCAAGCCGCGTTCCAATTCGTTGCGGGGAGCAACGGCGCCGTAGATCCGGGTTCAGGCAAGTACAGTTTGACCCGCTGGTCAGGTCCCCAACTGGTAAACGCGAAACCATCCTGGCAAGCGAAAGTGATGCGAATAAAGGACGGGGACAAACGCGTACGCCGTACGACTTTAAACGTCATTAACAGATAAGCTGAGTCCGGAAACTGCGCTTCACGCTCGGTTTTTGGTTCGATCAATGCATGAACGCTAGGCATTCTGCACCAGCCGCAAGTGAGGGCTTTCGCTCACCCCAGAAAGGGCCGGCAAGTCCTGGTATTCAGGGCTTTCGATAAGCATATCCCGCGCTGAAAAAAAGCGGGCAAGATCTGAAACGATATGGACTTCGTCGCCGTGAGGGGGGCGCGCTAAGAGCCAAGTCAGGTGCGCGCGGGCCTGCGCATAGGCGCCGTGCTGCATGGATGACAGCGCGCTCAGCAGCGACGCCTCATCATGGGTGAACCGCGTTGCATTGGGGAGGGTTAGCTCCAGCTGTCTCTGTCCGCTGGTCCCAAGGCACTCCGCAAGGCGCATTAAACATCCCAGCACGCGCCCCCCGGTCTCGTCGCCAAACACCTCTTTGAACACGTTGAGCAAACAACAACAGCGCGTTTGTCCAAAGGCGCAGGCTCGAAATCCGAAGGTTGCGATCTGAGCGCCAGGTCCGAGATCAACAAGCGTCTTGTTCGGCACGAGACTAGAGTTCATTCTTGCGATCCTGTGTTTTTGGGATTGGGCTGCAACATGTTGCTCAAGGTCTGGGAGGAATAATGCTGCCGAGAGGTTGGCGCCGGAAAACAAGAACGCCAAACATGTTACAGCCCAAATCGGTCATATGGCTTGGCGCAGCCGCGGCGAGGTCAAATGCTCAATCTGATCTTCCAACCAGTCACGGTGAAGATCGATCTGCTCCAATCGACACGGCTCGCAAGCGCCTTCGCCAATTAAATCTCTGCGCCAGGCTTCGAGCTCTGTCAGCTGTCGCTCCAACCAGGCGACGGTGTCCGCGTGCGTCCCAAGCATGTGGTGCTCCCTGTATCGCTGGAACAACCCCTACACACATGCGAATGATTTGCAAGTGCAAAAAGTAAACCGCTGATACGGATGCGTCGAATTGGAGCGATGATCGGTGCAGAGCGCGCCCAGTATGCTAGGGCTCGAGTTCGACCCGCCGCGCTGTGTTCGCCTCTACCTCTTCCCGGGTCAGCCATAGCGTGCGGAACCTGCCTTCGGCCAGCATGTGCAATTGGTCACTATAGTGAGGCGTTCCGTCTTGGCGTGAATTGCCATAGGTCATGAGGCCGACCGCTTTTATCGGATCGGAGAATTCGACCATTGAGATCCATGTCTCGCCGTGGCGCGGGGTGCGTATGCCGTCATCATTGATATCTGTCCAAGTGATGACATTGAACGCGCCGAGATTGCCAAAGCTGCCAAGTCCGGCGAGATTTTTGTCGCCAATAACAAAGCGAGACACGTCGCCATAGGGTCGATCTATCGCGCCATACTTTTCTTTCGTCGTGGTGATGGCGGTTTTTAACATACCCAGTGCCGCGGACTTATCTTTGATCCCCGAGGGGGTCGTAAGCGGCGCATCGAAGGACCATGGCACATCATACTTGGCTTGCTCTGAATAGGGGAACGCAAAAGGCACTGTCGCAAACGGCGTCATAAACTCTTCAAATAACAGCGCCGCGTCGGCATCGGCATCAAACACGCCATCCCAGGCGCTGAGCAGGTTGATCGCTGCCTGCACTTCCGGATCGGGCTCGCCGGCCGCAGCCTCGATTAAGTCTGGCAACAGCCGTTCCAGCGCCGTCGCTTCAGCCGAGAGTTTCATTTCAACCATCTCTTCGAAGCTGATTTTGTCTTCTTCCAGTAGCATGGAAACCGAGTTTTGCGCCCGCAAGCTCAGGGGGCCTTCAATCGCCATATAAGGTGGAAAGTCGCTCGGTGCGTAAGCGACCGGATAGGTCGCGAGCCAAGGTGGATCATTGGCATTTTGGACAAACCCGCTGTCAGGATCGACAACGATGGGCAAGTCCTCCAAAGGATGAATTTCGGTCCACAGATAGTCCGACGTATCCCCAGGTACCAAGCCGCTCCAAAATGCCAGGTCGCCGGAACTGCGTTTCGGGAGAATACCATTGTGCGTATACTGAATATGTCCGTCCTTATCCGCATAGACAATATTGAAGGTCGGTACTTGCAACCGCGCCATGACGTCAACGAATTCCGCGTGCGACTGCGCGCGCAGCATATCGAAATATTGCTGCAACATGCCCGGGCGATCGAGCCCCGCGACACGTAAAGCAATCGTCTCCCCATCCGCGCGCTCAAACACCGGGCCGTGCACGCTGGCCCGCAAGGTCATGGTCTTTTCGGCAAGCGTGCCGTCATCCTGGCGCACCTTATACGGGACGTCTTCGGTCTCGAAGGCCAGCACCTCGCCATCAAACACATAGCCATCATCTTGCAGCGTCAAATAGTAGGCGGTGGAGCCAAGGATGCGGTTGACCGTGTTGGCAATGCCCATGCGCTGATTGAAGGCAAATCGGATCACCGGCAGCCCAACCTGCGTCGCGCCATACATCTCAAAATCGGGGCCGACCATATGGGCTTCGTAATAGGTGAAGAAACCACTCGCCCAAGGCAGATGCGGGTTGGCGAGCATTAATGTGTTGCCGCTCTCTGATTTGGCTGGCGCGATGGCCCAGGCATTGGATCCGGCCGGTGGAGGCGGCGCCGATGGCCCAAGCGTCCGGGTCGGCGAAGCGACATAGATAAAGTTCATTAAGCGATGCGCGTGCGCGATAACATCGACACCGGTAATCGGCAAGACCACCTCAACCTCATCGGCAATCGCCTCGGGGTTTTCAGCGACATAAGCGTTGATGCCCGCCGCAAAGGCATCGAGGTTTGCGCGAAATTCGGGATCTTGCTGATCATACCAAACCTGCGCGCGTTGCGGCACGGAATTGGCGATCAACCATTTGGTCGTCTCTTCATACGCGCTGCCCCAATACTCAGCGCCTTTGGCACGCGCCTCGCCATACAACCGGAGCAGCAAATCGCCGTGACTGTGTGTTTGTGCCCAGCCATAGCCAAAAAAAGTCGACGGCGCGTCTGCGCCATAAATGTGCGGCACGCCATAGGTGTCCCATAGAATCTCAACGGACGGTTTGGCGTCGACGCTTGCAACGCCCGTATCCGGACTAAGCCCCTCCGAACCCTGTTGAACCGGCGGCGTAGAGCATGCGGCCAGGTAAAGCGCGACGGCGGTGAGCAGGAAGGAAAATCGCATGAAACTTCTCTCTTTTGACGTCGAATGATGCCAGCTTATTCCCGATTAGGGCCGAAGTCCGAGTGCTTTGTCCATAGAAGTTTCAATTGTAGTCGGTCGGCGACCAGATCTGCCCAAACGGGCCAATCGGGTGACTTTAAATTGACCGTAAGACCCGCATGGGTGGGTGCGCGAGGGTGCGGCTGCCGACGATCAAACCGCCAGCGGCTGAGACCAGAACCGAAATGACCAATATCGCGCCAAGCTCAGTCCAAGGGGTCGTCCACTCCGCTTCAAATTGCTGGGTGACTACCGGCCACGCTGCGCCGGTACCGATCATCACGCCGATCAGACCCGCGACCGCACCGGAGAGGCCAAACTCAGCAGCATAAAGGCCAAACACTTGCGCTCGGCTGGCACCAAAGGTCTTTAACAGGGCCGCTTCATGACGCCGTTCTCGCGCCATGCTGGCAAACGCGCCGAACAATACGAGCAAACCTGCGAGCAGAACAATGCTGGCCGCGGCATTGATAGCGATCGAGATATTGCCCAAGAGTCGCCCAGCCGTCGCCAACGCCTCTCGGGTCTGAAACACGACCACGTTCGGGAAGTCGACCGACAAGGCGTCAATAATCGTCGCTTCGCCGCCCGGATCCGTTTGCACAATCGCGATGTGTTGCGGTTGCGCGGCCTCAAGTGTCCCGGGCGAGAGGATAAAGGCGGTGTTGGCGCCAAAACTCCCCCAATCGACATTCCGAAGTGAAGCCACGCGCGCTACGACGTCACGTCCGAACACCCGAAACCCAATTTTGTCGCCAAGGCCGAGGCCCAAACCGCGGGCCGCATCTGCTTCAATCGAGACCAGAAGCGGGCCGTCATAATCCTCAGGCCACCATGTGCCTTCAATGAGATCCACTTCAGGCGGTTGGCGCGCGATGTAGGGCATCCCAATTTCGCCCTCGACGACCCATCGCTCTGACTCTGGGACGCTCTGCTCGTCAATGCGCGCGCCATTCAGCGAGATCACCCGGCCAATGATCAAAGGCGTCCGACGAAAAGCGTCTGGATCGTCAATATCAATGCCTTGCTGCTCGATCACGGCATCGAACCGGTCGACCTCGGCTTGGGGGATCTGAGTGATGAACAATGCGGGCAGGTTTGCAGCCGCTGTTTCTTCGACCTGACGCACCAGATTGGCCTGCACCACGACAACAAATACCAACAAGGCCAAGCCAAGCCCCAAAGCTGGCGCAACCGTTGGGGCGAGCGATCCCGGTCCACCCAGATTCGAAAGCACCAAACGCCCAAAGCCTGTCGCCGCAGGCCGAACGCGCTGCGCGGCGAGGCGGATCAGAGATGCAGTGGCGAGAAAAATCAACCACGCCGCCGCTGATCCAGCGAGGAGAAAGCCGGTGATCAGCGGCGTGGCACTGGTGGCGATGGCCAGTGTCACGAGAGCAAGCGCTGCCAACAAGGCCCACGCCCGTTCCAGCCATGGCACGGCAGCTTGATCGTCTGGTTCGAGCGCGCGAAACAAAGCCGCCGGCCGCGTCGCGCGCGCACGACCGAGCGGCGGCAATGCGAACATCGCTGCGGCCAGCATCCCCAGCGCCGCACCGCGCATGAGCGGTTCCGGGTAAAGCGCCAAAACGGATGGCAAAGGGATGCGATCGCCGAGAAAGACAGCAATCGCAAATGGCATCGCGGCCCCGAGCACCATTCCGATCAAAGCACCGAACAAGGCTAAGGCGCCCAATTGAAGCATATACGCCATGCGGATTGTTTTGGTCTCCGCGCCGAGGGCCTTAAAGGCGGCGATGGATTGGGTTCGACTTTGTAAGAATGCGTTACAGGCTTGGGCAATACCCACCCCGCCAGCAACCAAGGCTGCAATGCCGATCACGGAGAGGAACGTGTTCAGCATTTCAAGCAGTCTTTGCAAACCATCAACAGCATCCTCAGGGCCGCGATAGCGCAACCCGCTGGTGCCCCATTCAGCTTCCGCCGCGCGCGCGACTTGCTCGCCCGTTTGGCCATCTGGCAGCACGAGCAAGTATCGCGATCGGAACAATTGCCCATTGGTCAGTCGCTCAGCCGCCTCAAGCGCTTCGATGTCGATCGTCGCTTCGGGCCCGAACACCCCTGGCGTGCCGATCCCATCAGCCTCTGCGTCAAGACGCGCGCGGATCTGCGCGGTGATGCTGCCGAGCTGAATTTCGTCGCCGATCTCGAGATCAAACGCCTCTAGCAAAGATGGCGTGACCGCAATCCCCCACCGACCATCTCGAAACGCGAGCGCGTCGTTCAAATCCGCCGCCCCAAACACGATGTCGGCGCCGATCAAAGGGTGTTGATCATCGACGCCGCGAATATCGACTTGCTGGCGGGTCTCACCCGCCTCCCCCATAACGTTCAAACTGATCCGCTCAGATACGCGCCCTTGGCTGTCTAACCAAGCGCGCTCTTCTGTGGTGGCGCGGCGCTGTGAGGCGGTGAACATCGCGTCGCCGCCGAGCAGGGTCCGGGCTTCTGCGGACAATCCCCGGCTAAAGCCCTCGGTCACCGACCCCGCAGCCGCAATCGCAAACACGCCGAGCGCAATGCATGCGAGATAGATGACGAAGCCGCGCACGCCGCCCGCAAGTTCGCGTGTCGCAATGATCCAAGCCAAGCGAGTCACTGCAATCGACCATCCAGCATATTTACTGTTCGATCGGCGCGCGCCGCGAGGGCATTATCATGTGTTACGAGGGCTAAAGTGGCGCCTCGATCGCTTGCAATTTGGAATAAGAGGTCGGCCACAGCCGCGCCAGTTTTGCTATCGAGATTGCCGGTCGGCTCATCCGCAAAGACCAGATCCGGTCCGCAAGCCAAAGCCCGCGCCACTGCGACACGCTGGCGCTCGCCGCCGGACAATTGTCCCGGATAGTGGTCGAGACGGTCGGATAGGCTGACCGCATCTAAGGCGTCTTTGGCGCGATCCAATACATCATCCATATCAGCGATTTCCAACGCCGCGCGCACATTATCGAGAGCGGTCATGGTCGGCAGCAAATGGAACGACTGAAACACCATGCTCACCCGACCGCGCCGCAATCGCGCCAGCGCATCTTCGTTGAGGCCGGACAGATTAGTTCCGAGCAATTCCACCGCCCCTGAGGTCGCGCGCTCCAAACCAGCCCCGATTGAAATCAGAGACGACTTCCCTGATCCTGACGGTCCAACAATCGCAACCGATTCACCCGCGGCACAAGCGAAATCAACGTCCCGCAAGATCTCCACAGGTCCCGATGCCGAAGGCAGAGTCAGGCCGACATTGGTCATGATTATGGGATGTGTCATGGTGGGACTTAGGTATGACAAATCTCTCGAATGTCGATCATTCAATCTAAGGAGACTGCATGAATGCGCGCTCGATATGACTCTTTGGCTGTGGTGTTGGCGATGAGCCTCACATTGGTGTCTGCTTGCAATAGCGCGACCGATGCCGGGATAACAGATGAGGCCCGCGCGCCAGACGCGTCTGAGATCGCCGCGCCTGCCAGCGAAACCGAGACCCCTATCAAAGCCGCGCCGTTTCGGATCGTGATGCTCGGCGACAGTTTGACCGCTGGATTCGGCCTCTCGCAAGCCGACGCTTTGCCTGAGCAAGTCGAACGCCTCTTGATCGCCGATGGGGCGCGCGTCGAATTGGTCAATGCAGGGGTGTCCGGCGATACCAGCGCCGGCGGGCTTGCACGCTACGATTGGAGCGTCGCATCTGCCGATCCGGACATGCTGGTCCTGGCGCTCGGGGCAAACGACTATCTCAGCGGGATGGACCCGGCGCAGACAAAGGCGAACCTTTCGGCGATTGTGGAACGTGCCGCTGCCGATGACCTTGAGATCTTATTGGTCAGTTTGTCGGCGCGGTCATCGGCGCAGAATGATCCCAGGGCGGCAGCTTTCGCGGATATTTACCCGGAGCTGGCGGAGACCTATGGGGTGCGGCTCTATGAGGGATTGGTAGATCCAATTTTTGATCAGCCAGACTATCTGATGGCCGATGGTCTCCATCCCACGGCCGAGGGCATCGGCGTAATCGCCCACCCTCTGGCCGAAACACTCTCCGAGTTTCTCGCCGATGAGTAATCTATGCGCGGCATATCGAAACGTCAGCACCCATGCGGCGGAAGGCAAAGCACATAGACAGACGGGGCGCGAAGGTTCACTCTGAGGCTTTTGACAATTGGGGCAGAACGATCAGCACTTACGAACCTATGACCAAAGCCGAGGTAATTGCCGCACAGCGCGCTTGGGCGCGATATGTGACCGAGCAAGACGTTGATAAGCTCTTAGAGCTTTATGATTTCGGCGCGCCAGACGAACCCTTGCTGTTCAAGCCGACCCTCGCCGATGTGATCCGTCTCGACCGTGCTGGTGCTCGGTCCTATTTTGTCGGCGGCAATCCGGATTTTCCGCACGACCATGGCTTTCTCAATCGCGGCTGGAAGAGCGTCGAGTTTCAGAGCGCCGCCGGCCCAATCCTGAAGGCGGGCGGGCTCGGCTACAAGGACATGGGCCACTATACCTTTGTCGATGGCGACGGGAATGCGACCCGTGCCGATTACACGTTTGCCTATCACAAACTGAACGGGCGGGTGCTGATTTCCTTGCACCATTCCTCACTGACCTGGCTGCCGCCGATCAAATCTTAGACAATCGCAAATCAGCGTCGTCTGAGCCTATTCCACATCATCTTCAGTGACTTTGTATCGCTCAAACCAGGCGAGCGTATACTCCGTCTTTGCATTCAGGCGTGACGGACGCCCGGCAATGCCATGATGTGTATCGGGGAGCCGGACCATGACGCTTGGGATCTGGCGCAATTGCAAGGCTTGATAGAATTGCTCTGTCTCCGACATCGGCGTGCGATAATCGTCTTCCCCGGTAATCAGCATGGTTGGGGTGGTGACATTGCCGACCAAGGAGAGCGGTGAGCGCTGCCAATAATGCTCTAACTCTTCCCAAGGGGGACCTGGAAACTGGGTTGCGATCTGGTCGATATAGCTGTCCGCGGTGAGGACTTTGGACACCCAATTGATAACAGGCTTGGCCGCCATGGCGGCGTTGAATCGATCTGTCAGCCCGATCGCATACGCCGTCGCGATCCCACCTGCGGAACCGCCCGCGACAAACAAATTATTGGGATCAGCATACCCTTGCTCGATCGCCCAATCGACCGCCGACATATGGTCGGCAAAATCATCTGGGCTGGAATATTTGTACTTCAACAGGTTCGCAAATTCACTGCCATAGCCAATCGAGCCACGGTGATTGTCATAGATCACCACATACCCAGCCGCGGCCATAAGCTGAAGCTCAGCTGAGAAATGCGGCCCATAGGCGAGATGAGGACCGCCGTGAATTTCGATGATGAGAGGATACGTCTTCCCTGGGTCATAGCCTGGTGGCGTGATCACCCAGCCCTGAATTTCGAGTTGGTCGAGCGACGACTCAAACGTGAAAGTCTCGACCGCGCCAAGCTCACGAAATGCCAGCACATCCTCGTTCAAAGCGGTAAGCCGCGTCTCCGAGCCGTTTCTCAGCGCGTAGAGATCGGCCGGACGCTGCGCGCTGCCTTTGGTATAGACGAGTGTTCGCCCGGCTCCTGCATCATAAGTGCCGCTGACATAAGGGCGGCCAATCGTCGTGCCACCGATCCCTTCAACGGGCGTTCTGAAGCGCCCATTCATATTGACGGTGCCGATCATGTTTTCACCGCGGTTCTGGTAGGTGAAAGCGAGCTCTCGATCCGAGAGCCATTGCACATTGCCCGCCCGGCGGTCCAATTCTGGGGTCAAGTTCTGGGCCTCCGACCCAGACCGATCCATCACAAACACATTGGTCGGGAGGAATGGCTCGTCCGCATTGCCGGTCCGCAAATAGGCGATCCGGCGACCGTTCGGCGAGACCAGCGGATCGGTCTCCATACCCGGCGTGTCGGTCAGCTGCGTCAGCGCGCGTGTTGCGACATTGACCGCGTATATATCTGTTTCTCGGGTTTGGAGCTCCCAGCCGGGATGCCGATTGGCGGAGAATAGAATCGCATCGCCTTCAGGTGTGAATGAAAGCGGACCGCGATGATGAAAGTCGCCAGAGGTCAGCTGCCGTGCTGTGCCACCCTCGGCCGGGACGACGAAAATGTGCGCATAAGCAAGATCGAGAAATCCATCATTATTGGTTCGATAACGCGCGCGATCGATCACCCGCGCAGGCGCCGCCCAAACCGCGCCCTCGGGTTTCTTTGGCGGCGATATGATCGGCGCGGTCTCAGCTTTGACGGGCATCGAGAAAGCGATCATATCGCCCGATGGCGACCAGATGAGATCGCTCGGGCTTTCTTGGAAAGTCCCGATCAAAGCCTCCCGTCCCGAGTTCAAATATTGCACATATATCGATGTCCCAGTCTCGCTTGAAGTGAGATACGCGATCCGCGTTCCATCCGGTGACCAGCGCGGCGAGGCATAAGAGCGCTCGCCCGAGAGTAAGGGTTCATGCGTGCGTCCATCCAAGCTGACACGCCAAACATGCGACTTGGTTTGGTCCGTCATAATGTCGTTGAAGCGTCTGAGATAAAGCGCCTCGCTGCCATCCGGTGAAATCTGCGGATCATCGGCCCATTCGAGATCGAACACGTCGGCGGTGGTAAAGTGATCCAGTTCAGAATCTGCAGCGGCGCTGAGCACCGCGAACGCTGACACTATCGACACGCAAATAGGTTTGATCATAGCTTATCTCGCTGGTTGTTTTGATGGCGCGGAACTTGAGCGAAACACGATCGTCTGGCAAGCGCTGCCGCTGGAGCTTTAGGGATGGAGATCAAACAGGCGAGCGATTTCGTCTGCGCTCAGATCGCGGCGTAAAGAGACTTCGACCACGCGGTCACGCCCGCGCGATAAACCCCGGATCCGGCGATTGTGTTCAAACTGCTCAAGGCTCTGCGTGGCTGGAACATAGATCCAGTCGCCTCGATAGGCGGCGCGGCGCATCGCGCTGCCCGTATTGATCGGGGCAAGGTCTAAGCGATCTGCGGCGAGATCGAACAAGCGTCTCGCATCGCATTGCAGGACAGCGACCGCGCCTCGGTCGGTCAAACTGGACGTAAAGTCGCGGCGATGTGTTCGTGGCCAAAAGAAGATACGCCGATCCAATTGCGCCGCCCAGGACCGCAGAGAATGACCCTCCAAAAAATCCGCAACGCGGCGACGACCTGCGAGCAGCGGTTTTTGATGGTTTAGCATCACCGCATGCGCGCCCTCTCGGAGACAGGCAGCGTGATTGCGCGGGCTTTCAATGTCTATGGTCTCACCGTACCGCGCCAGCAAAGATGCCGCGCTCATGAGGCCGTTTTCTCGGATGCTGGGGAGGTTCCGTGCGAGCGTCACATGCGACAGGACCCCACCGACGAGGCGCGCAAACTCATCTCGAGTCATACGCGAAGACCCGCGTGCAATCTGGCTTTGATCTCAACGCGCATCCGACAAACCGCGAATGCATATGATTGCTGCGGACCGTCATTATGCGTCTTATTCAGGACACCTTGCAATATTGCCTCCGGTTTAAACACGCGCTTAAGGTTGCCGCGGCAGACGAAAGCGCGCCGACACGCATTTTCGACGGAGTCTTTGAATGTTGGACACTCTTCTCAATTTCCTCCGCCCGATGGGATTGTCGCAAGACATAATGATGGGTCTGGCCATCATACTCGCAAGCTGCGCCATTCTGTTCCTCGCCCTTTTGGCCTATCTTTTTACGCGCTTTGTGATCGTCAAGGGGCTTGCCAAGGCGATCAAACGAACAAACACAAAACGCGACGATACGCTGAAGAAAATGAATGTTTTCTCGCGTTTGTCGCATGCCGCGCCCGCGATTGTGATTTATGCACTCGGTCCAACCGTTTTCGAACAATTCCCCGCTTACGCCCAAGCCATTGAGGTCTTGAGCCTGCTCTATCTGATCGTCATGATGGTCTTGTTCGTCGACGCGTTGCTAAGCGCGGCGCTGGTGATTTATCAGACCTTCGAGATCTCGCGAACCTTCCCAATCACAAGTTTCGTGCAAGTTGCGAAACTGGTCTTGTACTTCATTGGCGCGATCGCGGTTTTGTCGCTGGTCTTGGGCGAGTCGCCTGTCGCTTTGTTCGCTGGATTGGGCGCGGCGACGGCGGTTTTAATGCTGGTCTTTAAGGACCCTATTCTCGGCTTTGTCGCCGGTATTCAGCTCACAGCCAATCAAATGGTCGCCGTCGGCGATTGGATTGAAATGCCCCGCTACGCCGTGGATGGGGACGTCATCGAAATCGGTTTAACCACGGTCAAAATCCGCAATTTCGATCGCACCATCACCTCCATTCCGACACAGTCGCTGATCAATGATAGCTTCAAAAACTGGCGCGGCATGAAGGAGACAGGTGGGCGCCGGATCAAGCGCGCGTTGCATATCGATGTCAGCTCGATCAAGTTTTGCGACCACGATATGCTGATGCGCTATTCGCGGATTCAATTTATTTCGGACTATATCGCAAAAAAACGGGCAGACGTCGCTGAGCATAATTCGAGCATTGGCGTGGACACCTCGACCTTGGTCAATGGACGACACCTGACCAATATTGGCACCTTTCGCGCCTATATCGAAGCCTATTTGCGCGCGCATCCCGATATCAGCGATCAGCTGACCTTTTTAGTGCGGCAGCTGAAACCCACCGAACATGGCTTACCGATTGAGGTCTATGTCTTCACCACGACCACCAATTGGGTCGAATATGAGCGCATCCAATCTGACATTTTCGACCATTTGCTCGCCGCTGCGACGGAGTTCGATCTTCGCCTCTTCCAAAACCCGACCGGCGCTGATTTCAGCCAATGGAGCGCGGATATCGGCGCCGAGCAAGATGTCGGTCATGTTCGCTAAGGGTGCGAAAACGCGAAGGCGCTGATGCCTAGGCCACCGTCTCTGCGACCCGGTCAAGATAGGCTTGCTTTTTTTCGGGCGCGAGGAAGGATCCGTGAAAACTGTTTGCGACCAGCGTTCGGACATCGTCTTCGGTCAGATCCAGAGCCTCGATAATCGCGTCAAAGTTCTGATTCACATAACCGCCAAAATAGGCTGGATCATCAGAGTTTATCGTCGCCATAAGGCCCGCATCGAGCATGGCTTTGAGCGGATGATCGCGCATATCCTCCACCACGCAGAGCTTCAAATTCGATAGCGGGCACACTGTCAACGTCATTGCCTCCTTCGCCAATCGCGTGATCAATTGCGCATCCTCCATCGCTCGATTGCCATGGTCGAGTCGGTGGATATTTAACACGTCTAGTGCCTCCCAGACATACTCTGGCGGGCCCTCTTCGCCGGCATGAGCGACGCATTTCAGTCCTGCGGCTTTGGCCTTTCGAAACACATTCTGAAACCTGGACGGCGGATGCCCCAGCTCTGAGGAGTCTAACCCCACCCCGATAATGTGATCGCGCCAAGGCTGCGCCTGCGCGAGCGTCTTAAGCGCGTCGTCTTCATCGAGATGTCTTAGGAAGCACATGATGAGCTCAAAACTGATACCGAAATCGCGCTCGCCGTCGGCAAGCGCCGTCGTGATCCCGCGCATCACGGTGTCGAACGGCACGCCCCGATGCGTATGGCCTTGCGGATCGAAGAAAACCTCAACATGGATCACATTATCCGCGGCCACGCGCTTCAAATAGGCATACGTCAAATCATAAAAATCGCGCTCGGTGATCAGCACGCTCATGCCTTGATAATAAATGTCCAAGAAATCCTGTAACTTTTCGAACTCATAAGCTTTTCGGACGTCGTCGACGGAGGCAAAGGGCAAGTCGACTTGATTGCGTTGGGCGAGTTCGAACAACAGGTCCGGCTCTAAGCTGCCTTCCAGGTGAAGGTGCAATTCCGCTTTTGGGAGCGCGTGCGCCAGCGCTTTCAATTGAGATTTATCTGACATTTAGGTCCTCCTTACCGGTGGATTTCACCTCATATAGGCGCGTCGGCGCAGAAAATAAAACCGACCAGACGCGGTCCGATCCGGTCCGGCAATCCGATTGGACGCATCTGCATTAAATTTGCGCGGGCCTTCCAAATCATGCGCACTTGATCAACACATGTGAAGGATGGGATGGTTTTCATGCGCGAATAATTGCAGCACTCGAGAGGTTCGGCCCAATGGCGATAGACCTTGTTTTTCACGCATACGGACGCCAATATGCTTCGACTTTCGACGCTCGCTCTGACTTTGACCCTTTGCCTAACCGGTTGCGTTCAAACGCCAACCGCGCCGATCGAACGCGCAGCCTCGGTCGCGCCGATGGCACCGCTTGATCCAACACCGCGCTTGGCCATCCTGGCAGCGTATCAGCCAGAAATCGATGCGCTGCTGCCGGGCCTCGAAACGGTGACGGAATACCAAGTGAATGGCGTTGAGTTCTACACCGGCAAAATGGAGGGCGTCGACGTGGTCGTGTTCTTGACCGGCATTAGCCTGGTCAATGCAGCGATGAACACGCAATTGGTGATCGACCATTTCGAAGTCGAGGCGATTTTGGTCAGCGGCGTCGCCGGTGGCATTAACCCCGACCTGTCCTTTGCAGATGTCACCGTACCCGCGCAGTGGGGCCAATACAATGAAATGGTGTTTATGCGCGAAGTCGCGCCGGGCGAATATGCGCCGCATCCCGGGCTCGGTCCGGAATTCGAGCCATACATGTTTATGGGCCCGCGCGGCATGCGCGTGGCGACCAAAGACGACCCCTCGCCGGCCGAGCGCAAGTTTTGGTATCAAGCAGATCCGCAATTGATGGAGGCCGCCGAAAAAGCTGCGGCCTCAGTTGAGTTTAAGCAATGTGTCGATGCCGAGACCTGCCTGCCGCGCCCGCCCAAAGTTGTGCTCGGCGGCAATGGCGTCACCGGGTCTGTGTTCCAAGATAATGCCGATTTTCGCATCTATTTATTTGAGACCTTTGACGCACAAGTGGTCGAAATGGAAACCTCGGCGATTGCCACGGTCGCCTATGCGAACAGCATCCCTTATATCGGGTTTCGAAGCCTTTCTGACCTCGCAGGCGGAGGCGGAGGCGTCAATGAGTACCCCATTTTCGAAGTGCTCGCGGCCGAGAATGCCGCTGCCTTTTTGCGCGCATTCTTGATCGAATATCGGGAGTAGTCAGGCGGCGTCGTTTTAAAGCAGGACGCCGACAATCGCGCCGCTCATCATGTTCGCCAGGAACCCGCCCATCATACTTTTGAGGCCGAGCTGCATGAAATCGTCTCGGCGATCCGGACACATCGCCGACATGCCGCCAACCATAATGGCCAGCGCGCCAAAATTCGCGAATCCGCACAGAACATAGATCATGATCAAGCGCGTGCGCGGTTCGATCGAATCGACCGGCATCGCGGCCAAATCCAAGAAGGCGAGGAACTCATTCAACATGAGTTTCGTCCCCAATAATTGCCCGGCTTCGAGACAATCAGCCCATGGCACACCAATCGCGAACATGATCGGCGAAAAGGCCCAGCCCAGAATACGACCGGTCGAAAGCGGATCGCCGCCAAGACTTGGGGCATATGCCGCCAGCCCCATATCGATGAGCGCGATCAGCGCGACAGCGACAATGATCATGGCGATCACGTTTAGGAAGACACTCAGTCCATCCTGCACGCCGCGCAAAAACGCGTCCATTGTCGATTGATAGAATTTCGGCAGATTCTGCGAGTCGAAATTGCGGTCATCTGATCGCGGTGGCTCCAAGATCCGCGCAATCGCAATCGCGCCCGGTGCAGACATGAACGACGCGGCGATGATATGCGCGCCTGCATCTGGGACCTTTGGCAATAGCAAAGCGATATAGACCGCCATCATCGTCCCTGCGACCGTCGCCATGGCGGCGCTCATCACCAGCAAAATGTCAGCTCTTGAGAGGCGGTTTAAGTAAGGTCGGATCACCATCGGGGTCTCGACCATACCGAGAAACACGCTCGCAGCCGCCCCGAGCCCAGCGGGCCCAGACAGATTGAGCACGCGCTTAAACACATAGCCGAGGGCACGGCAGATAAGTTCAAGAATGCCCCAATGCCAGGTCACAGCGGCAAGGGTTGAGATCACCAGGATAACCGGCAACACTTGGAACGCGATGATGAAATTGTTTTCCGGATGCTCCATGGCAAAGGGCGTCGGCCCACCCGCCAAATAGCCAAATGCGAATTGCGTCCCTTCCAGAGTTGCGGCTTGGAGCGCGGCGACGAATTGCGTGACCCCAGATAAAGCCTCTTGCAAACCCGGCACCGCGAAAACGAGCACGCCAATGCTCGCCTGGATCGCCAAGGCGATCAACACGGCGCGATAAGGAACACTGCCCCGGCTCGATGAAACGCCCCATGCGAGCAGGAGAATAAACACAATGCCGAGAAGGCTGCGTGCATTATCGATGTAAAGCTCCATGCCCCGCCGCTCCCGCACCACCTATTCCGTGCTAACGTGACCGAAGACATGCGCGTCTCAAGTCAACGCATACGAGATCCACGCAATCGCGACACACGCGCCTGAAAACCAGGCCACTCGGCCAAGCGCATGCTGAACCTGCTTGCACAAACGGCAGATTTCACAGGCGATTTCTGCATGAAAACTTGCATCTCATCGCCCGCCTTTTTTATCATTAGGCGAGGCAATATCGCAGAGGATAGCATCATGCAGACCGCTCCAGTTCTTTTGGAAGACTTCGGCGTGTTTCATGCGGGCGAATGCGATGCGCTGGATGGCTTCTTTCAGACCTATGGCTTTGCCATTTTGCGCGGGCTTTATGACGATCAGACCCTCGATGCCCTGACGCAGGAATGTGTGGCGGCACAGACCCAAGTCATCGAGGGAACGCTCGACCCGCGATATGGCAACACTGTCCTCCTGGATGATGGCGTCGACGCGGCGGTGCGCTTTTCGAATTATGTTCAATACATCACCGAAATCTCAGACCATACGCGCAAGGCTGTCTTAGCGCCTGAAATCGTTGCGCTTATGGATCGCTGGGTCCCAGGGGGGTATCTGCAAGAGCATTCCCGCTTTGGCGTTGTGTATCAGGATGCGCGTGGCGGGCGTCACTCTGGGTATCGCCGGATCGGCTGGCACTCCGACTGGCAAAGCGGTCCGCATCGCGATGTTTGGCCATCGGTCGCCTTCACGATCAACATTGATGCAACCAGCCCCGATAATGGTTTCCTCAGAGTCGTCCCGGGCTCGCACAAATGGGCAACGCCGGCGCCGCATAAGAATATCAACAATGTCGCACTGCCAAAGGGCAGCCAACCGACCGGCGGTCATACGAAGCAGCCGCCACCGATGGAATTGCCGCTGGCATTCGAAAAGGTCCGGGGCGAAATCCCAGTCTATTGCGAGGCGGGCGATGTGTTATTTCATGATGCCTATTTGTGGCACTCGGCCGCGGCCCCGACAAATGATCGCGCGGTGCGCCGTCACGTCCGCGGCAGCTGGTATTCCGGAACCCCTGACACAGAGCATGATGATTTTGTCGAAGACTTTGTGAAAAATGCGGCGCGGTAAGTCGGTTCACAAAGGCCTCTAAGGGTTTTCAGCTCGAAGTGGCGCATCGCGCCATGAACACAAACTTATTCGTTCAATAGAGCGGGTGTCGGGATCGTGTCCTCGTAAAGCGCCCAATTGCCGGTAAGCTCATCCAAAACGGTGCCGCCGACCAAATACAGTGACTCCAGCGACGCCTCCATGCCGGCATAGCCTTCATTCTCGCCGAGCAGGTTTTCAGCTGCGGTTTTGCCAGGTGGCTGCATGGTGTAATTGCTGCCCGTGCGCAGAACCATGAACCGGTTTTTGTCGACTCTGCCGATTTCGTGCAGGTATTGGATCGACGTATAAGACCCAGTATCTTCCATCGCCGATGTGACGAAATTCGAGTTGCCATCACTCCAATAGGCCACCCATTGATTGGCCCATTCATTCATGATGGCGCCATGCCAAAATGTCATCGCTGCCAAATGCCCGCCCTTCAGCACGAACGGTGGCTTCTGCGCCATATCATGTTCGGTGTACAGCATGCGGGTCGACTCCAGCCCTGGCAGATCCGGCAATTCCAAATCCTTGGTCAGCTCATAAGCCCAATCACGAAGCGCCTCATTGATGACGAACATCTCTCCGCCGGTTGGTTCGGGTTTGTCCGGATCATAGGGGAAGCTGGTGCGGCGCGCGAAATAACCTGTCGGCCACGCCTCGGGCTTCTCGCGCGCATCGATATGATGGGCCAAATCGCCATCCACCAGATAGGCGGACCATACCGCTGACCCGATCGAGGCATCCTCTGGATCGATGCCAGCAATCCCCGCGACAAGCCAGTAGGCTTTGCTCAAATCAAATCGCGAATCCAATCCCAAAGCCATGGTCGAGGCGGTCGATTTGGCGGTCCCGATCCCGGTGACCATCGCTAAGACTTGCGCCTCTGGATCATAATGCAAATCGTGGTGCGAGTGCGGAAATGGGATTTCAACATCGAAAGGGCGCCGTTCTTTCCAAAGCTGGAACTCGCCGGGTCGGTCGCCCTCATCCATGCCGATTTCGAACATTGTGACCAAGACGGCTCTAACCGGCAAAGGCGTGTCGCATGGCGCTGCAATCGCACAGATCTCGATGCTGGTTTCCGTTTCCGCGACCGCTGGCGCGTCGACCGCTTCACAGGCTGACACGAGCGCCATTGCAATGCCGACCAGACCGGATCGTAGCGTTATTTCAGCGCCAAGGCATTTTATTGAGGGCATTCCGATCACTCCTGCGTTGATCAATACCGTCAGCGGAATGCAGGTGCGGTCAAACAGATCAGGTGCGCGAATAATTCGCGCGGGCGCGATGCGCGCTTTAATGTCACAATCGGTCGCAAGTGCCACAGGATTGAACTTCTAGCGCGCAGCGGACCAAGGCCGTTCGGACAAATTCGCTGGACGTCCACAATTTGTTATCGAAACGCAATTCATCGTTCGGGCAGTATCGCAGCGCCATCGAGGCCGAAGGGAAGATAGGGATATGCAAACGGCGCCATCTCGCGTTTTGAAAGGCAGACTCTTGTCATTTTCAGACCGTCCGACCGATATCGAGGCGACGGACTGCTATGACTATTGGCCCCAAGGCGCACTTGCGGTCGAGGCTGGAAAGATTGTCTGGTGCGGTGAGGCTAGTCACCTTCCAACAGCTTATCAGGACTGGCCGATCAGTGATCACTCTAGCGATCTCATCCTACCCGGATTTATCGATGCGCACACGCACTATCCGCAAATGGACGTCATCGCCTCCTATGGCAAACAATTGATGGAATGGTTGCAGACGTACACCTTCCCGTCCGAGGCAAAGTTCGAAGATCCCGCGCATAGCACGCAGCTCGCCACCGCCTTCTTCGATGAGCTGATCCATCATGGCGTCACCACAGCGGCGGTCTATGCAACATCGCATCCGGTATCGACACACGCTTTCTTCGATGCCGCATTGGCCCGCAATATGTGCATGATCGGCGGCAAAGTGTTGATGGATCGAAATGCGCCAAACCAGGTCCTAGACACCCCCCAGCGCGCCTATGATGAAAGCGCGGCTTTGATTGCGGACTGGCATGGCACGGGGCGCCTCGCCTATGCAATCACACCGCGCTTTGCGATCACCTCTTCGCCAGAGCAGATGGCCGTCGCGCAAAGCTTAGCCGAGGCCTTTCCAGACTGTTACATTCAAACGCACCTGTCTGAAAACCATTTTGAGATCCGCGAAACCCTACGGCTCTATCCAGAAGCGCAGGATTATACAGGTGTGTATGAGCGATTTGGATTGCTCGGCCCTAAATCACTGTTTGGGCATTGCATCCATTTGTCGGAGCGCGAGCGCAAAGCGCTCTCCGAGACAGGATCTGTGGCAGTGTTCTGTCCATCTTCAAACCTGTTTCTCGGCTCGGGCTTGTTTGATTATCAGGGGCTCTACGATGCCGGGCACCGCATTGCGTTGGGGTCGGATATCGGCGCTGGGACAAGCTGCTCCATGCTGGTTACGGCCGCAGATGCCTATAAAATCTGCCAGCTTAAGGGCTATAGTCTCAATCCGCTGGAGAGCTATTACGGTCTGACGCTTGGCAATGCGCGCGCCCTGTCCATGCAATCTCAAATCGGCACTTTGGCGATTGGAAGCCAAGCCGATCTTGTCGTTCTAAACAGCCAGGCGACGCACGCCATGCGCACTCGAATGATGGCCGCCGCCTCGCTCAGCGAAGAGCTATTCGTCATTCAGACTTTGGGCGATGATCGCGCGATTACCGAGACATATGTGGCCGGCACGGCGCAAAAATCGCCCCTGCTGCGCCGCGACCGGCTTTAACGCTCCTCTGGCGTCAGCCATTTTTTCACTTGCGGCGGCTCATAGCTCATCAAGCGCTCGATCAGCGCCTTTGGCTCGTCGCCCGTGAGGGCCATCTGACGGTGAATCTCACGCACAAAGCCTTCTTCGACCATGACATCAAAAAAGCGCTCAAGAGCATCATAAAAACCATTCACATTATAAAACGCCAATGGCTTGCGGTGCACGCCGAGCTGCGTCCATGTCCAAACCTCGAACGTTTCTTCCATCGTCCCAATGCCGCCGGGCATGCAGATAAACGCATCCGATAAGTCATGCATAATCCGCTTACGCTCATGCATCGAATCGACGACGTGCAATTTGGTCAGGGCTGGGTGCGCTTGCTCGAGCTCAAACAATTGTCGGGGCAGCACGCCAATTGCTTCGCCGCCTTTGGCCATAGCTCCGTTTGCGACGGCGCCCATCGTCCCATCCCGTGCGCCGCCATAAACGACGCCATAGCCTGCCTCTGCAATCAACTCGCCAAGCTCGTGAGCGGCATGCATGTAAATCTCGCTGCGGCCGGTATTTGAACCGCAAAAAACACATATCCTCATCAAAATCGATCTTTCTTACTCTATCTCTTTGCGTCGCTCGGCCCGCTGAGCCTGACAAACGAAGCAACATGCACTCCCATTGGCTTCCCAATTTTACTGCCGCAGCGTCCGCTTTTTTAGCGCGCTTTTTCTCCTGTATTTGACTCGTACCCCTACACCTATTGTGCGTAAAACACAGTCCTGAACCGATTGCAGTGCGGCTAAAATTGACACGGCGAGAAGCAGGGCGCGCCTTCCGTGCGCAAATTATGAGCACACGCAAGCAAGCGATCCCGGCAAGCCAGACATTCAGTTGTATCGTGCCGCGCGGAGGTCTCCGTTGGACATGTCGCCGGATTGAGTCGCACACAGGGCATCCATCCGGGGGGGTGTCGCCGTTCTTGATGGCGAATGAGCGCAACGGAAAAGGGGCCGACTTCGAAAACGCATGCGGCCCAAAATGAGGGAAATGATATGACATTCAATCTGCGCCGAAGATTACTCGGACACAGCGCAATCGAAGGATCTCTGTCACGGATGATCCGGTCCACCATCGCCGCAAGCACACTCTGTCTCGGCATGGCCGCAACCGCCGCCATGGCACAAGAAGAAGAGGCGCCCAGCGAGACCGACGAATTGGTCCAAGAGACCGTAGTCGTAACCGGCAGCCTCCGGGCGTTGCCAGTGGAAGATGTCGGCTCGGTGTTTGGCTTTGACAAAAATCTGGTCGAAATCCCTCGATCTGCTTCGACCATCAGTTCCGAGCAGCTTGAGCGGTTCGGCATTACCGACATTTATGGCCTGGTCGCGCAAGCGCCTGGGACATTCACCAACTCGTTCTTCGGCGTGGGCGGCGCGCTCGATATTCGTGGCCAAGCTGGTGAGACTTATTTCCGTGGTGTCAGACGCTTGGACAATCCTGGCAACTATCCCACCCCGATCGGCGCCTCCGACCGGATTGATATTGTCCGCGGCCCTGCCTCACCCATTTACGGTCCATCCAAGTCCGGTGGGTATATGAACTTCGTCCCCAAAACCGCGCGTTTGTCGGCCGGGCAGTACATTGACGAACCGGAAGGCGAGATCCGGTATACTGGCGGCAGCTGGGATAAGAGTGTTCTAGCCGCGTCCATCACTGGCCCCGGCAGTATTGGCGGGCAGCAGTTTGGCTATCACCTCTATGCCGAGGTCGAGGATTCCGGCAGCTTCTACAACAACATCTTCACGGAACAGACCATTCTACAAGCCGCGTTCGACTCTGATTTGACCGACACCGTTCGGATCGAATTCGGCGGCATGTATCATGACTATGCGGGCAAACAGAATGGCGGTTGGAACCGCCTAACGCAGGACCTGATCGATAATGGGACGTACCTGACCGGAACGGCGCAGCCACTCGATACCGATGGCGACGGCGAATTGTCGCCGGGCGAATTCTTGGCGGTTGGCGAGTTTTCTCCATTCTTTGTACCACCGTCCGCAGCGACCGATGCCGACTTTGTGGACTTGCCTTTTCTGGCTTTGGAGAATGTCGGAACGGCAACCTTGTCACGGCAGAACGTGATCCAAAGCGAAGACGACACGCTCGAAAACGAATTGGTCACGCTTTATTTCGACGTTATCTATGAGAATGGTAGCGGTCTCGAGATCAAGAACCAAATCTTCTACGAGCAATATGAGAACCTGAACGAAAACGATTACGGCTTCTCACAGTTTCACGACTCATGGGTGTTTGAGAATAAATTCGTTGTCACCAAAGAATTTGAGCTCGAGTTTGCTGACATCACGGCGCAAGTCTCACCCTCTGTCCGCCATACGGACTTTCTGCATGGTGATGATTTCTTCTTCGAATATTTCCACCGTGTGGATCTAACGCAAGGGTTCGACGCCCGATCTAACCGGCTGCTATCAACGGAAGAGAATGGCAACTTCTCCAACTATGTTGAAGGCGAATACACCAATTACGCAATCGCCGGTTTGGTGGATATCGAAACCGCGATTGGACTGAACTTCTTGCTGGGTCTGCGCGAGGACCTTGTCGACGCAGAGTCGACATCGCTGGCGGCTTTCGAGATTTTTGACGATGAAGACTTTTCTGCTTCTGATGAGCAAAGTGGCACGTCTTGGAACGTCTCAGTCTCTTATGAAATTCCGGGCACCGGTATTATTCCATACTTTACAGCAGCCGAACAAACGGTGGTGGTTGCCGGACAGGGCGCAGAAATTTCGCCGGAAGCTTTGGCGCAAACGGACAATGAGTCGCCCACCGGCGAAGGCAGCGATCAAGCCTTCTTGAGCGCAACCGAACTGACCGAGTTTGGGATCAAAGGGAATTTCCTGGACGATCGTTTGTACGCGGCGATCTCATATTATGAGCAGGAAAGAACCGACCGGAACATTCAGTCGATCACGGTCAACCAGGACATTAAGACCGAAGGCATCGAAGCCGAGATGCGCTGGGCGGTGACCGATCAGCTTCTACTGACCGCCGCGTATACCAATACCGAAGTGATCAATTTGACGATTTTGGAGGAAGGGAGTCAGTTCAGCTTCCTTGGCGCTGAGGATTTGGTAAATGTCTCAACGCCAGCGCTATACTATGGTGGCCAACCGTTCGGTTTGACCGCGCTTGGTGGGACGGAAGATGGCGCCAAACGCGCCGGAATCCCGGAGAATCTCTATTCATTCACCGCCACGTATGAGTTCGAAAATGGCCTTGCCCTATCTGGCAGTGTGACCGATGTTGAGGAAGTCTTCTCGGGGCAGTCACAACAGGTCACGCTCCCGTCCTACACTTTGGTGGATCTGGGCGCATCTTATGCCCTCGACAATTGGTTGTTCCGCGTGAACATTCTGAATGCGCTCGACGAAGAGTACTTCCGCGCCAATTTTACCGAACTGTTTGGTGGCACGATTGTGCTTCCGGAAGAACCAAGAAGCGTCCAAGCCTCGGTGATCTACAAGTTCTAGCCGACGGTTTAGATCTTTCTCCTGAACGCCTCGCAGGTTCACTTGCGGGGCGTTTGTGTGCCTAACCGACTTGGCGCAGATGATCGAGCGATTGTTGCGCGCGGCGGTTGATGTCGGCGACATCAATGCTGCGCAAATGGCGATTTTCGACCACAGCTTTACCCTCGATAAAAACATCTCGAGGCCGGAGGCCAGCGCACATCACCAATGCTGCGACCGGGTCCCATGCGCCGAGTGCCGCCAATCCAGAGAGATCCCAGAGCACCAAATCGGCCCGATAGCCGGGCGCCAATTGACCGCATCTCTCCCACCCCAGCACCGCCGCGCCGCCCCGCGTGGCCAACCAGAGCGCCTCGCGCGCGCCCATGCCATCGACGCCATGCTCGGCCCGCTGAAACAAAAGGGCTTGGCGCGCCTCCAAGAGCACTTGGCTCGAATCATTTGACGCGGCGCCGTCAACACCAAGCGCAACCGGGACGCCAGCGTCGAGCATGGCCCGGATCGGGGCAATGCCTGAGCCCAGTCGCCCATTGGAGTTCGGACAATGCGCCACGCCCGTCCCGGTCTCCGCGAACAGTTTGATTTCATCTTGATTGAGTTGCACACAATGCGTGTGCCATACGTCCGGACCGACCCAACCCAATCGCTCGGCATAGATCCCAGGCCGGCACCCATATTGTGCCAGGGAAAAATCAACATCCTCAGTGTTTTCAGCCAAATGCGTGTGTAAGCGCACGCCTTTATCGCGCGCCAGAACCGCCGACTCGCGCATCAGGTCCAAGCTCACTGAAAACGGCGAACACGGCGCAACGCCGATCCTCACGCTCGCATTTGGCGCTGGGTCGTGAAACCGGTCGATTACCCGCACTGTATCGGCCAAAATATCGCGTTCTGCCTCAACCAGCGGGTCGGGTGGCAGCCCGCCTTTGCTTTCGCCAATGCTCATACTTCCGCGGGTGGCGTGGAGACGAATGCCAATTGTTTCAGCCGCAGCAATCGTATCGTCCAATCGCACGCCGTCCGGAAACAGATAATGGTGGTCGCTGGTCAGCGTGCACCCGGACAAAACCAGCTCAGCCAATGCCGCTTGCGCCGAGACAAACACATCTTCCGGGCGGTAGCGGGCCCAGATCGGATAGAGGCTTTTAAGCCATCCGAACAGGCTGGCATCAATCCCGGCCGGTACGGCGCGCGTCAGCGTCTGAAACAAATGATGATGGGTGTTGATCAAACCCGGCGTAATCACCGTGCCCGAAGCATCGATAACCTTATCGGCGGTCTGCGCCCATCCCCGCAAAGCCTGAGCCGGTCCGAGCGCACGGATTTCGCCATTTTCGATGACGACCGATCCGTCCGAAATCTCGGTCTGCGCATCATCCATGCAGGCGATGACTTGCGCGCTTTGGATCAACGTAACGCTCATGGCTTGTCTGCGGTTTGTGTCTCGACAGGGTCAGGGATCAAAAGGTTCAACACGATCGCAAGGAAGGTCGCGGGCAGCAAACCTGATGCGAGTAAAACTTGCGGCATTTGCGGCAGATGCTGGAGTGCTTCTGGCTCCAATTGCAAACCAAAACCGAGCGATAGTGAGACCGCGAAAATCAGCATATTGCGTTGAGTCCAGTGCACATCGGAGAGGATAGACAAAGCCGCCGAGATGACCATACCGAACATGATGATCACACCGCCGCCGAGCACCTGGACCGGGATCGTGGTGATTAGGGCGCCGATCTTTGGCACCAGACCGCAGAGGATCAAAATGACGGCACCGCACGAAACAATATGACGGCTCATAATGCCCGTCATCGCAATCAATCCGACATTTTGACTGAACGAAGTGTTCGGCAGAGATCCAAATATCGCTGCGAAAAATGTCCCGACCCCGTCGGCAAGGGTGGCGCCTGACAATTCCTCGTCACGCGCCGCGCGACCTGCGCCAGATTGCGTGATGGCGCTAACATCACCGACGGTCTCAATCGCGGACACAACGCCCATAAAACAAAACCCGACAATGGCAGGCGCAGAGAGTGTGAAGCCAAATCGAAACGGATCTGGGAGCATGACCCAGTCAGCTGCGGACACTGGGGTCAAATCAATTAAGCCAAACGGAATGGCCAGCGCATATCCGACCAGCAAGCCAAGCAGTATCGAAGCGGTCGCGAACACGCCCCGGCCAAAAAACTTCAAACCGAGAGTCGCGACCAGGACACTGCCAGCGAGCAGCCAGCCTTGCCAAGCGCCATAGGCATCGGTGCCCTTGGCGGGGACGCCGCCCGCCGCATACTGGATACCGACTTTGACCAAAGACAATCCTATCAAAGCCACCACCAGACCGGTGACGAGAGGTGGCATGGCAAACCTCAATCGGCCGATAAACGGCGCCAGCAAGGCATGAAATAAGCCGCCAAAGAGCGCGCCTGAGACCAAGGCGGCCATGCCGTCGACTCCGGTGCCGGCAACAATCGGCACCATAATCGGCAAGAACGCGAAACTGGTGCCCTGAACAATTGGCAGCCGGGCTCCCATGGGCCCTGCCCCGACGGTCTGAAACAGAGTGGTCATGCCCGCAAACAACATCGACATTTGGATCAGATAGATGAGGTCAGACGGGTCATCTGACCCATAGCCAAACCCAGCCGCACCGGCGACGATAATGGCCGGTGTGACATTGCCGATAAACATCGCCAATACATGCTGGAGGCCGAGCGGAACCGCGATATGGAGCGGCGGCATATAGTTTGGGTCGCGCCTCTGCGCCGCTTCCATCCGGACGATGGGCATGTCACGAGGCTCTGGGCGCGAAGGGACCGTCACGGCCTAGCTGTCCAGGAATATAAACTTGAGCAAAAACAAGATGGCCAAAACGGCAACACTTGGGCTGAGCTGTTGCCATTTGCCGGCACCGAGCTTGAGCGCGGCATAGGCGACAAAGCCGAGCCCAATTCCAGTTGCAATCGAATAGGTGAGTGGCATCGCCACAGCGGTGATCACGGCCGGCACAAACGCGGTCATATCCTCCCAATCGACGGAGGCCAGTCCGCCGACCATAACGCAGCCGACAAAGACCAAAGCCGGCCCCGTCGCATAGGTCTGGATGGCCCCCGCAAGCGGCGCAAAGAACAGCGCGCACAGAAATAAACCAGCGACCACCAATGCGGTCAGCCCGGTCCGACCGCCCGCTTTGACGCCGGCGATGCTCTCGACATAGCTCGTCGCCGATGAGGTCCCGACCACTGCCCCAACCATGGTCGCGGTTGAGTCGGCAAGGAGGGCTTTGCGCAAGCCAACCACATGCCCCTTTTCGTCCAGTAAGCCTGCTTTGTGGGCGACGGCGACCAAAGTCCCTGCCGTATCGAACAGGTCGACAAATAGGAACGAAATCACAATGATAACCAATCCGATTTCAAACACTTGCGTCCAATCCAATGCAAATAGCGTTGGCGCCACCGAGGGCGGCAAGGACACAATTGCGCTTGGCTCCGAGACGCCGAGGAGAACGCCTAATACGGTAATCGTGAGCATGCCGAGCAATATCCCACCCGGCACATCCCGCGCTTCCAAAACGACAATCAGAATAAAGCACAAAATCGCCAGCAGCGCCGGCGTCGCAGAGAGATCGCCGAGCGCCACCAAAGTCGCTGGATTGTCGACCACGATCCCAACGCTTGTTAGCCCGATCATAATCAAGAACAGGCCAATCCCGGCAGAGATGGAGAGTTTCAACTCCATCGGGATAGAGTTGATCACCCATTCCCGGATCGGCAAAACGCTGATGATGACGAATAAGACACCGGACAGAAACACTGCCATTAAGGCCGCCTGCCAGGGAATCCCCATGCCGAGCACCACGCCATAGGTGAAGAACGCGTTGAGCCCCATGCCGGGCGCGATCGCGATCGGAAAATTCGCATAGACGCCCATGATCAGCGTGCCGATCGCGGCCGATAAACAGGTCGCGACGAAGACCGCGCCTGGGTCCATGCCAGCATTCGCCAGAATGTCTGGATTAACGAAAATGATATAGGACATCGCCAAGAAGGTCGTCACACCCGCGACAATCTCTTTGCGAATGGAACTGCCGCGGGCTTTGATTGAGAAGTATTTATCGATCATGCCGCTCCCGCCTCGCCCAATGCCTTTTCGTTCGTTCACCCTAATCAACGATCTTCGAACGCCAACATCCATCGCCCGATAATCCTGCTTGGGTCGACGACAATTGCTCGTTCGAAGGACAGATTTGCTTAGAATTTAGGCCTAGAAGTGAGCGCGTGACAGCATCACCAAACCGTCAAATGCTGCCAAAATGAAGCCGAAATCACCACAGATGCGCCTGATAGATTGAGTATTTTTGAACCCACCTAGATTTACGATCTGATTTTTAGATCGGTCGATTAGAGATCGCGCAGTTTGCCACGCTTGCTTGGAAAGACCGCCACAGACTATGACAGAAGCAAGAATTTTTGGCATATTAAGCTCGGTTAGAGTGAGGTATTTATGATCCAATTCTTGTTGGACGGGGAAATTCAGCGGGTCGAGTCATACGATCCAACGCAGACCGTGCTCGAATGGTTGCGCGAGGATCGGCGTCGGACCGGCACCAAAGAGGGCTGCGCCGAGGGCGATTGCGGCGCCTGCACCGTCGCGATAGGTGAACGACACGGCGAGACGGTCCGCTACCGCGCTGTGAATGCGTGTATTTATTTCCTACCGATGCTCGATGGAAAAGAATTAGTGACGGTGGAATCCCTCGGCGGCGCGCGGGCATTGCACCCGGTCCAGGCGGCGATGGCCGAGGGGAACGGGACACAATGTGGGTTTTGCACGCCAGGTTTCGTCATGTCGCTATTTGCACGCTACCAAGCCACAGACGCGGCGCTTCCCAAGGACACAGACGATATCCTCGCTGGCAATCTTTGCCGATGCACGGGATACGCCCCGATCGAGAAAGCCGCCGAGGCGGTTCTCCATGACGATGCGCATCGCGGAAAATTTGGCGGAGAGACCACGCTCGCCATGCTGAAATCCATTCAGCCATCGCGCCCAGAAAAATCCGCCTACGCCGATCCAAATTTTGAGACGCAGCGCCGCTATTTCGCGCCTCAGACCGAGCCCGAGCTGATAGACCTTTTGCAGCAATATCCCGATGCGACTTTGGTCGCCGGCGCCACGGATGTTGGTCTCTGGGTGACCAAGCAGCACCGCTTCCTCGAGATGGTCATCTCGCTGAACAGCATCGCCGCCTTGCAGACCCTGTCGGACGATGAGACGGGATTAAGAATTGGCGCGATGGTGCGCTATTCCGATGCTTGGGCGCGGCTCGCAAAATTGCATCCAGACTTCGGTGAGTTGATCCGACGGATCGGCTCGGTACAGGTCCGAAATAGCGGAACGATTGGTGGGAATATCGCCAACGGATCGCCGATTGGCGACACGCCGCCCCCTCTGATCGCCCTCGGCGCGGCGCTCGAAATCGCAGGGCCAAAGGGGACCCGCACCCTCCCCCTGGAGGACTTTTTCCTCGATTATGGACGGCAAGATTTGGCGGCAGGCGAATATGTCCGATCCATATGGGTGCCGCCGCTGTCCGAGGCGACGCTGTTTCGCACATTCAAAATTTCGAAACGGTTCAACCAGGATATCTCTGCCCTCTGCGGCGCTTTTGCGATTACGCTGCAGCAGGACGTGGTGACCGCAGCGAGAATTGCCTATGGCGGCATGGCGGGGACGCCCAAGCGTGCGCATGCCTGCGAAACCGCCTTGCTCGGCGCCCCTTGGACCGCCGACACAATTGAGCGCGCAGCGCACGCTCTCGAAGCAGATTATACGCCGCTGACCGATATGCGCGCGTCGCGTCATTACCGGATGAAAACGGCGCAAAATCTGCTGCGGAAAGTCTTCCTGGAATCGCAGGCCAAGACGCGCACGCGGATTTTGGAGGCGAGTTGAGTTATGCTTGAGCGCACGCATCGCCCGCCGCGACCGGCCAAAATCTCAGGCGACGTCCATGAAGCACGCAATCATGACAGCGCGCACCTCCATGTGTCGGGCCAAGCGCAATATGTCGATGATCTGCCGGAGCCAACCGATTGCACGCATATTTATGTCGCCATGTCAGAGCGGGCGCATGCCGATATCACCGCGCTCGACCTTGCGCCGGTGCGCCGTGCACCCGGTGTTTTGTGCGTGCTGAGCGCAGAAGATATCCCAGGCGAAAATGATATTGGGCCTGTCATCCATGATGATCCGGTCTTTGCTGAGCGAACCGTTCAGTTTCACGGCCAGCCGATTTTTGCCGTGGTGGCCACCTCGCGAAAAGCGGCGCGATTGGCCGCCATGCGCGCGCATATTGCATATCACGATAAGCCCGCAAATCTGACCCTCGCCGACGCGCGCGCCCAGAATGAAACCGTCGAAACGCCGCAAGTCATGCGGCTCGGTGATGCGCCCACCGCATTCAAAGAGGCACCACAAACGCTCACCGGGTCCCTCGAAATGGGGGGGCAGGATCATTTTTATCTCGAAGGCCAAATCGCCCTTGCGGTGCCCGGCGAAGATGGCGCGCTAAAGATCTATAGCTCAACCCAAAACCCGACAGAAGCGCAGCATTTGATTGCGCACCTTCTCGACAAAGCCAGTGCCGCCGTGACCGTCGAGGTACGTCGCATGGGCGGCGCCTTCGGTGGCAAGGAAACGCAGTCGACTCTGATCGCTGCCATCGCTGCGCTCGCAGCGGAAAAAACCGGGCGCCCGGCAAAGCTCCGATTGGACCGTGACGATGATATGATCATGACGGGCAAACGGCATGATTTCGCGATCGAATACAAAGCCGGCTTCGATGCACGCGGGCGCCTTCAAAGCGCGATGTTCGATCTCGCTTCGCGCTGCGGCTTTTCCACCGATCTGTCGCTTGCAATCAATGATCGCGCGATGTTTCACAGTGACAATTGCTATTATCTTGGCACCGCAGAAATCACCTCTCACCGTTTCCGCACCAATACTGTCTCCAATACGGCATTTCGAGGCTTTGGTGGTCCGCAAGGCATGCTCGGCGTTGAGCGGATGATGGATCAGATTGCATTTGCTGTCGGGCGCGACCCCTTAGAGGTTCGGCTCGACAATCTCTATGGTGGCCCGGGGCGAGACTTAACGCCTTATCACCAGACGGTCGAAGACAATGTCGCGCGGGAATTGATTGAAACGCTAGCGGAGACGACCCGCTATCGGGCCCGCCGGGCGGAGATCGAAGCAGAGAATAAAGGCGATGCCATTATCAAGCGCGGCATCGCATTGACGCCCGTCAAATTCGGTATCTCTTTCACGGCGAAACATCTCAACCAGGCTGGCGCGCTGATCCACGTCTTCACCGATGGCACGATCCAGCTCAATCATGGCGGAACCGAGATGGGCCAAGGCCTATTCGTCAAAGTCGCGCAAGTCGTGGCGCATGAATTTCAAGTCGATATTGAGCAAATCCAAATCATGTCGACCTCGACGGAAAAAGTGCCCAATACCTCTGCGACAGCAGCTTCGTCAGGGTCGGATCTAAACGGCATGGCGGCACAACGCGCTGCGCGTACAATCAAAGATCGACTGATTTCGTTTTTGTCCGAACGCGACGGCGTGCCACCAGATCGCATCCGGTTTGAGAGCAATTACGTCCATGTTGGCGACCAGGTCCTGCCCTTCAAGGACGTTGTGAGCGCTGCTTATATGGCGCGTATTTCGCTCTCGGCGACGGGCTATTATCGGACACCGAAAATCCACTATGATCGCGACTTACATCGCGGCCGACCCTTCTTTTATTTCGCCTATGGCGCAGCCGTCTCAGAGGTGGAGATCGACACTTTGACCGGCGAAAACCGAGTTTTGCGCACCGATATCCTGCATGATGTCGGACGGTCGCTGAACCCTGCGATTGACCTTGGTCAAATTGAAGGCGGTTTCATTCAAGGCATGGGCTGGCTGACCACCGAAGAACTGGTCTTCGATGATTTGGGTCGCCTGCGAACGCATGCGCCATCGACGTATAAAATCCCGACCAGCGCGGATCGACCCGGCGTTTTCAATGTTGAGATATGGGACCAAGGGCGCAACCAAGAACACACCATCCATCACTCCAAAGCGGTCGGTGAGCCCCCTTTCATGCTGGCGATTTCCGTTTTCTCAGCGCTCACCCATGCGGTGTCCGGGGCAGCCGACCATCGCGTGTTTCCGGCGCTCGACGCCCCGGCGACCCCGGAGCGGATCTTATTTGCCGTTGAAGCGGCGCGCCGGGACCTGTCGTCCTAAGCAGGCGTCTCGGCCCGTTTAGCATAGCGCTGCGCCATCAATGCACAGGCCACCAATTGCAGCTGGTGATAGAGCATCAGCGGGAGCAAAATAACCCCGAGCACAGGAGAGCCTGCAAACAGGATTTGCGCGATCGGCGCACCATTCGCGAGGCTTTTGGTGGACCCGCAGAAAACCACAGCAACTTCATCTTCGCGCGACAAATTGAGCTGGCGTGCGGCAAGGATCGTAAATCCAAACGCGATGGCCAATAGCGCGGCTACTAAGGCAATGGTCGCGGAGAATTCGAAGGCGGTGAAGCGGGTCCAAATGCCGCCTGCGGTCGAGGTTGCAAAGGAGGTAAAGACAATCAACAAAATCACCCCGCGATCCAGCCACGAGACAATCGGCTTGTGCGTCGCGAGCAGCGATTTTATTGCCGGTCGAAAGATTTGCCCAAGCACAAAGGGCGCCAGCAATGTCAGCGCGATATTGATGATTGAATTAAGTAAGGAAAACTGAACGCTCCCCGTCGTGGTGACAACCGAAATCATGATCGGTGTCAGGACCAGTCCGAGCAAACCGGAGAGGGTCGCGTTGAAAACCGCGACGGGGACATTTCCACGCGCTAAAACGGTCATTGCGACCGAAGATGAAATCGTCGATGGCAAGGCGGCTAAGAAGAAAAATCCGAGCCGGGAGGATTCCGGTAAAACGGGCGCAAGCCCAAAATAAATGACCAATCCCAAAATCGGGAAAATGATAAATGTGGTGGCTTGGATGAGCGCATGCACTCGCCAATTCTTCACACCCGCAACCAGATTTTCAGGCGCGAGATTGGCGCCGTGCAGAAAAAATACCAGGGCAATGCCGAGCTTCGTCACAAGGCCCAATCGCAGCGGGCCATCGCTCGATCCCCATTCCGGCAGCAAAAAGCCGAGCCCCGCACTGACCACCATAAGGGTTACAAACAAATCCGGAAGAAACCGCCTCATGTGTACCCCACGCAGGCAATCAAGGAGCAATGCGAGCGAATAAATGTTTCACTGCGCTCTAAAACATGTAACATCTTGGTCATCGACGAGTGGCGTAAGAGTGTGTGCATGGCTTTAATCAAAACTGGTTTATTGTATTTCAAACAAGCCGTACGCGATGGGTCTATTCGCAAAGCCGCCGACAGATTGCAAGTTGCTTCGTCGGCGGTCAATCGCCAATTGCTGCAATTGGAATCCGAGTTAGGGGTCGAATTATTCGAGCGCTTGCCACGCGGGATACGGCCAACTGCCGCCGGGGAGTTGCTGCTCTCACATGTCCAGGAATGGTCGCAAGATGCCGAGAAGCTCCGCCAAGACATTGGTCGGTTAAAGGGCGGCGCGCGCGGCACCATTCATATTGCGGCGGCCGAGAGCATAACGACAGAGATCCTGCCGCAAGCGATGGCACAGCTGCAAGTCACCTATCCAGGTATCGATTTTCATCTCATCTCCGGTGACAATTATTTCGTCAAATCGGCGCTGTTGGCAAAAGATGCCGATCTGGTCTGCGCCTTTGACATTAGCGGTACGTCCCGGACCGAGACTGTAACCTCCATCAAGGCCCCGATTGGCATTATCACCCATCCCGACCATACGCTCGCCACGCGCGCCAGCGTTTCGCTCTCTGACTGCCTGGAATATCCCATAATTGCTCCAAACCAGGACTGGCTAAACCATAGCGTCCTCAAGGACTTAATCGACGATCCGAATTTGCCGTTCCAGATCGCCGCGCGGGTCGAGCGGGTTGGGATGCTGCGCAATTTGGTCTTATCGAACTTGGGCATCGCGTTTCTATCGCCGATTGGTTTGCGTCAAGACATCCATGATCGCAAACTCGCCTGGGTGCCGCTATCGAAGGGCGCCAGCAAGCCGACGACGATCTCTTTGCTCGTTCCCAAAGGCCGCATTCTCGCGAATTATACCCGCGATCTGGTCGAACTGATTAAAGCGGCTCTGAATGCCCAAGTCGATGTCGTCGCATAATGTCTGAACGGCAGCCATAGGCCAACAGACCGCGCGCTTTATTCGATCACTTCTGAAGCGATCATCCCCCTAAACGCCCGGATATTGAGCAGAATCGCTGCGGTCGATAAACGCCTGAGTACGATTTTGATGAATTCGCGGAAATTCCGACTTCCGGCTTGCAACACAGTAAGACCGATGCCAAAAATGCACCAATCAAACCCTTCTTAAACTCGGATTTTGCATCCTTTTGCTATGACCCAATCGCCGAAAGCTCTTGCAAGTGCTCGCGTTCGCATTGCCGACGAACTCGCTCAGGCGAAGGCGCTGCAATTGTTGACAGATCCGGTGATTGAAGCGGGCGTCGAGAGCAATCTCAATCTCCTGCAAACGCATTACGCCATTGTGCTGGCGGCGCACAGCGCCTTGGATGCCGCCCGCAAATGAGGATGAAGACAGCTTCAATCCGCGAGATCAGAGCAGCGATCTCCAGCGGCCATATGTCAGCGACCGAAATCGTTGAGGCATGCTTTGAGAACATCAAAGCCCATAACCCAGGCTTGAATTGCTTCACGCATCTGTCTGAAACAGTGGCGCGCGCGGCGGCGCAAAGCCTCGATCAACGGATCGCCAAGGGCGATTCCATCGGTCCGTTGGCCGGTGTCCCGTTTGCAGTGAAAGATCTGTTTGATGTCGCCGGAGAGGTGACCAAAGCGGGTGCTCAGCTGCGCGCCGCGGCGCCGCCCGCGAAGACCGACGCAGACTTGGTGGCGCGCTTAAAAGCCGCCGATGCGATTTATCTCGGGCGGCTCAATATGGACGAGTTCGCCTATGGCTTTGCGACCGTGAACGCGAATTTTGGTACGACCCGCAATCCCTATGACCCAAACCGCCTGGCAGGCGGCTCCTCCGGGGGCTCTGCGGCGGCTGTTGCCGCCGGTCTGGTTCCAATGACGCTCGGGTCCGACACAAACGGTTCGGTGCGAGTGCCCGCCAGCTTGTGCGGTCTGTTTGGACTGCGCCCGACGCATGGCCGTCTACCGATGCAGGGCGTGTTTCCCTTTGTTGAGCAACTTGATACGGCGGGTCCCTTTGCGCAAACGATCGACGATCTCGCGACGACCTATCGCGTCTTGGCCAGCACACCCGAGCCAAAGCGGAAGAAACGCTCGTTTCGGGTCGCGCGATTAGGTGGCTGGTATCGCCGCAATGGCGACGCCGATGGCAATGCCGGCGTCGATGCGCTGGCCGCGGCCTTTGGCGATGCCCCCTTGATTGAGTTACCGCTAACGGAAGCTGCGCGCTCAGCGGCATTTCTCGTCACAGCGAAACATGGCGGTCTGCTTCACTTGGAAACGCTGCAAAGCAATGCGATGGGATATGACCCAGCCGTGCGTGATCGGTTGATCGCCGGGGTCGCGCTGTCGGATGACAAAGTGCAACTGGCCAAGTCAATCATTCAGCAGTTCAACCGTCAGCTCGCTGCAGCGCTCTCCAAATTCGATCTATTGATGGCCCCGTCGACGCCATCCACGGCGCCAAAAATTTCCGATGGCTCAATTGAAGTCGATGGCAAACGCGTTTCAGCGCGGGCCAATCTCGGGCTTTACACGCAGCCTTTGAGCGTGGCCGGGGTGCCGATCTTGTCGGTGCCCTTAAAGCGGCCGAGCAAATTGCCGCTCGGGGTCCAATTGATTGCCAGAAAAGGGCGCGAAGAGCAGTTGTTCAGTGCAGCAGAGCATTTGAGCCGCGCTGGTCTGATCGGCTTTGATCCTGCGCCTATACAGGTTCTGGAGCCTACCTCATGACGGGCGCGACCTTCGAGAACGGCATCGTCACCAGTCCGCACTATTTGGCCAGCCGGGCGGGTCGAGACGTCTTGAAGAAAGGCGGGAATGCGGCGGAAGCCGCGATCGCCGTCGCCGCGACGCTGGCCGTAGTTTATCCCCATATGACGGGGCTTGGTGGCGACAGTTTTTGGTTGGTGCAATCGCCTGATGGCGCCCGCTTCGCCATTGATGCCTGCGGCGCAGCTGGCGAACATGTCAGCCTAGATCTCTATGCGAATGCCGGAATGGAGACGATCCCGTTTCGCGGTCCGCTCGCAGCCATCACGGTGGCTGGCACCGTGGCGGGATGGGACCGCCTCTTAACCGAGGTGAACAGTACCGTTCCGCTCTCAGACTTGCTGAGCGCGGCGATTGGTTACGCGGAAGACGGCGTTGAAGTGACCAAAAGCGGCGCGGCAGTCGCGGCGAATAAAGACTCAGAACTGGCGGGAAATGCTGGCTTCTCCGACGTCTTCCGACCCAAGGGAGGCCCGCTAAACATCGGTGAGCGGCTCTATCAGCCCGCGCTCGGCCAAACCTTACGGCGTTTGTGCGAAAATGGACTACAAGACTTCTATACAGGCGCTATCGCAACCGACTTGATCGCTGATCTCAGCGCAGCGGGCAGTCCAATCACCGCCGCAGACCTCGCCAATCACACTGCGTTTAAGACAGAGCCGCTTTCGATCAAAGCCTTTGGGGCAGACGTGTTCAACTTCCCGCCCCCCACGCAAGGGATGAGCTCGCTTTTGATCTTGGCGCTGTATGAAAAACTCGCGATCGCAACCGGCGAAGGCTTCGATCACGTCCACGGCCTCGTCGAAGCGACCAAACAGGCGTTCGCCTATGGCCGAAAGATCGAATTAGGCGATCCAGGACTGATGCGAAGATCGGCGCAAGAGACCCTCGATGATGCTGCGCTCTTGGACGAACTCGCCAGCCAAATTGATATGAGCTCAGCCAAAGTCTGGCCGGAACCGACACAGCCCGGCGACACGACTTGGTTTGGCGCCATGGACAAAGACGGTTGGTCGGTCAGCGCCATTCAATCCACCTTTTTCGAATTCGGTTCCGGGGTAACGCTGCCTAAGACGGGGGTCACTTGGCAAAACCGTGGGGCAAGTTTCGAGCTTTCGCAGACCGGCTGGAACGCCCTGCGCCCGGGTCGCAAGCCATTTCACACGCTCAATCCCGCGATGGCATTTTTAGCAGATGGCCGCGTCATGGCCTATGGCACGATGGGCGGCGAAGGTCAGCCACAAACCCAGGCCGCGATCTTCACGCGCTATGCCCAGTATGGGATGGATCTGCAAGAAGCGATTGCAGCGCCGCGCTGGCTGCTCGGCCGCACTTGGGGCCAATCGAGCACGAGCTTGAAACTGGAAAGCCGCTTCGATCCAGCCTTGATCGCGGCATTGGAAAAAGCCGGGCATGAGGTTGAGATGTTACCGGACTTCTCCGAAACCATGGGACACGCGGGCGCCTTGGTACGCCACGAGAACGGTCGTTTCGAAGGCGCTTCAGACCCCCGCAGCGATGGCGAGGCGAGCGGATGGTAGCCACTCTCGAAGCCACCGAGGAGATCTCTGGTGCACGCGTGGTTCAGCGCTGCGATCGCCTCGGCGTCCAACCGTTCAGCGATATGGAAGGCGGACTGTTTCGCGCCTATTTGATGCCGGCGCATGCCGCCGCGATCAATACGGTCATCGGCTGGATGAGCGAGGCAGGTATGTCGACGCGTTTGGATGGCGCCGGCAATCTGATTGGTCGCTATGAGGGCACGGTCCCGAACGCCCCTGCCCTGATCATCGGCTCGCACTTGGATAGCGTGTATGATGCCGGGCTATATGATGGCCCGCTTGGCATTTTGCTAGGGATTGAAAGTGTTGCCGCTTTGAATGCGCAAGGGCGTCGGCTGCCCTTTGCCATCGAAATTGTGGCCTTTGGAGACGAAGAAGGGTCGCGTTTTCCAATCTCGATGATTTGCTCACGGGCCATGGCGGGGACGCTCACCGATGCCGATTTAACCGTCAAAGATGGCGGCGGGAAAACACCGCAGCAAGCGCTCGAAGTGTTTCGGGAATGGGTCTACCGGCCAATGCACAATATCGATCCGCGCTCCGCTGCGCGGCGCCCCGAGGACGTGCTCGCCTATCTTGAGCCGCATATTGAACAGGGTCCGGTCTTAGAAGCAGAAAACCTGGCCATTGGCGTGGTGACCGGGATTGCCGGTCAATTGCGGTTCGATGTCCAGGTGACGGGTGCGGCAGGCCATGCCGGCACGACCACAATGGGCCTCAGGCGCGATGCATTGGCGGGCGCGGCTGAGATGCTGGTCTCGATCGAAGCGATTGCACGCGAGATTGGTCAGGACTTGGTCGCCACCGCTGGCCAAGTCGATGCCTGGCCGGGCTCCACCAACGTTATCCCAGGCCGCGTGACCTTCTCGCTTGATATCCGTTCCGTCGATATGGCCCGGCGCGATATGGCTGCGAATGCGATCGAGCAGTCGCTCCGCACAATCGCCAAAAAGCGCGAATTGGATCTGGCCTGGACGCCTTTGCAGGACCTGCCGAGTTCGCCTTGCGATACCGATCTGTCGGCGCTTTTGGAAACCGCCATGGAGCATGCGGGGCACCGGCGGCGAGCCCTGGTCAGCGGCGCCGGTCATGATGCGATGGTCATGTCTGCGCTTTGTCCCACCGCCATGTTGTTCATAAGATGCAAAGGGGGTGTCAGCCATAATCCGGCTGAACGCGTTCGGATTGACGACACGCAAGCGGCGCTCGACGTGATGCTCGAGTTTATAACACTTCTGGAGGCGCGCGAGCGATGACCCTTCCATTTCGCCAAATCGATCCCCCGCAACGCCTGTTAATGGGACCTGGACCGGTCAATGCGCACCCGCGGGTTTTGCGCGCGATGTCGGCAGATCTGCTTGGCCAATATGATCCTGAGTTCACCGACTATATGACCGAGGTCATGGGCCTTTATCGCCCGATCTTTGGCACCGAAAATGAGTGGACCTTCTTGATTGATGGCACCTCGCGCGCCGGGATTGAAGCCGCTCTAATCTCGCTCACGGCGCCCGGCGATACTGTTTTGGTGGTCAATTTTGGTCGCTTTGGATTGCTGCTGAAAGAAATCTTCGATCGGATCGGCGCTAAGGTCGAGACCGTTGATGCCGAATGGGGTGAGATTGTACCGCTCGAGAAAATCGCCGAAGCGATCGCCCGCTATGAGCCAAAAGTCGTTGCCAGCGTGCATGGCGACACCTCGACGACAATGGCGCAGCCTTTAGAGGGCTTGGGCGAGCTCTGCCGACAAGCGGGCGCATTTTCATATGCCGATGTCACCGCCACGATTAGCGGTATGGAGATCGCCACCGATCGCTGGGGGATTGATGTCGTCACCGGCGGGTTGCAGAAATGCCTTGGCGGCCCGTCAGGCTCAGCCCCAATTACGGTGTCCGACCGCGCTGCTGAGCATATCTTTTCGCGGCGCCATACGGAGCTCGGCATTCAACGCAGCGATCTGGCGCAAGGCGCAGGTCGACGGATCGCCTCGAATTATTTCGATCTCGCAATGATTATGGACTATTGGTCGGAGAAGCGTCTCAATCACCATACCGAGGCCACCACCATGCTATACGGCGCGCGGGAGTGTGCCTGCGTGGCCTTAGAAGAAGGGCTTGAGGCGCGCTATGAGCGACATGCCAAAGCTGGTGCAGCGATGACGGCGGGCCTGCGCGCCATGGGGCTAAAAGTCTTCACCAAAGAGCAGCATCGCATGACCAATGTCACCGGCGTTTACATTCCAAGCGACGTTGACGGAGAGCAGGTCCGCAAGCGCATGCGCGAAGACTTTGAAATCGAAATCGGGACAGCCTTCGGCCCCTTACAGGGTAAAATCTGGCGGATTGGCGCGATGGGCTATAATGCGATGAAGCATAAAGTCCTGCTGACCCTTGGCGCCCTCGAAGCCGTATTGCGCAGCGAGGGGTTCGCGGCGCCCGCCGGCGATGCCGTAGAGGCCGCCTTGGAGATCTATCGGGCATGAGCCGTGACCTGATCGGCTATGGCGAGACGCCGCCGGCCGCCAATTGGCCAAACGGGGCGCGTACAGCGGTTCAGTTCGTGGTCAATTACGAAGAAGGTGCGGAGAACTCAATTCTCAACGGGGATGCTGGTTCGGAAGCTTTTTTGTCCGAAATGGTGGGCGCTGCCTCACAGGTCGGCGCGCGCGCGATGGCGATGGAAAGCCTGTATGAGTATGGGGCCAGAGCAGGTTTCTGGCGGCTGTATCGTCTGTTCACGGACCGGCACGTCCCGGTCACAGTGTTTGGGGTCGCCAAAGCGATGGCGATGAATCCGCAAGCGGTTGAGGCCATGCTTCAGGCGGATTGGGAAATCGCCAGCCACGGACTGCGCTGGATCGATTATCAAAACGTGCCCGAAGCGGTGGAGCAGGCCCATATCGAAGAAGCGATCAGCTTACACACAGCGCTCACCGGCACCCGCCCGCTGGGCTGGTATCAAGGACGCACCAGTCCCAACACAGCGCGGCTGATCGCGGCGGAGGGTGGCTTCACCTATGATGCCGACAGTTATGCAGACGACCTGCCCTATTATGACCGCCAGCATGGCCCCGCCCAATTGATCGTCCCCTATACGCTTGACGTCAATGATATGAAGATCGTCGCCTATAACGGGTTTTCCGATGGCGAAGAGTTTTACCGCTATCTGCGCGATACGTTCGACTATTTGCATGCTGAAGGCGGGCGGATGATGTCGATCGGCTTGCACGGTCGCATCGCCGGTCGCCCGGGCCGCGCCAACGCGATCTCGCGCTTCATCGATCATCTATACGCGGCGGATTTCGTCTGGATTACACGCCGCATCGACATTGCTAACCACTGGCTTAAGGAACATCCAGGATGAACATAAATGATCCCAAAACCATCGAAGAAGTGACCGCTGCATTTTACGAATATGAGCGCGCCTTGATGGAGGATGATTTGGATGCCATGGCCAATTTGTTTCGGCACGCGCCGGAAACCGTGCGCTATGGGGTCGGTGAGTGCCTTTATGGCTATGACGAAATTGCCGCCTTTCGCAAAGGTCGCGGTGGATCGCCGCAGCGAGATCTCGGCAAAGTCGCGATCAGCGCATATGGCGACCGCATGGCCACGGCGAATGCCGAATTCTTCCGCGAAAATACCAGCGTCCGCGGGCGCCAAAGCCAAACGTGGGTGAAATTCGAAGATGGGTGGAAAGTGGTCTCTGCGCATGTCTCGCTTGAAAAGGATGTTTCGTGACCATCGATGAGGTGAACGCTCTGCCTGCGAGCGGTTTCGTGGACGCTTTTGGAAGCGTCTATGAGCATAGCCCATGGGTGGCAGAAGCGGTTGTGGCACAGCGCCCGTTTGAGGATCGCAATCAGATTATTTCCCAAATGCAGCGAAGCATGAGCGCCGCCCCGCACGCGGATAAGCTGACCCTATTGCGCGCACACCCCGAGCTCGCCGGCAAAGCGGCGATCGATGGGACCCTGACGACCGCCTCAAAATCCGAGCAAGCCTCGGCCGGTCTCGACCGAATGTTGCCGGAAGAATTTGAGGCGCTGACGAAAATGAACGCCGCTTACAATGCGCGCTTTGGATTTCCGTTTATCATCTGTGTCCGCATGACCAATAAGGCGGGTATCTTGGCGGCGTTGGAGCAGCGTTTGGAAAACACAGTCGATGAAGAGTTTGAGACCGCATTGGGCGAAGTCGCAAAGATCGCTCAGCTGAGATTGGAAGGCATGATTTCATGATGGACTTGAGCACATATACCGAAAGCGTTCGAAATGATTTGGAGACCCTCGGCATCGGTGCGCCGAGCTGGGTTGTGCCGCGAGATGAAGTCTATGATGTCATTATTATCGGCGGTGGCCAGAGTGGCATGGGCGCCGCCTTTGGCTTGCTGCGGGAGCGCGTCAGCAACTTTCTAATCATCGATGAAAACCCGCTCGGCCAAGAAGGCCCTTGGGGCACCTATGCGCGCATGATTACCTTGCGCACGCCGAAACACTTGACGTCCATCGATCTCGGTGTGCCATCTTTGACGTTTCAGGCCTATTGGATCGCCCAGCACGGCGAAGCGAGCTGGGACGCTATGGATAAAATCCCTCGCGAAGACTGGCTCGACTATCTCAATTGGTATCGCGAGGTGCTCCGCTTGCCGGTTCAAAGCGAAACCAAAGCGAATGAGATTTCGCCGCGTGAGAACGGCATTTACAAGGTCCAGATTGAGGGCGCCGAAGGACCACGGGTGCTGAAAGCCCGAACCGTCGTTTTGGCCACTGGCATTCAGGGCGGCGGCGAATGGCATACGCCGGATTTCATCAAGCAAAGCCTGCCCAAATCGCGATACGCCCATACGTCAGAAATCATTCCTTATGAGGACATGCCAGGCCAGAGGATCGCCATTCTCGGCAATGGCGCTTCTTCGTTTGACAATGCACAATATGCGCTGAGCCAAGGGGTCGGCAGCGTTGACGTGTTTTGCCGGCGCGCAGAGATCCCGCGAGTCAATCCAATCCGCTTTATGGAGCAGACCGGTGTCGTGCCCCGGTTTTGCGACTTGGATGATGCGCTGAAATATGAAGTGATTTCATCCTTCATCAAACGCGCGCAGCCGCCGACCAATGATACATTTACACGGTCCGCGGCATGGCCGAATTTCACCCTTCACCTCGGCGCCCCATGGGAGCAAGTCCGAGACACCGCTCGCGGCGTCGAAGTCACCACCCCCAAGGGGACATTTGTCTTCGATTATTTGGTCCTCTCGACGGGACTTGTAACCGATCACGAATTACGACCAGAACTCTCTCAGGTAGCCAGCAAAATCGCCCGCTGGCAAGACGTGTTTGACGCGCCGAAAGCCCAGAAGAACGCAGTCCTAGATGCTCACCCTTATCTCTCAGATGGCTTCGAGTTTACCCCACTCCGCCCCGAAGATACGGCGTCGATCAAAGGCCTTTTTGCGTTCAATTATTCGGCCTTGGTCAGCATGGGTCTGTCAGCAGCGGCTCTGACCGGGCTAGGCTATGCGATTCCACGCCTTGCCCAAGCAATTGCCAGCCAGCTTTTTCTTGAAGACAAAACCTCCTGGGTTCAGCGCTATCTCGATTATGATGAAGTTGAATTCGTCAGCCAGTGGCGGCCAGCCAAAGAGAAACAAGCGGTGCCCTCGTGAGCCTCTCCACGCATGTGCTTGACCTGCGCAGCGGCCTACCAGCATCGGGCATATCGGTGATGCTGACCCATGAGAATACACGGGTCGCGCAAGGCGTCACAGATGCGGATGGCCGCTATGCGGATTTTTTTGCGACCGGAGCCTTACAAGTCGGTCAATATCAAATGACGTTCCATGTCGGGCCCTATTTCGCGGCACAATCGGTCGAGACGTTTTACGATCAAATTCCGATCGTATTCGTCGTCCAGGACGCGGAACGCCATCATCATGTGCCGCTTTTGCTGTCTCCGTTTGGCTATTCAACCTATCGCGGCAGTTGAGCGTCAAGCGCGGCAGGAAGGCGCTAAGGACAGACTAGTTCTGTGCCTCGAGCGCCGCGTCCATGACCTCGAATACGGCTGTGTTCTCGACAAACTGCCCTGTCCAACCATATGCGTCCCCCCACAGCGCGGCCGCCTTTAGATCGGTACGCGTGAATTCATTAAACCGCTCTGCCCCCGCGCCGATTGCCCAGAGTGGAACTAGTTCATTGGTGTGATTGCGAGAGGCGAATTGATAGCCCGGCATATTTCCCGCGCCGCGATCTTGCACGGCCAAAAAGGCATTGAACGTGTCATCGGCGGGGTCAAAGCGCGCGGCTTCAATAGCTTCATCGCTCCGGTCCGCCGCGATCGCGCCCCCTTCGCTATTGGTCCACGTGCCCTCACCCCAAATGCCGCCACACTCATGATCGGAGGTGACAATCAGCAAGGTTTCGTCCCAGTTTGAATGCTCCTCGACCCATTCAATCACAGCATCGACGGCCTGATTGAAGTCGATCTGCTCTTCAATGAAGCGCGGCATATTGTTGGCATGCCCCATCCAATCGACCGCACCGCCTTCTGACATCAGAAAGAAACCGTTTTCATTTTGATGGAGCACATTTAGCGCCCCAATCGTCATCGTTGCGAGATCTGGGACCGCTTGATTATAGGCCATGCCGGAGGGCGCGTCGGCCGCCGCAAGACCGTCTCTAAGGGCCTGCAGTGTCGCGCCCGAGCGCGCGATCCCAACGACGCGCTCGGGGACGATCTCTCCAGCGGCCAATGCTTCGAAATCGGATTTGGCATCGATGAAGGAAAACCCGTTAAGCCCCTCCTCGCTGGTCAGAGCGGTCAGTGTTTCCTCGCCGCCAACAAATTGAAAAGCGCTATCCTCTTCTGGCGTAAAGGCATCGCCGCTATTGTCGTACAAAGGGTGGCCGGCACCCATAATCACGTCCAAGTCGCTGCGCACCATTTCGGAAAAGATGTCTGCATAATTGTTTCGGGACACGTTGTGGGCGATGGTTGCCGCTGGGGTCGCGTGGGAGACCATGACGGATGCGACAGATCCCGCAGAGCGGTCTCGGTCCATCGCGATCTGTCCGATGGTCTGAAATGGGGTTTGCGCCCGCCAGTCCATATTAAGCCGGCCATTTGAGGTTTTGCGACCTGACATTAGAGCGGTGCCGGCAGCCGCGCTGTCGGTATACGTGGTGTATGACAAACCGACCGGATCAAAATCATTGATGAACGCATTTTCAAACGCGTCCCAGCGCGTCATCGGATCATAGCCTTGCGCCACCGCGCCAGCGACGTCGCTAAGATCAGCCTCGCCCGACAGAATATTGCCATCTGCGTCAACCAAATTCAGTGCACTATGTGCGAGGGCTAGAACCACCGGCTCGGTGCCATCAGGCCGGGTCACCTGATACGACTGCGCTCCCGCCATGCCTTGATAATAGTCGGCGGCCAGCCAGCCATTAAAACCAATCCCATCCGACACCATCAGGATGACATTCTTCGCAGTCTTGTCTTCAGCCGCTGCGAAGAACGCAAGGCCTGCTGAAAGCGCGGTTGTGGCCAGGAGTTTGAGCATTGTCATATGAGTCACCGTGTTTTGATAAGGAGCGCTGCTAGCAATCATTTATAACGCTGATTTAACACCCGCAATCGCTGGGGCGCAGGGTGCATTTGTTTCGGCTCAAATTAGCCCCTGACCGGGACCCGCGCTTCGTCCCGCATGCCGAGATATAGGCTTACACAGCAACTTAATAAGACGATTGTGAACGGCAATGCGGCCGCAATCGTCCCGGCTTGCAGCGCTTCGAGCGCCGATGTTCCGCCGCCATAGAGCAAAGCCGAGGCAGTGATGCCAAGCATACAGGCCCAAAACACGCGCTGCGCCACCGGCGCATTGGTTTTCCCCCCGGACGTGATCGTATCCACCACCAGCGCCCCTGAGTCTGCAGATGTGACAATGAACACAATCAGCAGCCCGATCGCGATGATTGAAGTGACGGAGCCCCATGGCAGGGCGGCCAACATTTGGAACAGAACGGTCGCCGAATTGACGATCCCGCCTGACAAGTCACCTATTCCATTTTCATATTGGAACACGGCCGTCTCGCCAAAAGCTGAGAACCAAACGACACAAATCGCAAATGGCGCGAGCAAGACCACGGAAAAATACTCTCGCACTGTTCGCCCGCGCGAAATTCGCGCGATAAACATACCCACAAAGGGCGACCACGAGATCCACCAGGCCCAATAGAAAATCGTCCAATCGTGGAACCAGGCCACATCGTCTCGCCCAACCCAATTGGTCAAAGCGGGCGTGTCGGCGAAATAAGCGAGCAGGTTTTCACCCATGCCCGTGAAGATCAGGGCCGTTGGCCCGGCAATGATGACGAACACCAATAAGCAAAAAGCGATCACCATATTTAGATTGCTGAGCAGCTTGACCCCACCATCCATTCCGCGAATGACGGATATAACCGCCAAGCCCGTCATCGCCATAATCAGGCTGATCTGGACCCATACGGTGGGCTCAAAATCGAACATATAGCCCAAACCACTCGCCGCTTGCGTTCCGCCCAATCCAATCGTCGTGGCCAAACCAAAAATCGTTGAGACGACCGCGAACAAGTCAATGATATGACCCGGCCATCCCCAGACCCGCTCCCCGAGCAATGGGTAAAACGCCGATCGGATCGAAAGGGGAAGACCTTTGTTGTGAGCAAAGAAGCCAAGGGACAGTCCGACCACTGCATAGATCGCCCAAGGGGAAAGCCCCCAGTGGAAGAGCGTCGCGCTGAACGCCAAACGGTTCGCCTCGGCGGTGCCCGGCTCGGCGCCCAGCGGCATACCAAACCAATCGGTATGATAGGCAAGCGGTTCGGCCGCGCCCCAAAACATGAAACCGATGCCAACCCCGGCGGCGAACAACATAGCAATCCAAGAATGCAGCTTGTAATCTGGGACCGCGGTCTGTCCCCCGAGCCTGATCCGGCCAAGCGGTGAAACAGCAAGAGCGAGGCAAAAAACAAACACGATCACCGGCGTAGCGGCAAACAGCCAATCGAAGGATTGCAGCGTATTGGCACGCGCCGAACTCAACATCTCACCCGAAGCGGTCGGGAATATGAGGGTCAGGCCCGCAAACAGAATCACCAAGCTCGCAGCGAGAAAAAAGACCGGATTGTGAACATCCAGGCCGAGCACTTCGACATTGTCCTGGCCGACCTCATATTCGGTATCATACTCGCTATCGGACAGCAGGACTTGTTCCGTGTCGGGCATTCTTCACCTTAAGTTCAACGCGCTCAGACTCATGCACGAATTGTGTCGATGTTCAAACCATTCTCCGCAGGCACGATCGAGCATGGTCGACTTTAGAGCCTTTCAAGTGCTGTAAATTTGGCACATAATTTCAGCCATTCTGATTGTTTTGAGGTTAATCGCAGCAGACAATCTTTCCATCGTCAAACTATCTGTTAGGTAACGATCACCATCGAGCGATCGCGATTCTTGTGCGCCCTGCGTAATTCGGCGTGGGCCTGCGCGATCGGAGCAAAATCCGAGGGATAAAACATGTATCGACTCATGAGTGGCGTTTCACTGATCGCCATGACAAGTCTATTTGGCGTAACGGCAATGGCGCAGGATACCGCCGAGCCAGAAACCAAACGCCTCCAATCCGTGACCGTGACGGCGACGAAACGCAGCGAAAGCGCGCAGAGCATTCCGGTCGCCGTCAACGCCCTGGGCGAGCAAGAACTCGAAGAGCTGGGCGTTAAAAACTTCACCGACTATTTGGTCCAACTCCCGGGGGTCACAGCTGGCGGTTCAGGGCCCGGGCAGAACACAATTTACATTCGTGGTTTGGCCTCAACGACCCCCAACTTGACCACAGCTGGCGTGGCCGGATTGGCGCCGAATGTAGCCTTCTATCTTGATGAGCAGCCGCTCGGTCAGCCAGGACGAAACTTAGACGTCTATGCCGCAGACTTGGAGCGCGTGGAGGTCTTATCTGGCCCGCAAGGCACCTTGTTTGGCGCAAGCTCGCAAGCGGGCACGGTCCGTTTGATCACCAATAAACCGAGCTTGAGCGGGTTCGACGCATCGATCAATGCCGCCACATCCTTCACCGAAGGCGGAGAAATGAGCAATAGCGTCGAAGCGATGCTGAACGTTCCAGTGTCGGACAATTTCGCCCTGCGCGGTGTGGTCTACACCGACAATCAAGGCGGATACATTGATAATGTTGGCGGCACGCTCAGCGCAGAACAATCCGCAAGGTTTCGCCCCGCCGGCACGGTTCGAGACAATGGCGTTCCCGTCTCAGCCAATCGCGAAGGTTTTCAAGCGGGCGCAGATCTGTCGAATGTGACCTTTCTTTCCGCCAATAATGCGGGCCTCGCCGAAAACGATTTCAACGATACAGTCTATGCTGGATTCCGGCTGAGCGGGCTTTATGAGTTTAACAGCGATTGGAGCTTGTTAGTCTCCCACGCGCAGCAGCAAATCGATAGCGAAGGGGTGTTTTTCGCCGATCCCGAGCTTGATGATTATGATATCCAACGTTTTTCCGAAGACGATATCGAAGACAGTTTTCACAATACGAGTTGGACACTGGAAGGGCGCCTCGGGATGCTCGAAGCGATCTATACGGGCGCCTATACTGAGCGAACGACCGATCAAACCGTCGATTATTCCGACTATCTATTTGTTGGTCAGTATCTGCCCTATTATATCTGTGACGGATCGGTGACCTATCCTGGCGCCGGCGGCCCCGATGGCACTTGCCAGGCGCCGGAGCTGTTCGTGAAATCCTCCACCGAAACCACAGTTCAAACGCACGAATTGCGGTTCAACACACCGCGCGAAAATCGCATACGCGCGACCTTTGGCGCGTTTTATTCTGATCTTGAACTGGCCGAGTTGAATGACTTTACCTATCCAGGGTCAGAGCTCGTGGTTGGCTTTAACGGCAATGTCGGCTTCGGTCCGAATTTCCCACTGACCAATACCGCTATCACCGGCGAAATTAACAATGCTGCACCGGGCTATTTCAGCGATCCTGGCCCGTTTCCTGAAGGTGTCATTTTCCGCAACGATGTGTTGCGTACGGATGAACAATTGGGGATTTTCGGTGAGGCAACCTTCGATCTGAGCGATCAGTTCGCGGTCACCCTTGGCGCCCGCTGGTATGATATCGAAGTCGATCTTCAAGGCTCGGCGAACTCATCCTTTGGCAATCTTGGGGCGACCACAGATGCGCAAAGTTTCGGGACCAATATCTCCGCACAGTTCGCGCCAGACAATACCGTTGACGCGCCGGACAAAGCCGCCACGGATGGCGCGATTTATAAACTGACCGGCACCTGGACCCCAACCAGCGATTTGCTCTTCTATGCGACTTATTCTGAAGGCTTCCGCCCTGGGTTGCTGAACCGACCTGGCGGCGCAGCGGGTCCGAATGATTATACAGTGCCTTTCGCCGTCGATACCGATGATGTCCAAAACTATGAAATTGGCTGGAAGACCGAGCTGTTCGACAATTCCTTGCGGTTCAATGGATCGGCATTCTTTGTCGAAATTGAAGGCCTACAAACAACAATATTTGACCCATCAATCGTCAATCTGTTTTTCTCGGATAATGCCGCCAACGCTGAAATCCAAGGATTGGAAGGCGACTTTACCTGGGCCCCTTACGCGGTCGATGGCTTGACCATCGCCGGTGCATTCTCGCTGCTCGACACTGAAGTGACAGACGTGCTGACACCGACCAATGATGTTGTCGCGGGCTCAGACCTCGCTTTCGCGCCGGCTTGGCAGGGCAATCTTCGCGCGCGCTATGAATGGGATCTAGACCGTCAAATCGACGGCCAATCGCTGACCGCGCATGTGATGCCGCAGCTCGTCTTCTCTGACGATTCGGTGAGCGATATCATCGAAATCAACAAAGCCGAGATCGATGGCTATGTCACTTTAGGCGGAACCTTAGGCGTAACCGCCGATCAGTGGTCAGCAGAAATCTTTGCGACCAATCTGACCAATGAGTATGCTGAGCTCAGCAACAATTTCGTCTTTGACCGCGAGCGCGTCACGCCGATCCGCCCGCGTACGATTGGTGTGCGCGTCGGGTATGATTTCTAAGCCAAGCGTTCGACTATAAATGTGGGCAGCGTCTTGATCGATCAGGGCGCTGCCATTTTATGAAGGCGTATGGAGTCCTCTGCCTCTTCTGAGCGTGTCGATCGCATCAAACACGCCCAATCCGCGGTACAAGCCGGGCGGTTCCAAACCGCATTGACCGTCACTCAAGAGCTGCTCGACGCGGCGCCTGAAGACCCCGAGGCGCTCTATATCGCAGCTGTGGCAGCGCGATATTTAAAGCGTTTTGATATGGCGCAGCAGCACCTGGACGATTTGAAGACCGTTCGTCCTGAGTACGGACGGGCGTTTCAAGAAGAAGCGCATCTTTTGCGCACAATCGGCGCGCCTGAACGCGCGCTTCAAAGCTTTGCGCTCGCGACGCGGTACAACCCGGCTTTGACGGCAAGCTGGCAAGCGCAAGTCGATCTCAACCGGACCCGCGGCGATACCGAGGCGGCTGACCACGCAATGGCTCAGTTGGCGCGGGTCAAAGCCCTGCCCCGCGAGCTACTCGCGGTCACCAACCACCTCTATGAGGGCCGGATTCTGCGCGCTGAAGAAATCGTGCGCGCCTTCCTGCAGAAGCACCCCGAAAACATTGAAGGCATGCGCCTTCTGGCGGATATTGGCGCTCGGCTCGGTGTGCTTGAGGATGCAGATTTCCTACTGGAGACGGCGATTGCGCTTGATCCTGAAAACCTGCAATTGCGGATCGACTATATTCAAGTCCTACGCAAACGACAGAATTTCGCCGCCGCTTTGACACAAGCCAAAGCGCTGCTCGCGCGCGACCCGGAGCGACCGGTTTTTCTGTCCTTGTTTGCGATTGAGAGTATGCAAGCCGGGGCTTACGAGACCGCGCTTGAGGCCTTCGACAGAGTGCTGAACCAAGTGCCAGGTGATCCGGCAACTCTGACCTCACGCGGACATGCGCTGAAAACCTATGGCCGGACCGAAAAGGCCATTGCATCTTATCAAGCGGCCTTGCAGGCGGACCCGCAGAATGGCGATGCCTGGTATGCGCTTGCAAATCTCAAAACCTATCGGTTTACAGACACTGAAATTTCTCAAATGCAGGCCGCTCAGGCATCGCCCGAACTCAGCTTCATGTCGCGCGTGCACATTGCCTTTGCGCTCGGCAAAGCGTTTGAGGACCAAGGCGCCTATGGCGCCGCGTTTGAGCAGTATCAGACGGGCAATGCCCTAAAGCAAAAGCAAACGCGCTACACGACCGCGCAGATGCAAGCCGAGTTTACGGCGCAAAAAACCTACTGCACCGCCGACGTGATGCGCCGTCCCCGCGCGCCTGGACACCCGGCGCCCGACCCAATTTTTATCGTCGGGCTGCCGCGCGCTGGCTCCACATTGATTGAGCAGATTCTTGCCTCCCACAGTCAAGTCGATGGCACGCTTGAGCTGCCGAATATTCTGTCTCTGGCACACCGCCTGCGCGGGCGACATTTGGTCAGCGATCGCGATCGTTATCCGCGGGTCCTAGCAGAATTGCCGCCTGAAGACTTTTATGCCCTCGGCGCGGATTATATCGAAAACACGCAGATCCATCGCAAACGGGCACCCTTTTTCACGGACAAAATGCCGAACAATTTTCGCCATATCGGCTTGATCCATTTGATTCTGCCAAATGCGAAAATTATTGATGCACGGCGCGCGCCGCTCGATTGCTGTTGGTCGGGCTTCAAACAATTGTTCGCAGAGGGACAAGAATTCACCTATGGCCTCGCCGAGATCGGGCAGTATTATCGCGGTTACGTTGATCTTATGGAGCACTGGGAGGCGGTGTTGCCGAAGGGCCGTATCCTAAGGGTTCAGCATGAGAATGTGATCAGCGACTTGGACGGTCAGGTGCGCCGCTTGCTCGACCATTGCGGGTTGCCCTTTGAATCGGCCTGCGTCGATTTTCACAAAACCGAACGAGCGGTGCGCACGGCCAGTTCGGAACAGGTCAGGCAACCGATCAATCGGGCTGGACAAGATCAATGGAAACCGTTTGAGCAGTATCTTGAGCCGTTGAAACGGGCATTGGGCGATGCTCTGATTGAGACCGAAAGCAATACATCATGAGCGCGAGATCCGAAGAAGCTTTGATCGCGTTACGGCAGATCCAGCGCCGCACTGAACAAGCGTCAAAAAAGCTCGCCGCGCAAGTAGGGCTGACGCCATCACAATTGCTGGTGATGCAGATCCTCGCCGAGCGCGGCGAAATTTCGGCTGGTGAAGTTTCGAAACTAACCCAGCTCAAACATGCGACCATTACCAGTCTTGTGGATAAGCTGGTCGCCCGCGGCTTGATGGCACGGCGGCGTTGCCAAGAGGATCGTCGGCGCGTTTGGCTGACGCTTTTGCCCGCGGGTCAAATGGCGATTACGTCGGCGCCAGATTTGTTGCAAGAGACCTTCCAAACCAGGTTTGCCGACCTGCCTGATTGGCATCAATCCATGCTGGTCTCTTCGCTTGAACGGATCGCCGCACTGCTCGACGCCGAGGACTTGGATGCGGCGCCGATTTTGGATGTTGGTGCGCTGGATGAGGGACCTTAGGCTGGGCCCCGCACAGACCGCCGCCGCCACTGAAGCGGAAATCATAAGCAGCGCGACGGAGCCATTTAACAGGCTGGCGATAAACCCTCCGATAATCGTGATCGTAACCATAGGCGCCTCTGCTCAGCGAATTTGAGCCGCTGCGGGACGTGATCCTGAAATACTGCCTGCGACACGCGATTGTCCAAATCACTCTATCCAACTGTTTTTAAACACTTAACCTTGTTTGTGTTTGATTGACGGAACCGCTGTGAGAATTGCGTGCGAGCGCATAATTCGCTTAGACTTCCCGAATAACAGGATCGCGACTGGTGCGCTCCATCCAGCAATTGCGGTCGCGCGCGGGAGGCGTCGATGCGGGTCTATGGCTCGAAAGTATCCTACTATACGGGTAAGCTTGAGGCGTATCTGCGATACAAGCGCATTCCTTATACGTTGCACGGTATGCCTTATGATCGCGCCCGCGAGCTCAAACAGAAAGTCGGCGCTGTGCAAATGCCGATCGTAGATCGCGAGGATGGAAGATGGATGTCCGACACCACGCCGATCCTGCTCGCCTTAGAAACCGAACATCCTGAATGTCCAATTCTCCCTGATGACCCCGTGGTTGCGTTCATCATCCGTCTGGTTGAGGACTATGGGGATGAGTGGCTGTGGCGCGCGGCGATACACTATCGCTGGAGTTTTCCCTACGGTCGAGAATTGATCTCAAACATTCTGGTTGATGAGCTTTCAACACCTGTCCCCCTGCCGCGCTTTATCGTCCGTAGGCTGATCCGGCGGCGGCAAATCAAATTCTTCACCACGCGGGATGGCGTGACACCACAGACACGCGCGCATGTTGAGCTTGGGTACCGAAACGCATTGCAGGTGATGAGCAAAGTCCTGGACCAACGTCCCTTCGTGTTTGGCGAGCAGCCCAGTCTCGCGGACTTTGGGCTAATGGGGCCGATGTTCCGCCATTTCAGTCAAGACCCCGAACCGGCTGAGATCATGCGCAACACGGCCCCGCTGGTTTATCAATGGGTCGCCCGGATGTGGACCCTCACACCCAATTCATCCGCCGGGTTCATCGCCGCGATTGACGATATCTTAGCACCTCTTCTGCGCGAAGTCTGCGAAACTCACTTGGTCCAATTGGCGGCGAACGCGGCCGCTCATACCAATAATCGGAGAGCGTTCGAAATGACCGTGCAAGGCTGTCACTATGACAACATGCCGGTCTCGCGCTATCGCGTCTATTGCTTAGAAGAGCTGCGAAACGGGTTCAGTGAACTAAGCGATGCGCACCAGACGCGGGTCAAACAGCTTTTGCCCTATGATGGGGCGCGCGCATTGTGGGACCCGGGGGTCACTGCCATCTCACATTTCAATGTTGATCGCCATTTGCCCTATGGCCCGGCAATTAACGTTTACGGCGACGGCACACCATAAGCGCGCGCTGAGGGGGACCCGATGCTACGGCGAAATCACTGTCTCGAAGAACAGGTTCGCTGCGCCAGCATAAATCTCTTCTCTCTGAGCATTGCTAAAGTTGACATGACCGACCACGCCACCGACCAAATAGAGCACCGCGGTCGCACCGGCTGCTTGATACGCCGGCACGAGATCACAGGCGCCAGAGACCACAAGCCCGGTAAAGCTCGAGGCTTCAGGTGCGGTGTCACATGGCACAATCGGATCAAACTCTTCATGCGCGGCGTATAAGGGGCTGGATTGCGCATCGACGGTCTGCAATTCTAGAACCGCACCTGAAAGCGGCATTGCGCCTTGGACAAGGGATGACACAGAGCCGTTCGATCCAATCATGCCATAGACCCCGCCATTCGCTGCCAGATCGTCGCGCACCGCTTGAGAGAGGATGGTATCGCTGGGGTCAATCGTCGCGGCAATCGCAGCCATCACGCCGCCCGCGGACTCCCCGCTCACAAAGATGGCATCAGATCGAGTGCCATAGAGATTTCCCGACAGCGCATCTGCGCGGAAGAAGCGCACCGCGGCAAACATATCCTGCGTCGCGCGTAGACCCGCAGTAGCCAGTTCATCCGCTGTCATTGGCTGCGCCGCGAGCACGCCGTAGTCCATCGTCGCTGCCACATAACCACGCTGCGCGAATGCCCGAGCAATCGGCTCGACATTGGTCCGGTCTTGCACCACGAACCCGCCACCGGACGCAGCGATCATAACCGGTCGATCCGTCGCCGTATCGCCTGCAGGCATATAGATGTCGAGGAAGAGGCCGGGCGCGAACTCGATACTGGTTTGCACGTCTACGGCAGAGAAGATTGGGTCAAGATAACGCTGTAGCGACTCATTGATATCAGCAACGATAATGGTCACCGAGCGCGCCGCCATATTGCCCGCAGCATCGGTGACCGAAACGTCGATGAGATAATCGTTCGAGGAATCGGTATCTGTCGGCGCTTCGAAATCGGGCGGCGCGATAAATGTCAGTGTGCCGGCATCGGCGTCGAGCGTGAAGCGCGCTGCATCCGGCCCGCTGATCGCATAGCTGATCGGCTCGCCTTCAGGATCGCTGGCGACGATCGTATAGGCTGGTCCAGATACGTTTTCGTTGACCGTCACGGATGCTGGCGAAATGATATTTGGTGCCCGGTTGACCTGTAAAGCCGACAGGTCTGGTCCGGTTTCATCAGACCCGCCTGAACAACTCGCGAGGAAGACGACCGCCGCCGTGCCGAGGCGCCGTGTTTTGAGAAAAGATCGGGTCTGCATGATCACGCGGTCTGTCCTTAATGTCCAACACCACCCAGAAGCCAGGATTCAAACGCGTTTCTAGCCCATGATGCGCTAAATAAGTCTTAGCAGCGGCCGCAGCCGTCCGCGACAATGCCGCCCCTCTCAAGATCCACTTCAACCAGCGGCGCGTAAGCTGCCCTATATGGATCTGTTGCAAGACACTGCTGACTTAGCGCCTGATTGGGCCCCGAAACGCGCTGCGGCGCTTGAGCGTTTGCGCGCTTTTATTCCGCACGCGGGAACCGCTTATGCGAAGCAACGCAACTTTGATTTTGGTCCCGGACGACATGAGAAAGTCTCGAGGCTATCGCCATGGGTGCGCCACCGGGTTCTGCTCGAAACCGAAGTGCTGACATCGACTTTGGCGCAGCACACGCCAAATGCCGCCGAGAAATTCATTCAAGAAGTGTTTTGGCGCGGCTATTTTAAAGGCTGGTTGGAGCACCGGCCAGATGTTTGGCGCCACTACAGATCCGACCTTGTGGCATTGGCTGACCGCCTGGAAAAAGATGCCGCACTCGCGCGGCGGTATGACCAAGCGATCTCTGGCCGGACTGGGATCGCGTGCTTCGACACCTGGGCCACGGAATTGGTTGAGACCGGATATTTGCACAATCATGCCCGGATGTGGTTTGCGAGCATTTGGATCTTCACACTGAAGCTCCCCTGGCCGCTTGGCGCAGATTTCTTTTACCGGCATCTGATCGATGGCGACCCAGCTTCAAACACCTGCTCTTGGCGTTGGGTTGGTGGCTTACATACCGTTGGGAAGACCTATTTGGCGCGCGCTGCCAACATCGAAAAATTCACCGCAGGTCGATTTTGCCCAAATGGTCAATTGGCACAGGAAGCACCGGCCTTGCAGGACGAGCGACCGGTCGCAATCACAGCTCTGAATTGGCGACAAACCGACTTGGAGGGGCGCCGTGTTGGTTGGGTTATGACGGAGGAAGACTGTCATGCGGGCGATCTTACCCCCCAGCCTCCAGCCGCGCGTCTTGTGCTCTCGGCGCCAACGCAGCGATCTGTCTTACCGCTCGGCAAACACGCCGCAGCCTTCGCGCCCGCCGCCTTGCACGATGCGTATCAGGACGTGTCTAAGCATACAGATGCACCGTGCGAGATTTCGGCGGAAGCAGATTGGTCAGCCATCCTCGCAAATTGGATGCAAATCCATGACTTAGAGGTCTGCGCGACACCTCGTTTGACGCTCGGTCCGGTGGCCAAACGCCTGCGTCAAGCTTGCCGTAAAGCCGATATCGAGCTGGTTGAAGTCCCTCGCCGCTATGACCAGCTGACCTGGCCGCACACCAAACGCGGCTTTTTCGGTTTGAAGAAGAAGATCCCGCAAATCCTAACTGACCTCAACCTGCACCGCCCAAATGACTGACGCGCAGGCCCTTTTTGAACAGGCCCACCAATTGTTAGGCGCGAGTGATGGCGGCGAAACGCTCACGCGCGCGGCCGAATTGATGAAACGCGCTGCGGATCAAGGTCATGCAGGCGCGGCGAACAATTTCGCGGCAATGCTGCAATATGGCCGGGGCGCACCGCTCGATCTTTTTTTGGCTCGGACCTATTACGCCCAAGCCGCCGAAGCCGGACTTCCAGCCGGGCTTTTCAATCTTGGATTCATGCAGTTGCATGGGCTTGGCGGCAAGCCGGATGCTGTGTCCGCGCGAGCGCTATTTGAGCAAGCAGCGGATGGCGCAGACACCGATGCTTTGACGCATCTCGGACGCATGGCGATGCTCGGCGAAGGCGGCACGCAGGATTTTCAGGCAGCGCGGTCTTATTGGGTAAAGGGCAGCGCCCTTGGCGATGGCCGCTGCGCCTTCAATCTCGGCATTGCACACGCGGGCGGGCATGGCGCACCGCCGGATTTTGTCGCCGCTTTTGCATGGTTTTCGCACGCGTTGGAGCTCGGAAACGCGGCCGCCGCGCCTGAACTTGCAAAGCTCCGAGCGGTGATGACAGAAGCGGAACTCGCACGGGCCGAACAACGCCCTGAGGAGTCTGCAGCGTCTGAGGGTTAAGACTCAGCCCCGAGCGCACGCTCAATATCGGCCACGAGGTCTGCATCAGACGGCCGCACCGCGGAGGGATAGGCTTGCAAAAACATCCCATCGCGACTGACCAAGACTTTATGGAAATTCCATTTTGGTTCGGCCTTGTCGCCGAGCGCGTCTTTTGCCATGCCCCAAAGTTCATGCTGGTCGGCGCCAACCACTGTGGTCTTGCGCGTCAACGGAAACTCAACACCGTAATTGAGCTCGCAAAACGTTGCGATCTGGGCTTCGGTGCCTGGCTCTTGGGCCCCGAAATCATTTGATGGCACCCCGAGGACGGCAAACCCATCGGCTTTGAACGTGTCATACAGCTCTTGCAGGCCAGCATATTGGCCCGTGTATCCGCACTGGGAGGCGGTATTGACGACCAGAACGACTTGCCCCGCAAAGGACGAAAATGGCAAGGGCTTACCATCAATTGTTGTAAAAGATGCCTGGTGCGCTTCGCCTAAAGCTTCGGTCATGGGCGGCTCGCTTTCATTGCTGATGGGGGTCGCAGCAGGCTGCGGCGCCGCTGCAGGACGATCCGCCACTTGCTGCTCGTTCGGTGCACCGCACGCGCACAACAGGCCAGCGGTCAGGGCAATCACAGTCTGTTTCATGTGAACGTATACGTCGGCACCGGAAAATCGGTTTTTCGGAGCCCTTGCCGAAGGGGAAAGACGATTGAGCGCCGCCCGATAAGGAGTCAATCAGCTTGTCGGCGCGGGCAAGTTCGCGGCACTCGCCCTGCTTCGTCTTCAAAAGCAAAGAAGCCCGCCATCCGCCCTTGAATTACCAGAAGTTTAATGTTGGGAATAGAACGGGGACAAAACGTGTAGGGACAACATGTATATTAGACGCGATGAACACGCCTGGTCAGCGCCCGATGCCTTCGGAACGGCGTTTGCCGAACATTTGCAGAAGCTTCTCGCCAGCCTCGAATCGAGCACCCAACGCATTGTGAAGGATATGAGCGCAATCGCGCTGCCGTTCTATAGCGGAATTTCAGCCGAGGAAGCGAAGTATAGCGGCGGTTATTTGGTCCGCTTTAAACTCGACACCAAAGCGCTGGAAGCACTTGGCGAGAATTTGCATTTGCTTGAGTCTGAAATTTGGTATGTCGTTGGAGAACGCAAACCCGGCCCCGAGGCTCAACCTCCATCCGAGCCCGCGAAAGGTGCAGTCAACGGGCATACCCCTGAGACCGAACCTGCCGAAGCGCCACCGCCAAGGTATGAGAACCATTTGATGAATGGGACCTCGCCCCCAATCCATGGCTTCAACAAGGATTGCGGCGGAATTAACTTGGACTACGCCTCGGAATATCTCGACTTTTTCTGCACATTTGTGAACGGTGAAGCGGGACCATTTCAAAATCTGCACGCGATTGACGACGTGGTCTGGCCCGATGACTGGTCAAAGAACGTTCTGCCTGAACCTTTGCTCGCAAAGAAGAAGGAAATCGCTGCCTTTTCGGAAATCAAAGACGCCTTATCCGTCGGATATGATGTCGCGGTTGAATCCGTGGACGATTTAAAAAAGCTGATTGAGTCTCGGATCGATGGCCTGACTGGAACGCGCCCTTTGGTCGAAGACGACTCCAAGAACTTTTCGCTCCGCGACCAGACCATTGAGATTTTAAAAGAACAAGAGTCGGCCCCGGCGGCCACTGGACAAACGGAGAGTCGTTATCTTACGACCTTGATTTCGTATGGAAACGCGCTGTTTCGGGCCGCGTTTGAGGTCAAGCAAGGCGGCATGATCGAGATGCTTGACGACAGTTTGATCAAGGGCGCTGCAAATCTACCGATTGCCGCGTCTCAATTTCGTTCGAACTTTGAAAAAGGGTCCTTGCAGCAACCCATTTTCTTACACCTCGCCCCGCCGCCTGATCCCGTGCGCTCTTGGGACACACAGGGATACACGCGGCTTCGCGCGGCGCAAGTTTCTTGGGAGCAAAACCAGAGAAACCTCGAATTTCAAACGCGAAACGAAACATCTCATCGCTCTGATCAAGACGACGGATACGAGCCTGGCGCGGTAATTATTGCCGACGCACGTTGTGGATCGGACACCGACCAGGATGTCGTCCCAAGCGCTGGAGCCCAAGCGGAACTTGACGCACTAGCAACTGGGGATGTGAAACCGAAGTCAAAAGCCAGACCCAAAGTCAGCAATTATTCAGGGGAAACATTCTACCGCCCGATCATCTTCCGCAACATCGTTTTTCTCAACGATTTCATCATTTCTGAAGCGCTGTTTGAAAAATCGGTCACTTTTGAAAACTGTACATTTTTTGGTCGTTTTTTGGCCCGTAACGTCCAGATCAAGGGGTCTCTCACATTTAAAGACTGTCGTCTTCTGGCCCTAAGCGATGTGCACGATGATTTTACGTCCAGAGCAGAGTTTGCATTGGATTTGGAAGACGCTGTCATCGCAAAGAACATTTCGATCGTGAGATCCACGATACAAGGCATGTTGACCCTGCGGGGCGCTCGCATCGAAGGTCGGGGCCGTATCTTGAGCAGCATTATTTCGCCGCCCTATGTCAAAGTGACAGTGGATGACGAAGAGACCGAGGACAAATCGCCGCCAGACACGCAAGATCAGGGATCCGATGCAGAATCATCTGAAGATGCAAAGAAGGTAGAGCGAATCCGGGTTGCGCTCTTTCGAGGCGAGAAGAAATTCAAAACCGGCGGCCTCGAACTCAAAGACTGTTATTTTGGCGGAAGCCTCGACATTGGCCAATTCGGAGAAATCAGACGCGACGCTTCGTTCGGCAAAGATGATCCACTAACGCCGACACTTGTCGTGGGCGAGCTGCGGGCTGATAATCTACGATCTGAAGGCTCGTTAAACCTGCTTGGCCTCGTCACCACGAGTTTCTCGGAAAAGCTGATCCATTTATCATCAGAGGAACGTCGAAATAGAGACCTCCGTCCATCGGCGCGGGCCGATGTTTCCCTGGCTGGCGCAAATGTGAAGGGGAACCTACGAGTCTGGAAACAATCGGAGCGGTTGAACGAAAACTGGGAAGCCGCTGAGACCATTATTGGGGGTGCGTTTAACCTCAGCGAAAGCGAAATTGGAGGAACCGTCGACCTCCGTGGGATATGGGTCGAAGAAGGTCTGAACCTGGGTCGGTGCCGTCTGTCGAACCAGGTGCTGCTCGATACAATGGGATTCAGCACATACTTTTTCCAACAATCGAAGATTGACGGCGTAGAAGACGAGCCGCTTTTTGCGGTTCCCAAACCCTTGCTAATCCCGGACCGAAGAGATGGTTCGAAAGGATATTCACTGTGGCGAAACGGACGGACGTATATTGGCAAAGATCTCGACTTGCGAGGCACCCATATTGGCAGTGATTGTTATATCAGCGGGGCTCATATCAAGGGGCAAATCAAAGGCGCCGGCTGTCAAATCGACGGCAGTTTTATCGCCGCCGCGATGATCGATTACTTTCCGCCCGTTTCGACGCAAAAGACCCGCGTCAGCGCTTTGTTTGAGGCCTCGCGCGAAGCGTCCCTCGACCAGCATTGGTTTGAGGACTCGTCCGAGCAATTTGCGTATTTGGAGTCCACAAAGCGCAGCTGCTGTTTCGTATCTTTGGAAAAAGCCGCTGATCCCGAACAAGAAAACGGACAATGGCTTAAGATCCACGGCTTTCAAGTTTTACAAACGGATGCGGCCGGAATTCACTTTCGAGATGCGCATATCGGCGGTGAAATTGATTTTTCCGGCTGTCGATTGGGAAACCGAGACTCAGCGTCGAGCCAGACCATCGGGGGCACGCTCAAATCGTGTCTCGTTTTTGACAATATGGACATTCGTGGCAGCGTAAAATTCTCAGATTGGACGTTACAGAAAACAATCACCGCGATCCGCGGCAATCACTACCAGTCATACCTCGCAAGCAATGTTTTCGACCTCAGTGACGAAACGCCTGATCTCTCAGATCGGACGATCGCCGAACTCATTCGAAGCGTCTTGGATTTCGATCACACCGCAATGCACGCCTTTGGCTCGATCGAAATTCTCAATAGCACAGTCGACTCGCGCTTGGATTTGACCGGCCTCACCGTGCTGGATGGAAATCTCAAAATCCATGATGCCAGGGTCAACGGCGATGTCATCGCATATGGCAGCCCAAAAGAGTACGAAAAGACGCTACCGCACCATGACGGCCTGAAAACGCGCGCACGCGGACTGCACATTGAGATGCTGCGTTGTGACGGCGACATGCACCTCACGGGGCTTGAACTCTCAGAGGGGCTGCTTTGCGAGAATATCACGATCGCCGGCGAGACTCGTCTGGTGTCGGAAGACTTTGCAGAAACCGAGTCAAATGGCGAGGCCATGTCTTATGCCCGCGTCGCAGACGATCTCATTCTGCAAGGATCGGTATTTCAACGTTTAACTTTGCATGGGGGATCAACGAAGGAGGAGATCAGTCTCGCAAGAACGACGATCAACGAGCTCAAAGTGGTTGTTGAAATTCCGTCAAACGTCGACTTACGCCGGGCGCGGTTTGATTATCTCACATTCGAAGATGGGCTAACCGACGACGATAAGACGTATACCGAACTTCTCGACAAACAGGGGCCGGAAAAATTCTCTCCCGAGCCCTATGCGATGGTCGAGACGATGCTCAAGACGCAAGGGAAAAGCGCGGCGGCGCGACGTGTCTATAAAGCGATGATGGAACGCCAGGCCACAGCGCGGTTCAAAACTCAAATCTCGAAGTTCAGCCCGCGCTTTTTGGTGGCGCCGCTTGCCTTGTTCGGAACGCGGGTCTTGTATGGCGGGCTGACCGGCTTCGGGACTGGATGGCTGCGGCTTGGTCTGATGGGGACGGCGCTGATCTTCGCCTCGATTGCTCTGATGGCAGCACCTGAGAATTTTAGCCGGCCTTATGTTAACGAAACAGACCTCACGTCCGAGCAATGTTTGTCTGCATACGGCCCTGGATTGACGATATCGATCCCGGTGATTTCGCTACAAAGCGATGATGTAAATACCAACACACTGAACAATATGGCGGTCGATGAGAAACCAGTCTTCGCTTGGGGATGCTTACTTCCCTTCCTTGAGGCTGATACAAAACAAGCCCTTCACCAACGCCTCAAGTGGGGGCCAAGTGCGCGGTCATTGGCGATTTCTTTTTCCGTCTTGGGGTGGATTGTTTGGCCAATGTTTGTCTTGTCTCTCACCGGCTTTATCCGGCGCGAGGGTTAGGCCGCGTTGCGACGGCGATACTGGCTCGGCGTTAAACCGGTTTGCGCTTTGAAGGCACGGTTGAACGGGCCAATCGACGAAAAGCCCGAATCCAAGGCAATCGCCAGGATGGAAGCATCCGCTGAACCGGCATCCTCCAGCACCGCTTTCGCCGCCTCGATGCGGTAGCGATTCACCAGGCTATTAAAATTGCGATCGCCCAACACACCGGTAATGCACTTACTCACCCGATGGTCGGCTTCGCCCAGGCTGCGCGCCAAGCGCCCGAGCGACAAGTCCGGATCGAGATAGAGCTTGTCCGCCTCCAAGCGCTGCAGAATCCGGTCGGCAAGGGCTTTATCAGCATCTGTGATCGACACCATGCGCCGTTGCTGGCGTTTGGGTCTCGGCAATGGATGACGCACCCGAAAGCGCCAGGCCCAGACGCTGAGACCAATCGCCAGCGTGGCACAGATCATTTTGATCATATCGGAATCGCGCGCCGCTTGAGAGCTATCAGGGACGCTGTTTAGCCATAAGACCGAAACCCCAAGAAGAGCGCCATACCCAGCCGCATAGGCGATCCGAAACCGCTTCTCACGGCGCGGCAGATCCGAACGATACCCGAGGAAGGCTTCGATAAAAGCGAGCAGCAGAACGGTCGAACTGATCAAGGCGTGGACGCTGTGCGCGAGCCCAAGCGTCGCCCCAGCGAGACCGGAGGCTACGCTTGCCTCATTGCCAAGGCTCAAGATCAACCCCGTCAAGATCAAGCCTGCCACGACTGAGATCGGCCAAACCTCTCGTTCAACATCGGCTCGGAACAACGCGCGGGCGAGCAGCCAGGAGAACCCACACGATGCTGTACCGGCTATGCCGAGAATGAACTCAGCCGCACCGAGATCCCAAGCGGTTGTGACAATGAAAGAGGCGATCGAAATCCAGAACGCAACGACCACGAAGCTCAAATGATTCGAAACCCAAAGATCGCTCCAAAAAGCGTCCAGACTGTTTTTCTGCGTCTCTAAAGGCTTCATTGCAGGGATCCCCGTCGCACTCAGCTCGAGTTTCAGACATTAAAATGGTGGTCGATTTCGAAATCGGCAAGACGAAACCTGCGGCGGCGCCTTGATGTGGGAGGTCCTTATTGCATGCAACAGGTCCTCACAATGAATCACTCGATCACCACATCAAAGCCTTTTTCTTTGTCCGCCACGCGATGCCTTCACTGGTCGGGGCGCGCATGGTTTACAGTCGCCGCCACCGGTCAGGTGGCTTTCATTGCGTTTATTGCGCTGTTTTATGGCGTGCGCATTTTCGGCGGCGATTTCGCGGGCTGGAACGATAAGCCTTTGATTGATGGCTATAAGGAGGGCGACGCCGCCGGGAATGCGATGTTCGCCGCGCACGTTTTATTTGCCGCGCTCATGACCCTTACGGGCTTGCTACAATTGCTGCCCAGCGTTCGCAATCGGTTCCCGGCGCTACATCGCTATTCAGGCCGAACCTTTGTGGTCTTGGCCTGCTTGCTAGCAGCTGGTGGACTTTGGTTGACCTGGGTTAGAGGCACCATGCTGGCGCTTATTGGCGGTCTTGCGATCACGCTCAATGCGGTTTTGATCTTCGCCTTTGCGGCACTTGCGGTGCGCTATGCGATGCGCCGAGAGATTTATCAGCATCAGCGTTGGGCGATGCGACTGTTTTTGGTCGCCAATGGCGTATGGTTTATGCGCATTGCGATGATGGCTTGGATGATTATGGCGCAAGGCCGCGTCGGCATGAACAACACGATGTCCGGTCCGGTCGATATCGTCATCGCCTTTGGCTGCTATTTGATCCCGCTCGGCCTGTATGAGCTCTATTGGCGGACCAAAGAGGGGTGCTCAGAGGCGCTAAAAGTATCGGTCAGCGCCTTGATGCTTTGTGCGACCGCGATCACTGCGCTTGGCGTTTTCGGAACCACAGCCTTTATGTGGCTGCCACATCTCTGATCCGCGGCGCGCTTAGCCATTGCGAAACCGGACGTGCCCTCTCTATAAACTGGCGACACTCAAAGATCAGAGACGGCGGCGCGATGTAAGCTCAAATGTGCTTGCAACACGCTCTGCTGTCTAGAAAAGCAAGGAGGAAACACCGCCATGACCGCTACGATCGACGTCTTTTGGTCCTTTCGAAGCCCCTACTCTTACTTGGTCACGCCGGATTTGCTGCGATTGCGGCAGGACTATGATGTTCAGGTGGCATTTCGTCCGGTATTGCCGATCGCGATCCGAACCAAGGACACACTTTTCACCAAGGACAAAAAGCCAGCGCGCTACATCATCATGGACGCATTTCGGCGGGCGGAATTTTTGGGCATGAAGATCAGTTTTCCGTCGCCCGATCCGGTCGTTCAGAACCTAGAGACGTTCGAAGTTTCGGCAGATCAGCCGTTTATTTATCGCCTCACGGGGCTGGGGGTTGAGGCGCAACGGCGCGGCAAAGGGATCGATCTCGCGTATCATGTTTCCCACTTGATTTGGGGCTCCGAGCCTGGCTGGGACCAAGGCGATCGGTTGGCGCAAGCCGTCGCCAAGGCCGGACTCGATCTCGCGGATATGGAAGCGCACCTCAGCGCGCATGATCCGATGCCAGACATCGAGGCGAACCACGCCGCGTTAGAAGCGGCAGGTCATTGGGGCGTACCAACCATGGTCTATGACGGCGAGCCGTTTTTCGGCCAAGATCGGATCGACACATTGCGCTGGCGTCTAGATCAAGCAGGCTTGCGCAAAGCCGCTTAGCCGCGCATCAGGGGTCGGATCACAGAAAGAAGGCCAATGCTAAAACTACACTTTGCCCCAAACTCGCGCGCCGGACGGATTGTTTGGCTCTTGGAAGAGCTCGAGCTGCCTTATGAAATCAATAAGATGGCCTTTCATCCGAAGGCATTGAAATCCGACGAACACCGCTCGCGCCACCCGCTCGGTCGCGTCCCAGTGCTCGAAGATGGCGATGTCTCGATTTACGAGTCCGGGGCGATTGTCGATTATGTGCTCGAGCGTCATAAGAATGGCGGGCTCAAACCCGCGGTCGATGATCCTCGCTTCCCGGACTATTTACAATGGTTCCACTATACAGAAGGGATGGTGATGCCGCCGGTCAATACCGTGGTCGTCCAGACGATACTGCTCCCGGAAGACCGCCGCGACGCGACCGTTTTGGGCCAAGCGCAAAGACTGCTGACCAAGGCACTCGCCCCCGTCAATGAGGCGCTCGCGGGCAAGGACTATTTAATCGGCGACTTTTCAGGCGCGGATATCATGCTCGGACACGCATGCTTCATGTCCAACCGGATTGGCTCCGTCAGCGATGACATGACCCATTTGAAAGCCTATATCGACCGCGTCTCGAAACGCCCTGCGTTTCAGACCGCCATCACTATGGAATAAAGCGTTCGGACATGCCGTGAATGCCTCGCGGTCTTGGCACGTCCGGTTAAATTTTACGGAAATTTCAACGTCCCCATCAGCCCGCCATTAGGACGTTTCGGTCTATGGACCGCGTAAGCATATTGGGGACAAGTATGTCTGCGAAACGTCGAATGGAGGGGGTCGCTCTGGCGATCCTAATGAGCGGAACGGTCGCTGCTTGCGGAGGCGCAAGCGAGGATCAGGGCCTTGTTCTTCCGGACGAGATTGCCGGAGGCGGATCAACGCCGCCTGTGCCGTCTCCCCCGCTACCACCGCCGCCTCCGCCACCGCCCCCACCTTCTCCGCCGCCACCTCCACCGCCCGCTAAGCCGACCCCGGAAGAGGCCTCTCGCTTCCTGCAATCGGCAAGTTTTGGCCCGGACGCCGCGCTGATCGATGAACTCGTGGAGCTTGGCTATTCAGACTGGATCCAGGCGCAGTATCAATTGCCGATGCGCTCAATTGTAGAGGTGTCGCTGCCAAACCTCACGCCCGGCGAAAACAGCAATAATGCGGAGCAGCGCATACCGATTTCTGAGTTTTATGAGAACGCAATTATGGGTGAGGACCAATTGCGTATGCGCGCGACCTATGCACTGTCACAAGTGTTCGTGGTCTCGACCAATTCTGGCCGGGTTGCGAGTGATGGCGAGGGCCTGTCGCGTTACATGGACATCCTGCAAGAAGGTGCGTTCGGCAATTTTCGTGATCTCTTAGAAGAGGTCACCTACAGCCCGGTCATGGGGGACTATCTAACCTATGCCGGCAACCGTAAAGCCAACCCGGCTACGGGATCTGCGCCCGATGAGAATTACGCGCGGGAGATTTTACAGCTTTTCACGGTTGGCCTTTATGAACTCAATCAAGACGGCACGCTGCGATTAGATGGGACTGGTCGGCCCATTGAAACCTATACCAATGAAGACATTACCGAGTTGGCCAAAGTGTTCACGGGGCTGTGGCTAGAGGGCCTACCGTTTGCCCGTCAACGCAATCGTCGGACCGTACAGAACCAAATCTCACGAATGGTGATGTTCGAAGATGAGCATTCCGATGCTTCGAAAACCTTCTTGGGCACGACACTGCCAGCGACGCTGACAGGTGATGAAACGATCAGCGCGGCGCTCGATGTCCTGTTTGAGCATCCGAACACAGCGCCCTTCATTGCGCAGCAACTGATCCAGCGGATGACCACCAGCAATCCATCGCCCGCCTATGTCAGGCGCGTGGCAGATGCCTTTGATCGCGGCGAATATGTTTTGCCGGACGGCGACACCGTGGGCTCCGGAACGCGCGGAGATATGCGCGCCGTTTGGGCTGCGATCCTGGTCGATGCCGAATATCTTGATCCAACCGCCGTTTCTGATCCGACGTTTGGGAAGGTGCGCGAACCGGTGATCCGGTTTACCCATTGGGCGCGGATGTCTGACGTGCCAACGGTCAACTTGGTCAATGGCACGACCACGGTTGATGGTTTTGTGTTAAACTCGCAAAATGGGGATCGCTTGGGCCAGCGCCCGTTCACGTCGCCATCTGTGTTTAATTTCTATCGCCCCGGCTATGTTGCTGCGGGCTCAGAGACCGCACAAGCCGGGCTGGTCGCGCCGGAACTGCAAATCACGACCACAACCTCGGTGTTATCGTATGCCAATTTCATGCGCGCCTTGGTCTTCCGCGATCCCGGTGCTGGCGGCAGCGGCGGCACCTATGGCCTGATTGGTGACTATTCAGAAGAAATCGCCCTGGCCGATAATCCCGACGCGCTGATCGATCGGCTCGATCTCTTGCTCACAGCCGGAACCATGACCGACGACACGCGCCGCCGTTTGCGGACGACCATTGAATCGGTCGGCATAGATGCCAGCGATCCGGCGCCCGACCTGCGCAATCGCGTGCAGCTGGCCATGCAACTGGTCATGGTCTCTCCCGAATATACGGTCCAGCAATAGGGGCACAGGATCATGATCAATCGTAGACACTTTTTGAGAACGACATGTGCAAGCCTCGGCGTGGGCGCTGGTTTCGCGACCAACCTTGCCTCACTGAACGCCTTCGCCGCGGATACGGACGATTACAAAGCCCTGGTCTGTGTGTTCTTGTTCGGCGCCATGGACAGCCATGACATGGTCATTCCCTATGACCAAAGCTCTTACAATCAGTTCGAAACCATTCGAGAGCCCGTTTTGGCGGGGTATGATCTCGTCCAATCCCGCCGACGAAGCCAATTGCTGCAATTGGCGGGCGATGTCGGCGGACGCCAATTCGCGTTCCCGCCAGAATATGCGCAGCTGCATCAGCTTTATCAGCAGGGCGATCTTGCAATCGTCGGCAATATTGGCCCGATGATTGAGCCAGTAAACAAGCAAACCTATGATAGCGGCGCCGCCCGCCGTCCGGCCAAACTGTTCTCGCACAATGATCAGCAATCGACCTGGATGGCGTCTCGGCCAGAAGGAGCGACAACTGGATGGGGCGGTCGCTTCGCCGACATTATGCAAGCCGCGCAAGCCAATACACAGGCCGCGTTCACAGCCATGTCGGTGAGCGGCAATTCCGTCTTTCTGACCGGCAACGATGTTCAGCCGTTTGTGGTCTCGCCATCCGGCGCTGCGACCGTCAATGGGCTCAACCAGAACTTCACGCTCGGCTCGCGCGACTTCAATGACATCTACCAGGAGGTCCTACGCGATACGGGCGGCACCAGGAGCAACCTGTTCCAGCGCGACGTGATCAGTACTATCAATGCATCGCTCAACAATAATGCGCTCCTCGAAGAGCAATTGGCCCTGCCCGGGGACCCAATGACCAGTTTCCCGCCAGGACGACTTGGATCGCAGCTGCGAATGGTCGCGCGGTCAATCGCGCGTCGCAATACGCTCGGTATGAAGCGGCAAGTGTTTTTCGTCTCTACCGGCGGCTTCGACACCCATTCAGCACAAGCGACGGATCTGCCCGTTCTGCAAGCCGATATCGCCGCCTCGGTCCGCGCCTTCCACGACTCGATGGTCGAAATGGGCATCGAAAACAGCGTGACCACATTTACCGCATCCGATTTTGGCCGCACACTGGGGGTCAATGGCGATGGTACGGACCATGGTTGGGGATCGCATCACATTGTGGTCGGCGGTGCTGTGAATGGCGGGCAAGTCCATGGCGATGTTCCACCCCCGGAACTGGGTCATAACCAAGATGCTGGCCGCGGACGCTTGATCCCACAAGTGTCGGTCGACCAATATGCGGCCGCGCTTGGATCATGGTTTGGGCTGACCAATGGCGAGCTGAATGAGGCTATACCCGGCCTGACCAATTTCGACGAAACCGCCCTTTCCGGTCTGTTCGCCTAACCGCGCGAGGCGGTCAACACAAAGCCGCTGGCGCGGGGATGACCTTAAACGGACACGCGCTGGGCCCCGGCCTCGCGCACCGCTTGTAAGCTTGGATAACCGTTCACGGCCATCATCAAATCTGCCTCTGCGAGGATGCACCGCAAGACATGCGCCGCGCCCTCAGCGCCGCCGAGCGCCAGGCCATAAGTATAAGGGCGTCCGATCCCGACCGCCGCGGCACCGAGCGCGATCGCTTTGACCATATCCGAGCCCGAACGAATACCAGAATCAAACAGGACGGGCGTGTCGCCTGCGCCTTCGACCACGCCCGGCAGCATGTCGATTGCCGCAATGCCGCCATTCGCTTGCCGTCCGCCATGATTGGAGCAGTAAATTGCGTCTATCCCAAGGTCTGCGGCGCGGCGGGCATCATCGCCATGGCAAATCCCTTTTAGGACGATCGGCAGTTTTGTGGTCTCGCGAAGCCAAGGCACATGGTCCCAGGTCAAGACTTCGCCAAACACACCCGCCCAGGTCAGAATCGCGGCTTGCAAATCGTCTTTCGGGTCGTCTTGGAGCAAACTGCGAAACACCGGGTCGCAGAAATAGTTCTCCAAAACGTGGCCGCGCAGTTGCGGAAAATTGGCTGTCGTGAGGTCGCGCGGGCGCCACCCGGTCAGCCAAGTATCGAGGGTGACCATAATCGCTTTATAGCCGGCCTTCTCCGCCCGAGAGATGAGGCTTTCAGCAAGCTCTTTGTTCTTTGGCGTATAAAGCTGGAAATAAGCGGGCACATCGCCGCAATGCTGGATCACCTCTTCGAGCGGATCATTGGCCAAAGTCGAAGCGGTAAATGGCACCCCTGCAAGCGCTGAGGCTTTCGCCGCGGCGATATCGCCATGGCCATCTTGGGTACAGATCCCATTCACACCTACGGGCGCCATGAACGCTGGACTGGGCAGCGTATCGCCAAACAAATCGATGGTCAGGTCGCGGGTTTTGCAGTCCACCATCATGCGCGGGATCATGCCCCAATGCTGAAACGCGGAAGCGTTTTTATCTTGCGTATCCTCATCGCCGCACCCGCCTTGAACATAGCTCAAAACATGTTCCGGCATTGCCGCTTCGGCGCGCTTGACCAGGTCTTTGAAATCGATCGGGTATTGCGGAATAACCCCTTGCAGCCCCTGAAAATAGATTTCGTTTTGGAACCCGCCATAAACCGGGCTCGCCATTCGCTCGCCGTCTGCCGACATATCGACCTCCCCATCTATTGGTTGCGCCGCGCGTGTCGCGGTTTTTATTATGCGCGCGGCGGAGCGTATTTGGTCAAATTGATCCCGTCCACGGCAGAGACATATTCTTCGATGCTTGGCGTACGGCCAAGAATGGTGGAAAGGACCACAACAGGCGTCGAGGCGAGCAGGGATTCGCCCTTCTTCTCATCGCTATCGGCAACCACACGGCCTTGGAAAAGACGTGTCGATGTGGCCATAACCGTATCGCCATTCTCGGCTTTTTCCTGGTTGCCCATGCACAGATTACAGCCCGGCCGTTCGAGATACATCATGTTTTCATATTCGGTCCGCGCGGTGCTTTTCGGCGCATCATCATCAAACTCGAAGCCCGAATATTTCCGCAGCACATCCCAATCGCCTTCTTCTTTCAGTTCGTCGACAATATTATAAGTCGGCGGGGCGACCACGAGCGGGGCCTTGAACTCAACCGTCCCTTGTTGCGCTTCAATGTTTTTAAGCATTTGCGAAATGATTTTCATATCGCCCTTGTGGACCATACACGATCCAACAAAACCGAGATCCACCGGCTTGGTGCCTTCATAATAAGAAATCGGCCGGATCGTATCATGCGTGTAGCGTTTTGAGACGTCCTCATTCTCAACGTCGGGATCCGCAATCATAGGCTCATTGATCTGATCTAAGTCGACCACAAACTCGGCCTCATAGACGGCATTATTGTCAGGTTTGAGCGCTGGGGTCTCACCGGTGCGAATTTCCGCGATCCGCGCATCGGCCTTTTCAATCAGCCCTTGCAGGACGCGCTTCTCATTATCCATGCCTTTGTCGATCATGATTTGGATCCGACTTTTCGCAATCTCTAAGGATTGGATCAGCGTCTCATCTTCGGAAATGCAGATCGAGGCTTTGGCCTTCATTTCTGCCGTCCAATCGGTGAAGGTAAAGGCCTGATCAGACAGCAGTGTCCCAATATGGACTTCGATAATCCGACCCTGGAAAACATTGTCGCCAAACTGTTTGAGCATTTGCGCTTGGGTCGCGTGAACGACATCACGGAAATCCATGTGATCCTTGAGGGTGCCTTTGAACGTCACTTTTACCGATTGCGGAATCGGCATCGTGGCTTCGCCGGTCGCCAGGGCCAGCGCGACAGTTCCCGAATCGGCCCCGAAGGCGACGCCTTTCGACATCCGCGTGTGCGAGTCTCCCCCAATGATCACCGCCCAATCGTCGATGGTGATATCATTCAGCACTTTGTGGATCACATCCGTCATAGCGTGATAGCGATCTTGCGGGTCGCGCGCCGTGATCAGCCCAAAGCGGTTCATAAAGGTCATCAGTTTGGGAATGTTCCGCTTGGCTTTGATGTCCCAAACCGAAGCCGTATGACACCCGGACTGGTAGGCGCCATCGACCGTCGGTGAGATCACCGTGGCGGCCATCATTTCCAGCTCTTGCGTCGTCATCAAACCGGTCGTGTCTTGCGACCCGACAATATTGACTTTCACCCGCACATCCGAGCCAGCATGCAGCACTTTCCCGGGGGTTGCGCCGACCACGTTGCGGTTGAATATTTTTTCAACGGCGGTCAGACCTTGGCCCTCGTGCGAAATCTCTTTTGACGGCGCAAAAACCGCTGGCGGCTCAATGCCAAGGATCTCAGCCGCGGTGGTTTGCAGCTTTTTACCAAAAACGACCGCATACGACCCGCCTGCCTTCATGAATTCAAGCTTTTGCGGTGTGAGCGCAGCGGAGACATCTTCCAGCTCCTCCGCGCCATCGGCGGTATAGAGCTTTTTGGTTTTGGTATTGATTTTCAGAACCGTGCCGGTGTCGACAGAGAATTTCTGTTCAAGCGTTGGGCTGTCATCATTGCTGAGGATCGGATTGCCGTTTTCATCCAGCTTTTTGGTCCAGTTTTTCAAGTCGATCCCGATACCGCCGGTGACGCCAACCGTCGTTAGAAAGATCGGCGAAATCCCGTTGGTGCCGCCGACGACCGGTGCGATATTGATAAAGGGCACATAGGGGCTCGCCTGAATGCCCGTCCATAGGGCGACATTGTTGACCCCCGACATGCGCGAAGAGCCAACGCCCATCGTACCTTTTTCCGCGACCAGCATAACGCGTTTGTCCGGGTGCTGTTTTTGCAGCGCGCGTAGCGCATTTTGCTTATCTTGGTCATGCTCAAACAGGCATTTGCCATGCAGCTCTCGGTCAGACCGCGAGTGTGCGTCCTTGCCTGGCGAAAGAAGGTCAGTCGAAACATCGCCCTCTGCAACGACAAAGGTCACGACTTCAATTTCTTCGTCGACGTCAGGCAGTTTGGTGAAGAACTCTGCCTCGGCATAGCTTTCAAGGATTTCGGTGGCCAGCGTGTGCCCGTCCTGGTGTGCAGTTTTCAGGCGATCTGTGTCGGCCTCGTACAAGAAAACCTGCGTTTTCAGGACATCAGCGGCGCTGCGTGCAATCGCAGCGTGGTCGCCAAGCGCGAGGTCGAGCAACACTTCAATCGATGGACCGCCTTTCATGTGCGACAAGAGCTCGAATGCGAAACTTGGCGTGATCTCGTCAACGGACGCCTGGCCCAGTATAATCTCTTTCAAAAACTGTGCTTTAACCCCCGCCGCGCTGGTCGTACCCGGCAGTACATTATAGATAAAGAAGTCGAGCGATTGCGCCCGATGCGGATGATTTAGGTCTTTGATTTGGTCAATCAGCGCTGCAACCAGAGGGCCGTCTTCAATCGGTTTTGGATGCAAGCCATCGGCTTTGCGGGCGTCGATCTGCTCGAGATATTCAGTATATAAGCTCATAATATTCCCAGCGTTCTTTTCGTCTCATTTTGACACGCTGCGCGCTGTTTTGAGATACCATCGCGCTGTGCGGCCGTTTTCTTTTCGTTCCTGTATTTAAGCACGGCCTTTGTGGCAAGTCATATCGCTCCGTAATCGATGTATTTGCGACGCTTTTTAGATGTATTGACATCGTCAGTGCCATTTAGAAAAGTGGGCTCAGGAGGAGCTAAAAACGATGACGATACCATCTCGACTTGAGCTGAGCGGGGCGCCCGGATCGCCATATACCCGAAAAATGGTGGCGGTTTTGCGATATCGTCACCTCCCTTTCACCGTCTATTGGGGAACAACGAGCTTGCCAGAAGGCTACCCTGCGCCGAAAGTTCGATTGCTTCCGACCTTTTATTTTCCAGACGGACCGGATGGCGAGCTGGTCCCGGTCACGGATTCGACGCCGCTGATCCGTCGGCTCGAGCGAGACTATTCGGGGCGGTCGGTGATCCCGTCTAATCCGGTGCTCAGCGCCCTCAATGATCTGATCGAAGACTATGGTGATGAGTGGTTGACCAAAGCGATGTTTCATTTCCGATGGGCGCATGACGCCGATTGGCGCAATGCCGCTCCGCTTTTGGTCTATTGGAACACGAACACAGCCGAGGCTGACGAAGCCGAGGCGTTTGCCGCCGCATTTGCGAAGCGCCAGATCGATCGACTCTATGTCGTCGGATCAAATGCGGTCACGGCCGAGACGATCGAGGCCTCGTATCAGCGGCTGATCCGCATTCTTGACGCGTTGATTGCTCGTAAGGGCTATGTTCTGGGCGCGCGACCATCGGCGGCGGACTTTGCTTTGTTTGGGCAGCTAACGCAGCTCGCAATCGTTGAACCAACCTCGGCCGCGATCACGACCAAAACCTCATACCGTGTGCGAGCCTGGATTGACCGAATGGACGATCTGTCTGGCGTCACACCAAGTGAAGCAGATTGGTTTTCGCCAGAAGAAGCACAGGAGGCCTTAGCGCCGCTCCTGGCAGAGATCGGGCGCACGTATGTGCCCGCTATGTTGGCAAATGCCGCGGCAATTGGGGCCGGCGCTGAGACGTTTGAGACTGAAATCGACGGACGGCATTGGACCCAGCCGGTCTTTCGCTATCAAGCCAAGTGTTTACAGTGGCTCCGGGACGATCACGCCGCATTATCAGATCACCACCGCGCCGCCGTCGGTGCCATATTGGCCGGAACGGGCTGTGAGCGCTTGTATGAATGAAGGGACTTTTTGGTGAGCATCTCTGTAAAAAAGGATAGCCCATGGCCAGAGCGCGAGACGGCGATTGTCGATGGGCGTCGCCAGCGCAGCGATCGCAGTCGCCAGCGCATCATCGAAGCGCTCTTTGATCTCATCTCAGAGGGCGAAATGTCCCCCAACGCGGCCAGTGTGGCCAAGCGGGCGCGGGTCGGATTACGGACAGTGTTCCGCCACTTTGAAGACTTGGACCGCATTTATGACGAGATGACCGACGCATTGATCACCGCGATCCTGCCGAAAGTCGTAGCGCCCTATCAGGGCACAACCTGGCAGGATCGGCTCATGGAGTGCATTGATCGCCGCGCCGACATATACGAAACCGTGTTTCCCTTGCGCGTCAGCATGATGCTACGGATCCACCAATCTGAGTTCATCCGCCAGCAGTATAAGCGCGATTTGACCTTAGAACGCTCATCTTTGAAAGCGATTTTGCCGGCGTCGATCGCGTCCGACACGCCCCTCTTTGCGGCGCTCGAGGTTACGCTGGGCTTTCCGACATGGCGGAAGCTGCGACAAGATCAGAGCCGATCCCCTGAAGCTGCAAAAGAGATTGTTCGACTGATGGTCACCCGCCTGATCGCGAACGAAAATCATGACTGACCGCCACATCATGACGTCACCGCTATGGGCGGCTCTGACCGCAATCATGATCACCGCGTGCAGCCCTCAGCCTACAAATGCAACGAAACTGGCTGAGACCTGTCCGATATCAAATGTATCGATTGGGACGTTCGTGCAAATCCCTCCTGGCAGTTTTGAAAAAGGCGCGAAGCCGATCTATCCAGAAGAAGCCCCGACCGTGCGCCTGCAGGTCTCGGGATTTGAACTCCTCTCGCATGAAGTCACCAATGCAGAATTCGCCGCATTTGTAGACGCCACGGGATATATCACCGATGCGGAAAGCAGCGCGCAAAAGGACCAGCCCGGCGCCGGCTCGGCCGTCTTCAAACACCCGGTGGAGGGCGCAGCGCCGGCATCGCCCTGGCACCTCATAAAAGACGCCAATTGGCGCCAACCAACCGGCGCCGGGAGTTCGATTGAAGGCCGCGCTCAACACCCGGTCATCCACGTCTCAAAGCGCGATGCCGAAGCCTATGCAGATTGGGCGGGCGGGCGTCTGCCAAGCGAAGTCGAATGGGAATATGCTGCGAGCTTGGGCTTGCCGGACCCTGAAGATCCAGAATCCGGCGCTTACGGACCAGACGGTCCACGCGCCAATACGTGGCAGGGGATATTCCCGATTGCAGATATCGGAACCGATGGCTTCCAAGGGACCGCTCCGGTTGGCTGCTATGATGCCGATCGCCTGGGCTTGCACGATATGATCGGCAATGTTTGGGAGTGGACGAGCACGCCCTTTGCTGCAGATAGCCATACGATCAAAGGGGGGTCTTATCTCTGCGAAGCAAATTTCTGTCGGCGGTTTCGTCCAGCCGCGCGTCATCCGCAGGAAACCGACTTTTCATCCAATCATATTGGCTTTCGTATTGTCCGGGATCTTCCGCGCTGAGGCGTTCTAAATCGCCATCCGCGTTTTTATGTGCGAGATCAGGCCCTCCGGATGAGCGTTCGCAGGCCGCGATAGATCCCAAACAGACCGACCAAAAAGACCAGGCCAGACATAAGCAAATAACCGCCATATTGCTGGCGCATGCGCGCGGTTGAGTTTTCCACGACCTGGCGAATGGAGTCATACCCTTCAGGCATCTCGAGCACGCCCATCTCCTCGGCATAGGCGTCATACGCCGCCAATAAATCCTGGAACACGTCCGGCTCCATAGCGCTAAGATCGGTGGTCTCGCCTGGATCGACCTGCATATTGAAGAGCCGCCAAACTCCGTCGCCAACCGGGGGCACGCTGCGGGTGATTTTGTAATCGCCTTTATACAGCGCGCTATTACCGGATACTTCGATGGCGCGGATATCCTCGGGTCCATAGACACTTTCGACGTCTCCGCGCAACACCGGCAGCAAGCTCCGCCCAGTCATCGCGACCGCGGTGTCTGGCGCCTCCGGCACAGCGAGCCATTCGATCAAAGTCGGAGCGATGTCTGTGACCATGGCCGGGGCATCGATTCGCGCTGGCGCCTGGCCCGGCCCCGATATGATCAAGGGTGATCGCACCCCGCCCTCCGTCGCATAGAATTTATACAATGCGCCCGGCGATGCCGCAGCAACGGCCCATTCAGGCCCGATAAAACCCCAGCTTCCGACCAAGCCCGCCCGCTCCGGATCAAGATGATAGCCGTTAAGAGACCGCCACAAAGCGAGGCGCCAATCGCTGTCGCCACGATTGAATTCTGGACCATTGTCTGAGGCGATGATGAAAATCGAGTTCTCGAACACCCCTTCCGCTTTCAAATGGTCAATGAAGCGACCGATATGGAAATCCATGGCTTCGAGCATGGCGGCATTGACTTCCATCATCGCCGTATAAAGGTCGCGATCCTCGTCGCTGAGATCAGCCCATTTCCGCGCCGTGTCAGGCATCGGCATAATTGGTGCGCCGTCTGGAAACAAACCGAGCGCCTGCGCGCGTTCATAACGCTTCTGACGCAAGACCTCCCAACCTTCATCGAAAACGCCATAATACTTGGCGGTAAACTCAGCTGGCGCTTGCACGGGGATGTGAATGGCCTGGAATGGGAGATAAGCAAAGAAGGGTTTCGATGCATCGGTTTCGCCGAGATACTCGATCATCTTATCGACGATAAATTCAGAGGAATAAAAGTCCTCCGGCAGTGCCACCTCTTCGCCATCCTCCCACCACGGCGCATCGGCATAGTACGGCATGTAAGATTTATCTTGCCAATTGTCCGCGCCAGATGCGGCAAGGGCAAATGAACGGTCAAATCCGTGCTGATTGGGCATTTCATCTGCCGTTTCACCCAAATGCCATTTGCCGCTCATCAAGGTCCGATAGCCCATCGTCCGCAAGCGGTCCGCCAGGGTCAGCACACCCGGCTCGAGCGCCATGGAATAGCCGGGCTGACCCTTATGTTCTTTCGGTAGCACTTCCGGAATGGTCGCCACGCCGGTGCGGTGATTGTCGATCCCAGTCAGCAGCATGGCCCGCGTCGGCGAACATAAAGGCGAGGTGCGGTATTGGGTGAACATCGCCCCCGTCGCCGCCAAGGCATCGATATGCGGGGTGCGGGCTTCACCGCCATACGCGCCGAGATCCATAAGCGCGGCATCATCGATGAGTATAATCACAACATTTGGCGGTTCAGAGGGTTGCGCGTACGCCGTATGCAGTCCGAACCATAGACACAATGCCATGAAAAAAGCCGACCGCATGCGTTCATTCCTCATCTCTCATGGAATGGGTATCATAGTCTTTGATTTATCTGAAACACTGTCGCTGCGTCGCAATCGTGATGAGATCTCAAAGGCTTACCCGCTTTGGTCGGCGAGGTCGGCATCGATCCGCTTGCACAGCAATTCGTGGAACACGTCGGGTGCGATCGCTTGCGCCGAGGACGTATGATCCCCGATCGTGTCATGCAAAACGAACGGATCAAGATCATAAGATCGCACAACTTGATCCGGCTGACCGCCATGATGGTCGAGGGAACTCACCACGGTTGGCAAAAGCTCATTATTCTCAAATATGGTTTTTGCATTTTGCAAGAGAATCTGGTGTTCGGGCACCTCGACACGGGAGCGGACCGGTTCACCAAACACACCTTTTTGGTTGAGAGCTGTGCTCGAAATCGCTTGCCGCGGCAGCGGGTCTGCCGAGCCACTTTCATTCCACATCACGACTTCTGTTTTGAACACAATCGACTTCGCATCCGGTTGCCGGATCCGATGCAATCCATTTTCGAGGCGCAAATATCCATAGGCATAGGCGCCATCGAACAGCATCAGGATCGGCTCGCTGGCACGCAGCGGTTGGCACAACAGATCGAGAGTGAAATTTTGCCGGGCCGCCCAATCCGCATACATTCGGTACAAGACCTCAATATGCTCCGCATACGGCGTCAGCGGTGTGATCCGAACCAACGCTGGATAGTCCAACTCGTCACCGATGGCCACCAATTCGCGCTCAACTTTCTGAAATTGGGCCTCGAAGCGATCAAAGTCACGGACCCATTTCTGTAGGCTCGACTTGCTTTTGACACTCGCCGATGTCGTCTCCAATGCCTGTAAATCATCCCTGAGACTGTGAAAGCTTTGAACATAGTCTTGAAACCGCGATTGCAGGGCAAAGCGGCCCGAGGCACGGCGAGCATCATTCCAAAAATCCGGCGCTTCGCGTTCGCGATCGACATCTTGGATGATGCCGTGCATCTTATTGATGTCGGCCCGTTCTCGCAGGGTTTTGATTTGCGCGCGCTTGGCTTCGACCGTCTTTGGGATGTCCTCAATCGATAGACGTTGGCCCTTGGCGGATTTTGTATTCGGGCGCTTGCCGGGTTTGGCCTCATCATCAGCGCCGCGGATCAGCCCTACGGCCACCTCGCCATCGCGCATATAGACTTGAATAATGCTCCCGTTGGAAGGCGCGCGTTCCATCAAGGTGATCGCAATCGGCAGAACGACTTGTTTTTGAATGGTCCGCTGCAGAGCGCGGCCACCATAGCGGACATCATACCCTGTTTGCACAACGTGTTTGAGGACATCGGCACTGACATCCACCGCGATATCGCGATTGACCAGGCCTTGGCGTTTCAACACCCGTTTCAGCTCAAGCTCGGCGATCAGCAGAACTTGATCGCGGGTGAGCGGATGAAACGGCACAATGTTCTGGAACCGATTCAGCAATTCAGGTCGGAAATAGGCCTCCATCTCCCGCAACGCCCGGTCGCGGTCAAACTCTGGATCGACCGGATTGCCGAAACCCGGCACCGGCTTAACGGCTGCGCTCGCGCCAGCATTTGTGGTCGCGATGAAGATGGTCTGTCGGAAATTCACCGCGCTCCCGCTTGGCGCCGAAACGCGCCCCTCATCAAGCAATTGCAACATGACATCGTGAATGCTGATACTGGCCTTTTCGACCTCATCGAAGAGGATGACTTGGAATGGATCGGAGCGCACCGGATCGAGCAAGCGGGCTTTCGAGTTTTGCCCACTTGCAGAGCCAAGCAAAATATCGATCGACTCATATTTCGCGAACTCCGATAGGTCGAAGCGGAGCAGTCTTTGCGCGCTGCCGAACAGAAACTCTGCCAGCGCTTTGGCGAGTTCGGTTTTCCCGACGCCGCTAGGGCCAACAAACAAAAACGACCCAATCGGTTTGGTCGGATCATTGAGGCCGGCTTTGTATAAGGCAATGGTTTCGATGACCGCGTCGACGGCGCGCTCTTGCCCAATGATGCGCTGACGAAACCAACGTTTCATATCGCTGGTTTTGAGGCGCGCCTTCGACGACACTACAAATTCCGGCAGACCGGTTAATCCGATAATCGTCGCCTCGACGTCTTGCAGGGACGGCTGAAGCGTTTCTTGATCGATATCTGTCGCGCGCGCCGTGATCCGCTCTGCCAGCGCTTCAAGGGCTCGAAAGGCGCCGGGCAGACCCTTGTTTTGCGGCAAAAATGTATCGACCAGCGTTGATAGCTTCTGCAAGCTCTCGGGCGCCAAAGTCATGCCGAGATCGCCAGCATATTCATCTAAAATGCTTTGATACTCATCATCCGCCAGCCGCGGCACTTTGATGATTTGAAAGTCCGACAGAAAGTGCGGAATTGCGGCGAGCTGGGCAAGTGTGTCCGGCGTGACTTCGCCGATCACCTGAACGCCTTTGCTGCGCTTGATCTCTTGCTGGATCATATCCCAGAAGCTGGCTTTCACATTGCTCGCGGTGCCAGCTTTGAGGAAGTTCCATATATCAACGAAATGCAAAACCGCGCGCTCTTTGATCGCTTCTTTTAGGATCACATCCAGCTTCGACTGCCACTCCCCGACATAGACACAGCCAGCTTGGATCTCATTGGCGGAGAAGGACACGATTTTGAGCGCGTTGCGTTTGCGTAGGCGGCGATCAACGCTGGCAATCAAGCTGGTCTTGCCATCCCCCGGTTCGCCGACAAGCAGCACCGACTCGCGCGACCTCAACGCGCGTTCCAATTCGTCTTCGAGCGCCGATCGAAATCGTAAGGGTTGGCGAACCGTTAGACGGTCGCGCGGTCGCGATGCCGTTTTGAGCGCGCCTCGATATCGGTTTGCGTGATCATTCATCGCTTATCGTGCGCTGTTTTGTGAAATTTGCATCCAGGACGCCTTATTTGATCTAAGCTCTTGATCTCTCTTGTCTATATCGGCGCCAGCAAGGTTGTGAACCGCAATTTCGGCGCGCAAAGTCTAAATTTCGGTGGTTTGCTGAAATTAGCCGCGCTAAACCAGCCTCGGGACCAAAGACGCGAAATGCGGCGGGTTTAAGGCCCGTTGCGCGGGGCCAGACGGACCCGCTGCTCTAACCAGACGCGGAGGAAAGAACGATGCCGAAATTCGTCGAAATACCGGATGCGGGTCGCTTTGATCTGAATAAGATTGCCCGCCTCCTGCCAGGCCGGAAGCGCTGGGATATCATCAATGTAACAACGCAAGGCCGCTATATGCTGGCCATCGTGCGCGCGTGGAACACACTGCTGGAATATGAGATCAATACCGCGCTGCGGGTCGGGCATTTTCTTGGCCAAGGCCTGATTGAAACCGGTTGGCTGCGCTACGACGCTGAGAATATGAACTATTCCGAGGCCGCCCTGAAAAACACGTTTCGGATTTATCGCAACGATCCAGATCTTGCCAAACAGCATGCGCGCAAGCCCGAGCTGATCGCTAATACTGTGTATGGCGGACGCTCGGATCTCGGTAATCGCGAACCAGGAGATGGTTGGAGGTTTCGTGGTCGCGGCTTTATCCAGCTGACCGGACGCGCGAATTATACCAAGTTTGGCGAGATTACCGGCTTGGACTTGGTCAATGATCCCGACCTCATCCGCCGCGATTTAAAAGAGTCCGTGCGCGTCGCTTGCGCGTTTTGGCAGACCAATGGCTTGAACACATTCGCAGATCAGAATGACGCGTCGAAAGTTTCGCGCGGGGTCAATCGCGGCAATCCGCATCACAGCGCGCCCGCCAATCATGAAGACTTACGGATCCTCTGGACCAATACAGCCCTTTCGCTGACCCAGAATCCGGATCAGTTCCGACCCGATCCCACTCCGAATGAGACGCCGACCTGGCACGTCGGCGACCGCAGTGACGCGATTAAAATGCTACAAGCCGATTTGACCCAGTTGGGCTATAACACAAACGGCGTTGATGGGATTTTCGGTCAGGCGACTCGGCGCTCTGTGCTCGCCTTCCAAGCCGAGCATGGCTTGCCGGTGACCGGTGAGGCGGACAAAGCCACCGTCGACGCCATCATCGCAGCGGCCACGGCCGGGATGAACGGTCCTGGCAATATCGATCGTGATTTGTCCGGAGCATTTGGCGAGCGCTGATTGCAGCCGGTGGCCGCGTCCACCAATCGCCCCAATTATGCGGCTTCTTGCTCGACGGTTGGCTTCTTGTTCGAGCCGCCGCGAAGCGCTGGGCGGCCAAGCAAGTAGCCTTGTCCAACTTTGCATCCGAGCTTGCGGACCAGCTTTAACTGGTCCTCGGTTTCGATCCCCTCAACCACGAGGTCTAAGTTCATTTTGCGCGCCAACTCGATGATCGATTGCATCACCAAGGCTGCCGATCGCTCATGGCTTTTGTACAAAAATGAGCGGTCAAATTTCAGTTTTTGAATCGGGAACTCGGTAAGATAAGATAAAGAAGAATAGCCCACTCCAAAATCATCCAGCGCAATCCGGACGCCAAACGACCGGAGCTGCTCAACGGTCTGCTTCGAGGTCATCCAGTTCTCGATCAATGCCGTCTCGGTGATCTCCAGCTCGACCTGCCCCGGCAGAATCCGGCTACGATTGATTTGACTGATCATAAACTCAGGGAAGTCTTTTGAGTTGAGCGAGCGGGCCGAAACATTCATCGCGATCCGCTGGTGGCGTGGCAACCACCCACTGGCCCCGCGCAGCGCTTTGGTTATGACTTGGCGATCCAGGATCTCGATCAAAGCCGTCTGTTCGGCAATTGGGATAAACTCACTCGGTGACACTTTGCCAAGCAGTGGGTCGTTCCAACGCGCGAGGGCTTCAAAGCCGATGACTGAGCCAGTGTCTAAATAGATTTGAGGTTGCAGCGCAATTTTGATCGACCGTTGATCGACGGCCGACTTCAAACACTGAGTGATTTCAAACCGTCGCGTCGCTGTCCCGTCAAGCATCGAGTCGAAGACGATGAAATTCGCGCCAGGCACGTCTTTCGCCGCAAACAGGGCTGTGTCCGCTTGCTGATAGAGCAAATCGACATCTGCTATGGACTCGCTTGCGATCGCGATCCCGACCGATGCTTCAAACTCGAGATTACCGCCTTGGTTCGAAATCGGCACTTCGGTGGCGCTGACAATTTGCTCGCCGAGCAATTGCATCGCATCCTCTGAGCGGACGCCTTCGCAGATAATGGCGAACTCATCGCCGCCCAAACGGTAGACGGGGCAGTCATGCCCGACAATGATCTTCAAACGGTCTGCGAAGACAGACAGCACTGCATCGCCTGCATGATGCCCGAACGTGTCATTGATTTGCTTAAAGCGATCGAGATCGATGATCACCAAGCCATAGCGCTGCTCATAATCTGCGGCGTCAGCAAGCCGCTCCATTGCGAGCATAAAGGCGCGCCGATTCGCACACCCGGTCAGCGCGTCCGTGAGCGCTTCTTTTTCGATCCGGTTTTTGTCTTCGCGCAAAGTGTTGGTTTGCAATTCGCTCGAATGATCGAAGAACACGAAGACCAAGCTCGAGACAATCGTGCAGATGCCGGCATAAGCGAGCATGGCCAAATCGCCGCTGGCGCCCTCCAAATCGGCGTTCTGAGATGTCCAAGCAACACTGATATAAACGGCTATCACCGATGCGGTTCCGAGCCCGCAGGCGCGCGGCCCTGAAATGACGCCCATAATCAATGGCATACATATCAGCGCTAAGAGCGGAAGATGCGCCGCATCCCCGGTGACCACCGGCCAGAAACTGATCCAAAAGCCCAACCATAAACAGACCAGCGCACCGATGATCTTTTCGGCTTTGAACACGCGCAAAGTCGCCAGCAGCGCTAAGGAGCCAAGCGCCAGTTCGACCGTCCAATGGATCTCATTGAACATGATCGCGGTCGTCTCAGTGGCGGGCGCCATGAGTGGGATCAATGCTGTCATGACCACAGCAAATGCATATAGGAAGTATAAGCGCCGTCGCTTTGGAACGGGCATCGAGGCGCGAATCCCCAACACGCGTTTCAGCGCTGGCAGGATCTGCCGCTGGCGTCCGCCAACCGTCTCATCGCCCAACTCCGAACTCATGCCCAATTCCCGCGCTCGCTGTCCCACAAAGGTGATGGAACGAGACCAAGACATGCCGTCTCTACATCACCAAACCTGCGTTAAAGCAGTTTGCGGTGGAGACGGCGCAAAGATTGATGGCGCGATTGAAGGGTGTTGATTTACCAAACTGTAAGGCTTTGCAGGCCCGGTGTGACCTGCCCGCGCAGCAAAACCTGGGACCGCGGCGGGTTAACAACTAGCAATAGTAAATTAACGATTGCTAATCATACGGGAAAAATGTCAATTCGTTTACTCGTATTGGGGATCAGTTTCATTGCGTCTTCGGTCGTCCCGGCCCGAGCACAAACCGTGGAAGATGCGATTTTCGCCGCACTTCAGCACAGTCCGCAAATTGCGCTCGGCGAAGCCGATACCGATGCGGCCCGGGCGACGCAGTTTGGGGCGCTGGGCGAACTGTTACCCTCGGTCTCTGCAAGCGTGACCGCCGGCCACGAACGCTGGCGCAGCGATGAGTTGGAACGACTGCGCGCGGAAGACGGTGTGACCTATAGTTTGGAGTTTTCGCAACCTGTCTTCCAAGGCGGTTCCGCTTATTTCGGGCTAAGAGATGCCCGCGCGTCGACCCAAGCGCAACGCCTTTTGGAACGCGAGAATCGGCAATTGGTCGCCGAAGCCGCGGCGACGGCACATGCCGCCTTGATGCGGGACCGAGAGATTGTCAGTCATCGCACCCGCAGCCTCGATTTACTGATGCAGCAAGTAACGATCACCGATCAACGGCGCGAAGCCGGAGCGGAAAGCCTCATCGCTGTGTCCCAAGCCCGCTCGCGCATGGAACAAGAACGGGCAGAATTGGTCCGTGCTGAAGCCAGTTTAGCAGTGTCGGAGGCGACCTATTTCCGGCAAACGGGCGATCTCCCAGGGGCGGCCTTGGTGCCCGACACCAAACCCATCGAAGACGATATGATCAGTGCAGCCGATGCAATCGCGCAGGCCTTCAAGTCAAATCCGGGTTTGCTGGCGCGCGATGATTTGGTCTCTGCGGCGCAGCATGGCCAGCGCTCGGCGAGGGGCAAAATCGCCCCCAGCCTCTCCCTCGACGGACAATACAATGCTTATGATTTAGATGCCTCGGCGCAAACGCCCGGCATTGAGCAAGAAGATAATGAATTTCAACTGGTCGCGCGCCTGCGGGTGCCTTTGTTTCAGAAGGGCCAGAATTATTCCGGCATCAAGTCGGCGCGTGCCCGTCTTGCGCGCGAGAATGCCGCGCGGCGCGATGCGCGGCTTGCCGTAGAAGAAGCGGTGACCGCAAACTGGAATACGTTGCAATCAGCGGCGGCAGCAATCGAAGCGGCCAAAGCGGCCGTGATGGCGAGCGAAATCGTTGTTGAAGGCCAACAAGCCGAGTACGAATCCGGCCGAACCGGCATTCAAGATGTGCTCGATGGTCAGCGCGATTTGGTGCTCGCGCGGATCAGTCTGTCGCAAGCCGAATTTGACTATCGCCGGGCGCGATATGGCTTGCTCGCCTTGGTCGACCGGTTGGCGCCCGCGCAGGGCTAGAACCCAATCTCCTCCAAATTGGTAAAGTCGATGGTTTCGCCATTGTCTAAGGTGATGAACCCGGCGGCATCATCGGTCAGCTCGATCGTATCGGCGGTTTCACTGACGATCTCGCCATCCGTCACCGTGACGGTCCAGTCTGTGCCATAGACCGCGTCATTGCCGAGTGCGCTCGACAGGTCGATACTATCTGTCCATCCAACGCCGCCATCAATCGTATCCGACCCGCCATCAGCCTCGTAGATGAAGAGGTCATCGCCGTCCCCGCCCAGCATCAGGTCATCATGCACAGTGCTGACCAATGTATCATCGCCATCTGTGCCGGTAATGGTGTTCAAGCCTGCGGTATCGTCCTGGTCGAGCACATTAATCGAAATCGTTTCACTTGTCTCCGAGCCGCCGGAATCGGTCGCCGTGACGGTGACATCGACCGATTGCTCCGTCTCAAAATCCAGGCTCACATCCTCCGCCAAACGTAGCTCGCCATTCACGACTTCGAAGCGCGCATCGGAAACGCTAAAGGACAGCGTGTCGCCCATATCTGGATCAAAGGCCGAGACGAATCCGACCGAGGCGCCAGCATCGTTTTCAACCAGAGTGAGCGGCACCTCGACCAAAGAAATATTGTCGAGATGTGCGCCAAGACTGTCGCTCTCGCCATCCGCCTCACGAAACTCTAGCACGTCATCGCCGCCTGTGCCGACGATTTCGAAGCTGACCTCCTCCCAATTCGTCGAGCTTGGGTCGATGACACCGATCAGTTCACCATTCCAAACCACTTCAATCGTGTCGGTCGTTGAGTTGGAGCGCGCGCGTGCGTCGAAGGAGAGCGTATAGGTCTGACCCGCCTCTGTTGTGACCGTCTGCGAGATTGCGTCCGCAGCATTGGTGTAATCGAGTTCCAGGAACTGATTGCCTTCAGACGCGGCGACGCCGGCGAGATTGTCCCAGACCTCGAGGCCATTGGCGGTCTCCCAATTGCCGCTCGCATCCTCAGAGAAACCGCGCCAGCCACCGCTCGCAACGTTTTGCTCCTCAAAGCTTCCGCCAGAGACCAAATTCTCTGATGCCGTATCGATCGTCAGTGACGTTGGCGCTTCATTTTCATCCAACACATCAATGGTGAAGCTTTCACTGGTTGAGAGCCCGGATGCATCGGTGGCAGTGACCTCTACGGTGACAGAGGCTTCCGTTTCATGATCCAAGCTAACCCCATCGGCCAGCCGCAGTTCGCCGTCTACGACTTCAAATCGGTCATCGGAAACGGTGTAAGTGATCGTATCCCCCGCATCGGGATCAAACACCGAAACGGTTCCGACGACGGCGCCGGGCGCGTTTTCCGCAATTGCAGGCGTGCCGTCTTCGGCTGTGTTCACAATCTCAGCTTGATTTTCGAGCACGAGGTCATTGCTGCCGACCGTATCGGAGACGACACCGTTCACCGCTTCATCCATCAGCCATTGCGTGACGAGCCCGTCTGCGACCACATCACCTGCTGCATTGCCCGCGATAGCTTCGTCTGAAAGCGCTTCATTATAGATCCGCACTTCAGCGATTTCGCCTTCGAAGATTTGGCCTGAATCGTACCGGCCACCTTCACGGTCTTGCTCTTGGCCGAGGGTGACAGTGCCGTCCGAAGCTAAGCTTTGGACATTGACCGCTCGGCTATATTCCGGCGCGCCATCGACATAGACGGTTAGATCACCTGATGCCTGATCCCAAGTAAAGGCGACGGTGTGGGCCTCGCCGTCAAACAGATCCGCGTTTGAGATATCGGTGCGATACTTCGCGCCATCTAAGAAAATGCAAAGGTCTCCAGATGAGCTTTCAGCCCAGATCAAGACATCATTGCCGTAATTGCCGCCGGCGGAATATGAAAAGAGCGGCGCGCCGCTGCCTTGCGGCATTGCGTCTGCGGTGAACGAGACTTCGACAGTGATCGCATCCGTCGGGAAATCCGTCATATTGGCGGAGATCGCATTATCGTCCGTGCCACCATCTTGGTTGAGGCTCAGAACGCCATCATTCGGTGTCAGTTGAAGATCGCTTGGCGCCTCATTCACGTCGGGAACGTCGATTGTGAAGGTTTCTGAAGTGCTTAAACCATCGCCATCGGTCGCCGTGACCGTAACATCGAGGCTCTCAGCGGCTTCATGATCTAAGCTAACGCCATCGGCGAGCCGCAACGCGCCATCGACGACCTCAAACCGATCATCGGAGACCGTATAGGTGACGCTATCGCCCGCATCGGGATCGAATGAGGACAAAGTCCCAACCGTTGCGCCCGGCTGGTTTTCCGAAACGCTCCCACCGTCTAAGGCCAAATCCGTCGGCGCTTCGTTTAAGTCGGTGACATTGAGCGTAAAGGTCTCTTGCGTGCTCAGCCCGTCCGCATCGCTCGCGGTGACGGTGATGTCGAGCGTTTCGGCCACTTCATGGTCGAGGCTGACCCCGTCGACGAGGCGGAGCTCGCCATCGACGACTTCGAAACGGTCATCAGAGACGGTGTAGGTGACGCTATCGCCCGCATCTGGGTCAAAGCTCGACAGCGTTCCAATCGTCGCGCCAGCCGTATTCTCTGCAACGGTATTGCCATCGAGCGTCAGGTCAGACGGGGGTTCATTCACGTCGGTCACGTCGATCGTAACAGTGTCTTGATACGTTGCGCCGGATTGGTCGGTGACCTCAACGGTCAAATCATAACTGTCGCGCGTTTCGAAATCGATGTCCGGCGAGATGTTCCGGAAATCCATATCGATCGACGTTATATCGGAGTTTGAAAGGGCGTCGTTAAAGACCGCGAATTCGCCAATGCTGCCTTCGAAATAGAAACCGTCATTGGCGGAACTCGCACCATCATGGAAGACCGTATGCTGCGCGATACCGCCAAGCCCGATATTGCCGCTATGCGAACTCATCGCATCGCCGACATCGACGGACCCAACCTGCTCGCCATTTACATAAGCGGTGTAGGTATTGCTCGCGCCATCATAAACGGTGACGATGCTATAGGATTCGCCCGCATCGACATCGATTGAAACGGCCTCAAAGCTCCAGCCATTGCTGTCACTCCAAGCCCCCATATAAAGTTGGCCACCATCGATGTAGAAGTTGAACCCATTAATGGTGCCGCCTTCTTCATAGATGACCTGGCGGCTTTCGACATCGTCGCCCATGCGGACCGTCAAGGCGAAAGAGCGCTCTGACTGGCTCGACAAGTTCAACGTATTGTCATCGGCAATGTCGAGGCGGTCATTGACGCCATCGAATTGCAAACCTGGCTGACCGAAAGGACCATCTGTGGTCACCTCAGGTCGCTCGCTCGCATCGTTTTGCTGGATCGTGTTGCCTTCACTCGACAGGTCTTGAATGGCGCGCACGCCGCCCTCATCGGTGATGCTGTCCGCATCGGATGCATCGATGCGCAGGACACTATGATCGGGAATGCCCGGCGACACGAGACTGATTTCGCCGGTCTCTTCGTCAATCGCAAACGGCAACCCGTCGGCATCGACCAAGCGGAACGTATGAGTGTCGCCAGCGTCGGGATCAGTGACATTGACGGTGCCGACGACGCCTTCTGTGCTGTTTTCAGCAATTGTATTCGACTCAAGTGATAAGCCCGTCGCCGCTTCATTCACGTCGACAACATCAATCGTGAAAGTCTCACTTGTCGACAACCCGCCGCGATCGGTGGCAGTGACGGTGATGTCGAGCGTTTCGGCCGCTTCATGGTCAAGGCTGACCCCGTCGACGAGGCGGAGCTCTCCGTCCATCACTTCGAAACGATCATCCGAGACCGTATAAGTGATCGTGTCCCCGGCATCAGGATCGAAGGTTGAGAGGGTCCCGACCGTCGCGCCGGCTTCATTCTCGCTCACACCGACTTCGGTGAACACGTCTTCCAGCGTCGATTCCGAAAAGACTTGCAGGCCAGCGCCATCGATTTCGCCGAGGAAGTCGCCGCCAATGCCGCCTTGAGACGAGCCACCGCCGACGCGGCCGACGCCCATCTGATTGGATCCGGTATAGTCGCGGTCGGCCCAATCCGAGAGCGATGCGACCAAACTGTTCTCGGCACTGATCTGATCGAGCGGCAGGTCATCTGATAAGAGCACGCGAATGGAATCATTCTCAGTGTCGAGTTCCAAAGCAAAAGCGTAATCGGTTCCGCCTTCAATGGGGACACTGAGCTCTAAATCATTGCCCTCCCCCGCGTAGATCAGCAGCATGCCGTCTTCGATCACAACATTCGTGCCATAGACGCTGCCACCGGTCTCAAACAGAGTTTGCGTTGATGTGACATCATCTGACGTCGTGAAGGACATCGTGAAGACGATCGCGTCGGATTCGAGCCCGAGTTGTTGCACGCTGTCGCCGGTATGACCGTCTTGGGCAGAGAAATCGGATTCCGCAACACCGGTTTCGCGTGTCAGGGTCAGATCGCTCGGGCCTTCATTCACGTCGGCAATGTCGATTGTGAAGGTTTCTTCTGTGCTGAGCCCAGCGCCATCGGTCGCCGTGACCGTAACATCGAGGCTCTCAATCTCTTCATGATTGAAGCTGACGCCATCGGCCAACCGCAACTCGCCATCAACGACCTCAAACCGATCATCGGAGACCGTGTAGATGACACTATCACCCGCGTCTGGGTCGAAGCTCGAAAGCATGCCAATAACGGCGCCCGGCGCGTTTTCGGCAACGGCGGTGTTATCAAGGGTCAGATCGCTCGGGCTTTCATTCACATCGGCGACATTGATCGTAAAGGTTTCTTGCGTGCTCAGGCCGCCACTGTCCGTTGCGGTGACGGTAATGTCCAAGCTCTCGGCCGCTTCGTGATCAAGACTCACGCCATCTGCGAGGCGCAATTCGCCATCGACGACTTCGAAACGATCATCGGAGACCGTATAGGTGACGCTGTCGCCCGCGTCTGGGTCGACGCTGGAGAGCGTGCCAATCACGGCGCCAGCATCATTCTCTGACACAGTCGCGCCACTCAGCGCCACGTCCGTTGGACCTTCATTCACGTCGGTCACGTCGATCGTAAACGTCTCTTCCGTACTCAGCCCGCCGCTATCGGTTGCAGTCACCGTGACATCAAGGCTTTCGACCGTCTCGTGGTCGAGGCTCACACCATCTGCCAAACGCAACTCACCGTCGACGACTTCGAACCTGTCATCGGAAACGGTGTAGATTATGCTATCACCGGCATCGGGATCAAATGAGGACAGCGTTCCAACCGTCGCGCCCGCCGCATTCTCCGAGACGCTCGACCCGTCAAGCGCAAGGTCACGCGGGCCTTCATTCATATCCGCAACGTCGATTGTGAACGTCTCTGACGTGCTCAGCCCGCCACTATCCGTTGCGGTGACTGTGACGTCGAGGCTCTCAGCAGCCTCGTGATCAAGACTCACACCATCCGCCAAACGCAACTCGCCATTGACGACTTCGAAGCGATCATCCGACACCGTATACGTCACGCTATCGTCCGCATCCGGGTCAAAACTCGACAACGTCCCGACCACTGCGCCAGCGTGGTTCTCTGACACAGTCGAGCCATCAAGCGCCAGGTCGCCGGGCCCTTCATTAACATCAGAGACATCAATCGTGAACGTCTCTTGCGTGCTCAGCCCCCCGCTATCAGTGACGGTGACAGTGATGTCCAAACTGTCGGCGGCTTCATGGTCGAGGCTCACGCCATCGGCGAGGCGCAGCTCGCCATCCACAATTTCGAAGCGGTCATCAGAGACCGTGTAAGTGACGCTATCGCCCGCATCTGGGTCAAAGCTGGAAAGCGTGCCGATGACCGCGCCTGGCGCGTTTTCGGCAACGGCGCTGTTATCAAGGGTCAGATCACTCGGGCCTTCATTGACGTCGGCCACGTCGATTGTGAAGGTTTCTGACGTGCTTAAACCATCGCCATCGGTCGCCGTGACCGTAACATCGAGGCTCTCAGCGGCTTCATGATCTAAGCTGACGCCATCGGCGAGCCGCAACGCGCCATCGACGACCTCAAACCGATCATCGGAGACCGTATAGGTGACGCTATCGCCCGCATCGGGATCGAATGAGGACAAAGTCCCAACCGTTGCGCCCGGCTGGTTTTCCGAAACGCTCCCACCGTCTAAGGCCAAATCCGTCGGCGCTTCGTTTAAGTCGGTGACATTGAGCGTAAAGGTCTCTTGCGTGCTCAGCCCGTCCGCATCACTCGCGGTGACGGTAATGTCGAGCGTTTCGGTCGCTTCATGGTCTAGGCTGACCCCGTCGACGAGGCGGAGCTCGCCATCAACGACTTCGAAACGATCATCAGACACCGTATAGGTGACGCGATCGCCCGCATCCGGATCAAAGCTCGAGAGCGTTCCAATCGTCGCGCCAGCATCATTCTCTGACACAGTCGAGCCACTCAGCGTCAGGGCAGACGGCGCTTCGTTCACGTCGGTCACGTCGATCGTGAACGTCTCTTCTGTACTCAGCCCACCGCTATCAGTCGCAGTCACGGTGACATCAAGGCTTTCGACTGACTCGTGATCGAGGCTGACGCCATCGACGATGCGCAGTTCGCCGTCGACGACCTCAAACCGATCGTCGGACACCGTGTACATCACGCTGTCGCCAGCATCCGGATCAGAACTGGACAAGGTCCCGACGGTCGCGCCCGGCTCATTCTCCGAGACGCTCGACCCGTCAAGCGCGAGGTCACTCGGACCCTCATTCACATCCGCGACGTCGATTGTGAACGTCTCTGACGTGCTCAGCCCGCCGCTATCCGTTGCGGTGACTGTGACGTCGAGGCTCTCGGCAGCCTCGTGATCAAGACTCACGCCATCGGCAAGCCGCAACTCACCGTCGACGACTTCGAAGCGATCATCCGACACCGTATACGTCACGCTGTCGCCTGCATCCGGGTCAAAACTCGACAACGTCCCGACCACTGCGCCAGCGTCGTTTTCAGACACAGTCGAGCCATCAAGCGCCAGGTCGCGCGGGGTGTCATTGACGTCAATAAGGTCGATATTGAACAGCGACTGCGTGCTCTCACCACTTTCATCCGTCGCGGTGATCGTGATCGCGATTGTGTTTGCCGCGTCGAAATCGAAATCCGCCCCGTCGGCGACGCGCAAAGCGCCGTCGACGATTTCGAAACGATCATCAGAGATCGTCAGAGTAAGGCTGGGATCAGCGAGAGTGGCAACGTCGCTTAAGTCAATAATGACCGTGCCCGGGGCGGCGTTTTCGGCGAGGGACACGGCCCCTGCTTCGACAATGTCGTCGCTGAAGACGACCACGGATGGGTCCATCTCCGTACCGTCGGTTTCTGATTTCAGCAGCTCTGCTTCGACGGGCGTACCGAAATGCAGATTGGCGAGCGACATCTCACCCGCATCACTGACCAGATCGGGCTCGGCTTCCCCTTCCCACGCATCAATTTTGGACTTCGGGGCAATGTCACCGAACACAAAATTTGGATCTTGAATTTGATCTGGCGTCTCGCCTTGTGGGTCCGGTTTCTTGTCAGCCACGTTCAACCTCATGAAATTTCATCACGAGGTTTATACGCGCGAGTCCCCTAATTATCGGAAAGATCATCGCTTAAATACAACTTAAGGTTTTAACGCTTAATACACGAGTAAGGTCGGATCGCGCCGCAGTGGAATGCTTTATGTTTACTGTGTTCCCGCGTGCGATATTTACCAAACCGATCACCGGTGAGGGGCTCTAACAGCGCAAAAGGCGCGAAAGCAGCGAAAATCCAAGCAACTACAGGTTTTATTTTAACTATAATTACAAGATTAAACCTTAAGTGGATTATCGCAGTTTTGATATTAGAGAGAGCGTAAGTCTTGACGCCAGACACACAGATTCCTCAAATTACAGGTGTTCGAGCCGCTATCTCAGCGCATTCAGACGACCCAAAACTGCGTCCGCCTGGGCTCACTGCAGCCGTCTATATGAGCTCTGCCGTGATCAATATTCTCGGCTTGGCCCTGCCGCTGACAATCCTGCATGTCTATGATCGCGTGCTGCCAAACGAGGCCATGAATACGATGACCATGTTGGTGATCGGACTGATCATTGTGGTCGCATTGGATACAATCTTAAGGATTGCCCGCGGCACGGTGATGGGCTGGCGCGCCGCGTCATATGCGCACCGCCAGTCTATGGATGCGATGGCGCGGTTGATGGCGTCAAACACGCGCGAGATCCGCCAGACCAAAGCCAGTGCGACCATCTCTCAGCTCCAGGCGCTCACCGATATGGCCGAGTTTCATGGCAGTTCCGCAAAACTGCTCTTGATTGATATCGCCTGGGTGCCGGTCTTCGCCATCGTGATTACGTTGATTGCCGGTCCCCTCATCATTGTGCCTGTGCTCTTCCTGGGCGCGTTCGTGTTGTATATTTCCACCCAAACCAAGCGATTGCGCGAAATCATCGATTCCCGCGAAGCTTTGGAAGAGCGAAAATACGATTTTATGCTCGAAACCCTGCAAACCATGCAGACGGTTAAGTCGCATGCAATGGAACCGCTCATGATGCGCCGGTTCGAACGCCTACAATCGGCGAGCAGTCTGGAACTCAAAGACAATGTGATGGCATCGCAAGTAATTTCGCAAGCCGCCGGCTTGTTCGCTACGCTGATGACCATCGGCGTCGTGTTTTTCGGCGCGCTCATGGTGATCGGCGACTCGCTGACCATAGGGGCCCTTGCTGCTTGCATGCTGCTTTCGTCGCAAATGATGCAGCCAATCATGCGGTCGCTCCAATCCTGGACTCAAATTGTTCAGAACGGGCACAAGCGCGCCGAAGTTGAGAAACTTTATGCCCATATCTCCGAAACACCCGCGGCGATGAGCCCGGTTTTGCGTCATCAGCCGCACTTCAAGCCAGCCCAGGTTTCGATCCGTTCGCTCGGTTTTGTCGGATCGAACGATCAAACCATCTTTGAAGACTTAAGCCTGGATATTTCGGCAGGCCAATTTGTCGGTTTGAAAGGCGCAGATGGCAGCGGGCGCAGCGTCCTTTTGCGCTGTATTATGGGCACGATGGTGCCCTCGCACGGTGAGGTTCTGATTGATGGTGTGCCGGCCATTCAAGGCGCGGCCAGCGTCTCTTATGTCGGGCAAGTGCCGCAAGTCTTTCGGGGCAGCATTTTGGACAATCTCAGCCTGTTTGGGACCTATACGGCAGAGGATGCAAAATGGGTCGCGGACCTGATCGGTTTGTCGCCAGAGATCCACAAACTCCCGGATGGGTTCGATACCAAGCTCTTAGGCAGCAGCAACCCAGAACTGTCGACAGCGTTTTCGCAATTGATCTGCATTGGCCGGGCAATTGTGAGCAAACCGTCTGTGCTTTTGTTGGACGCATCGAACAATGGATTGGACGCGAAAACCGAAACGGCGTTCTCGCAAATGCTGCACCGCCTGTCTGGACGCGTGACCATCATCCTCGCGACGCAGCGACCGTCTTTGCTACGACAAGCGGATCTAACGTTCGAGCTGACCGGAAAAACGGGACGGGTATTGCCCACAGATCCGTCCCAGCCCGTCGGATCTCCGCGACAAGAGAAAGCTTCGTGATGACCGACCCGATGACCTCTCAAATGTCGACATCTGCCCCGAATGCGGTTGAGGCCTTGCGCCATCGGATCGCCACCGAATTCGTTTCGAAAAAGCGCGCGTCGGAAGCGATTGTCGCCGATGATAGCCTGCTCAGTGTTCGATACTTCCTCGATTGTATCGGTTGGTCCGGATCGGATCGCCGCTTCTTCGAAGCGCAGCCCTATTTGGACGCGGTCAATGAGTTGAACGCGTTGCGAACCTTCTTGTTCAAGCTCGATTTCTCGACCACGCTCGCAAGCGCTGAGCGGACCAAATTGCGCGATGCATTTCTACCGTGTTTCTTGATTGATGACGCCAATCGCTTGCGGGTGATCCGCTCGATTGATGCTGGCGGCGACTGCAGCGTTTTTGATCCGACCACGGGTCAGTTGGAGCAAAAAGCCAAGGCCACGCTTCGCGGTACGCTCGTCTTCCCCGAAGCGACTGCAGAAAAAGGCCCGGCGGCGGCTGCCGAGAAATGGACCGGGATCGCGCTGCGGGCCTTCGGCAAAGATCTGCGCATGATCTTCTTGGTCAGCTTCCTCGTGAACATGTTCCTTCTTGCGCTGCCGATATATATCATGAATGTCTATGACAAGGCGATCGGCACCGGGGCCACCGATATTTTGCTTTGGCTCAGCGTCGGGATTTGCTTCATCATCGCAGCAGACCTGGCGTTCAAGACGATAAAAGCGAAACTGCAAGCACGCCTCGCATCGCGGTTGGACCAACAAGCCAGCACCGCGATTTTTCGACAGCTGATGTTTCTGCCGCTCAGCTTTGTTGAAAACTCGGCGATTGGCGATCAGATGACGCGGATCCGGCAAATGGGCGCATTTCGCGACGCGTTTACTGGCGCACTGGTCAATGCGATTTTCGACTTGCCGTTCTTGGTTCTGTTTTTACTGGCGATTTATCTGGTTGCGGGCCCGATCGTCCTTGTTCCGGTCGTGCTGATTGTGCTGTTCGGGCTCTTGGCCATGTGGTCTATCCCAGCCAGCAATCGCGCCGTGCGTGAGGTTGGACAGGCGCGCATCGCTTTGCAGAATCTCTCCATCGAAATGGTGACCAATCATGATCAGATTCAGCAGCTTGGCTGCCAGTCTGTCTTCTTGGAACAATATCGAGATGCCAGCGCACGTTCTGCCGCGGCCTCGCATAAAATGCGGCAGTTCAATCTGGTAACCGAGACCATTGCACAAGGGTTGGTGACGATATCCGGGGTCGCCACCCTATCTGCCGGGGCGCTGATGGCGATGGCTGGAACGCTCAGCATGGGCGCGCTGATTGCCTGCATGGCGCTGGCCTGGAAAGTGCTGAATCCAATTCGCGGCATGTTCCTCTCAGGACTGGTGCTCGGGCAAACCATTCAAAGCTTCCGACAAATCGATCGCTTGATGGGGATCCAACCCGAGCGCGAGCCAGAGCGAGCGCCAACCGTCTCGCAAGAGTTCACCGGGCAAATCGAGTTCGACCGCGTCGCCTTCCGCTTTAACAGCAAGCGCCAGCCCGCCTTGCGCCAGCTATCCTTCAAAATCGAACCGCGCGAATTTATCGCTGTTTGCGGCCCGAGTGGCGCCGGCAAGACGACGATGATCAAGACACTGTTAGGCCTCTATCAACCGCAATCCGGATTGGTGCGGGTGAACGGGATTAATCTGCGCCAGATCAATCTCGGCGCGTGGCGGCAAAATGTCGGGACCGCGCTGGAAGTCGCAGATTTTTACCATGGCACCATCGCGCAAAACATTCGGCTTGCCCATCCGGAAGCGAGTGACGCTGAGATTGAGGCGATTGCCCGCCGATTTGGGTTGGACGCCTATTACGGCCATGTGCTCGACGAAGGGCTTAATACGCGGATGAGCCATCAAAACTTGGCCCGCTGGCCGGATGCGTTGACCAGCCGGATTTCGCTGTGCCGCGCCTTTATTAAGCAGAACGCCATCCTGGTGCTCGACAATCCTGCTGATACGCTCGACTTTGACGGCGAGGCGTCCCTGAAGGCGGAGCTTGAGCGCGCGCGCCACACATCGACGATTATCATGACGACACACCGCCCGAGCCTAATGCGGCTCGCGGACAAAGTGCTGTGGATCGAAGATGGCATGTTGGCTGGCTTCGACACGCCCGATCTTATCGTTCCAAAATTCTTGGCGACTTACACGTCACACACACCCGGACAAGCGGTCCAGGCAGGGAGTAAATCATGACACAAGAGACGCTCGAAACGGTTAGCAAGCGCACTCAGCTGGCGCTCCCGATTGAACTCGAGGAAGGCCCTGACCCGATCTATTCTCGGGCGCTGATCCTAACGCTCTGCAGCTTGATTTTCGTGCTTTTGGTCTGGGCCAATTTCGCCAAAGTAAGGGAACTCTCTGTTGCCGCAGGCGAAATCGTACCGAGCGCGCGGCTTTATGAACTCTCGCATATCGAAGGCGGGATCGTGGAGACGGTGTTTGTCTCTGAAGGCGATACCGTTGAAGCCGGCGAACCGCTCTTAAAGTTGCGGCCCGAAACGTCGCGCGGGGAGCTCGAAAAGCTGACAGCACAGAAAGTCTCGCTGCAGATTGCGGCGGAGCGTTTGGACGCGGTGCTGGAAAACCGGGTGCCGGACTTTTCGAGCTTTGATCCGATTTGGAGTGCTTTGATTGATGAAGCCGAGACCCTCTATCAGCAATCTTTGGCCGAGCATGTCGCAGCAGAGGCGGCGATCAAACAACAATTGCGCGTTGCCACAAGCGAGCGCGACACGGCCACCGCGAACATCGTCTCCAAGCGAAAGCAAGCGAGCGCCGCGAAAGAGCAATTTGAAATCCAAGACCGCTTATATGCGCAGCAATTCACATCCCGCCTGCAATATCTCGACGCGCAGTCGAATTGGCTAAAAGCCGAAGATGCGGTCAATGAAGCGACCTCGCGCGCCGAACAGGCCGACGCGGAAATCTCCCGCTTACAGTCCGAGCAGAACAAGCATGGTGCAAGCTTCCGACGCGCCGCTTCAACCGAACGGGCTGACATCGCCGCGCAGCTTGCTGAGCTGGAAGAGCCATTGGAGGCGTTGAATTTCATCGCTCAGAATATGACGGTCACCGCCCCGACAGCGGGACGCGTGAAAAAGATCCATATTGCGGGCACCGGCGAAGTGGTCGGGCGCGGAGAAGTGATCTTGGATATCCTGCCCGATGACGCCCCCTTGATCGCTGAAGTGCAAGTCCAGCCAGAAGACATTAGCAACGTCTTTGTTGGCCAAGAGACCGAACTCGTTGTCTCTGCCTATGACCCGAACCGGTTCGGCAAGGCGCATGGTGAAATCACCTTCGTGTCGCCTGGGACCTTTGTTGATGAGGCGACGGGCATGGTTTATTTTCTCGCCCGCGTCAGCTTCGATCAGCCCTCAATTGGCGACGGGCGATATGTTGGTCAATTGGCGACCGGCATGACTGTATCGGCGGAAATCGTCACGCGCCGACGCTCGATTGCGGAATACTTCTTGAAGCCGGTGGCCCGCTCCGTCGATATGGCGTTTGCGAACTAAACCCGGTGCGGCATCGCTTGAACGAAGGCCTGCTGACCGCCGATAGCGTAGCCGACCTCACCTGGTCCCAAATTTGTGATCGAGATCACGTCTCTGCGAAATTTCATCGCAGGCAAGGACGCTTTCGCACGAATATTTCGTCTATACTATATCTTTTCAAATCGATTTAAAATCGAATTTTGTATTCAACTGGCCTTCACTGTCGAACTTATAAGAAGCGAATATCTTTTGTGAATACAAGCAACTGTGAAAGTCGGGACAGAAACCTAATTCGCATTTGCATTCTTCGCCGATCTATCGGTAATGGGGCCCCAGTATGGGTCTGCAGTGATGAATGAAAGTAAGGCCGGTCGGTGGGAGAACGTAAAGACATTCGGAAAGCGGCTGGGCGGCAAATCTCGGATTTACGTGCTGCGCGCCACCTCACTCAGACAGAGCTCGCTCAGAAACTTGGCATTTCACAAACCCAGATGAGCCGCATTGAAAACGGATGGTCGCCGCTGGATATCACCTTGTTGCCCGGCCTCGCTTTACATTTAGAGGTTACAATCAGCGATATCGTCTCTGTGATCGAGCCGAACCAACCGACGCCGATCTCAAATCATGCGGAGCGTCAGAAAGCCAAGAATAAAATTCAATTGGCCTTGAACGAGGTTGAAGACATTGATGATTTGCGCATGCTCGCTCAAATGCTTGGCATCGTCGCGATCACGACCCACGATCCGTCTTAAGCGCGTCTGCCGCCGTGTTCAGCGACGCTTTCAGGTGCTTCAAGATTTCGGGGTCCAAATCATCGCGTTGCTCGAGATGAAATGACAGACGCTCCAAGACGCCAACAAAATTCTCCAGCAAGGCTTGCTGTGTCATGCCGCCCTCACAATCTCAACATTCGCCGTGTGCAGCGGCCCTTTATAGAACAGAACGGGCTCATCATGGCGCAATAGATTGGTGCGAATGCGGTTCATCGCGTCGGCATTAATGTCAGCCTTTGCCGCGATCAGCTCCGTCGCGATATTTGGGTCGAAATAGTAATCCCCGAGCGGCATGGAGTGCCAAAGGTTCTTCTGAATGTTGAGATAGTGAGACTTCGTCACCACAAAGGTCAGTGCGTCCACACCTTGCCGTAAGCAAAACTCTGTGACGGCGGACACAAAGCTTGCCCGCACCCATTTGCGATAGTCTTCGCCCGGTTCCATTTGTTCGCGGTCATAACAGACGCGCGTGAACTCCAGAATGTTCGGACCGCGTGGTATGCCCGCGGGATAGTGGCACATATGCGACCAGACCTCCGTCATCATATGGCGCTTATCTGTCCGCAAGAACCGGCAATGCGCCACAAGGCGTCCGGTGCGAGCGTTTTTTTGAATGAGATAAATCGCATCCGAGTCATCAAACTCGTCTTGATCCCATCCTTTTTGGATGCCGGCCGCCTCCCGACACCACCCCATTTCATCGAAGAACACAGCATCGCGGCGTTCATGCATCTCATCGATTTCCGAGAGATACTGATCACGGTTTCCAGCCCAAATAATCTCTGCCATGAGGGCAGAGTGCCACCCAATGATTTATAGTATGCCCCAATTTTTGGGGGCTTATGGCAGCATTAATCCGGTTGCCAAAGCAACTTTGACCGTATGCGCGGTTTTTGTCGTGCCGGTCTTGCGCTTCGCCCGGTTGAGATAGTCGATCGCTGTATCTCTAGCGATGCCCATATCTTTCGCCGCTTGGGCCGCGGTCATGCCTTCTGCAATGCGGCGCAAGACGTCCAATTCGCGCTCTGACAGTTTATCGCCGAGATCGTCTGGGGTGAACGGTCCGAGCAGCGCGTCGAGCCGGGCATATGCCCGCTCCATGACATGTCGGATCATCATGATCTGACCGCTGGAAAAGGCATCTGGCGAGGTGTCGAGCCCGATCGAGGCGCACCCGCGAATCATATTCATGCCAACCATGGGGATGACCAATCCATAATCGCGTTGTCCGGTATGCTCTTTACACGAATCGGCGACGCGTAAGCCGCGCTTCCCGGCCAAGGCATTGGCGTCTTGCCAGGTGAAGACCTGAGACGTTTTCGCCGCCATGGTGATGACTGGATCATGGGCAAAATCATCGCGCGACAAGCGAATTTCTAAGAAGCTCTCTGGGATCGTGATTTTGCGGAACCGTTTGACCGAGGGGTCAAGGCTCGTCACCAGCTGTGTCAGCGCGAAGACACCGTGCGTTTGTGTGGTGTGCTCAGCCCCAAAGGTGAACTGCCGCAAAAAGCCTTTGGCGCGATAGAACACGAAATTCGGATCCATAGATCCATCAATCTCCCGAATCGCGGAGACCATAAGTTGAAACTGATCTTGCTCTTCCTGGTTCATTTACGCCACCTAACGGTCGGTTAACACAATCACGACAGCCAGGCCAGCAAAGTCAATGGCTCTGGGCCTTTCAGGCGTGATGTTTGGTTAAGATCACAGCGAAAATCCGCGGGCGCGCCCAAGTTTGAAGGCGCAGCCCCATCCAAGTGTCCGCGAGACGGTTGAGACGAGGTTGAAACAGAACGAATCACCTGCGGGTTTGAAATTGATCCGCGCTCGGGTCCTCTTATAAGTCAGTTCATACTCAAAATGACATCAGGAGGGCCGAGCGATGGCCAATACAAGAGTTCACAATGGCGTAGAGCTTGACCAACCCGGTCGCGGTCGGATCTACAATTCGATCATCGAGACCATCGGGAACACGCCTTTGGTCAGGGTCCCAAAACTGTCCGAAGAAGAGGGCCTGAAGAGCGATCTCCTGCTCAAGCTCGAGTTTTTCAATCCGCTCGCCAGCGTCAAAGATCGTATTGCCGTCGGCATGATCACGGCGCTGGAACAAGCCGGCAAAATCGGTCCTGGCGCGACCTTGGTCGAGCCCACGTCTGGCAATACCGGCATCGGCCTCGCCTTCGTTGCGGCGGCGCGCGGGTATCGCCTTATCCTGACCATGCCCGAATCGATGTCGATCGAGCGACGCAAAATGCTGTCGATTCTCGGCGCGGAACTGGTCTTGACCCCAAAAGAGGAAGGTCTGGCCGGGACACTCAAGAAAGCTGACGAATTGCTTGCCAGCATCGAAGGCGCCGTGATGCCCAGCCAGTTCGCCAATCCCGCCAACCCTGAAATCCACGAAGCCACAACCGCCGAGGAGATTTGGACCGATACAGACGGAAAAGTTGATGCCGTGATTTCCGGTGTTGGTACAGGCGGAACCTTTTCGGGTTGCGCGCGGGTCCTCAAAACCCGAAAACCGGAGCTCAAAATGTTTGCGGTTGAACCTGAGGGCAGCCCAGTCTTATCCGGTGGTTCGGGTGGGCCGCATATGATCCAAGGCATTGGTCCTGGATTTGTTCCGGACAATATGTCTCCAGACTTGATGGATGGGGCAATCCAAGTCTCGAATGAAGCCGCTTTCGAAGCCGCCAAAAGACTGGCCAAGCTCGAAGGCATTCCGGTCGGGATCTCTTCCGGGGCAGCGCTCGTGGCAGGCTTAACCGTCGCAAAGCGCGCTGACATGGCCGGTAAAACCGTCGTGACCATCATCCCGTCTTTTGCAGAACGCTATCTCTCGACCCCGCTTTTCGATGGCTAATGGCCTTCAACGGGTCAGGGCTGCGTTTCATCAAGCACTTGAACGGCGTCAACCGCCGCGTCGAGCACCTGCTGAATCGGCAGGTTGGCATCAATGATTTGCGTGCGCGGTTCATGATCTGGCCATTGCATCGCGTTGAACTGGCTCTTGATCAGCGCTGCAGGCATGAAATGATCAGGCCGGTGGCGCGCGCGGTCCGCGGCGACCTTCGGATCGATGCGCAGACAGAGCGTGATCAAGCCTGGCAAGGCATCGCGCATCTTAGCGCGATAGACCACCTTCAGGGCCGAGCAGGAAAAGATGATCCGTTGCCGTATTTCCGCGGCGCTGATAACAGCCTTAGCGAGAGCTTTGAGCCAAGGCCCGCGATCGGCGTCGCTGAGCGCCTGTCCGGCCTGCATTTTCGCAATATTCTCTGCTGGATGATGCGCGTCGCCCTCGATAAAGCGACCGTCTAAGCGGGCTGCAAGCGCCGAGCCGATCTCTGTTTTTCCAGCCGTCATGACGCCCATCAACATGATCGGCGCTGATTTGTGCAGGCGATGCACCACGATCAGTACACCGCTTACTTAAGCGGTTTCGAGCGTTTTCACTTGCACGCGCGTCGGGCGGGTATTGCCGTGTCCATAAAGGTTGACTTTGAGTTTCGAAATCGCGTGGACAAGAGCGTTTGGGCCATACTTGATGTCACCAGTAAACTCGATGTTTGGGAACCGGGCAAAGATCTGTTCATAGGCGACGCGGAGCTGCATTTGTGCCACACGCGAGCCAAGGCATTTGTGAACGCCGTGCCCGAACGCGATATGTTTCTCGACATTGTCGCGTGTCAAATCGAAAACGTCCGGGTTCGGGAACATGTCGGGATCGCGATTGCCGGCACCGTACCACATCACGACTTTTTCGTCCTTGCCGATGCGTTGACCATTTAGCTCTGTCTCCTCCAGCGTCGTGCGGCGCATATGCTTGACCGGCGAAACCATTCGCAAGGCTTCCTCGGACATGCGCGGGATCAAGCTTGGATCATCGAGCACCATCGCGCGCTGTTCGCGCCATTCGGTCATCAGCTTAATCGTCCCAGACAGCGAGTTGCGCGTGGTATCATTGCCAGCGAAGATGATCAGCAACCAAGAGCCATCAAGATATTCTTGCGGCAAGAATTCACCCTCAAGCTTTGAGTGCGCAATCACGGTGAGCAAGTCTTCACGCGGGTTCGCCCGTCGATCCGCCATGACGCGCGCGCCATAGTCGAACATTTCATCGACCATTTTCGGAAAGCGCAATGGAAACAGGGGTTCACCCAAAAAGGTTCGGAACGGATTGGCTAAGAATTGGCTCGCCATTTCTAGATAGTGCATCCAATGGACGATTTTCTGGCGGTCTTCTTCGTCGACTCCCAACATTTCGCATAAGGTGAAGAGCGGCAGCTGATTGGAAAAAATCTTCACAAAATCAACCTCAGGCCCATTGGCCTCGAGATCGTCGAGCAAATCCTCGACTTTCGCACTCACTTTCTCGCGAAGGACTTTGACATAGGCGGGGATGAAAAAATCCTTCTGTTGGATCCGCATTTGCATGTGCTGCGGCTCATCCATAGAAATGAGATTGTCCATCGCTGCCCGGACAAGGATTTCAGGGCGCCAGCTTTTCCGCGGTGGCACAGCAAGATTTATCCCGCCGCGTTGTGAGGAGTAGATGTCCGGCGCGAGCTCGACGGCTTTGATATCGTCATAGCGAGAGACTGACCAAAATCCGGCACCGCCGCGTTTCATCCGTGACCACATAACCGGCGCCTGCTCACGCATCTGCTGGTACAGATCGTATGGGTGACCGCGCGTCCAGGAATTCGGATTCCAAAGTTCGAAATCCGTCTCAAGTTGCGGATAGATCAACGGAAACGCCGGGTCTTCGATGCCGTTATCAACAAAAATATCGTCACTAATCAGTCGCATGGTGTGAGTCGCTCAACAAATATCTATCTGAAGATGCCATTAGATCATGATTTGACAACGGTAGACGCTACGTAAAGAGCATGCCAGCGAACGGAACTGGGCCTCGCCGGGACTGTTTTCTTCCTCGCAGATCTTGGGCTATGCTCGGTCAGTGCTTTACCGGACCTCATGCGATGACGTTTGCCATAGATCTAAATGCTGACCTCGGCGAAGGCGGGGCTCATGATGCAGAGCTCATGTCCGTGATTACCAGCTGCAATATTGCCTGCGGCGGTCATGCCGGCGATCGGGCCAGCATGGAAACCGCCTTGCGCTTGGCGCGCGAACATCAGGTCGCCGCTGGCGCCCATCCCTCTTTTCCGGATCGAGAGAATTTCGGCCGCGGCAAGTCGGCGCTATCAGGCGCTGCGCTGGCGCGAAGTCTGCACGACCAAGTGTCTGAGTTGAAAGGCATTGCTGAGGCGCTCGGCCTGTCTCTGTCACATCTAAAACCGCACGGAGCGCTCTATAATATGGCCGCCACCGACCCAGAATTGGCGCTAACGGTGGCCGAAGTCACAGAAACGAGCGCGCCACAAGCAGCTCTGGTCGGTCCGCCAAACTCGCAATTGCAAACCATGGCCGAGCGCTTGGGGCTCGATTTCATCGCTGAAGGGTTTGCAGATCGCGCCTATGAGCCGGACGGCCAATTGCGATCGCGTACGCTTGATGGAGCGATTATTCACGCCGCGGAAAAGCAAGTTGAGCAAGCCCTCGAAATCGCCAGGTGCAAGACCGTGACTGCCTTTGCGGGGGCGCAGATTCCGTTGCCCGCGCAGACAATTTGCGTGCATGGCGACACCCCAGGTGCGTTTCGCGCCGCGCAGAGCATTCGTCGTGCGTTTGAGCGCGAAGGCATCCGTGTATGCACTCCGAAGTGAAATTTAAACGGCTCGCGGATGATGTCTTCGAATGCCCCGTCGGCTCGCCGCTCGAGGCGCAGAATTTAGCGCGTGCGCTGCGGGCCTCGCGACTGGTTGAAGACGCAGTGCCGGGGCTGAACCGCGTTGCGGTCACCTTCGAACCGGATCGCGCGGACGATGTGCAAGCCTGGCTCGACACTCTGAGATCCACCGATTGGCCAGCCTCTGAGCCAGGCGACACTGTGGAATTGGACATCGCTTATGGCGGCGCGGATGGGCCAGATCTCGAAGCGGTCTGTGCGACGTTGGGCCTCTCGCAAACCACTTTTATCGCTCAGCATACCGCGCAAACCCATACCGTGGAGATGCTCGGTTTCACCCCTGGCTTTGCTTATATTTCCGGTTTATCTGACGCTTGGAGCGTGTCGCGCCTCAGCGATCCGCGCCCGCGCGTGCCTGCCGGATCAGTTGGGATCAGTGGTCGGTTTACCGGGATTTACGCGCTTGCCGGGCCAGGCGGCTGGCCGTTGATCGGACGCACCGCGGCCGCCTTGTTCGAGGCCGATCGCGACCCGCCATTTCTACTGCATCCAGGCCAACACCTTCGCTTTCGGTCGGTTTAATTGCTGCGCGTTATCAAACCTGGCCTGCAAACCACATTGCAAGGCACACCGCGGCGCGGCGTTCGCCACTTCGGCGTGCCCGCGTGCGGCCCTGCCGACACACTATCGCTGGCCCTCGCCAATCGTTTGGTCGGAAATGCCCCGACCGCCACAGGCCTTGAAATCACCTATGGCGGTTTTGTGGCTGCGGTCGAACGCGCATGTGCAATTGCAATCACCGGCGCATTTGGCGGGGCCACTGTTGCCGGACGCAGTATCGCGCCGCATCGGACGTTGCATCTCAAGCCGGGTGACGAAATCGACATCGCCCCGCCGCGGATCGGCGCGCGCACCTATCTCGCGATCCGGTCGGGCTTCCAAGCCGATGAAATATTCGGCGCGACATCCACCTATCTCCCTGCGGCATTTGGCGGCTTTAGCGGACGCGCATTGCAGGCGGGGGACCGCCTCGCTGCAAACGGCCCCAGCGCCTATTCTGAAACCCTGACCACCCCAAGTGGCATCCGGCCGGTCTTCACCGCAGCCTTCGCTTTGCGGGCCTGCAAATCGGCTGAGACGTCGCTTTTAAGCCGCGCCTCCGAAGCCTGCATTTTTGCCGAGAGTTTCGTTGCCGGACGCCAAGCGACGCGTATGGGATTGGCGTTGACCGGTCATACTTTAGAACTGGAAAGCGATGGCAAGATGTTGAGTGCGCCGGTCTTCCCGGGAGTCATCCAGTGCCCGCCATCGGGCACCCCAATCGTATTGCTCGCCGATGCTCAAACCACTGGAGGATATCCGCGCATTGCCAGCATTGCCAGATGTGACCGACATCTATTGGGTCAGATCAGGCCTGGAAATTTCGTCCGGCTGCTGGCGCGCGACCCGGACCAGGCAGCAACCGCCTATCGCGAGAAAAAGGCCTTGCTCGCGCCTTGGCTCGATGGCTGACCGTCATGGCCGACAAGAGGCGACTCAACTTCTCGTCTTAAGCAGGCTAAGTCTTGCGGAAAGGGAGGAGCTCATATGATTCAGACCACGCGAAAACGCCTCGCCATTGCCACCACCAGTGCTCTGGTTCTGCCATGCCTCGGGTTCGCGCAACCTCAAATCACAATGGGGAATGGCGAGGCGAATGCGATTATGATTGATGGTCTCACGCGCACCGAGGTGCCGACCACGTTCGCTCAAGTCCGCGTTGATGACGACCGCGTCACCACGCTGCGGGCCAATTCAACCGCGATCTCAATCCCGGAAGTCACCATCGCTGGCAATGGCTGGATTGTGCTGCACCCGGTCATCGATGGCCGTCCAGACGGCGACATGATTTCCGGCTTCAGCTATGTGCGGCGCGGAACACAGCAGGATGTGGTTATTCAAATTGACCATCCCGCAGACGCCGGCGATGAGTTTCTGGTGATGCTTCATACGGACGCGAATGAGGACCAAGTCTTCGATTTCGTCTTTGTCGAGGATGGCATCAATGTTGAAGACACCGCAGTGTTTGAGGGCACACAAATGATCGCGCATTTGATCGAGCTACCGTGAACCATAGGCTTAGTCTGACCCGTCGGTAGACGGCGCGGGTTCGCCGGGTAAGCGATCGAAATCACGCTTCCATTGGATGGCCACTTTGGGGCCAAGTTCTGGGTCAACTTCGGCCTCGACTTCGACATTGCTGAGCGGCGTCCATTCCAGCGCCAGTCCAGGTGCGCCCGACGCACCGGACTGGACTTCCAAATAGATATCGTCAGCCAAATACTTGCCCGTCGCGAGCGTCGCATCGCCCTGGTCATCCAGGCCGATATCGAGACGGTCGAGCCCGGTCGCCGCTTCGAGTTGCCCGGTCAGATTGATCGCGTCCCCGCCGGCCAGTTGTGCAGCAGCGCCGGCCAATTGCGCCGCTTGCAGCGGACTCAATTCGCTCGGTGAGCGACCAAACAGGACGCGTGAAAGAATTTCATCCTCCGGCACGCTGGGATTGGCGGACAAGCGAATCTCGGGATCGAGCACATCCCCTTCAATCGTGATGGTTGAGGTGAACCCGCCGCTGCTGCGATTGGCTTGAAGGAACACCTCACTGTCCTCGGGGGCGCCGACAAATCGGACCCGACCGGTGGACAAACGGAATCTACGGCTGAGCAAATCGGCTTCACCGCGGATCAATGTCGCGCTGCCGCGAATGTTTGGTTGCCCCATCGGTCCGGTGACCCGCGCGTCCAGCCCCCATTCGGAATCGACCCCTAATCCGGAGATGAAGATCCGGCGGTCGGCCTTGACATTCACGGTGAGTGAGACCGCTTCGCGGACCGGTGCCTCGATCTCTTGCTCGCCTTCGGGGGTGAGAAAACGGACATCCAAAGTCGTATATCCAGCGCTTGGTAGTTTTGAGAGATCCAGTCGCGCCTCATCAATTTGCAGATCACCTTCGACCCGGGTGCGACGGTCGCGCCGCGTCACACTGCCCTGCCCTGACAGCGTCGCCGCAATATCCGACCGATTAAACGCCTGAAGCCGATCGAGATCGAGCGCGACCGCGCCTTGCCCATCGAAACGGTACCGGCCCGAGGCCGAGACGCGGCCGCCGCGCGCACCAACGGCGCTTGCGCTTTCAACGCTTACGCCATCTGTATCAAGCTCAGCAAGCGCATCGATCTCTTGCAAGTGCAGGCCGGTAAATCCGTCTTCGAACACACCATCCTTAAACGTGACAGGACCTGAGAAGCGGAAATCCTCGCCGGTTCCATTTGATACATCGAGCTGGAGATCTCCCTCGAGCCGCAGGTCCGGCGGGGCGGCCAGCGACCAAATCGGCGTGATTGGGCCCTCGCCGCTGACGCGGATCGGCATTGGCGCTCCGGGCGCAGGTCGAATGCTGAACAGCGTTTCGCGATGCGCGAGCTGCGTTTGCAGATCGGCGACCAGTTTCAAACTGTCATCCTCATCGCTCAAATTCAGCACAGCGTTCAATTGATTGTCCGTAACGGTGGCCTCCAACGCCATATTCGCGGTTGGCGTGTTTGTAACCGCGCGCCCAAATCGGGTCAGCCGGGCCGAGGCCGCTCCGACAATGCCGGTTTCCGCCAATTGCAGCTCCGCTTCGCCATTGAGGCGCCCCGTCAGCGCCGGACGTTGAATGAGCGGACCAATCTCGGCGACGGCGATATTGTCTAGGCGCAAACGCGACACCGACTGGCCACTGGCATCCAACTCAAACCCGATATCGCCGCCAAAGGCCGCCACTTCGCCTTTCGCATTGAGCCCAGATTGCAGACCAATTTCGATGGGGGACGTGATCGTTATGGGTTTGCCCGAAACGCGCGATCTGCCCTCGATCTGCAAGCTTTGGGCGGCGGCATTCAAGCGCAAAGCGTTTTGAGCGGAGATCGGGTGCGCCGATCCGCGCCATTCGGTTTGAGCCGTGACGTCTAAATCGCCAGAAAACATCGGCCATGCGCCTGTGAGATTGAGCGTGCCGCGGCCATCATAAATCGGTCCAATCATCAACTCATCGAAACCAATCTCGCTTTCGAGCGACTGGTCGCGATAGACCAGCGCCCCGTCGACCTTTGCCAGCCCGAAGGCTCCGCCCGAAACCGCGATCGACGCGCGCGATTGTGCAATATCAGAGAGGTTGACCTCACCGTCGCCGCGCGCGTTGAACGCCGCCCACTCGGCCGTGATCGCGGCGACATCGACCGCCTGACCCGAAACACCGCCCTCGGCGACGAGCTTTAGCGGGGCGTCCTGAAAGATCGCAGACACTTCCCCCGCATACGCAATTGTGTCGGCGAATTGCAGCTGCGCCGTTGCTCGAGGCGCTTCTAGCAGCTGTCCAGCTAGCGTTATTGGCGCGGCCTTTGCGGTCATGCCAAGGATCGGCGCGCTTGGCGCCCCCGTCAGCGAAAACGCCATGTCAAATGTCGGCAATTCAACGCCGGGAAGGATCAAATCATCGGCGCGCACCTCGCCCTCTAAATCGAGCGCATCGGGCGATGCCGACCCGGCCATGGCCGCGCTCAATTGATTTGAGCTGAGCTGGAGTGATGCGATTTGCAACGTGCGGTCATTCAACTGTGCCTGCCCGGAGACCTGTGCTTCAGGTCCGATCAGATCCGCCAACAGGCTCGGTCCGGCTGGAAATTGCGCGCGGCCATCGAATGCCAAGGCGAGCGATTGAAGCGACGCGCCACGGACCGACCAGGTGCTGCGAAAGCCAGCAAGCGGTGCGAGGCCTTTAAGATCCATCTCACCATTCAAACCAATTGGACCGCGCGCCCCCAAGCGCCCCGTAGCGCTCAGCACAGACTCCGCCGCGCGCACCGACACGGTCTCCAATTCAATCGATCGCGCGGCGAGATCGATGGCGCCAGTTAGATCAGCGGACGGTCCCTCGCTCAGACTCTCGTCAAGCGCGGAGGGCAAGCCGGTGATGCTCTGCGACGTCAGTTGCGCGGCGATCCCGATCACGCCGTCCATGTGCGTCAGCTGGCCGGTGCTTCGAAGCGTGCTGGCCGAGACTGAGCCGTATTTCAGCAGGGGGATCGAAATCACGCCATCAAAGGCTTGCGTTTCTGCGCCAAGATCCAACTGACCGGCGAGTGCGATCTCAGGCATCTCGAGTGCTGAAACACCAAACAGCTTCGACGGCGCCAACCCGCCAATATCGGCCCGAAAGTCTTTAATCGTCGCGCGATTGGACAGCTCGGAGACGAGACCGCTAATCGTGATAACGCCCGTATCGGCCTCGGCTCGGGCGGTCAGCGCGCCGTTCACATCGTATCGGCCTTCAATTCTCAGCGCCGTTCCAAGCCGTTTGGCAAGCGGCTGCAAAATACGCCAGCGCTGTAATTGCAACGCCCCAGACGTCGCATAGACCCCGTCATTCAATGCTCCGCGCGCGTTCAAAACGGTTTTATCGCCGGAGGTGACATCTGTTTGCCATCTCCAATCGAGGATCGAGCCGGATGCTTCGAGTGTCGCAGAGATGTCATCGCCAGCCGGTGCGCCAAGGGCCTGCGCAAACAAGCCGGAAGCCGGTCCGGACGCGCGCACTTCGCCTGAGAACGGCACATTCCCGCCCCACGCGAAGGCTAGGCTCGCTGTGTCGCCGGACGTATCGGCCGGAATAACCGTCAGATCGACTTGACCGCGCAACAAACGTGCGTCGGCCGCGCCGTTAATGCGATAGGTCTGCGCCGGACCTGCGACGCCTTCGCTGACAACCAGGCGGTCAAACCGAAGCGATTGCAGCTGATAACGCCAATGAAGAAAGTCTGTGCTCTGCTCCGTGGTTGCGCTCGGCGCCAATTGGGGGTGCCGTGTCAGGGCCAACCGCTCCAGCGAAAGCGTGCTCAGTTTGACATGATTGAACAGCAGTCGTAGCGGCGACCAGGCCAATTCAACCCTCTCAGCTTCAAGCCAAACACCGTCCGGATCGCTTACCGTGAGCCGGTCAAGAGTCATGCGGCCAAGCAAGTCGCCTTTGAACCCGGTCAGCTCAATCTGCTGTCCACTGATGGTGGTGCGCTCGAGTTGGCGCTCCAGCAAGCTCGTCGCCATGGGTGTCATCGCAAAAAGCCGCAGCGCCAGCGCCAGCGCGATCAGAGCCAAAGCGACCATGAGCGCGATCCGCCGGACGCGGCGGCCTGATAGAGAGGCCAAAATGCTCAAAATGCTTGTCCAATACTGACATAGATCTGCACCGGATCGTCGCCATCGCGGGGATCAATCGGTGTCGCAAGATCAAATCGGATCGGTCCAATCACGGTATCGTACCGCACGCCCAGTCCGGCAGAGTATCTGAGATCATCAGACTGAATGCCTTGGTCCGCGCTGACGCTTGCAGCATCGACAAAAACCACACCGCCCCAAGGTCCATCGCGGCGCCAGCGTAACTCACTCGACACTTCCAGCAAGCCGCGCCCGCCCGTTGGCGTTCCGTCGGCATCTTGTGGACCAACAGACTGATATTCGAAGCCCCGGGCACTGCCGCCGCCCCCAGCGAAGAAGCGTCGACTGACCGGCAGATCAGAAAGCGCAGCGCCAAACACAAACCCGCTGCGGACACGATTGGCGAGAATGAAATGATCGGTCGGGTCCAGCCCGAGATAGGTGCTTAATTGTCCGTTCAAAGCCAGGAACTGCGCTTCACGGTCACCGATCACCCAGCCCGGCTCAGCCCGCGTGTCGATCCGCCATCCAGAGGTGGCGTCCAACGGGTCATCAGCATAATCAAGCCGCACGCCAGCAAACGTGCTGAGGACCTGTTGATCGCGTTGTTCGAACGTATCCTCTTCACGCGTGAATTCGCTGCCTGCGCCGAACGCGAAAGTCAGCGCCCGCGAGGCTCGGACTTCGAAGACGCCTTCCAACTCCACCGCTTCGCGATCAAAAGCATCTGTTTCTTCACGACCCGCATCCCATGACAGAACCAAAGACCGGTCGAATGCGGTGATGTTTGGAATGCGCCAATCGACCGCGAAAGAACGCTCCAGGGTTGCCAGCGTCATCGACCCGGTCAGCGTATCACCGCGACGTGTGGCATCGCGGCGCGTGAGACTGGCTGTGAGACCAGGGCCTTCGCTGGTCGAAAAACTCGTCCCGGTGGTCAAAGTATAGCGTTCGCGCGGCTCCGAGCTGACGATCACATCCCGGACCTCATCGCCCTCTGCAGTGATCTCCGAAACGGTATCGGAGAGTTGAACGCTGACAAACCGGTAAAACCGCGTTCCGTTCAATCGGCGCGATAGCGCAGCGAGTTTCTCTGGGCTGAACAGCTCACCAGACTCAAACGGCAAAAGGCGATTGAGATAGAGGCGCCGAGTCCGCGCAGCCGGCTCATAAACCACATCGCCGAGCCGAATACGAGCGCCGGGTTGAAGCTGATAGGTCAGCGTCAACGTTCCCGCGGCCCGATCGCCGACCAGCTTGCGCTCGGTAACGGTCGCATTGGCATAGCCTGAGGCCTTTAGCGCAGCGATCAAACCCGCCTCTTCGGCGATGATTGCGCTGGGGATTGCCTGGTCCCCGGGTTTCAGTGTCCGAACCGTCTCGAGCGCATCAGCAGCTTGCTCAGATACAATTGGCGGCTCCAGCGCAATGGCGATGTCGTCGAACGTAAACAATGGCCCAGGTTCGACCTTGAGCTGCGCGGAGGGCGGCTCTCCCGGTGCGACAGCGTAGGAAATTTCAGGGGCGAAATAACCCAAGGAGTTAAGATAGCTCTCGGTCTTAGACGCCGCATTTCGGGCCGAGCGCCGCGCTTCGAACAAAGTGTCTGGGGCTGCGATATCCGTCAGCTCCGCTTCAATCGCTGCCAATAGGTCAGGCGCGCCCGTTTCACTCGAAAGCTCAATTGGATCCGCCTGCGCGGTCCCTGCCAAGCAGCTGAGCGTGATCGCCAAAATGGAAAGACAAGGTCGCATCGTGTCCATTTGCCTGCATTCCGCGAAAAATACACTGCAAAGCTTGGTCCAATTTGGGGCAAATTCGCGGCAGGCTCGCTGCTGGCGCAGGATGCCGTGAGTGTGGCGAGGCGCGATTACTCGGCCACCGTCAAATAATCGCATGGATTGAAGAGATCTTGCGCCGAATTGCGATGTTTCGCCGGGTAAAATTTTCCAAAAAAGCCGGATTCAACAAAACGTGGTGCCAATTAGCAACACAACCGAACGAATTATTCTTCTCTCTGTTCCGATTTGTTGACGCTTTCGTGACGTCTCGTAGATGTGAACTACCCGACAGCAGGGGGTCGGGACGCCCCTTCCCACTTATTGGATTTATTGGAGGATCCACGTGAACGGAAAATCTTTAAAGAGTAAATTGCTCGCAACATCGGTGATTGCCGGTGTGGCGCTGAGCGTCGCGGCGTCGCCCGCGTTGGCTCAGGAAGAAGACGAGGCGGAGGATGCCGCGGTCCAAGAGACCATTGTCATCACCGGTTCTCGGATTGTGAATTCGAACATTGAGTCGTCTAGCCCGGTGACTACGGTGACCGCTGAGCAGTTCGACTTACGCGGGACAACCGATACCGTCGATCTGATCAACGTCTTGCCGCAAACCACGGTTGGCGACGTGTCTCAGAACTCTTCCTTCGCCAACGGCGCGAACGGTACGTCGACAGTTGACCTTCGCGGTCTTGGTGCAGAGCGGACTTTGGTGCTCGCCAATGGTAAGCGCTTGCCCCCCGGCTCACCGCTCGGTGGTGCCGGCGCCTATGCGGGTGACATCAACTTGATCCCCGCGCCATTGGTTGAACGCGTTGAAATCGTGACCGGCGGTGCGTCTGCGGTCTATGGTTCTGACGCTGTTGCCGGTGTTGTGAACTTCATCATGCGCAGCGACTTTGAAGGCGTTGAGCTGGACATGCAGTACGGCTTCAACCAGTTCAACAACAGCAATTCTGCGCTTCAACAAGCGCTTCGTGATGTCGGCGAAGACGATGTCTCTGGAGGCGATAGCACCAACGATACTTATGACATTTCATTGGTCATGGGCTCGAACCTGGACAATGGCCGCGGTAATGCGACCGTCTATTTCCGCTATCTCGAAAATGAAGGCATTGACCAAGGCGAACGTGACTTTGCGCGGTGTGCGCTTTTAGAAGGCAGCCCACCAAGCTGTTTGGGGTCGAACCAAGGTCCATTCCCGACCACTTTCGTTGTCTCGCCCGCGATTCCTGTTGGCGGTACAGTCGATGATGCGGTTCCACTGTTTAATGCAGACGGCACTGTTCAGACCGATGCTGAAGGCATGGCGATTGCCAATGGCGCATTCTCTTTGAACCAAGACAATACGCTGTCGAGCGGATTCAACAATGCGTTCAACTTTAACCCGCAGAACCCGATCCGTCGCGAAACAGAACGTTTCAATGCTGGCTTCTTGGGCTATTATGAGATCACGCCAACGGTTGAAGCATATACAGAGTTCGGCTTCTCGAAGTCATCGTCACCTCAGGTGATTGCGCCTTCGGCTGCGTTCGGTAGCTCAATTAACCAAGTGAACTGTGACAATCCACTTCTGACGCCACAACAATTGGCGACGATTTGTGGTGTCATCGACACGGCCACAGGCTTCTTCACGCGCGATATTGAAACCACGACAGGCGGTGTCGCTGGGGACGGACTGGTTCAAACCGAAGTGCGTCGTCGCTTTGTTGAAGGCGGTGGCCGGACGGATGACCGGACGCTCACCAATTTCCGCTTTGTCGGCGGTCTTCGCGGCACGGTCATGGATCACATTGAGTGGGATGCATTCGGACAAGTCGCCCAAACAGAACTTGATCGCCTGCAAACCAATCAGGTGACCTCGCAAAACCTGGCGCGTGCGCTGGACATCGTCGAGGACGCGGACGGCAATATCGTCTGTCGCTCCGTCGTTGACGGGACTGATCCTAACTGTCTACCGTTCACATCGGCTTACGTTGTGGGCGCGGAAGTTGATCCAGGCCTCGCGGCCTATGTTGACACGCCAACGCTGACAACCGGTTCGGTCGAGCAGTTCGTCTATGGCGCAACCGCACAGACAGATCTCGGCAATTATGGCATTGCCTCGCCGTATGCTGAAGATGGCCCGAACGTCTTGGTCGGTATTGAATACCGCAAAGACCGCGTCATCGCTCAAGCGGACGGCACCAACCAAGGCGGCGGTCTCGTCGGCGCCGGTGGTGCAGTTCTGCCGACCGATGGTGAGACAGACCTTCTCGAATACTTCGCTGAGGTTCAGATCCCACTTGTACAAGGTATGCAGTATGCTGAAGAACTCGGCCTGACCGCTGCGTATCGTACCTCGGATTATGAGTCCGTCGACATTCTCAACGGTGTCGAAGGCGGTAGTTTCTCCGTCGACACCTACTCGGTCGGTTTGACTTGGTCACCGGTTGAGCAGTTCCGGCTCCGGGGTCAGTACCAACGGGCAATTCGCGCCCCGAACGTGTTCGAACTGTTCGATCCGGTAAACACCAATTTGAGCAGCCTGACAGACCCATGTTCTGGGTTCGCAGGATCTGACGAAGCGCCATCTGCAACGTTTGAGGAGTGTGCTCGAACCGGTGTCACGGCGGCGCAGTTCGGTGCCATCCCACCTGACTCCGGTCAGTTGAACATCATCGAAGGTGGTAACCCGAACCTGCAACCAGAAGAGTCTGATACATTCACCCTTGGGTTCGTGTATCAGCCGGCTTTCGTGCCAGACCTGTTGCTCTCTGTGGACTATTATGAGATCGAACTGACCGATGCGGTTGGCGCGATCCCAGCCTCGTTCACCCTAACCAACTGTTTGGAAACTGGGGACCCAGCGTTCTGTAACCTGATCAATCGGGGAACAGACGGATCGCTGACGCAGGTGCCACGTAACCAGGCTGCGATTACCGCAACCAGCATCAATACCGGTGGCCAATCTGTGTCCGGTATCGATTTCCAAGCTGCGTACCGCTATGACTTGGGCCAGTATGGTGGATTGGCGTTGAACTATAACGCCAACTACCAAATCGAAAACGAGCAAACCCCGGTCGAGGGTGCGGCAACATTCGATTGTATTGGGTTCTACGACGACAGTTGTGAAAACCCGACCTTCGAGTATGTCCACAACGTATCGCTTGCCTATGACTCCCCATGGAATGTCCGTGCAAACGTGCTGTGGCGTTACCTGTCCGAGGTTGAGCGCGTTGACTCGATTGACTCCGACACAGGTGCGATCACGACATTCTCGCAAGCGGGTACAAATGTCGGATCTGCGACCCTGGACGCAGAGCACTATTTCGATGTCGCAGCCTTCTGGGATGTAAACGACATGGTTGAGGTCCGCGCGGGCATCAACAATGTCTTCGACAATGACCCACCGGTTGTTCCAACCTTCGGGCCAAGCCCAACGGCCAACGTCGAAGCCAACACGGTCGCTGGCGTCTATGAAGCCGCTGGTCGCTTCGTCTTCGTCGGTGCGAAGCTGAGCTTCTAAGCCGATTAGGCTGATTTAACGGGGAATGGCGGTCCGCTCGGGCCGCCATTTTCTTTTGCCTTTTTGCCCGCGCGAGATGTAAATCGAGCTCAGAAAAGGGTCATGCGCCGCACGCGTGGCGCATATGTTTGACTGGAGACCGACCGATGATCGGGGCCGAAGCGAAAATTTCAAACGGGTATGCCGCCTATCAGAGCGGTGATTTGGCGACGGCGCGCAAACTGTTGGAACCCGTCCCGCATCCCCAAGCCTGGCACCTGCTGGGCCTGGTCGAACGCAAAGCCGGGCGCTTTGACCGCGCCAATCAGTGGCTCAACAAAGCAGAGAAAAAAGACCCTCGAAATCCAGAAATCGCCAACAATCAAGGCCGGGTTGCGATGGATGCCGGCGATGGCGTTCGCGCCGAAGCCTGCTTTCGTCGGGCGCTGAACCTGCGTCCCGATTGGCCGCCTGCCGTCGCCGGGCTCGCACGCAGTTTGAATGAGCAGAAACGCTGGCGAGAAGCGGTTCCGGTTTGGGAGACCGCCATCCGCCTCACCCCAAATGACCGCTCGACCCGGTATTATGCTGCAATGGCGACCTTGGAAACCGGCCAAGTTGAGCAAGCGGCGCAATTGTTCGACGGATTGATCCAAGCCGGGCTGCAAGACCCGGCGGTTTACTTCATGCGCGGCCGCGCCCGGGTCGGCCTGAGCGACATTGCTGGCGCGATGGCGGATTTCCAACACGCCTGGCGTGCCCAAAAAACGGGGCATACGCTGCGCAACCTCTCAAACATGCTCTGGATGTTGGGCGATGATGCAGGCTTTCATGACCTTATGGCCACCGTCCCCGACCCCCTTGGCGGCCTTAAAATGTATCTATTGTGGAAATCGGGCGACTCTGATGCGGCCTTGGAAGCGTGGCAGGCTTTGCCGGAGGCCTATCGCAACGATCCGGAGACGCTGGCATCGAAATCCAATATCCATCGCGAACGCGGTGAGGCGGACTTAGCGCTTGAAACCGCGCATCAGGCGCAGGCGATTGCGCCCGGCAAAGACACGATTGATTACGCTTTGGCAGGCGCGCAGTTAATGCAAGGCGATCCTGCTGCGGCCTTGCGAACGGTCAAGCCGTGGCGACGGAAAGAGCCGAATGTGCAGTCTTGGATTGCCCTTGAGGCGACGGCCTTGCGTTTGGCTGACCCAGACAAATACGCAGCGCTGGTTCAAATGGACCGGTTTGTGCGGGCGTTTGAGTTGCCGCTGCCAAAGGGCTTCGCCTCTATCCAAGACTTCAACGCCGCGCTCATCGCCGCGATCGCGCCGAACCAGACCTTCGCGCGCCGTCCTTTGGATCAGACGCTGCGCGGCGGCACGCAAACGGCGCGCGACTTGGTCCACGCCCCTGATCCGGTGATCCAAGCCTATTTGCAAGCGCTCGACGCGCCCATCCGCGCGTATCTGGCAGAGATTGGCCACCAAGCCGATCATCCGCTGACCCGACGCAATACCGGTGCTTATCGCTTCAATGGCTGTTGGTCGGTGACGCTGAAAGGCGGCGGTCGGCATGTCAATCACGTCCATCCCAATGGCTGGATCAGCTCGGCTTACTATGCCAGCGTGCCCGAAGAAACGCTGGCCGGCGCCAGCAAAGCAGGATGGATAAAGTTCGGCGAACCGCCATTCACAACGACGCCCGAACTGGGTCCAGAGAAATGGGTGCAACCGAAACCCGGCATGCTCGTGCTGTTTCCGAGCTTTATGTGGCACGGCACCGATCCGATTTCTGACGGATCAGAGCGCGTTACCGTGCCGTTCGACCTCGTCCCGGATTGAGCCACCCTGCCCGTACCGACTTTCGCTCTTCGCTATCTCGGCCTATGATGGCGTAAGATAAGACAGTTACGAGCTCACAATGATCCGTCGATCCCTCACGCCTTCTGCATTCGTCGCAGCCTTTGCCATGAGCGCCGCCACAACCGCGCAGGCCGAAGCCATTGACCCGATTTCAACCGAGGCCATCTACGCTTGTGCCGAAATCACCGATAATGCGGCTCGGCTTGCATGTTATGATGACACGGTCGGACGCTTTCAAACCGCCGAAGAAGCGGGCGAAGTCGCGACAATCACCAAGTCCGAAATGGCAGAGATCCAAGAAGACTCGTTTGGCTTTTCATTGCCGAGCCTGCCGCGCATCGTCATGCCGAAATTCGGCGGCGGCGAAGACACGGCGCCCGACCGCGTCGAATTTGCGGTCAGCAATATTTCGCGCCTCCGGTCCGATAAAGTCCGCATCACCCTGGAAAACGGACAAGTCTGGGATCAAATCGACACCAAACGCGTGCGCTACTCGAAAAAAGTTGGCGTTGAGTCCGCCGAAATCCGCAAAGCGTCGCTTGGCAGCTTTAAAATGAAGCTTGATGGCGGCACCGCGTTCCGGGTGACGCGGGTCAAGTAACCGCTCTACTCCGCCGGCACTGGCGCCGTGGCGCGCGATTCTTCGTCCAGGCGGCGTGCAACATCACCAGGCGAACCCGAGCCGCGGGCGATCAAGGCATAACCTGCCGGGACCAATAAAACGGTCACTAAGACCGCAGCAATGACGCCGAACAAGATCACCACACCAATGGCCGCGCGTGTTTCTGAACCGGCGCCGCTGGAGAGAATAAGCGGCAGCGTTCCAGCCGCGGTGGTCAAACCGGTCATCACGATCGGGCGTAAGCGCGCCAGAGCGGCCTCTTTCAGCGCGTCATCAAAGGAACGGCCTTGATCGCGCAACTGATTGGCGAACTCGACGATTAGAATACCGTTTTTCGCTGCCAGCCCAACCAACATGATCAAACCGATCTGGGTGTAGATGTTGAGACTGTTGCCCGTGAGCCAAAGCCCAAGCAAGCCACCAGCGAGCGTGGCGGGCACGCACAGCATGATAATAACCGGATGGCGATAACTCTCAAACTGCGCCGCGAGGACTAAGAAGACGATCACCAATCCAATCACGAAGACAAAGACAATCGATGATCCCGAGGTTTTGAAATCCAGTGACTGTCCTTTGAAATCGATGGTCGCCTCTGTCGGCAGGATGTCGCGCGCAATCGTTTGCATTTGCGTCAATGCATCGCCAAGGGAGACCCCAGGCGCCAATCCCGCTTCGATGGTGATCGCGCGCACGCGATTGTAGCGATTGAGCGTCGGACTGTCTGCGACAGGGTTGATATTGATGAGGCTTGAAAGCGGGATCAGATTGCCCGAGCGGGAGGAGCGAACATAGATGTTTTCCACATCATTCGGATTGTTTTGATCCGACCGCAGGCCTTCCAGAATGACGTCATATTCTTCGCCATTGTCGATATATGTCGTCACCCGGCGCGATCCGAGCATGGTTTGCAGTGTGGCACCGATATCTGAGACCGTTACTCCGAGATCGGCCGCGCGCTCATAATCGACTTGGATCCGATATTGCGGTTGGGTTTCTTTGTAATCCCAATCGATGTCGACCAAACCAAAATCGGCCTCTTCGAGCGCGTCGACGAATGTGTCTCGCCACTCCGTCAAGACGTCATAGCTTGGCCCGCCAAGGACGAATTGCACCGGCTTGCCCGTGCCGCCGCCAAGCCCTTGTCGCATTCGCGCAAAACCGCGCACACCGGGCAAATCGGACATGCTCCGATTGAACTCCGCGATCAGTGTGTCGGCCGGTCGGCGCACCGACCAGTCGGTCAACACAACAATGATGAATGCCTGATTGAAGCCCGAGGAGCCAAATCCGGGGGCTCGAAAGAGCAGACGCTGAACTTCTGGCGGATTGCCGTTTTGGCTTTCTGTATAGGGGAGCAATCGCCGTTCAACCTCGTCGATGTATCGCTCCATATAGCTGAAGGATGCCCCTTCCGGTCCGTTAACGATGACGAAAAAGGCGCCGCGATCTTCGCGTGGGACATATTCTTCCGTCACTGTGTTCGACAATTGCCAGGTTGCCGCGAATAGGCCGCCCAGCGACAAGACCAATGCGATCGCCATCAGTTTCGGCCGCGGCAAGAACAGATTGAGCAAGGCACCATAGCCTTTGCGAACCAAACCAAAGGCACGATCAACCATCCGCGGCAGCGCCGTCGCGAGCGAAGGCTTATCACTCGGCTGCGATAAGAGTTTCGACGCCATCATCGGCGTAAGCGTCAGCGCAAGCAGGCTAGAAAAGACCACAGCCGCTGAGATGGTGAGGGCAAACTCTGTGAATAGCCGTCCAACGTCGCCTTGCAAAAAGGTGATCGGGACAAACACGGCGATCAAGACAAGCGTCGTAGCAATGACAGCGAACCCCACTTGCCGAGTGCCTTTAAAGGCCGCGACCAAGGGCGTTTCACCATACTCTTTCATCCGCCTGGAAATATTCTCTAGAACCACAATCGCGTCATCGACCACCAAGCCAATGGCCAAAACCATGGCCAAAAGGGTCAGGAGATTGATCGAGAAGCCAAGCGCATACAGCACGGTAAACGTGGCGATGATTGAAATCGGAACCGTAATCGCCGGAATGATCGTCGCTCGGGCGCTGCCAAGAAATAGGAAAATGACAAGGGTTACGAGACCCACCGCGATGGCAAGCGTGGTGTATACCTCGCGAATTGAGGCTGAGATGAATACGGAGCTGTCAAAGCTGCGGGCGATGACCATGCCTTCCGGCAACGTCTCGTTCAGTTGATCGGCCAGCGCTTTGGCGCCATTGGCGACATCTACCGTATTGGCGGTCGACTGTTTGACAATGCCAAGTCCAACCATCGGCACGCCATTGCCGCGAAACATGTTCCGGTCTTCAACGGTGCCGCGTTCCACACGCGCGACATCGCCGAGTCGCACCAGATAGCCCTCTTCGCCTTCGGCAATCACCAGGCCGGCAAAATCCTCAGGGGTTTGAAAGGCGCGGTCGATGCGGACGGTGTACGCCCGTGTATTGGATTCAATGCTCCCGGCAGGCGCTTCGATATTCTCGCGCCGCAAGGCCTGTTCGATATCATTGACGGTGAGGTTGCGGGCGGCCAGCGCCCGGCGATCGATCCAGATCCGTAGTGCATAATTGCGCGAACCGCCGACCCGCACCCGGGCGACACCATCCAGCGCCGAGAAACGATCGACCAAATAGCGCTCAGCATAATCAGAGATCTCGGCGGTTGTCAGGTTTTCGGCCGCGAGATTGAGCCAAATGATGACATCATTATTGGCGTCGGCCTTTTCGACTTCCGGTGGATCAGCATCCTCGGGCAAATTGTCGAGCACGCCGGAAATACGATCGCGGATATCGTTCGCGGCCACATCAATGTCTTGATTGACGCCGAACTCAATCGAGATTTCGGACTGCCCATCCTGAGAATTTGAATCAATGAACCGAATGCCTTCAACACCGGCGATTCGATCCTCAATGATCTGGGTGATACGCGTTTCGACGACACTGGCCGAAGCGCCTGGATAATTGGTTTCGATAGTGACGATTGGTGCGTCAATATCTGGATATTCTCGCAGGCTTAGCCGGTCAAAAGCGACAATCCCGAGAATGACCAAAATCAGGGCGATGACAGAGGCGAAAACAGGCCGTGTAACAGCGGTATCCGAAAGTAGCACCGGTCGCCCTCCTAATTCGTTGAGCTGCCCGAAGCGGGCGCGCTGGCAATGTTAGAAGACGTTTGGGTCCCCTCTGGATCCAGCATCGCCTCATCTTGGATTTTGATTGATGAGCCTTCGCGGACGCGAATAATCCCTTCGGTGATAATGCGGTCGCTTCGATCGAGCCCGGCCACAACTTCGATATAGCCATCGGTGCGCTGGCCAAGCGATACTTCGATGCGGCGCGCTTTCAGCTCGCCCTCTTCTTCAGAGACCCGCCAGACAAAGGTCTTGGGCCCGACCGGTTGCACCGCTTCTTCCGGGATGGCGAGGCTGGTACGCGGATCGGCTGTGACGGTGACGCGCATAAACATGCCCGAACGCAGCAACTGGGCCTCATTTGGGATCCGCGCGCGAGCCCTGATTGACCGTGTGATCGGATCAATACGATTGTCCAAGGTCGCAATCTCGCCGGTAAAGCGCTCGCCTGGCAAATCATCGGTTTCGGCGATAATTGACGTTCCAGGTTGGATGGACCGGGCGAAAATCGATGGCACATCGAAATCCAAGTTCATTTCACTGTCATCAATCAGCGTCGCGACGACATCTCCGGGGCGCACAAATGAGCCGACGCTGACCCGTCGGAAACCGAGGACACCGTCAAATGGCGCCACCAACACGCGGTCGCTCTGCCGCGATTGAAGAGCACGCAGATTGGCCTCAGCGCTATCGAGATCGCGTTGCGCACGATCGAGCTCTGACACCGATACAGCTTCGGCTTCAGCCAGGCGGACCACCCGTTCCAACTGCCGCGCCGCTTCTTCGACATCCGCTTCTGCTGATTCCACCAGCGCCAATTGTTCGCGTTGCGCGAGCGACAATAGCGTTTTGCCTTCGCGGACCCGCTCGCCATCATCGAAGTAAATCGCGGTGATCCGATCGGATGCGTTGAGGGACAGTTCGACTTGCTCATTTGGCTCAAGGGTGCCGAGCGCCTCAATGTCCCTCGAGAACTCTTTTTCGACGACCGGATCAACAAAGACGCTGGCCGGGCCGCCGCGTTGTGCCATTGTTGGCATTGCGATCAATGTCGCGATCCCAATGGCGCAAATTAGTCGTTTGACCGACATCATGTCATTCTCCTTCAGCCGATCTATCGGCAAATGCCTCATCCTGCCAAATTCCACCTAAGGCTCTATACGTTGATATCGCCTGCCTGGTTGCCTCTAGTTTATTGTTTTCGACGCGGTCTTGTGCGTCGAGCAAAGTGCGCTGCGCATCGATCACGTCGAGAAAATCGTCTAGACCTTCATCAAATCTCAGCCGCGCAAGCTCGAAAGCCCGTTGGGCGGCAATTGCGGCAGCTTCCAAATCTTCGCGCCGAACCTGTTCCTGTCCGTACGCGATCAACGCCGTTTCGACTTCTGCCAACGCATTTATAACCGTGTTCTCATAGACCGCAAAGGCTGCGCGCGTTTGCGCATCCGATATTTCGATATCCGCTTCGACCCGCCGCAAATCGGGCCCTTCCCAGGAAATGGCCGGGCCAATGGCGAATCCAAAACTGTCTTCAAGATCGATATCTTCTGTAAACAGCGCCAGCAGGTCGGCATTAAAGGTGAGCGTTGGAAACAAACGGGCACGATCCGCAGCGCCCAAGGCAAAACGGCTGGCAATATCCGCCTCTGCGGCACGGATGTCCGGACGGCGGCGGATGAGCGCATCAGGTGTGCCAATATTGAGACTGGCTGGCGGAGCCGGGATGATCGGGGCAGCCTCGACCGTCAACGCCCAAGCATCGGACGTCGAAAAATCGCTTTGCCCCGTCAGCACGCTGAGGCGGATTGCAGACGTGCGGATATTGGCTTGAAAAAGCGGCAACGAAGCCAGCGTTGTGCGATATTGCGATTCCGCCCGCTCAAGGTCTAACCGGGTCGCACGGCCATTCTCAAACAGGACCCGCAAGAGGTCGACGCTTTCGCCTTGTAAGTCAGCATTCGACTGCGCCACGCTGAGCCGAACTTGGTTGCCGCGCAAGTCGACATAAGCAAGCGCCGTTTCAGAAGCGATTGTGACCGCTGTATCGCGTCTCAACTCGCGCGCTTGTTGAAGTGAAAAAGCCGCGCTCTGGATTTCAGATTCAATGCGATCAAAGAGATCAATCTCCCAAGTCGCGCCAAGGCGTCCGGAGGCTGTAAGTTCTGTATCGGCACCCTCTCGCGTAGCGCGGCCGACATCGGCGGCTGCGGTGGTACTCGTCGCTGGCGAGCGCTCGAGCGTCTCACTGGCTAAGATCGCCCGTGCAATATCAATATTCGCGCGCGCGACGGCCAGGTCTTTGTTTTCTGCCAGGGCGGTCTCGACGAGCTGAAGCAAAATCGGATCTTCGAAACGTTGCCACCAGTCTGCCGCTGACGCATCGGCCTCGATCGCTTCATTCTCAGCATTTATAAATTGGCCAGCGCGCGGCAACGGCTCAGGCGCCGTTGGCGGCGGCGGTACGGTCGCACACGCCGCGAGGGTAAGCATCGCAAAGCACAACGCTGAAGAGTTTGATCCGAACGTCATACAGCTGCAAGTAATACAGTTTTGCCAAAAAACACCGCCTCAGCGGAAATAAAGCTGTCCATCTAACTGGATCGGTCTTGTTTGCAGCCAAACAGCGACCTTGTGGTCGAATTTAACGCTTATCAGCCGCAACCGTGAGCGGCCGGGCCGCTTGGTTCATCAATTTATGAACGATAGATCGTGGCCGCACATCCGCGGGGCCGTGGATCGGCATTTCAAACAAGGCGCCAGGGCTGGTCCCGAATTCCCGGCGTACCGCGCGATGGAAGGTGGTATCAGAGGCAAAGCCCCATCGCAGCGCCGCCTCGTGGATTTGCCCCCGCCGCGTCGGGTTCTCAGCAATATCCAAAACGGCGCGCTGCAACCGTCGCCGCGTGATATAGTTACGAACGCCGCCCTCCGCTTGGAACATTCGGTAGAGGCCTGCCCGCGACAGGCCAAAATTGCTCAGCACCAAATCGACGGTCAACTCTGGGTGACTCAAGCGGGTTTCGATGAAAGCCCGAATGAGATCCCGTAAGCTGGCCTGGGCTTGCGCGCGCGCCGATTCGCTCGCCAGGGAGGGCGAAATCGCGGTTTCGACGCATCCTAGAAACCGCTGCATATCCGCGCGAGCGATATGCGTGGCACCATCTCTCAAGGTCGCAAGGATATGGTCCATTTCCATACTCAGAACCTGGCCCAGAATCGAATGCGGCGCGTAAATCAGCGACTGCGGATGGACCGCCGGGTCATATCCGATCGCGGTATGCGGAATATAGAAACTGTCACACTGAGAGGGGGTGTGCAGCGACGTGAAGCGCCTTGAATAGTCTAATAGAGTGATCTCGCCGGTCTCGCACTCAATCGGCGTGTCGTCCGTTTCCACGGTTGCCCGACCGTGCCGATAGCGGTGCAAATGAACTTGGTGACCGGATTCTTCGACATGCCATCGACCATGCCTGGCCACCATGCCTTTATAAAATGAGTTGCTCACCGTGATTGGATCGACAAACCATGCAGAGACCTGATAGTCCGCGATATAATCGACTTTGCGCATTGGCGCGATTTCGAAGATTGCGGCACACGCGCTGGTCCACATCTCAAGTGGGCCGCGTTCGATATTCGTAAACACCGGAATGCCGTCAAAGTTGAATTGCGATTGGCCCAAAGTCCCACACTGTCCCTATTCCATAATGGGAATTGAAGACTGTGCGTCGGTGCATGTCATTATCGTTTTATATCTTTTATTTGAGACACTGGGATAACTAGCGCGTCAAACCCCATAACTGGCAGAAGAAAAGAGCTGGCCACGGAAGCCGTCCTGAAGGATACCGTGATGATGGTGGAGACAAGGCGGGAGGTAACACGCATGAGCCATTATCAAGGTAAGACAGCATGGGTCACGGGCGCCTCATCGGGGATCGGCAAGGCCGTGGCCGAAGCGCTCTCAGCGGCAGGCGCAAAAGTCATTCTTTCCGGGCGCCGGGTTGAAACGCTGCAAGAAGTCGCCGACGGATTGCCGACACAAGCGCTGGTCTTACCCTTCGAGGTGACCGACTATGACGCGCTGGCCGGCCATGTCGATACCGCATGGGCCTGGCAAGGCCGGGTGGATATCTTGGTCAACAATGCGGGCGTCAGCCAACGCAGTCTTGCCATAAACACTGCACCGCAAGTCTACACCGATCTCATAAATATTGACCTGATCGCACCGATTTGGCTGACCCAATTGCAATTGCCGCGCATGGTCGAGGCCGGCGGCGCGCACATTGTTGCGATCAGCTCTGTGGCAGGTCGGATCGGCCCACCTTTGCGTACCGCGTATGCCGCTGCCAAACACGGATTGATTGGCTATATGGACTCGCTTCGAGCCGAAGTCTCCATTCGCCACAACATCCACGTCACGAATGTCCTGCCCGGCTCGGTCGCCACTGATGTCTCGCGCAATGCGTTGACCGCAGATGGGACGCGTCGCGGCAAATCGGATGCGAACATAGATGGCGGCGACGATCCAGCTGATTTGGCGCGCGAGATCCTGGCGGCAATCGACCATAAAACGCCAGAGCTGGTCTTTGCCAAAGGGATGGAATTGGAAGTGTCGCAGCTTCGCCATAGCGATCCAAACGCGCTGTTTGAAATGGTGAATCAACTCGGCGCGCAAATCGCTGAGCGCTATGAAGCCGGCAATGATGGTTGAGAGATCTTCCCTCTAGAGTCGTATTTCAGACGATTTCTATGGTTTACGCGCCCGCCGCAGCCGCGACTAAGCCCCGCGTCCGTGCAGGTCTGACGCGTTCTTGGTCACCGCAAATGCTCCGAGCGAAGATGAGTTACAATCTGCTTGCCAACCCGAAGGTTCGGTAGGGCTTATTAAGACGAGATATTGATTCTCGGAGCCGTATTCGATCCTTATGCCGTTTGCCTCGCCCTCAACACGCGTCCTGCTGATCGCGGACGAGGCTTCGATTGTGGATACGATCCAGTCCAAACTCAACACAGACTACGAGTTCGAGGCATTGGGCACCGGCAAGCCAACGGACGATGCCCCTTTGCCGATCCAGGGTCATGATATTGTCGTGATTTATCAGACCGTGTTGGAGCAGTCTGACCTTGCTAAAATAGAGCGATCAATCGCCATCACCCCGATCCCGGTCTTGGTTTTTGTTCAGAGCGACCCGTACCGCATGGCTCGCGCCGCCATCCGCTCTGGCGTGACATCATTTGTGGTCGACGGCTTCGATGTCGGGCGAATCTCGACTTTGATCGACGTCACAATGGAGCGCTTCAAACTCAGTGAAGGGCTGCGCAATGAGTTGCTCAAATCACAAGAAGAATTGGCCGCGCGCAAAACGATCGAACGCGCCAAAGGCCTGCTCATGGACAAGAAACAGCTAAATGAACAAGAGGCCTATCGTGCTTTGCGCGAATTGGCGATGCGCCAATCAAAGCCGATCAAAGAAGTTGCTGAGACATTGCTCGTGTATTCGGACCTCCTGCCCTAAGCCGAAGCGAACCAGGACTTGGTCAATCTTTGAGCGAGTCGTTTTTTTGCTGCCCGATGGCCGAGCATTTGTTTGAAATATTTTTGCGTAAACTGCCGAAAACATATCCGCCAGGGAGCGAAAGCGAAATCTGAGACTCGAGTTCAACGGCGAACTCAAACATCCAAGCGCCCAAAGATGGGCGCCTGCGTCGATCCTCCCAGATCGCGCGAACGGCCCGCATGAAGGGCCATAAACGGCCAAATCGAAACGTATCAGGACTGCGACAAAACCTGTTTCAACCGAACGGCCTTACCGTAAATCAAATCATGTCCGCACCATAAGTGTCGGCCAATTTAGGGGACGGTAAGAGGGAATGAAACATGTTGTGTTCTTATCGCGCCCAGCTCCTTTCGGGCGTATTGCTGTCAGCAAATTTGCTGCTTGCGCCTCAGATCTTCGCGCAAGGGGATGAAACTGAGGACGATACCGCCGTCCAAGAAACCATTATAATTACTGGCGCGCGCGGCGCGGCGCGATCGGTGTCGGATTCCCCCGTGCCGATCGATGTGTTCGCCGCGGACGATATCGAAGCCGTATCGTTCACTGACACCAATGATATTCTAAAAACGCTTGTTCCGTCTTATTCGCTGACGCGTCAGCCAATCTCAGACGGCGCTTCGTTTATTCGACCCGCCGCATTACGCGGTCTACCGACCGACAAAACCCTGGTCTTGGTCAATTCTAAGCGGCGGCACCGGGCGGCCTTGGTGCAAATTGGTGGATCGGGGACGCAAGGGCCTGACATCGCGACGATCCCCGCCATTGCGCTTGCGAATGTCGAAGTTCTTCGCGACGGCGCCGCGGCGCAGTATGGCTCTGACGCGATTGCCGGCGTGATCAACTTCATCCTCAAAGACTCCTCGGAAGGCGCAACCTTTACCTATCAAGCCGGTCAGTATTTCGAAGAGGATGGCTTCGATTATACGATGGCGGCCAATATTGGTTTGCCGCTTGGCGAGGCGGGCTTCATCAATCTATCCGCCGAGATCACCGAACAGAATGCGAGTGTGCGGGGCGTACAATATTGTGAAAGCGCTGCCTGCGTCGACCCAAATGATCCCGATTTTTTGGGCGGAAGTCGGTTCGATAACAGTCTGGCTGGCTATAGTGAGGACACTTTTATCGCGGGTCTGCCGGATGCGAATATCGGGTTCGGCGATGTCGTTCAGCCCTGGGGTCAACCCAATCTCGAAGCGGCAAGGTTCTTCGTCAACTCTGGCTATACGATTAATCAATACGCCGATCTTTATGCTTTTGGGAGCTATTCCATGTCGGAATCCGATGGCAGCTTTTTCTATCGTTATCCAGGCAACGGTACGATCGAAGATGTGCGCTTAGAAGACGGCTCCTTATGGTCGCCGCTTGTGTTTTTTCCGGGCGGTTTCACGCCCCGGTTCCGCGGCGATGTGTTTGATCGGTCCTTTGTTGGCGGCTTGAAAGGCGAACTCGACAATGGGTTTGCCTATGATTTCAGTGCCCGTGCCGGCGAAAGCGAAGTTCAATATACCCTCCAAAACACGGTTAACCCATCTTTGGGGCCGGATTCGCCAACCAGTTTCCGCCCGGGTGATCTGATCAATGACGAATACCAGCTGCAAGCAGACTTTAGCCAAGAGTTTGATCTTAGACTGTCCGGGCCCGTCTTGTTTGCTTTCGGCGCGAGTTATCTCGATGAGAGCTATACGCTGGTGGAGGGCGAGGAGTCTTCTTATGTCCCAGGACCCTTCGCCGCGGCCGACCCGTTTGGCTTGTGCTCGGATGAGACGGATTTCGCAACGCGCACGGCGACCGGGGCTGGGATTGGCGTTGCCGGTCTAGACTGTACTGACGCGAATGACCCCGTCTATCGCGTCGTTGGCGTGGGATCGAACGGCTTCCCCGGATACTCACCCGAGTTTTCGGAGAGCTATTCACGCGACTCGGTCGGCATCTATGCCGACTTGAGTGCGGATGTCACAGATGATTTGTTTGTGCAGGGCGCGGTGCGGTTTGAAGACTATTCCGACTTTGGGGAAGAGGTCGTTTGGAAACTTGCCGGCCAATATGATGTGACCGATGCAATCAGTGTTCGCGGATCTGTTGGCACAGGGTTCCGGGCGCCATCGCCTGGCCAACAAGGCACGACCAATGTGTCAACACGCCTGCCGAATGGGTTCCCTGTGGCGACCGGCTTGTTCCCGGCCGCAGGTCCCGTTGCTAGCGCCCTCGGGGCGAGCCCTCTGGAGCCCGAAAAATCTAACAATATCGCCTTCGGCGTGACGGGAGGATTTGCGGATTTCACCTTCACCGTGGACGCGTATCGGATTGAATTAGAAGATCGTATCAATGCGATTTCGACTCAGGATGTCTCACCGGACCCAACCGCCGACGGTTATGAGAATTTCTTAGCGCTTCAAGCGGCAGGCGTTGTCGGCGCGGAATCGATTGGCGGGGTGTTCTATTTCACCAATGCGTTCGACACAGTGACGCAAGGCGTGGACGTCGTCGGAACATATGAAATGGATTGGGCTGACGGCTCAAGCACGAGTTTCACAGGCTCCGTAAACTACAATATGGAAGAGTTCGACGGCGATGTCAGCGATCTGTTTAACATCGAAGCCCAGGCCGATTTCGAAAACGGCACGCCCAATTGGCGAGGTGTGCTCACGGCCGTGCACGAGACGGGTCCATTGACAATTCTCGCCCGCGCCAACTATTTCGGCAGCTACGAACAGACCGATTCCGCGACCAATGACGGTGTCCGCGAAATCACGGCCACACAGGAGTTCGATCCGGTCGTCCAATTCGACCTTGAGGGCACATACGATATCAATGATATCTTTAGCATCACGGTCGGTGCTCGAAACATCTTCGATCAATATCCCGATGAAGGTGAGTTCGAAGTGTGCTGTGGGCGCATATATCGCTCAGACAGCATCGTCGACTGGCAGGGTGGATACTATTATACACGGCTCGCCGCGAAGTTCTAAACACTTCAAAAGTCGATAGATTCAGCCGCGCCCGTCCCTTGATCGGCGCGGCTTTTTTTAGAGCGGCGGTTGGGGCGCCCTGGAGCCATGCTGCTCAAGACTTGGTCGTCGGTTTTTTGTTATTGCCCGATGTGCGTGCATCCAACTTAAAAACAACCGCCGGTCTGTATCTCGATCTGTTGCCCGAGCTCAAGTTCCGAAAGTCTTAGTATATTGTTCAATGGCGAACAAAAAATTCGAGTGGTGCAATGGCGCACCCTGAAGCGACGGAACCGTCGCCAAGCGAGATTCGGCGTAGAGTCTCACTCATACAAAATCTAACGGATCCACGATCGGCAAAAGCGTTGGCGTAGATGCCTGCCGTTCAAGCGTCCAAACAAGTTAAGTTGCTATTACAGCCGAGCGCGATGTGCTCCGGCATAGAGGGACAATTAAGATGAGATCATCATATCGCGCGCAGCTTTTATCGTGCGCTCTATTATCCACAGGGGTCGCCTTCGCACCGACAGTGACGGCCCAAGAAACCGATACCGAGGATGATACCGCCGTTCAGGAAACGGTCATTGTGACCGGTGCCCGCGGCGCCCCGCGATCGGTCACCGATTCGCCTGTGCCGATCGACGTGTTCGGCGCTGAAGACATTGAGGCCGTTTCATTCACCGACACCAACGATATTCTTCGGACCCTCGTGCCATCTTATAGTCTTTCCAGGCAGCCTATCTCTGACGGCGCGAGCTTTATCCGCCCGGCCACCTTACGCGGCCTGCCGACAGACAAGACCTTGGTGCTCGTCAACTCCAAGCGCCGCCACCGGGCAGCATTGGTCTCAATTGGCGGATCCGGGACGCAGGGCCCTGACATCGCCACCATCCCATCGACGGCGATTGGCCGCGTTGAGGTCCTGAGAGACGGGGCAGCAGCGCAATACGGATCGGACGCAATTGCGGGCGTGATCAACTTCATCCTCAAAGACAACTCAGAGGGCATCACAGTCACCGGCCAAACCGGCCAATATTATGAAGGGGACGGGACCGAGTACCTGCTCGCAGGCAATATCGGCCTCCCCCTAGGCGACAGCGGCTTTTTGAGCATTTCAGGCGAGTATTATGACGCTGAAGCGACCGTGCGCGCCCGGCAATACTGTGAAGATTTTGCTTGCGCAGACGTCAATGATCCGCGCTTCGCGGGCGCTTTGGGCGGCAGCTTCGACACCACGATCGCCGGGTATGACGAGGCGACTTATATCGCGGGCCTTCCGGACGCGAATATTGGCGACGGCGATGTCGTTCAGCCATGGGGTGCGCCAAATGTCGACCGCCTTGCTTTATTCTATAATGCCGGGATCGACCTAACTGAGAACATCTCGCTCTACAGCTTTGGTAACTATACCAGCTCCGAAAGCGATGGCAGCTTCTTCTATCGTTTCCCCGGCAACGGAACGATTGAAAACCTGCGCCTTGAAGATGGCTCGGTGTACTCACCGCTCTTCATTTTCCCAGGCGGTTTCACGCCGCGCTTCTTTGGCGAGATTGAAGACTTCTCCTTCCTCGGCGGGATCAAAGGCGAAATGGAGAACGGCTTCACCTGGGACTTGTCCGGACGCTTCGGCTCGAACGAGATCCAGTATACACTCGCCAATACGATCAACCCATCCCTCGGACCGGACACGCCGACCAGTTTCCGCCCGGGCGATTTGATCAACGAAGAAACCCAGTTCCAAGCCGACTTCTCGTACGGGTTCGAAGCCGGCACGGCATCCCCTATTCTGGTCGCCTTCGGCGCCAGCTATCTCGACGAATCGTATGAGATTGTCGGCGGCGATGCGGCCTCCTTCGCCAATGGACCATTCTCTTCGCAGGACCCATTTGGGTTCTGTACCGATGAAGAAGATGTCGCCATGCGGATGGCAACGGCGGCTGGCCAAGCCGTTATCATGAATGGCTCAACCCTCGACTGTACCAATGCCGATGACCCAGTCTATCGGACCGTCGGTGTGGGGTCTAATGGCTTTCCTGGCTACGGCCCGGATTCTGTCGGCACCCTGACCCGGGACTCATACGGGATCTATGTTGATGTCTCGACTGACATCACCGAGAATCTCTTCGTCCAAGGTGCTATCCGGTTCGAAGACTATTCGGACTTTGGCGAAGAGACCGTTTGGAAACTCGCGGCCCAGTATGATTTCAGCGATCTGTTCTCGGTTCGCGGTTCGGTCGGCACTGGTTTCCGTGCGCCGACGCCAGGCCAGCTTGGGACGACCAATGTCTCGACGCGTCTGCCAAATGGTGTTCCGGTGGCCACCGGTCTGTTCCCGACCAGCAACCCAGCTGCGATTGCTTTGGGGGCGGAGCCCCTCGGACCAGAGAAGTCTGACAATCTCGCCTTCGGCTTCCTCGGCAGCGCTGGGAATTTCACCTATACGGTCGACTTCTATCAGATCGATTTGGAGGATCGTGTGAATGCGGTCTCCACCATTACGATCATCAATGATATCGACTTCCCAGAACTCAACGATGGTATGCCTGCAGGCACTGGCTTCGAGTTTGCGTCCGTCTTGGATGCGGCTGGCGTGCCAAATGCCAATACAATTGGCGGGGTGAACTTCTTCCAGAATGCGTTTGATACGACCACGACCGGCGTCGATGTCGTTCTGACTTATAGTCAAGACTGGGGCGCAAACGGGTCGACCATGTTCTCAGGCGCTTTTAACTGGAACGAAACCGAGTTCGACAGCGAGGTCTCCGACCTGTTCAATGCCGAAACGCAGTATGATTTCGAGAATGGACCGCTCTCGTGGCGCGCCAACCTGTCAGCCACGCATGAGATCGGTAAATTCACCATCCTCGCGCGGGCCAACATCTTTGGGCCATACGAAAACTCAGACAGCGGCGGTGCGAATGGCAACATCCAGGATTTCGATGAAGAAGTCTTATTCGACCTGGAAGGCGCCTATGACATCAATGAGTCGATCACGCTCGCGGTCGGGGCACGGAACTTGTTCGATGAGTACCCTGCCGAAGGTGACCCTGCTATTGGCGACACTTGCTGCGGTCGGATCTACCGGTCGGACAGTGAAGTCGACTGGCAAGGTGGGTTCTACTATGTGAGAGCTATCGCAACGTTCTAGAATTCGAGCAGACCGAAAATAATCAAAAAAAAATTGGAGGGCAGAGTTGATCTGCCCTTCAAGCTCTCAGAAACAACTGACATTGCTCAAGTAGAACGGATTAATTTATGCCGGGTTTAGAGGGTGAGACCCTTCAATTACTGCAGCTCGTAAGCGTACTTATGGCGGCAGGTTTAGTGGCTGGCTTCGTCGCCGGCCTTTTTGGAATTGGCGGCGGCTTCGTCGTGGTTCCCGCTTTGTTGCTGGTGTTTACAGTGTTTGGGGTTGATAGCGAGGTGCTCACGCATGTGGCCATCGGCACCTCGCTGGCAACCATCATCGTCACCTCTTCGCGGTCAGTGCATGCCCATAATAAAAAGGGGGCGGTCGATTTTACGATCATCAAAGACTGGGCCCCGTGGCTCGTTTTGGGGGTCGCGGGCGGCCTTTATCTGGCGCAATTTATGGATGGGCGATCCCTAAAATGGATCTTTTCTATCGGCGTATTTCTCATGGGTTTGCATTTCATGTCACCCGTTTTGCGGGATGTGAAACTTGCCGATCAAATGCCGCGTGGATTTGTGCGCGCCGGACTTGCCTCTTTCCTTGGCGGGTTCTCAGCCCTTCTTGGGATTGGCGGCGGGACGATTGCGGTCTTGACCATGACCATGTGCGGACGCCCAATCCACCAAGCGGTCGCAACCGCCGCCGGGTTTGGCGTCATCATTGCGGTGCCCGGTGCGATCGGCTTTGCTGCATTGGGTATGGGAGAGGAGGCGCTGCCAGCTGGATCGCTCGGCTATGTTAATTTAATTGCCGTGGCAGCGATTACAGCCATGACCTTCATCACCGCGCCGCTCGGCGCAAAAGCCGCACATGCGCTAAATGCCCCATCGCTAAAACGCGTGTTTGGCGTCTATCTTGTCGTGACGTCAGCCATTGTATTGTGGAACTCGTTCTCGTGAACTCTCATTTCTGATTCTATCCCAAAATGCCCTGAAAACGTTCTAATGGAGGAACTAAAACTATGAGTATCAATTTGACGCGTCGCCTTATGCTCACTGGAGCAATGGGCTCATCAATTGCCGGCGCGGCTGCGTGTATGAGCAGTGTCGGTGCGGTTGAACCAGCCACCGCAGAAGCGGCTTTTCCGGCCACCACGGAGATTGATCCGTATCTGCTTGGACCGAAAGAAGGCGTGGCCCTTCTGTCGCGGAATGAAAACCCTTATGGGCCATCTAAATCAGCGCTCGATATGATCGAGTATGCCGCTTCTAAAGGCGCGTTCTATACATCACGCGAAGCGCAAATCATGTTGGTCGAAATGATCGCCGAGAAAAACGGGGTCGCGCCAGAGCAGGTTGTTGTCACCACTGGTTCAGGCGAAGTCTTAAGCGCCATCGCTTTGATTTACGGCCCCAAAGGTCCGATCGTGGCGCCGCGCCTGTTCTGGGACACGACCGCCCTCTACGCCGTCAATCTCGGCATGGCAGAAATTGAGCGGGTCCCGCTCGGCGCGGACATGAGCATAGACTTACCGGCAATCGAAGCCAAAGTGACCGATCAAACCGGCCTCGTACAGCTGTGCAATCCGAACAACCCCACCGGCTTGGTCTCCGACGCCGCGACGCTGCAAGCCGCAGTGAAACGGATGGCGGCCAAGACCACCGTTCTGGTCGATGAGGCCTATATCGAGCTGTCTGATGATCCTGAGGGGAATTCTTGCGTTCCGCTGATCAATGCCGGCCATGATGTCATCGTTACGCGGACCTTCTCGAAAATTTACGGCATGGCGGGCATCCGCGTTGGCTATTCGATTTCTTCTGCCGAAACGGCGCAGAAAATTCGGGCCACCGCTATGTCTTGGTCGCCGAGCACATCGATCGCCGCGGCGATTGGGTGCTACAATGACGAGAAGTTCCTCACCATGTCGCGGTCGAAAATCCAAGAAGCACGCGAAATGGTGAACACGACGGTCGATACGCTTGGCCTGACACGCCTGCCGTCGCAGACCAATTTCGTCTATTTCAAATCCGGCAAAGAAGCCAATGACGTCCAAAAAGCGATGGCGGAAAAGAACATTTCCATTCGCGGTCAGTATATGGACTATAATGAATGGACACGGGTCTCGATGGGTAAAATCGCTGATGTCGAGCGGTTCTGCAAAACGCTCCCAGAAGTCTTAGGTGCCTAGCCGAATAGAAGCCCGTTTGGCGCGTCACAACCTGTCGTGAAAGCGAACTGAATGAGAGACTTAAACGGCAAAATGTGGGCGGCGACTTCGGTTGCCGCCCTCTCTACATGGATTGCCCAAGCGGAAACGCCGGCCCGAGACTTCGCAACCTATGTGCCATCCGTTTCGCCGGTCCGCATCGCCGCCGAAGAGGCGCCAAAACTCGACGGCGTCTTGGATGATCCGGCTTGGCAAAAAGCCGCCATCATTACCGAATTCTATCAAGTTGAACCGACCATCGCCGATCCGCCGGTCGATACGATTGTGTACCTCGCTTACACAGAGGATGCCCTGTTTGTCGCCGTCAAAGCTTTTGATGACGAACCCGAAAACATCCGTGCAACGGTCATGCAGCGAGACGGCGATGTTTGGCGTGATGATATGCTACGCTTCTATATCGATCCGTTCGATACCGGGATTTCCGGGTTTGGATTTGACGTTAATGCCCTTGGCGCGCGCGCCGATCGCCTATTGCAACCCAACCGGCCGCCGATTGATGAATGGAATACGATTTGGAGCTCGGCCGGCAAGCGCACAGAAGATGGCTGGACGGCGGAATTCTCGATCCCGTTTCGCTCGATCAATTTTGATCCAGATGGGGACGGCTGGGGCTTCATCCTGACCCGCGAGCGATCGCACAAAAACGAAGAATATCGCTGGGCAACGATTGACCAGTCGCTGTCCACGTTCAATTTTTCTCGCGCCGGTCGGCTGACCGGGATCGAAAATGTCAATCGGGGCAGCGGTTTTGAGATCAATCTTCAAGCGGCTGGGATCGCCACCCGCGATTGGCCACGCCCGCGTGAAGATGAGTTCGAGTTCGAACCGAGCGCCACGCTCCGCTACCAATTTACACCAGGGCTCACCGGCCTTCTTACTTTCAACACCGATTTCTCCGACACACCGCTGGACAATCGCGAAATCAATACCGGACGCTTTTCGCTGTTTTTCCCGGAAACGCGTGACTTCTTTTTGCAAGATACAGCTTTCTTTGAGTTTGGCGGTGAGGCCTTCGCGCGCGCCCCGAACGGGCGTCCGTTTTTCTCGCGCCGCATCGGCATTGTCCAAGGCCAGTCCGTCCCGATCGATGCGGGCGTTAAACTCAGCGGCGAGTTTGCCGGTTTTGAGCTGGGCATCCTGTCATCGCAAACCGGTGAGGTCGACGATCTTGACGCCCAGAACCTGTCTGTGGCGCGGGTGACCCGCGACGTGTTCGGGCATTCTCGCGTCGGTGCCATCGGCACGTCGGGCGACCCCACGGGGGCCACAGAAAACCAAGTCTTCGGCGTTGATTATCTCTATCAAGACCCCGCTTTCTTCGGCGGGGGCCGGCTGCAGGCCGATTTGTTTTACCAGCGTAGCTTTTCCGATGTCTTCGGCGATGATGATAGCTATGGCGTCCGCATTGATTACCCCAATGACCAATGGGCATGGGCGCTTGAGTATCGGGAGATCGGCGCCGAGTTCCGCCCGGCGCTCGGCTTTGTAAACCGCGCGGCGTCAAGAACCTATGAGGGCGGTTGGCATCGCCGATTCCGACAAGCCTCAGGCCCGCTGCGCTGGTGGCAAGTCGGGACGGATCATGTTCGCGTCACGGATCTCGGCGACGATTTGGAGACCCGTGAAGACATTTATAAGTTTACGGTCGAGACGGCCGGAACGGATATGATTGAGGCCTCGGTTTTCGATGTCGAAGAGCGCATCCCGGCCCCCTTTACGCTGCCCGGTAATTTGGTTGTTCCCGCCGGCACTTATCAAAATGATGGCGCAGCATTGAACATCGAAAGTGCCCGGTCGCGGCCCTATGGGATCATTCTCGATCTTGAAACAAAGGACTTTTTTGGCGGCGATTTGGATGCGGTCAGCTTACAAGTGCTGACACGCCCGAGCCCCTATTTAGACTTGCGGGTCGGCTATACGCGCGAAGATATTTCCGTCCCAGCGGGCGATGTCAGCGTTCAAATCGGATCCATCGATACCGTCGTAAATGTCAATCCTGACTTATCAATCTCGACGCAAACGCAATATGACAATCTTTCCGAAAGCCTTTCTTTCTTTGGCCGGTTGCGATGGGAAGTACGACCAGAGACCGAACTCTTCTTATCGCTCGCGCATGGGGCTCTAATCGAGGGCAGCGACTTTGGCCGAAACTTTCGCTCGATTCAAAGCCGCTCGGTTATTCGGCTAGGAAACACGTTCCGCTTTTAGACTTAGCCCGGACCGGCACCTTTCTTGCTTGGGTCCCGGTATGGCAACGAACATTCTCCTCTTTCGGCGGCCCGACCAAAACACGGTCCCGCCAAAACGGAGCGCGAAAGCGCGGGTTGAGGCGCTCCCAGAGTGGCTGCAAGACCTCGATATTGAATGGATTTTTGAAGAAGCCGAGGATCGTCAAAACGGTTTTTCAAAGCCCTTTAAGCGCTAGGAAATCCATCATCGCGAAACGCCACGGCGCGTGACCCATGTCTGCAAACAGACGTTGAAACCGCTGAATCAAACACCCGCGACAGTTGGGCCTCTGACTTTTCCCAAAAAGTAAATTATGTATTGTCGCATTATCGCATACTTTCGATGCAATTTTTCGGGATGGAAATAAATCGGCGGTATTGCGATTAACCATAATAAAGCGGTCAAAACCGTTATCGCATTCAGAAAGACGCCCTCCCGATGCCTGCCCTCTCGAATTCTGTGCGCACTGCCGGGTTTATCCTCCTGGCATTGGTGGCCTATTTTGTTGCGCGGGCCGTTCTCCGGGAGCCTGCCGAAGCGCCGCAGGCAGACGCCGCGGTTGCCGCCGATGCCCGCCCCGTCGCTGCCCCGGAAGTGATCGTGCAACCGGCGAGCCTCACCACACATCAGATTATTGTGCAATTGAAGGGCAGCACGGAACCTGATCGCGAAGTGATTGTCCGCTCTGAAACACTCGGAACGGTGGTCGATGCGGGGGTCCGTGAGGGGCAAATGGTCTCCCGCGGGACGGTATTGTGCGGTCTCGATATTGAAAGCCGTGCCGCCCGCATCGCTGAAGCGGAAGCCAATGTGACCGCCGCGCGTTTGGAATTTAACGCCGCGCGTCAATTGGAAGAAAAAGGCTGGACCACCTCGAACCGCGCAGCGGCGACGAAAGCAACATTGGATGGCGCCGAGGCCGCTTTGGCCGCCGCGAATATCGAACTTGAGAAAACCAAAATCACCGCCCCATTTCGCGGTCGATTTGAATCTCGGATGGCTGAGAGCGGCGATTTTTTATCCGTCGGCGCCGCGTGCGGACGGATTGTCGATCTCGACCCGATTATTGTCGCCGTTGATGCCACCGAAAACCAGTTAAGCGCCATTGATCGCGATGCCCCCGTGAATGTCGCCCTTGCCACCGGCCACCAGACGGAAGGCGAGATCCGCTTTATCGCCCGCACCGCCAATCCGCAAACCCGCACATTTCGGATCGAAATCGAAATTCCAAACCAGGAAGAAGCGATTGCCGCGGGATTAACGGCAACAGTCCGCCTGCGCCTCGGTGAAGTGCCGGCTTTGCTGCTATCGCCAGCCTCGCTTGTTTTACATGAAGACGGACGCGTCGGCGTGCGCTATGTCGATGCTGACAATATCGTACAGTTCGCAGAAGTGCGTGTGATTGATGATGCTGCGGATGGCATTTGGGTCAGCGGCATTCCCAGCGGCGCCAACCTGTTGACCGCGGGCCAGGACTATTTGCGTGAGGGCGTCGAAGTGATCCCCCGCGCCTTGGAAGGGTTGTAGCCGATGAATGCGCTCATCGATGGAGCCATTGGACGCGCCAGAATGGTTCTGGCGATCCTCCTGGTGACCCTGGTCGCCGGGGCGATGACCTATATCAATTTGCCCAAAGAGGCTGATCCGGACGTCCCGATCCCATATGTCGGGATCACCATTCCGCTTGAGGGCATATCTCCCGAAGATGCCGAGCGCCTGCTCGTCCGCCCGGTTGAGAGTGAGCTGCAAGGGATTGAGGGCGTCAAGCAAATCGATTCCTTCGCTTTGGAAGGCGCCGGTCAAATTATCGTTGAGTTCGATGTCTCATTCGATCAGGACCAAGCGGTTTTAGACGTTCAAGAAAAAGTTGACCTGGCAAAGCGCGAGTTTCCTGAGGAGGCGCGCGAGCCGATCATCTCCGAGGTCAATGCGGCACTGTTCCCAATTCTCGCCATCAACCTTTACGGCGATGCCCCCGAACGCAGCCTCTATAAAATCGGTTTAGATCTGAAAGACGAGTTGGAAGGCTTGGAAGGTGTGCTCGAAGCGCAGCTCGACGGCGACCGGGAGGAAGTGCTCGAGATCACAGTCGATCCGGCCAAGCTCGAAACCTATAACATCTCTTATCAGGAGATTTTCAGCGCTGTTGGCAATAATAATCGCTTGGTGCCAGCCGGGCGGATCGATATGGGCGAAGGCCGGTTTCCGGTGAAAGTTCCCGGCCTGATCAAAACCGCCGAAGATGCATTTGACCTGCCAATTAAGACCGATGGCGATGCGACCATCACACTGGCAGATGTCTCGGACGTTCGGCGGACGTTCAAAGATCGCGAGCAGTATGCCAGGTTTAACGGCCAACCGGCGGTTTCGATCCGGATTATCAAGCGGACCGGGGCTAATATTTTGGATACGGTGGCCGATGTCGAAGCGGTGATTGAGCGCTCAAAAGCGCGCTGGCCGGAAAGCGTCAATGTCACCCTCACCTCAGACATGTCCGAGATGATCGACGATCAATTGGGTCAGCTGCAAGCCTCCATCGCGGTGGCTGTTGTTCTGGTCATGATTATTGTCGTCGCCGCGCTCGGCTTGCGCTCGGCCGGGATGGTCGGCATGGCGATCCCAGGCTCTTTCGTGATGGCCTTTTTAATGCTCGGGATGTTTGGCTACACGATCAATATGATGGTTATGTTTGGGATGGTGATTGCGGTCGGTATCCTGGTCGATGGGGCCATTGTCGTCGTCGAATATGCGGACCGGAAAATGGCCGAAGGGCTGCATCGTAAGCAAGCCTATGCGATGGCCGCGAAGCGCATGTTTTGGCCCATCGTCGCGTCTTCAGCCACCACGCTTGCAGCCTTCTTTCCCTTCCTGTTCTGGGACAGCTTGGTTGGGAAATTTATGTCCTATTTGCCGATCACGCTGATATTCGTGCTCGTGGCATCGCTGATTATGGCGTTGATTTTCTTACCGGTGCTCGGTTCGGTAATTGGCGGGCGCGGTGTCAGTGAGTCCGACTCCAATGGTTTGGTCGAAGTTTCAGGGGTCTCGGGCGGAGACCCGCTCGCCGCCTCGGGTTGGTTTGGCCGGTATGCCCGGGCCACCGCGGCGCTAATCGCGCGGCCATTCTTAGTGACATTTGGGGCCGTTGCGGTGATCGCGGCGATCTTCATATGGTTCTCATCGACCTCACACAAATCCGAGCTGTTTCTCGATGTTGAACCTGAGCAGCTTTATGTCTTCGTCCAGGCCCAAGGCAATTTGTCCGCCGAAGAGGAGTATGAAATCGTTGAGCGCGCCGTGCAGCGTTTGCTGCCCGTGTCTGGGATCGAGTCGATGGCCTCCACCTCTGGTAGCGAAGGCTCAGGTACTTTCAATTTCGACGGCGTCAGCTCACCCCCTCAAGACACGGTCGGACGGATCCTGATCAATCTCAAAGACCGCGATGATGGTTATGATGGCCGTGCCACCGAGCAAGCCATTCGTGACGCGCTGTTCGGCGTGCCCGGGCTGCGCACCGAGGTTCAAAAGCTCGAACAAGGCCCGCCGGTGGGCAAAGACGTTCAAGTTGCGTTGCGCTCGAATGATGGCCAAGCGCTGCTGGCCGCAGCTGCGACCGTCCGTGGATTGGTCGATTCTATGGATGGCTTGCGCGAAGTTGAAGACAGTCGGCCCCTCCCGGGTATTGAATACCAGCTCGAGGTGGATCGCGCTCAAGCGGGCAAATTTGGCGTTGATGTCAGTCAAGTCGGGGCGGCGGTTCAATTGGTCACAAACGGTATTCTGGTCGGCCGCTACCGCCCTGATGACGCGCTTGATGAAATCGACATTCGCGTCCGCCTGCCCGAAAGCGAACGGAGTGTTGAAGCGCTTGATCGTCTGCGCATCGCGACGCCGGACGGCCAAGTGCCTTTGTCTCAATTCGTTGAACGACGCCCGGCGCCAAAAGTCACAAAAATCGAACGCCGTGATGGCAAACGCGTCATTATGGTGCGGGCCAATGCGATCGAGCAAGGCGCCGGCGCCGCCAAAGTCGATGAGCTGAAAGGCTTGCTGGCGGGCGCCACGATCGATCCGGCTGTGGATATCCAGTTTGAAGGCGCCGATGAGGATGCCGCAGAAGCTGAAGCCTTCTTCCAAATCGCGGCGCTCTCAGCCCTCTTTTTGATGGGCATCATCCTGCTTTGGGAGTTCAATAATTTCTATCACGTCGTGCTGACCCTCTCAGCCGTGATCCTCGCAACCGCAGGCGTGCTGATCGGCATTCAACTGGTCTTACCTTACATTTCGATTTTGATGATCGGAACCGGCGTCGTCGCTTTGGCCGGGATTGTGGTGAACAATAATATTGTCCTCATTGATACGTTCCAACGTCTGCAAAGAGACGGTCGGACCAGTGAGGAAGCGGCGATCGCCGCCGCGGCGCAGCGCATTCGTCCAATCTTGCTGACGACGCTCACGACGGTGTGCGGCCTGTTGCCGATGGTGTTCATGATGAATGTGAGTTTCCGCGAAGGCGCGATCAGTTTTGGTGGCATTACCGCGGAATGGTGGGTGCCATTGGCAACGGCTGTGGTGTTCGGGCTCGGCTTTTCCACCATGCTGACCTTGATCGTGACCCCGGTTTGGCTGGCGGCCCCTGCGAAAATGGGCCGCTGGCGACGACGCATGGTGGCGCGTCTGCGCGGGCGGTCGACACCCCCTGAGGTCTCGGCCGCGCCGGATTTGGGCCTGTTCGACCCAGACCGCGAGATCCGCCCCGCAGCGGAGTAGCCCAACACGGCTTATCCTGAGCGAAGTCGAAGGATAAAGGGCCGGGGCTCCAACGATTTGCATGAAGCCCGCTCATCCTTCGACTTCACTCAGGATGAGGCTCTCACACGACCCGCTCATCCCCGCGCAGGCGGGGATCTCGTCCGGCGAGCTCGGAAGCACCGCATGAGATCCCGGGTCAAGCCCGGGATGAGCGGCGGGGGGATTGATCTTTGTCTGTTTTGATAATGCCCGCTCATCCTGAGCGAAGTCGAAGGATGGACGCCCGTTCCAAGTCAGCGTCCATCGACTTCGCTCGGGATGAGTCCATGCTCGGCCAATGAATTCGGGTCCTCCTCAGTGAAAATCCCGACTATAAAAGAGCTTCTTCGCCTGTTCGCGCGGGTGGCGGGCGCCGGAGGCAATGCGGGCGCGATGCGCTTCTTGGAGCTCGGCTGTAATCGCTTCAGCAACTTTGCGGCGTTTCTCGCTGCGGGGGCCACTGCGCAGGTCTGGAACCGGCCGCTTCGCTTCGTCAGCATTGTCGCGGCTTGGATCGATGCTGTCGCCAGCAAATTCCGGATAGCCGAGCCCATCTAGCAAATAGGAATAGTCAGCGATCTGCGTCGCGATGACATGCGTGACCGTGCCCTCGCGCTGCAGTTTCCCGCGCACATGCAAGAGCCGTCCTGCCATCACTTCCTTGCGGCATTTCTCAAACATTTTGGGCCAGACAACGACATTCGAGACCGACGTATCATCCTCTAAGGTCAGGAAGATCACACCACTCGCCGTGCCTGGACGCTGGCGTGTAATCACAAGCCCAGAGACAGCGACCCAGGCCCCATCCGGTGTGGTGCGGTGGCGCTCTGCAGGTTGGAATTTCGGCAAGTGAGGGCGCAACAAATTGACCGGATGATCGCGCAGTGTGAGCCGGGTCGCGACATAATCCTCAAACACGCTTTCCTCCAGGCTGAGCTTCGGCAGATGAGCCTCGACCTCTGGCAAGCCTTCCCCGGCCTGTTCAAACAGAGGCAATGGCCGATCCGCCCCTAAGCCTTTCACCGCCCACAGAGCAGCGCGGCGTTCCAGACCATAGACCGCAAACGCATCTGCGCCCGCCAATCGGGTCAGAGCCGCGCGGCCAATCCCAGCCCGCCGCCAAAGGGTTTCAATCCCGCCATACCCTGCCCCACGCGCCGCCGCGATCCAGTGTCCGTCTTCTTCGGAAAACCCTTTGATCTGACGAAAGCCGAGACGCACTGCGAGACCGCCATTCGGCAATGGCTCCAACACATTGTCCCAAAAGCTGTTCTCCGCACAGATGGGCAGCACCACAACCCCATGCTCTTTGGCATCGCGGATCAGTTGCGCGGGCGCATAAAAGCCCATCGGCTGCGCGTTCAGAATGCCACAACAGAACACTTCTGGATGATGGCATTTGATCCATGACGAGGCATAGACAAGCAGCGCGAAACTCGCCGCATGGCTTTCCGGAAAGCCGTAGCTGGAAAAGCCTTCGAGTTGCTTGAAACAATTCTCCGCGAATTCGAGCTCATAGCCCCGCTCTAGACAGCCTGCGATGAAACGCTCTTTGAAGTCCTCAACGGCGCCTTGGCGACGAAACCCGTTTAAGGCGCGGCGCAAGGAATCAGCCTCAGTGGGCGTGAAGCCAGCCGCGACGATGGCGATTTGCATGGCCTGCTCCTGGAAAAGCGGCACGCCATAGGTCCGCTCCAATACCTCCCGTAAGTCTTCGGACGGGTAGATGATTTGCTCCTCACCGCGACGACGGCGCAAATAGGGATGCACCATATTGCCCTGGATCGGACCAGGCCGGATGATTGCCACTTCGGCGATGAGATCCTGATAGGTCCGCGGCCGCATGCGCGGCAGAAAGTTCATCTGCGCGCGCGACTCGACTTGGAAGACCCCAATTGTGTCGGCTTCACACAGCATGTCATAAACGACCGGGTCTCCCTGCGGCAGTGTTGCCAGCGTGTAAGCCTCGCCTTTCCACATCTCCAAGAGATCAAAACATTTGCGCAGACAGGTCAGCATGCCAAGCGCGAGAATGTCGATTTTAAGCATGCCAAGCGCTTCGATATCATCCTTGTCCCATTCCAAGACGGTGCGGTCTGCCATCGCCGCATTCTCAATCGGGCAGAGCTCATCGAGCCGCCCTTTGGTGATCACAAAGCCGCCGACATGCTGAGACAGATGGCGCGGGAAGCCGACAATCTGTTTGGCAAGATCGAGCGTCTGACGCAGGCGTTGATCCTCGAGATCCAGCCCCGCAGACTTGGCTCGCTCATCACCAAGATCTGACGACGAGACACCCCAGACCTGGCTCGACAAGGCAGACACCACATCCACAGACAGCCCCATAGCCTGCCCCACCTGGCGGATCGCACTGCGCGAGCGATAATGGATCACCGTCGAGCAAAGGCCCGCGCGATGACGGCCATACTTCTGATAGATGTGTTGGATCACTTCTTCGCGCCGCTCATGTTCAAAATCGACATCAATGTCTGGCGGTTCGTTTCGCGCTTCAGAGATAAACCGTTCGAACACCATCGTGATCATATCTGGTGAGGCCTCGGTGATGCCAAGCGCGTAACAGACCGCAGAATTGGCCGCTGACCCGCGCCCCTGACAGAGGATCCCTTTTGAGCGCGCAAACGTGACCACGTCATGCACGGTCAGAAAATATCGGGCATAGTCGAGCTCCGTAATCAGGCGCAGCTCCTTCTCAATCATGCTCCTGGTTTTCAGCGGCACACCATCCGGATAGCGGCGAACCAATCCGTCCTCTGTGAGCTTTCGCAACCGCTCATTTGGCTCCAGGCCATCGCTAATCTCGGCTGGATATTCGTAGCGCAGCTCATCCAGCGAAAACGGACAGGCCGCCGCGATCCGAGACGTGTTTGCAATCGCTTCAGGGTAGAGTTGAAACAAACGGCGCATCTCAAACTCGGATTTGATCCGGCGTTCGGCGTTCGGCAGGGCTAAGCGACCAAGCTGATCAATCGTCGTCTTCTCACGAATACAGGACAAGACATCCGCGAGACGCAATCGCGCCGCTGTGTGCATGATGACATGGCCAAGCGCGACCGTTTCAATCCCAACGCGGTCTGCCAAGGCTTGGCCTTCCGCAAACCGATTTGGGTCCTGGCCATCATATTCCGGGCACAGCCCAAGAAAAACATGGTCATCAAAGCGCGCCTTCAGGGCCTGTAGAGTGCCTTGAAAGTCCGGTCCGCAAAGCCCGACCAGAATACAATTGTCGGCATAATCCAACACGTCCTCAAGCGTGAGATCACAGGCACCTTTCACCGTCCGGCGTTTGCCGAGGGTGAGCAAACGCGATAGCTGGCCAAAGGCTTTGCGATCGCGCGGATAGGCCAGGATCTGTGTCCCATCCCGCAGCCTTAAACGGGTCGCCACCAAATAGCGCAGCCCAAGTTCCTTGGCAGCGCTGTGGCCACGAACAATGCCTGCAAACGTATTTGTATCGGCAATGGCCAGACCGCCCAGGTCAAGCTTGCGGGCACGCGTGACCAATTCCTCAGCATGCGAGGCGCCCGTCAGAAAGGTGAAATTGCTAATCGCGAACAGCTCGACATAGCTCATGCGAACTCTCCTGCGACATACCAATCCTTGGCGTCTTCTCCGGGATAGTTGAGCAACCAAAGCCGCCGCCCCTGATCGGTTTGCACCGTCCAATAATCGCGCGTGCGAGGGTCTTCTTCGCGATACCAACGCGGCGTGATCCGTTCCGGACCATGGGCACGATCCGTGGCAAAGGACATCCGCCGCCATTTGAAGTTGAGCGGTGGACGCCCAGGCGTTTCGACTTGGACAAATTCAGGTGGGGCAAACAAGCGGATCGGGCGCGGGCGCGGCGCGGGCTGCCAATCGGGGGTCATACCGGCTGCTTCGACCTGCGCAAATTCCTGTTCTGGAACATGATGATCGCGTGGTTTGAAGATACGGACATGATCAAAGCCAATCCGATTGCCGAGCGTCTCGATCAGGATCAGGCGCTGGTCGGCGCGTTTGGCATCGTCACCAAAACTCCCCTGTTTCAAGCGGATCGGCTCAATCTGTTCTGCCACGAGCCGAAACCAATCGGCCCCATACTCAATTTCGAGCTTAGATAAAGAGTGTGAGAATTGCCGCAGAATGGCATCCGGATCTGAGCAAGGCCGCGCAAACCCAATCGTGAGAGGATGATCACCTGTATCGACGCAGCGGACAATTAGCTGAAACCGCCGGGCGCCGCGTTGATCTTGATCCAACCGCCCACAAATCTGTGTCGCGAGCCGACGCAGAACATGCTCCAGATCATCCAAGAAACCGATCGGGTCTGGCAAAGTCATCCGCGCAGCATAGGTCGGGTCTGCCATTTTCGGCGTGACTGGATCAGGGGTGACGCCTGTCGCTGTCTGCAAAGCTTTGGTGAGGTGCAATCCAAACCGACGCGCGAGTTCAGCGGATTTTTGAGACTGTAAGTGGCCAATCGTTGTGAGGCCGGCCCGCGCCAGTTCACTGACCATTTTATGCGAGATATCGAGCGCGGCAACCGGCAGTTCTGCCAAGGCAGCTACCATCTCACCTGCTGGAGCAATCGACACCTCACTCGGACCGAACCGGGCCAAAGCCCGCGCACCGCCTTTCGTGTCTGCAATACCGATTTGGGCCTGGATCTGAAGATCCCCCAAGCGCAGGCGCGCCTCTTGCCCCATCTGCGCTTCGCCCCCAAACAGGTGGGCGCAGCCGCTAATGTCGAGCAACAGACCATCCGGAGCATCGAGAGAGACCCTTGGCGAGAGCGTGTCTGCCCAGCGCCACAAGGCGCGCAGCAACAGATCTTCCCGCACCCCATCGCTCGGTTCCGTCAAAAGATCTGGACAGATGGCACGCGCATCCGCCAGCGCCTGCCCCGCCACGGTGCCCGCTATCAGCGCGGCATCATTGGCATGCGTCACCCGCCAGGCATTTTTCTCCTCTGCGATGATCGCGAAAGGACCGGCCAGGCGGGGGTCGCTTTGTCGGGTGAGACGATCAAGCGGGAGCTGCGGGAGCCATATAGAGAGTATCCTCGGCATTCTGCCCTCGTTGCTGTTCCCTTGCCTGCGTGACCCGCCAAGCACCGGTTTCGCCATTCTTGCCTTTGGTGCAGCGCCAATCCCAAGTGGGGTGATCGGCATGGACTGGCGCACAGTCCCACCGCGTTTGCGCCGCCGAACTACTGACCCCACCGCGCAGCAAAATGAGACCAAGCCCGCCGCCCTGCTCAGCCGCCAATTGCAAGCGTCGGCTCTCTTTTAAGGAAAGGGAATCGGGCATATCCAAAATCACGCAGAACCCGCCTTCTGCACGCAGCGCTTGGTCAGCCGCCCAAAGGAGCTCGCCGCGCGACACCGCCTCAACCAGAATCAAATCCTGAACGTCGATATAGGCTTGCAGCCCGGTCGGACAGAGACTGACCAAGTCACGATACAGGGCAACCCAAAGCGTATTTTGGCTGTGTTTTGCAGCCGCCATAATGGCGAACAGGTCAGCGCCTGCGCCCGTGATCTCATGGATGCGGCCTTGGCGCAAAGCCACATGATCGCCCACTGCCAGCACCTTCTGTGCTGGCAAGAGCGCCCCGGCCGGGTGTAAGGAATGCAGATCGACGGGTTGCATTTGTTCTATTTTTGTTCTTTTTTTGAGAGAGTCAATCGGGAATTGAACTTGTGCGGCATTTGGTGCTGATCCAGGGGTCGGTATGGGTCAGCTCAAAGCCTTTTGCGACGTGATTTTGGGACACAGAGGCTTCTCAAACTGATGCCCTGCATTAGCATGGCTTGATGATTGTGAGAGACGCAGAACAGACCGACAAATTTAAGGTGATCGCCTTGTGGCGCGCCTGCGGCTTAACACGACCGTGGAATCTGCCCGAAGAGGACTTTGATTTCGCCTTAGGAGGGCCGTCTTCTACGGTGCTCGTTGCGGAATCTGGCGATCAAATTATTGGCTCTGCTCTCGTCGGCCATGACGGTCATCGCGGCACTGTCTACTATGTTTCAATATCACCTGATCGGCAAAGCTCAGGACTTGGAAAGACGCTAATGAACGCTGCTGAAGACTGGCTCCGAGACCGTGGCGTGTGGAAAGTGAACCTTCTTGTGCGGCGAGATAATGCCGCTGCCGTCCAATTCTACGAAAAGCAGGGATACGGTGATCAGGACTGCATCGCGTTGGGAAAACGTCTGGACGGCCGTGCCGATCGATCAAGACGCTCATAAAAGTGTGCAGGGCTTAGCGGCGCGCAGCCGCGCTGGGCGCGTGTCGCGCATTCGGTTCATCTGAAATCTGGCGCGATCAGACTTCCAAGCGTCATGCACCGCTGACTTCAACGGCTGGCCCTATGGGCACCCACAAAAATCATATCAGCCTTTACTGACATGATATGTTATCTCATTCTATTTCTATTCATGATGCCGTGAATAGGCTAAACTTCGAAGGCAAATCTGAGGGTAAGATCCATGACACAATCATATCGTTCGCCGCCCATAACACTATCGCGCAGAGACCTGATCAATGGCCTCGCCTGCGGTTCGATCGTTGCTTTTTCAAGCGCCACAGTGTCCGGCTGTGCAACAAATGAGGCGCTCGGGCGGTCGCAATTCATGCTCGTTTCGGACGGACAACTCGCCGAATTGGCAGCGCAATCGTGGACGCAGGCCTTGGAGCAAAATCCGCAAACCTCTGACCGAGCGCTCCGGCGCAGAGTTGAGGCGGTCGGCGATCGAATTGTCCAAGCCGCCGACCAGCGTTTTCCGTCGCAAAACCTCACCCAAAACAATTGGGAGTTCGCAGTCTTTGAAAGTGACACAGTGAATGCCTGGGTGATGCCGGGCGGCAAGGTCGGATTCTATACGGGCCTGCTCGATATTATGGAGAATGACGACCAAATCGCCACCGTCATGGGACACGAAGCCGGCCATGTTGTCGGACGCCACTCGGCAGAGCGTTACTCGCAACAAATGGCGGCCGCTGGCGGTCTTGCCCTAGCCGGTGTTGCGCTCGAAGCTGGCGATGTCGAAAACAGCGCCCTGATTGCTGGGATCCTCGGCGCGGGCGTTACCTTTGGCATCATCTTACCCTATTCGCGCCAACACGAATATGAAGCCGATCGGCTGGGTACGGACTTCATGGTTGGCGCCGATTACCGGGCGAATGAGGCGGTCCGTTTCTGGGATGCAATGACCCAGACGTCGGCGCAAAAACCGATGGAATTTATGTCGACCCACCCATCTGATGCCAACCGGATTGCCGCAATGCAGTCCTACGTCAACGCACAAGGCTATGTCTAAACCGCGCGCGTAAGAACGGATGGAACGTGCCCAACTGGCGCCGTACGCTCAGGCCTGGTCGTAAGCGGCTTTCAGCCAGGCTTTTACCTCATCGTCGAACTCAGCGACCTGCGTGAGTTTTACCTTGTGGGTGCACATTCCTTTCATCGCCTCGAGGCGCCCTTGTGGCGAGGCGCCTTTTAGATTGAGACCAAGATCGATCCGCGTTTTGGTGCTCGGCTGGATGAGCGCAAATTGCTGGTTCCGGCGCAGACTGACACTGGCCTTTTTCGGGGCGATCTCTAGCGCCTCCCCGAACCCGCTGACAAAGGCAATGATGGCCTCATAAATCGGTTTCAGCGCCGCTTTGCCCTGATACTGATTGGCGACGAGATCATCGGTTGGGACGTCCAAATTCCCGATGCACTTTTGCGCAATCAGATTGGCAAAGCCGTGACTGACGCCGTGCTCGCCTTTGAGCAGCCTCATAATTTCGCCATGCTTGACGGCAGCGCTGGCCGCGACAATGGCTTGCCAAGCCGCAAGGCTCTTGCCGGTTTTCTCGGGCATGTTTTTGATCATGGTTTGAGCTTGCGCCTCGGGTGACCTTGCCATGCCTAGACCTCCTTCATCGGGGTCTGCGTGACCGGGCCGGGCTCGAGCGGCCAATGCTCGATGCGTTGCGCTTTCTTTGAGACCAGAGCCACAATCGGCGACATGATGGTCACCATCTTGCCGCTCAAGGCGGGCTTACCTGTCTCTGCCAGCGCTTTGAGATTCTTGGCGATAAAGCCCTGCCCGCTGAGCATTTCCTTATGCAGGTCGCTGCCCTCAATCGTGCCCTCAATGATCAAGTCGAACTCGGTGCCGTCGCCCTTTTCTCGCAATTCATAGGTGACCTGACAGGGATCGTCTTTGAGATTCGTCATCTTGAAGGTGTGGCTATAGCGATAGGGCGGCTCGAAAGCGAGCACCTCGCCGACCACCATGGCGATTTTGCGGTTGGGGTGGACCATCCGCATGCGAGCGCCCGGCTTCAAACCATCTTTGGTGTCGCAAATACTGCCAAAGAAGAACGGTAGCGGCTTGTCGGTCGCCACCAATATCGACCAGACGGTTTCAATCGGCGCTTGGATAAACGTTCGGTGCACCGATTTCTCGGCATAATTCGGTGTCTCAGTCATTTTCCCCATCCTCCTTTGGAATAGTATTGGATTGCGCGACATGCTCCGCCGCGTGTTTGATGAAACTCAAGCGATCCGCCCAATAGGCGCTGAACCCATCGATCCAGCGCTCATGAATGGCTTGGATCGGCATCGCATTGAGATAGAGCCGCCGTGCGCGGCCATCCTTTTGGCTGACGAGCAGGCCCGCTTCTTCCAGCACTTTGAGATGGTTCATAATCGCGATCCGGCTGACATCGAACGCTCTGGCCAACTCGCCGACGGTTTGACCCGGCTGATCGCGGACAAGATCAAGAATGCGCCGCCGCGTTTGATGCGCAAGGGCATGGAAGACCAGATCCATATCGTCATTAGTAATCATGTAATTACATATTTACATGTATTCGTACGAGTCAATGCCTGCCATGAAAATTTTCGAGCTGAAGGGCGCTTTATCCGGATCGACTCTCGTATGGACGCTGTCACCCGGTATGGGCTGCCGTCAGTGACGGAGTCCGGCTGATGCTGCAGCGAATATTGTCCATTCTCATGCTCTTACGCGCGGATGGTATGTTAGAGCGTGCCGCTCAAACCGGCGACGCGTACACAGCCTCTTGGCGTATCGGCGCGGACGGATTCACGTTGAACGCGGCCAATTGGATCTGGCGCTCGCGCGAATGCGACGCTCGTTCCGAAATGACCATGCGAACGCCCTAGGCGCGGCTTAATAGCTCTTTGGCAGACCCAGGACACGCTCTGCAATGAAATTGAGGATCATCTCACGGCTGACCGGCGCAATCCGAGCCAGCATCGCCTCGCGCATATAGCGCTCAACATGGTATTCACGCGCATACCCCATGCCGCCATGGGTCAGGACCGCTGTCTCGCATGCCTTAAACCCGGCCTCGGTGCCCAAATATTTTGCCGCATTGGCTTCCGCGCCGCACTCGTCGCCTTGATCAAACAAAGCCGCGGCTTTGTAGGCCAGCAATTCCGCTGCGGAGAGTTCCGCCCAGGCTTTGGCAAGGGGGTGCGCAATTCCTTGATTTTGACCAATCGGCCGACCGAAAACCACGCGTTCATTCGCATAATTCGTGGCTTTCTCCAGCGCCGCAAAGCCAAGGCCAATGCTCTCAACGGCAAACAAGACCCGCTCTGGATTGAGGCCCTGGATGAGGTACTTGAACCCCGCCCCTTCTTCGCCAATCAAATGCTCTTTTGGCACTTCCAGCCCGTCTATGAAAAGCGTGTTGCACTCCACCGCTTTGCGGCCCATTTTCGGGATAGGATTGGCTTCGATTTTGCCGCGATCGAGATCGGTATAGAAGAGCGATAGGCCCAGATACGGCTTGGCACATTGATCTTTCGGGGTGGTGCGTGCGATGATCAAGATCTTGTCGGCCCGCTGTGCGCCGGTTGTCCAAATCTTGCGGCCATTAATGACATAGCCAGAATTGGTGCGCTCGGCTTTGGTCTCGAGCGAGGATGTGTCGAGGCCTGAATTCGGTTCGGTAACCGCAAAACACATTTTCTCTTGTCCCGAGATGATCTTTGGCAGGTTTTCCTGCTTCTGCTCGGCATTGCCAAATTTCTCGAGAGGCTTCGGCCCGAATATGTTCAGGTGGATGGCGGAGGCCCCGGAATAACCCGCTCCCGAGCGCGTTACCGTCTGCATCATCAAAGACGCCTCGGTCAGACCCAGGCCTGCGCCGCCATATTCTTCCGGAAATGCAATTCCGAGCCAACCGCCTTCCGCCATCGAGTCGCAAAACGCTTCGGGCCAATCGCCGGTTTCGTCGGTCTTCGCCCAGTACTCGTCGTCGAACTGTGCCACCGTGCGGGCAACACCCTCTTGAATGGCGAGTTGATCTTCGCTGAGCGCGCCTATCGAGTGCATATTTTGTCTCCTGTCGCGGAATGTTTATGCCGCAATGAAAAGCGCGTCCACTCTGACCAGGCGTCACACCTGCGCTGGCTGTGTCCTCTGCGGTGAAAAGGCTTGCAAGAGATCGTGGCTGCGCTGCGCGAGAATTAGGTCCGCTATGAATTGTGCCGTGAGCGGCGCGAGCAAAATGCCATTGCGGAAGTGTCCGGCGGCGACGAAGACCGAAGCGAGCGCCGTTTCGCCAAGGATCGGCGCATGGTCAGCCCGCCCTGGGCGCGTCCCAGCCCATGACTCAATCATATCGGCGTTGCCAAGGGCCGGGCAAAGCGCGGCAGCGCGCGCCCGCAGCTTGGCAATTTTGTCCGGGTCTGCGGCATCTAAGACCCGCCCCGGCTCTGTCGTGGCGCCGACAATGATCCGGTCTGCCTTTGGAACAATATATAAGTCGCCGCAGCGAATGGTGATGTCAGGCGTGCCAACCGTTGGCGCGAGCGAGAGCATTTGGCCGCCATAGGGTTGGATCTCAGACAATACAGAAAGCCGGTCGGTGACCGCGCGCGGCACTGCAGGCTCGAACAGGTCTGTTTTTGCACTCGCCCATCCGGCGCAGATCAAGGCCGCATCATGACCCGGCACGCCAATGCGATCGCCATCCATTGCCAGCTGCGCGGCGGTCCGTTTGAGCGTAATTCTTTCATGCTGCGCGATGGCGACACCAAGCGCCTTCAGCGTCAATCGGTTGTCGATCTGCCCATCGCTTGGCAGCAACAGGGCTGCGCGGAGATCGGTTTTGAGCTGTGGCGCGAGCGTGCGCAGATCGCTGAAACAATCGCGTGGACGGTCAGGATGAGACGCCATGCGCGCTTGGATCGATTTGAGATGCTGGACCTCCGGCAATTCGCGCGCCACAGCTAAAGTTGGCCCGGGCTGAAATCCGGACGGATATCCCGTCCTGTCTTGCAGAGCGCTCGCCCAGCGCGGCCAAAGCGCGGCACTCATGTTGCAGAGCTCAAAGAGCTTTGGATGGACCCCATCCGGCGCGGCCGCCTCAAACGCAGGCGCTAACATGCCTGCCGCGGCCCAGCTTGCCCCGCGCGGTGGCCAATTTGGCTCATATAGGGTCACACGCGCGCCGCGATCGGCGATTTCCAAAGCACACGCTAGACCGATGATTCCGGCCCCGATGACGGCAATTGATGGAGTATCAGAAGAGGACGCGCGCATGCCCCAAGTCTAAAACGAAGTGTGCGGCCCCGCTAGCGCATTCGCACATACCAGACCCGCTTAAACGGCGGCGCGTTCACGCTCCCAAAACCCGAGAAAGGCCGCGGCCCATTCTTGTTTTTGAAAAATCACAGCTTTGCGCAGCGTGCCGCGGGTGTCGGCAATGGTCTTGATCATCAAATCAGGGGCGTCCCGTTCGTGCGCCCCTTGCCCATCATGGGCCTCGTGCCAGCGGGCGAGATGCTCAATCGCTTGAGCAAAAGCGGCTTCGTCAACGGTATTCACCGGACCTAAATCGAGCATGATTTCTGTCATATGTCCCCACACTTTGAAGCGTCTGCGTTTCTGCAGATTAACAAAACGTTACCAATTGAAAGTGTCTTGTCTAGCACCGCCACAGGGGATTTATGCAATCTTCGCACCAACAACATGCAAATGCCTAAAAATCACCCAGTTGCGAACGCTTCGCACTTATGACACATAACGTGCATGATCAAACGCACTCCTTTATTTGCTGGCCTCAGTCTGCTCATTGGAACAGTTGTGGCCTGCTCGAACCCAACAGACCCTGATTCCTCAGAAGCGGCGAGCCCTGAGCAACGTGTTCTGACCCTTTACAGCTCGCGCCACTATGATTCCGACAAGACACTGTACGAATTGTTTGAGAACGAAACGGGCGTCGATATCCAAGTTCGTGAGTCTGGGGCGAGCCAGCTCTTAGAGACATTACGCTCAGAAGGCGATCAAAGCCCGGCGGATCTTGTCATCGCGGCGGATGCCGGGAGCCTGTGGCGATTCAAAGATGCCGGGTTGACGCAGCCACTACAGAGCGAAGCCTTGGCGGCAGCGATCCCTGCAACCTTCCGTGAGAGCAGTGGTCATTGGTTTGGCCTCGCCCGTCGGCTGCGGGGCGTTGCTTACGATCCATCGCGCTGGGCGGCAGAGGACTTCGCCCAATGGGGCGCGCTGGCCAGCGAAGACAAAGCGGGCGAGATTTGCGTGCGCGCGTCTTCGAACATTTATAATCTGTCGCTCATGGCAGAGGTGATTGAGCGCCTCGGCGCTGACGCTGCGCAGTCTTGGGCAACGGCCATTGTCGGCAATATGGCGCGCAGCCCGCAAGGCGGTGACACAGATCAGATCCGTGCGATTGCCGCGGGCGAATGTTCTATCGCGATCGTCAATCATTATTATTGGATCCGGCTCGCGACCAGTGCCTCAGCAAACGACCAAAACGTTGCCGCCTCGACCGCGTTTACCGTTCCGGAATTCACCGAGGGGTCTGGATCGCACGTCAACATTACCGGCGTCGCGGTCACCACCGCCGCCGATGATTTAGCGCTGGCGGAGGAATTTATTGCGTTCCTCCTCAGCGAGCAGGGGCAAAGCTATTTGACGACTGAAACCAAAGAGCTGCCACTATTGGACACATCGCCGGCGCCGGCCGGGGTTGAGCAGGTTCCCGCTTTTGTCGCCTCTGATACCCCGCTTGACGTGTTTGGCGAAAACCAAGCCGAAGCACAAAGGTTGTTTGATCTCGCAGGCTGGAATTAATCGCGATCCGCAACAGCGCGTGCGCGGGGTCATAAGCTGGCGGTTGCCGTCAGCGACGGCGCTGCCCGCGCTGTTGGTGATTTTTATGGTAACCCTGCCGGTCTGTACGGCCCTATTCGCCGGTCTAACGGTCGGCGGCGGTTCGACTTGGGACCATATCTTCACAAATCGGCTGCTGCCTTATACCGCGACGACGATTTTTGTCTTGGTGTTGTCGGCGCTCTTAATGCTGGCCTTCCCCGTGCCCGCCGCCTGGTTGGTCAGCCGATATGAGTTCCCCGGCCGTCGCTTTTTCAGTTGGGCGCTAATCCTTCCACTGGCAATGCCAGGCTATGTGATGGCGTATGCCTGGGCGGATCTGGCCGCGTCTCCGGGGCCGTTACAGAGCGCCCTTCGCGATGCCACAGGGTGGTCGGCCCGCGATTATTGGTTTCCGAATGTGAGCAGCGCCCCCGGATTGGCCTTTGTGCTTGCCTCGACCCTTTTCCCATATGTCTACATCACCGCGCGCACAGCCTTCTCGATGCAGACCTCAACCACGCTCGACGCCGCAAAGAGCCTTGGCGCGAACGCTTGGGAGCGGTTTTGGCGGGTCGGCCTGCCGGTTGCGATTCCCGCCATCTGCGGGGGCTTGTGCTTGGCGCTTATGGAAGCTGCGGCGGATTATGGCGCCGCCGATTTTCTCGGCGTCCAGACCCTCGGCGTTGGGATTATCCGATCCTGGAACTCGTTTGGCGAACCGAATACCGCCGCTCGGCTTGCCCTCGCTTTGATCATGATCGCTGGCGCATTCTTTTTCGCCGCACAATATTTACAAGGACGCGGTGGAACCCAGCATACCGGATCAAAATGGCAGACGCCCAAACGCGGGCGACTGTCAGCTCGTCATAGTGCGATCGCGACTCTTCTTTGCACCCTATTGCTTCTTATCTGCTTTTTCGCGCCCGTCAGTCGCTTGATTTGGTTGTCACTGGAAACCCGCGCCAGCGCGGCTGATTTAGTCCCACTGCTTCGCGCAACGCTGATATTGAGCAGCCTCGGGACCGGCTTTGCCTTGATCGCTGCTTTCGTGTTCACGCTCGCCGCCAAGAATGATGGAGGATTGCGGTTTGGCACCCGATTGGCTGCGGCCGCCGGATATGCCGCCCCAGGCGCGGTGCTGGGGCTCGGCGCGGTATACATTTTGCGCGAGACCGGCCAAGCGCTCTCGGCTTCGATTGCGATTTTGCTGCTGCTCTGGATCTATGTCAGCCGGTTCACTTCAGCCGGCGTTGAACCGCTAAACGCCACTCTGGATCGCCTGCCCAGGAACTTAGACAATGCCGCCCGCAGCTTGGGCAGCGGCCGTTTGGCTCGGATTTGGCGCATTGATCTGCCGCTCTTGGCCCCGGGTACATTTGCTGCTGCGCTGATTTTGTTTGTTGAGATCCTAAAAGAACTGCCCGCCACTTTGATGCTGCGACCAACTGGTTGGGACACGCTTGCGGTGCGCGCGCATGCCTACGCCTCTGATGAGCGATTTGCCCAAGCGATGCTGCCATCGCTGCTAATCGTCCTGGCTGGACTTGCGCCGGTGCTGTTATTGTCTTGGCGTCTGTCTCATTCGGAGCGGCAACCCTAAATGTCCGAGCCACAATCGTTAATCGCAGAGGGCGTGAGCCGCAGATTTCGCGCGCAGGTCGCCGTCAATCAGGCGAGCTTGGAACTGATGCCAGGCAAAATCACAGCGCTGGTTGGACCCTCTGGGTCTGGAAAGTCAACGCTGCTGCGATTGTTTGCTGGCCTGGAGCGCCCGGACACGGGCCGGATCCTATCCGGCGATCGGGTGCTGTCAGATGCGCGGACCGCGCTGCCGGTCGAAAAGCGCAAAATCGGGCTGGTCTTTCAAGATTTCGCTCTGTTTCCGCATCTCAGCGCAGTTCAGAATGTGATGTTCGGCATTCGCGGTCTCAACAAGCCCGACCAGCGCGCCGCAGCCGAGGCTTGGTTGGACCGAGTAGGGTTGCACCACAAATGTGACGCATATCCGCACCAACTCTCTGGCGGCGAACAACAGCGCACGGCAATCGCCCGAGCACTGGCCCCGCGCCCGGTCGCAATTTTACTAGATGAGCCGTTTTCGGGGCTCGACCCGTCTATGCGCGACCAAGTGCGGGAGGTTGCGATCGCGGCGATCAAAACCGCGAATATACCGGCGCTTCTGGTCACGCATGATGCCAGTGAGGCGCTGGTGCATTCAGATGAAATTGCGGTGATTGATACCGGCAAAATTCTTCAGACAGGGGCGCCAGAAAGCGTATATCGCGCACCCGCGACCCTTGCGGTCGCAAAAGCCCTCGGCCCCGTCCATTCCGTTAACGCCGCAGCTCTGCCGGATGCGTGGCAACGCCAATTGCAAACCGCCTCAGGGACGCTCTGGTATCGCCCGGAAGCCGTGCAGCTCGGTGACGGCGCCGAGTTCCCGATCATCCGAACGCGCTTGGCCGGGCCGATTACCGAGTATGAGCTCGCTTTGAGCGACACCGAACGCCTGTTCGCCGCTTGCCAGCCTGGCACCGTCTTAAGGAACGCCGAGATGCTGGCTGTTAGGATCAATCCGGACCTTTTTTACGATTTCGGCGACGGGTCGATCTAACATATTCGTTAGATAGCATAGCCTGCCCTCGCCAAGACACATTCATTTGCTTAGCATATTGTAAGAAAAGGAATGCGATGCTGATGAAATTGATCGCAAAACTCGTTCTAGCGATGTCGCTTTGGTGCGCGGCAGCGGTTCCGGTTTGGGCGCAAAGCTTGATCCGTGACGCTGAAATTGAGCAAATCTTACGCGATTGGACCGATCCCATTCTCGACGTCGCCGGGCTCGTCCCCAATGATGTCGGGTTGTACATCATTAACGATCCGAGCATTAATGCGTTTGTGGCGGGTGGTCAGCGCATACATTTGCACACCGGCTTGATCATGGCGGCCGACAATGCCGCACAGGTCAAAGGCGTGATCGCGCATGAAACCTGCCACATTGCCTGTGGTCATACGGTCACTCGGACGCGTGCGGCGAGTGTCGCCTCCCGGCCGGCATTGATGTCGATTGGCCTCGGCGTGCTGGCCATCGCCGCAGGCGCGCCGGATGCGGGTGCGGCCCTGATTGCAAGCTCGCAGCAATTCGCCGCGCTGAACTTCTTCGTTCACACCCGTGCGGAAGAAGCGATGGCGGACACCAAAGCCGTGCAATACCTGGTCGAGCTGGAACAGTCGCCCATGGGCATTGTCGAGTTTTTCGAAAAGTTCCGCTACCAGGAGGTGCTCTCGGAAGCCCGCCGTTTCCCTTATTTTCGCTCACACCCGCTATCGTCCAACCGTGTGCGCACCACGCGCGCCTTGGCCGAGGAATCGGGCCTGGCCGATAAGCCAGAAGAGCCCGAAGTGGTGCACCAATTCGATATGATGAAGGCCAAGCTGGTCGGTTTCTTGGAGCCGCCAGCACGCGTGTTCCGCGATTATCCGCCGACGGACACATCGAAACCGGCTCGCTATGCGCGTTCGATCTCAGCGATGAAGTCGGCAGATCTTGGCACGGCGCTGCGAGAAATCGATTCCCTGATCGAAGAAGAACCGGAGAATCCCTACTTCCACGAACTCAAAGGCCAAATCTTGTTTGAGACGGGCAAACCGATCGAATCGATTGATCCACTCTTAGAAGCCAATCGGCTATTGCCAAATAATGCGCTGCTGCAAATCTCTCTAGCGCGGTCATTGTTGCAGCGCGCCGAGCCGGGCGATACGGACCTTGCCGAAATCGCTTTACGCGATGCCCTCATCCAAGAGCCCAACAATGCGTTCGCCTGGACCCAACTGGCGATCGTTTTCGATCAACAGGAAAATACCGCCATGGCACAAGTTGCCACGGCAGAAGCCGCCTTCAATATCGGCAATTACCCGCGCGCCCATCATTTCGCGCAGCGCGCCCTCCGGCAGCTGGAGCCGAACACCCGGTCTTTTCAACAGGCTAATGATATTCGCAACGCCACCGACCCCGCCTTACCCGAAAACGAGGTATTTTGGCGGCGGCGCTAATCGTCGAGCTCACGCATTTGTTAGCGATTTCGGCTTGTTTTTCACCGCTAAGAAAGCAATTGAGGACATAAGGGACATTAAGCCTCGTTAGGATTCGAAATATGACACGTACGATTAGTCTAGGCCTGGCAGCCACGGCGCTCGCGCTGACCTCAGCTTGCGCGCAAGAACCAGTTGACGCTTCCAACACAGAAGCGATCGAGCAAATCGTCGAAAACTATATTTTAGAGAACCCGGAAGTGATTGAGGCAGCGCTGATCGCCTTGAGTGAGAAGCGAGACGCCGAAGAGCGCGCCATGACCCTGGCTGCCATCGAAGACAATCAAGGCGCATTGATCAGCGCCGCCGATCCGTTTATCGGCGCGGAAGATGCCCCGGTCAGTGTCATTGTTTTCTCAGCTTACTCTTGCGGCTTTTGTAAGCGCGCCACGCCCTTTGTGACCGACCTTCCGGAGACCTATGACCAGAAGGTCCGAGTGGTCTTTAAAGAAACACCGGTTGCGGCGCCAAATCTCGAAAAAGCGGCGCTGGCAGCCATTGCAGCGCACCGTCAAGGCAAATATCTTGAAATGCATCGCGCGCTGATGGAGCTTGATAATAGCTCAGGTTATGAGCCTGAGATCATCGATGCCGCCGCAGAAGAAGCCGGTCTCGATGTCTTGAAAATGCGGGCCGATATGAAATCGATTGAGGTGCAGAAAACGCTCGCGGACTCAAAGAGTTTGGCGCGAACCCTCGGCATAACGGGCACACCGAACTTTGTGATCGGAACGGAGCACGTCATCGGCTACCGGCCCGAACTGATTGCAGAAGCCATCGAGGCGGCCCTGGCGGAGTCTTAGATCAAACCGGCAAGCGGTGACGACGGATCGGCATAACGCTTGCGCCCCATTCGTCCAGCCAGATAGGCCTGACGTCCCGCGATGACAGCGTGCTTCATGGCCTGCGCCATGAGGATCGGATCCTTGGCTTCGGCGATTGCGGTATTCATCAAAACACCATCGCAGCCAAGCTCCATCGCTTGCGCCGCATCTGAGGCGGTGCCGACACCTGCATCGACGATCACCGGCACCCGCGATTGCTCAACGATCAAACGAATATTTAGCGGGTTTTGAATGCCAAGCCCCGAGCCGATTAAGCTGCCCAGCGGCATGATGGCTGCGCAGCCGACATCTTCCAGTTTCCGTGCATAAACCGGATCGTCTGAGCAATAGACCATAACTTCGAAACCGTCCGAAATCAGGTCTTTTGCGGCTTTCAAGGTTTCTTCCATATCGGGGTAAAGCGTCTTTTGATCCGCGAGCACTTCAAGTTTTACGAGGCTCCACCCGCCCGCTTCGCGTGCCAAACGCAGCGTCCGTACGGCCTCATCAGCAGTGAAGCATCCAGCGGTGTTCGGCAAATAGGTGAACTCATCTGGCGAAACGTGATCCTGCAAGCGGTCTTCGTTCGGGTTGGACAGGTTGACCCGCCGCAACGCGACCGTGACCATTTCAGCCCCCGCGGCGCGTGCGGCGTCGGCATTTTGCGCATAGGTCGCATACTTCCCAGTGCCGATGATCAAGCGCGATTGAAAGGTCCGTCCGGCGACGGTCAAAGCAGTATCAGTCATGCGTTTCGCTTAATCGCCAGAAAGAACAAGAGCAAGATGATCTGCGCGGTGCCAATGCCGCGCCGGAGAAAATCCGTCCGTCTTGGCTCTGGGACGTCCGGGGATGAGACGTTGCTTGCGCGCCGGATCGGCTCCGTAATCGGGTGGCTTAGCCACCGCCGACGAACTGAACCACTTCCAATCGGTCGCCATCCTGAAGGATGGTTTCAGCGTGCGCCGCTTTTGGGACAATCTCCAAATTCCGCTCAATCGCAATGCCTCTTGGGTCACCGGCGAGACTCAAGACCAAAGCTTCAACGCTGGTGCCGGGGGCAATCGCTTGTCGTTCACCGTTGAGAAATATCTGCATTTGCTGATCCTTACGGATTAAATTGGGCTTGCCAAGCTGAGCGTTCCGCCGCAAAGCGTGTTGCAATGACGCAACATATATATGTCCTAAACGGCCCAAATCTCAACCTGTTGGGCCAGCGCGAACCTGAGATTTATGGCGCAGCAACACTGACGGACATTCACGAACAAATGCAGGCGGCTGCGCCGGATGCAGCATTGACGTTTCGACAGACAAACTCCGAAGGTGAGCTGATCGATTGGGTGCAAGAAGCATCGCAGCGGGCCGAGATCCTGATACTGAACGCAGGCGCGTATACGCACACATCTGTGGCGCTGCATGATGCGCTGCGCGCTTGTGAAGCGCCGATTTATGAGGTCCATATTTCTAACCCAGCTGCCCGAGAGCCGTTTCGCTCAACCAACTATGTCGCCCCGTGCGCCACGGCCTGCATTGCAGGATTTGGCGCGCGCGGGTATTTGATGGCGTTGAACGCCGCTCTTGAAAAATAACAAGACTGAGGAGCACCACAGCGATGTCCACAAGCAAGACGAAACTTGATGCCGGCCTTGTCCGCGAGTTGGCCGCCATCCTTCGCGAAGCCGACTTGGGCGAAGTTGAAGTCGAGCATGAAGGCCTACGAATCCGGGTCAGCAAAGCGACATCTATGGCGCCTGCCGCGCCCGCGATTGTCCACGCCCCCGCCGCTATTGCGCCTGCTGCAGTGGCTCCGGCGCCAGCAGCCCCCGCGCCCGCAGCGCCGCCGCCAGCGGCCGCGCCCGCCGCTGCTCCGGCCAATGCGATTACCAGTCCGATGGTTGGAACCGTCTATTTGTCTCCAGAACCCGGTGCCAAAGCCTTTGTCAGCATTGGCGACACCGTCAAGAAGGGTGACACGCTGATGTTGATCGAGGCGATGAAGACCTTCAATCCGGTCACCGCTGAGGCGGCCGGAACGGTCAAAGACATTTTTGTTCAAGACTCACAGCCGGTTGAGTTTGGTGAGCCATTGATCGTCGTGGAATAAGGACACGAAACGATGATTGAAAAAGTCCTGATTGCCAATCGAGGCGAGATTGCGCTGCGTATCCACCGGGCTTGTAAAGAGATGGGGATTGCCACGGTCGCCGTTCACTCCGAAGCTGATCGTGACGCGATGGCCGTTCGCCTTGCAGATGAGAGTGTCTGCATCGGACCCGCCCCAAGTTCGCAGAGCTATCTGAAAAAGTCGCGACTAATCGCAGCTGCTGAAATCACCGGCGCGGATGCGGTACATCCCGGTTATGGGTTCTTGTCCGAAAACGCGCAATTTGCCGATATGGTGGAAGCGCATGATCTGATTTTCATCGGTCCAACGGCGGATCATATCCGCACCATGGGCGATAAAATCGCCGCCAAGCAGACCATGATTGAAGCGGGCGTTCCCGTCGTCCCCGGCTCTGAGGGGGGCATCACGTCGATCAGTGAAGGCAAACGCGTCGCCAAGAAAATCGGCTATCCGGTTCTGGTCAAAGCGGCCTCTGGCGGTGGCGGGCGCGGAATGAAAGTGGCGGAGACGGAGAAAGATCTCGAAACCGCGATTAAAACAGCCAAAACAGAGGCCAAAGCAGCGTTTGGCGATGATGCGGTTTACTTGGAGAAATATCTCGGCAAACCGCGCCATATTGAAATCCAAGTGATTGCCGATACGCATGGCAATGTTTGCCACTTGTGGGAACGCGATTGCTCATTGCAAAGACGGCACCAGAAAGTGTTTGAGGAAGCGCCCTCCCCGGCCCTCAATCAAGCACAACGCGAAGAGATCGGGACAATTGTTGCCAAAGCGGTCAAGAAAATGGGGTATCGCGGCGCTGGCACAATGGAGTTCCTGTATGAAGACGGAAACTTCTACTTCATCGAAATGAACACTCGGATCCAGGTTGAACACCCGGTCACGGAAATGATCACCGGGATCGACTTAATCCGCGAGCAAATCCGCGTCGCCGACGGAAAAAAACTGTCATTCACACAAGAAGACGTACTGCTCGTTGGGCACGCGATAGAATGCCGGATCAATGCTGAACACCACGAGACCTTTGTCCCCTCCCCCGGCAAAATCACCGACTTTCATGCGCCCGGCGGTCCGGATGTGCGCTTAGATAGCGCCGTCTATGCCGGTTATTCCATTCCTCCGCACTATGACAGCATGATCGCAAAATTGATTGTTCACGGCCGAACGCGAAATGAGTGTATTATGCGCCTGCGCCGGGCATTAGACGAAATGGTGGTGGGCGGCATTGATACGACTTTGCCGCTGCACCGTCGATTGGTCGAAGCGCAAGATGTTGTCGATGGCAATTACGACATTCATTGGCTGGAGCGTTACCTCGGTTTGAAGTAGGCTGCGCGCATGTCGGATCGGTTTGACACATCGGATCTTCTCGAATGCTATCGTCGCGGTGTGTTTCCTATGGCCGATTCGCGCGAGGATATGCGGCTCTTTTTGATGGATCCGGATTTGCGCGGCGTGCTTCCTTTGCAGCGCTTCCATGTGCCGAGACGCCTGCGTAAAACGGTGCGACAAGACCCTTTTCGCGTGACGGTGGACACCGCTTTTAATCGTGTGATTGAAGCCTGCGCCGAACCCCACGCAACGCGGCCAGCGACCTGGATCAATGATGCGATTCTCAACCTTTATGGGGCGTTGCACCGGCAGGGGCATGCCCACAGCGTGGAATGCTGGGATGAGCACAATCAATTGGTTGGCGGTCTCTACGGCGTCTCACTTTGCGGAGCATTTTTCGGCGAGAGCATGTTCTCGCGCGCAACTGACGCCTCCAAAATCGCCTTAGTCCATTTGGTCGCGCGGCTTAAAACGGGCGGCTATACGCTGCTCGACGCACAATTTCACAATCCCCATCTTGAACAATTCGGACTGCAAGAAATCCCGCGCGCTGAGTTTCAAGACCAGCTCGCCACCGCCCTGCAGATCCAAGCCGATTTCTATTCACTCGGCGGCAGAGGGGTAAGCTCAGACGGGTCGACGGCACTACAAGCAATTACCCAAATGTCGTAGACCGGATGTTCCAGCGCGTTCAGTCCGGGCGATGACGCGAACATCCAACCTGAAAACCGCGTATCGGCTTCCGCTTCCTCAAAGGCGTCTAACTCTTGCTCGGTTAAATCGCGCGGCGCGGCCATAGACTGAACCTGCTTGGTCGCTGCGGTTGTGATTTGCAGGAATGCGGCACTTTCCGGCGGCTCTTCCGGCGGCGTTTGAAAACAGGTCTGCAAGTCGATGCGCAGTGACCCATAGACTTTCGGTTCTCCGACGATCATTTCAAAATCTGTTGAGCGTCCGGTGATCTTGTCCAAGGCGCGTAGAAGGACCGTGTCTTTCTTTTGATATGTCCGTTTTTGCCCTTCGAGATCGGCCTCGTCATCGTCACTCAGCGGCCCGAGCGCATCCTGCTCGGTGGCCGTCTCATTGTCTTGCGGACCAAAGAGTTCGCGTTCTAAATCGCGTATGCCGGGACGCACCTCTTGTGCAGCCGTCATCGCACCGAGACCAAGCCCGATCAGACCCATGGTTAGAAGGCGTATCACTCAGCGCCTCCGCCGCTACCGGCGGCAAAGGACGCAAACAGTGTCATCAGGTCGACCGAGCCTTGAGCATAGAGGATTTCGCCGCATCCGGTATCGCCAAATAGCGCCTCGTCCGTCGCGCAGGGTGGGATCTCGCCAAACCCTTCGGCGGGTTCAAGATTAATGTACGCCCCGCCCAGAAGGCCTTCGGACTGTACCCGCGCCGTTGTGCCATCGCCGAGCGGGAAAACCGTCGAATCGACCGCCATCGTGACCAGCGCTTCTGCGCGCTCTCGATCGAGCGCAATGTCCCGCACGGTCCCAATTTTGACGCCAGCCATCCGAACATCGGTGCCCCGATCAATCGTCGCCGCGCTGCTAAACCGCGCGCCCAATTCGACAGACTCGCCCGCTGGCCCGGAATCGGCGCCGCGCGCGAGGCCAAACCACAGGAACACACCCGCGACGATTAACACGGCCAAGCCGACTAAGGTTTCAAAAATCGATTCACGCATTGGGATCCCAAGCCTCATAATCAGAATCTGCTTCGCGGCGCTCGCCGCCTTCTCGCAAACTGCCTTTCGGGCGATAAGCGAACATCGTGCCGGTCATATTCGGCGTATGATCGGTCTCCCAAGCTTTGCGTTGCAAGGGCGCGCTGGTGGGCGGCTCTTTGAACGTGTAATGCAACCAACCATGCCAGTCTGGCGGCACTTTAGACGGTTCCGCAAGCCCGTTATAGATGACGTAACGGCGGTGACGGCCTTCGACGGACTTTTTACGGTCCTCGAAATAGCGATTGCCGTATTCATCGGTGCCGACATGGACACTGCGCCGCTTGATATCGAACCAGCCGCCCGGACTAACGCCATTCCACCAAGTAAAAAGTTTGAACATAATCATCGTCCTGACACTGAGATTTGTCCTCAATATGGCACGTGAAGCGCAACGAATCTCGCTATCTAAGGCAACACATCATGTTGCGGGCGAGGTCAAGCCCGCGTCGGCGGGAGGGTGCAGTTTATGTCATCGGCGGATCGCAATGCGAAATTAATCGCGACGGCGTTGGAAGAGGGCTTGATCAGCGCGATTCTGCCCTTTCAGGACCTCTGCGCCGTCCCCCTCAATACGTTGGTCGATCGCGCACAAGCCATACAGACGGCGCTCAAGCTCCGGCTCGATCGCACAAGTAAGCTGGCCATGGCCGAACTGTTGGAAGGTCTGGGGGATCGTCCGCAAAACGCTGAATTGGCGGAGGCGGTGGCGCGCGGCGTACCGCTTGCCTTAATCGAAGATGCTTTGCATCAGGACCAAGGCTTCGACATGATCGCATCAGCATTTCGAGGTCAGGCGATCCAAGCAGACGCTCCACCGGCATGCCTGATCTCGGAACTCCCGACGAAAAACGAGATAAATGAACTCCGTCGTTCTGGTGTCGGTGCCTTTCTCAAGAGAACCGATCTACCGCAGCTGGACACACCAGCGATGGCCGTCGATCTGGCCCGATTTGTCACCCCCGATGGCATCGAAGTTGACGTGCTGGAGGATATCCTCGCGGCGGTTATCGCCGAGCACGGCCCCCGTCTCGTGATCGTACCATGCGGGCTCTCGGCCGCTTTGATGGGGCTCGGTCAAGCCTATACAGCGGACGCGCTCGCCGCGGCTACCGCTTTGGTGAAATTGCTCCAATCGCTGGCCAAAGGCACGTCTTTTCCAAAAAAATATGCGGAGACGCTCGGCCTAGCACCAAGATCGCCGCGCAAGTCAAAGCGCGATATCGACCTGGTCATCGCCCCGCTTTCGAGCGCCATTTTTTCGCAGTTCCAACCGAGCACGCTGGGCCTTAATCCGATGCAGGCTGCGATCGAAGCGGTCGACGGCGATCAGCCGAGCCTGCACTTGATGGCGCGCATCGGCTTATCGCGCACAGCGCCGGAAGCGCTCCCGACCTTACTGGCCAGTATCGATGCGGCTGCAGACCTCGAGCTAATGCCGCATTTTGGCGGCGAGACTTTACAGACGCGCGGCTTCTCGCCGAGTGCGGTTGAGAAAGTCAAAAGCGCCTTGGCTGAAGGTTTGCCGCTGAACGCCGCCTTTTCGCGTTGGGTCTTAGGCGATGACATTATATCAAATGATCTGCGCTTGGCCCCGGAATCATTTGATGCGGACGGTCGGGCACTGTTGAAAGCAATTGGGTTTTCCAAACGCGAGATTGCGGAAGCCGAAGCGGTGCTGGACGGACGGTCAGATCGGCTGGCGCAAGACGCCCTGAACGCTGCCGGTCTTGAGCAAAACTTACGGCCTGCAGAGCGCGTTGAGTTTGCCAAAGCGCTCGAAAAAAGCTGCGACGTGGCCGTCATATTGTCGGATCTGACGGACTCGAGTGCAGACCTGGATACGGTTTTGACGGCAGACGTCTCTGTTTGGCTGCCGGCATTGGATACGCAGATTGATCGTCTCACGGCAGATCGCATGGAGCATATCACGGCTTTGGCGGAGGATTTGATCGCTGAGGACAATACCCCTCAGACAATTGTCGAGGCGCCGCGCGGCGTGTCAAGAACGCGCCTGCCTGATCGACGCAAAGGCTATATTCAAAAGGCCACTGTCGGCGGGCACAAAGTTTATCTGCATACCGGGGAATTCGATGATGGTTCGCTCGGCGAGATCTTTATCGATATGCACAAAGAGGGCGCCGCTTTTCGGTCGCTGATGAATAATTTTGCCATCGCAGTCTCGCTGGGATTGCAATATGGCGTGCCGTTGGAAGAGTATATCGACGCCTTTGTGTTTACCCGGTTTGAGCCGGCCGGAGAGGTTACGGGCAATGACCAAATCAAACGCGCAACGTCGATCCTCGACTATATCTTCCGAGAACTCGCCGTCTCTTATCTCGCACGCGAGGACTTAGCGGAGCTTGGCGATGCCACGCATGATGGCTTGGGACGCGGGCTGGGCGACGGCATTGAGAAATCGCACGCCCAACCCCTGCCAGATGAAGCCGCGCATCTCATCTCACGCGGTTTCGCTCGGGGCCAGATCCCTGATAATATTGTTATATTCAATACGAAACGGGAGGAAATGCAGGCCGAACAGACCGAGCATGCGCCGGAAACGGCCGCGCCTGCCACAGACAGTCCGACCTATTTGACCGATGCTTGCACGAATTGCGGCAGCTTCACGCTGTACATCGATGATGCGGATGGCGAGTTGACGTGTGATACGTGTGGCTATGTCGGACAGGCTGAAGCATCGGACTGAACGCGACGTTTAAGGTGCGGCAAGATTGCCACACCTCCCGACCTGCGCGGCTGAATTACTACAATTTCAGTTCTTTGTAAGAGACCGCTATCGTAGACCGTGAGGTATGAAACCAGTTTTAAACCCTCGTCTCTTCGCGGTTATGAGCCTGTTTTTTGCAGGCTCGGGTCTTGCCTTTGGTCAAGATGCGCCTGAACGAATCTCATGGGCGCCGTCCTATAGCGGATCGTGTATCGATTGCTCCTTGGTGGGACGCAACATGTCGGGCTGGAACATTTCGCGCGCCAACTATCCCGGCGCGGATTTATCCTCGGCTAATCTAAGGGGCGCGCTCGGCCATGATGCCAATTTTAGCGGCGCGCAAGCCGCCAGCGCCGATCTGCGCAATGGCGATTTTAGCGGCGCTAGGTTTGACGCGGCCAGCTTGGTCGGCGCAAAACTTGACGACGCCCGTTTTAACAATTGCAGCATGTCTGGCGCGATCATGAATGGCGCTGTTTTGAGCCGAGGCACGTTTATCGGTGCGACGCTCGATGGAGCACAATTTCAAACCACGATCGCGCACCAAACAGATTTCTCAGCCGCGAACCTGTCCGGTGCAGACTTCGCGGGTGCGGACTTGAGCGGCGCTTTGTTCGAGAACGCCGTTTTGACCAATGCCAACCTCTCCGGTGCCACGATCGTTGACGCAAGCTTCCGCGACGTGCGGTTTGCCGGAGCCAATTTGGAAACCGCAATTGGCGCAGAAACAGCGATTTTTGATGGCGCCTGCGTTTCCGGCTCCAGCCGCTTTCCGGTCGGCGTATCGCTGCCAGAGTGCGCTGACTTCTAAGCCTCTTCTTGCTCTGCAGCTTTGCGTTCCATAACCGAAACGATCCAAATACTGATCTCGTAAAGGCCGTATACGGGCACTGTCAGCATGATTTGCGAAATGAAGTCCGGCGGCGTCGCGAAGGCGGCGACGGCCAAAATGCCGACGATCGCATATTTGCGCCCCCGACGCAGCGTATCTGCACCGACCAGGCCCGCCCGTCCGAGCAGCGCTAAGATTACCGGCAATTGGAAGGATAAGCCAAACGCCGTCATCAAGGCCAAACACAGAGATAGATATTCCGAGACTTTGATCTGAGCCTCAATCTGAACCGCATCAAGCCCACCGGCCTGTTGCTGGCCCAACGCAAACGCCATGACGAGCGGCATCATCACATAGAACACAAACAAAACGCCAATTGTGAACAGAGCCGGGGCGGCGATCAGGAAGGGCAGAAAGGCGCCGCGCTCATTTTTGTACAGACCCGGCGCGACAAACGCATAAACCTGCCAGGCCATGATCGGAAACGATACGAAGAGACCCGCAAAAAGAGCAATCTTCAGTTTCACGAAAAAGAATTCGAGCGGCGCGGTATAGATCAGTCTTGGATCTTCGGTCACGCCATGCGATTTGAACGCCTGGATAAACGGTTCGACCAAAATATTGAAAATCGGTCCAGCCACAAAAAAACAGCCAATCGTGCAGACGGCAAAGGCCAATAGCGCTCTGATCAAGCGCGAGCGCAACTCGTTTAAATGGTCGAGCAGAGGCGCACGTGAGGCTTCCATTTCGTCCTCGAGCAGGTCCGGGCGCTGATCTACGGGCAGGTCTTGGCTCATGATGCCGCTTTGTCCTCGGGATCATTTGCTGGCGGAAGGTCGGATGCCTCTTGAACGGGCTTTGTCAGCTCCTCTGTCATCGCACGCTCCTCGCGCATCACGCTCTCATTGATATCGCTTTCGACCGCTTTGAGATCATCAACCGCTTGCGTGACCGCATTATCGCGCTTCAAGTCTTCGATCTCTTTGCGCAAATCGTCCAACTCAGCTTGGCGCGCAATATCATCAAACGCAGCCCGAAACTCGTTCGCCATGGACCGGCCGCGCGCCACAATCTGTCCCAGCTTGCGCATGGTCAAAGACAGATCTTTCGGTCCCAGTACGACAAGCGCAATAATGACCAGAAACAGAAGTTCGCTAAATCCGAATGACGGCAGCATCGTCTTGCGCCTTCCGCGCGTTTAAAGGCGCTTTAGTCGGTCGACTTGGCCTTGTCCTTCTCTGGCGTGATATTGACCATATCGTCACCCTCGACCGCCTTTTTCTCGGCGTCTTCATCGCGCAAACCTTCGCGAAAGCTGGTTATGCCTTTGGCAAGATCACCCATAATCGATGAAATCCGACCGCGCCCGCCGAACAATAAGAGTGCGACCGCAGCCACGATGAGCAGTTGCCAGATACTTGGGGACATCCAGATTCTCCACGTCTATAGCGATGAGATAACGCGCAGTGTCGGGCGTTACAATGCCCTGACCGAGGTTTCATTAACACGAAACTCTAAGGATTTCCTTCATCCGTCTCCATAAAATCGGTGACAAAATCCGGATTCTCTTCAGGTTCTGCCTCTGATTCGAGCGCCTCAGGCTCATTATGCATGCTCGTGCCGTCAGCGTAAAATCCATCCGGAATGACATCTGTCAGCAAACCTTCGGCCTCCAGTTCGGCACGCCCCGGTAAGACATCGAGACTTTCGAGCCCAAAATGTTCGAGGAATTTATCTGTGGTGCCAAGTGTGACGGGACGCCCCGGCGTGCGCCGCCGACCTTTGATTTTGACCCAGCCCGCTTCCATCAGCGTATCAACCGTCCCCTTCGAGACCGCGACCCCGCGCACCGCTTCAATCTCCGCCCGCGTCACCGGTTGACCGTAGGCAATAATCGCCAGCGTTTCGAGCGCGGCTTGCGAAAGCGATTTTTGCTCGTGGCGCTCTTCGACAAATAAATAGTCTAAATCGGCGGCGGTTTGGAACCGCCACTTGCCAGCGACTTCAACCAGGTTCACCCCGCGCTGTGCATAGGTGGACCTGAGCGTCATCAAGACCGCAGGCACGTCCACGCCTTGCGGCATCGCTTCAGCAATTTCGCCCGCTGAGAGCGGCTCACCGGCAGCAAATAAAATGGCTTCCGCCCGCCTTACGGCCTCTGCCATTGCATCTTCTTCGGCCTCATAGAGTGTTTCTGCGGAGCGTTTATAGGCAAATGAGAGCTGCTGCACGGCGCGTCGAATGTCCTCAGGAGCGTCTTCGATGGGGATCGAGGAGTCTGCTTTTGTCATCTTGAAACGCCCTCCGCGTGTTGGGTTTTTCCGCGCAAGTAAAGCGGGCCAAAATGGGCGTCTTGGCGCACGTCTACATCACCATCGCGGGTCAATTCAAGGCTGGCAGAGAAAACACTGGCCGTCACCGACCGCGATGGCACATCCGGATCGATATCTGTCATTTGAGCCTGAATATCATCCAAGCTTGCCCATTCGGTGAGCTTCGGACTGAGATTGCGGAGCGTGTCGCGCGCATTCTCTAGGGGTAACACAAATTGGTTCTCAAATGTGTGCGGCGCTTCGCGCGCTTTGCGTTGGCGAATGCTCCCAAAAGACTGCATCAAATGGTAGAGCGTGGTGTCATACTCTGTCGTTTTGACGACTTTCGGCTGTTCTGGCATCCCCCGCAAAAAGACGTTGCGCCCGAGCAGATTGCCGTCCATGAGCGCATCCCCCGCCTGACGCATCGCATCGAGGCGTTTCAAGCGGAAGGCCAGCCGTTTCGCATCATCTTCAGCTTCTAGGCCTTGTTCGTCGGTCTTCTTGGGCTTCGGTAAGAGGAGCCGTGACTTTAAAAAGGCAAGCCAAGCGGCCATTAACAGATAGTCTGCAGCGAGATCGATTCGTTTGCTTTGCGCCGCTTTGATAAATTCGAGATATTGCGTCGCCAGTTCCAAAATCGAAACATGAAGCAAATCTACTTTTTGCTTACGCGCCAGATCGAGCAAGAGATGCAACGGCCCTTCATAGCCCGCAATGTCGATCGAGAAGACCTCATTGGCGTCGACATCGTCATCTAAGGTGACCAGATCATTCGAAACGATTTCCATGATCAGACGCTCGCATCCATGTCCGACATAAGCGCGCTAAATCGGGCTACGGCTTGTTGTTGGTCGAACTCTGCCGGAGGTTTGACAGCAGCCTCGGCCTTGCGTGCGCGCTCAAGCGCGATCCCCTCCAGCGGCCCGGCAGCGTCGACAACGGCCTCCATTTCCGCGAGGATCTGCTTGGGGTCGTTCACAAAACCCGAGCAATGCAGAAGCATGTCACATCCCGCTGCAAGCGCTTTCCTCCCGCGCTCCGCGAGGCTGCCCCCGAGGGCGTCCATCCCTAAATCATCGGTCATCAAGAGACCTTCAAATCCGATTCGCTTGCGAATGGTTTCCGAAATAACCGTCGAGGAGATGGTTGTCGGCAAGTGTGGGTCGAAAGCCTCAAATACGACATGACATGTCATTCCCATCAGCAACTGATCGCTCAATGCGTTGAAAATAGACATATCTTCCAACAGCGCCTGGACCGGGGCGGTGACTCGGGGAAGATCGTAATGGGTATCAAGCGTTGCCCGCCCTTGCCCCGGCATATGTTTCGCAACGCCAACCACGCCGGCGGCATGAAGCCCATGCAGAGCCGCCTCGGTCAGCGCAGCGACCGCCGCGGCAGAGTATCCAAATGATCGATCACCAATCGCATCGTGCGTATCGGTTTGGCGCAGATCGCAGCATGGGGCACAGTCGGCATGGATGCCAAGAGCAGCCAATTCGGCGCCCATGAGATGGTGGCCTAGAAAACACGCCTCAATCGCGGTCTCGGGCGCGCGCTCATACAGCTCGCCATAGACGCCCGCGGCGGGAAACTTTGGCCATTCTGGGGCCTTCAGACGCGCCACGCGGCCACCTTCTTGATCAATGAAAATCAGGGCATCGCGCCCAAGCGCACTTTTGATTTCAGCTGTCAGTGTCGACACTTGCGCGCGCGAGACACAAGACCGCCCCATGAGGATCACCCCCCAGGGCGCCGCTTGGCTTAAAAAGGCGCGTTCATCGGCGAGGAGCTCTGGGCCAGAGATACTGACAATGCAGGCGGAAACACTCATCCAGACGCTTTCGCTACGACCATACAATCCTTGCCTGCGGCTTTGACATCCGCGCAAAAGGCTCTGGCTTGTTCACGGTTGGCAAAATCACCGATTCGCAAGCGGAAAAAGATGCCTTTCGCACCAAGGTCTGCGCGTTGAATGTCCAAATTCGCGCCGATAAAGAGGTCTGGTGCGCTGCTTTGGATGCGGCTCCAGGCGGAGCGGGCGGCCGACTCTGATCGCAACGCCGAAAGCTGTACTTGATACGTGCCGATGCTGGCAAATCGTGAGCGTTGAGGCACTTGCGGCGTTTCCACAATGGGGGCGACCGGTTCTGCGTCAGGGCGCGGCGCCACGGTAATCGCGGACGCGGCGCGCTCTGAATTGGACGTGGTGGGCGCCGGAGCGACAACCTCAGGCGGTGTCTCTGCGCCTTCGATCGGCGGCAGCGGCGTCGCACCGCCTGCCAGCTCCCGGTCGCGTCGGCGCAAATCGATTGGATCTCTCGCCGATGTTCTTTGCACCGCTGGGTCGCCGAGCCCATCCATCGGGGCGTAATAGCCTTTGTCCTGCCCCGCAACCTCAAGCCCACCGGGCTCGTTCGGCGCGCGCTTATAAGGCGCGCTATCGGACGCAATGACAGGCAGTCCGCCCTCTGTGGAGCGCACACCTTGGCGATAGGTGTTCCAAACAACGCCCGCAAAAATCAACAGTACACCCAGCGCCAAGACAAGAATCAAAGGTCCTCGCCCGGTCTCGTCGTCGCGAATCTCAAATCCACGATATTCGTCTTCATACGGCCCGAAATCGTAATCAGGCTCGCTTTTCACACGGCTCATAACTTCCCCTGCCATCCAGAGTATCGTTAACAGCTAGGCTCGTTTTGTTAATGATGCCTAAATTTCGCGTCCGAATTGAGGCGGCAAAAAGGTCTCAAAGCATGCTTTCCATGCTGAACAATCGCCGATGTAGCTCGATCGCGTAATTGTCCGTCATTCCCGCAAGATAATCACAGACCAGACGCGCCCGTCGCAGCGGCGGGGCCTGCTCAGCATCGCGGCGCCAAAGGTCTGGCAGCGTTTCCGGCTCCTCCATGAATAAGGCAAAGAGCTCTTTCAAAATCCGCTTTGCCTGCGAGCGCATCCGGTTGACCTTATAATGCTTGTACATCCGTTCATACAGGAAGGCGCGCAAGGCGCGCTGGTCGCGCTCAAGTGTCTCAGAGAAAGCCACCAGCGGAACTGTCATAGCGCGCACATCTGCCGCGCTTTGAGGCTTATAGGTTTCTGCGCGGCGACGCGTTTCGGCCAGCAAATCATTGATCCAATATCCAATCAGCCGACGTACGCCCTCTTTGACTGTCTTTTCTTCGTTCAAAGCTGGATAGTCGCTGCGAACAGCCCGGAAGATATCGCCGACGATTGGGAGATCTTCTAAGTCTTTCACCGTGAACAAACCGGCCGCGACGCCATCATCAATATCATGATTGTTATAGGCGATATCGTCTGCGAGCGCGGCGACTTGGGCTTCCGGACCGGCGAATTGATCGAGTTCCAGGTCTTCTAGCCAGGCAAAATCCCGGAAGGCGGCGGGCAAATCTGCGATCGAATTATCCGCTGTAATCAGCGGGCCATTGTGTTTGATCAGACCTTCGAGCATTTCCCATGTCAGGTTCAGACCTGCAAAGTTCGGGTAGCGGTCTTCAAGCTTGGTCACGACCCGCAGCGTCTGGGCATTGTGATCAAAGCCATCATAGGCCGCCATGCATTCATCGAGCTGATCCTCGCCTGCATGTCCGAACGGCGGATGCCCAAGATCATGGGCCAGCGCCATCGCCTCTGCCAAATCCTCATCTAGACCAAGCGTTCGAGCGATTGAGCGCGCGATCTGCGCGACCTCGAGGGAATGGGTTAGGCGCGTTCGATAATGGTCCCCTTCATGCGCGACAAAGACCTGCGTTTTCTGCTTCAGTCTGCGAAACGCGGAGGCGTGAATGATGCGGTCACGATCGCGCTGAAACGGCGTGCGCGTTGCCGATTGCGGCTCCTCGATGAAGCGTCCCCGCGAGTCTTCCCAGAAGGTTGCAAACACAGCCCTCTTTTCAGGGATGTCTGGCCTCACTATGTTACGTGCCATGAGCAATGTGACCTTATCTGAGTCGGCTGCGAAGCGCATTAAAGCGATTCTGGAGAAAGAGCCGGAAAAGTCCTATCTACGCGTCAGCGTCGAAGGCGGTGGCTGTTCGGGATTTTCTTACAAGTTCGATCTCGATGATACCGCAAATGCCGATGATTTAGTGATCACCCGGGACGGTGTCAGCGTCCTTGTCGATGAGATGAGCCTGGAATTTATGTCTGGCTCGGAAATCGACTTTTCGAATGAGCTGATCGGTGCGGCGTTTAAAATCAATAACCCGAACGCCACCGCCGGCTGCGGCTGCGGCACAAGCTTCTCAATCTAAACGGCAACTGCCTTATGAGGCGGTATGGTGCGAGCGCCAGCGCAAGATATGCGCGCTGGCGAGCAACAGAGCGCCGATGATGGTGAGCAGCGTCTCATAATCATGCAGCGCCTCGACAAAAGCCGACGCAAACAGCAGGGCCAGCCCCAACACCGCTAAGACGATGAACGGCATTTGCGACGCATGGCCGCGGGTGCGTACGATCGCCCAGCCGGTGATGGGAAGCGCCATAATCACAAACGCTTTGTGCACCCACTCTGCTTCGGCCAAGACGCTGAAAAACGGCAATGACGCGGCAATGATGGGCAAAGCTAAGCAGTGCAAAATGCACAAGCCTGACAATGAAATAGCTGCGCTATCAATGACGGCTGCGTTTGATGATTGTGTTGGCATTAGAAGGCGACCCGTATCCCTACTCTCACATTTTGACCTGGGGCAGGCGCGATATCTTTCAAGGTCGATGTTGCGAACCGCACCTCTTCATCGGTCACATTTCGGGCTTCGATAAAGGCCTCAGTGCCATCTGCACCAACGCCGAAATCGGAGAGGTCGACTTCCGCCCGAAGGTCAAGCGTTGTGTACCCATCGGTCTCCAATTGACCCGCGCCGGGATCATCCTGATCCCCGGCCACCGTAATCGCCGCACCGACTTCCCAGGCGCCCCATTCGGCACTTGCCGCAGCATTTAGCGTCACCGGCGGCACCAGCGGAACGTTCCCGCCGCTATCAAGATCGGTCTCAACGAAATCGACGCTGGCATCGAGCTCCCAGTCCGCTCCGAGCGGGCCATCTTCGAACACAGCGTCGGCATACAGCTCACCACCGACAAAGCTCGCATCTTCCTGGACGAACAAGAATACCGGCAACTCGTCTTCTTCATCCACCAGCACGCCATCGATCAAAACTTGGCCGGGCGTCAAATAGATGAAGTTGCTGAACTCTGTCACGAACAGGTTCAACCCGATCCCGAACGTATCATTGCGCCAGCGCGCCGTTCCTTCCAGGTTCAAACCGCTTTCTTTGTCGAGCGACGTATCGCCGACTTCAAATTGCTCGGTTGCGAGGTGCGGCCCAAAGGCAAACAGCTCGCTCTCATTCGGGGCACGCTCCGTGTAGGATATCTGACCGCCGACCCAGAAGCCGCCATCCAGGTGCCTGTGGGCGCCGAACGACCCGCTGACCAAATCAAAGTCCTTTTTTCCAAACAGGATATTGTCGAGCTCGACTTGCTCCAAACGCAGGCCCCCTTCGATGCCGAACACGTCGTCCCATTCTTTGGTCTCATAGATGAAAATACCAAAGCTCTCTGAGTCGGTTGGCGTGATGAACGCCTCTTCGCCGACTGCGGAAAATTCTTTGGTCAGGAATTGGGCGCCAATTGCCCCTTCAAAGCCGGCAATCTTATGGCCAATTTCCAACCGTCCCTCGAGGCCCTCGGTTTCGTAAACGGTGCCAATCTCGCCCGGCGCCTCAAACTCAGTGTGCTCATAGTCGGCATAAGCGAGCGTGACGAGGACATCGGTGACGAGATCGTCTTCAACCGAGAACCCACCGCGAAGGTCAATGCGGGTTTGCTCGAGGTCGATGAAGGGGTTTTCCTCCTCTTCTTCTTCCTCTTCCTCACCATGCTCTTCGCCCTCTTCTTCGCCGTGGCCGTGCTCACCATGACCGGGCAGCCCGTACTCCGCTGTTTGCTCGCGGATGGCGACGCCAAAGAAGGCATTGTCCCCGACCCAGCTTAAACCGGCTGCGAGGGTTTGCGTTTCCACAAAAGAGTTTTCCAACGTGCCGCGTGTTTCCTCTTCCTCTTCGTGATCGTGCTCTTCCTCTTCCGCTTCTTCCAGTGCTCGGAACAGCGAGGACTCGGCAAAGTCTGGAATATCGTAATTGTCAAAATCACGCTGTGAGCCAGACAGGGTTAGGACGAACGGCCCGGTAACGAATTGCCCGCGCGCGGCGAGCTCGCTGCCCTCACTGACACTATTATAAGCGCCAAACAGGTCGCCCGACATAGGTTCTTCTGGGAGGTCTTCGGCGATTAAGCCATCAATCACGTTCACCACGCCGCCAATCGCCTGCCCGCCATAGGCAAGCGCTGCCGGGCCACGAAGAATTTCAATTGTCTCGGCATCAATGCCATCGGCCGTGACCTGGTGGTCTGGAGACGCGGCTGAAACGTCGATCACACCGATCCCATTGGTCAAAACCTGTACGCGTTCAGCGCCCAAGCCCCGCAAGACGGGGCGGCTTGCACCTTGTCCGAAAAACGTTGTCGAAACGCCTGGCAAGCGATCAAGCGAGTCGCCGAGCGTGCTTGAAAGCCCTTCCAAAATATCCTCACGATCAATCGCGGTGGCATTGCCGATCAACTCATCCGCGGACCGTGCAGGCCCTGGCGCCGTGACAATAATGGTCGCTTCGACAAGATCTTCTTCGTCGGCTGACTGCGCATGCGCCATCGCAGCGATAAGAGGGCCAGCGGCGGCGGCGAGAAGGAGTTTACGGGTCATGATACGCCTCAAAGTTATGTTATAACATTACTCAATATTCCCCCAATGGGAATTTGCAAGCTCTGTCATTGGCGACGACCTGATTGCCCTATCGGCGTGACAAGTCAATCACACTTGAGCACCATTTCCTAAGTTCGGGGCGAGTTAAACGGCGCTTCGGCGCGCTGGCGCATCAGCGGGACTTTGAAGCCTTTTTCCGGGTCTGAGCGACCCGTTTCGTACCGATCGACCAGGCGATAGGCGAGCCAAAACCCAACGATTCCAAACAGTACACCGCCCAAGGCCTGACCAATCAAGACGCCCGGCGCGCCGCCGATCGCCGCGCCAATCGCGATGAACGGCACCACCCCGAGCGTGTTTTTTCCCCAATTCAGAAAGGTCGAAAAGAGCGGCCGACGTAAATTGTTGAACGCGGCATTCGAAACGAACAGTGTGCCGTTGAACAAGAAGAGCGGAGCAACGACCAAAGCAAACCAAAAGACGATGGTCGCACCCTCTTCGCTCAGCTGAAAACTGTTGGAAATAAAGCCATGGCTCAGCATCAAAACGGCCCACATGACCGCGACATAAATGGCTGTGAATTGGACCGCTTTGATTAGGGTTCCCCGCACGCGGTCGAATTGCTTGGCACCGAAGTTCTGCCCGATAATCGGACCGACGGCACCCGACAGCGCGAAAATCACGCAGAAGGCGAGCGGTGTCAGGCGCCCTGTCACGGCCATGGCGGCAACGGCTGAGTCGCCAAATTCCGAAATCGTGCGGGTCACAAATCCGTTGCCGACAGGCGTTGCCACATTGGTCAGCATGGCCGGCGCGGCAATTGCGATGATCGGATTAAGGTCGGTCCTAAAACGCCGCAGATCGATGATGGCAAATCCGCCATAGTGTTTGAAAATCGGATAGAGTGCCGTCAGCAGCGTCGCAAACCGCGCCGCAACGGAGGCATAGGCGGCGCCATCAAGGCCGAGCCCAGCGCCAAAAATCAAAATTGGGTCGAGGATCGCATTCACAGCGCCGGCCGTGAGCGTCACAGTCATCGCGCGGCGCGCATCGCCGTGCGCCCGCAAGATGCCGCTCGCCATCATTCCCACGGCGGCGACCGGCATCGCCGCGACGACGATGCGAAAGTAGCCTACAGCGAGATCCTGGGTATTTCCTTGCGCCCCAATCAGACCCAGCAATTGCGGCGCCAGGAGCCAACACACAACAGCCAAAACACAAGAGACCAAGAAGCCAAAAATAATCACGCTGGTGGCGATTTTGCGAGCTTCTGAAGGGTTCCCCTGCCCCAAGCGTTGCGCCACCAAAGCGCTGGTCGCGATCGTCATCCCAATCGAAACGGAAAAGGTGAAAAACAGAACCGTACCGGCAAACCCGACCGCGGCGGCGAGTTCGGCTTCTCCCAGCATCGAAATAAACAAAAGATCGGCAAAATCGACGAGAAAAATCGAGACCAGCCCGATGCTCGCGGACGAGGCCATAATAATGATGTGGCGCAGCAAGTTACCTTCCAAAAAGATCGCTTGCTTGTTTGCCATCGAAGGTTCCTTGCGCTCGGGCGTGCCCCAAAGTCAGCCTCGCGCCGCCCCCGAAACCCTGCTTGTATCTTTGGCATATATAGGAGGAGCCCCGAAATGAGCCAGGTCCAAGGTCGCTGCGACGAACAGTTTCAGCGTGTACGCGCAGAATTTGAACGCAATTTTCTCGAACGCGGTGAAATTGGTGCGTCGGTTTGCTTAAGCGTCGCCGGCGAGACCAAGGTCGATTTATGGGGCGGAATGGCTGATCCGGACACGGGTGAGGCCTGGCAAGAGGACACCGTTTCAATTGTCTTTTCCTGCACAAAAGCCGCGACCGCATTGTGCGCGCATATTTTAATTGATCGGGGCTTGCTCAATCCGGCCGCACCGGTGTCTGAGTATTGGCCCGGCTTCGCGAAACATGGCAAAGAGGCGACCACGGTTCAGATGATGCTCAACCATGAGAGCGCTGTGCCCGCTTGCCGCGACCCGGTCCGCGCCGGCGGTTTTTTGGACTGGGACTATATGATCTCGCGCATGGAAGACGAGCCTGCTTGGTGGGACCCTGGAACCCGAAATGGCTACCATATGGTGAACTTCGGCTGGACCGTGGGCGAGCTGGTGCGCCGCGTATCTGGCAAATCGCTTGGGCAGTTCTTCGCCGATGAAGTGGCAAACAAAACCAGCGCCGATTTCTGGATTGGCGTACCGGAAGGGTTTTCCAAGCCAATTGCACCGATCCGTCTCTATGAACCAAAAGAGGGCGAGGTCCCGACGGAGTTTACAACGAAACTATTCACCGAGCCGGACTCGCTTCAATCGCTCTCGTTTTTGAATAGTGGTGGTTGGGACATGAACGATCCCGAAGCGCACAAGGCGGAGATCGGCGGCGCAGGCGGGATTTCGAATGCGCGGGGCCAAGTGGCTTGGTATACGTCGCTGGCGACCGATGATGGCACTTTGGTCTCGTCCGACCGCTTGGCCGCAATGGGCCGCGTCACCGTAGCGTCCGGGATCGACGCAACATTGCTCTTACCCTCTCGCTTCGCCTCCGGCTTTATGAAATCGATGGACAATCGCGCGTATCCGCAAGGGGATCAAAAGAGCGTGATCTTGGGAGAGGCCGCCTTCGGACATGTCGGCGCCGGGGGGTCGATTGGCTTTGCTGATCCTGAATGCGGCCTCGCCTTTAGTTATACGATGAACCAAATGGGTCCTGGCCTGCTGCTTAATGAGCGCGGACAGAGCCTGGTCGACGCCGCTTATCAATCACTCGGGTATCGAACCAATGCCCCGGGCGCCTGGGTGCGGTAAAACACGCGCTGGCGACGGGGCTGTTTGAGCGATTGTGAGCAAAAGCACTCGCCACAGTTGTTTCAGCTCGGAACGCTTGGCGAACATGCTATTTCGCGCTGATGGCTTCCGAAACCGTCCAAATCGTTTGGTTCAAACGCGATTTGCGAGTGCACGATCATCGCGCTCTGGTGCAAGCGGCGCGACATGGTCTAGTGCTGCCGCTCTACATCGCTGAGCCGGACCTCTGGCAGCAACCCGATATGTCGGCCCGGCAATGGGCCTTTGTTGCGGAATGTCTGGCCGAACTTCGCAGCGAACTTGCACGGCTCGGGCAACCGCTCATTCTGCGGGTTGGCGACGCTGTGGAGGTATTGCAGCGCGCCCGCGAACGATTTGGCGAGATAGCGCTGTGGTCGCACGAAGAGACTGGCAATGGCTGGACCTATGCGCGCGACTTAAGGGTCGCGGACTGGGTCAAACAGAACGGTGTCGAATGGACCGAGATTCCACAATCGGGGGTCATTCGTCGGATTAAGAGCCGCAATGGATGGGCCAAGCGTTGGGACGCTTTTATGGCTGAGCCTGAGACCGATGCGCCGCGCGCCCTCGAACCGATTGCCAATATCCCACCCGGCGAAATTCCAAGCGGGGAAGCGCTCGGTCTCACTGCTGACCCCTGCCCGGGTCGGCAGCGCGGTGGGCGTGAGGCGGGTCTTGAGACACTGCACAGCTTTCTGCATGTGCGCGGGGCGCCCTATCGGCGGGCGATGTCGAGCCCAGCGGCCGGGGCAGAGCACTGCTCGCGCCTATCGCCCCATTTGGCTTGGGGCAGCTTGTCCATGCGCGAAACAGCACAAGCGGGCTGGGCGCGGCAGGGGCAATTGAAAGCTGATGGCGTAAAAGGGGGCTGGCGCGGCGCCATGTCGTCATTCCAAGGCCGGCTGCATTGGCGCGACCATTTCACCCAAAAACTAGAGGATGAGCCCGCCCTCGAGGTTCGCAATTTGCATTCGGGGTGCGATGGGTTGCGCTCTGCAGAGCCGGATCCGGTTCGTTTGCACGCCTGGTGTGCCGGAGAGACAGGGCTGCCCTTTGTCGATGCCTGCATGCGCGCGCTTAACGCCACCGGCTGGATGAACTTTCGAATGCGGGCGATGTTGATGGCGGTGTCGAGCTACCATTTATGGCTCGACTGGCGCCAACCGGGCGAGCACTTGGCGCGCATGTTCACCGATTACGAACCCGGCATCCATTGGCCGCAAGTGCAAATGCAGTCGGGCACCACCGGCATCAATACTGTGCGGATTTATAACCCGGTCAAGCAGGGTCATGATCAAGACCCTGATGGCGCGTTTATTCGGCGCTGGGTGCCAGAACTCGCCGAGATACCGGATGAGCATATCCATACGCCCTGGGCCTGGGACGGCGCCGGCGCCAATCTCGGAAAAACCTATCCGATGCCGGTGGTCGACCATCTCGAAGCCGCGCGCGCCGCCCGCCAAAAGGTCTGGGCCGTCCGCAAAAGCGAACACTTTCGAAAGACGGCGAGCGCGATACAAACCAAGCATGGCAGCCGAAAATCTGGGATCCCAATGCGTGGGCAAAAGCGCCGCGCCAAACCCGCAACCGATCAGCTATCGCTGCCGCTGGACTCCAACAAAGCCCCGTCATGAAGAAGCAAAATCTCCCCTCAAAAATCTGCCCGGTTTGTCAGCGCCCATTTAACTGGCGCAAGAAATGGGAGCGCAATTGGGACGAGATCGTATATTGCTCCGAGCGCTGTCGACGGAACCGGCGATCTAAGCGCACAGACCGCCCCTAAAATTTCCGCCTTGCAGAGACCGATCGAACGCCTAGGTCTGTGACGGGTGCAACACTCATGTGCACTGCGTCTTCAAGTATGAGGCATTTATCGTGGCGGTGGTTCCGGCAAACATTAATTACACGTTCAATCCAGACGAAGTCGAAAAGCTAAAAGCCTTCGGCCATGTGGTCCGGCACGAGGAAGGTGAGGTTCTCACCGAAGAAGGCGCCACACATCAAGACTTTATGGTGACGCTCTCGGGCGAGACACATATTTTCGTACAGACCCCAGAAGGCGAAAAAAGGCTTGGATGGATGGAGCCAGGCCAATTCACCGGCGATATTTCCGTGATGACCGGAGCGGCATCTCTGGTCCACGTTATTATGGGCAAAGCCGGCGAAATCTTGCACATCCCGCACAAGCGTCTGCAGGACCTTTTGGTCGCCGACTCAGCCCTGTCTGATGTGATCGTGCAAACACTGACCGCCCGCCGCGCATTTGCCCATAATGCCGATCATGGTTCGGTCATTGTCATTGGAGCGCCGCAAGATCGCCTGGTCTTCACAGCGCGGGACTTATTGTCGAAATTTGGCGTCCCACACCGTTGGTTGTCGCCAGAAACAGATCCGTTGGCGACGCGTATGCTCGAGGCGAAAGGCATCGACCCTGCCGATTTGCCGGTCGTGTTTCGGGGGGGTTCGGACGTTTTGGTGCGTCCTACGGCGAGCGAGATTTCGAGCGCTTTTGGATTTGACCTGCTGGAAAATCACGCCTCTGCCGACGTCATTGTCGTCGGCGCGGGTCCCGCCGGACTTGCGGCGAGCGTCTATGCCGCATCTGAGGGCCTAAGCGTTATCACGCTCGACGCGGGTAATCCCGGTGGGCAAGCTGGAACTTCTTCGAAAATCGAGAACTATCTCGGCTTCCCGACCGGTGTGTCAGGCCAGGAACTCACCGATCGCGCCGTTGTCCAGGCGCTAAAATTTGGTGTCAGCTTGACCGCCCCGGTCAAAGCCTCAGCGCTGGAAAGAGACGGAAACGGCTTTTGTGTTACGCTTTCAGACGGACGCGAAGTCGACGGAAAAGCGATCGTGATTGCCACTGGCGCGCAATATCAACGCCTACCGCTTGACAATATCGAACAATTCGAGGGGCGCGGGATCTATTACGGCGCCACGCCGATGGAGGCGCAATTGTGCAGCGGGTCAGAGGTCGCGGTGGTCGGTGCTGGTAACTCTGCCGGCCAAGGCGCGGTCTTCCTTGCCACCTCCGCTGCGAAAGTGCATGTGCTCTACCGCCGCGCCAATATCCGCGATACGATGTCAGAGTATTTGGTGAAGCGGCTCGAAGAAACACCGAACATTTTTCTCCATCCGGAGACGGAGATCACGGCACTGCACGGGGTCGACGGGGCCAGCCCGGACGATGATCGGCTCGTCTCGATTACGCAGCGCGACAAAACGAGCGGAGAGTCACAACACTGCGCCATTCCATTTGTGTTCCTATTTGTCGGCGCGAAGCCGTTTACGGGGTGGCTGCCGGAAAACATGGCATGCGACAAAACAGGCTTTGTGCGCACTGGCGCGGACTTGGAAAACCTCGATTTGGTCAAGGCGGGTTGGTCGATTGACCGTATGCCGACGGAATATGAAACCAGTTGGCCACGCGTCTATGCGGTCGGAGATGTCCGCATGGGGTCGGTTAAGCGCGTCGCCTCTGCGGTCGGCCAAGGGTCGGTGGTGGTGAGCCACATTCACCGCGCGCTGGAAGACATCGCGGAGTAAGCGCGCTCGCCGCGGCTAAAGCTGGGCCAACACGTCGCGCGCGCTGTCGAGATATTCGGCTCGCTTATCCTCACTCATCCGATCCCATGTCCGATACATCTGCGCCATTCGCGGATTGCCCGCTAACTGATCGCGATTGCGGTGGAGGAAATCCCAATAGAGCGGGTTGAACGGGCAAGCCCCAGAACCGGTCTTCTGCTTCACATCATAAGCGCACGCTTTGCAGTGATCCGACATTTTATTGATGTAATTGCCCGACGAGGCATATGGCTTTGAGCCGAGCACGCCGCCATCGCCAAACTGGCTCATGCCAAGCGTGTTCGGCAGTTCCACCCATTCATATGCGTCAGCATAGACCGCCAGGTACCATTCATGGACCTGTTTCGGGTCGATCCCGGCGAGCAGGGCGAAATTGCCGGTCACCATCAGTCGCTGGATGTGATGCGCGTAAGCTTCTTCTTTGGTCTGCGTGATGGCCGCTTTCAGACACGCCATTTCGGTGTCCCCCGTCCAATAAAACTCGGGCAGCGCGCGGGTGTTTCCAAAGAAATTCTCGTCCACATAGTCCGGCATTTTGAGCCAATAAATGCCCCGCACAAACTCCCGCCATCCGATAATCTGACGGATAAACCCTTCCGCAGCATTGAGCGGCGCAGCACCGTCCTGATAAGCCGCCTCCACGCGCCGACAGACGTCCAGCGGATCTAGCAGACCGGCATTGATGTAGAGCCCTAAAAGGGAGTGATAGAGGAATTTTTCGCCCTCGAGCATCGCATCTTGATAATCCCCGAAGCGGGCCAGCGCATGTTCGATAAAATGATCGACCGCGGCCTCAGCATGCGCCCGCGTGACGCCGAACCAGAACGGTGTGAGATCACCGAAATGATCGTCAAACCGGTCGGCAACGAGGTCCAACACCGATTGCGTGATCTCATCCGGGGCGATTTGCAAAGGCGTCGGCATGAACAAGTCAGCTTTTGCCGGCTTTCGGTTGTCAGCGTCATAATTCCATTTGCCGCCTTCCGGATCGTCGCCATCCATCAGAAGGCCCGTCTTCCGCCGCATCTCGCGATAGAAATATTCCATGCGCAGCTGTTTGCGACCCTCCGCCCAGGTCTGAAACTCATCATGCGTCGCGATGAAACGATCATCCGCGCGAATTTCCACGGGACAATCGAACGCTTTTTGCCAGTCCTCAATTGCACAGCGCACGCGCCATTCGCCGGGCTCTGTCACAATGATCGCATCGGGATCTTGCGCGGCCGCGAAACGTTCGACTTCTCCGCTAAAGTTGCCAGTATTGTCGGGATCATCGAGCGACACATAATCGACGGTCCAACCGTCGGCACGCAAGTCTTTTGCGAAGTGCCGCATCGCTGAGAACAAAAACGCGATTTTCTTTTTATGGTGTCGAACATACGTCGCTTCTTCCTGAACCTCGGCCATCAGCACGCGATCCCTGGCTGGATCAGCGTCGCGAAGGGCGGCGATGTTCGGCGACAATTGATCGCCTAGAATGAGAATGAGGTTAGAAATCGACGGCTCCAGATATCGCTTGCGAGCACCCGACCTAATTCGAAATCACGGCCCGACGAGCGAGACCAGCTGCCGCAGTCTGACGCTTGCGACCAAGCTTAATCAGACCCGCACCATGTTGGTTTTACGGTTTCGCTCGGCCACGGTTTCGACAGTCCATCTTGGGCCAGGAGCCAACCGACATGCACGCCATCTAAATAGACATGCGCGCGCGTGCGCCCAAACCGATCAACGCCTTCTGGTTTGAACGTTAGCGTCTGCGCCTGCGAGAATAAGGCTCTCGCCCGTGTTTCAACCTGTTGTCCCAGCGCATCTTCATCTGGGCATCCAGCGCTGCTCCCAGTTTCTGGACTGTCCCATCCGATCAAGCGCAGCCGGACCCGCTCAGCCCCACGATCGGTTAAGCGCTGTAACTCGAATGTGTCACCATCGACGGCGAGAACATCACGTACAGGTGCACTGACGCACCTTGCACCGGCTTGCTCACAAAGGTTTTCCGGCATCGGGATTTGCGCCCGGTTTCCACACGCCGCAATGGATAAGATACTGAGGATGACGACGATGCGCATAGGGCAAAATTGCCGATCCGCGCGAAAGGCGTCAACGCGTGTCTGAGGGTCAAACCCCTGAGCTTGGGGCGCGTTGGCTACGATCGCCAAACCACCACAGGGTCGCCGCGGTGGCCGCGAACGTCGCCGTTTCGACAATGCTGGATCGGTCTGCGGCGTCGGCAAATGCCCAGATTGCGGCTGTAATCATCCAAAGCAGCACCGTGAGCAAAGGCCGGGTTAAGCCGCGAACAGCATCCACCCACCGATAGCTCGCTGCAATCGCGGCATCGGCGGCAAGGCTTGCCTGCAAGCCTGCCCAACTCGCTTCGGTTTGCGAGATTTGCAGCTCAGCTTCCGTCTCTTGTTGCGCCGCAGATTGTTGCAGCTCGAGCAATTGCAATTCGTGTTGCCAGCGCCGCGCCTCATGCGCCATATTTTGCCGACGTTCGAACATGCTGGCGATCCGGCCAAGGGCAGTGCCCAACAGCCCAAACATGCCGCCACTGGCTGCGCTCGCCGCCAACCCTATGATGTCTGCCATAGTTCACGGCTCCCTTTGTAATACCACATGGCAGGCTCAATCCGCTGATCCAAATGCAGAAATGACTTGGCTAAGCCGAAGCCGGTAAACCCGATTGCGCGCGCGTGATGCAATAGTTCGTGGCGATCGTGCGCGGTGATCAAAATGTCCACAGCCATGGATTTATGTTGCGAGAGCGGCGCGCCGCCGACCCAGGCATTCCATTGTGGGCACCGATGCGCCGAGCTAAGCCGCAGCGGCGCACCGATGCGGTCACGCAGGCTTTGTAAGCCGTCGAGAAATGACGGGCTGTGCCAATAGGCACCAGCGCAGAAACGCCCGGCGCACCTGCATGACAATTCTGAGAGTGAGAAATTCGGCCAGTACCAGGCCGATCCCAACGCGCGCGCCGCTTGTTTGGTGGAATGAAACAACAAAGGATGACCTCGAGCCTGCTGAGCGGCTCAAGCTAGATCATCCTTTTAGCGGTCGGATCGCGCGTGGAGCTAAGCCGATGCGGTTGCCAAGCTGAAGGCGCGGTGGTTCTGCAGCGCGTCGATGGCGGCGAGATATTCGGCTTCGAGCTTGTCGACATACTCTGCCGTACTCATCCGGGATTTGACAGCGCCAATCCCCTGCCCGCAGCCCCAGATATCCCGCCATGCTTTTGACTTCTGATTGCCACCTGATCCGAAATTCATCGCACTTGGGTCGCTCTCAGGCAGATTGTTCGGGTCCAGGCCGGCCTGCGCCACAGATGGCGCGAGGTAATTGCCATGCACACCGGTAAAGAGGTTGGAGTAAATGATATCCTTCGCATCGCTGTCGACGATCATGTCTTTATAGCCATCAACCGCGTTTGCTTCATGACAAGAAATGAAGGCCGAGCCGATATAGCCGAGATCCGCCCCCATGGCCTGCGCGGCAGCGACTGCGCCGCCATTCGCCATCGCGCCTGACAGCGCCAATGGGCCATCAAAGAACTCGCGAATGTCCTGGATCAGGGCGAGCGGCGAGATCGTCCCAGCATGTCCGCCAGCACCGGCCGCCACGGCGATGAGGCCGTCAGCGCCTTTCTCCAACGCTTTGCGCGCGAAAATCGTATTGATAATATCATGCAGCACGATGCCGCCATAAGAATGGATGGCGTCATTCACTTCGACGCGCGCGCCAAGCGAAGTGATCACTACGGGCACTTTATACTTCACACACATCTCAACATCATGCTCGAGACGATTATTGGTTTTGTGCACGATTTGATTGACCGCATATGGTGCGGAGGGACGGTCAGGGTTCTTCGCATCATATTCCGCCAGCTCAGTCGTGATCCGGTCGAGCCATTCATCCAATTGCGATTCTGGGCGTGCATTCAGCGCCGGGAACGAGCCGATGACCCCAGCTTTACACTGAGCAATCACCAAATCGGGATTGGAGATGATAAAGAGTGGGCTGCCGATAACCGGGATACGTAGGTTTTGCAGGACGGGAGGTAACGCCATATGTAGTCTCTCAGAAGTTTCCGTTTACGTCAGCGTTGAGGTAGCACCCAAGTGCCAATAGGCAAGCCCTCCCCATGCGAAAGCACGGTTGGCCGAGGGGCATATTCCCGTAGCGTAAAGCTTGCCAGAGGGCCCGCATTGATCCACATCGACGCTGAGTCATGCGTGAGGATTTCTGAGAATGGCCGATGGCATATTGTCATTGTCGAGTGGGTTTGATGAAGCCACCGAAGCGGACTGGCTTGCCGCTGTCGAGAAAGCCCTCAAAGGGGGACCCCTCGCAAGAATCACCCGTACGACCCGCGATGAGCTGAAAATCCGACCGCTCTATCGCGAAACCGATTTTGCCAGCGGGCAGGATCTGCGCGGCACGCCAGGTGAGGCCCCGTTTCTTCGCGGGAAAACGGCGGCACCCGATCCATATCTGCCGTGGGACATCCGCCAATCCTTTGCGCATCCCGATCCATCTGTGACGCGAGACGAAATTCTCCGCGACCTAGAACGCGGTGTGACCTCTATCGACTTGGCGATTGACAGCTCTGGCCAAGCGGGGTGCGTGGTCAGCAATCTAGATCAGCTGACCATAGTGCTCGACGGGATCCGCGCGGATATCGCAGCCATTGGTCTCGAGCCCCGCGGCGCCGGATCTGGCGCTGCGGAAGCCGCGTTGCTGGCGCTGTGGGCGCAGCGACAAGATCAGCCAGCATCGCAGAAGCTTGCCTTCAATATATCCCCGGTGCGCGAATTGATGCGGACAGGCCGCGTCGCAGGCGGAATTGACGCCGCGATGAAAACCTGCGCCGCACTTGTAGAGACTTTAGCGACATCTTTCCCACACGCCACGAGCCTTGTCGCAGATGGTCGTATTGCGCATGAAGCCGGCGCCAGCGAGGCGCAGGAACTGGCCATCTTGATTGCCGACGGTGTCGACACGTTGCGCCGCCTCGACGCACAAACTCTCTCGCCAAAGATCGCCGCGCAGCAGCTTGTGTTCAAACTCGCGGTCGACGCCAATTATGGCATCGGGATCGCCAAACTGCGCGCTGCCCGTCGTCTCTGGGCGCAGGTTCAAGCCGCCCTCAATCTGCCCGCGCAGCCGATGATGCTGCACGCCGTGACGAGTGCTCGCATGCTCACCCGATACGACGCATGGGTGAACATGTTGCGGGGCACCGCCGCCTGTTTTGCCGCCGCTTCTGGCGGTGCCGACATCATTACCGTGCGAGCGTTTAATGAGCGCTTTGGCGTTCCCGAGGAGCTCGGTCGAAGGATCGCTCGCAACACCCAAATCATGGCGATGGAAGAAAGCGGTCTCGGGCGGGTTGCTGACCCAAGCGGCGGCGCCTGGTTCACGGAGCGGTTTGCAGAAGATCTCGCACAAGCGGCATGGGCTGAATTTCAACAGATTGAACGCGAAGGCGGTCTGGTGGAGAGCCTGGTATCGGGACATGTCCAAACCCGCATTGCGAAAAAGCGCGACGCTCTGGTCAACGATGCCGCCCGTCGAAAAGTGCCGGTCACGGGTGTGAGTGAGTATCCATTGCTCGACGAGATCACCGCCCCCATTGCGGTGGTGGACCCACCGTCGCCGGAAGATCAGACCGACACGCAGGCCCTGGCGACGCTGCTGCCGGAGCTTTCGGTTACGGTCGGCGATGATACGCTTGCCGAACCGCTTGAGCCGATGCATATCGCCGCGCCATTTGAAGCCTTGCGCGACCGATCCGAGGCCTTCTTTAAAGAGACCGGCGCCCGGCCAAAGATTTTTCTCGCCACGCTCGGACCACTTGCCGAACACACGGCACGGGCGGACTTTGCTCGAAACTTCTTCGCCGCTGGTGGGATAGAAGCCAAGATCCCCCCAGTCCCGCCCAAGAGTGATGCTGAGCGTGTGGCAGCTCTGAAAGCAAGCGGTTGCCAGATCGCCGTTCTGTGCGGCGCTGATAAGCGCTATGGGGAAGACGCAGACGCCACCGCAAAAGCGCTGAAACAAGCCGGTCTGGCCGCGCTCTGGCTCGCGGGCAAATTCGAAGCACCTTTGATCGATCGGCACATTTTTGTCGGCTGTGACATGGTGCATGAGCTGACCGTCGCGCTGGCCGAGTTGGGAGTGCAGTAAGATGACGATGTTCCCAGATTTCGCTACGCTTGAGCTTGGGGATCTGCCAGCAGACGACCCTTCGGCACGCCCGCGCACGCTGACCACACCCGAAGGCATTATGCTGGCCTCGGCTTATTCCGGCGCGGACACGCGAGGGCTCGACTTTCTCGATGATTATCCGGGCCTTGCCCCGTTTGGCCGCGGTCCCTACCCGACCATGTACACGCAGCGGCCCTGGACCATTCGCCAATATGCCGGCTTTTCAACGGCCGAAGACTCAAACGCCTTTTATCGGCGCAACCTCGCAGCCGGCCAAAAGGGTCTGTCGGTCGCCTTCGACCTGGCCACCCATCGCGGTTATGACAGCGATCATGTCCGGGTCAGCGGCGATGTTGGCATGGCGGGCGTCGCCATCGATAGTATCTATGACATGCGGACTTTGTTTTCCGGCATTCCGCTGGATCAGATGTCCGTTTCGATGACGATGAATGGCGCCGTCTTGCCGATCATGGCGCTCTACATTGTTGCTGCCGAAGAGCAAGGCGTCGGCCCAGAAAAGCTCGCCGGCACCATTCAGAATGACATTCTGAAGGAATTCATGGTCCGCAACACCTATATCTACCCGCCAAAACCGAGCATGCGGATCATCTCGGACATTTTTGCGTACACCTCGCAAAACATGCCGAAGTTCAACTCGATTTCGATTTCCGGCTATCATATGCAAGAGGCGGGCGCGACGGCGGATCTTGAACTCGCCTATACCATTGCCGACGGAATTGAGTATATCCGCGCCGGCGTCGATGCTGGGCTGGACGTCGATGCCTTCGCACCCCGGCTCAGCTTTTTCTGGGCGATCGGCATGAACACGTTCATGGAAATCGCTAAAATGCGCGCCGCGCGCTTGATTTGGGCGAAATTGGTGCAGGAGAAATTCGCCCCGAAAAACCCCAAATCAACGTCTCTGCGAACCCATTGCCAGACCTCGGGTTGGTCGCTGACGGCGCAAGATGTCTACAATAATGTGATCCGAACCTGCCTCGAAGCGATCGCAGCGGCGGGCGGACAAACCCAAAGCCTGCACACCAATTCCTTCGATGAGGCCTTGGCGCTTCCCACGGATTTTTCAGCTCGGATTGCCCGCAACACACAACTCTTCTTACAGCAAGAAGCAGGCGCCGCGCAGACCATCGATCCTTGGGGCGGATCTTACTATGTCGAACGCTTGACGCATGATTTAGCAGCCAAAGCGCTCGAACACATCGCGGAGGTCGAAAATCTAGGCGGCATGGCGAAAGCGATTGAGGAAGGCATTCCCAAACTGCGGATTGAAGAGGCCGCCGCACACACGCAAGCGCGCATTGATAGTGGCGAGCAAACCGTCCTTGGCGTCAATAAGTTCCTTCTGGACGAGGACGAAGACGTGCCTGTCTTGAAAGTCGACAATGCCACCGTGCGCCGCATGCAGCTCGATAAGCTGGCCCGATTGAAATCCGACCGCGACCCAGCCGAGGTGACGGCCAAGCTGGATGCCATCGCCAATGCCGCCTCGAGCGCCGACGGCAATCTCCTGGCGCTCGCCGTCGACGCGGCGCGGGCGAAAGCAACCGTCGGTGAAATATCAGAAGCGGTCGAGCGCAGCCAAGGGCGCCATAAGGCGGTCATACGGTCGATCAAAGGGGTCTATGGCGCCGGCGTTGAAGCCACGGACCGCGCCCAACAAGCGATGGACTTGGCCGAAGCCTTCGAAACCAAGCATGGTCGACGCCCAAAAATCTATATCGCGAAAATGGGACAAGATGGGCATGACCGCGGACAAAAAGTGGTCGCCTCGGCCCTTATGGATCTCGGCTGGGACGTCGAAATCGGACCGCTGTTCCAAACGCCGGAAGAAGCCGCAAAGGATGCGCGTGCTGCGGGCGTTGATATTGTCGCGGCCTCTTCGCTTGCGGCGGGCCATTTAACGCTCGTTCCGGAGCTTCGACGCGCGCTTGGGAATGAAGGCGCGGCCGCCACCCAAATCATTGTCGGCGGGGTTATCCCACCACAGGATTTTGAAGCGCTGCGCACCGCCGGCGCGGCGGCCATCTTTCCGCCCGGCACCGTGATTGCCGACAGCGCTGTGGCGATGCTCGAACTGCTGGGCGGCGATGAAGGGGTACAAGCTGCGGAATGAGCAAGCTGCCCTCAAACGCTGGCTATGCTGAAGAAGCAGACGATTTGTTTATCCGATATGAAGCGCGTGATCCGGCCGACATTCATGCGCCGTGGGCAGACTTTTTCCCGGACCCGCCTGCAGACATATTAGACATTGGTGCCGGAACAGGGCGTGATGCGGCTTGGTTTGCCGCGCTTGGTCACCGCGTTGTCGCGGCCGAGCCAACAGATGTTCTGCGCACCCGTGCGGCGCAGCTGCATCCAGATCCGAACATCACCTGGGTGGATGACGCCCTCCCTGGCCTTCCGCGATTGCGCGCGCGCAAACAGACCTTCGATCTGGTCTTGCTGCATGCGGTTTGGATGCATTTGGATGCCGCTGAGCGCAAGCTCGGCATGGCGAGTCTTGCAGGCCTGCTGAAATCAGGCGGCCGGTTGGCGATGAGCTTGCGCCACGGCCCGATCCCAAAAGGGCGCCGGATGTTTGATGTTTCTGGCAAAGAAACAATTACGCTCGCCCACGAACACGGTCTGATCAACCGAATGGAAGACCGCAGCGCTTCCATCGCCGCGGAAAACCGCGCGATCGGCGTTGAGTGGACCAAGCTTGTTTTTAAGAAAACCTGATCTCGCGAGAGGCTTTTCAAGCGCAGTATTCCAGTCCATCCTGCACCAAACACAGTGGAGGGAAGAATGGAAAACTATGCTGAGTATGACGCAATGGGTCTCGCCGAACTGGTCCGCAAAGGGGATGTCAGTGCCAGCGAATTGCTCAGCGAAGCGGTCAGCCGATCGCAGGCCGCTCAGAAAGAGTTGAACTGTTTCTCGGCGATGTTCCCGGAGGTGGCAGAAGGTCAAATTGCTGACGGCCTCCCCGAAGGCCCGTTTCACGGCGTGCCAATGGCCGTCAAGGATCTAGGGTTTGAGATCAAAGGCCAACCCATCACCAACGGCTCGCTTGCCTTTAAAGGCAATATCGCCGAGCAAGACAGCGTTCTATGCACGCGTTACAAAGCCGCTGGGTTCGCGCTGTTTGGACAAACCACGAGCCCCGAGTTCGGTTTGACAACCACAACCGAGAGCTTGCTCTACGGGGCCACCCGCAATCCTTGGGATCTTAGCCGCACCTCTGGGGGGTCCTCGGGTGGCGCCAGTTCCGTGGTTGCCACTGGCATTATTCCCCTCGCGCATGCCAGCGATGGCGGCGGGTCGATCCGCATTCCAGCGGGCTGTACCGGTCTGTTTGGGATGAAACCTTCGCGTGGGCGGACACCAATGGGACCGGCAACGACAGAAGGTTGGAATGGGCAATCGACGGTCCATGCCGTGTCGCGGAGCGTTCGCGACAATGCCGCGCTTCTAGATGTCACGCATGGCCGCGAAACGGGGGCGCGCTATGTCGCGCCAGCGCCAGACAGCACGTTTTTGAGCGCCTTAGACAGTGACCCAAAACCCCTCAAAATCGCGCTCTGGACAACGGCCCCAAACGGCACCCGCCCGAGTGTGGACGCCCAAGCCGGTTTGGACGCGACGCGAAAACTTTTGGAAGCGCTCGGGCACCATGTTGAAGAGGCCGGACCAGACTTAGATGGTGAGGCCCTTGGCAAAAGCTTAATCGCCACCGTCTCCGCCGCGATCGCGATGGTTATGGAAGCCCGCGGTGAGGCGCTCGGCCGCACGCTGGGTCCAGAAGATATGGAGCCGGTGACGGCGCGGTTTGTCGAATTTGGCAATAGCATCCCGATTAAAGAGCTGATGAAAGCCACGCAAGCCTCGATCACCGCCGGTTTGGTTTATGACCGGTTCTTGGTCGATGGCGGATATGACATGGTGCTCTCGCCGACCATCTCGCGGGTCCCTGACAAAATCGGCGTTCTATCGCTCAACCCGGACGATGTTGATGCTTATACCGAAGCGGTGACGACATTTGCCCCTTGGTGCGCCATTTCCAACCAAGCCGGGTCGCCGGCCATGTCTGTGCCGTTGCATTGGACAGATGAGAATTTGCCGATTGGCATGATGTTCGGCGCGCGCTGCGGCGAAGAATGGGCCTTGTACCAGCTCGCTGGGCAATTGGAACGCGCCGCACCTTGGGCACATCGGCGTCCACCTTTCTGGGTTGGTTGAGCCAAATCTATTGCGGTCGCATCGCAACCTGGCTAAGGCGATGCCCATGTCTCAACGCACGACGCATATGGGCGGATGCCATTGCCAAAAGGTACGGTTTGAAGTGGACCTGCCCTCGGTCTTCGATGTCGAAGACTGCAATTGCTCGATCTGCGCGATGAGCGGCAACTTACACGTCATCGTTCCGGCCTCTTGTTTTCGCCTGATCCGTGGCCAAGAGGCGTTGACGGAGTATCGGTTCAATACCGGCCAGGCGCAGCATTTATTTTGCAAGCATTGCGGTGTGAAGAGTTTCTACGTGCCGCGGTCCAATCCAGATGGATATGCTGTCACCTGGCGGTGCATCGACAATTGGATGGCGCTAAATCCCGTGATCAAGGCCTTTGACGGCCAGAATTGGGAGGCGAACGCCGCCGCGCTTGCCCACAAGTCAAAAGCTTAGCTGGCTTAGCGCTCTCGGTCGCGATCACGAAACCGCGGACGCTCACCGCCGCGGCGATTGTCGCGCAATACGGCTTGGCGCTGTTCGGGGGTGAGCGCGCCAAACTGCTCGGCCAGGACGTCGTGCATGCGCGCCTTCATCGCATTATCTGCCGCTCGCAGCTCAGCGAATCCATCCCTCACCGCCTCTGCGTCAAAGGTCTCCGCACCGAGCAGGCGGTTCAGGTTGCGCCGGGCGGATTGAACCCGCAAGCGTTCTTGGCGCGAGTCGACAAATGCGCGCCGAAAGGCTTTGCGCACCGCACGACGCTGCTCGTCGGGCACGCTGCGATCAATCCCGCGCATCAATGTTTGCTCACCGCCGATGAGGGCATTTGGCGGTGGTCCAGCACGACGCTGCCCCATCCCACCGCCAATCAGCAATCCGATCAGCAGTGCATTGGCAACGATGGAAACAATCAGCCAAACAGGAAGCCGGGATGTCGTGCGCTCGCTCATGCCCTACTCCGCTTCAATCCAGGTTTCCGTGTTCTCAAACCCAAAGGCGGCATAGTAAGCGCTATCGACTTGATCATAGCCCGCCCCCGTCGAAGCATAAGCATAGCCGCCGACCAGTCCCATCAGCAAACTCGTCAGGGCTGCGCCCGCTGGCCAGCGGGCGCCTTGTGGGAAGATGTGCTGGGCAAATTTGCCCCAGATCCCCGTTGACGCGGCTTGGTGTTTTGGGGCGGCCGCGAGAATGTGTTCAGCCAGCGCAGCGCTCGGTTCGGGATCGATACGGGCGCTTAAGGCCTCATCCAGCATGCGGGCTTGAGCAAGTGCCGCTTCGAACCGCTTCGGATTCGCGGTCAAGCACCTGATCGCGGCGGCGCGCTCATCTTCGGGCCAGGCCTCAGGAGCACCCCCATAGGTCTCGATCAATTCGAGCACGCGGTCGATACTGATTGGCTCAACTGTCATCATCTCTCTCCAGCCAAACTTGCCCTGAGGGTGCGGCGCGCACGCGCCAAAAGGCTCTCCAAAGCTCGAACGCTCACATCCATCACTGCGGCGGCTTCTATATTGCTCATTCCTTCCAAAGCGCAAAGACTGAGCGCTTCGCGTTGTCGATCCGGAAGGGCGGCGATCTTTGCCTCGATGCTGGCCTGTGCCTGCTGCGAAGCGAGCGCCTCTTCAGGACGTAACGCCGTGTCGACCCGCTCTGGCAATTCATCCATAAGCACGGGTTTCTTCTTGCGCAGTCGATCTCGACAAAGATTGGTCGCGACCGTGCAAGCCCAGGTCGAAAATTTGGCTTTCGGCTGCCAATTCGGCAACACGTTCCAGGCGCGTAGGAAGGTTTCCTGAGTCACGTCTTCTGCCTCGGCGCGATCCTGAAGCATCCGGTAGGCGACCCGAAAGACGATTGGCATATTGCGATTGACCAGGGCTGCTTGCGCGGCTCTGTCCCCGTTTGCAGCACGGGTAATCTGGTCAAGCTCGCTGATACCGGACACGCAATCAATCTATCGGATTCTTGAACAAGCGCGAGTGGGAGGTGTGCTCGCGCTTGTCCAGATCGTGCGTGGGAGACATCAAAACCCCGCGCAATCAATGCTAACCTCGTCGGCCCATGCCGCGTTTGCCGCGTCGCTCACGCATTTTTTCGGCGGCGGCGTCGCGTTCGGCGTCGCTGATCACACCATCGCCATCCGCATCGATCCGATCAAACATCTTGTCCATTCGGTCGGCACCGGCGCTGGCATGCTCTTCAGCTGTCAGCAGGCCGTCGCCATTGGTATCGAGGTTTGCAAACTGGCGCGCCCGGCGTTCTGCTGCACGCTGCTCGCGCTCAGCTATTGCAAAGGCTTCGAACTCTTCCGGAGAGACCAAATTATCACCGCTCGTATCAGCTGAGGCAAAGCGCTCAGCACGCTGGGTTGCGATCTCGTCCTTAGAAACATTGCCATCAGCGTTCAAATCAGCTCGCTCAAACATGCCAATACCGCGACGGTCATCAGCGAGGGCGGAAAACGCTGCAGCGCCCAGTCCAAGGGACACCAGAGCCGCTATCGTGAGTTTTTTCATGACTTCAAGTCCTTTCTTTTTGAACTCAAAGATCAAACGCTTGACCCACGCGTCTCCGTCGCTGGGTTGCCGATTTTTTTGCAGAAGACGGCGGAAACGTCTTGGCAGGTCTGTTTCAGGCGCTCCGAAAGGGCGTCAAAGCCATCGCATCCGGTGGCCCGACAGAGACGGTCTTTCAGCGCGATTGACAGATCTGCTTCCACCATAGCCCCCGCATGCGCGACACGTTGAACCTGCTGCAAAGATTGCAACAGCGAAAAAGCTTGCGCGATGACGTCATACTCATCTGCCGTCCACACACCCGAATCCCGAAGCTGTTGATGAGCCGCGCGCAGCTCTGGACAAAGCGATTGGGCTATCTGCGCTGTGAGAATGGCATGCTGAGTGATGAATTCGATATCGATGAGACCGCCCGCGCGCATTTTGAGGTCCCAATCGCCCGCCGCTGGCTTGTCGCGAAACAGACGTTTTCGCATCTCGAGAATATCATCCGTGCGCGTGCCGGCATCCCCGACCTGGATCGCTTGTTCTGCAATCGCCGTGACGCGCGCCGCAAGCTCGGATGAGCCAGAGATTGAACGCAATCGGGTCAAGGCCATGTGTTCCCACGTCCATGCATCGCGGCCATGATAAGACTCAAACGCTTTGATTGATGTTGCGACAGGGCCAGCGCGCCCCGACGGCCTCAACCGCATGTCGACCTCATAAAGGAAACCCTCGGCCGTTTCCGCCGATAATCCGGCGATGAGTCTTTGCGTAAAGCGCGTGAACCACGCCTGGACATTCTCCGCCCCTGGTGCAGGCTCATAAATCACCAAAATGTCGAGATCCGATCCAGCGGTCATTTCACGCCCGCCCAGTTTGCCCAGCCCAACTACGAGCCATTGCCCTGGGGCTGGACCAAATCGACGCTGCGTCTCGGCCTCGGCTGCGGCGGCCATCAGCTCAACGCTGGTATCGGCGAGCGCACTCCAATCCGCCGCCGCATCCACGGCGTGTATTTGGCCATGCAAGAGTTGATGACCGGTCAGGAAAGCGCGCTCGCCATGCCAGTGCCGGACCGTGTTCATGAGCGTCTCGAAATCCATCCCGGGCGTCAGGGTTGGCTCGGGTTTGCGATCGCCAGTCGAGACCAAGGCTTCAAGCAAACCTGGCCGCCGAGCTAAGATATCTGCGATCCGTGGGGCCAGAGCCAGCGTGGTCACCAGGTCTTCCATGAGATCGGTATTGGCCACCAGCATAGCAAGCACCTGCACGCCAGACCGCAAGCCCTCAAAAAACCGGCTAAACCGCCGAAACGCCTCGTCCGCCTCTCCTGTCCGCCCCATGGCGGCGAGGAGGTCTGGCAAAATCGCAGTCAACAATTCGCGGCCACGGGTTGTGCGTGTCGCCGGCGTTCGACCACGATGCCAATGGCGAACGCGTTCAATCGTTTCCGACGGCGCTTTAAATCCGAGATGGCGTAATGTTTCGATGGTGGCGGGGTCGTCATCGACGCCGGTAAACACCAAATTTCCCTCCACCGCCTTGGCATGACGGCGCGCCTCGTCCGCAAACAACGCGTGAAAGTGCGCATTCACACAGCGTCGTGTCGCTGCGATATCAGCATCGAATTGCTGTAAGTCGTTGTAACCGCAGAGCGCCGCAACGTGTTCACGCTTCGCATCAAAGTCCGGCAGCGTATGCGTCTGCTCATCATCGATCATTTGGATCCGGTGCTCAACGGCTCTAAGCGCCAAATACGCCTCACTTAGCTCGCGCGCGGTTTCCGAAGTGACGGTGCCCAAGGCCACCAATCGTTGCAAGCCTTCTAGCGTGCCGCGCACCCGCAAGTCCGGGTGACGCCCACCAAAGATGATTTGTTGAGTCTGGACGAAAAACTCAATTTCACGAATGCCCCCTGGACCCAGCTTTAAGTCGGCGGCGGGATCTGAGAGCGATATCTCCCCGACCTTGGAATTGATCATATTCTTGATCGCGTGCACGTCGGCGATCGCCCAATAGTCCAAGTGTCGGCGCCAAATGAACGGGTCCAGCGCGCTTACAAACCGCTCACCGGCCGCATGGTCTCCCGCTGCGATGCGGCCTTTGATCCAGACCATGCGCTCCCAATTCTGGCCAACACTTTCATAGTAAAGCGCCGCACGGCGGGTGGACACGGCGAGCGGCGTCGAGCTGGGATCAGGACGAAGCCGTAAGTCTGTGCGAAACACATATCCGTCGGGTGTGCGGTCGCTCAAATACCCAATCATGCGGCGGATGATCCGAACCGCCGTGTCGTCGAGCCCCCGCGGTCCAGCTTGAAAAAGGTCCGGATCATAAAAGGCAGCGATATCAATATCGCTCGAATAGTTTAGCTCGAACGCACCCATTTTTCCGAGCGCCACAATGAACAGGCCAGCGCCTTCGGCATCCAGGTCGCGCCGCGCTGCGCAGAGCGCCGCTGTGGTGGCTGCATCGGCGAACCGGGTGATCATTTCAGTTGTTTCTGGGACCGATGAATGGCCGCTAACGTCCATTGCGGTGATAGCGAGATGCGCGCGCAGTTTGGCTTGGCGTAAGGCAGATTTTGGGTCTGTTTCACCCAGTATTACCGCGTCGCAGAGCGCATGAGCCTCTTGTAATAGCGACTCCGGCGCATCCGCTTGCGTGGTCCGCTTTACGAGGCTTGAGAGATATGGCGCATGCTGAGCGGCGATTTCAATCGCCGCTTGGGGGTCCGACGATAATGCAGAGACTTGCAGCACGGCACCCTCTATTTCTTCGCTGGCAAAGACAGAGTGGCGCTTAACCCGACTCCATCGGACCCACCAGTCAAAACAAGCGCACCTGCATGGAGTTCAGCAACGGCATCGACCAGCGCCAGGCCGAGGCCCGAACCGGGCTGCGTTCGCGCTTCATCAAGGCGTATGAAGCGCTCTTTCACCCGATCAAGATCTGCATCCGGAATGCCAGGGCCCGTATCGGCGATAGTGATCTCAATCTGCTTGTCGGCGCGCTTGGCTATAAAGGAAATGGATTTCCCCTCGGGCGTATACTTCACAGCGTTGTCGAGCAGATTGGACACCGCTTGGGCGAGCAGGGCTTCGTCACCTGCGAGTTTCAGTCCATCGCTAATCTCAGCTGAGAAGGCGATCCCGGCTTCCTCGCAGGCGGGTTCAAACAGGTCCGCTAATTCTCGGCACAAATCTGTCAGGTCGAGCGGTAAAAGTTTTCCCTCCGCACCCGCATTGACCCGCGAGAGGCGCAATATGGCGTTAAACGTTGCCAACACACGGTCCACTTCCTCCACCGTCTCGGCCAAGGTTTCGCGGGCGGAGACCTCATCAATCGGCCCGCGCAAACGGGCTTCAAGCTGATTGCGCAAGCGCGACAGGGGCGAGCGCAAATCGTGGGCGATGGAATCCCCGGCATGACGCGTGGCGGCCATGAGCGTTTCGAGCTTCGCCAACATTGCGTTCAATTGTTCTGCTAAGCGATCGAACTCATCGCCCGATGCCCCAACCGGCGCGCGTAAAGAGAGATCACCGGACATCACGCCCTCGGCGGTGCGCGTTAGGCTCTCAGCCCGATGCGCCGCATAGCGGGCACTAAAGAAACCCCCGAGTAGCGCCAGCACAAACCCGATCGGCGCTGCGGTTGCAACCACTCGGCTAATCCGCCCGACTTGCCGGATCCGCTCATCGAGTTTGATCCCGACGAGTAGTATGCTGCCATCGCCAAGACGCACAATGCGCGCCTCGATCGGTGTCACCGTTGCACCACCGCCGGCGCCGGGGCGCTCGATTTCAAAAATCACATCCCGAACGACGCCAAGGTCGGGTTCCGGCTCAACCGGCATACGCGGCATATCGCCAACGATTGTGCGTCCGCTTGAGTCTTCGAACTGATAGGTAAAATCGCGCAAATCGACGAGCACGCGTTCTAGCAGCGACTGCTCTAAACGCGTTGGTCCGCCGGTATTCCAAGCCACGGCGAGCGTGCGGAACTCAGCCTCAAGTCGAGCCTTGGATTCAGATCGCATGGCCCCCACGGTCGCCTGAAACAAATAGGCGAGGAGTCCGGCTGAAAACAGCGCGAACAAAATGGAGTATACAAGCGCTAGCCGAAACGTTGTCGTTCGGACAAACGCAAATGGGCCTGATTTCATGCCTGCAGGCAGTAACCCGCGCCGCGTACCGTCTGCAAGAGTTGGTGCTCGAATTCTTTATCAATCTTGGCGCGCAAACGCGAAATATGCACGTCGATGACATTCGTCTGGGGATCAAAGTGATAATTCCAGACTTTCTCCAAAAGCATGGTCCGCGTCACCGTTTGTCCGGCATGGCGCATCAAATATTCGAGCAGTTTAAACTCGCGCGGCTGTAAATCGATCTTGGCGTCACCACGCCGGACTTTGCGCGACAGCAAATCCATTTCCAAATCGCCAACCCGCAAGACAGTGACTGGCGGTTCACCGCTGGGTTGCCGCCGTCCAAGCGCTTCGACGCGCGCGACGAGTTCTTCTGGTGCGAAGGGTTTTGCAAGATAGTCATCGGCGCCAACTTTCAGGCCTTCGACCCGATTGTCGACGTCCGACAAAGCTGAAAGAAACAGAGTTGGCGTTGTGCCACCGCCATTGCGGAACTCTTCGACCAATTGCAAGCCTGGCTTTTCCGGCAACATACGGTCGACAACCAGCGCATCGAATTGATCCTGACGCGCTCGGCTTAAGCCGCCCGCACCGTCCTCTGCTGTCTCGACGCTGTGTCCAGCTTCGCTCAAAACTCTCTGAATGAACTCGGCGTGTTCGAGATCGTCTTCGATAACAAGAACGTGCATAATAACCCTAACTCCTCAACTTTACTCGCTTTCGTCGACCTCTACGGTCACAAAACGTGTCCCTTGCGCGCTTTGCACGGCCACCAATAACCGATTTCGCCCGTCGGATGTCACGTTTTCCAACTCTTGCTCGAGGACGGCAATGCTGTCGAGTTTCTTGTAATTAACATCCAGTAATGCCATGCCCGCGCGTACGCCGACTTCGTAAAAGGGACTGCTGGACTTGAGATCCGTGATGACCAGACCTTGCTCGTCCGGGTCTAGACCGAGACGCTCGCGATCCTCTTCGGACATCGGTTTCAAGGAAACGCCGAGCGAATCAATATCATCATCGCTTTCATCTGGCGTCGGGGGCGTCAGCGCGCTCGGGCGACCGAGATTGGCCGGGCGTTCGCCGACCGTCACTTCGATACGGCGCCGTTCGCCTTCGCGAAACAGTTCGAAATCGTTTTCGGATCCGGCGGCAAGTCGCCCCACAATTCGGGTCGTCATCGTCGCATCATCGACAACCTGACCATTGATTTTGACAATCACATCGCCGCGCTCAAGACCCGATTTTTCGGCCGGACTGTTGGGCGTCACGCTGGTGACAATTGCGCCTTTGGCGTCCTCTAAGCCAATGGCGCGGGCCATGTCCTCATCGACATTGCCAATCACAACGCCGAGCCATCCGCGTGACACTTTACCTTCATTGATCAATGTGGCCGTGACCCGCTGCACGAGTTCCGATGGGATGGCAAAGCCAAGCCCAATCGAGCCGCCGCCCGTGTTTGAGGCGATCCATGAATTCACGCCAACCACGCGGCCGTTCAAATCGAATGTCGGGCCGCCGGAGTTTCCGCGATTGATGGCCGCATCGATTTGCAAAAAGTCGGTGTAAGACTGAGATCGACGCCAGTCGCCGGGCTTGCCAATCGCCGACACGATACCGGCCGTCGCTGTACCAGAAAAGCCGAGCGGGCTGCCGACAGCGACCACCCAGTCGCCCCGTCGCATCTGGCTCGATGCGCCAAACTCGACGAAAGGGTATGTCCCAGCTTGTTTCACTTTCAAGACGGCAAGGTCCGTTTCCGCGTCAGCACCGACCAATTCGGCCTCATATTCGGAACCATTATCCGTTGTGATCGTGATATCGACGGCATCATCGATGACGTGGAAATTTGTGACAATGTGACCCTCAGCCGAGATGAAGAAACCAGATCCTTGGCCAAACCCGCGCCGCGGCTCCACGTCATCGCCTGGGGGCGTCAGTCCAAATTGCTCGAGGAAGCGCTCGCGATCCGTCATTTCGCGATCCGTCATCTGGACTTCCGTGCGAACACTTACGCCGACAACCGCTGGGCTGACTTGTTCAATCAGATCTGCAAATGACAGCGGCGCACCGTCCGGCGCCTCAAGCGCAATCGGATTGGCATCGGCGTTCTGAAATTGCGGCCCAAGGAGAAGCGCGCCCATCGCACCTGCTCCAACAAGACCCGCAACCAGTGCATTTCGGGAAATGCCTAACAATTTCATCGACTTTCAAGCCTCCAATAAGGGTTTCTTCCTATTTGGTGTGACTATTACAAGAGTAACAGTCTCACCCGCATTAAACATCATTAAGCCGGTTTTGTGACGAGATATGTGTTTACTTTCGCGCCATTTTCCAGGGTTCGATGCACGGGACAGCGATCTGCGATCTCAAGTAAACGTTGTTTTTCCGCTTCCGCGAGCGCGCCTTCGAGTTCAATCGTGCGGGTGAACACGTCAATTTTATCCTTCGGGCCGCAATCGATACAGTCTTCGGCGTGCTTTTTTTCATACTCGAGGCTGACCGTGACCCGCGCCAAAGGCAGCTTTTTGAGATTGGCATACATTCGCAGCGTGATCGCGGTGCAAGCGCCAAGCCCTGCGGCGACCCAAGCATAGGGATTTGGCCCGGTATCTGCGCCGCCGAGGCTTTTTGGCTCATCCGCGAAATAGCGCCTGCCATCGATTAAGACTTCGTTCTGATACGGTCCGTTCTCTCCCGTTTCGCGCACGATGATCTTATTGCTGTTAGGCGCCTCAGGCGCTCGCGCAGTAACGCCATTCAGCGCATAGCGCGCGGACCAGGACGCAATCAGATCACTGACAAAGGCCGCGTCTGGTTTACGCGTGAGCAGATGATCCGCGCGATCGAGGCTGATAAAACTCTTCGGGTGCTTCGCAGCGACAAACAGATTGGTGGCATTGTCGATGCTGACAATCTCATCGCCAGGCGCGTGCAGGATCAGAAACGGTTTGCGCAAAGTCTGGACGGCGCCGGTCACACTTGCCGTGCGAAGATCATCGAGAAAATCCTTGCTGAGCTCAAACGGTCGCCCGCCAAGATGCACTTTGGCTCGCCCAGCGGCTTCGATCTCCGGCACATGCTCTTGAAACTGATGGATGACATGTGCGGCATCGGCTGGTGCGCCAATCGTCGCGACCGCTTTGATCTGATCCAGCTGCGCAGCAGCGACGAGCACAGCGGCACCGCCAAGCGAATGCCCGACAAGGAGGCTTGGTTCGCGCCCAGACGCGCTCATCCAATTCGCGGCTGCGATAAGATCCGAGACGTTGGAGGAGAACCCACTCGTTGCAAACACGCCTTCGGACTCGCCGAGGCCCGTGAAGTCGAAGCGCAACACGCCGATCCCACGTTGGGCGAGCCCGCGCGCAATTCGGCTCGCGGCTAAACTTTTCTTTGAGCAGGTAAAACAATGCGCAAAGATCGCCCATGTCGTTGGCGGGCCATCCGGCTTTTCAAGCACGCCCGAAAGGGTCTCGCCTTTGGCGTTTATAAACTCTACGCGTTCGCTATCCATATCCGGCTCCGTCTGTGTTTGGACCAGATAAGGCGGGACGCTCGGTTCTGCCAATCACGGAGCGGTCCCAATTGCGTGATTAGGTGCTTGGCTCGGATGGGCTCAAGCCTTCCAGTTCGCGTGGCTGATAATCCTCATCATGTTTGGCGAGGATTTCCTCGGCAACGAAGACGGTTAAATCGGACCCAAACCGTCCAGTCGCGACAACACCTTCGCCTTCCCGAAACAGATCAGGGACCAGCCCGGTATACGACACACGGACAGTCTCGCCCGACCCGTCTTCGATGGAAAACAGAATTTCAGCACCATCACCGTTTTGGCGCGAGCCGACTTCGACAAAACCACCAAGCCGGATGCGTTGACCTGGCGCAGGCATGCCGCGCTCGACTAGAAGCTGCGGCGTGTAGAACAGATCCGCATGACGCCCAAGCGCCAAGCTCGCAAGCACCAAAGCTGCGGCGATCAAGACCGCAGCGCTGGCCACTCCATAAAGACGTTTTGTTCGCGCTCGCATAGGTTTCCATATAGTCGAAGCAGCTCCTTAACACCCTGCGGCAGTTTGATCACGCGCGGCGCAGGCGAATCGACGCGCGCAAGCCGCCAAAGGGACTTTCTTCGAGCGTCAAGCGCCCTCCATTCATGTCAGCGATATCGGCGACAATGGAAAGACCGAGTCCCGTGCCTGGTGCCGTTTCATCCAAGCGTACGCCGCGCTTAACCGCTTCCCGCATCTGCTCGGCGGAAAGGCCGGGCCCATCATCGTCAATATGGAGGATCACCATGCCATCAACGCTGGTATCGGCTGACACCGTCACGCGTGTCCGCGCCCATTTGCAGGCATTGTCCAAGAGGTTGCCGATCATCTCCTCTAAGTCTTGGCGCTCCGTCCGCACATAGATCGTCTCAGAAATATCGACCGATACCGATTTGCCATCGGCTGAGAACAGCTTGTTCATCACCCGAGTAATGCCGTCCGTGGCGTCGCGTACCTGGGTCCGCACGCCTAAGGCTTCGGCGCGCGCTGCGGCTTGGGCGCGCTGTAGATAATGGTCGACATTGGAGCGCATCGACGCAGATTGGCGGCGCACGACCTCATCCAACTGGGTGTCGCCGATGGCCTCATTGCGCAACACCGCCAACGGGGTCTTTAACGCATGGGCGAGATTGCCGACATGTGTTCGCGCGCGCGAGACAACTGAGCGATTATGATCGAGCAATTTATTGAGTTCTTCGCTGAGCGGTTGGACTTCAGCTGGATAGTCGGCCGCCAAGGCGGCCTGGCGGCCCTCGCGTATGGCTGTAATGTCGGATTGGATACGATCTAGGGGTCGCAAAGCATACCGTAAGGCCAGCACCATGGCGAGCAGCGTACCGCCCGCCAAAGTCAGCATTGCGACCAGTAAGATGGTCCGAAGGCGGTCAACGCCGGCCATTGATAGGGTACGGTCCGAGACCGCCACCAGAAGCACCGGTGTGGCCCGCTCTGGATAAGTGGTCGCTTGCGCTGCAATTCGCACCAACTCATCGGCGGGACCAATCCCATTGGCATTGATCACCTGCCCGGGATTGTCGAGACTCCGGCGGATAAGAGGATCCGGGAGGTTAATCGTACCGTCGAAGACACTTCTCGAACGAATATCATTGCCCGGCACACCGTTCTCATCAATCGCGACCACCATCCAGTACTTTCCAGACAAGGGGACTAAAAAGCGTGGATCAGAGGGATGACGCTCTTCCAAGTCTTCGACCCGACCTGTTCCATCTTCCAACGGGCGAATCGCCCGTGCCAGCGTCAAAATGGTTGCCGCGTGCTCATCGTCGAGCAGGTTCATGGTTTCCGCGCGATACACCGCCGTCATGGTGAACACGCCTCCAACGACCAGAAGCACACTCCAAATCAGCGCGCCGAGCAGCAGCCGTCGCGCCAAAGACAAGCGCTGAAATCGATTTTTCGGAGGCGCTACTGTATCCATGTGCCGGACGCGCTCAAAGCTGGGCTAGGTCACGACGCCTGAGCGTTCATCTTCGGGAACAACCAGTCGATACCCTAGTCCGCGCTCGGTTTGAATGCGGCCATTGCCGATTTTCTTGCGCAATCGACCGATAAACACTTCGATTGTATTCGAGTCGCGATCAAAGTCTTGATCGTAGATATGCTCAACCAATTCGGTGCGCGGGACGACGCGGCCCTGATGATGGATGAGATAGCTGAGGACCTTATATTCATGCGCAGTGAGCTTGATGGGCTCGCCATTCACTGTGGCGCGGGCGGCGCGTGTGTCGAGCCGCAAAGCTCCGGCTTCGATGGCCGCAACCGCATGACCTGAAGCGCGTCGCAACAAAGCCCGCAATCGCGCCAAAACCTCTTCCGTGTAAAACGGCTTGGTGACATAGTCGTCTGCGCCAGCGTCGAATCCTGCGACTTTCTCACTCCAACGGTCGCGCGCTGTCAAAATCATTACCGGGAATGTTTTCCCATCCTCGCGCCAGCGTTCGAGGATGGTCACGCCATCCATTTTTGGCAGCCCGAGATCGAGGATCACGGCATCATATGGCTCGGTATCGCCGAGGAAGTGTCCATCCTCACCATCCGCAGCCAAATCGACAGCATAACCCGCATGGGTTAGGGCATCTGCCAATTGCCGACGTAAATCGGCTTCATCTTCGACAATCAGAATTCTCATAGCTCTAGTTTGACCTTACTGACTGGACCGTCCCGTCCTTCGCGTCGACAGTCACATAGATGTTTTCTCCGTCGCGCGTTTTCAAATGAAATCGATAAACCGTCCGATTGCTGCGCGTGAAGGGCCCGAATACTTCGACATATTCGGCACGCATATCGCGTTCTAACTGTTTCCGGAGTTCAGAAGTCGATTTCAGCCCTTGGTTTTCCCGCGCTTTGCGGGCATCGTCCGACGTAAACGAATTGCCCCACTGGCCTTGGGGAAAGGCCGGCAGCGCAGACATCATGGTCATCGCAAGCACCAAAGATAAAATAGTCTTCCTCATTACACTCGCGATATGCCCCGCAGCCTCTGAATGGTTGGTGAATATTGGATGAGGATTTCAGTCATCCCCGTTGCCGCTTGGCCCATTCTTTCAATCCAGGATCCTTCAAATTGTCCACCACAATCTCTAAGCGCGCGTAAAGATGGCCTGGTTTTCCTGGTATTTGCACGCCTTTGCCGCGCAATCGCAGCACAGCGCCAGAGTTGCTACCCTCCGGCACTTTCAGCGCAATCGGCCCCATCGGCGTGGTGACATCGATTTGGCCACCCAAAACCGCGAGCGGCAGCGGCACCGGTACGGTCATTCGAATGTCGTTCCCATCGCGGGTCCAAACAGGGTGAGGCCGAACAATCAATTCCAATATCGCATCGCCAGGCGGGCCGCCTGAACTCGATGGTTTGCCTTGGCTTTTCAGCCGCAAAGACTGTCCCGTCTCAACGCCCGCGGGGATTGAAATATTCAAAGCCCGACCATCCGCCATCTTCATTTCGCGCTTTGCGCCACGCACCGAGTCCTCGAACGCGATTTCGACCCGGTAGCGCATGTCAGAGCCTTTATTTGGTCCCGGACGACGGCGCCCGCCCCCGAACATGCCAGATAAAATATCATCAAAAGGATCGCTTTGTGACCCAGACGCCGATCTCGAAAACCCGCTAAAACCATGCGCCCCGGAGCGGGCTGAGCTGGTAAATCCTTTTGGATTTCCATCAGCATCGATATCGCCGCGATCATACTGGGCCCGCTTTTGCGCATCGCCCAACAATTCGTAAGCGGCTGAAGCGGCTTTGAATTTTTCTGCTTTAGCAGCATCCCCAGGGTGCAAATCGGGGTGTGTTTCTTTGGCTTTGCGTTTGTAAGCGCGACGGATCTCATCAGCGCTTGCAGAGCGCGCAACACCTAATTCGCTGTAAGGGTCTTTACTCATCGGCTCGGTGGTTCACGGACGTTCGGGACATCACTTAATCGCGCGGGTGGTATATGCAAACCCATTCAAAGCCGTTTCGACAGTTGGCGGCGCTGGGACTTAGGGCGCAAACGTAAACGGCATCGGCGCAGCGTCACCAGCTTGCCAGAATTGCTCGATTTGCCAGAGTTCAGGCGCAATTGGCGCATGGATCAGTCGGTCATCTGCAAGGACGCAGCGCGCGCCCAATGGCGCGGATGCGATTACAGAGCCGTTCAAACCCCGCCGCAATCGACTGAGCCGCCAACGGTCGACGGCAATCAGCTCCGCGGTTTGCCATCCAATCAATTCCCAGCCCGCACTTGTTTCAACCAACAACCGATTTGCGCCAGCTAAAACGCTCTGCTCCGGCGCAGACTCAAGACGTCCAAACGGCATTTCGAGCGTGATTGTATTTGTCTCATCCCAGGTGTCGGATGGGCCCGTCGCCAGCGGCGCCGACAATTGCCCAATCCCCGCCGGCTCATTGACGACGGCAGCCATCCGCAAAACCACTGGATCAGGACCCGACTTAACCGCGACAGCGCCTGGCCAGGGATCGCTGGTCACGGCAATCCAAACACCTGGCTCCGGCGGGCTCTGCAGGGCTGCGCTTGCGATTAAGACAAGCTCGGGCGAGGCGAACACGGTTGCTGGTCCCGCAAGCTGAGGCGGCGACACCGATCGCAATTGAGCCTGGAATGGTGGATGCGCGCTGAGCTCTAAATGCTGGACCAAGCCGTCGCGCTCAATCCGCGTGATCTGCCACGCGCGATCTCGGTAAGCGACAGGATCGGCGATCTCCAAAGCGGCGCTTGCACCCGGTGGTAAAGATAGACGCAAAGACTGTACTTGCTGAGTTTGGGCGAACAGATTTTCCGCGATGAGGCGCGCTTGACCCTCGCCGAGAACCATCGGGAGCGCCGAACGGACAATAAAGGTACGATCCGCTGATGGCGACCGCGTCTCGACCAGGGCCGGTCGGTATTGAAAATCGCTCGAAATGTAGCTCAGAGACACACCCGCTGGCTGTTTGTCGAGCAATGGCCAGGTTTCTTCGACCCCCTCATTAACGGTCGGCAGACCCTCGAGATCCATCTCAATGACCTGCGTCTGATCAATGGCCGTGAGCTGTCCGTCGGTCTCTCGGATAGCAAAATTATAAGCCGTAATCATAGGTTGCAATGCCGATGCGAGCGATGTGATCCCGTCCACGGCATAGCCTTCCACCACACCATTGAGCGATTCCGCCTCGAGATTGACGTCCGCATCTTTTGCGAGCGTCTCGACGACTTCCGAGAGCTCGATCAATCCGGTACGACCGTTCAACCAGTGACCGACAAACCAGTTCGGTCCGTCGCTCCAAACCGACTCGCGGGCAGGAAAATCTGGCCATGGCCGGGCGTCCCACGCCCAAACCAGAACTTGCTCGATTTCCGGCTGAGAGCGCCAAAACGGAACCGAAATAGCGAGGGCCCAACGCTGGATCAAATCATCGCGGACGCCGCTAGAATAGTTCGGCAAAGCGCTTTCGCTGCTTTTCGGATCAATGAAAACGTTTGGCGCATTGGTCCCTTTATCGACGGCAGGAAAACCGATCTCAATAAAGCGAATGGGTTTTGATTGGGGTTGCCATTCCGTCGGCGTTTGACGACGCGTTCCACCCGGCCGCTCATAATGATGCGCGCGCCACCAGTTTCTCACATCCTTAGCCCGGAAGATCCAATCTTCGCCATAACCGGTGTCTTTGATCGGCGTGCGGGTTTGAGCGTCGCGCGCAGCGGTGCTGGCATAATACCAGTCATAAGCCTCACCACCGGTCTGATTGTGTTCGATGTAATCGCGCGCATCATTGCCTGAGTAGCCCGCTCGGGCATCTGCGTGATCTAAGCCATCGCGCCAGTCTCCGCCGGGCGGGTACCAATCTATCCCGACAAAATCGATTGCATCGCTTGCCCAAAGCGGATCAAGCGGAAAGAGGATATCATTGCTGCCATCGCCCGGCGCAAAGGCCCCATACTCCGTCCAGTTCGCCGCGTAAGAGACTTTGGTCTCAGAGCCCAAAATTGCCTTTGCTTCACGCGCAATATCGATCAGTGCGTCCACAAACGGAAAACGGCCCTGATCATCGCGAACCTGTGTCAGTGCGGACATTTCCGAGCCGATGAGAAACGTATCGACGCCATTTGCTGCGCGCGCGAGACGAGCATGGTGGAGGATGAAATGACGAAAACCGAAACCGCCATCAGAACCGACAAAAGCCGCAATGTCGGCGCGGGCCTCAGCCGTTTTATCCGCGCCAACGGTGATCCGGCCGCGCCATGGGAAAGCGGCTTGTTCCCCGCCTCCATAGAGATCTGGCAGGCCGTTATTGGTTGGAATATCCATCATCAAAAAGGGCGATAAGGTGACCCGTTTGCCCGCCGCTTTCAGCGCCGCAATGCCCTCCAAAACCGCTTGATCTGCCGGTGTCCCGCCAAAATTGGGGCGCCCATCCGTCTGCGAAATGAGATAGGCGCCGCCGCGGCGGATCCCACCAACCTCCCAAGCATAGGGAACGGTCGGACGATCGCGGCGCTCAACGCCAGGACGCAGTCGACATTGGCCGGCGCGCAAATCATCTCCGAACCAAGACACCGTCAACGCCACATCCGCGACGTTTGGCAAATCCGATTGCAATTGATCTAAGCTGACAAGGAAATCAGCCGTGCCTCTGGAATTGTTCATATTAATCGGGCGTTCGATGCCCGGAAACCGGCGTTCTTTGACAATCGAAGTCGCGTAAACGAACTCCCCACTGGCCGGGATAATGTTCACCCCCGTAATCGCATCGACCAAACCGGCATCCGATCGCGTGCCTGCGCGCACCACTTCAAATGACAATTGCGGCAGACGATTTCCATACGGATCGAGCGGCAAGTCTTCGAACACAATGTAAGCGGTCCCGCGATACGCGGGCGCTTGCTCCGCGCCTTCTATGGCTTCGATCAGTGGGTCTGAGAGTTGCGTTTCGTTGCCCGGATAAAGGCGCCAGTTCAGATCATCAAGTGCGATCTCTTGACCGTTTGCCCACACCCGATCGACCCGCGTGATGGGGCCCTGACAGAGCGCAACTGCGAAGCTCACCGAATAGGTGTAGTCGATATATTTGGGCCCGCCTTTCCCGGCGGAGCGCTCACGCCTTTTTTCGCGGAAACGCGATGCCCAAATGACCTGACCTGCGACACGCATGCGACCGAACACCAAAGGGAGACCGGCGCCTTCGCGGCTCTCCATAAGATGCAGCGACTTGATCCTCGGGCTCTCTGTCGGCGTAAGCTGGGCCGCATCAATGGCTCGGCCAGCGAGGGCGCCCAATCCTTGCCCTAGAGCGGCGCCAGAGAGCGTTTGCCCGAAAATGCTGAAGCCGTTCGGAAGAAGCGCGCCGCCAAGGGCCCCGCCGACTTGCGATAGTACAATTTCACCCACCGGGATCTCCTATAAAAAAAGACCGATCAGATCGCTGATCGGTCCTTCGAACAAAAACGGCTTGCGGGCACTAGAGATCGCCGCCCCCCCATAGGACCGAATAGGCCTCACAATGAATAAGCACGCTGCCATAGTCCGAGAGGTTAATCCCAGAAGGCACTTCGTACTCTTGAACGCCTCGCGTTTTCTGCAGAACGCCGATATTCACAGATCCATTGACCGCGTTCTTGCCTGTTGCATTGGCGACAGAGTTTGGCGACAGAAATACTTTAAGGTCGGGACCATTCGCAGCACGGAAGTCTTCGTCGAATGCGATAAACGTCTTCCCATCCCGCTCAACCACCGACCAGGAGCCCTTCAGGCGCTTCGATTTACGAACAAAGTCTCCCGATGTGGCATGGTCCGCCGTCTGAGTCAGGCTGGCCTCGATTTGCGTTTGCGCTATGGCCGGCGCGCATGCGGCCATACCGGTTAGGCCGATGGCCAATGCTGCGAATAGTGTGTGTGCGAATTTCATTTTCTTGCTCCTCATAGGTCATGTTCGGGTCCACCCGGACACGACCCAATTAGAGACCAGCGCGAACAAGTGCCAATCACCCTCATTCACAGCCTTGTGCGTCGCGCGTGAGGGTGATGCCTGGAAATGCGAACGCCGCCGCGATGCGTCGTTTCCACCATGGCACAAGGCGCGTTTCGCAGACTGCGCGGCCCCAATATGCATGAATAATGCGATCAGCTTCTGACACGATCGCACAATGTTTTGCCGGATGGCCCAACCCCATCCGGAAGAGCAAAACATCACCCAGACCAGCATGCCCGATCGGGATCTCATGCAAATGCCTGCGCGCGGCATCCAAAAGCGTTTCACGCGCCAGCACTTCAGCCCAATCCGGCGAATAAGGCGGCATGAGTTCTGGCTCTGGTCCGATCGTATCTCGCCACACGCCGCGAATGAGACCAAGACAATCGGCGCCCACACCGCGCCGACTGGCCTGGTGTCGATAAGGCGTGCCGAGCCAAGCACGGGCCGCCTCTATCACCTCCGCGCGCGTCATCTTTTACCGCCATCATTGCCGCTTGTCGCAGGGCCGGACAGGATGAAATCATTGCCCGGCAAATGCGGAAAACCGCGAAAGTTGGCGGTGTTTTGATACGTGTCCCGGCACGTCTCAAAGCGTTGATCACAGGATCGCCCATTGGCCTCCACACCGCAGCGTTCATCGCCAAAGAGCGCATCACACTGGCTTTGAATCACGCGTCCAATCGGTCGTTCCAGATCCGCTTTCAAAGAGACCAACTCGGCCTCGAAGCGGCCACTTCCCGAAACACCGATCTCGCTTAAATAACCACTCCATATGGGTAACGTCCCTAAGTCGGGGCGCTGCCAGTCAACTTGGCAAACGTTAACACGGCACCCATTCCAGAGCCCGGCTTTTAGATCCTCTGCGGCAATCGCCGCATGAGACAGCGCACCAGCGGCGGCGGCGCGGCCGGGTTTCAGCCCGATGCTCTGAACGAAGCGCCCCGCATTTACAGACGCGCCAGGCTCATATCCGACTTGGTCGACAACGAGACGCCGATCGTGATCGGTCAGTCGGAGCTCAAATCCGTCCCGGCGAACCAGCCGCCAGCACAAACAAAGTGTTAGGGCTTCGCCGCTCAAACGGTCTCGCCATTGATCAGACAAAAGATACATTTGCCGTCCTCATAAGAGCTCAACCAGTGTCAGGCTGATGACGCGTCCGGCCGAAAACGCTTCGATCACACCTTGGATTTGATCGTTTTCGAAGCGCACCGCACAGTCGAATTGAAAGCCCGCCGTCACCGGCGCATCGATCGGCGGTGGTGTTTCGAAACGAACGATTCCCGTTTGATGATCAATGTCCCAACCCGTTAATTGCGGTTGACCGCCAAGCCCGATCGAGACGCTCCCCAAGACCGGTTTCTCGATTTTACGAGCATAATCCTCGAGATCCTTGACCAATTGAAATTGTGTCGCGGCGCCGTCACCAACGCCAATCACCTGATCCTCAAAAGCAGGCGGCTGCCCGGCGGGTGCGCTCGAGGAATCCAGCGGATCGCGAAACCGAAACCCAAATAGCGGCCCACGTCGTGCTTCGAAAAAGCGGATTACTTCTTGTAGCCGCGCCAAGTTGGTAATGCCGCTGCCAATGTCCCAACGCCGTCGCGAGCGCGACCATTTTGAGTTCCGGACCTCTTTGCCGCTGGCTAGCTTTATAATCTCCGTCGGCCATTGCGGGCCGCCGCTTGCGCCGACAGCCAGGCGCATCGGGAAGAGAATATCGTGAAACCCGCTCATCCGTAACGGGCACCTCGGGCCGCGGCGGCGGCAACCAAGCCCGCCATTGAACTGGCGGCACCAATCACAGATTGGGTGTCGGTGCCGGCGCCGACCGACATGTTTAAGTTTACGATTTGCCCGGCCGATGACGCGCGCGATTGCGCGATGACGGCTTCCGCCGCGATGCGCGCAAGATCTGCAAGCACACTCTCTGCCATACGGCGGAACTCTAACTCGCCGGACCGGGCGGCTTGGCCCAATGCCCGCTCAATGCTCAACCCTGCTCGACCAAAGGCTTGCTCTAAGCTGATCGCAGCGTCTTGAACGGGGCCATCCGCAAAGCGCGATAAGACCTCTCCTGCACGCACCAAGCTGTCTTCGATTTCATCCATCAGGATGCTCCTGCATAAGCGATTGTAATTGTACCCCCGAAAGTGATGTCGGCTGGGATGAGGAGAGCCATCGCCACTCTCGGACGGAAAGCCGCCAAAACTCGCTTGGCGCAATACCGACGAGGAGCGCCGCGCGCCACATCTCAGCCCAGGGCAGCATGAAAGGCCTCTGCAACCGCTTTTGCTGCTTCACTCGGCAGCACAGTCTCAACCGAACATGGGTTGCCGCCTGCCGCCAATAAGATTTCCAGCACCTGTTTGAGCTCGCCAGCCGATAGTCGCTTCAAGCGCGCTTGCAATGCCGCCAAAGAGTTACACGCGAAGGCTTGTTCAAGCGCGGCGAGCGCGCCCAAGGTTAAACAAAGCCGTCTCGCCTCGCCATCAATACAGATGTCTACTTCGCCGCGCTGAGCGTTCATGTCGCCGCCTGAAATTCAATTTTACCGGCGCTTTCCAGTGTCACCGATAGAGTTGCTTCGCCGTCATAGGCACCGCCCCAGCTAAGCTCCTGAATATGAAACGGGCCGCGCAGCGCGCCCATGCCGGGAATGATCAACTGCCAGTCGCGGATCGCTCCGCGAAAGAAGATCTTACGCATGAGGTGATCGCTTTCGGCATCCTTAAACACCCCGCGCCCCTTGACCCGAACGGTTTTGATCCCACCGCTTTCAATAAGCTCCCGCCACCCACCGACACTGTCTGCAGCGGTGGCATCAATGCTCTGTGCATTGAGCACAAACTCACTGCTGCGGATGCCCGCAAGGGTGACAAATTCCGGAGGCGTCTGTTCGTTGGAAAGCTTGATCAACACGTCTCGTCCGGCTTGCCCTGCCATTGTCAAAGCTCCTCTGTCAGAATGCGCACGCGCAAAATGCCCCGAAACACCTGCGCCGATGCGCTGCGCAAGACATCGCTATAAGTCGGAAACACTAGGACGACGCGTTGGGTGCTCAGCGACAGCTCCATACGCTCAAGCCCGCCGCGTAGAGCACTGAGCAAGCCCTTCGCTTCGACCAAGCCGCCAAACCGCGACCGCGTCCCAAATTGCAAGCGGTGCTCAAAACTACGGGTTTCGGAACTGCTCACATCCAGCGTCTCGTGTCGTTCCAAAACGCCATAAGGAAATGCGGCTGCAACCGTTTCGGCATCAAACAAGCGCGGTGGGTTTCCAAATTGAGATCTTACGCCTTCATCGCGCCGGAGCGCCGCCAGGACGGCGCTGACCAATTCCGTATCGCTCGCTAATAAGACGCTGTCAGCGCTCATAGTCTGACCTCCTGCCGGGCGTCGAGGATGGCGCGCACATCCGCCGGCATGCCAATGCCTCGGTCTCCGTTTGAAGAGCCCATCGGCCGCGCAGAATACATCGCGCTCGTGAGCCTGAGCACGGCTTCCTTTAGGTCATCAGGGACGTCCGCTGCAGCGCCGAACCCAATCATCGCTTCAACCGTAAACTGATCGCCGGTTTGAAGAGACGGCAAAGAATATCCGCCTTTCAGCGACAACCGGTCATGCGCCACGATAAACCGATCGCTGTAATCGACGTTTCGTCCATCTGGCGAAACGCGTGTCGCCTTACGAAAACGGCTGACGGGAACCACAGGAAACCGCGCGCCGCCCTGTGTGAGACCTGCCGGCCAGCAGGACCAAGCGACCTGAACCAACCGTGTCACCAAGGCAAGTCGTGCCGTCTGCTCGACCCGCGCGATAGATGCGGCGACCAGGTCGGCAATCAGGGAGTCTTCACCATCATGGCCAATGCGCAGATACGCTTTGGCTTCGGTCAAAGATACAGCCGGTTCAGCCGGCGGCGCGATAAGCGACAGGTTGGTCATCTGAGACCTCAAACAGGGATAAGGGATTGGGACGGCGCGCGGTTTTTTGACTGCTATTCTTTAGAACAGCATGACTTTGATCGCGTCGAAGTTCTGTACCCCGCCACCGACCCGTTTCGTTGTGTAGAATAAGACATAAGGTTTGGCCGAGAAGGGATCGCGCAAGACGCGCGCACCTTGCCGATCCGTAATCAGATAGCCTTGCCGGAAGTCACCGAATGCGATGGCCGCCTGACCGCCGCCGATACCTGGCATATCTTCCATCTCCGTCACCGGATAGCCAAGCACCGTGGCAGCCTCACCCGCGACACCTGGCGCCCACAAATATCGCCCCTCGCTGTCTTTGAGTTTGCGGACAGCGGCGGCGGTTTGCCGGTTCATAACGAAGCGACCATTGACCCGAAACTGAGCCTTTGGCGCATAAATCAGATCGATCAGCTGATCGCCGGCATCGGCCTGTGAAAAGTCGCCTGCGACAGAGCCAATCTGGCCCCAGGAATATGATGCGTCATTGACGATCTGATATTCCAGCAGGCCTTTCGGTTTGTTATTGCCATCGCCAGAAATGAACGATGCGCTCTCTTGCAGGCTAAAGGCGGTCTGAACCTCGTCAGCAAGCCATTCATCGACATCAGCATAAGCATCTTCCAAGAGCGTTTGGGTCGCCGCAGGCATTGCGTAAAGTTCCCCCGCCGGGAACTCTAGGAGAGAAAGGCCTGCCGTCGATGTTTGCGCCCGGCTGTCGGTCTCTCCGGCCCATTGCGCACCGACGCCAAGTGAAATGGGCTTGCGATAAACACCGGCAGACGTCTGCCGCACCGTTGCAATCTGGCGCATTGGCGAAGATTGCATAAGTCGCGCTTCGATCATGCGATCAAGTTCGGGCGGCGCGATGTATCCACCCTGCTGGTCACTTGTTGTCGATAAAGCCTTCGTATCGAGCTGTGCCAAGCCGCTCTCATCTCCACTGCGCAGATAACGCGCCCAAGCGTCATTGTGACCGTCGGGGTCCGGCGGCGTTGCACCATCCATTGGGCGCGCCGATTTGAGGCTCAACGCATCTAATCGTTTATCGAGTTTCCGCAGTTTCTCCTCAAGCAAAGGGTCGCCGACGCCTTTGGCCTCAATTTCAGCCAGTCGGTCATCATTGGCTTGTTTATAAGCCTCAAACGTCGCCATAATCTCCGCGCCGATTGCCTTCGCGCTGGCATTCATGGCTTTCACTTCTTTGGTCATTTCTTCTCCTATTGATCCATTCCTGACATCACCCGAAAACGTGCCGGATCGAGCATCGGCTCAGCGACCAGCGACACTTCGATCAGGTCAATTTTCATCAATGTGCGTCCGGCCGACGGTCGCAGGGTCCAAACCTGCGGACGAAACCCAATCGACAATCCATCTAGGCCCTTGCGAACCAGTCCTTTCGCCCGCGGATTCTCGATCAGTCCGCGAACAAACAAACCACGACCATCTTCGACCATGCGCACCCAATGGCCGATCTTGGCTCGCGGGTGATGTTGCAACAGCATCGGGATGGTGCGCCCGTTGAGACCGCTCGCAAACGCGCCAGCCCGGACACAGTCTCCCGCCGCATCTTCAACGCCAAACAGCGACGCATACCCTTCGATCAAGATCGAAGCCGACTTTGGCAGGCTATAGGCTGCGGCGGTCATAGACGGTCGACCTTGGTTTCGATGCGATCAAGCTGTAGCCGCACCGCTTCAAGTTGGGCTTCGACGCGGGCCAGCCGCTCGGCCACTGGCCGCGCCTCTTCCACTTGGTGCTCCAATGCATCGATGCGGGCCGCGGCCGCACCGGCCCATAGCAAAGCGCCGGCAGATTGCGCGGCAATTGCGACAATTACGGCGAGACTGATTTTGCGTTTCACTTTAAGATAAGCCCAACAGCGCACGTTTTTCGTCGCGGGATAAAAAGTCTGCCGCCGAGACCCTCGCCCACAAGGCTTCACGCTCGGCAGCAAAGGCGGGCGCTTGTTCGAGGTCAGGTTCGATCGTGACGCCGTAAAAGCGGCCACGCATCCAGACCGTGAGCGCGTTTGCCGTCTTCTGAACGAGCGGCAGGATCGTCAATCTCCAAAAGGCGAGATGCGCTTCTTTATAAGTCGCGTAAGTATTGTCGCCCGGAATGCCCAATAGCATTGGCGGAACGCCGAAGGCGAGTGCGATCTCACGCGCTGCGGCGTGACGTGTCGCGGTAAAGTCCATCTCAACGGGCGACAGACTCATCGGTCGCCAATCGAGCCCGCCTTCTAAGAGCAGCGGACGCCCTGCATTGGATGCCCCGGCATGTTCTGCACTTAATTGCTGTTTGAGGCGTTCGAACTGATCATCGCTCAACCGCCCCCCATCTTTGCCATACATCAACGCGCCCGACGGCCGTGCGGCATTATCAATCAAGGCCTTCGCCCAAGCTGCAGCGCCATTGTGGACGTCGAGCGATTTGCGGGCCGCGGCCAGCGGAGACAGTCCGTAAACGCCGTCCGTTGGGTGATAGAGTTTGAGATGGAGCACAGGCGACCAACCATCTGGCGCATGCGCAAGCGTGCGTTCACCTCGCGGTTGCTTCACCGTATACCCGGTCAGCTGCCCATCGCGATTGTGTCGGATGCCAACCCGATCGACGGGCAACCCAAACAACCCACGCGGCCGCGCGTCACCGGTTAATGTGACCGCCTCGATCCATGCATTACCGGTCACCTGAAGATCGGTATAAGCGCGCTCCAAAAGCGCTTGGCCCGACTCGTCCGGTGACGGTTCCCGCAGCAATGCGAGCACCGATGGATCGCTTGCTTTAAACGCAATCGACGCCGCGGCTTCTGCGATCATACGCGTGCATCGGTAAGCAATTGCATTGCCAATATAGCCATCGCGGACGAGCGCGGCGGGGTCCGATCGTCCCCAAGCGGCATTCGGCAATTGCGCCAGCGCCACGAGGGGCGGTGCACTCTTTGTTTCTGACTTTGACCAAGGCAGCTTCATCGCGCTTTTTGGAGGCCTCCTACACGTCTCAACGCTAAGGAAACTACTGCCGTTCGAGCCCCGCCGAATTCATTTCCAATTTCTTAAGGTTTTTCAGGCGATTTGATGGGGAGAGAGCTATTCAGATCCCCGCTTTGGAGGATCCTTGGGTAAATTAACAAGCGCATTCTTGCGAAGACTGAGAGGAGCGTCATGCTCGGACGTGTGATTTCTGTTGCCAACTCCAAAGGGGGCGTTGGGAAAACAACGACGACTGTTTCACTAGCGGAGGCGTATGCGTCTGAGGGCTATAAGACGCTTGTCGTGGACCTTGATAGCCAAGCCAACGCGTCACTGCTGATCTATGGCGAAAACGGCGATGAGCGGCTTTATGCGGCCATTCACAACTATACCAATGTCTCCGACTATTTGCGCGAAAACTTCCTGGGAGAACGCTTCGCGCACATGACAAAGTTCATTGTGCCGAACGCCAGCGATGTCGTTTTTAAGGAGAAACCGCTCGACTTGTCGCTTGTCCCAGCAACCCCAGGCCTGCGCCGGGCTGAACGTGAGCTGATCTACACGCTGACCGAACAAGGCTACTCCATGACCGCCATTGAGGGCCGCGTCGGCCTTCGCCTCCGGCAAGACATGGCCGATCTGCGCAAACAGTTCGATATTGTGATTTGCGACTGTCCGCCGGGCATCTCGGCGATGACGGAAGCGACATTGTCGGCGTCCGACCTGATCATTGTGCCGACCATTCCGGACTTTATGTCAACGCTCGGCTTAGACCTGTTTACCGGCGATATCATTGACAGCCTAAAAAAGCGTGGCCTCAGCAATCGTCCTGTGGTCCTGCCGACAAAATTTGATGGGTCGCCGCATCAGAGCATTGTATTGGAAGCGATGCGTGACGGCGCGTCTGACCCTGACAGCGAGTACGATATCTTCCAGACCGTCATTCCCCAAAAGCCAGAATTCGCCGCGAACCCAGTGGAGCTCGGTACCAACCCGACCCTCGCACAGAAATGGCCGGGGGATGCCCTCTCGACCGTTCACATGTTATACCAAGAAGTACAGGCACGTCTGGCAGCAAACTCCACCAACGCGGCAGCATAGTTCATGACATTAGCAGCAACCGGTCGCACAGCGCTTTCAGCGATTATCGCGAACGAGACGCTGTTTCCGCGGGTCAAAGACAAAGATCTTGCAGCAGCGGCGAGGAAACTCACACGCAAGCAAATCATCGCCGCAGGGCTCACCCGGCAGGACTTGCTCGCGATCAAAACCGCGATCGGCGCAGACGTCTTCGACGGCGCCCTTCACGAACTTAGTCCGCACCATATTAAGCTGTTGGCCAAACGCTTGGACCCTACGGCGCCTGAAATTGAAGTGAATACGGGCAGTTCGGCCCTCGCTCATGTTCAGCAGATTTTGTCAGATCAAGCACCTAACGAACCGTCGACGCCTGCGGAACCGGCTTCTGCGCCAACCCCGAAAAACAAATATCTCGGCCGCAAGGCCTTTCGCACCGGGCGTTAAAGACCGCGGATCCGAGGCGCTCCGCGGCCATCGAGCATGAGCGCCGTCACCGCCCAAACCAAGGCATCTACCCGATCCGGAGAGTGGCGCAATGCATCCGTGCCGAACAGGCACATTTCATCCTCGAGCGCCGATAAAGGACCGACATGCGCGACCCTGCCGCGATTGTAGAGCGCTGCGACCGGGGTCGCACGCGCGAGCTTGCCAAGACGCGCGTGGACCAAGTCTATCTCGGTCCGGCAGCCGGCCGTCTCCAGCACGGTGCGAAGCATCTCGCCGCCTTGATTGGCTTCCGCGACAATGCGGCTTGCGCCGTACAAGCTGGCCAGTGCCCGCGCCCGCGATGCCCAATCGGCAGGTGACATCCCGCGCACCGATGCATCGGCGAGAATAAAGCACTTATCTTCAAACCCGGGCACGCGCACGCGCCCCGCCGCAATCATCCCGCACGCATCGGAGTGTTGATGGCTGGTGACCGGAGGATCGATCGCGATGACGATATCGTCAAAGTCCGTCGGGGCGGTTGAAACGCGATCGCGGTCAAGGTCGCTACGACGCCACAGAGCGCCCTCGGCATCCTCTAGCAATTCGCCGCCAAGTTCCTGCCGCTCCAATTGCGTGCCTGCGTATTGGGCGTGCATTTGGCGGACAAAGCCAGGGGCGAGGTTGGATTGGTTGTCCTCGGTCGCGCTATGCGTGACGATGGCTTCGCCCGAGATCAACCGCCGAACAAGCGGCACAGGCTTCGGGGTCGTCGTTGCCACGCATCTCGGATCACGCCCGAGCCGCAACGCGAGCTGGAGATTGTTCCACACCGCCTCGCCCTGCGACCAAACCGCGATTTCATCGCACCAAGCCCCATCAAATTGCGGCCCCCGCAAACTGTCTGAGTCTTCGGCTGAAAAAATCAATCCGACGGCGCCATTCGGCCATTCCAAACGCCGACGCGAGACATTGAAAACAGGGCGCTGCGCGACCAAAGGCTCAATGCTCCGAATGCCGGATGGCCCCTCAATCATCACCTCTCGGACATCGCTCAGCGTTGGGCCGACAAGCGCAATCCGGCGACAGTGACCGTGCAGCGCCGAAAAGCGGGTCCACTCCGCCCCGGCACGCGTTTTTCCGGCGCCGCGTCCACCGATGAAGAGCCAAGTGCGCCAATCACCGATGGGCGGGCGCTGCGCTGTACGGGCGGTCGCCAGAAACGGAAACTGGCGCAGCAAGAGGGCTTGCCGTCGATCAAACTCTGTTCCTTGTGCGAATTGCGGGTCATGCCACACTGCCCAACCCCGCCCAGCGCGCCCGGTAACCATCGTCATACCACGTTTTAACCGCCCTCAGAAAAGGGTCGGGTTTTGCGCCAGGAAATGCAGCTAAGAATCTGTAATTTTTGATGAAACCATCAGCTTGAAATCTAATCCCCACATCAAATGCAGCGTTTTAGTCCGTCTCTAAGGCGACCAAGACGTCACCCTCTCCAACTTGGGCGCGGATCTCAGTCGAGATTGACGCGACAATGCCATCGCGCGGCGCGGTCAGCGTATGCTCCATCTTCATCGCTTCCATTAAAGCCACCGCCTGCCCCGCTGAGACAGCGTCACCCACGGACACCCGAACATCAATAATTGTCCCCGGCATCGGCGCTTTTACAAAGTCTCCGCCGGCAATGGCCTCTGCTTCCGACTCGAAGTCAGGCACTTCGACCAAAACACTGTCGCCGCCCGTCGTAACAGCAAATCGGCGCGGAGATAAATCAGTGACCAGCGGCAGTGAGAGATCCGCCTCAACCTCGTGTTCGCTCGGATCAAACCAGTCTATGTCGTCGCCCACCGCAATAGCGGTCTTCGTGACCGGCGCCGCATTCATGCGCCAGCCATCCCGATCACTCCATGGATCAATCCCCGTTTCGCCCATCAGCACATCGCAAACCGCTAACACGGATGCATGCTGGTGCGCTGTGGGCGGGACCGTGAGCGCAGCGCCTTGCTCTTCAATCCAATTGACGTGATGCGCCGCTTCAATAAACGCCTCTGATGAGGCGCATCGGCGTAAAAAGCCAACATTGCTGGGTACACCCACCAATTGAAGGTGTGCCAGCGTCTCGACAAGTCGGTCATTCGCCGCCGTGCGATCAGGGCCCCATATGACGAGTTTCGCGATCATGGAGTCATATGCTGCCGGCACGCGATCGCCCGTCTCGAAACCCGTTTCCCAGCGCAGCCACTCGGTTTCTGTCTCGGCGAGCATATCGAACGCGTCGATCAAGCCCGCGCCCGGACGAAATCCATCGACGGGATCTTCGGCGCAAATTCGCGCTTCGATCGCATGTCCGAGCATTTGCAGATCTTTCTGTTTGGCCGGCAATTTCTCGCCGTTCGCAACCCGCAATTGCCATTCGACCAAATCTGCCCCGGTAACCATTTCGGTCACCGGGTGTTCGACCTGTAAGCGGGTGTTCATCTCTAAGAACCAGAATGTGTCCAGCGCCAGCGGCTTTGAACCATCGACGATAAACTCAACCGTCCCGGCCCCTCGATATTTGACCGCCTTTGCAAGCTTCACAGCGGCGTCACACATGGCTTTGCGGACAGGCTCGGGCATTCCTGGCGCGGGCGCTTCTTCAATGACCTTTTGCCGACGCCTTTGCAGCGAGCAGTCGCGTTCAAACAAATGCACGACCTGACCAGCGCCATCGCCGAAGACCTGCACTTCGATATGACGCGGCTGCGCGACCAGTTTTTCCAACATGACACGACCGTCGCCAAAGGCCGCTTCAGCTTCTCGAACAGCGCTTTCGAGCGCATCGGTCAGTTTTGTCGGTGAGTCGACCAGACGGATACCGCGTCCCCCCCCACCGGCCACGGCTTTGATCAGAAGCGGATACCCGATCCGTTCCGCTTCCTTTGACAAGCTGGCCGCGTCTTGTGCCGCCCCGCGATACCCTGGCAGCACCGGCACGCCAGCGTCCTCTGCAATCTGTTTCGCGCGATCCTTCAGGCCCATGGCTTCGATGGTCTCGGGACTCGGTCCGACCCAGGTGAGACCAGCGGCTTCAACCTCCTGCGCAAAGACGGCATTTTCCGACAAAAACCCATACCCTGGATGGATCGCTTCAACATTCGTCGCCTTCGCCGCTTTGATCACCTCAGCGCCGTCTAAATAGCTCTCCGTCGCGGGCGCCGCGCCAATCCATACGGCTGCGTCCGCCTCGCGCACATGTTTCGCCCTCGTATCTGCATCCGAATACACGGCGACTGTGCGGATCCCCACGGCGCGGCAGGTCCGGATAATGCGGCAGGCAATCTCGCCGCGGTTTGCGATCAGTAGCGATGATATCATTTCGCTTTGTCCTCAGCAGCGTTTGGGCCATTGGCCACCATTTAAGCTTGTCCGGTGCGCCCGTTATTGCCTAAGCTAGTGCGGCGGAAAGAGTAAGGGGAAATCAAATGGCTTACGCATCTGGAGTGCGGCTGAGCAGCCTAGCAGGGTTGGTCGGCGCAGCGGTTGGCGGTTATATCGGCTATTCGCAGGCCGCCGATGTCAGCGAACTTACGCCCATCACAGGCGCTTTGATTCTTGGCGGTGTTGGCCTGGTCGCGGGCAGCGCCGGTGCCTTCATTTTGAAATCGCTGGTGCAATTCTTGATTTATGCGATCATGTTTGGGGTCGTGATTTTCGTCTTCCAAAATCAAATCGAAGCTTTGACCGGGATCAATCCAGTCGACGCGACGACCGGCCTATTACGGGATCTTGGACTGCCTGTCGGCGCAATTCCAGGCGTCGAGTAACCTCGACTTGCAGCCTCAATTGACCTCGTTAATGCACTTATTACTGCGAAACCGACAGCGATTATTGATCCTCGTCGAGCCCTTAGACCAATAGATCCACGTATTGCCATTTGGGTGATACTTTAACGCCGTATCGTCCTTTTTGCAGCTTTTGCGGCTATAATCCGAGCCTTGATCGATGCGGTAAGTGAGAAACACATCTGTCCCGTTCTCAAGACCGGCCTTTGAGATATCCCAGGTACGAGATTGGCCTTGCGATAAGATTCCATTGAACGTGTAGGTCCTGACTTTGAAAATACTGAGCTCATAAGCGCCTTCATTCTCGAACTTGAATTTGCTGACATAACAGGTCTTTCCGGCGCCCTTGATGCTTTGAGCCATGGGTGGCTCGTAAAGCGAAAAGAGCAGAATACTCGCAAAAAAGATCGGAACGACTCGGTACAAACGTATGGGCAAGTCCACCTCCCTGGGTGTGGCTACCCCTCTTGCACGGGTCGGCCTACCGATCAGTCCTTTCAAACTTGCTTATCGGGTCGTTAGAATTCATCCGGTCTGTCAAAACTGGCAGTCTCTGTGTTGAGCGCTAATCCGCCCAACCGGGTTTTCGTTTTTCGAGAAATGCCGCAAGCCCTTCTTTGCCTTCATCGCTTGTTCGCCGGGCCGCGATCCGTTTGGCCGTTTCTTTGCTCAGCGCGGCGCTGAAAGGCTCACCGGCGAAATCCAAGACGAGCCGTTTGGCATCGCGGATCGCGCCCGGCGCGGCGGCCATGGCGAGGCGGGCGATCTGCTCTTCCATTTGCAACAGCCCTTCGGCGTCAGCGACCACGTATTGGACCAAACCGATCTTTTCGGCATAGTCGGCGTCAAATCCTTCCGCTGTCACAAACAAGGCCTTGGCGGCACGTGGACCGATGGAGTTGATAACGAAGGGCGAAATCGTCGCCGGCGTCAGGCCGAGCAGGACCTCGCTGAACTTGAACTTCGTGCCTTTAACCGCGACAGCGAGATCGCAAGCGGCCACCAGGCCTGCGCCCCCACCCATCGCAGCGCCCTGTACCAAAGCCAGGGTCATCTGCGGCAGTTCGGCTAGCTTGCGCAGCATCTCCGCCAAAGCCAGCGCGTCTTTCTCATTGTCTTCCCGCGTCCAATGCTGGGCCGCTTTCATCCATTCAAGATCGGCGCCGGCGGAAAAGCTCTTGCCTGCGCCGCGTAAGATCACCAATCGCAGTGTGTCCTGTTCTTCAAGCGTCTCGAGAGCATCTGTAAGTTCTTCAATCACTTGGCCGTTAAAGGCATTTTGCCGGTTCGGACGATTGAGGGTCAAGATCGCGATGCCTGCCTGCGTCGCATCAAGGTTTATGGTTTCATAAGCGCTCATGGTTTGGCTCCGCATTTGGGCTGCCTTGTAACCAAAACAACGCAATTGGCGACACTCTTTTGCAATTTCGATGAGCGCCCAAAAAGAAACACCCACTGTCAAAGTGGGTGTTTCTCGAAGCAATGGCCGCACGGCAGGGGTCAGGTCGTGCGATCTTTTTCCGTTTTACCGTCTTTGGAGGATCCGGCTTTTTTCATTGCTCCTTCGAACTCAGCAAGCGAGAGTTCGCCATCATCGCCTGCGAGTTTGAGAAAGGCTTTGCTGGCATCTTCAGCGGAGTGTTTTCCGTTGGCGGTCTTGTAGGATACATATTCAGCTTGGCTAATGATGCCGCTCGCATCGGCGTCGATTTTTTTGAAATAGTCGGCGGCTGAGCCTGCATGCGCGCTCATCAGCGTACCGAATGCCAGTGTGCCTGCTGCGCACAAAACGAGTGTCCGTTCGATCATTTATCCCTCTCCTGTTTGGGCGAATTCTGCGCGCGTATCGCAGCGCACTACACATGTAGCATATATATGTGTTACACTTGTAGTTAACTAGTTGTCATGTCCATTGGAAACCAAAAAAGGGCCCGCAAAAGCAGACCCTTTCTCGGCGCATACCGTGCCCGGTCAGAGACTACTTCATCGTCTCGGGCGCATCGTCCGCAGCGTCTTTTGCGGTCGCAAGGGCGGCTTCCATTTCAGCCAGTGAAATCAAGCCGCTCGCGTCTGAATCAATTTCGATGAACTGCACCACCGCGTCGGCCGTCGAGACCGTACCATCCGCGGTTTTCCAAGCGATAAACTCGCTCTCGGAGACAAATCCATCAGCATTGGTGTCGACGCTCGCAAATGCGACGTCCTCGCTGGCAGATGCACCAAAAGCGCAGAATGCAGCAACACCAATGAGTGCAAAACGGGTCATATAAAGGCTCCTTGTTTGCTCGCCACACGGTGTGGCATCATCTAATTTGCCCCGCGCTGACCGAAAAAACCCGTGACTCTTCAGAAACCTAGATGACGTGAGAGTCACGACATTTCGGACAGCTTCTGCGACTGGTTCAAATATTACGGACGGCCGCGCACGACCGATCACCGGCGCCGACAGCGCCTATCAGAAATGTAATTCGAAAAACGCCGAAACGCCTGTTCATCACATACGGAAAACCCCGAATCCACGCTCTTGGAAGGGGGCATTTAAGCTCGCTGAGAGGGCCAATCCGAGCACGCGGCGGGTATCGGCCGGATCGATAATACCATCATCCCAGAGCCGCGCCGTTGAGAAGTATGGCGCGCCCTCACGCTCATATCGCTCACGTATCGGCGCTTTGAACGCGTCTTCCGCTTCAGCGGACCAGTCCTCCCCGTTGCGCTCAATCCCATCGCGTTTGACGGTCGCCAGAACCGATGCGGCTTGTTCGCCGCCCATCACTGAAATGCGCGCGTTTGGCCACATGAAGAGGAAGCGCGGACTATAGGCCCGCCCACACATGCCGTAATTTCCGGCCCCGAAAGATCCGCCCGTCACCAAAGTCAGTTTTGGCACCGACGCGGTTGCGACCGCGGTCACCATTTTGGCGCCATCTTTCGCAATGCCGCCAGCTTCGTATTTTGACCCAACCATGAACCCCGTAATGTTTTGCAGGAAGAGCAGCGGAATGCGTCGTTGATCTGCAAGTTCAATGAAGTGCGCGGCTTTCTGGGCACTCTCGGAAAACAAGATTCCATTGTTTGCGAGGATCGCAAGTGGCATTCCATAGAGTTTGCCAAAGCCACAGACCAGTGTTTCGCCATACAGCTTTTTGAACTCGTGGAAGTCCGAACCATCGACCAGTCGGGCAATGATTTCGCGCGCATCATAGGGTTCGCGCAGATCTTTTGGCACCAGACCGTGCAATTCCGCCGGATCATAGCGCGGGTCCTGCGGATCGGTGAGGCCGACGGGGGCAGGCTTTGGCAAATGCAATGTCCGAACAATCGATCGAACAATCGCGAGCGCGTGATCATCGCTTGCCGCATAGTGGTCCGCGACGCCGGACTTGCGGGCATGAACATCGGCACCGCCAAGATCCTCCGCAGAAATGACTTCGCCAGTCGCCGCTTTGACCAGGGGCGGTCCGCCTAGGAAAATTGTGCCTTGCTTGCGGACAATAATCGTTTCATCCGACATGGCTGGGACGTAAGCGCCGCCAGCGGTACAGGACCCCATAACCGCGGCAATTTGCGGAATGCCTTTAGCGCTCATATTGGCCTGATTGAAAAAGATCCGCCCAAAATGCTCGCGATCCGGGAAGATTTCCGACTGATGCGGCAGGTTGGCGCCGCCGCTATCGACCAGATAGATGCACGGCAATTGGTTCTCCAGCGCGATCTCTTGCGCACGCAGATGCTTCTTGACCGTGATCGGGTAATAAGTGCCGCCTTTGACTGTGGCGTCATTGCAAATGATAACGCATTCACGCCCTTCAACCCGTCCGATCCCGGTAATAATGCCCGCGCCAGGGGCCTCATCATCATACATTCCTAACGCTGCGAGCGCCCCGATCTCTAAAAAAGGGGTCGCCGGATCAAGCAGTTTTTCCACGCGGTCGCGGGGCAACAGTTTCCCACGCTCAACATGCCGCGCGCGGGCCTTTTCCGAACCGCCCATCGCCACCTGAGCGGTCTTCTCGCGCAAGTCCTCGACCAAAGTCTGCATGGCGCGTCGATTGGCGGAGAATGCCGCGCTCGCGACATCGAGGCTGGACTTAATTACCGGCATATACAGCGCTCCTAACGGCTTTTTGTCTTGCCATAGCGAGCACGTCCTCACATGTCATCCCGAGCTTGTGCAGCGATGTGACCTAAATCTTTATCAAATTGCGCCATAACTTGCATAAGACGCTAGGCCTGATCAGGGAGTTGCGAGAATGGGTTTATTTGGCGGCTCGAGTTTGGACGTTGTTCCAGCCCTTGCCTCTATCAAGTTTCTTGAAGACGTTCCGCGACGCGCCTTGAGAGCGGCGGGCAAAGAAGCGCGCTGGTTTTCGGTTCCGGCGGGTTGGCCATTGTTCCGCGCAGGCGAAGTCTCAGACTCCATTTTTTTCGTTTTATCCGGTTCATTCGGCGCCTTCAAAGCCATGCGCGACGGTCGCAGCGAGTTTATGGGTCATATTCGAACCGGTGAGCCGGTTGGCGAAATGGCGATGTTCCAGGGTGGGATCGATATCGATGGCGACGGCGCACCGGACAATGTGCCCCACACATCTTCGGTATACGCATTGCGCGACAGCGAAGTCTTAGAGATTTCTCGCAAAGGGTTTGAACGCCTAAGCGCTGCGGAACCAGAAATTTTAAACGCGATGATCCGCTTGATCTTATCGCGCTTGCAAGAAGGCAATCAACGCAATCGGCGCACGGCGCCAAAAGTCTTCGCCCTCGTCGCGACATCGCCAACGATTGATTTAGAGCTCCGAGCCAGAGCCTTGAAAGCGTCACTGACGCGGCTGGGCGTCAAAGCGCGGATCATTGACGAACAAGAAGGCGATGACAAACCGCCCGCGTTTTTCGATGCCCTTGAGTTGGAAACCGATGTCGTCATCTTGATTTCAACTTTGGGCGATAATGCCTGGTTTCGTCTTGCGATGCGTCAAGCGGACCGAATTTGGATTGTCGCACGCGCCGATGCGAAACCGTCCTATCCACTGTTTCCTGAGGAAAACTCGCCGGCGCAATCGCTGAAACTCGTAGACGTTGTGCTGCTGCACCATGGCGCAGAACGGAAAGTCTGTCGGCCGGCCGATTGGATCAATGCGTCTGGCGGCGCCCGAGTTTTCCACTGGCACCAGGTTGACGGCGCGCATTGCGATCGCCTGGCAAGGACAATGGCGGGCCGTAGCGTTGGCATTGTCTTTTCAGGCGGCGGGGCCCGCGCTTATGCGCATATTGGCGTGGTCCGGGCGATGCGAGAGCTCGGCATCCCAATCGATTTCGCCGGCGGCGCGTCCATGGGCGCTGTCGTCGCTGGGTGTGTCGCAATGGGATGGGACGATGATGAAATTGACCATCGCATCCGCAAAGGTTTTGTCGAAACCAATCCACTCAGCGATTGGAATATTCCAGTCGTTGGAATGGTCAAAGGCCGCCGTGTTGACGGACGCCTGAAAGAACATTTTGGCGAGGCTGAAATCGGCGATCTCGAAATGCCATTCTTTGCGGTCTCGACCAATCTCACAGATGGCGCCTTTCGGGTGCACCGGCAGGGTTTACTGCGAAAAGCCTTGCGCGCCTCGATCGCGCTCCCGGGTATTCTGCCGCCCGTCATAGACCAAGGCGAAGTGCTTGTAGACGGGGCTGTGTTGAACAATTTCCCAACCGATGTGATGCGCGAGCTGCAGCGCGGCTTCGTGGTTGGCTGCGATGTGGCACGCGCCCCAGAAGGCCTCGATGCGAGCGAGTTTGTGAATCCGCCCGGTTTTTTTGGCTGGGTGGCGAAACATGGCTTTTCCAGCGCCCCCCCGATCGCGGGACTATTGATGCGCTCCGCGACGGTGAGCGTGAATCCCATCTCTGGTCGAGAATTGGTCGATATTTTGGTCCTGCCGGAGCTCAAAAACATCGAGCTGCGCGATTGGAAGGCTTATGACGTCGCCGTCGAGGCGGGTTATACAGCGGCGATGACAGCGCTCAGAAATAGCGATCTACAAACCCAAAGCACCGCCAAATCATTGGCTTAATCCACTGATATCTCGTGTTTGGTGTTTCCGCTCGGAACGATCAAGGCACATAGAGGCGGCGCATCGCTATGAGTTCTAAGGCCCGTTTCGAAAGGTCTTCGGCGCCGCAATTGTCGTAATAGACAAATCGCCAATGGCTTCCGACTGAGTCAAACACGCTCTGTTCGAGGCCGCATTTTACCTCAATCCATTGGAAAAAGAGCACGAACGCACTCGTCCCCAAAGTCAGATTTTAGCCTAAGCCGTCTCGGAAAACAATTCGCGCCCGATCAGGAAGCGCCGGATCTCACTCGTCCCGGCGCCGATTTCATAGAGCTTCGCGTCGCGCAGCAACCGGCCAGTTGGATACTCATTGATGTAACCGTTCCCGCCGAGCAATTGGATCGCATCTAATGCCAGCTTGGTCGCCGTTTCAGACGCAAACAAGATCGCCCCAGCAGCATCCTTGCGGGCGGTCTCACCGCGATCGCAAGCCTTCGCCACCGCGTACACATAGGCCTTCGCCGCATTCATTTGCACATACATATCCGCGAGCTTGCCCTGAACGAGCTGAAATTCTCCGATCGATTTTCCGAATTGCTTACGGTCGTGCACGTACGGCACGACAATATCTAGACAGGCTTGCATGATGCCTGAAGGGCCGGCTGAGAGGACCGCGCGCTCATAATCTAGACCGCTCATCAGCACCTCGACACCCTCGTTCAGCGGTCCCATGATATTCTCTTCCGGCACCTCGCAGTCTTCGAAGACGAGTTCTCCGGTCTCGGAACCGCGCATGCCGAGTTTGTCAAGCTTTTGCGCGACCGAGAAACCGGCAAAATCGCGTTCAATAATAAACGCCGTGATGCCGCGCGATTTCTTCTCAGGCTCCGTCTTGGCATAGACAATCAGCGTATCCGCATCCGGGGCATTGGTGATCCACATTTTCGTGCCGTTCAGAACGTATCGGTCGCCTTTTCTCTCGGCGCGAAGCTTCATGCCGACGACATCGGAACCGGCACCACTCTCTGACATCGCCAGCGAGCCGAGATGCTCACCCGTGACGAGCTTGCTCAAATAGCGCGTCTTTTGATCTTCATTGCCCCAGCGCCGTAACTGATTGACGCACAGATTGGAGTGCGCACCGTATGACAAACCGACGGATGCTGAGGCACGCGAGATCTCTTCCATCGCCACGACATGCTCGAGATAGCCAAGCCCTGCCCCGCCCCAATCCTCTTCCACTGTGATGCCAAGCAAGCCAAGTTCGCCCATCTTCGGCAGCAAATGACGCGGGAACACATCGGTGCGATCTATCTCGGCCGCCAAAGGCGCGATTTCATTTTGTGCAAACGCGTGCACAGAGTCACGGATCATCTCAGCGGTTTCACCGAGATCAAAATTCAAGCTGGGGTAGCGGTTCGGTATCATAGGCTCCGTTTAACCGCAGCTGTGCGAACTGCCAATGTCTGGACGACGGTTATGCGTCTGAGATTAAGGCGCGCAAGAAATAATACACCATGCCGGCAAATAGAAAGCCGCCCAGCAGCATCAGGAAAACCGGCAAAAAGGCAGAGATCGCCCCGACGTTTTCTGGACGCGCGGTTGCGGCCCCAAATTGATTTGCGGCGCCGAATGCAAACAGCGCGGCACCGATCAGGGCGAGAAGGCCATAGGGCAAAGCTCCGATCACATCACCGAACCGGTCATCGGCATCCATCGCATGATTCATTTCGACCGCGCGCGCAATGCTATCCGGCGAAACCTCAATGCTTTCCAGGTCATCAATCACAGCATTGGCGCCGGAATTGGACGCCGCCTCGGTGCGCGATTGAGTCATTTCAGCGGCATCTCGTGGCGGGGCTGGCAGATCCTTTTGCTGCGGCCAAACAGATTTCTGTACCGCTTGGGTCTCGGTGGCGCTCGCGAGCTCTGAAATCGCCGCAGTGATTTCTTCCGGACTTGCGCCATCAGGGGCAATCTTATCTGTTTCAGGTGCCGCTCGGTCTTGGCCAAGGATTCGAACCATCTGTGCGCGGACAGACTCAGCCGCCGCTTCGGTTTCCGATCGGCGTTCAGGGATCGGTCGTGCCTGCTCTATTGCCCCTGGCGATGGCAGGCGCGCTTGATGTTCAACCACGATCTCTTGCCGTTGCGGCGCTGGCAATGCCGGAGAATCCAGCATCGCCCGGTACAAATGCGACGACGCGCTGGGCGCGCGGCCGGGCGGGTTCAAGAACAGAGCCTTTTCTGCTGCACGCCGACGCACCAAAGCATCGACAATTTGCACGCGGCCACCAATCTTTGCCCGCCGCCACTGATCAAAGGCGTGCGCCGCATCGAGCCGATTGCCGCCATTCATATGCGCTACGACATCACTGCTGGCAAAGGCTTTGGGTCCGATATTAAATGCCAGCGAGACCAAGGCATCAAATTCATTTTGCGTCATTGGCGCGAGCACACAGCGCATCACATGCCGCTCCACGGGCGGCAAATCATATTCCCGCAGGATGGCTTCGGCTTCGGCTTCGCTAATCCGCACCCCTTCGCGGGCGCGGCGCACATGCCCGTATCCAATGACCCAGCGGCCATTGGGCAAACGTTCTGAGCTGGAACGGAACCCCTCAAACGCTTTCAAAACGTCTAGTCCCGCTTGAGATGTGCGCATATTCAATGCCATCACCTGCTCCGGTTTGGGACAATAACTTTGTCCTTCAGGAGCGAAAGTGCAATCTGCGCGCCGCCGCCCGGAGAGATAAATTTTACAGTAAAAACAACGTTGCAAGGCCTAGAAAGCTGAAAAAGGCCATCGTGTCGGTTAAGGTTAAGACGAAGACTGAAGAGGCGACCGCAGGATCTGCCCCCATGCGTTTGAGGGTCAGCGGTACCAATATTCCGGACACGCCGGCCCATAAAAAACTCGCAAACATTGCCACACCGAGCACGACCGAAAGCCGTATATCCTGGAACCATATCAAGGCCACCAGCGCCACTCCAAAAGCGAAAATGACGCCATTGACAAGACCCGTCAGCGTTTCTCTGATCACCGCTCGGCGCCCCGCTTTGCCTTCCATTTCTCGCTCAGCGATGGCGCGGACCGCGACAGCCAGCCCCTGGCTGCCCGCATTGCCGGCCAGCGCAGCGACAACCGGCATCAGTATCGCCAATTGAACGAGCCGGTCGAGCGCATCGTCAAATAGCGCGATAATCGCAGATGCAAAGAACGCCGTGATCAGATTGATCGCGAGCCAAGGCGCCCGTGCTTTGACCGATTCCCAGACCGTATCAGAACCATCCGCGGATGACACATTGGCCAGCGCCAGCAAGTCTTCAGTGTTCTCCTCTTGGATCACGTGGACCATGTCATCAACCGTGATCATCCCGACCAATCGACCTTCATGATCTTTGACGGGCGCCGAGGCGAGTGCATATTTCTGGAACTGATAGGCGACCTCTTCCTGATCCAAGTCGACGTGAATGTCGGAGTGGAGGGTCTCCATCATATCGGCCAGCCGAACATCGCGCTCGGCCCGCAAGAGCCTGGACAGTAAGACATAACCAAGCGGCTTATTCATCGGATCGACGACATAAACTTCGTAAAAATCCGTTGGCAATTCAGTGGCATTTTCGCGCGCAAAATCGATCGTTTGACCAATCGTCCAAAACTCCGGTGCGGCGAGGAATTCGCGCTGCATGAGCCGACCCGCTGTATCCTCAGCAAACTCGAAGCTTGCTTCCAAGACAGCCCGGTCCTCAGGCTCCAACTCCTCTAAAATCCGCTCACGGCGATCCTCATCGAGATCTTCCAAAACCGCGGTCGCATCATCGGTTTCAAGCTCGTCGAGGGCGTCTACGACGGCCTCATCGGTCATCGCTTCAACGGCGTCTTCCCGGTATTCTTCGCGCAGTTCGATTAAGACCTCTGCGGGCAGCTCACCATCCATTAGCTCGACCGCGTTTTCAAACCGCTCCGTTGAGAGCTGTTCGAGCAGGTCTGACGCGTCAGCGGGGTGCATCCCGTCCAGCGTCTCCCGGACCCGGTCTCCGTCACCGTCATCAATCGCGCCGCGCAGCTGCGTCGCCAATTGCTCGCGCAGTTCTTCTGGCGTTTCGGCCGAGGGGTCAGGTGTCTCAGTCATGGCGTTTGTTTGGCTTGATCGCTGACCCGAAGCAAGGCGTTTTTGACGGGGACGGTCTGGTCGCAACAGGCGGCGCGGGTCCCCATCCGAACCTCGCCAACGCGCCGCGATTTTGCCGATGAGAAATAGTGCGGCCGAGAACCATGGGAATTCAGTATTCGCTACCGTAAGCTACATCACGCAAAAACTCATTTTCTGGTTGAACGCATCGGCGACGATGGGGCCTTCTGAACGCTCACACCTCGTTTACATGCCGCGCCATCTCACAGAATCGAACGAGAAATTCTCTTGCTTGCTCGAGGCCTCTTGTAGAAGATCGGGCTATTCTCGCGACCAAAAGGAAAGTCTGGTGCCGAAAAAATCTTTGCTTCTCGCGCTCACTCTAATAGTCGGTTTTCCTGTCTTGAGTTTTGCGCAGGTTCCCGCGCTGGACCCGCAAGCTCTACATACGCCCAATGTTGGACGAGAAGGCATTGTCGTTGCTGAAGAAGAACTGGCCGCCAAAATTGGCGCCGACATTCTTGAGCAAGGCGGAAACGCGATCGACGCAGCCGTCGCGACCGGGTTCGCGCTTGCGGTAACCTATCCGGCTGCGGGCAATATCGGCGGTGGTGGATTCCTAGTCTATTATCATGCCGAGACAGAGGAAACGATCGCACTGGATTATCGAGAGACGGCTCCGGCTACGGCACATAGAGACCTATATCTCGATGAGAACGGTGACGTCGACAATGATCGGATCCGGTACTCTCATCAGGGAGCTGGCATTCCCGGGACGGTCGCAGGTTTGTTGTTGATCCAGGAGCGCTACGGCACGCTGACGCGCCAGCAGGTTCTGGCGCCCGCCATCAAGCTCGCCGAAGAAGGCTACCCCCTTCGCTACTACGCCGTCGCCGGATTGGAAGCGGACAAGGAACATCTCACCCGCGATCCAGATTCGGCTGCGCTGTTCTTCAAGGAAGACGGCGGCAGCTATTTGCCTGGAGAGGTTTGGAAGAATCCCGATCTTGCGAATGTTTTGAAAGCGGTATCAGAACACGGGCGCGACGGCTTTTATAAGGGCTGGGTCGCGGACGCAATTGCGGATGATATGGCGGCCAATGGAGGCCTCATCACACGTGAAGACTTGGCGAATTACGAACCCAAATTTCGCGAACCCGTGACAGGTACTTATCGCGGCTACACGATTGTATCTATGCCACCACCGAGTTCGGGGGGAGTTCATCTCATTCAAATGCTCAATATGCTTGAGACCCGCTCGCCCTACCGATCATCTGGAGAAGATGCCGAGCAGCTTCATCTTCTGGCCGAGATTATGCGCCGTGCCTATGCGGATCGAGCCGTCCATCTCGGAGACCCGGACTATGTCTCCGTACCTTTGGACGCTTTGATTTCGAAGGATTATGCGAACGCGCGAGTGGCAGAGATTGAGTCAGACCGTGCAAGTCTCAGTTCGGAAGTCGGCGAAGGTGACCCTGCCCCTTACGAGAGCCATCAGACAACGCATTATTCTGTCATCGATCGTTCAGGTAGCATGGTCGCCAATACCTACACTTTGAATCTAAGCTACGGGACGGGTATCGTAGTACCAGGCACCGGAATGCTGCTGAACAATGAGATGGATGACTTCTCAGCAGCTCCGGGACAACCGAACTACTTTGGTTTGGTCGGCGACGAGAAGAACGCCATTTTACCTGGCAAGCGCCCTCTCAGTTCAATGACGCCCACACTGGTGTTCAAAGATGGTGAGCCTGTCATGACCGTAGGTTCGATTGGGGGATCGCGAATTATCACAAGTGTCCTGAGCGTTATTCTCAATGTTATCGACCGCGACATGAACATTGCCGATGCCATTGTGACCCCGCGTATCCATCATCAATGGCTCCCTGACAAAATCTCGTTTGAACCGGGTCTGAGCGAAGACACCAAGTTGAAATTGGAAGCCAAAGGCCACACCGTTGAAGCATTCGATTGGTATGCCCGCGCAAGCGGCGCGATCCATTTGGATGGCTGGTTTTATGGGTTTGCAGATCCACGGACACCGGGTGGCGGTGCGTGCACGCCAGATGCCGGCTGTTAGACGGAAGTCGCTGCCCGTCCATGCCTCTCATCAGCGAAAATCGACAAGTCCAGCTTTCGGCTTTCGCCAAGCCAGATCGCAAGCTTGGTGCGATCGACATAGTCGTCGCCTGACACGCCGAAGGTCCGTAAATATCGTTTGTTTTTTGGATGGTGCGGCCGAGAGGACTCGAACCTCCACGGGTTGCCCCACAGCGACCTCAACGCTGCGCGTCTACCAGTTCCGCCACGGCCGCACGCCGGGTAGAGCGCGCCATATACGCGGCAGCGCGGAGATTGTGAAGGGAAAAGTCTTCGCTATATGCACAGTAATGACCGATGCACCCTATGTCGAATGGGCGGTGAGCCAGACGCCGGTTCCATATACACTGGCGCGCGCCGCCATGGAGGCCCGAGCGGTTGCGATCCGCGCAGAAGCCGCGTCGGAAATCGTCTGGTTGCTCGAGCATCCCCCGCTCTATACCGCCGGTACGAGCGCCAAACGGGAGGACTTGCGCTCACCGGATCGCTTCCCCGTCTATCAGGCCGGTCGCGGCGGCGAATACACGTATCACGGGCCGGGCCAACGGATTGCCTATGTCTTGCTCGATTTGACGCGGCGCGGACGGGATGTCCGCGCTTTCGTAGGTGGGCTCGAGTCTTGGATTATCGCGGCGCTTCGCGTGTTCAATGTCGATGCTGAGGTGCGCCCCGGTCGGGTCGGGGTTTGGGTCGACCGCACGCAGCCTGGCGGCGCTTTGCGCGAAGACAAAATCGCTGCGATCGGTATCCGGATCAAACGCTGGGTCAGCTTTCACGGGATTAGCCTGAACGTAGACCCCGATTTGGAGCACTTTTCTGGTATTACGCCGTGTGGGATCGAGGATCCGAGATATGGCGTGACCAGTTTGGTGGACTTGGGACGGCCCATCGCCATGGCCGATGCGGATGCGGCTTTAAAGCAGGCCTTCGAAACGGTGTTTTCCGTTCAAACCGTGCCCGGCCAACCGCTGGTTTGAGAAATTGCCTTTGACAAGACGCGACCACATCGACTCGGCGCCGTTGCGCGGCGCAGTTCAGATCCGCGCCTCGTTTCGCTCGTCCAGATTGGAGGTCCGGGCCACCCAGAGCAAACTCCAAATCATCACCAACCCGCTCAGTCCGATAATGGCGAAATAGAACACTGTGACATTCGGGCGTACGATATAGGACTCCTTGCTGGGTAAAGGCTCATCCGGGCGCGGCGATGTTTCGGCGTTTGGCCGATTGCGCGACCCTGATGCAAGGGCGCCATCGACACGGCCTTGCTCAAAATGTTCCTGACGCCACTTGTCAGGATCCGCCAAGTATTCGCCGCGGGCCTGATAAAGGGCGTCATACTCCGCCGCTTTTTCCGTGACCCCGAACAGGAACAGCATGGATCCAACCACAAGCGGTAGGATGACAATTAAGGCGAATGCATTGGACTTGCCGGCATGGTTCAAACGGCGGACATGAATAATGAATGATAAGACCGTCGTCAGCGCCGCGATGCCAGCAATCCAATACGGATAATAAAGCGCGATCTGCTCGGTCTTTGCACCGGCAATGCCCAATAGCAGTAAGATCGCCCCCAGGCCAACGGATGAGATCACGCCGACGAAAAACAAAACCGTCCACGCGCGCGTAAAATGCAGAGGCGGCGACTTGCCGGTCGGATTAAGAAAGGTCGCGAGCCAATTCATTTGGACCGGTGCCTGCGCTTGATCGACGGGCCAGGACCGGTCCAGGTCAAGTTTCGCCTGGGGAACAGTAAGATCGGGCATGGCGGCTCTATCCTCCGAAACAGCTGACGTCTTCGCAGCTTATACACGACGCAGAGAATTTATCAATAAACAATAATAATTTATTGAAATTCAGAAATCATTGGAATGTGTCACCGGTGTCCGCATAGACGGCCGGACCATGCTTATTTTCTCGCGGATCAGATTTCAGCAAGCCCACAACCAATGCCGCCGCAGCGTTTGCGCCGATCGTCGATAGAATGTTCAATGGCAAGAGCTTGTCGGCCAAAATTTCTGTGCCTTGAACAAATCCTGCAAAATCGCCCGCCGCGAGCCGCTCGCTCATTTCCTCTTGGATCTCGAGCATTTCCGGGGTCATAAAAAAGCCGCCAAAGATCAATCCGAAGACAAAACTGGCAATCATCGAACCAATCCAGACGCCAATCACCCACCAGGCGGTCAGTCCTGCATCATGAAGGCGTTTTCCGAAAACGCAGATATATGGGAACACGAGCAGCAGATTGACAAACCCAACCATCCTGCTGACCATTGTGTTGGCGGCGATCACTAAGATGCTCGCAACCGTCAAAATGACCATGCCTTGCCAAAAGCGGTTACGTCCAATCCGGCCTTTTGGGTTAAAAAGAAGATTGCCCATGCAGAATTCCTTGCGTTCCCCCTAGGCTAATTGAATTCACCTTCGGTGCAATGTTTCAGTGGATCGATTACTCAAACTCAAGCATGATTTCATCGGCGGCGACACTGTCGCCCGCCCCGACATTGATTGCCTTGACGGTGCCATCGGCTTCGGCGCGGATGATGTTTTGCATTTTCATGGCTTCGACAATGCAAACCGCTTCCCCCTCTTGAACCGCCTGACCGACCGCTACGTCGATCGATACAACGAGGCCAGGCATCGGAGAAATAATCAGTTTTGACAGATCTGGCTTTTCCTTCTCCGGTAAGCGCTTGTGGATGTCCGCGATGTCGGGCGAGCAAACCATTGCGTCAAAGGTCACGCCGCGATGTCGGACCACAAAACCGCTCGTCGTTTTCGCGATTTTGACCGCAACCGACTGCCCATCCAGCACGCCTTCTACGAGCGGTTTTCCAGGTGTCCATTTGGTCACGAAGGAATGCGTTGTGCCGGCGATTGTCACGGTTGCTTCGCCATTGCTCAGGTCCATTTCAATCGGAATATAGGCATCGCCGAGAATGACGATCCAATCCCGCCGCAAAGGGTCAATCGGCGACAGTCGACCCGACGTTTCAGCGGCCCGGCGCGTTTCCACGGCATGCATGTAAGCGGTCACAACCGTTAGCAATGTGGTTTGTGCCTCCCTCGGTGCCATCCCTTGAAAGCCATCTGGAAACTGATCTTTGATATAGGCCGTCGTAATATCCCCCGAGCGAAAGCGTGCTTCATCCATAACCGCGGCACAGAACGGCATATTGTCCTGAATGCCGTCGATATAGAAACGGTCCAAAGCCTGCGCCTGAACATCGAGAGCGTGGTCGCGATCTTTGCCATGGGTCACCAATTTGGCGATCATGGGGTCATAATACATCGAGATTTCATCGCCCTCGCGAACGCCGCTATCCATGCGCACGGTCCCACCAGCCATACCCCCCTCCGAAGGCGGGATGAAGCGCTTGAGCCGTCCGATCGAGGGTAAAAAGTTGCGATATGGGTCTTCCGCATAGACCCGGCTCTCAATCGCCCAACCATTGATCTTCAGTTTGGCCTGGTCGAGATTGAGCCGCTCGCCATATGCCGAGCGCAGCATCTGCTCCACCAAGTCCACGCCGGTGATCATTTCTGTGACGGGATGCTCGACCTGAAGGCGCGTATTCATCTCGAGGAAATAGAAGCTCTTATCGGCGCCCGAAGCGACAAACTCGACCGTCCCGGCACTGTCATAATCTACCGCTTTCGCAAGCGCGACGGCTTGTTCCCCCATCTGTTTCCGGGTCGCCGCATCGAGCAAGGGTGATGGCGCTTCTTCGAGCACTTTTTGATTGCGGCGCTGAATCGAACACTCGCGCTCGAACAGATACACACAATTGCCGTGCTTATCGCCCATGACCTGGATCTCAACATGTCGCGGCTCGAGAATGAACTTCTCAATGAAGATGCGATCGTCACCGAACGATGCGGTGGCCTCGGCTTTTACCGCCGGATAGCCCTCTTCAACATCCTTATCGGTGTGCGCGATGCGGATGCCTTTGCCGCCGCCGCCTGCGGAGGCCTTGATCATCACAGGATAACCGATTTCACGGCTGATCTTGACCGCCTCTTGGGTGTCTTCGATCAGCCCCATATGCCCCGGTACGGTTGATACGCCGGCGTCCGCAGCGAGCTTTTTTGAGCTGATTTTGTCGCCCATCGCCTCGATGGCGTGTGGGTTCGGGCCGATGAACACTATCTTTTCTTTTTTCAGGCGTTTGGCGAATTCGGCATTTTCAGACAGGAACCCAAACCCGGGGTGCACCGCTTCTGCCTTGGTCTGCTTCACCGCATTGACGATTTTGTCCATCACCAAATAGGACTCAGCCGCAGGAGACGGTCCGATGTGAACCGCCTCATCCGCCAGTTCGACCGCCATCGAGCCGGCATCCGCATCTGAGAAAACCACGACCGTCTGAATCCCAAGCCGTTTGCAGGTCTTAATCACGCGAACAGCGATCTCGCCGCGATTAGCGATCAGGATTTTTTTGAACATGGACGGGCCTCGGCTGGTCTTATTGTTTCCCTGCCGAGGGGCTTAGAGGGGCGCATCCGGCTTGTCGAGATTTCCGCTTCGTCAATTGATGACAAACCCGGCCATAAAGCGCTATCGTAATTGCGTTTTTCAGCCTCCTCGCCGATGTCTCAAGCAGCGCGTGCATAAGGGTGGAAGTGGCACATGAAAGACCAGGTCAAACCACTGGGTTTCGGTGGTGGGCGGTTCTGCGCAACAGAATTGACCTTCCGCGCGCTCGAACGTTTTTGCAGTCGTCGCCTATCGCGCGACAACCAGGCCCTCGGCCAGCCCCGGCGCTTCCTTCCTGAGGAACTCTAGCAAGGCCATTTCGGCCGGTGAGACCGTCTTGTCGTTGGCGATGCGGTCGAGCACCCAAGTGCTTTCGAAATCGGTGATCTTTTCCGCCTCTCGGTCGGCCGCTACCGCGGCGCGGCGACGTGCTTCGGCAGCGCGCTTGGACGAATATGTGATCGACTGAAACCAATTGCCGGACCCAAAGGAGCTGCCCATGCGGCTCAAGAAACCGCCCGCGCTGCTCGACGAGTCTGACAACCAAGCCTCCCGCGACAGTGCATCTTCGACGGTTTGCGGCGCAGGGTGTGCGCGCGCCATGAGGTGATTGCCGATCGCTCTGGCGAACAGGTCATTCCAGGTCTCAGCATTGCGAGACTCGGCAATCGCATCATTGGTCTTGAACAGGATGTCAGCTTCTTTCTGAGTGACCCATATGCCGCCATTACCGGCTCCTGCATAAAGCGCATACCGCATCCGTTCGACCATTTTGAGATTGGCGACGCCATCTGCGATGATCCGGTCGCTGATCGCTTCGAGGACAAAGTCTCCAAGGCTTTCCGGCGCTCCGTCGGCTTGGCGCAAGAGTTCTAAAATGAGATCGATTTCATCGAGCGTTGGGGTCGCTCCATCGGTCTGAACCTGCGAGATCAACCAATCGGCTTCCTCATCTGTGATCCAACCCTCGGGCGGTTCGCGGGTCAAAAGGAAGTCTTTCACCGCCTCTTGAAACCGACTGATCCAGGCGGGATCGGTTTCGCTCAAAACATCGCTCAATCGAAACAGAGCCTCTGCTTCCCCGCGCGATACGATACCGTCGGCGTAGATTTCATTGACAATCCGATGCGCTTCGCTTTCCGACAGCTCGCCCAGCTTCGCGACACGCGCCATTATGATTTTCGTCTCTTGATTCATAGAACCCTCGCGAGCGACTTTAAGCCAACCCTCGCAAAAAGGCGTTTCTAATCTGTTTACAATTTTGGCGGTTCGATGTGCAAAAATCGCGTGAACAAATGCAACAACTCACGCGGCATATCCTGCGGTAGTAGGCCATCGATCGGATCATCATGCCGGATCACCATCGCATGCCCTTTTGCTTCATCGACCCGGAAATAGTTCATTGCCCATTCCGGAAAGGCGCGCTCGGCTACCGTCTCACCAATAATCTGAACGACACCGTGATGCCGGCCATCTGTGACGATCCGCTCATAAATCTCAGTCACTTCTTCTTTGTCACCCTCTAGGGCTTGCATGAAATGCCGACCATTGTGGGCGAGAAAACCTGTAATCAACCGCTCGTGATTGTTCGACTGCGATGTATCAAGTATATCGCCAATATCCACTTGACTGATGTTTTCATCAGCCGTGCTTACATAAACGAGGCGAAATACCGGTTCGGTCATTCTCCTTGCTTAACTCGGCTTCAATATCGTGCAATCTGATACAAGCCGGGCGTGTCTGCGAATATGCGACGAGTTCGCAACACGGGTGGTCATCTGATGACTGGAATTCTGCGCCAATCGCTGTCATATAGACCCAGCCCGTAACAGATCCGAGGATTGAGGACTGATCCGCATGACCGATGTCGACATTATGCTGCCAATGCGCACCGGAGAGATTCGCATTCATGATGAAGCGGGTTTCGAGGGGATGCGCAAAGCTGGCCGCCTCGTCTCTGAGTGCTTGGACATGCTGGTGAGTGAGGTCAAACCCGGCGTGACCACTGGTCATATCGACGATCTCATTCGGACTTTTGTTTACGACCATGGCGCGCAGTCTGCGACGATTGGATATCGCGGCTATCGCCATGCCTCGTGCATTTCCCTCAATCATGTTATTTGCCATGGCATCCCGGGCGACCGCCCGTTCAAAGAGGGCGATATCGCGAATATTGATGTCACGGTCATTGTCGATGGCTGGCATGGCGACCATTCGCGGATGTATGCTGCGGGCGAACCAAAGCGGATCGCAGCCCGCTTGATGGATGTCACCTATGAGGCCCTGATGGCGGGTATCGCCGCCGTCAAACCGGGGAACCGATTTGGCGATATTGGCGCCGCGATTTCAGAAGTGGCGCGTAAAAACCGGTTCTCGGTGGTGGAAGATTTCTGCGGCCACGGCTTGGGCCAGCTGTTCCACGATGAACCAAATGTGGTTCACAGCGCCCGGGCCGGCACCGGTCCGGAACTCAAAGAGGGCATGTTCTTCACAATCGAACCGATGCTCAATGTTGGCCGCAAGGATGCTGCGATCCTGAGCGATGGCTGGACGGCAGTGACCCGGGATCGCAAGCTTTCCGCGCAATATGAACACTCTGTCGGCGTCACCAAGAATGGATGCGAGATTTTTACCGCCTCGCCCGGCGGCCTACACACCCCGCATAAGGTGAGCGCTTGAACGAAAAACCTGCCAAACCACACTGGCAGGGACATAGAGACCGCTTGCGCTCAAAGCTCATCATGCGTGGCGCAGCGGCGCTCGACGATTATGAGCTGTTGGAAACGCTGCTATTCGCGTTCATCCCGCGCCGAGATGTGAAACCAATCGCCAAAGCGCTGCTCAACCGGTTTGGCTCTTTGTCAGCAATATTCGCGGCGCCAGTGAGCGATTTGAAGCGGGTCAGCGGCATCGGCGACACCGTGGCCGCTTATCTCAAAGCCACGCACGAAATGAGCGGGCGCGTCGCCCGTGAAAACATCCAAACCCGACCCGTGATCTCGAGTTGGATGGCGCTCCTCGCTTATGTCCGCGAGCAGTTGCAGCATGAACCCCGCGAACAGTTCCGGGTTATTTTTCTGGACCGCAAGAATCAATTGATCAGCGACGAGCTGATGAGCCAAGGCACCGTAGATCATGCCCCCGTTTATCCACGCGAAATCGCACGCCGGGCGCTGGAGCTTTCCGCTTCCGCTTTAATCTTAGTGCATAATCACCCGTCGGGCGATCCAACGCCATCGCGCACCGATATCGACATGACGCGCGAAATCATCGATGTTTTGCAGCCGCTGGATATTACCGTTCACGACCATTTGATCGCCGCCAAACAAGGCGTCACCAGCTTTAAAAGCGAAGGGCTGATCTAGCCTGGCGGCCCTCCTCACCCGAGCTGTCGCTGCGAAAAGACTTGCGTGGCCTGGCAGTCGAGTTACCGTAACGAGAGAAATGTGCACATGCTGTTGCAAGCGTGGCGTGGGAGGCTTTGCATGAACGACACCGCAACCGCGGCGAACGTGAACACTGGAACCAGTTTCGGGAGCTATGGATATCGCAGCTTTGTGCTCGGATCGCTCCTGGTCGCGTATATTTTCAACTTTATCGACCGTGTGATTATTTCGTATCTGCAGGTCAATATCGAACAAGATATCCAGATGACCAACCTGCAATTCGGGTTGCTGACGGGGATCGCTTTCGCAACCTTTTACACCTTTCTGGGCATTCCGATTGCGCGGCTCGCGGAGCGATACAATCGCACGCTGATTATCGGTGTATCGATCATTTTCTGGAGCATTATGACCGCGTTGTGCGGGCTCGCGACAAGTTTCGTCATGCTGCTCATCTTTCGCCTAGGCGTGGGAATTGGGGAAGCTGGGCTCACGCCGCCAGCAAACTCCTTGATTGCCGACTATTACAAGACAGATAAACGCGCTTCCGCCCTGTCAATTTATTCGACCGGGATCACGATTGGATCGTTTTGTGCAGCGCTGTTCGTTGGACTTTTGCTCGGCGTCGTCGATTGGCGGCAAACATTCATAGTCGTCGGCCTGGCCGGCATTCCGATCGGACTGTGTATCATCTTTTTCGTCAAAGAACCGCCGCGCGGATACAGCGATGAGCCGGGGACGATCCGACCCAAGCAACCAGGCATCGGCGAAACGCTCAAAACACTGTCCCGAAATTCCACATTTTGGTGCATCACAATTGGCGGCATGTGGGCGTCATTCGTCGGCTACGCGCTGGTCACGTTCGTGATGAAATTCCTGCGATTTGCGTTCGACATGACCGCACCAGAAGCTGCGCTGTTTTTCCTGGCCCCGCTGGCCCTGATCGGGGCCGTCGGCACGTGGATGTGCGGCGCGCTTGTCGATCAGTTTAAAGGCAAATCTGCGTTTTGGTTGCCAGCGGTCGGCCTCGTCTTGGCGGCTCTGCTACAAATTCTTGCCCTGAATTGGGTCGCTGGCGCATGGACCATTTTGATTATTCTTCTCGCCGCCAATCTTTTTCAGTATTTCTACCTTGGGCCGATGTATGCGATCTCCGGCGGCGTTGTCACATCGCGTATGCGCGCAACTGCGATCGCGATCCTCCTATTTGTTGTCAACCTGATTGGGTATGGCGTCGGTCCCGTATTCGCCGGCGCGCTGATCGACTTCTTCTTCGCCAGCAATCTTGCGAGCCTTCCGGATTTGACCCTCGCAGCGTGCAAGGCAGGCCAAGGCCTCGCGGAGGCGCAGATCGCCCAATGCCAAGGGGCTGAGCTTTCCGGCATTCGCACTGGGCTCTCGATTGTCGTCGGGATATTTGTGTTCGGCGCGATCTTCTTCCTGCTCGGTATGCGTACGATCGATCGTGACCTCGCCAAGCTGCGGGAGGTCTAAGGGGTGAGCGCGGATGGGGCATCAACTGAGCCGGCCACTCCCGAAATAGAGGGCTATGGCAGCGCTGGATATCGCGCTTACGTGCTGTTCGCGCTGTTAATTGTCTATATCTTCAACTTCATCGATCGCTCGCTGATCAGCGTGCTTGGAGAGCCAATCCGCGAGACATTCGCGCTCTCAGACCTTCAAATTGGACTATTGTCCGGCCTCGCCTTTGCGATCCTCTACACCCTGCTCGGAATTCCGTTTGCGATGTTGGCCGAGCGGCGCAGTCGGACTTGGATCGTATCGATTGCCTTGGCCGCTTGGAGCGCAATGACGGTCGCCTGCGGCATGGCGCAAAATACCTTTCAATTCGCCTTGGCGCGGATTGGTGTTGGGGTCGGGGAAGCGGGCTGCTCGCCGCCCTCGCATTCACTTATCTCGGATTATTTCCCCCCAGAAAAACGCGCCTCAGCGCTTGGAATTTTCGCCCTCGGCATACCGCTCGGCACAATGATCGCAGCCCTTGGCGCGGCTTGGATCGAAGGCCAACCCAACATGAATTGGCGCGACGCTTTTATCATTATGGGGGTTCCCGGCATCCTGCTGGCGGTCGTTTTCAAGATGACCGTAAAAGAGCCACCGCGCGGATTTTCTGATCCAGGCGGCGCTGCCGCAGCCGCCGCGCGTCAGATGCCATCTCCATTCAAAGTCTTTGGCGTTGTCGGTCGCATGCGGTCGTTCTGGCATGTCAGTTTGGGCGGCGCGCTGGCCTCCTTTGTAGGATATGGCGTTGGTCAATTCGTGCCCCCCTTCTGGATGCGCGTGCATGGACTGAGCCTGCAAGATGCGGCGCTCATCTTTGGTGGGGTTCTCGGCATTGCTGCTGCCGTTGGCACGTTCGGGTCTGGTTGGGTGGCCGATCGCGTCCGGGCGCGGCATCCGAATTCTGATAGCTGGTTGCCCGCCCTTGGCCTATCCCTATCGGTGCCGATTGCGATCCTCGGATACAACACGCTCGCTTTCACAGAAGGCGCGACGGCGGTCGTTGTCGCGATCCCGCTCTTGGCGGTTGCGGCGGTCTTACGCTTCGCATATCTCGCCCCGATGTTCGCCGTGACCCAGAAACTGGTCGAACCGCGAATGCGCGCAACGGCGGCAGCCTTGTTACTCTTCGTCGTAAATTTGATCGGTTACGGCGCTGGACCGCCGGTGATCGGCGCAATGTCGGATCACTTCACCCGACAAACTTTGTCCGCACTCGAGGCGCCCGTCACGATTGGGGAATGTGCGACAACGGAATCGCTGCTCAAAGCCACACGCGACGGGACAGACCGTGCCCTATCCGGCGCTGAACTCGAGCAGGCGCTCGCAACCAACGAGAATTTCTGCGCGCCCGCCCGGAAAGCCGGCGTTCGCTGGGGGATTTCGATCGGACTGCTCTTTCTATTTTGGGCCGCATTGCATTTCTTGCTGCTGGGTCGAAGCATGAAAGACGAGCTGTGGACGCCAGACAAGAGCCTCGCTACAGCCTAGTTTATGGCCGTCTATACGAGTGTTTCAGATGAACAATTGGCTGACTTTCTCGCCCAGTATGACCTCGGCGAGGCGGTCGCCTTTAAGGGCATTGCCGAGGGTGTTGAAAATTCAAACTACTACCTCGAAACGACCACCGGGCGCTACATCCTCACTTTGTTTGAGAAACGCACCAACCCGGATGATCTGCCCTACTTTATCGCATTGAAGCAGCACCTCTCAGGCAACGGGTTTTCCTGCCCGCTGCCGGTTTCCGGGCGGGACGGCTCGGCGCTGAGATCGCTGGCGACACGCCCGGCTGTAATCATCAGCTTTTTGCAGGGCCTCTCGCCGCGCGTGCCGAATGCGGTTCAGTGTCGCGAACTGGGTATCGGCTTAGCACAGTTGCACGCGGCATCGGCGGATTTCGCGCAAGTGCGAGAAAATGATCTCGGCCCGGACAGTTGGCCCCGCCTCTGGGACGGACGTGCCCGGACCGCAGATGCTTTGCAGCCGGACCTGGCGGAGAAAATCGACGCCGACTTGGAAGCGGTTTTAGCGGATCCTTCGCTGACGAAAAATCTTCCAACGGGCACGATCCATGCCGACCTGTTTCCTGACAATGCCTTTTTCCTGGGCAACCGCTTCACCGGCGCGATTGACTTCTATTTCGCGTGTACCGATGCCCTCGCCTATGATTTGGCCGTCTGCATCAATGCCTGGGCGTTTGAGCCTGACGGCGCCTTCAATTATTCCAAGGCGACCAATCTCATCGCCGGGTATGAGAGCATTCGCGCGCTTGAAGCCACGGAAAAGGAGGCATTTGCGATCCTGTGCCGTGGTGCGGCGCTGCGTTTCTTTTTGACCCGTTTGGTCGACTGGACCGAGACGCCGGCTGACGCTTTGGTCAAGCCGAAAGATCCCTTGGACTATGCCAAGCGATTGCGATTTCACCGCACGGCGCGATCCATCGCCGATTATGGCGGATAGGCAAGCGCCCCACGCCTTGTCCCGAAGTTACCGATAGACAGCATGGCCCGCCGAGCTAATCTGCCGAACGAAACAGTCCGCACGAGACTGTCGGAGGAAACCGGCTATGCACCCCTCGCATTACGCGAAAACAGATCCAAACAAGCCTGCTTATATTATGGCGGGGAGTGGCGAGACGGTCAGCTTTGCGGAGCTCGACAAGCGGTCGAACCAGATTGCCCACGCGTTCCGGACATTAGAATTGCAAGCCGGTGATACACTGGCGATCTTTGCCGAGAACAGCGCCCGATACTTTGAGATTTGCTGGGCCGCACAGCGTTCCGGACTGTATTTCGTCTGCATCTCATCGCGCCTGACGGCGCCGGAAGTTGAGTATATCATCAAAGACAGCGGCGCACGGCTGTTGATTGCCTCCGCGGGTTTGAAGCCTGTGGCGGAAGCGGTCACCGCCTTGACGACGCTTGATGCCTATTGGTCGATCGATGGTTCGCTCACGGGATATGAGCCGCTCGAAGGCGTACGCGCGGGGATGCCGGAGTATCCAATTGCGGATGAGCGGGCTGGAACCGATATGCTCTATTCGTCAGGCACAACCGGACGCCCGAAAGGCATTCGTCCACCGCTGCCGCAGGATCCTGCAATTGATGCGAATAGCACATTGAACCAATTGGCGCAGGCCCTCTTCAAAGTGCGCCCAGATGGCATCTACCTGTCGCCAGCACCGCTGTATCATGCCGCGCCATTGCGTTGGTGCATGTCGATGACCAAATTCGGCAACACGCTGATCATCATGGAAAAGTTTGATCCAGAGCAGTTCCTCGCTTTGATCGAGCAATACAAAGTCACGCACACTCAATTGGTGCCGACCATGTTCGTTAAGATGCTCAAACTGCCAGAGAATGTCCGATCGAAATACGATGTGAGCAGCCTCGTATCGACAATACACGCCGCCGCGCCTTGCCCCGTACCAGTGAAAGAACAAATGATCGCATGGTGGGGACCGGTGATTGAAGAATACTATGCCGGTTCCGAGGGGAATGGAATGACATGGATCAACTCAGAGCAATGGCTCAGCCATAAAGGCAGCGTTGGCATACCGATCTTTGGCGAACTACACATTTGCAACGAGAGTGGAGATGAATTGCCGATTGGTGAAGAAGGCCAAATCTATTTCGGCGGGACCACTCCGCCACATTACCATAACGATCCAGAGAAAACCAAAAGTGCCGTCCATCCGCACCATCCCGATTGGAGTTCCTTAGGCGATGTCGGGAAAGTCGACGAGGATGGTTTTCTCTATCTCACTGACCGCAAAGCGTTCATGATCATTTCCGGCGGGGTCAATATTTATCCACAAGAGGCCGAAAACATCCTGATCACCCATCCTGCGGTCGCTGATGTCGCCGTCATCGGCGTCCCAAATGAGGAGTTTGGGGAAGAAGTGAAGGCCGTGGTTCAACCTATGGACGGCGTCAAAGGCACGCCCGAACTTGCCGATGAATTGCTGGCACACTGCCGCGCCCAACTGGCGAAAATCAAATGTCCGAAGACGGTGGACTTCGATCCTGCCCTACCGCGTCACCCGACCGGAAAGCTCTATAAGCGGCTCCTGCGCGACCGCTATTGGGGTAACAAAGACAGTCGGATCGTTTGAGGAAAGACTTGCGCTCAACCACTCTAATTGCCACTAATCATTGCAGAAATAGACCCTCGGGAGGAAGAAATGGCGGACCCAAAAAGTGTAAACTATGCTGACCTGGAAAGCTTGGTCGGGCAAACCCTCGGACCATCGGATTGGTTTGAAGTCGATCAACCACGGATCAACACCTTTGCCGATGCAACGGGCGACCATCAATGGATCCATGTGAATGAAGACATGGCCAAAGAAATGCTCGGCTCAACCATTGCGCATGGCTATCTCACCCTGTCCTTGATCCCGATGTTTGGGCCACAGGTTTTGCGCGTGGAAGGCGTCACCCGCGGTATTAATTACGGCGCCAACAAGGTCCGGTTCACGAATATGGTCCCGGTGAATTCAAAGCTGCGAATGAGCCAGACCGTCAAAGAGGTCAATGACAAAGCCGGCGGCAAGCAAATGATCTCTGAGTGCACAATCGAAGTTGAAGGACAGGATCGTCCCGCCTGCGTGGCTGAAACGATTACCGTTCTCTACGGCTGAGGACGACCTATATGGGAAGAGTGAACCGATAAATGTGAGTTGCCCATGTCGTCCTCTTCAACGTCCGATCTCAAAAAAATCACGCGCAGCGATGCGGAATGGCGCGCATTGCTAACGCCAGAGCAGTATTATGTCGGCCGCAAAGAGGGCACCGAGCGCGCGTTTAGTCCTGGCAATTTTGAAAGCGAGAAACGCGATGGGACATATCATTGCGTCGGCTGCGATACCGCGCTGTGGTCATCCGAGCACAAGTTTGATAGCGGCACTGGCTGGCCGAGCTACTGGCAGCCAATCCGCGACGGTGTGATTGAAACGAAAACCGATTTCAAACTCATCTATCCTCGCACGGAATGCCATTGCGCGGTCTGTGGCATGCATATGGGGCACGTGTTCAAGGATGGTCCACCACCTACGGGACAGCGCTGGTGCATTAATGGCGTCGTCTTAAATTTTGTGCCGAAGACAAGTGAGCCGGGGTCCTAGATGAGATCCTCAAGCGATTCAGCTGCCAATCTATAGTTATAGCGGAGCCCCAATGCGGACCAGTGTTTTGATTTCAGGCTTAGCCTGCCTCGCGCTTTTGCACGGATGCACATCTTCGGTCTCCGAAGACGCGCCCCTTCGTGCTGAAGACGCCGCCCCCCTAACCGACCCAGCGAAGGACGCAGAATTGAAACTCACTCCGCCGATCGCCAAGCGTGTGCCCGAGACCATCACTCAGGTGAACCGTACGCGCATTGATCCTTATCACTGGATGAAAGATGAAAACTGGCAAGATGTGATGCAGGACCCGACGGTTTTGCGCGCCGATATCCGCGAATATCTGGAAGCAGAGAATGCGTTTACCGAGGCCAAGCTCGAAACGCCTCTGCGCGCGCTGACCGATGAATTGTTCGACGAAATGCGCGGACGGATCAAAGAAGACGATAGCTCACTGCCCTCGATTGACGGTCCATATGCCTATTTGACGCGGTACCGCACCGGCGGTGAATACCCAATCATCGCGCGTAAGGCGGCCGCTGATGTTTACAATGATGAAGCGGAGGACACCATTCTGCTCGACGGCGACGAAATGGGCAAAGACCAAGCCTATTTCGCCTTCAATACCATCGCTCACAGCCCGGATCACAAACGCATTGCCTATGCCGTCGATGATCAAGGCAGCGAGTTTTACACGATCCGGTTTAAAGACTTAGAGACCGGCGAACTTCTGCCCGATCTGATCGAGGACACCTATGGCGCATTCGTATGGGGGGCAAATTCTGATCGGATTTTTTGGGTCGAGCGCAATGATCAAGGCCGCCCGTCTGCCGTGCATATGTATAAGCTTGGTGAAGACGGCTCGACCGAGATTTATCGCGAACAAGATCCAGGTTTTTTCACCGGGATCAGCGAGTCCCAATCCGGTGACTATATTTTTGTCAGCACCGGCAGCCACACCACCTCCGAGGTTCATTTCTTTGCGGCAGACGCAGAGACGCCCGCGCTAAAAACGATTGCCCCGAGAGAGACCGATATTGAATACAGTGTCGAGCATTGGGGCGATCAATTCGTGATCTCAACCAATGCCGATGGCGCGGTCGATTTTAAAATTGTCACCGCTCCAATCGCCTCGCCTGGGCGCGAAAACTGGTCGGATCTTGTGCCCTATGCGCCGGGTACTCTGATCCTCGGTATGGATGTTTTGAAAGATCACATGATCCGGCTTGAGCGCCATGAGGGCCTACCGCGCATTATCGTCCGCGAACGCGAAACCGGCGCGGAAGACACAATCGCATTCGAGGAAGAGGCCTACGCGCTGGGGACATCTGTGGGCTATGCCTATGACACAACGCAAATGCGGATCTCTTACTCGTCCCCGTCCACGCCGAATCAGGTCTTTGACTATGATTTGATGAGCGAAGCGCGCGTGCTGCGCAAAGAGCAAGAGGTGCCGTCCGGCCATGATGCGAGCGACTATATCGTTAAACGCGTGCTGGCGCCGGCACGGGATGGCGAAACCATTCCGGTGACCCTGTTCTACCATAAGGACACGCCCATCGATGGCAGCGCCCCGATGCTGCTATATGGATATGGCTCTTATGGAACCACAATTTCCGCCCGCTTTCGGACCACGCCGCTGGCACTCGCCGATCGCGGTCTGATTTATGCGACAGCGCATGTTCGCGGCTCAATGGCGAAAGGCTATCAGTGGTATTTGGACGGCAAGCTGGAAAAGAAGGTCAACACGTTCAACGACTATATTGATGCCGGGAATTTCCTTGTGAGCCAAGGCTATTCGGCGCGCGGACATATTGTCGGCATGGGGGGATCTGCTGGCGGCTTACTAATGGGGGCGGCGGTCAATCAAGACCCGGAACTCTTTGCCGGGATCATCGCAGCGGTGCCCTTTGTCGATGTAATAAATACGATGTCCGACGAAAGCCTGCCGCTGACCCCGCCAGAGTGGCCCGAATGGGGCAATCCCCTCACCAGCAGCGACGATTATGATACGATCATGGCTTACAGTCCATATGACCAAGTGACCGACCAGCCCTATCCGGCAATGCTGATTACCGGCGGGCTAAGCGATCCCCGCGTCACCTATTGGGAGCCCAGCAAATGGGCCGCCAAACTGCGTTATGAAGCGCCGGATGCTGGCCCCTACTTCTTGCGCATCAATATGGAAGCCGGCCATGGCGGCGCGTCAGGCCGGTTTGAAGGCTTAAAAGAAACGGCCTTGGAATATGCATTTGCGCTCGCCGCCGTTGGCAAAGCGGGGACGTTTGCGCTGAATGATTCGCCGGATGATGGCTAAGCCGCTTTGTCCATCGCTTTTGGGCGGGAATCGACCGCTTTCACCGTCGGCGCCGTAGACGATTTCGATTGGCTGCCCCACTTTATGATCCGCGGGCGCCAGACCCCCAAGACGATGTTCGCGATGGAAATGCCCATAACCACCCAAAGCGTCCCCCATTCGAGGCGAAGCAACTGATCAAGCGCGTCCGGATCTGCAATCCCTGCGGCGATATCCGCCGAGATGGCCGCCGCGCTCGCGGATTTGGCATGCACCACGGTCAGCACACCTTTGAGCATCAAAATACCCAAGGCGGCTTTGATCCAAACCCAGCCGCGATCCTGGAACGGTTGATGGACAACCATTGAGAGCAACCCTGAAATCAACGCTATGGCGAGCGATGGAAAAATCACCCAATCGGAAATCACTTTGATCGAGCCACGCAATTGCGCATACCCTTCGGCCGTTTCTGGCGCTTGGACGGATAGCAAAACCATATAGGCGAACAGTCCCCCGATCAGGCCCGCAGACGCGGTCGTATGACCGATTTTTACCAGCTTGCGCGATCTCTGCATGTTCACCTCCCGTATGGTCTACTGCGATATCTAATACAGTTTCTGCCGCGGTCGAGCCATGCGCCGAATGGAAACAAAAAAGCCCCGGTCGATCAGACCGGGGCTTGGACTTGAAGATCCTCAGCTCAAACTAGTGGAGGAATTCGAACAGTCCGGCGGCGCCCATGCCACCGCCAATACACATGGTGACGACACCATACTTGGCTTTGCGGCGTTGGCCTTCCATCAGAATGGATCCCGTGCAGCGCGCACCCGTCATACCGAACGGGTGACCAATCGAAATTGATCCGCCATTGACGTTGTACTTCTCAGGATCAATCCCAAGCGTATCACGGCAGTAGAGACACTGCGACGCAAATGCTTCGTTGAGCTCCCAGAGGTCGATATCATCTACCGTAAGACCATGGCGCTCAAGCAAGCGCGGCACGGCCTTAACCGGGCCAATGCCCATTTCATCGGGATCAACACCGCCAACATTGAAGCCCATAAAGCGGCCCATCGGCGACAGACCCCGGCGCGAGGCTTCCTCGGCTTCCATCACGACCACAGCGGCGGCGCCATCTGACAGCTGTGAGGCGTTGCCGGCGGTGACGTATTTCCCCTCTTGGACGTGCATCCCGTTGCGGAAGACAGGCGGTAAGCCTGCCAGCGTCTCAACGGTCGTGCCCGGGCGATTACACTCATCGCGATCCACGGTCACATCTTGGAAAGATTCTTCGCCCGTCTCTTTATTGACGAGCTTCATTCGCGTTTGCAGCGGCGCGATTTCTTCCGCCATTTTCCCAGACGATTGAAATTCCGCGGTGCGGCGCTGCGACTCGGCCGAGTACTCGTCCTGGTATTCGCGGCTAATGCCGTATCGGTCGGCCACAATTTCAGCGGTCTCGATCATCGTCATCCAAATTGCTGGCCATTTTTGCATCAGCTCGTCTTCGGTATAGCGATGCAAATTCATGTGGCCTGAACGAGAAACCAGAGAAAGGCTCTCGACGCCGCCCCCGATGGCGACAGGTGCACCCTCATTGATGACCGTGTGGGCTGCGTTCGCGATCGCTTGCAAGCCAGAGGAGCAAAAGCGATTTATGGTGGCACCAGAGGTCGAGCTTGGGCAGCCCGCCCAGAGCGCTGCATTGCGCGCGATATTGTGGCCGGTCGCCCCTTCGGGCTGCGCCGATCCGAGGTAAACGTCTTCAACGGCTTCGGCTTCGACATTTGCCCGCGTAAGCGCATGCTTAATCGCATGTCCAGCCATGGTGATGCCGTGGGTGTCATTCAGTGACCCGCGGCCGGTTTTAGCGAGGCCCGTGCGGGCATATGAAACGATAACGGCTTCACGCATATTGATCTTCTCCCGTAGGTAGTGCTTGTTGCGGCGCACCCTACTGCCGCGATCCTATCCCGGCTAGGGGTAACGTTGACGTAACGTGGAAGAACGTCGCGGAAACCCTTCACCTGGTGGAGATTAAAGCGTAGCGTCCGGCGCGATATGAAAGGGGATCACACAAATGGGTATTTTCAAGTTTGCTTTAAACAAAGGCAAGGAGATCATCGCAGAGCGAAACAGAGTCGCGGAAAAAGCCATCGCAAAAGAGGTTGAAGATCTCGGGCTCGATGACGGCTTGGGCAAGGACTTTAAAGTCACGGTGAGTGGCAAACAGGTGAAGCTCGAAGGCGGTGTTCCTGATTTAGAGACCAAGGAAAAACTCATCCTTGCCGCCGGTAATGTCCAAGGCATCGGCGAAGTCGAAGATTCCATGAAGGTCAAGTCTAGAGCCAAGGCGGCAGACTCGGTTTTTCATACCGTGAAATCTGGTGATACGCTGTCTAAACTCGCGAAGAAATATTATGGCGACGCGATGCGCTATCCGGACATCTTCGATGCCAACACACCAATGCTCAAACATCCCGATAAGATTTATCCTGGACAGGTTTTGCGCATCCCGGGGGCGTAAGGGTCAGGGTTTGTGCCGCGGTTGCAGCAAAAGCGCCAAGAGCGATTGATCCGACGCCCCACGCCAGGTTTTTTGACCAATTTCCATTCGCTCATGACCGGCTTGTGGTTGCGCTTGATAAAGCCGAAACAGGCGGTCCCACCAGGGAATCAAGAAGCCAAAATTGCGATTGGCTTCCTGATGATCGGTCGAATGATGTAGGCGGTGCATATCCGGTGTCACGATGAACCAACGCAGCCAGCGATCGATCCAGGTCGGCAGCCTCAGATTGGCATGATTGAACATTGCCCCGAGATTGAGCGCGACTTCATACCAAAGCACAAATATTGCGGGCACACCGATCAGGACGACAATCGCGCCTTTCCAAAGGAAGGACACGAGGATCTCGCCCGGATGAAACCGTAACGCGGTCATCACATCAAAGTCCGGATCTGCATGATGCACGCGGTGGAACCGCCATAATATGTCGAAGCGATGCATTGCCACATGTTGCGCCCATACCGCGAAATCGAAGACCACATAACCGAGAAGAGCGATCGCCCAGATCGGTACATTGAGCTGCGGCAGGAGACCGATATTATTGGCGCCCGCCCAAGCCGCCAGTCCAACCAGGCCAGCAGGTGCGATCAGCCGCGTCAAAATCATTCCTATGCCCAATAAAAGCAGCGCGCCCGGCCATCGCGCCTGCCGCGACAGAACACGGCGACGCCTTGGCCACAGCGCTTCGAGCAAGACTAAGATGCCCAGTGGAATGAGAAAGAGCCAAAGCCGATCCATCAGAGTCTCGCTACGTCGCGGTTTCCTGAGACAGATGTAGAAGGCAAAAAGATCGATTCAAACATACCGTTATCCCAGCTCGTACAAGTGTCCGAAATCTTCGTAAAAACAAGTGCATATAACCGTAATTTCATCTGATAAGCGACTTTTACCCCTAGGAAAGCCTCCCCGTAAATGGCTATGAAAAGAGCTTAACAAATCAGTGAAGGTGGAGTTCCAAATGTTGCATGCCTCAACCAAGAAATTGATCGACCGGCTGGCCGAGATGACTGAACTCAACAAGCTCGATTGGACCGAAGGCGAGGCTGGCAGCGTCACCTATTCCACCGAAGGCTATAGTGTTTCGCTTACCGAAGCCCCGAATGAACTGGTGATCACCAGCAAAGATGGAAAAGAGCTCGAGCGCGCAACTGCCGAAGACTTGGCGGCCAGCCCGCATGAAGAGGCGGGCACTTATGCCAGTGTTGTCGCGACGATGACGCAAGAGGCTGCGCGAACGGCGCGCGGCACCGAAGCGGCCATCTCAACATTGCTGGCAGGCATGGATCCAGAGGCGGAGGCCACCCCCATCGCCGCAGCGACGGATTTGGCCGAAGCCGAACCGCTTCAAGAAGATCCAATCAACGAAACCTCCGCCGTAGACGCCGCCGAAACCGAGGCTTCGGAGTCTGAGCCTGCGGGCGAGATGGATACCGAGGACGCAGCCGCGCTTGTGACAGACGAGGCGATTGAACCCGAGGCCACACAGGCTGCTGATACAGAAGACATGCAGGCGATGGCTATGCCCGGCGACGTCGAGGCCGCTGAGCAGATCAGCACGGACGCGCCGGATTCAGACGCAGATATAGGCGCCCCTTTTGCTGCCCACGCGGAGACAGTGCCAGACGCGCCCGACACAGAGTCGGAAAATGAGGTCACGGAAGCGGTGGCGCGGCTCGCCACCGAAGTAAATGAGCGCGAAGACTCAGGCCTTGACGCGGCCGCGGCATCGGCCATGGGCGTGGTCGCGCTCGCTGCAGGTCTTCCGACGGAAGCGCCCGCCGAAAGCACCGAAACACCCGATGAAAGTGAGGCGCTCGCTGATTCATCGCTGGCGAATGAAACGCCGAGCGCAATGGCGCAAGACCCAGACCCGGCCCCCGAACCGCCCGCCTATGTGCCCTTTGGGCTGACCGCCGTCGAGCCAGTCACAGATGCGGGTGAGACCGTCGAACAGGGGGGCACAGAAACCGACACACAGATATCTGGCGAAGTGACCTCCGATGTCGAACCGATGGTGCAGAGCACGGCGCCCGAACAAGATGCTTCAGACGATCAAATCGAAGCCGTTTCAGAACCAATCGATCAGGTGGCTGGGGCCGACTCTGCGCCAGAGGAAGAACAGCCTGAGGTAACGACGACCGCGGTCGAGAGCGCCAACGTGCAGGTTGAGGCAACGCCCGACACCGAGGACCAGGGTGCGCAAGATACGGCCGAAACGGTTTTGGTGGTGCCAACCGAAATTGCCAATGACGACATAGCGAGTGAAGCCGCGACGGACGACGCTCCGGCAACCGATGTCGCGCCGACAGACATCCCCGAAACCACGGTTGAAGCGAGCGAGGCCGACGCGCCAGGACCGGTCGAGACGGACGCTTCGACCTATAGCCTAAAGGGAATTGGCGCGGGGTTTGGTCTCGGCGCCGTCACCGCTAAGCCGGAGAGCAACCCGCTACCGGGTCCGGGTGGTCAGACCCCGCCCAGCGAGGACAAAGTGATTATAGACGCCACCGATGATGTCGTCCCGACCTCTGAGCCGATGGTGGAAACGCGAACATTTGAACAAGTGGGCGTCCAAACCCTAGAGAAACCCGCCGACGCGGCGCCGTCTGAAAGTTCAGATAGCGAGGACCCGGACATTCTTAAGCCGCGCACGCGCTTCAATCCGTGGGATTGATCTCGGTCTCGTTTTGGAAAGTTAAATGGGGTCGCGCGCAATCTGAACGCGACTCCTTCTTTTTTGCGTGACACCTCTGCCACACGACTGTGCGGAACAAACATTTCTGCAGTTGAAAGCGTACGTGGATCCTTGTCTGACGCCCCTAAAAAACACTATTGCGCGACCAAAGGCTTTCCATCGCGGAAAGCGTCGATCTGTGACCGAAAGTAGGCGTCAATGTCTCTCAAACCTTCTCTTAAACAAACGGCCGCCCTGGCCATTCTTAGCGCGGCCGCCATCTCACCCAGCTGGGCGCAAGACGCGGAGGCGGATGCCGAGATCCGACGCTTAGAGTCGATCATAACGACGGCGCAACGGGTGGAACAAAACGCGCAGGATGTGCCGATTTCGATCACAACGGTATCGGATGAGAAGCTCAACAATTTGAAAGCCAGTGGCGCAGATGTGCGGTTTCTTTCGGCCCGGGTCCCAAGCGTGATCGCAGAGAGTTCATTCGGCCGCGCCTTCCCGCGCTTTTACATTCGCGGCTACGGCAACACGGACTTTGACTTAAACTCAACGCAGCCGGTTTCGCTGGTCTATGATGATGTCCCTTACGAAAACCCGATCCTGAAAGGCTACCCGGTGTTCGATATCGAAGCCGTGGAGGTGCTCCGCGGCCCACAAGGGACGCTTTTCGGTCGCAACACGCCGGGCGGGATTATTAAATTTGACAGCGTCAAGCCGAGCCAAGATTTTAGCGCCTATGCGCGCGGCTCTTGGGGAACTTATAACACACTTGATCTTGAAGGCGCCGTCGGCGGCGCGCTCACAGATCAACTCTCGGCCCGACTCTCGGTGCTGCATCAATCGCGCGACGATTATGTCGACAATGCCTTTACCGGCGAAGAGGATGCATTTGAGGGTTTTGAGGTGACCTCCGGGCGCTTGCAATTCCTATATGAACCCACCGCGTCGCTCGATCTCTTATTGAACCTACATGCCCTGACCAATGAAGGCAGCGCGCGTCTGTTTCGCGGCAATATTTTAGACACCGGACAGCGTGGATTGGGCAGTAATTTTGATCGCGATGCGGTGTTCTTTGATGGCGGCGATGGAAACCCTCTAACGCAAGACTCAGCTGGGGTGACGTTCAAGGCCACCAACGCCTTTGAGAATGGTTGGGACCTCACCTACATTTTTGGACTCGAAACCACAGAAACATTTTCGCGCGGCGATATTGATGGCATCGCGATTGGCGCTGATGGGATCCAACCGCCCGGACCGTTTCGCTTCCCCAGCGATACGTCAGGCGGGATTGATGATCTCACGCAAACCACACACGAACTGCGCTTCGCCTTTGATGATGACGGACCCTTGCGCGCTCAGACAGGCGTGTTCTTCTTTGACGAAGACGTCACCATCACATCATTAGCGTATAGCGGCGATTTTGTCTTTTCAGGCGCCACCCGGTCACAAGACTCGCAATCGATCGGCGTGTTCGCCTCGGTGGCTTACGATTTGACCAATGCGCTGACCGTATCGGGCGGATTGCGCTACACAGATGATGAGAAAGACTTCGTCGCAAGCCGCACCATTGGCGCGCCACTTGGCCCCCTTTCGGAGCGGGTCGCCGATGAACAGTTCAGTTGGGACCTCTCGGCCACCTATGCCGTTAACGAGGATGTGTCTCTCTATAGCCGTGTTGCCCGCGGCTATCGCGGTCCTTCGATCCAAGGCCGGATCGTCTTTGGCGATACATTGTCGACCGCCGATAGTGAAACCGTCATCTCCTACGAAGCGGGCGCAAAAACAGAATGGTTCGACAACCGCGTGCGCCTGAATGGCAACGTCTTCTATTATGAGATCTCAGATCAACAGCTGACAGTGGTTGGGGGCGACACGAACACGGTCCAGCTCTTAAACGCCGATACGGGCGAAGCTTATGGATTTGAGACCGATTTGGAAGCGGTCGTCACGGAAAACCTGCTGGTCACGGCGGGCCTGTCTTACAATAAGACCGAGATCAAAGATGATGTGCTGCTTGTCGAAGGTTGCGGCGGCGGCGTTGTGTGCACCGTCCTCGACCCAACCGTCGACGTCGACGGCGTCACGCGATTCAATATCTCCGGAAATTCTTTCCCAAATGCCCCCGAATGGATTGCAAACGCCACAGCGCGCTATGCCATACTGATTGATGGCGGCGAATTCTATGCCTTCACCGATTGGGCCTATAAGGGTGACACCAATTTCTTTCTTTATGAGAGTGTAGAGTTTTTCCAGGAAGGCTTTTGGGAAGGCGGTCTACGGTTTGGATATGCCTCAGATCAAGGGTTCGACATTTCGGCTTTCGCTCGAAACATACTCGATGAAGACGCTCTGACCGGCGGCATCGACTTCACCACGCTGACCGGGTTTGTGAACGAGCCAAGGACCCTCGGCATCGAGCTGCGCTACGATTGGTAGGGCTGAGGCGAGCGCCGCAAAGAACCAGGTTAAAGCGACGCGCTATCAGACAAATGCTCTATTCGGCAGGCACCCGGTTTGGGTGCTGCCATCCGCCGCCTGACACCATCCGCATGAGGCGCGTGAAGGGTTTCATGGTCATGATCCGATAGACGGACGGCGTGAAATAGAGCGCCAGAATCGCAGACCCCGCAATACCTCCCGCAACGCCCGTCGCCAGCGGCATCCAGAACACGTCGCCTTGTAGGATGATCGGGACAAAGCCGCCCATCGTTGTGAGCGTTGTGGCGACGATGTGCCGAGTGGCAGCGACGACAATCTCGCGCTGGGCGATGATGTCATCGTTTCGTGCAGCCTCGCTGCCGGTCAGCAACGCCAAGACAACAATCGTCCCGTTAATCGAAATCCCAAGCAAGCCTAGCCCGCCAAGGATCGCGTTAAAGCCGAGCGGTAGGTTGAACATCCATACGCCGGCAAAGGCGAGCCCGATTGACATGAAACCAACCCCCATCACCAAAATGGCCAACCGGAAAGAATTGAACACCAGGGCGACGGCGCCGAGCATCACCAAAACAAGGGGCACGGCAAGCGAAGCGAGGTTCGCCATTGTTTGGGATTGATTGCTCGCCGTGCCTGACTCGATCCAATCATATCCAGGGGGCAGCTCAAACCCGGACGCGTCCAAAGCCGCTTTGAAGTTTTGATTGATGGGATCTGGCAAGGCATAGGGATCGACATAGGCAAAAATCTCATTCACGCGGCGGCCATCCAGGCGCATGATCGTCGCGGTTTGAGGCGCTAGCTTAAGCTCACCAAGTGCTGAAATCGGCGTACCTGCCCCGGGCCGCGCATTGCCGATGGTTTTTGACCGCAGATCCGTTAGCTCTGATCGACGCGCTTCTGGCGCGATCACACGTACAGGGATCTCTTCAATCCCTTCCAAAATCGACCCAGCCGGGACGCCCTCAAGCTCAGCGCGAATATCGCCGGCCAGCCCTGTCAGGCGCACGCCCGACATCGCGGTCGCCGCTTCATCCGCATCCAGCGTCACCACTGGCGCGCCCATTTGCAAACGGGCCAAAGTGAACGTCACCCCTGGGGTTTGCGCGAGGACGGTCCGGGCGCGGTTGCCATATTCATGCAACACATCGAGATTTTCGCCGCGCAGGAAAAATGCAATCGGCGCAGGTGTCGGCGGCCCTTGTTCAAAGGGGGTGGCAAGGATTTGCGCCTGCGGAAACTCTCGGCGCAAAGTTTCCTGAATATCGCTGACAATGATCCGCGTGGTTTCGTTATTGCCCAATTGGACAAATCCACTGGCATAGCCTGCCACGCCCTGCGTGTTGTTGAAACTGTTATAATAGACGCGCGGGCCAGGTTCACCGACAACGAAGTGAATACCTTCAATGTCGGGATATTGATCGCGCAAGAACGTGTTCACCTCTTGGGCAATGTCGCGCGCTTCATAAATCGTCGAATTGGGGTTGAGCGTTATGTCGAGCTGGAACTGATCGCGCTCGGTTTGCGGAAAAAACTGGCTTGGCAATTGTCCGGCGAGATAAAAGCCCGCGGCGACGGGAACGACCCCAAGCGCAACGCCGATCAGCGGATTGCGCAGCACGCGCTCAATGCTCCAGCGATAGCCATCTGTAAGCGTGTCGAATTTGACGCCATCGCGCCAAAATCGTTTGCCTTCGCCAGCGTGGCGCGGGCGATCAAACATACCCGCTAGAGCCGGGATCACCGTCATAGCGACGATGAAGGACATGACGACGGAAAACACCACCGAAGTGCCGATCATGCCAATAAACTCGCCTGCGCCCCCGGGGAGAAAGGCAATCGGTGCGAAGGCCAGTGCTGTTGTCAGCGTTGACGCAAACAGCGGTCCGAACAGTTTTTTCAATGAGCGGTCGATGGAATCGATGACCGAGTGCCCTGCAATTCGTTCTTGCTCATACTCATCGACCACAACGATCGCATTATCAATCAACAGGCCGAGCGAAATGACCAAGCCCGTCACCGACATTTGGTGCAGTGGAAAATTAAAGAATTTGAACAGAGTCAGCACCAAAGCGACCGTTAATGGAAGCGCCATCCCAACCACAATCGCGGCGCGCCAGCCCATCACGAAAAACAAGACGGAAAACACCAAAAGCGCTGATATCAAAAGGTTTTGCGCCAAGCCGTTTAGCCGTGACACCGTATATTTGCTCTGATCAAATACCGGTATGATTGAAATATCCGACGGGATGGTTGTCGCAAAGTCGTCCACCATCTCGCGGGCCGTCTCTGCCCACAGATCGACGCGCTGGTTCGACGAAATGAAGGCGGTCACAAAAACCGACCGCTTCCCATTGCTGAAGGCGAGCTTGGTTGGCGGATCTTCGATTCCCTTGACCACGTCCGCGACATCGCCGACGCGCAAGGCGGTTCCGGTATCGGTTTGAATGAGCGGGATGGCCCGGATGCGCGCCACACCGTCAAACTCACCGCTGACTTCGAGACCAAGAGTGCTGCGTGTGCCGCGGACTTCCCCAGCGGGTGACTTGGCATCGGCCGCAGCGATCACCCGCGCGGCATCTTCAAGCGAGAGGCCCGCCGCGGCGAGCGCTTCTGGATCAGCAATGATCCGCACTTCTTCCTCAGGCAAACCCATGATTTCGGTTTCTTCGGTCGCCGGAAGGCTTCGGAAGCGGTCTTGCAACACTTCTGCGAGGCGCGCCATCACCGCCAATTGCGGTTCGCCCTCGCCTTCCCAGGTGAGCGCAACGGTCATCGTCGCGGCGCCCACATAGACCCGACGCACAAACGGTTTGGTTGCTCCGGTCGGAAGATCGGCTTCCGCGAGCTGGACCTGTTGCCGGATCAAGGTCCAGGCATTGTCGACTTCGGTCGGACTGAGCGACTCATCGATATCGATATTGATCTGGGAAACGTTGCTGCGCGAACTCGACTTGATTTCCGTCACTTCTGGCAGCTCGAGCAGTCGTCGCTCGATCGGCTCGGTGACTGTGGCTTCGATCCGCTCGGCATCCGCGCCTGGCAACGTCGTTAAGATATAGCCATAACGCTCAACCAGCGTTGGATCCTCTTGGCGCCCAAGCGTGAGAATGGCGAAAAAGCCACTGACAAAAACGACAAAAACAGCAAGCAGTGTGAGCCGAGGCAGGCGGTAGAACAAGGTGCGCATTGTCGTTATCCATTCCCAGCAAATAGGCTGTCATCACGCGCTTGGACGGGGGTCACAGGCTGACCGGGGGTGATCCGTTGCAGGCCATCTAAGACCACCAGATCACCATCGCGGATGGCTCCGCGGACATAGACCCGGTCGCCTTCTTGATGAATGATCTCGACAATCCCAGGTTCGGCCACCCAAGCACCATTTTGCCCGCGCGCGAGATAGATCGACCACAAACCGCGGTCGGCTTCGGCCAAGGCTGAAACCGGGAGCCAAAGGCCAGGCTCGCCTATTTCACGCTCCATGCCCAATCGCACCACGGCGCCGGCTGAGACGCTCTCTGGCTCAGGAATGTCAAAGACGCTGGTCACCGTGCGATTTCCAGCGTCGATCACACCGGTGATTGACCGCAATTCGGCCGCGGTGGTGCCTTGATCAGATACAAGGCGATACGTTTCGCCGACGGAGAGCTGGCGTGCAACCGCTGCGGTCAAACCGATCCGCGCTTCTAGCGCACCGGTCTCGACCAGTTCGAAGATTGGCTGCCCGGCACCGGCAATCGCACCCTCATCCGCCATCCGCGCGGTCACCGTGCCAGCGTACGGTGCTTTGATGCTGGCCAAGTCAATTTGTACGCGCAGGGTATCAGCGTTTGCTTGTGCCGCGTCGATCCGTGCATAGGCCGTGTTCGCTTGAGCGCGGGCCTCGTCGACCACTTGGCCGGAAACGTGCCCTTTTTGCAGCAAAGCGATCTGGCGATCGACCGTGGTTTCTGCCAGATCATAAGCGGCTTTTGCCTCAGTGACGACTGCATTGGCCGATGCCAGCTGCGCGCGCAGGCTACGTGTGTCGAGGAGGGCGAGTCGCTCTCCGGCTTCGACGCGATCGCCGATATCTACGAGCAGCGCATCAATCTGTCCGCCGGATGAGAAGCCCAATTGGCTGGTCCGCTTGGCGGTCACGATGCCAGTGAATTTTTCCTCGGCGAGGAATGCTTGCTCCAAGTTCACCTGAACCGTTTCAACCGAAATGGGGATTGGCGCTTCGGTTGGGACAAGCGGCCCTTCTTGCGATCGATTCTGAAGCACGAAGAGTCCAAGAATGACCCCGATCGCTACCAAAACAAGGAGATAGACAATGCCCTTCTTTGCCGTCGGATCGACAGTGCGAGCTGTCTGTTCATGGGTCTGCGTTTGTTCAGCCATCATTGGCCTCCAGTCCTCGGATCATTTGATCTGCGTGAAATAATATAAAGTCTTGCCGCGACAGGGTGTTTTGTGCCGGGTTTAATGCGGGGAAAGTCGGGATGTGAACGATCATCATGGTCAGGCCATGCATCGACGCCCAAAGCGATTTGGCCGCCAAGGCGGAATCGATATCCTTCCGGAATATGCCCGTGCTGACGCCTTCTTCGATCATGCTGCGCAAAACATAGAATGCCTGTCCCTTTTTCGAATTTTCAAAGCCCGGCTCTGAATCAACGGGTCCCGAAGACAAAGCCTGCCCGGTAAACGCCGCCGCATAATGATAAGGTTTTTCGGTCGCGATTTGGACATATGTCGCAACACAGTCGCGCGCCCGCTCAGCAAACGGCGTGGACCGATCTGCGATGCGATGCACATTCTCAAGAAGGAGCTCGAAGAAGCTTTCTTTGAGCTCATCGACCAGTTCGTCTTTTGACTTGAAGTATTTGTAAATTGCAGCTGGGGAATAATCGATATTCTCGGCCAATCGGCGGATCGATAAGCCATCTGCGCCTTCGCGCGCAAACACACGCTCCGCCGCCGAAAGGATGCGCGCGCGGATTTTATTTCGGCGACGTTCCGCCGGGGAGGAAACACTTGCAGTCATCTTATCGGACCTTTCCCGACATACTTAGTTCACCCGTTCAAAAAGTAAACACTGTTCACCACAATTTATTGTTTGAGAAAAACGAAATCGGTTTTAAGTCCGCGCTATGGCTCAGCTTTTTCCGCCCGCACCGGCGCTTGGTACCTTGCTCGACGCGACACGGCCCAGCAAAGACGCTAGAGACTTGATTGCGCTTCGCCGATCCGTCGGGAAACGCAATCTCACCGAGCCAGGGCCAGATCCAGACTCGATCAATGTCCTCCTTACGATAGCAACCCGGGTTCCGGATCACCGCCGATTGGCGCCATGGCGATTTTTAGTCTTTGAGGGCGAGGATCGGGCCGCTTTTAACCAGCAAGCCTTGATCATCCAAAAGCGTGAAGACCCTAGCGCCACCGAGGCCATGCTCGCGGACACGGCAGCGTATTTCAATCGCGCACCCGTTATTATTGCGGTCATCTCTTCGCCAGATCCGGCACATAAAACGCCGGTTTGGGAACAAGAGCTCTCCTGCGGCGCGCTTTGCCACAATCTGCTGCTGGCAGCGAATGCCAGCGGGTGGGCGGGCTGTTGGCTGACCGAATGGATTGCCTATAGCCCTGGGGTACATAGCCTATTGGGGCTTAGCGCGACGGAACGGGTTGCTGGGTTTATCTATCTGGGCACAGCCAAGGAAGCACCGCAAGAGCGCCTTCGACCCGACGTCGCATCCAAAATTCGACGCTGGCAAGGACGCACGGCCTAGCCCAGAGTTTCGTCTTCGTCTGGATGACGCTGGCAAATGTTGCACTTTCGCAACGTCAGCGCCGCACACGCCGTCGCCATATCCGCCTTACCTAGATTTAACTCGGTCGTTATGGTTAACAAGGAGGGCCGGAGATCTGAAACAGGCGGGGCGCGAAAACAGAGCCAGAGCGAATTTCGACCTGGCCTTAGGGCGGGAAAATCAATGATCTTTCGATGCGGTTTGGTCGCAGTGCTGAGCCTATGTTTAGGCGGCATAGGGCTTTCGGTTCAAGCACAAGGGTCGGCGCCTTCAGCCGCCAATGCCGCAGAGCGTGAAACGCTGCTCGATACGGTTATTGTGACCGCGCAAAACCGGCCCGAACGGGCGCAAGATCTTCCGATCGTAATCTCTACGTTCGATGCCGATGACCTCGATCGACTTGGCGCCTCGGCGCTGCAAGACATCACGCAATATGTCCCCGGCGTCGAATTGTTCGATGACCGCGGTGCGGGGCAGCCGACCTGGGTTATTCGCGGTGTTGGATTGGCCGATTTCAATGCGAACAATACGCCGACAGCATCGATTTTCGATGACGAGGTCTATCTCGGGTCGAATGTGCTTAGCGGCCTACCGCTTTTCGATATCGAGCGGATCGAGGTGCTGAAGGGGCCGCAAGGCGGGCTCTATGGCCGCAATACGACGGGCGGTGCTGTACGATACCGTCCCGTATTACCAGAGATCGGCGCCGCCCCTTCTGGATTTGTCGAGGCTCACTATGGTCGCTGGGACCAGACCGGGCTGGAGGCCGCTTTCAGTGGATCTATCAACGATCGAGTCGCTTTTAGGCTTTCGGGGGTCACTCTGGGCGGCGGCGGCTGGCAAGAGAGTTTGGCGACCCCGCAAGATGATGAGCATGGTGATCGCGACCTTGTCGCCGTTCGAGGGCAACTTTTGGTCCAACCGAATGATCGATTGTCCCTGCGATTGAAAGCGACCTATGGCGAAGATCGATCGGAAACAACGCTGGGGCGCGCTGTGGCGCCATTAGATGCCGAAACAGGCCTGCCATGCGCGGCGGCCTTGGCCGGACAACCCGATCCGAACACATGCGTCACCCTATACAATCTAACCACGGCTTTGGTGACAGAGGGCACTGATCTCGGCGTGTTGCCGAACCTGCAGGACGATCAAGGCGAAACGGTTTTAACGCAGCCTATCAACGCTTTGGGCAATCGCTGGGTCAGCGGCAATCTCTATCTCGACTATGCATTCGACGGATTCGTTTTGCGTTCAATTACGTCCTTTCAAGATTTTGACGGCGCGCAAATCTACGATTTCGACGCGACGCCTGCCCGCCTCCTCAGCGAGGATACGCGGTCTGAATTTCAAGTGTTCCAGCAAGAGGTTCGCTTAATCTCTGACGCGCCGGGCCCACTCGAATGGCAAGCGGGGATAAATTTTGCGCAAACGGACTTGGATGAAGATCGCCAGATTGACCTGAGCGATAATCTAATCGTCTTGCCAGTGATCGCGCGCCGAAATTTCACACAAGAAGAACGCCACTGGGCAGCTTATGTCCAAGGCGCTTATGACCTTAGCCGTCGCCTTCGCGCGCATGGCTCCCTTCGCTATACTGAAGAGACAAAAGATCTGGTCAATTTTTTGCTCACGCCGGAAAGCGACCCGTTTCAAATTCTCGTCGAAACGCCAGGCGATGTGTTTCTAGGGCCGGTGAATACGCGTTATGAACTGGACTCCCCCATCACCGGGCATATTGGGGTGGATTACAAATTCAGAGACGATGCCCTGCTTTATGCCAAAATCGTGCGGGGGTATAAGTCCGGCGGATTTTTCGGCGGCTTCGCTTTGTCCGCACTCGAACTTGAGCCCTATACGGAAGAGACGGTCTGGGCGTACGAGGTCGGCGCAAAAGTGAACATGCCGAGGTCCGGGCTGCAGATCAACTCGGCGCTTTTCTTTTACGACTATCAAGATGTTCAAGGCTTCACGACGGCGTTTGATGAGACGGTCGGTGTGATCACGCTGCTCGGAAATCTTGGCGACGCGGAGTATCAAGGCGCGGAGTTGGAGGTGGCTTGGGCGCCACCAGCCATTGAAGGGCTCAGATTGAGTGCCGCAGCAACGTGGCTCGATACGGAGATCGTTGACTCCGATACGGTCGAGCTCAGTGATCTGGCAAATTTCTTCGATGGCGCACCGGGTGATCCACCTTTGGTCGCTCCGGAAGAAGGTCAATCGATCGGGTTTGCGCCCGAATTCAGCTATGTCTTAAATGCCCGATATTCACGCGCGATCCGCGAGACGCTTTCAGCTACCGCACAAGTCAATTGGTCCTGGCGCAGCGATTTCGCCGAAGACGGGCCCTTCTTATTCGATGATGGGGTGTTCACGGTCGATGGTTACGGCTTGCTCAGCGCGTCCCTCTCCCTCGAAACGACAAATGGCTGGCAAGCTTCCTTGGCGGGCCAAAACCTCACCAATGAGGCTTATGTCACTCAAGCGACGGGAGATGACCTGCTCAGCTATCTGGAACTGCCGGGTCGTCCCCGTAGCTGGCACATTCGCATTGCAAAACGGTTTTGACGCTAAGCTGTGCCGAAGATCGCTTCGCTCTCGTCGAGCATGGCCTGACCCGCATGCATTACACTCGACACGGCACCGGGCGCCGCGGCCAACGCCGTTTCGGCAAAATAGGCGGCGATCGCCGTCATTTGCCGCCGGACGTCGCTTCTCTCCGCACGCGCTTCGATCGCCCCTCTGGCCAAAAAGTGCCCACCAATGACATCGCCCGCGAGCGCTAAATAAGCCGTCGCACCCGCCAGAGCGGTTTCGCGGTCTGAGCGCAGAGTTTCCTGGATCCATTGTGTCGCTTCACCGAGCGCAGCATTTGCCATCACTAGCCGATCAGCGATTTGGACCAATTTCGGATCATTTGTCTCGCGCGCTTCGATCGCGGTTTCCTCTATCTCTTTGACCATTGCCAGCATCGCGGCGCCGTCCGCCATAGAGAGTTTCCGACCGACCAAATCGATCGCTTGTATGCCGTTCGTGCCTTCATAAATGGGGCCGATCCGCGCATCGCGATAGAGTTGTGCGGCCAGCGTTTCGTTCATGAAGCCCATGCCACCATGGACCTGCACACCAAGGCTCGCAACGTCCACACCCATATCGGTGGACCAGGCCTTCGCGATTGGCGTTAACAGCTCCTCGCGCAGTTTCGCGTCTTCGCGATCTTCGGGCGATGCTGCGACTTCGGCGAGATCGGCGGCAACCCCGGTAGCATAGCAAATCGCCCGCGCGGCCATGACTTTCGCGCGCATCGTCATCAACATGCGGCGCACATCGGGATGATACAGGATTGGCGCTGCCCCGCTGACGCCGACCGCCTTGCCTTGCTTGCGGTCTTGGGCATAGGCAAAGGCCGTCTGCCACGCCGCTTCGCCCACACCGACACCTTCCAAACCGACATTTAGACGGGCCGAGTTCATCATCGTGAACATACATGCAAGCCCTTTATTCTCGGCCCCGATCAACCAGCCGGTGGCGCCATCAAATTCCATCACGCAAGTCGGGGAGGCATGGATGCCGACTTTCTCTTCCAAACCGATACACTTCACCGCATTTTCGGCGCCGAGGCTGCCATCGGCATTTACAAGCCGTTTTGGAACCAAGAACAAAGACACACCGCGAGACCCTTCGGGCGCATCTGGCAACCGCGCCAGGACGAGGTGGATGATATTCTCAGCCACATCGTGATCGCCCCAAGTGATATAAATTTTCTGGCCCGTGATAGCGTAAGACCCATCTTCGTTTGGCACCGCTTTGGTTTTCAATGCGCCAACATCCGACCCTGCCTGGGGCTCTGTCAGGTTCATTGTACCGGTCCATTCAGCGCTGACCAGCTTTGGCAAATACTGGTCTTTCTGCGCATCCGTGCCATGCGCCATGAGCGCTTCAATGGCCCCGAAACTCAGCATCGGGCAAAGGCCGAACGACATATTGGCGCTGTGGAACATTTCCATCACCGCCAGACCGAGCACTTTTGGCAGGCCTTGCCCGCCCCATTTTTCAGGCACGGAGAGGCCCATCCAGCCACCATCGCGGAAAGCGGCATAGGCGTCGGCAAAACCTGGCGCAGCTTTCACACCCTGATCTGTGAGCTGCGCGCCCGCTTTGTCACCGACCTGATTGAGTGGGGCGAGGACATCGCGCGCGAGTTTTCCGGCCTCTTCTAGAATCGGGTCGACGAGATCTGCATCATAGTTCTCAAAGGCTGGATGATCATCAAAATCTGATAATCCCGCAACTTTTTTGAGCGTAAATGCGATATCGGTGACAGGGGCGGTGTAAGCCATTGATCATGCAGCTCCGGCATAAGAGTTATCATCGCGACTGTCTTATATTGTGTCTGGCCAAGTGCAAATCCCACGCTACCTTTTGGCACAGCAAAGATCCGACATGTAAAGGAGCCTCTCATGCGAAATCTTGCCATCGCCGCTAGCCTTTTGGCGGTTTCTCTCCCTGCTCATGCCAACCCGACGCTCGAAGGCGTCGCGTCCGGCTTGTATGAACTGGAGAAAACCCATGCCTATTTGATCTGGACGGTCCAGCATAATGGCCTGTCGGGATACACCGTAAATTTCACGGATTTCGACGCCGCTTTGGTATTCGACGCGGAAACCCCGGCAAACTCGGAGCTGTCGGTGTCCATCAACCCAACCGCACTCAACACCAATTATCCAGACCCAGTCGAAAAGGTCGAATGGGAAAACAAGCTCGCAACCGATGAGCGGTTTATGAATGGCACAGACTTCCCCGAAATTACATTCACCTCGACCGGTGTCGAACAAACCGGCGAGTTTACCGGAATCGTCACCGGAGATCTGACCTTTTTGGGGGTCACACAACCGGTGACGCTCGACGTCTCTTATGGCGGCGTGTCCAATCCGCCCTGGTTCGGTCAGCGCGACGTTATTGGTTTTACCGCCTCCACCAGCTTCAACCGTTCCGAATTTGGCAGCACCGCCATGATCCCCGGCATCTCGGATGAAGTTGAGATCGAATTTTCGGGCGAATTTCTACAGGCAGAAGAATAGCGCTGGTCCTCAATTCAATTGAGGAAATTCCAATCAAAGGACAGATATCAAATGACTTTCAAGACTTACCTTATTGCCAGTCTCGGCGCCGCCACATTGGTGGCTTGCGGCGCGGCGAACGAAGCGCAAGTGGACGAGGCTGAAGCGCCAGCAGCTGAAACGACAGAAATGCACCCCTTGCTTGCCGAAGTCGAGCCTGGCGCCTACTCGCTCGAAAAGAACCATGCCTTTATGACCGTGAAAGTCGGCCATGGCGGCGGTATTTCTCAGTATCGCATCAGCTTCACGGATTTCGATGCTGATCTCGATTTCAACCCGGCCGATCCGGAAAGCTCGTCAATTTCGTTCACGATCAATCCGCTCGGCGTCGAAACAAATTACCCTGGTGACTATAAAGCCGGCCACGCCAATAGCCAATGGGAGACTTGGAACGAAGATGTGTCGCGGGACGGCAAATGGCTCAATGCCGATGAATTCCCGGAGATCACATTTGTCTCAACCGAAGCGACAAAAACCGGCGATCTGGCGGGCACCGTGACCGGCGATCTGACCTTGCTCGGTGTCACCAAGCCAGTGACCCTTGATGTCACTTATAATGGGGTCGGAAATCCGGTTTGGTTTGAGGGCCGCGACGTTATCGGGTTTGATGCTAGCACAACCGTGATGCGTTCCGAGTTTGGAATGGGCGCTGCGATCCCGAACATTGGCGATGAGGTGACCGTCGAGTTCTCAGGCGAATTCCTGCAGGACGAGTAAGCATGAGCGCGCCCTCTGAGCGGTACTCCACTGTGGCCATCACGCTGCATTGGCTGATCGCGATTGCCATCATCGGAATGATTTTTGGCGGCTGGTACATGACGGATCTGCCAGACGGCGCTCCTGGTCAGTACATGATGTACCAATTGCATAAGTCCGTTGGCATCACGATTCTATTGCTCACAGTGGCGCGCATCATTTGGCGGGCGATGAACCCGCCACCGACTTTGCCAGACGATATGAACGCGCTCGAGAAGACCGCGAGTCATTTGGCGCATATCGGCTTTTACGGATTGATGATCATTTTGCCCCTGACCGGTTGGCTGTACAGCTCGGTCAGCATTAAAATGGACGTGCCGACGGTATTGTTCGGAGTCTTGAGTTGGCCAGATATGCCATTCGTCGAAGGTCTGAAAACGGAAGCCTCGGCAGGTCTGGCCAATCGCGCCCATGGAGCGCTCGCTTGGGTGACGCTTGCTCTGCTCGCTCTGCATGTCGCTGGCGCGTTCAAGCATGAAATCAGTGCCGAACAAGGCGTGCTCAAACGCATGATCCCGGGCATGTTCGGCAAAGCCGACAAACCAGGCCAACCCGCGCGCGGCGCCGTGACGGCGTTTGGCAGCGCCCTTGCGGTTCTGATTGTGGTCACCAGTGCGTCGCCTGTCGTTGCCGCCTTTAGCGGCGTTGGCGCGCCGGTTTCAGCAGCAGCCGAATTCGAACCGAATTGGGCGGTGGACAGCGCAGCGTCGTCGATCGCCTTTTCCGGAATCCATGACGGAAACCCCTATTCCGGCGGGTTTGACAATTGGGATGCTGCGATCCAGTTCGAGCCGGAAGCGCCAGATCAAGCCGCGGTTCGCGTCACCGTGGCAATGGCCAGCGCGACCGCCAGTCAGAAACTATATTCAGACAGTCTACCGGCGCCAGAATGGTTCAATATCGCAGCCTTTCCCACCGCCAGCGTCGAGGTTTTAGAGATCTCACCCACCACCGATGGGGCTTACACGTCCACGGCTCGCCTGACCCTTAAAGATATCACCGTGGATGCAGAGTTCCCGTTCGAGCTCTCCATCGAAGGCGATCGTGCGCGAATGACCGGCCAGGCCATCTTTCAACGCAAACCGCTTAATCTCGGACAATCCTCAGATCCGGGCGCAGATTGGGTCAGCGAGGATGTGGTGGTCGATGTCATCGTTGAGGCCACGCGCTTAGACTAAACTCGAAAAGCAGTCGCCTTTCATCAAACCAAACCCTTTTTCAGCGTTGCGGTTTGCTCAGCAGCGACCTAAGAGCGGGCCATGCATCCAAAAGTTTGCCCGGCGAATTCTGAAACGCTGCAACGCGCTGTACGGTGTCTGCACTATGGCGGTATGGTCGCGATCCCGACAGAAACGGTCTATGGCTTGGCGACAAATGCAGCAAACGGAGAGGCCGTTGCCCGAGTCTATGCGGCCAAAGGAAGACCGAGTTTCAACCCGTTAATTGCGCATGTCGCGAACCTAAAGCGGGCCAAAAATGAGGGCGTGTTTTCGAATATGGCCGTTGCGCTTGCAGAAGCGTTTTGGCCCGGCCCGCTGACGCTGGTGGTGTCCGCCGCGCCGACCAGCATGGTATCGAATCTGGCGCGTGCTGGATTGGACAGCGTCGCGCTGCGTGTCCCAGCGCACCCTGTTGCGATCGATCTATTGTCAGCCTTCGGGTCACCACTTGTCGCGCCATCGGCCAATCCAAGCGGTAAGATCAGTCCAACGACGGCCGACCACGTTGCCGCCGATATGGGCGAACATGTCGATCTGATTTTGGATGGCGGGCCGAGTCAAACGGGTGTGGAGTCAACGATTATTGATGCCCGCGGGGAGCGGCCTGCTCTGCTCCGGCCTGGCTCGCTGACAGTCGAGCAAATCGAGGCGGTCTGGCCCGGTCTTATCCGACCGAAAGCCGATCCCAAAGCACCACGATCCCCGGGACAAATGCTCCGCCATTATGCCCCTCGGGCGGCGCTTCGCCTGAACGCCATAGCGCCCGAAGATGGCGAAGCCTATCTTGGCTTTGGACCCGGGGCGGCAACGCTCTCCTTGTCTGAAACCGGAGACTTGAACGAAGCGGCCGCGAATTTGTTCTCGATGCTGCGAAGGCTCGACGCGTGCTATGACCGGATTGCCGTTGCACCGCTTCCAGAAACGGGGCTCGGAGAAGCGCTTAATGACCGCCTTACGCGCGCGGCAAAATAAGCGTAGACTGCCGCGCATGACGCCGACAGATGAGTTTTTCACCGCCGCCAAAGCACTCCTTGGAGAGCGTGGATGGCGTATGGATCAAGACAGTCTTGAGACCGTGTCCACGCCTTGGCGCGGGACTTATCAGGGCCATACCCCATTCCTAGCACTGCCGGACTCGACGCAGGCTGTGGCCGATTTGGTCAAACTCTGCGCCGCTCATCGAGTCGCGATCACGCCGCAAGGTGGTAATACCGGCCTTGTCGATGCTGGCACGCCGCATGGTGAGATCACCCTATCGCTTAGACACATGCAAAACGTCCGCGCCATCGATCCGTTCAACAACTCCTTGACCATAGAGGCCGGCGCACCGTTGGTCACGGCTCAAACAGAAGCCAACAAGGCCAACCGGCTCTTTCCGCTTTCGCTGGGGTCGGAGGGCACCGCCACAATTGGCGGTCTGATTTCCACCAATGCGGGGGGCGTCGCTGTGTTGCGCTACGGGATGATGCGCGATTTGTTGCTGGGGCTCGAAGTGGTTTTGCCGACGGGCGAGATCTGGGACGGCCTGTCGGGTCTACGAAAGAACAATACCGGATATGACCTGAAGCATCTATTCGCGGGCGCCGAAGGCACCTTGGGGATCATCACGGCGGCGACCTTGAAACTGTTCCCGAAAGTTGCGCGCGCCTCGGCATGGATCAGCTGCAAGACAGCCGAAGACGTGGTCAGCCTGCTGGCATTGGTACGCGATCATGCGGGTGACACAGTGACCAGCTTCGAGATCATTCCGGCCAATGCTATCGCCATGGTGCAGTCGGAAATGCCGATGGTGCGCGATCCCAACCCGTCTGAGCTTTCCTGGCGTGTGTTATGCGAAATCTCTATGGCGCGTGAGGCGCATGCGCGCGAGGTGATGGAGACGGCGCTCGCCGCGGCCTTTGAAGCCGGCCTTGCCGAAGACGCTCTAATCGCGGAGTCGCTGTCGCAGGCCGAGGACTTTTGGACCATACGTGAAAGCATTCCCCTTTCGAAACGCGCTTATGGGACGGCGATCAACCATGATGTGTCTGTTCCAGTGTCGCAAATTCCGGCATTTTTGGATGCAACTGAAACGGCCATTCGAGAGCTGTCACCAGGCGCGGAGATTATTGCGTTTGGTCATGTTGGCGATGGTAATCTTCATTATTCGGCGTGTGAGCCGAAGGAACACGCGCCCCCGGTCCTGAGCAACCAAGCCGGTCAGATTACAGAAATCGTCCACCGCAATGCCATGGCGTTTGGCGGCTCAATCAGCGCCGAGCACGGGGTCGGACGCCTGAAACGAGATGAGCTTGAACACTTGCGACCCGTGGCGGCGACGCAAACGATGAAAGCGATCAAACGGGCCCTTGATCCCGATGGGATCATGAATCCAAATCGCGTTGTGCGATCCGACTAAACAATCGCGCGGCGGGCGCGCTTGGGGGACCGATCATGTGTGGACGTTTCTTTCGCCATGGCGTGAGTTGGGAGGAATATAGCACCTATCTGGATCTGTTTGAATATGCTGGCATCGACCCGCCCGAACCGGCTTACAATATTGCGCCGACGCAAATCGCTCCAATTGTTCGGATCGCGATGGAAGATGAAAATGTGCCAGCTGGCGCGCGCCATTTGGCACCGGCCGCGTGGGGTTTGGTGCCCAGTTGGTGGCGCAAGCCTCTGAAAGAGAAAACCTTCTCGACATTTAATGCTCGCTCCGAGACCGTCGCCACATCGAACACATTTCGAGGCAGTTTCCGGCACAAACGCTGCCTCGTCCCGGCCAGCGGATTTTACGAATGGACGGGACCAAAAGGGCGCAAAACCCCGTTCGCGGTGGGCCTGCGCAATCGACGCTGGTTTTGCTTTGCAGGTCTCTGGGATCGCGCCACGATTGACGGATCTCAGATCGATACGTTTACGATCCTAACCACTACCCCGAATGACTTAATGGCGGGCCTGCATACCCGAATGCCGGTTATTCTGGAGCCTGGTGATTATCAGCGCTGGCTCAACGCGTCGCACCAAGACGTGGACGATCTGTTTGAGCCTTTTGCCAGCGATGCGATGCAGGCTTGGCCGGTGAGCCCTGCGGTTGGAAATGTCCGCAATCAGGGTCGCGAGCTGATCGACGACGCCTAGCTGTTCAGGGCCAAAATCAGGACATCGCAGACTTTGTGGACTTGAGCTTCCGATAGATAAGGATGCATTGGCAGGCTCAAGGCATCTTGCGCCGCCGCCTCGCAAACCGGCAAAGTCCCGGCCTCAGCCAAATGCGCGAAAGCCGGCATTTGGTGGATCGCCATATCATAGTAAATCCCGCTTGGGACACCGGCCTCGGAGAGTTTCGCGCGAACCTCGTCTCGATTGGGCACGCGCACCGTATACAGCCCGTAGCCATTTTCCTGTCCGGCGAGCGCGATTTGCCGCGCGACCACGCCGTCAAGGCGCTCATTGTATATCTTAGCGGCCGCAATCCGGCGCGCGCGTTCCGCTTCGAACAGGCTCAATTTCTCCAGGACAACCGCACACTGGATGGAATCGCATCGCCCGTTAATGCCCACTCGGATGGACTCTTTCCGATTGTCCCCCGTTCCGTGCCAACGAATGGAGCGCATGCGTTCTGCAAAATCCTTATCCTGGCATAAAATCGCGCCGCCATCGCCATACCCGCCCAAAGACTTGGTCGGATAAAAGCTGGTCGCGGTAGTCTCAGCAATATTGCCAACCCATTTGCCGTCATGCTTTCCGCCAAAGGCCTGAGCGCCGTCGGCGATGATGCGCAATCCGTGCGCATCGGCGACCGCTTGGATCGCCGAATAATCGGCGGGGAGACCATATAAATCGACCGGCATGACCGCGCGCGGTGTGAGCCGTCCCTCCGTCTTCACCGCATCGATTTTCCGTGCCAAATCAGCCGGATCCATATTGAATGTTTGAGGGTCGATATCGACAATCACCGGATATCCCCCTGACAGTAATACCGCATTGGCGGTCGCGTTGTACGTAAAGCCGGGAATAAAAACCGCATCGCCTTCCGCGATGCCCATGGCCAAGAGCGGCATCACCAAAGCCTGCGTTCCAGATCCGACGGCAACGACATCCGCGGCACCTGTAAATGCTGCCAGCTTTTCCTCACACTCTGTCACTTCGGGTCCGCCGATAAACCGACCATGATCCAAAATATCGATCCAACGCTGCTCAAGCGCAGGACGAATTTGCGCTTGTTGGGACTTCAGATCGAACAGTTGAATCGGTGCATCGGCGGGGAGTTCAATCAAATCGGATACAAGCGGATCGGAATAGGCCATCGGTTAGGCTCCTATTGTGTGTAAGACTGATAGTTCTGCCTGTTCAGCCATATGAACTGCGCGCGCGGCTTCGCGCCCTGGAATGGCACATGTGCGACGCCCCAGCGCAGTTTCGAAAAACGCTTGATCCGCAGCGCCAAGCGGATCGGGAATGAGGTCAGACACATCCGCACGCACCGCGAATGGTGTTGTATTCTCAACTTGCCGCGTCAGGAAGTTAATTGCGATCGTGCCAGAAGGATAGGTCAAAACCATGCGCCTATCGCGCTCGGAATGACAGCGGCTGGCCGTCAGTTCCGCAGACCCGATGACGAAATTGAGCCGCGCTGTGGCTTCGTCAACGTATCGTGTGTGCGCGCTTTTACCGGTGGCTTCGACAGCCAGAGCGGCGCCCATCAGTTTTCCGACCATGTCGAGATCATGGATCATTAAATCCCAGATCACCGAAACATCGCCGGCCCGTCCATCTGGCGCCGGTGGCCCCATGCGCCAGGACTCAATCCGGGTCGGCGTTTCCGAAATGTCGAACAATCCCATCGCATCGAGGACAAAGCGTTCCTGATGCCCCACTTGGAGCACCAAATTGCGTGCTTCGGCCGCATCCGAAAGGGCGTCGGCAGCCGCACCGGTCAAGGCCAACGGTTTCTCCACCATCACATGACAGCCGGCAGCCAAAGCGGCGCGAACAACCGGTTCATGAAAGCTCGCCGGGCAAGCAATGACGACCGCATCGCACGCCGCCAGCAATTCAGCTTGCGACTCGAAAGCGCGCACACCATGCGCCTGTGCCAGCGCTTCGCACCTTGTATGATCAGGATCAAACACACCAACAAAGTCTGCGACCGCCGCACCCGCGATTTTGGCGGCATGATAGCCCCCGAAAACCCCCGCGCCGATCAGTCCGGTGTTCAGACTCGCCATGTGCAATACTCCACGCTTTACGCGCTCCATCGCATTTTGCGACTGTTTTGTGCAACATCTCTTATCGGTTGATTCCATCAAAACCCATTGCGGTTTCTTTCAATCGCCCTCTTTGCTTCCCATGCGGCAGCGCCCGCATATCCAACCGGAACATAAGGAAGGAACCGCTATGCCCGCGATCTCAACCAAAGACTGGACCCTCGCTAAGCGCCCGGTTGGCGAACCTCAAACAGAGGATTTCGAAATGATCGAGAGCGCGGCCGCTGAACCGGAAGCGGGTCAGATCCAAGTCCGTAATAGCTGGATGTCCGTCGACCCATATATGCGTGGCCGGATGTATGATCGCGAAAGCTATGTGCCACCCTTCCAAATCGGCGAGGTTTTGCAAGGTGGCGCTGTCGGTCGCGTCGCCGCATCGGGCCATCCGGATTACGCCATTGGCGATCTGGTTCAGTCTATGGCCGGCTGGCGAGAGGCTTGGACCGGATCGCCCGACGCGATGCTTGCGCAAAAGCTACCCGGCGATACCGGCCTGCCCGAAAGCGCGTTTTTAGGCATTGCCGGGATGCCAGGTCTCACCGCGTATGCTGGCATTTTGCGTGTGGCAGAGTTGAAAGCAGGAGATGTCGTCTTTGTCTCAGGTGCGGCGGGCGCGGTCGGTTCGACGGTCGTACAAATCGCAAAAATCAAAGGATGCACAGTCATTGGATCGGCAGGCGGCACCGAAAAGTGCGCTCTGGTGAAATCACTCGGTGCGGATGCTTGCATCGATTATCGCGCGGCAGCTGACTATCCCGCATTATTGGCCGCGCTTCGCGCAGCCGCGCCCAAGGGCATCGATGTCTATTTTGACAATGTCGGCGGAGATCACCTGCAAGCCGCGATTGAGTGCGCGCGCCCCTTCGCTCGGATGGCGATTTGCGGAATGATTGCGCAATACAATGATACTGAACCCCGGCCAGGCCCGAACAATGTTATTCAGATCGTTGGCAAACAGTTGCAACTTCGAGGGTTCATCGTCTCCACACATGTCGATATGCAAGCCGACTTTCAACGCGATATGGCGGCTTGGATTCAAAGCGGTCAGATGAAATTCGAGGAGACCGTCATGGAGGGCATTGAAACGGCGCCAGCTGCGTTTATGGGCCTGTTCACCGGAAAAAACACTGGCAAAATGCTGGTCAAACTCACCTAAGGCGTCGGGCGGCTGGGGTTTCCTTGCCCCAAAAGGCCTGCGCTAATCGCTGCGCGGCTTCGGGGCGGAGGTCAAATAGACCTCATATTGCACCGGCCCGTCTTGGTCTGCATTGTGGCAGACGGCGTTGACCATAAACAGCCGCCCGGAGACCAAGAGGTAGTCATCGCGGCGCGGAGGGACTTCGAATTCTTGTGTATCAATCAAATTTCCTTCGAAATAGACCTCAATATACATAATGATTCCTCAATCCTTCTGCTTCTCCTCTCGTATATTCATTTTCGTTTTTTGCAAACAGAATAAGAAGATGATCGAGTAATCATGCGCCGTCTATTTGATGCCTACATGATCATTGACTGGAGCGCAGCGTCAAAACCGGTTACGGGCGCAAATTCTATTTGGATTGGGATGAGGGCGCACAATCATCGTGGTGCCTTCGTATTTACGTGCGAAAATCCTCCGACGCGCTTGCTGGCACGCCAGCGTATCCTTGACATAGCCAGAGAGCGGATTGCTCGCGGCGATCGGCTGCTGATCGGATTTGACTTTGCGCTGGGGTATCCCGCCGGCACGGCAGCCGCGATGGGTTTCGATACGGCTCGTTGCCCGCCCTGGCGTGCGATGCACACCTATCTCGCAAATCATGTCATCGAAACGTCGACCAATGCGAATGCGCGTTTCGCTTTGGCCGCAGAGATGAACGCTATGATCACCAAGGCTGCGCATCCATTTTGGGGCGCGCCAAAATCGGGGGTAACCCGTACGCTGGCCCCCAAGAAAGGGGATTTTGGGATCGGATCCGTGCTGCCAGAACACCGGCTCAGCGAAACTTGGATCCGATCGACATTCACGGCCAGACCGAAATCCGTTTGGCAATTGCTGGGCGCCGGCTCCGTCGGCTCTCAGGCATTGCTTGGGATCCCGGTTGTGAAATATCTCCAGGATGAGCTCGACGCGACCAAGCTTTGGCCATTCGAAACTGGGTTCAGGTCGCTCGAACCTCGTGACCTCGATCAGGTGACTTGCGTGATCGCAGAAGTCTACCCAAGCACGGTCTCAGTGACCCCGCGCGCCGGTGAAATTTTCGATTGTGCACAAGTGCGCACCCTCGGCGAACACTTTGAATCGCTCGATACCGCGGGACAATTGTCGTCGGCATTTGCCCCTCCAGATGGCCTGTCGGCGCGGGAAATTCACAGAATTACCACGGAAGAAGGCTGGATTCTGGCAAAATAGGGCTGAATCGCCCGTATTTATTGGCTTTTCGGGATTCACGGCCAAATCGAATCATGAACAATGCCCGCAACGGCAAGTTCCGCCGTTAAACTAAGGGAGATCCCAATGAACAAGGGTGAACTGACCAAAGCAGTGGCAGAAACCGCTAGCATGTCTCAAGCTGAGGCTGGCCGTGCCGTAGATGCCGTCTTTGACTCGATCGCAGACGCGGTGAAGAGCCGCGACTCAGTGGCAATCGCAGGTTTCGGGACATTTGTTGCCAAAACGCGCGGTGCGCGCGAGGGTCGCAATCCAGCGACTGGCGAGACGATCAAAATCAAAGAGAAAACCTCTGCAGCTTTCCGGCCGGCATCGGCTTTGAAAGACATTTAGGTCTGTCGCTGTTCAAGCGATTCTCTAAACGGCGTGTCGCTTCTCGCGGCGCGCCGTTTTCGATTCCAGCAAGGCCCATTGTGCACCGCCCGCTAAGAGCAGCGTAATCGTGATCGCCTCCATCATCCCTTGCGCGCCCCGTTGCAACACCACGCCCATCACATAACAGAGCGGGATCATCACCACGAAAAATGAGGCAATGTGGATCGCTGAGGGCAGCCACACGACGCCCTGTGCCCGCAACGCCATCGACGCGGTCGCTTGCAAGCCGTCAAACGTCGTCGCCAACGCCGCGAAGATTAGGAGAGCGGCAATCGCGGGGGCGAGCATGACGCCATCAATGCTGGCTTCGGCATTGACCATGATCAGGGCCACGCCTTCATTGAAGACAAAGATCAGAAGCGACAGAAACACCCCGAGCGCAAACGTCGCGGCGACGCCTAATCGCGACGCATCCTTGACGCCTTGAAGATCGCCGCGGCCATAATGTTCAGCGACGCGAACACTGGTTGCGGTCCCAATCCCAAGGAAGAACATAAAGCAAAAGCCCATGACCTGAACCGAGTAGCCATATACGGCATTCGCGGCGACGCTGATAAACGCTGCGATCGCATAGGTCATATTGAACCCGCCCCATTCGGCGACATTGGAGATGGCCGTGCCGCCGCCAACCGTCATCTGGCGGGTCGCCTCATTCGCAGGCGCTGGCTCTGATGATTTCAGGGCCGGGGTCAGCCAGATTACAAATCCGATCAAAGCAAACGTGATGGCCCAGCGAGAACCGACCGTCGCCCATGCGACGCCAACGCCGCCCATTTGCGGCATCCCCCACCAGCCAAGCACCAAAGCGAGATCGATGATCAGGTTGACGCCAACCCCGAGATACGCGGTGATGGTGACAATTAGGGGCCGTCGCAACGCCTCTAAATAAAAGCTACAAACTGTCGAAATCATAAAGGCAAGCAGGCTGAGAGACAGAATTTGCGTGATCGTCGCGGTTTCGGCTGCAAATGCCTCTGGCGTCAGCAAATCGCTGATATCATCGTTCGGGTTGATCTCGACAAAGAGCGCGTAGAATAACGGCTCTGCCGTCGAATAGACGATCGCTGTGACCAATACACCAAGGGCCAACGCCCAAGCGATGCCGCGCCGAAAAACCCGGCCCGACTGCTGAGCTTCCCCGCGCCCAACCAATTCGGAGGTCAGCACTTGTACACCCAGCAAAATCCCCATGCCGAAACCGAGGGTGATGCCAATCGGCAGCCAGGAGTTTAAAATAAAGGCAAGCTCGTGTTCCTGACCTTTCACTTGGCCGAGCACAATCGCATCTGTCAGGCCCATCAGCATCCACGACAAGCGCGAAATCGCGATCGGACCAGACAGCCGCAATAGATCTAGTATTTCAGAGGCCCGCGCCCAAGCGGGCCATGCCCGCTGGGTCATGGTTCAAAGTCCTGCTTATCCGGCTACGCGTGAAGGCATTGGGGAGGCGTCCTTAATCTCCAGGAGCTTCTCCGCGATTAAGAAGGCAAGTTCAAGAGCCTGTTCGCCATTTAGACGAGGATCGCAATGAGTGTGGTATCTGGATGACAGGTCAGCCTCCGAAATCGCCTGCGCACCGCCTATACACTCTGTTACGTCTTGGCCGGTCATTTCGAAATGCACCCCGCCCGGCACACAGCCTTCGGCATTCATGACATCGATAAAGTTGCGCACTTCTGTGAGCACCCGGTCAACCGGCCGGGTTTTGAAACCTGATTCGGTTTTCAGCGTATTGCCATGCATCGGATCACAGGACCATACGACAGTGCGGCCACTGGTTTTCACCGCGCGGGCGAGCGGGGTTAGGCCATCTGCGACACCGTCTGCACCGAAGCGCGAAATCAACGTGATCCGGCCGGCTTCATCGTCCGGATTCAACGCTTCGATGACGCGCAACAGCTCATCTGAGGTCAGACCAGGTCCGCATTTGAGGCCGATCGGGTTCTTGATCCCTTTGCAAAACTCGACATGGGCATGATCAATCTGACGCGTGCGGTGCCCAATCCAAAGCATGTGCGCAGACGTGTCATACCAGTCGCCGGAGGTTGAATCGATCCGGGTCATGGCTTCCTCAAAGCCGAGCAAAAGCGCCTCATGCGAGGTATAGACTTCGACTTGTGCCATTTGCGGCACACTTTGTGAGGTCACACCACATGCGCGCATAAACTCAAGCGCGTCGGTAATTTTGTCCGCCATCTCACGATAGCGTTCGCCGAGCGGTGAACGATCAACGAAACCCAACATCCATTGATGGACATTGGCAAGATCTGCATAGCCACCGCGCGAAAAGGCACGCACCAGGTTGAGCGTCGATGCCGACTGAGAATAGGCTTGGATCAAACGCTCAGGATTCGGCCTTCGCAACTCGGGCGTAAAATCCATGCCATTGATATTGTCGCCCCGATAAGATGGCAACTCGACGCCATCTACCGTTTCCACAGGAGACGAGCGCGGTTTGCCAAATTGTCCGGCGAGACGCCCGACTTTGACGACAGGCTTAGACGCGGCATAGGTCAGAACGACCGCCATTTGCAGCATCACGCGCAATGTGTCGCGAATATTGTCGGCGCTGAACTCTTTGAAGCTCTCCGCACAATCACCGCCCTGCAGCAGAAACGCATCTCCAGACGCGACGCTTGCCAAATGCTGTTTTAAGGTGCGAACTTCGCCGGCAAAGACCAATGGTGGAAACGCTGCCAGCCGCGATTCGACATCACGTAAGTGGTCGGGATCCGGATAATCCTCCGGAATATGCTTTGCGGGGCGTGCGCGCCAGCTATTTGGCGTCCAAGTCATGGTTTTCTCCTTCAAGCGGCGCTTTAAGCACAGGCAAAGTCACACAATCAAGCTTTCTCGAATGAAGATGAGTTGAAAGTATGGCTGGATGCGGCGACTTGAGATAGCAAGAATACAAGACCTGTCGGACGGATCTCGTTGCTATGTCGCACCTTTTCATTGCTCACGGGCCTCGGGACGTTGACCCGCTTTTACAGGTTCATGAAGCGATGCGCTTGGCGTCAATACCAACTTGGTATGCGCCTCCAGGTAGCAAAGATGTCGACGAAGACAGTGTGAATGCCGCAATCGACAATGCCTTTGGTATGGTCGTCTTGGTCTCTGCCTCCTCAATCCGATCAAGAGCCGTGCAAGCGCAACTGACCCGAGCCGTAGAGCGCGGGTTGAAACTGTTTCCAATTCGCGCCGACAATGCGCGTTTGTCGAGGCAGTTTGCCACCGCGCTCGCAGACCAGCTGACGGATTCTCTCAGCGATATCGGGGCCTTAGACCGCTTGGTTGAAGCGGTAAAAGCCCGCTACGAAAGGCGCTGCCCCGTAATTGCAGTGATGAACCTGAAAGGCGGTGTCGGCAAGACGACCGTGGCCAGCCAAGTGTTTGGCACATGGCAGGCCAGTCTTGGCGGTCGGGTGCTTTTGATCGATCTCGATCCGCAATACAATTTGACCCAAACCTTCTTTGATATGGAGCATGCCGACGCCAGCGCGGCGGAAGATCGGTCGGTGATTTCTTTGTTTGAGATGTCCCGTCTGCATAAACCCGATATCGCATCGCCATCGGACAGCTGGTCGACCCTCAACACCGAACTCTTCGAGCCGGTACCGCGTGAGGTGATTAGCCATAATCTGCTGAGCGGCGACGCTGCCCCTGGCGGGCGGTTTGATTTGATCTCGGGTCAATTCGAGATTTCGAAATATGCATTCGCGCCGAGCCCGCAAGCCTTGTTACAAATCGGGGCTAATTTTCGGCGGATGATCGACCATTATCGCAGCGCCTACGATCTCATCGTTTTTGACACCAACCCGAATGCGACTTTTTTAACGCGGTGCGCGATGGAGGCGGCAGATCGCGTCCTAGCGCCAATGCATCCGGACATCTACTCGCTGCGCGGCGTAAAGCTGCTCTACCAGGTCATGCAGGAGCAAATCAGTGATGAGAAGCGTCCTGAGCCCTCCGTTCTATTCAACACGGTGGGTCGCTCCGAACAGTCCAATTTTGAAGCCGACGCGCGCAATGGCGCCTTCGACCAAATGGCCGGATTTGCGCTTTCAGAGACCTTGCTCACCAATGCGCTGCCACGGTCGCGGCACTTAAAGGTTCGCGGTCCAGAACACGATAGCGCACCATGGAAGCAATTGATCATTCATCGCGGCCGTGGCGGCGGGCTCAAACGGATCCGCGAAAACCTTACCGGCATTGCCACTGAGCTGAAACAGCTCGTCGATCAAAACGATTAAGCCGGTGCCTCGCCGCGCATAGCCGCCAATGCGCCGGGCTGATCTAATGTCCGCGCTTGGAACATCATTCGCAGCAAACAGAGCTGCAAGCCGAGAACAACAAACAGGGCCGGTAGGCCACCAACATTTGACAACATGCGCACGCCATCAATGCCGCTGAATGCGACCATGATCCAAGCCATCACGCAAAGCAGGATGACCCACGCGATTTTCAGGCGCGGTGCGCTCGGTTCGGTTTCATCAGTTTCCGTCATGGGGTGAGTGTGGGTCTTACAGATTTGCGAGATCGCTTCGGTATTGCTGTCGGCTGCTGTGACATAGGAAATGAACGAAATCAGCAACAAAGTCGGGACCATAAGCGCGGTCAGCGGGAGCTCTTCGAGCGCGCGAAACATCACAGCTTCGGGGCCGTTGGCATCGAGCACTGTTTTCAAAACACCGCCCAGGGTCAGATCGACATTCATCGCGAAGACACCAAAGGCTGTCATCCAGAGCATCGAAAACAGGGCCGGTAAGACCAAATTTACCAGGACAAAGGCGCGCACCGTATAGCCGCGTGCGATCCGTCCCAAAAACATTGCCGTAACCGGGGCCCAAGCGAGCCAATTGGCGAAATAGAAACTGGTCCAGGCTTTGGCCCAGTCTTGATCACCACTGGCCGCGCCAATCATCAAAGACCGATCGAGAAATTCCTGTCCAAACCCCAAAAAAGCTTGGCCGCCTTGAGACAGCATTTGACCAAAGGGTCCGAAGATGAGGAGGAAGCCGACAAATCCGATAAAAAACCAAGTATTGGCTACAGACAGCACCCGAATGCCCCGCATCAGGCCGGTGAGCGAACTGGTCAAAACAACAATGCCTATCCCGCACGCAACTAGAGCCAGCGACACCGGACCGCTGGCGAGACCGGTGACGCTCTCTATCCCACCAGAGAGCAGTAACATACCCGCCCCCAGCGATGCGGCCATACCCATCACCAGAGCCAACAGAATGGCCGCGTCGAGGAGTGCCGCAATCGCGTCCGGCAATGGCCGCCCTAAGAGCGCTAAAAATGGGCCGGAAACTGAATAGGGTTTCCCAAGATTGTGATAAGCCAGAGCAAAAGTCAGGGCCGCAACCGTATAGATCGCATAGGGCGATACGGTCCAATGCATGAACAGACTGACCAAGCTGAACTGTTGCGCTTCGGGGCTGAGCGGTTCAAGGCCGCGCGCCGGGCCCCCCGGCTCGTAAAGATGGAAAAGCGGCTCCGCCATGGCCCAAAATAGAATTCCGGTCGCGATTGTCGTGCACAGCGTGATCGAGAACCAGCTCCAGGGCTGGAGGGTCGGCTTGGCGCCCGCGCCGCCAATCTTCACCCGCCCGAGCGGCGAGAGCACCACCGCGACACAGGTCAGAACAAACCCGAAGACGGCCCATGAAATCGTCGTTGAAAACGTGTCCAGGATCCAATCATTGATCGCTTTGGCGAAGGCGAAAAAAGCATCAAGATTGATCAGGCTCGCGATCGCCGCGGCAATGAAGATGGTCATTGGCAGGATGATCACAAACCGACGCAAGGATCCGTCCTGCGCCGCGCGCGAAGGCAGGCTCCACGCCAAACCTAGCCGTCCAGACCCTGCGGCTGGCCGACAATCACAAAGGTGAAATTCTCCGGACTCAAATACGCGGCCGCGATCCGGTTCACATCGTCCAGTGTCACCGATTCGATCAAAGCGTTGCGATTATCGAAGAAATCGACGGGTAAGTCCTCCAAGCGCACACCCATCATGCGTTGTGCGATTGCGGCATTTGAATCAAATCCGAGCGGATAAGAACCCATCAGATACGCCTTTGCCGCAGTCAGTTCCTCTTCCGTCACACCATCGGACGCGATCGCAGCGAGATTGTCTTTGATACCAGTGACAAACTCCCCGACGCTCTCATTATTGGTTTGCCCGCCCCCGGACCAGATTTGCAGTTTATCGCCGCTGCTGAGGCGCGTGGAGATCCCGTAAGTGAGGCCTCGATCGACCCGGAGATCATCCATAAGACGGCTACCGAAACCACCCCCGCCCAGGATATAATTGGCGATAAAAGCCGGATAAAAATCGGGATCTTCACGTTTGATACCGGGCGCGGCGAAACTGACCAGGCTTTGGGGCTGCGGCAGATCGATAATAATCGGTGCGGACACCGCGTCTGCGAGGACGACGTCCTCAGTCTCCACCGGTTCGCTGCTTTGTGGCAAGCCTGCGACCACTTGATCAATGAGCGGCGCGAGCGCTTCGGGCGCAATCGCGCCGACCGCGGTCACCAGGAGCCCGTCTTGCACCATAATGAGATCTTTTTGGGCCCGCATCGCGTCCTGAGTGATTGCGGCAAGACTGTCAGCATCGACCTCCCGTGCGAACGGGTGATCGGGATACAGGGCGGCGCGGCGGGCACGACCGGCGAGATATCGGGCATTTGTTTCGCGGGTGTTTAAGCTGACCTCCTGTTCACGCAGAAAGCGCTCAAACGGCCCATCATCAAAACGTGGCTCAGACAGCGCCAGGGCAATCAACTCAAACGACCCTGCCGCATTGTCCGTCAGCATCGAGGCCGAGCAGGATGTCGTCTCATTGGCAGCGCTGCAGCCAAAACTCATATTCACTTCTTCCATACGTTTGAAAAACGCTTGCGTGTCTAAACCGCCGGCCCCTTCATTCATATGGTAGACCATCGCATTGGTCAGACCTTCGAGCCCGTCCGGATCGTTCGATCGTCCCGCTTGCCAGGCCATGCGCAAAGACAAGATTGGAATAGAAGGCTCCTCGACGAGCCAAACCGAAACACCGCCAGGGGTCACAAATTGCTGGATGGTGGCGAAGTCACCTTCATGGACCTCGATCGCCAGCGTTTCGAGATCGCCGCTGCCTTCGATCACAGGGCCGTTTTCATCTGCGCCGCAAGCGGTCAGGGCAATGCTAAGCGCGGCACCGATGAACGGAGCGAAAACCCGTGTCATCAGAACGCTCCTTCGGCTGGCAGCAATTGCGCTTCGATAAAGTGGTTCTCTTCCGCGAAAACGCTGCGGACGGCTTCGAGCGCTTGCTCCGGCGTGACGGAGCGGATCATGTCGGGATAGTTCAATACGTCCTCGATTTCGCCACCAAGCGCTAGCCAGCTGCCATACTCTTGTGCCATCGCCGATTGACTGTCGCGCGCATAAATCGAGCTCGCCGCTTTCGAGTTTCGCACCCGGACGGTGTCGGCCTCCGAAAACCCAGCATCAAGCTGTTTCGTCAGTTCAGCCATGACAGCGGCTTCCAGCGCTTCGATGGACACGCCTGGGCTCGGGGTCGCGAAAATGCCAACTGGCCCCTCATCATGCAGCCCGATCATAGCAAATGTACCAACATTGATGGCGATCTTTTGTTCTTCAACCAAAGCAACATAAAGCAGGCTTGTATTGCCGCCCCCCAGGACGGATGTGCCAACATCCAAGGCATGCGCAAACTCGGGATCGCGCACGGCGCTGGTGCCATTATAATATCGGTACCAGACGGGCTGGCGAACTTTTGGATCGCGGTGGATCACTTCCTTGGTCTCGGTCAGCGGCGGAACGGAGGTCCATTTGCGCTCGCCATCGACCAGTCCTGAGGGGTCAATCGGCCCGTAATGTGTTTCCGCTAAAGCGCGCACCTCATCGCCCGTGACATCGCCCGCGACGACCAAAATCGCATTTTCAGGCGAATAGAATTTGCGGTAAAAGTCGATCCCATCTTGCGGTGTCAGCGCTTCCACTTCTTCCATGCGCCCTATCACCGTGATTTCATAAGGATGATCTCTCCAAAACTCAGCCAGCACCATTTCCTGTAAAACGCGGCCGGGATTGTTTTCCAAGGTCTGCCGGCGTTCTTCGCGCACCACATCGCGTTCTGTGATGAAGCTCCCCTGCGGATCTTCATCAATGATCAAATCGGTCATGCGTTCGGCTTCAAGCGCCATCATTTGTCCAAGATGCTGCTTCGCGACGCGCTCGAAATAGGCGGTATAGTCATAGCTGGTAAAGGCGTTTAATTGACCGCCGAGGCTCTTAATAATCGAGTCGAACTCGCCATCTTCGAGATCATCGGTTTCTTTGAACATGACGTGTTCAAACAGATGCGCGATGCCGGATTTCCCCGGCTCTTCATCAACGGCCCCGACCTTATACCATACCATATGCGTCACCACCGGCGCGCGGTGATCCGGCAGCACGACCACTTCCATACCGTTTTCAAGCGTGAAGGTTTCTGGCGCCCATTCTGTCTGCGCATTATCCGCAAATGCTGAGATCCAAATGCATGCGATCACGGCGAGACCGCCGGATATCCAATATTTCACATATTGCTCCATTTGCGCGTCCCTAGATTTTGATTTCGGACCATCAAGTTCCCGGCAGCTTCATCCGGTCCCCACTGCCGCGCGCAATGGTCACCTCATCCCCGCCTGTGGCGCTATCCGGGCTCTGATCCTCTGCGCCGTCCCAACCAATGACCTGATCGGAGACCGATTGCGATTTACGGATCACGCGTGCCTCTTCCCAATCGACTTGCTGACGGATCACCGGGCTGACGGCATTTGCCCCGGCTGCAGCCACCAGAGCGCGCTCCGAAGCGCTGGCACTCTGGCCAATGTCTGTGCCGAAGGCGGATGCAGCGCCCGCGCGCGCAGGATCCACCTCAAATGGGATCCCCTCGCCTGCGCCTGGCGGCCGAAGGCTGTAATCGGGCGGTAGGACCAGCGGCGCCTTCTTGACGACGCGAAACTCATCTGGGCTATTGTTGGCCCGGAAACTCGCACATCCAGTGATCAGAGCCAGGGCGAGACTGGTTGAGGCAAACAGAGTGATTGTCTTCATGGCGTACTGGCCTTTTCCTCTTTAACGGCCCCCGCCGCTTTGTCTTGTCGGGACATTAGGAACTGGTCAACAAAGAGCAAGACCGCACCAACAGAAATTGCCGCATCAGCGACGTTAAAAACATAGTTGAAAAAGTAGGGTCGCATCAGTCCGCTAAAGTCGAGAAAATCGACAACAGCCCCGAACCGAACCCGGTCGATGACATTCCCGAAGGCGCCGCCGATCACCAAAGCCAGCGCAATCCCGGTGAACCGCCGCGACGCGCGCACGAGCCAGATCGCAAAGCCGATGGCGATCGCGGTGGTGAGGATCACCAGCAGCCAGCGCATAATGCCTTCCGATTGGCCGATCCCGAAACTCACGCCGCGGTTCCATACCATGGTCAAGTCGAAAAACGGCAACACATCGATCCGGCCACAGCGCTCGGTTCTGTCCAGACAGCCAAGAGCGTTGAAAATCGGCTCATTCAAGATCAACCACTTGGTCCACTGATCCAAGCCCACAATGATCGGGATCAGAAAAAACAGCACAGTGCGGAAACGCTGGGTCATGCTTGGCCTCTGATCTCCCGGATAGCCGCCGCATCGCGGGGTGTCACATCCGGAAACTCTGGGTCTGCCGTCTCCGGATCGAAATATTTCCAGCTGCGCGCGCATTTCACGAAGCTGTCTGGAACATGTGTAGGAATGACGCCGACATCTTCCGTTTCCGGGAGCTTAAATGCGCCTGGTGGAGGCGAACTCTCAATCAGATGGGCGTTTGATGTGATGAAAATGTCTGCTGCGGATTCATTTTTAAACGCCTCGAACAGATCTGGATCACCGATGTAAACTTCCGTAAACGCTTCGAGGGATGAACGGATTTTGCCATCAACCCGAAGGTGTTCAAGCGCACCCGTGACGACCCTCCGGACACGGAAGATTTTGTCCCACCGTGCGGCGAGGTCATCATCTTTCCAATCCAAGGGCGTTTCGGGAAACTGCAATAAGTGAACACTGTCCGCGCGATTGCGCATACCGCTCGTCAAAAACGCCTCTTCTGTTGTAAAGGGCATGATCGGCGCAAGCCAGGTGAGCAAGCGCTCGAGAATGGCGGCCATCACGGTTCGAGCTGAACGGCGACGCAAATCGCTCGGCGCGTCGCAATACAAACTGTCCTTGCGAATGTCGAAATAGACCGCGGAGAGGTCGACCGAACAGAAATTCAGCAAGGCCATCATCACGCGCTTAAAGTCATGCTCTTGATAAGCCTTGCGGACCACGTCATCCAGCTCGGCCAAACGGTGCAGCACCCAATTCTCCAAGCTCGGCATCTCAACCGGCAAAACAGCTTGGTCCGTCGTATAGCCATCGAGCGCCCCAAGCAGATAGCGCAGCGTGTTGCGCAGCCGGCGATAGTTCTCGACCGCGCCTTTGATGATCTCGTCGGAGATCCGCAAATCCTCCGTATAGTCGGCGCTCGCCGTCCAGAGGCGTAAGATTTCAATCCCATATTGATTGCCGAAATCGATTGGATCGATCACATTGCCGTCGCGTTTTGACATTTTCTTACCGTCGGCGTCGACAATAAAGCCATGCGTGACGACTTGGCGAAACGGCGCCATACCGCGCGTGGCACAGCATTCGAGCAGCGACGACTGGAACCACCCGCGATGCTGGTCTGAGCCCTCCATATAGACGTCAGCCACCCCGGTATCTTCCTTGATGATGCCGCGATCGCGCAGCGCGAAGGCATGCGTGGTGCCGCTATCGAACCAGACATCGAGCACGTCATTGACTTTGTCCCACCCGGTCGCGTCATCGAGAAAATCGCTCACATTGGCAGAGAACCAGCCCTCGACACCGTCTTCGCGGATCTTGGCGAGGATTTTGTCATTCACGGCGGCGGCTTCTTCTTCGGGCAAAGCGGCCGTGTGCGGCTCGCCTTTCTCATTGACGAGCAAAGTGATCGGCACGCCCCAATTGCGCTGGCGCGAGATCAGCCAATCAGGCCGGTCGGCGACCATGGCTTTGAGGCGATTATAGCCGGTTGGAGGCACGAATTTGGTCTGCTCAATCCCCTCCAGCGCCATCTCCCGCAGCGGCCGCGAGCCATCTTTGCCGGGCGTGTCCATAGCGATGAACCATTGCGGTGTGGCTCGCCGGATCACTGGAGCTTTCGAGCGCCAAGAGTGCGCATCGCGAATGCTGGTCATCCCACGCGCGAGGAGGTTGCCGCTCTCGGCCAGCAGGCGGATCACTTCCGGGTTGGCTTTGCCTTGCTCGCCCCGCTTTTTGCCGGACGTGCGGATGATATCGAGACCGCGCAGGGGCGCGGGAACGTCATCGGTATAGCAACCGTCGGGATCGACGATCTCCCTGATGCCAGAACTTCCGTCCCGAAAAAGCACTTGGCTTTCCGAATTCCCGACACCACCGCTCCTCACAACTTCTCGCATCCAAACGTCAAAGTCATCTTCACCGTGTGCTGGGGCGGTATGCACGAATCCTGTACCAGCATCCGCCGTCACATGATCTCCGGGCAGAGTTGGAATAGGCGTTCCCCAAAAATCATCCAATTCCGCCAGGGGGTGTTGCAACGTCCAATTCGACGGATCGACATCATCCAGGCGCGCCATCTCTTTGATTTTTGCAGCGTCTTGAACGTTGGCAGCCAGCGCGTCTGCGAGGATCAGTTTTTCGCCAATGCGAGCATATGGAGCGAATCCTAATTCCTCTTCCGTCATGACGTCCTTCACCTCGTAGACCCCGTACGAGATTTCCGGGTTATAGCTAACCGCTTGGTTCGCCGGGATCGTCCAAGGGGTCGTCGTCCAAATAAGTACAGAGGCGTCGCTACCTGGTACCGGAAACTTCACCCAAATCACCGGCACTTTGCGATCGTGATACTCGACCTCCGCCTCCGCGAGCGCCGTCCGTTCCACCGGCGACCACATCACGGGCTTCGCGCCGCGGACCAAGCGGCCAGCCATCGCCACGCGCAGGAATTCGCGCACCGTGGCGGCTTCGGACTCATAGTTCATGGTCAGATAAGGATCATCCCACTCGCCTTCGACGCCGCAGCGGCGGAAGCCTTGTTTTTGAACCTCAATCCACTCGGTCGCATAATCGCGGCAGGCGCGGCGGAACTCATCGCCCGGGACATCGTCTTTGGTGCGCCCTTTCGAGCGGAACTGCTCTTCGACTTTCCATTCGATCGGCAAGCCGTGACAGTCCCAGCCGGGCAAGTAAGACGCATCATAGCCCCGCATCTGATGATTGCGGACGATGATATCTTTGATGACCTTATTCATCGCGGTGCCAAGATGAATTGGGCCGTTCGCGTAAGGCGGGCCATCGTGCAGGATAAAGGGGTCCGCCCCGCGCGCTTTGGCGTCTGCGCGGAAGCGCTCATAGAGCTTCATTTCATCCCACTTTTCGATCCATTTCGGTTCGGCTTTGGGCAAGCCGCCGCGCATCGGGAAATCTGTCGTCGGAAGGAAAAGCGTATCCTTGTAAGGATTCTCAGGTTTTTTCGGTTTGTCAGTATCGGCCATATCGATCGTCTTAAGATCAGGTTTTGAAGAAAGGGCGAATAGAGAGTCCCCGGCCGTGAGCCCGTCTACGAGCGGACGACCGGGCGGCTAATTCGAGAAATGATGATGCATATGGCCCTGTTCATAGCGATCGCTTAGCAGGGCTCGCCGATGCTGTCATCCCGCCAGATGAAGACGAGCGTTCTCAGCATCGCGATGCATTTGCGCAACCATGTCGTCGATCTTGTCAAAGGCCAGCTCCGCGCGCAGATAGCGCACCAGAGCAACTTCCAATTGTCGGCCATAAATGTCGGCCTCAAAATCAAAAATATACGTTTCAAGCAATGGGTCGCGGAGGCCTGTCGTCGGCGTCCGTCCGAAATTAGCGACTCCAGGTCGCCACTCAGTCTCACCGAGCAAACGGGCGCGGACAGCATAAACGCCGTACCGCGGATGAATCAAATCGCCAAGATGCAAATTGGCGGTCGGGAAACCAATGGTGCGGCCGCGCTTCTCACCATGCTCGACGATGCCATCCACGACCCAGTCATGACCGAGAATGTCGGCAGCGATTTCAGGCGCGCCTGCGATCAGCGCTTCGCGAATAGCGGTGGACGAGGCTTTGGCGCCAAGGGCTTCGATTTTATCAATCACTGTCACGCCGAACCCGAGGGCGCGACCGAGGGAGGCCAAGCGCGCCGCATCGCCCATACGCCCGCGACCAAAGCGGAAATCGAACCCGACGGTGACGTGCGCAGCGCCAATCCCGTTTTTCAGAACGTCGCGCGCGAACGTCTCATCCGTCATCGCTGCCATATCGGCGTTGAAGGGCAGCTCGTAAATCGCCTGCGCGCCAAGCTCGGCCAAACGGGCATTGCGGCGCGCCGGACGATAGATCCGGAATGGCGGGTCTTCGGGTCGGAAGAAGGCGCGGGGCGGTGGCTCAAAGGTCGCGACACCGAGTTTGGCCTCGGCTGCTGCCGCGCCGTCCAAGACCGCACGATGGCCGGCATGGACCCCATCAAAATTGCCAAGCGCCACTGAGAACCCACGCGCCGCCTCTGGGACGTCCTTATAATGCGCGATTACGGTCATTCAGTCGTCTCGGCTCGGCACCATCACCGTCGCCTCGCCGGAGATCGCGGCTTTGCCGTCAACATGGCAGGACACCTTCAACGTCACGCGATTGCCGCGCTCCTGCATCTCCGACACTTCGACTTTTACAATCACCGTTGAGCCAATGAAGACAGGGCGCCGAAAGCGCATATTCAAGCCGACAAAAATCGCCCCGGGCCCCGGAAGATCGTTGCCTAATATGCCAGAAATGTAACTCGCCGTAAGCGCGCCATGCGCGATGCGCTGTCCAAACGGTGTGTTTTTCGCAAAGGCTTCATCCATATGGAGCGGATTGCGATCGCCAGACACTTCCGCGAAAAGCTCGATATCCTTTTCGGTGATGACGTGTTCGGTCGCGTGAGTCATGCCCACAGAAAGGTCTTCGAACTTATACCCCTCTTTATAAGTCATCTCAGTTCCGTCTCCGTTCTGACACCCGGCCTGATAAAGTCTGTTTCAAGTTTCGTCACCATGCCAGTTTCGGCATCGCCCATTTTGCCGACACCGCATAGTCGCTGAGCAAGTCGCTCACCTCTTGCTCGAAATTCGCACCGTGTTGCTTCAGTCCGGTGCCCACATACAGGCCGTGAAAGCCATGATTAAGGGCGCCGCGCATATCCGTCGCCGGACTATCGCCAATACAAAGCGTGCGCGCAGCAGCTGTTTCCACGCCAAGGTCGGCGAGTTTTGATCGGGCGAGGTCGTAAATCGGTCGGTGCGGCTTGCCGGGGTAAATCACCGTGCCGCCCTCGTCCTCGAAGACCTTGGCCAAGGCGCCTGCGCACCAATGCAGCTCTTCGCCAACACGCACGCGGATGTCTGGATTAGCGCATATCATTGGCATGTCGCGATCGGCGGCCTCTGCCAGACGGTCGCGATAATCATCGGGGTGGTCATTCAACTGGTCTTCCAGCCCAATGCAAAGCACCGCATCAGAGCTGCGGGCGTCTCCAAATTGCAGATCTAAGCCTTCATATAAAAACTTATCATACTCCCAGCCGGCATCCGCGCCCAACCGCCAAAACACGTCGCCCACCCGCTCTTTGAGCACTTCTCGCGTGGCATCGCCGGAGGTCACGCAATCATCATAGGCGTCCGCAGGCACACCCAGCGGGTCGAAATACCGGATGGCCTGTTCCTTGGGAACCGGAGCGTTTGTGATCAAACACACCGCCCCGCCCCGGTCGCGGAATCGAACCAGAGCTTCACACGCCTCATCAAAGGCAAATCGCCCATTATGAATCACCCCCCAAACATCGCAGAGGATGACATCATATTGCTCAGCAATGGCGGACAAGCCACCTGGGAAGACGGGTTCACTCATGCGGGCGAGTTAGGGAATTGGATCTCAGCCGTCAATCTAAGAGGCGCGCGTCGTAAGAAGCCGTACCAATTCCGCTGGCGGTGCGGTTTCTTCCATCAGCGAGGACTTAATCGGACGCGGCGCTCCAAAAATATGGCCTTGGCCATAGGGTATGCCGTATTCGAGGACTTCGACGACACTGACTTCTTCCTCAATCTTCTCGGCAATTAAGGTGACGCCGTAGCGCGAGCAAACCGCTGCCACCTCATCGCCGGAGATTTTCCGCTCAACCGAAGAAATGGGTCGCGGACCAAATGGATTGCGCAATTGGTCGATCAGCTCGCCGCCATTCAGTTTGACAAAGCGAATTCCGGCATCTTGCAAACGCGGCAAATCCACATCGATCGACTCAGCATGATCGATCGAAAAGCGGAAGCCAAGCGCCGTCAGCCGCTCCATGGCTTCACGCATTTGGCGCGACCGGTGCTCAAATCGGCTGGCCTGGATCTCAAAAATCAACGCCCCCGCGAGATCCCGGTTTTGCTCCATATGGCTAAGGAAAAACGGGAAGAAATGCGGGTCTTCCAAGGAATGGGTCGAAACATTGCAAAACACGCCGACACGGCGATCGCGGGCGGCCAATCGTCGGACGACTTCGACCGACCGATACAACATCATATTGTCGATCACGCCCAGTAGATTGGCGCGGCGCGCCGCATCAAGAAAAGCGGCAGGCAAAATCAAAGAGCCATCGGCGTCGCGCAAACGGGTAAACCCTTCATAGAAAGAAACACGGCGCTGCGGCAGCGAAACAATCGGCTGCAAATGAAGATCGACGCGGCCATCTTCCAGCGCATCTTTGACACGCCGCAAAACGGCATCTTCGCGCGGCGCGACGTCGCCGGTTGTCTCGGCATCTGCAAGTTTTGCTTCAAAGCTCCGCGACAGGCGTTCGATCAGCGTTTCAAGCTGGCGCATTTCGCTCACCAAAGCGTCGCGGCGTTCAGTGAGTTCCTGCTTCACAGTGGTTTCGACAGCGGCGGTGCGCGCCTCGTTGACATCGAGGCGTTCGGCCATGCTTTTTTGCGTGGTCTCGACCACATTCAGTCGAGTATCGATTTCAGATGTTTGGCCGGATCTTGTCGCAAACAGATGCACTTGCCCCATCAAGGCTGTCAGAATCGCGCCGCCACAAATCGCCAGCGCCAAATCCACTTCAGCAAAGGCGTAGAGCGCCCAACCCGCCGCCGCGCCGATCAGTGTATAAACCAAGAAAAACAAGGCAATCATTCCCTACCAGCCCTTGCTGACGCATTATCCTTAACGGGTATGCGCCAATTATTACCGAATGGGAAGCATTAGTGCTGATTTGCTTTCAAAGCCAAGAGATCACCCGAGCCCGTCGACTGCATTTCGTTCTGCGTCGAGGAATTCGCGCAACGTTTGCAGTTGCGGAAGCAGCCTTTTCAAGGTTTCGATATCGTGGTGCTGAAGCAGTGTTCGGGCCAATGGCGCGACTGATTTGACGCCCCGTTGCCGCGCCGCGCGACCGGCCGGTGTCAGCGTCACAATTTTGCGCCGGCGATCTTTCTCGCTGCCGCGGATTGCGACATAGCCTTTCTGTTCCAACTTGCTTAAAATTGCCGTCATGGATGGCTTCGTCATCTGAAACGCTTTGGCTAAATGCGTCGGCGTTTTGCCGTCTCCGAGCCGGACAAAATGGTTCAAAACGCCAAACTCCGACGGGTTCAGGTCCGGTGCGAGACTGCGCGCAAACCGCGCGGTGCTCAACTGGTTGATGATGCCGATTTCATTGAACAGCGAGAAGACAATATCGGCAGAACTCTGTTCGGTCATGCAGATCTATTTATCAGCTTACTTTCTAGAGGCCAACGCGGACTGGCGGGTGGAAATTTGGTAAACCCGATCCGACCGAGCATATGCACCACCCCGTTCTGACTGACCCCGAGTTCGTCGCGGACGGCCTGATACGGCTCCATCATTTCTGGAAACTCTTGCAGGATCTGGCTCAACGGGTGAACGCAGACCCCGATTTTCTGAGCGGCGAGGTTCATGCGGACCCATGCCCGTCCCGCGCGCAACTGACTGATGCGCGAATTCTCATCGGCCGTGACCCAGACAAAGCCTTGTGCTGAATGAATAATCGGATGGTACATGTCAAAACCGGATGTGTATGCTGTACTTCCCGGCGTATCGAGGCCCTCATGAGTCAGAATTCCAGACATTTTTAGAAGTCCCATGGCCGTCCCGCCCATATCGATCCCATCTGGGTTTTGGGTCACGGCGCGATTGCCGATGCGCATCAAGTCAACACTCTCGCGACGGGTCGAATCTGTTTCCATCTCGATCTGAAACCCCTGCCAGGCGAGATCGATGAGACGTTGACGCTGGTCGATATCGATCGTGCCTCCGATCTTCAGATCCCCCTCACCAGCAGCAATAACGGCGTCCAAAAGCCCCTGAGAAACGGGCTGTTGAGGATCAAACGGCTCCTTTGTAGAACGCCGCTCGAGAATGCTTGCAAATAAAGGGTCGCGCACCGCATCTGGCGTTTGGCGGAAGATGACCTCGGCCATTGGCGCCGCTGAAAGGCGCGGCGCGGGCTCGCCATCCGGAAACGGAACAATCTCGACAGCATAGCCTTTCTCAGCCGCCGCCATCCGCAGCAATTCCAAGAGGCAGCCAAATCCAATGGTAATTTGACGATCAAACGGATCGGTATGCGGCAGACGCTTATCAAGATCGACTTTGACAAGGATCCGATCATCACTGACCAAGTCGAACAACCAGGGCTGGCGATTGTGTGGGTTGGGCGCGAGAATCGCGTACGCCAAGGCATCTAACCGTGGATCACCAAAGCTTTGACCAGCTTGGCTCCAAGGCGCGCGCGCTGCGGCGAGACCCGGGCCATGCGCTGCGCCGACAATGCCAAGCCCACCGACAAGCGCCGTTGCACCACCGGTTATAAGTATCGTGCGCCGTGTAAGCATGATTGAAGCCCTCCTAATTTAGTTAGTTATCTAACTATCTAAATGATCCAGCCGTGTCAATCATATCGTGACCTCTGCGCCACAGTTTCGTGCACATTCATCAATTCATACGGAATCTTTAGGTCGTGGGTTTGACTCCAACCTCAACACTTTTTAATCGAACCCCATGTCCTGGAGCGCCCACGGTCCACGGTCACTTTTTGACCGGATGGGGGCGTCTCGGGGGAGACCGGGGTCCCGTTTTTATGGGGCCCCGTCGCTTTTTCTCCTAGCCACGTAAGACGAAAATGGGCGCAGATATCGGCCATGCGTCAGCGTCGTCTTCTTGGCGACACGCGATCCGCACATCGGCTGCCAACTTAGAGCCTGTTTCACCGGTATCCGGCGTTTTTCCACACACCTCCAAGAGCGCGGTTGCGCGGCCACTATAATCAATCTGGTAGCCGGCGGCGCGGCGGAAAATGACAACGTCGCCGGTATCGAAAACTCTGCTGTCTTGCGGTGCTTCAACCGGTTCCAAAAGCGCCGCATTGTATCCCCCGGGGGGTATGCCATTATCGACCACGAATAGTGCATCAGATTGCTCCATGGCGTTGTTCAAGGCGGTGACCATCTCAATCACGCCAGGGGGTCCAATGACCCGCAGCGGCGCCGCGCGTCCTTCACGCCAGGATTGATTTCTAACCTCGTCCAGCCCTTCTATGGCATCCGCCTCTAAGGCGAAAAGAACGACCGCATCAAGCTGACGCAAATCGTCTTTCGGCAGGGTCCATCCGACCCCGGCTGGGGCGCCAAATAAAATCCGCTTGCCGCCGACAATCGCCAAAGCGCAATGGGGCGCCTCGCTTAGACTTTGACATGGCAACAGGGCAAAGTCTTGTGGTCGGACGATGGCATTTGATCCATCGCTCGGCCCACCCGCAAAATCGCACGCAGCGATCAGCAAAGCCATCACACCCAGCAGAAGAGAACGGTGGGTCGGCATGCAATACGCCTCAATCCGCTGGTCCGTCGCGCCTGCATCGGCGCCAAGCAGATCCGACCTTTGATGCTTGTTGTTCAGCCTTGCCATATTGGTGTGACCTCTTGGATACGATTGGTCGAAACCGGAGACTTTCCTCAGAGTTTCGATTGAAGCGCTCCAGAATGAGCGCTAAGGGCTACGCCTTGCGTCGGGTCGGATGATAGAAAGTATAGTTGACATGACACAAGGCCTCCGTGCGCAGGAAAGTACCCTCGCCGACCTTTTGTGCAATGGCATCGAAATGGCGATGCCGCCATATCAACGCAGCTATTCCTGGGAGGGCCCAGAAGCTCAGGCGCTTTTATCCGATCTCCAAGACGCCAGCGAGACGGGGGAAAGTCACTTTATCGGCGCGATTGTTCTGGTGCGCGAAACCACCGGGCGATACTTGATCGTTGACGGGCAACAACGCCTCACCACGCTTACGATTTTGCTGTCCGTTCTGCGTGACATCGAAACAGACGCGGCGCGAAAAGATGCCATTCATAGCCTCATCGCGGACGATGCCTCAGATCGATCGCCGGTTTGGCGCATTTCCCTCAATCACATTGATGGCCCCTATCTCCGTGAGGCGATCCAAACGCGCGGTGCGTCTTTGAAAAACGAGGTTGAGCCGAACGATAGCGAGAGCCAAAAGCGGATGACCCGCAATCTGCTGAATTTCATCAGCACAGTGCGCAACATGTCTCCAGAGGCACAGCGCGCCTTGGCGGACACAATCAAAAACCGAGTGCTCTTGGTCAAAGTCGTCGTCGAAGACTGGGATGGCGGTTACAATGTGTTTCGCGTGCTTAACACGCGCGGCAAAGCCCCGAATGGTCATGACATCATCAAGACTGACCTGCTCGAAAACGCCTATCTCAGTGCCAGCGAAGCGGAGATCTTTTCGCGCGAATGGTCGGAACACGAATCGCGATTGGGCGGATCTGGCTTTGACGATCTGCTCAACCAAATCAGCACGATTTATGCGCGTAAAACCAAGAAGGGCGCCACCGAGTTTCGCAAAGCTGTGATTAGCCGAACCTCCGGCGGGACGCGGGCCTTCTTGCGCAAAGAATTGCCCGCCTATGTCGATGCCTACGTGACCATATCGACCGGACAGGGACAGTTTGGGAACAAGACAGCGAACGTGGTGGAGAGCCTAAATCACCTAAGATTGATCGATCATCAATTGTGGCGCGCACCGGCGCTAAAATTTCTGGTCAGCCACAATGGCAGCCCCGAAATCGCCTACGCATTCTTTAAAAATCTTGAGCGCTTTGCTTATGGGGCGATGATGGCGATCACCGAACAGCGCAGCCGGCAACGCCGCTATCAACGGATTGCCGACTATGCCGACAGCCCGCGTGTCCTGCTCTCCGAATCCGGCCCGCTGGCTTTGTCGCGCGAGGAGCGCCGAGAAATCCAAAATCGATTGCGCAGTCGTTTTGGTGCATTTGCCCAGCGTCGGGCAATCGCGCTGCGAATGAATGCAGAGATTAAAGGCGGCATCGCGCTCGGGCCAGATGATGGCGCAACAGTCGAGCACGTTCTGCCAAAGAATCTGCCGCAGGACTCTCCTTGGCGCCACGCTTGGCCCAACCCGTCCGTTCATCGTGACCTTGTCGATACGATCGGCAATTTCGCCCTCTTGTCCCAATCGACCAATCAGAAAGCCGACAATCTATCATTCGAAGAAAAGCGCGGTCTGTATTTCGCGGATGGCAAAGCCGAGTTCGCTTTGACCGCTGACATCAAAGACAAAATTGCCTGGACGCCCGAGGTCACCCGCAACCGCACCGTGCATTTGGCAAAAATTATGGAACAAGCTTGGCAACTTGACCGCGCCATCTTGAAGCTATGATTGAGCCTATGTCGTGCTTAAAACAGCGCTTCAGACGATTTACGGTCCGCCGCGAAGTCGGCTAGCCTGTCCGCCGTGTCACGGGCGGAATCAATGCTCAGATCGAGCTCAGCGAGCGCATAGGACGCCATGTTTCCGGTATTAAGGTCCAGGTCGCCGAGTGTGGACAAAAAGGTCCGGCGAGCTTGTTTCGCGGTCACCAAAGCGCTTTCATAACTCACCAAATCCGCTCTCAGCGCTTTCGCGGCAGCGTCGGTATCGAACAGTTTTTCGGCTTCCATTGTCGCGACATCCAGGCCATGCGCTGCCCCCTCAATATCGTCGCGAATAAGGTTCATTTGCGCTTGCCGTGTCGGCGCGTCTCGCACAACCAAAGCGGTGTAATCGTCCGGTTTCGATGCATTCTCGGCATTCGAGCCATCCATCAAAACCCGCGCAAACCCCAGCAAACCCTTACTTTTTTGAACCCATTGCTTGCTCTCAGCGAGTTCAATATAGGCATCTGATACTTTGCGCAGACTGCTTTGCTCTTGAAGAATGTCGGTTTCTACAGTGGCCTCAGAGCCAACCATAGAGACGGTTGCACAGGCGCTAAGCCCGGTCGCCAGGACGATAGAAAGAACTACACTACGCATCAGGCTTCTCGCTTGCCAAACAACCCCAAACTGCAACAACACTTACAGATGAGAAAAACGCCGTCCATACCCTTTATTCAGAAGTTAACAGTCGATAGGTGAAGAGGTCGTGAACAAAGGCAAAAAATGCTTAAACTTTATCCACCTCTAGAAGCGAAACGGTTCGGCTTTCTCCGCGTCAGTGACTTACACGAGATATATTGGGAAGAATCAGGCAATCCAAAGGGCTTGCCCGTGCTTGGCATTCATGGCGGCCCAGGCGGCGGGTCGAGCCCAGAGATGCGCCGCTTTTTCGACCCGACCGTCTATCGGATCATTTTGATCGATCAGCGCGGGTGCGGTAAATCAACGCCGCATTCTGAACTGCGTGAGAACACGACTTGGACCCTGGTTGAAGATATTGAGACCGTGCGGGCGCATCTGGGTATCGAAAAATGGGTCCTATTTGGCGGATCTTGGGGCTCAACGCTGGCTTTGTCTTATGCCGTAACGCACCGTGAGCGGGTTCACGGACTGATCCTGCGGGGCATTTTTTTGCTCACCGAAGCCGAGATTGAATGGTTTTACCAACACGGCGCAAGCCGCTTGTTCCCGGATGCGTATGATCGCTATGTCGCCCCCATCCCGGAAGAAGAGCGGCACGATCTTTTGCATGCATTCTACCGGCGACTGACCGGAGACGATCAACACGAACGCCGCCGCGCGGCCAAAGCGTGGGCCTGCTGGGAGGGTGAGACGATCACGATCCAAGGCCCCACGAGTCGCCCGAAACGTTTTGAGGAAAATGATTTTGCCGATGCCTTTGCGCGCATCGAATGTCATTTCTTCGTCAATCGCGGATTTTTCGAAAAAGACGGCTGGCTGCTCGAAAAAGTGGCGCAGGAATTGACCGACATTCCCGCGAAAATCGTTCATGGTCGGTATGACGTCGTGACCCCGCTTTCCAGCGCCTGGGCCCTCAAAAAGGCTTGGCCAGCGGCAGATTTGGACATTGTCGCAACCGCGGGTCATTCCAGTTTGGAACCTGGCATTGTCGATAAGCTCATTCGCGCAACACGTGAATTTGGTCGCCAATTTGGCCGCTGACGCAGCTTGCGCCTCAACACGGCGTCTACAGTTTATCGATGATCCCAAAGATCAGGATGATGGCAATCGCTGGCGGGACCACCCAGCGGACAGCGAAGCGCCAGAGATTCATCACCGCGCCATCGCCGAACTCTGAGGTGAGCATGTCCCGGCTGAGCACCCATCCCGAGAAGACAGCCACCAACAAGCCGCACAGCGGCAACATAATCGTCCCCGTAATCATGTCAGCGAAATCGATATAGTCTGCCGAATAGACATAGCCGGCGCCGATCATAAATAACACAAATCCGACCCCCAGCGCTGCGCCCCAACGGTTAACGCCCTGTCGTTCCTCGAGCCAAGACACCCCAACTTCCATGAGAGAAATCGAAGAGGTCAGCGCGGCAAACAAAGCCAGCGTGAAAAACGCGCCGCCAATAAGATGGCCCATCGGCATCGCTTCTGAACCAAAGGCAATCGGCAAAGACACAAAAAAGAGACCTGGTCCGCCAGCGGGATCCGCACCAAAAGCAAATACGATCGGGAAGATGGCAAATCCTGCAATCAAGGCGACCATTGTATCGGCGCTGGCGACAATCGCAGACGAACGCGGAATATCCGTCTCCTGCGAGAGATAGGCGCCATAGGTGATCATCAAACACGATCCGACGCCAATCGAAAAGAAAGCTTGCCCCACAGCGGCTAGGAATGTGCCGAATGTCACTTTGCTGAAATCAGGCTGTAATAAAAAAGCGGCCGCTTGCGCGGCATCCCCGTTAATCAAAGCGAACGCCACGATGCCGAGCAGTAGAATGAAAAAAAGCGGCATCAGAATCGAGGCCGCTCGCTCAATTCCGCTCTTCACCCCGCGGGCGATAATCACAGTGTTAATGACGATAAATGTCGCCAAACAGGTCAATATCAGTCCGCGATTACCAATTGTGTTACCGAAATTTTCCCCTGAAGCCTCGGCGGTAAAGCCGTCAAACGCACCAGAAAAAGCTTGCGGGATAAAGGCGATCACCCAGGCGGAGATAACGACGTAGAATGTCAGGATGAAGAACGCGGCGAGCGAACCGACCCACCCGACAAATCCCCAATTAGGGCTTTTACTCTCAGCGCGGGCCAATGAATGGACGCCTTCAATGGCCGACATGCCAGATTTGCGGCCCATGCCATACTCCGCCATCAAAACCGGCAGACCGAACAGGACCACGCATGCGAGATAGATCAGAATAAACGCGCTGCCGCCATTTTCGCCGGCCGTGAACGGGAAACGCCAAAAATTGCCCAGCCCGACCGAGGATCCTACGGCGGCCATAATAAAGCCAAATCGGGATCCCCAAGTATCCGTCTTGCGACCTATGGCTGCCATTCCTCTGTCCTCCCGGGCAACGTGTTCGTCGGAGACTAGACATCAGTGAACAAAAATCAACGCAATCGCTGGCTTTCGCAGACGGGCCTTCGCGACGTCTATCCGTTTGTATTCAAAGGCTCATTGCGGCCGAGATGGACCGCGCCCACCAGTCCAAAACAGGCCGCGGTGGTGATCATCACATTGCCGCCATAGGACAAGAGCGGCAATGGCACGCCGACAACGGGCACAAGCCCCAAGACCATAGCGACATTAAAGAGGATATAGAACGCGACTGTCGCCACCGCTCCGGCCGCCGCGAACCGGGCGAATAAGCTCGCCGCTCGCAGCGCAATCGCTAGCCCAAGCCCCAAAATCATCATCCAAAGCAGCAATACCCCACTGGTGACCAGGAACCCAAATTCCTCTGCAAGCACCGTCAAAATGAAGTCCGTATGCTGCTCCGGGATATAATCAAGCTGGGACTGCGTTCCTTCCATATAGCCTTTGCCAGTCCAGCCGCCCGAACCGACCGCAATCTTGGCCTGCTCAATCTGATAGCCATCATCCATGACGTTGACGGACTGGCCTGTGAGCTGCGCGAGATAGGTGTCGACACGCTCTCGCTGGTAGTCTTGCAAGACGAAGAAATAGATCGCTGGGATGCTAGAAATCACCGCGACCATGATCGCAACAATAACTCGCCACCATAGGCCCGCCAGAAAGATCAGGATCCCACCTGACGCGAACAGGGCCAAAGTCGTGCCAAAATCAGGCTGGCGGAAAATCAGCGCGGCCGGCACGGCGATCAGCGCCAATGCGGGCAAGTGGATCAAAAATCCGCCCGAATAATCATTCCACCGCTTATGGTAGTAAGCGGCGAGCGCGAGGGTCAGCGTGACTTTCATGAACTCTGAAGGCTGCACGCGGATCGGGCCAATTTGCAGCCAACGGGTCGCTCCGCCGCCGGTACTTCCGAACGACTCAACAGCTACGAGCAAAACCAGTGTCGCGAGGTAACTCGGCCAAGCCGCCCAAAACCACCACCGAATCGGAAACAAAGCCGTCGCCAGCAAGACCACGAGGGCAATCGCAAAACGGGTCGCATGCCGCATGGCAAGACCCGCTTCTTCTGGATTGGTGAAGGTGGCAGAGTGCAAAATCGCGACGCCAATCATCGCCATTGCGCACAACATTAAAATCAAACCCCAAGGCAGCGAACTGACTTGCGTAAAAAAAGAACGGCGCGAAAAATCGAGCGAGCTTGAACGCAGCGTTGTCATCGATCGCGGCCACTGCCGCTGGAGCCAAAACCCTCACCGAGTGAAGCGGTTTGCGTGTAGGCGGGCGAACGCCGCGAATCGATCCGAAGCGCTTCCGCCAAAATATCTCTTGCCACCGGCGCGGCCGCTTTTGAGCCGCCTTCGCCATGTTCTACAATGACTGAAATTGCATATTTCGGATCGTCATGCGGCGCATAGGCGACGAACAAGGCATGGTCGCGCAAGCGCCGCGCAATTTGATCGCCTTCGAGAATGCCGGTAGCTCGTTCTTGGGCCGAAATCCGGCGCACTTGCGATGTTCCCGTCTTACCCGCCAGCCTTGGCCCGCCCAAACCGAGATCGCCCGAGCGTAGGGCTGTCCCGCCCGCCTCCGAGGTGACACCAAACATCCCGGCTTTCATGCGTTGCATGATTTCAGGATCGAGCGGCGCATCGTAGGGTATGTCGCTTTCAGGCCGGGGCCCTTCGCCGATGATCCGCGGCGTGACGATTTTGCCCTCGGCGGCAATCCGCGCCGTCATCACGGCAAGCTGAAGCGGAGTTGTCGACACCTGGCCTTGCCCAATTCCGACATTCAGGGTCTCGCCTTCAAACCATGGCTCACCCCGAGCGGCCCGCTTCCAGGCATCATTCGGAACGACCCCACTACGACCGCCCATGAGCCCAAGCTCCCAACGCTGGCCGAAGCCGAAGCGCTTCGCAACTTCGGAGAGGTGCTCAATCCCCATACGTCGCGCGACTTCGTAGAAATATGTATCGCAGGAACTCTTAATGGCCCAGTGCATATTCACCGCGCCATGGCCGCGTTTTTTCCAACAGTGCCAGGTATTGTTGCCAAAGCGATAGTGGCCTGGACAATAGATGCGCTCGTTTGGATCAATCACGCCCGCTTCTAAGGCGGCAGAAGCCACGACCATTTTAAACGTTGAGCCCGGCGGATAAGTGCCGTCATAAGCTTTGTGATAGAGCGGCGAATACTCAACATCATCGCGCAAGACCGCGTAATCCTCTGTCGAGATGCCGTTGACGAAATCGTTCGGATCGAAGGCCGGCGTCGAGACAAAGGCCAGAATCTCTCCAGTTTCGATGTCGAGCACAACCGCAGCGCCGCTTTCAACGCCAAATCGGTCGATGGCAAATTTTTGCAGTTCCGCATCCACCGTCAGGTAAAGATCGCGTCCGGGCCTTGGCGAAAGGGTCGGATCATCAAACTCTCGGATAATTCGGCCCGCCGCATTGGTTTCCAGTTTGCGGAAACCCGCCTCGCCGCGCAGCCACTCCTCAGCATAGCGCTCAACGCCGGAACGGCCCGTGCGCATGTCTGGGTGCTTGAACAATCGCCGGATGGCGGACCGCTCCTGGGCATTCGCGCCCTCACTCAACCGCTCCAAGTCGGCTTCGCTGGCTTTGGCGACATAGCCAAGAACGTGGGCGAAATCGCGTCCGCGCGGATACGACCGCGTCGCCGCCATCTCCACTTGCAGCCCCGGCATGCTCGGCGCGAGCACCGATAGCCGCGAGAAATCCTCGTATGAGAGTTCGCTTTTCACGGTCGTTGGCAGAAAGCTGGCCTGACGGTTGGCATCGCGCACCAAACGGGCCTGCCGCTCGGGGGAAATCTCGATATGGTCAGCAAGCGCGCGGAGCAAGCGGGGCATATCCTCGGTTTGCTCGCGTACAAATGACACCCGTCCGGCTTGCCGATGGGCTGCGAGTGGGCGGCCAAATCGATCGAGAATCCGCCCACGCTGCGGCGGCGCCAAATCCAAGCGGACGCCATTTTCAGCCGCGGCAACCTCGAACCGCTCATGTTCCAGGATTTGAAGCTGAAACAAACGCGTGATCAATCCGCCAAACATCGCGCCGCCAGCGCCTGCGGCAATCATCGCGCGACGGTTAAACAATGTATCAATGGGCCGGTTCCCACTCATCCTGCGCCTCCAATCGCTGGGCCGCGACGCGCGCGCAATTCAAACAAAGGCGCGATGAGCATATGGACCACAAGCGTTGCAAAATATGCGGTCAGCATCGGCGTCACCCGCACCGCGTGTCCGGCGGAAACACTCGCGACAATCCAAACCAGCGTCATCCCGACGAACAATGTCACCACGGGGAGCAAAAAGGTCAGCAATGGCGTACGTTCGGTATCTGCCATTTGCGCGACCATGGCAGACAGCCCATAGGTCAGCAGATTTGCAAGACCATGGCTGCCCCATGGCGCCTGTGACGCATCTTGCGCAAATCCAAATAGGAGCAGAAAGACCATTGGCCCAAACCCAATGCCGGACCGTCCCCAACCAACGGCGGCAATCAGCCCAACATACGGCCATGCCAGAGTGATGCCAAAAAAAGACTTTGGCGTTAGACCCACCATACCAATTAAGGCCACGACCAAAGCGCCAATGACCAAACGCGCCCGCGGCCTTGCCTGTTCCCAGCGCAGGGCAAGCTGATCTGCAATGCCGCCCACACCGTTCATGAATCATCCCCTTCCGAGAGAGCGGCGACCTCTGTCTCAACCGGAAAAAGCTCAGGGGGCGGGACGGTAATCGTTGGCTTCAGTCTCACATAACTGAGCTGACCAGAAAGCATGGCGAGGTCGACGCGGACGTCTTTTTCATCGTCGCCGCGGACATGCCCAACCACGACGCCGCGCGGGAACATACCACCCTCGCCCGATGTCAGAATGCGCTCATTCGGCAAAAAAGCGCCTTGCTCAGGCAAATCGGTCAAACGACCCAGCCCATCCCGGCCGCCAAACATGATTGCCCGCAAACCGCTCGACTCCCCCATGACGGGGACGCGGCTGTTAAAATCCGTCACTTTCAGAATGCGTGATGACCGCTTGCCGACTTGCACCACTCGCCCAACCAGGCCGCGGTCATTTTCAGCATAATAGCCTTCAGCGACCCCGTTCGTAGCGCCAGCATTGGCCAACAGAGCCTCTGCGAAGGGTCCGTTGGTTTCAGCCATAATGCGCGCTGTCACTTCCGCTCCAGCCGGTTCACCCTGCATATTGAGAATTTCTTCATAGACCTCGAGCCGCTCCGCCATCGTCAGTGCCAAGGCTTTATACTGCGCGAGTTCGCGCACACGCGCCTCAAGCTCAAGAATTTGCCGTTCTTTGGCTGATGCGCCGCTGATGCGATCAATCAAAGTCGGTCGCGTGACATGGAACAATTGATCTGATGCCGCCGTGCGGATCGGTTCGACGCCTTCGCTCAAACGCGGTGAGGTCTGCAGAAGTAAAAGCGCAAGCAAGCCCGCGACGGCGACAAAAAAGCCATACCGTCTCAGCGGGCGCTGTCTGTATCCCTTGCCGCTGGACCGTGGCATGGGTCTTTTTCCTTCTTATTCGATTGAGGGCGTCAGCCCAAAATCATATCAAACTTCTGGCGACAAGACATTCTTCATGCGCGATAGGTTCTCAAGAACGAACCCACACCCATTCGCCACACATTTCAATGGGTCTTCAGCGATCATAACCGGCAACCGCGCTTGCTCGCGTAGAACCAGATCAAGATTGCGCAACAGTGCCCCCCCGCCGGTCAAAACAATGCCTCGGTCGACAATATCTGCCGACAGCTCGGGTGGCATGGCTTCCAGCGCGATCCGGACCGCTTCGACAATCTCGCCGACCGGATCCTTCAGCGCCTCAGCCATCATTTTTTCGTTGATTTCGACTTCATTCGGAACGCCATCGCCGGTGGCGCGACCGCGAACTGTCACTGTCATGCCATCCCCATTTTCCGGCGCCATTGCCGTTCCGATTTGCTTTTTAATGCGCTCAGCCGACATTTCGCCAACCAAAATGCCCTGGTGCTTGCGCAAATAGCTCATGATGGCTTCGTCCATTTTGTCGCCGCCAATCCGAACCGAGCGGGAATAGACCTGACCGCCAAGCGAGAGAACGGCAACTTCGGTGGTGCCGCCGCCAATATCGACCACCATTGACCCCGCAGGCTCTTCGATCGGCAAGCCAGCCCCAATCGCTGCGGCCAGCGGTTCGTCAATCAAATGCACTTCGCGCGCACCCGCCGCCAGCGCAGATTGATGAATGGCACGGCGCTCAACATTCGTCGCTGAACTCGGCACACAAATGATGATCAAAGGCGAGACGAAGGCGCGCCGATTGTGCACTTTGCGAATGAAGTGCTTGATCATTTCTTCGGCGACTTCGAAATCGGCGATCACCCCATCCCGCATCGGCCGAATGGCTTCCATATTGAGCGGGGTTTTCCCCAGCATCTTCTTGGCATCGTCCCCAACCGCATAAACCATTTTGCGGCCGCCTTGATTCATATAAGCGACCACGGAGGGTTCATCGAGTTTGATGCCTTGTCCTTTGACATAGACCAGCGTGTTTGCTGTGCCCAAGTCGATGGCCATGTCTGTGGATAAAACTCCGAGAAGGCTTCCGATCATTTTCCTACGCCGCTTCTAATATGCGTGATCAAAATCGGGTCACGCAGCTTTGGTTACTTGATCAGCCCTATACCCTCATGCCGTTTAGATTTGATTAAAGCAAGTACAATTCACTGCTTGATGTGTACGCATCGTACGCACGCCGATTCCCCAATATTCACCGAGTAAGCCGGCTTTTGTGCCGTTTCGAGACAGGGTTAACGCGAACGACGCGTTTGTTAACGAATTAGGCTGCTTTACGCTTCAAACGCCGCGCCTCGAGCTTGTTCAACGCGTGAATATAGGCCTTGCCGGCAGCCACCAGCGTGTCCGGATCAGATGATCGACCGGTGGCCATAATGCCCTCGCCTTTCAACCGAACATGCACTTCAGCTTGCGCATCTGAGCCGCCCGTCACCGCTTTGACTTGGAACAAATCGAGCTTGCCTTCGTGCGGAACAATTTTTCGGATGGCGTTGAACACCGCATCGACCGGCCCGTTGCCCTCGCTATGCACCGCATGCGTTTCGCCGTCCACCGAAACCGTCAAATCCGCCGTTTGCGGGCCTTCAGAGCCAGCCACGACTCGCAAAGACTTGAACGAAATGCGCTCCCCGATGGCAGACAGTTGGTCATCGACCAGCGCGATTAAATCATCGTCGAAGACATGTTTCTTGCGATCGGCAAGATCTTTGAAGCGTTTAAACGCGGCATTCAGGCTTTCTTGGTCGAGCTCATAGCCGAGGCTCTCGAGCTTATCGCGGAACGCATGACGCCCTGAATGTTTGCCCATGACCAGACTGGTTTTTGAAACCCCAACATCCTCTGGACGCATAATTTCATAGGTTTCAGCGTTTTTGAGCATGCCATCTTGGTGGATGCCACTTTCGTGTGCGAACGCATTCTTGCCGACGATCGCCTTATTATACTGGACTGGAAAGCCAGTAATGCGGCTGACCATATGGCTGGCGGAGGCCAGTTTGCTGGCATCCAGACCGGTGTGAAAGGGCAAATTATCACGGCGCACATTAAAGGCCATGACCACCTCTTCCAACGCAGCATTGCCGGCCCGTTCGCCGAGGCCGTTTATCGTGCACTCTACTTGCCGCGCGCCATTTTGCACGCCAGCAATGGAATTGGCGACCGCGAGCCCCAAATCATTGTGACAATGGGTCGACCAAATCACTTTATCGCTGTCTGGAATGGTCTCGCGCAGGCGCCGTATGAGATTGCCGTATTCCTCGGGATGCGAGTAACCTACCGTGTCGGGGATATTGATTGTCGTGGCGCCTGATGTGATCGCCGCATCGATGCACTTGCAGAGAAAATCAAACTCGGTACGGGTGGCGTCCTCTGGGCTCCATTCAACATCGTCGACCAGGTTCCGCGCTTGTGCGACCGAGCGCCCCACCGCCTCAAGCACCGCATTAGCGCCCATTTTGAGCTTATGCTTCATGTGGACTGGGCTGGTCGAAATAAAGGTATGAATGCGCGGTTTGGCGGCATGGCGCACCGCTTCCGCACAGCGGTCAATATCGCTCGGGGTCGACCGCGCGAGGCCGCAAATGGTCGCCGACTTGGAGCGGCGCGCGATTTCGCTAACGGCTTGAAAATCGCCCAAGGATGCTGCGGGAAAGCCCGCTTCGATCACGTGCACGCCCATATTCTCTAAGAGCTCCCCGAGGGCAAGCTTCTCATTATGGGTCATTGACGCACCTGGCGATTGTTCGCCATCGCGCATCGTCGTGTCAAAAATTACAATTTCTGTTGTATCGGTCATCGATCCGGCCTGGTGAAAAGAGAGAGTGTCTTTAAGTCTATCCCCTGGCCGTGGACGGTTTTCTTAACACACCGTCGCCACCGGCCAGGGGCCAGTAAGGAGCAGGAGGCTTAGAAGCGGCAAGTTCTTGCACATGTCCCATGCAATGCGGCGATGAATGAGGCCTGTCAACAGGCTATTCCGCCTAGAGTGGGATATTATCGCCCTTCAAACGCCGATGCCGAACGTATAGGGCGCCACCCAAAAACACTGCCGCCGCTGCAAGCGCAGCCATAAGGGCGAGCCAGAAATGACCCTGCAACGCCGCCTGAATGGCTTGCAATCCGAACGCAACCAGTGCGATTTTAGGGACAATTCCAAGCGCCATACCAGCCAGATAATGCATATAATTGGCACGGATCGCGCCAAAAATCATATTCACCATCAGAAACGGTCCGGTTGGTACATTTCGCACAATCGCACTTGCAGCAAATGCGTTGCGCGCGACGAAATTGGCGAACCGCTTAATCCGCCCTTCCCCCAAGCGTTGCAGAGTGGCCGCGCCGAAAAATCTGCCGACCCAAAAGGTCACCGTTCCGGAGCAAAGGGTCGCCAACCAAGCCCACATCGCCCCCCAAAACGGGCCGAATGCATAAACAGCGATCCCAATCAACAGGAATTGCGGAACCCCGATAAACGCACAAGCACAGAAGGTCAGCACCAAAGCGGGTATACCCCAAGGTCCATGCGCAAACTCAGCGATCACCCGCTCAAGCGCCTCAAGGTTCAAGACTTGCGTATACCGCCCAAACAGGAACAGCAATAAGACCAGGATGAGCGCGGCAATGCCCGCCCATAAACCAAGTCGAGGCGCGCGCGGCTTTGCCGACGGGTCTTGCGTGGACGGCGTCATATCACCTCCCTGCGCCCCGCCGCCGCGAAGGTCAAGCTGAGGCAACAGGTCAGCGTTTACGCGGCCGCCAACATCTCTTCGCTCATGCGCCATAAGCGATCGGCCTTGGCCTCATCGCAAATCCAAGCCCTTGCGTGTTCCCAGCGCTGGCTATCCGGGCCAGCCAGCTGGGCGATGTCGCAGTCTTCGCAATACTCACCGCCGCGTCCATCAAGTTGCGCGCTCGTTGCGGCCCAAGTTGCGGTTGAAGCGCCTTGTTCTGGCGTCTTGAACATCGCTTGAACCTGCGGGGGCACGGTGCCGTCCGGGTTCATCCAGCCCAGCGCTGCCATTTCCTCGATCGTGAGGTGACGTTGGAGCGGCGTGAAAATGCCGCCCGGATGAACGCTAAAAGCGGTAATTCCAAACGTGTCCCAAAGTCGGTCAGCACCGAGCGCAAAGAGCGCATTGGCGGACTTCGCCTGCGCATAGGCGCCCCATTTCTCATACTCGCTGGTCTCATAATTCGGATCATCCCAGTTCACATCGCCGCGAATGTGCGCTGTCGAGGAAAGCGCGACCAAACGCGCGCCTTGCGCTTTTTGGAGCGCCGGAAGAAGGCTTAGACTTAACGCCATATGACCGAGATGATTGACGCCGAATTGGCGCTCCCAGCCTGGCCCGACGCGTGCCAGCGGACACGCCATGATTCCCGCATTGTTGATCAATACATGTAGCGCGCGACCGGTTTCGACATAATCATTTGCGAACGCGCGCACCGAGCTAAGATCCGCAAGATCCATATGTGCGATGTCAACGCTCCCGTGCAAATCCGCGAGGGCTTCCTTCGCCGTGTCCGGCCGGCGGGCGGGCACCGTGACGGACGCGCCTGCACCCGCCAAAGCGCGAACGGTTTCGATACCGATCCCGCTATATCCGCCGGTCACCACGATGTTTTTCCCGCTAAGGTCTAGTCCCGCGACAACGTCTTTTGCGGCTGTTTTAGCTCCGAAGCCGGAACCGATCGGAATTTGATTTTCCGCTGACATAAAGCGCCTCCCATTTATAATGCACGGTGGCAGTCGAAACTCTGTCTGACAAGACTCGACAGAAAAGCGCCGTATTCCTAGCTAACAGTTTCATCGCTCACATTTCTTGAGGAGACCCCTATGGTGGTGCGCGCGTTTGCTGTGATGTGTTTGTCGCTTTGGGCGCTTGGCCAGGCCCATGCGCAATTTGGGGCCGCTAAGCCGACCCCAAAGTCCGCGGACGAGTATTTTGCTGAGCGCGCGCTGCGCGACGCCGCGCGCTTAACCGAAGGTGTGTCTGGTCGTGAGGTGATCAAACCCGAAGATGGGGTCGACCTCGCGCGCGCTGAACAGCGCATGGAGGCGGCGCTTGAAGTCTATAACCGTCTCTGCGCAGACCGAACGCTTCCGCGGGACCAATGGGCGAGAAACTGTTTTGCGCTCGGTGAAATGTATCGCCGCGGGACCGGCACCGAGCAGGATTATCAACGCGCGAAAACACTCTATGACGAGGCCTGCTTCGATGGCGATCATACGGGCGCGTGCATGCAACAGGCATTTATCTCCCAAAAGGGCACTGGCGGCGACGTGGACCTCCCGTACGCCTGGGCGCTCTACGATCATGGCTGCAAGCTCGACGATGCGGCCGCCTGCGCGGGCCTCGGCAATATGATGTATATGGGGCGCGGCGGGCGGCGCGATCAGTCAGAAGCGATCCGGCTGCTGCAAGAGTCTTGTGCGGATGAGTATGAGTGGGCCTGCACACGCTTGATTGAATACGGATTGCCCGCCCGCTTGGACCGATATTAGACGCGCTTCCCCAGCGCGATCTTGTTGGATCTGTAAAAGTGCTGCACGCCTGGAGCACATTTTGGAGGAAAATATGCGCACTTGGCTGGCCGTGTCGATCGGGATTTGGATCGCCGCATGTGGTGAACCCTCGAATCTCAATGACCTTCCGGAACCGTCAGCCGAAGCGATTGCCGCTGGCTTGCCGGCGCCGGGCACAGCGACGCAGGCCACGCAAGACGCCAATGCCGCGCTGGCAGCCCGCCTAGACCTGGCGCCCGGATCGGATGGCGAAGACGCCCGGCGCGATCGGCTCGCCTATATCCAAGACGCGGCCATATTATCGGAGAATGGGGATATCGTATGGGCCATCCCACAGTTTGATTTCCTCGAGACCGATGCGCCAGCGACGGTGAATCCATCCCTTTGGCGGCAATCGCAGCTCGCCGCCCATCATGGATTGTTTAAGGTCACTGACGGGCTCTACCAGGTGCGGGGCTATGATCTATCTGTCATGAGTGTGATCGAAGGCGACACAGGCTGGATCATCGTCGACCCGCTTACGGCTACGGAAACGGCTGCCGCTGGCCTAAAGCTGGTGAATGACACGCTGGGCGAACGTCCGGTCACAGGCGTGCTATACACCCATTCGCACGCCGATCATTTTGGCGGCGCCCGCGGGGTGATTTCGGATGAAGATGTTGCCAATGGGGTCCCAATTCTCGCGCCGATCGGTTTTTCTGAAAGTGCGGTGTCTGAAAACCTGATTGCCGGTAACCAGATGAGCCGGCGCGCGACTCTGATGTTCGGCAATACGCTCGCGCGCTCGGCCACTGCCCATATCGGGTCAGGGCTCGGCCCTGGCCTGCCAAACGGAACCATCAGTTTGATCCTTCCAACCGAAGAGATTGAGGGTCGCGGTACGGTCCGTGTCATCGATGGCGTTACGTTTGAGTTTATCGACGCAGCGGGCACCGAAGCGCCGGCCGAGTTCATGTTCTATCTGCCAGAGAAGCGAGCGCTGTGCACAGCGGAAGTGGCGACGGCGACCTTTCATAATGTGCTGACGCCGCGCGGCGCAAAAGTGCGCGACGCGCTGAAATGGAGCCGCGCCATTGACTATGTCTTGGCCGAGTATGGGGAGCGGAGCGATGTCGTCTTCGCTTCGCACCATTGGCCGACTTGGGGGCAGGAAAATGTCGTCCAGTTCCTCGCCAGTCAACGCGATATCTACCGCTATGTTCATGATCAAACGCTGCGCAACGCAAATGCGGGCGCGACGATGGTCGAGGCGGCAGAGGCTGTCGAAGAGCCAGACATTCAAACCGATGATTTCGCGACGCGCGGCTATTATGGAACGCTGAACCACAATGCCAAAGCCGTATATCAGCACTATTTCGGCTGGTGGGGCGGTGTTCCCGCGGAATATCACCGGCTTCCACATGAAGTGACGGCGTCACGTTATGTGACCGCCATGGGCGGCGCGGAAGCGGTTTTGGAGATTGGCCAAAACGCATTCTCAGCAGGCGATTATCGCTGGGCCGCTGAAGTGTTCAATCATCTCGTTTTCGCCGATGCCGAGAATCAAGAAGCGCGCGATTGGCTATCGGCGACGTATGAACAGTTGGGATTTCAAGCCGAGAGCGGGGCATGGCGGAGCTATTTTTTGACTGGCGCGGCTGAATTGCGGCGCGGCGTCCCAAATATTGGAGACCCGAGGCTCGGCAATTCAGATTTTCTCAAAGCCATCCCGTCCTTGGATTTATTCGACGCATTGGCCGCACGATACATCCCGAATACGCTGGATCGAGACCCTTACGCGGTTGTGTTCGAGTTCCCGGACACGAATGAAAGCGTCACGCTTCTCGTTGAACGGGCTGTCTTGGTCCCGCGGGAAGGTGCGGTTGAAGATCCGCTGGCCACAGTCGTGATGGACCGGTTAGACTTTGATCGCTTGATCCTAGGCGATGCCGGCGCGCTCGGATTGGTGGCTACCGGAAAGATGCGTATTCGCGGCAGTCGCGGCGCCGTCTCTGCAATGTTCGATGCGCTGGATCAGCCACCCTTCTGGTTCAACACAGTGGTGCCCTAGACGGCGAAGTGCGACATACAAGTCACACTGTATGGTAGAAACAACACAGTACCGTTCCCCTCTGGCGTGTAATTTGCTTCTCTGGTTCGATATAAAGACGAGGGTGGGACATGAAGCGTTTCAGAACGATCCGTATCATACGTCGCGAAGAACATGTTGAAGCGCGAGAACCGATGATCTTGGATTATGGCGATCCGATCACCGTCAAACTGACACGAGAGATCGCCGACCGTAAGCGTCAGCGCGAGCGAAGCGGCCTACACCCAATTGGGCTTTAGGCCTGTAACCATAGGTCGAGAAAACGCGCTTTAAAAATTCCAATTGGAATGATACCTCCCGGCCCTCAACTGAGGAGCCCAAACCATGAGTGATCTCCAAACGCTCGCAGAATCCGCAAAAGCCTGGCCGTTTGAACAAGCGCGCGCCGTGCTGAAACGCCTGCGCAATATGGAGAAACAGGGCAAACCAAAACAAGGACCCGTCGTGTTCGAAACCGGCTATGGCCCATCAGGCCTGCCGCATATCGGGACGTTTGGCGAAGTCGTCCGCACAACGATGGTGAAAACTGCCTTCGAAGCGCTGACGGGCGGTGATTTTGAAACCAAACTGATTTGCATCTCGGATGACATGGATGGCATGCGCAAAGTGCCGCCAACCGTGCCGAATCCCGAACGCCTTGAGGCATACTTACAAAAGCCACTCACCGATGTGCCAGACCCGTTCGGCACGCATGACAGCTATGGTGCGCATATGGGCGCGCGACTCTGTGCGTTCCTCGATAGCTTTGGCTTTGAGTATAAATTCTTGTCCGCGACGGATTGCTACAAAGACGGTACGTTTGATCCGATGCTGCTGCGGGCGCTTGAGAAGTTTGATGAGATTATGGCGGTGATGCTGCCCACGCTCGGGGCGGAGCGCCAAGCGACATACTCACCTTTCTTGCCGATTTCGCCGACCACGGGCCGGGTCTTATATGTCCCAATGAAAGCCACCGATCCAAAGGCTGGGACGATCACGTTTGAAGACGAAGACGGCACCGACGTCACCCTGCCTGTGACCGGCGGCAACACCAAGCTGCAATGGAAGCCCGATTTCGGCATGCGATGGGCGGCGCTCGGCGTTGACTTCGAAATGTTTGGCAAAGACCACCAGGATAATGCCCCCATCTATTCCAAAATCACGCGGATCTTGGGCTGCCAGCCGCCGCAGCAATATGTCTATGAGCTGTTCTTAGACGAGCACGGCACCAAGATTTCCAAAACGAAAGGCAATGGCATCGCGGTAGAAGACTGGCTGAAATATGCGCCGCAAGAGAGCTTGTCTCTTTACCAGTTCCAAAAGCCGCGCGTGGCGAAGAAGCTGTATTTCGACGTGATCCCGAAAGCGGTCGATGAGTACCTGACGTTTCTTGAAAAGTTCCCGCAAGAAGAGCCAAAACGCCAAGTCGAAAACCCAGTCTGGCATATCCATGGCGGTCATCCACCGCAATGGACCTCGCCGGTCAGCTTTGCGCTTTTGCTCAATTTGGCCAGCGTCGCCAATGCGCAAACCCGCGAACAGCTATGGGGATATATCTCACGATATGCGCCTGATGCTTCGGCGAAAACACACCCCCTGCTCGATGATCTCGCGGGCTATGCCATGGCCTATTATCGCGACTTTGTAGAGCCAACCAAATCCTACCGCGCGCCGAGTGATCAAGAGCGCAAGGCGATGGCAGACTTGGGCGCACGCCTCAAATCCTGGGACGGTCCCGTGGATCAGGGTGAGTTGCAAACGCTAACCTTCACAGTCGGCAAACAGCATGGGTTTGAAAACCTACGCGCTTGGTTCCAGGCTCTGTACGAAGTGCTCCTCGGCCAAAGCCAAGGCCCTCGTTTTGGCGGGTTTATCGCGCTGTATGGCGTCGAGGAGACGGCAGCGCTAATCGAGGATGCGTTGGCGCGCTAGGATCGCTATGCCGGCTTTGGTTCAGAAGCGGAAATAAGCAGAAATTCCCGATCTCCGCTCATCCCGGCGAAGCCCGGGATGAACGGGCGTCGCTTTTTGCGGCCCTCATCCTGAGCGAAGTCGAAGGAGAAAGGGCCGTGCTTCCCGTAAGCCTGCCCCGTCCTGCGACTTCGCTCAGGACGAGGCTGAGGATTTTTGGTTGGTTGTTTTATGTCCGCTTTGACACCGAAAGCGGACATCGCCTATCCTCTTTCATGCAACCTACTACACAACCGAACCCACCAACTCCCCGCACCTCGCAACGAGTCGCGCGATATCTTGCTCCCTCGACAAGCGATGATCGCCATCTTTGACCAGCTCAAACACCAGGTCTTCGCTTTGCAGCGTCTCGACAAGTTTGAACGCGTGCTGCCAGGGCACGTCCGGATCTTGCATGCCTTGTAAAATCCGGATCGGCATATCGAGATCAATCGAGGCGTCTAAAAGCGTCCAGTTTTTTCCATCTTCGATCAGATCGCGCGTGATCGGATACGGATCGCCATAATCAGAGGGTCGCAGCGTGCGCCCCTGCTCCATAATCTCGCTCTGTTGTTCGCTCGAAAACTCAGGCCACATCAGCTTTTGGGTGAAGTCTGGCGCCGGGGCGATGAGCACCATGGCCGCGACCCGCTGTTTCAGCGCCAATGCAGATAAAAGCGCCATCCAGCCGCCCATGCTCGACCCGACCAACACCAATGGACCACGGGTTAGTCCGTCAATCGCCGCCAAAGCATCTTCTCGCCAAGCGGAAATCGTACCGTCTTCAAACGCGCCTCCCGAGAGGCCATGCCCGGAATAGTCAAAGGCCAAGAATCCATGGCCTTGCGCTTTCGCCCACGCTTCTAACACGGTGACCTTTGACCCGCTCATGTCAGATTTGAACCCTGACAACCAAACAAAGGTGAGCCCCGTTTTCGGTGCTGTATGGCGATAGGCGAGACGGCGCCCTTGTGGTGAGGTCAGATAGAGATGATCCATCATCGGCTCCTTTTGGTTTCCTACTGCATGCGGTTGTGTATGCAGGCAACTTCTTCATTTCATTCGGGTGCCAAATCAGTCAAAGTCTGGCGATGCGCGATTCTGCCGGTCTTGATCTATCTGGAAAAACGGTGCTGCAAGTCATACCCGAACTCGCGGCAGGCGGGGCCGAGCGCACGACGGTCGAAATGGCCGAGGCGATTACCCATGCCGGTGGGCGCGCGCTTGTCGCCAGTCAAGGCGGGCGTTTGGAAGCGGCGCTGCAAAACGCGGGCGGCGAACTAATCCAGATCAAAGCCGCCAGCAAAAATCCCCTGACGATCCGCAACAATGCGCGCCGGCTTGAGCGACTGGTTCGCGAAGCTGAGATCGACCTTATACATGCCCGATCGCGTGCCCCTGGCTGGAGCGCTTTGATGGCCGCGCAACGCACCGAAACTCCATTCGTGACCACCTATCACGGCGCCTATAGTGGCCAGACAGATCTCAAAAAGCGCTACAATTCGGTCATGGCGAAGGGCGATTTGGTGATCGCCAATTCCGAATGGACCGCGCAGCATGTCATCGAAGTTCACGCTGTTGCGCGCGAGAAAATTGTCACCATCCCCCGCGGCGTTGATTTTGAAGCGTTTGCGCCTGCGATAGTCACACCTGAGCGCCTGCACGCGGTTCTGTCCGCCTGGGACGTGGCGCCAGATGATACGCGCGTTAAGCTGATGCTCCCTGGGCGTCTCACCCGCTGGAAAGGACAAAGCTTAGCCATTGACGCCTTGGCAGCCCTCGACGATCGAGAGCGCGCGCGCGTGCATCTTATTCTAGCCGGCGATGCCCAAGGCCGCGCGCGATATGTGACCGAACTCGAAGACAAAATCATCGACCATGGACTCGGCGGTATCGTTTCGATTGTCGGGCACACGATTGATATGCCGGCGGCTTACGCACTTGCCGACATCGTCCTCGCGCCTTCGACGCGCCCTGAAGCGTTCGGCAGGGTGGCGGCGGAAGCCTCTGCGATGGCAAAGCCCGTGATTGTCGCGGATCATGGCGGGCAGCGTGAAACGGTGATTGAGGGAGAAACGGGCACGCGCGCCGAGCCGGGCTCGGTCGAGTCTTTGACCGCTTGTATTCGCACGCTCGTTAACCTGCGCCCAGAGGCGCGTCTGGCAATGGGTCAGGCGGGGCAAGCCTTTGTGCGCGAACATTACAGCAAAGAGCGGCTTCAGGCAGCGACTCTAAATGTCTATGCGCGCCTGCTTCACCTCATCTGATCAGTTGAAAAATTCGCCAATAACAGGCATAATAAGGCAATCAAGACTGGCAAACACAGGAGATTAGCCATAGCCCGCAGACCATACGGCCGCCCAGAGCGCGCCAAACCTACCGGCCCTCGCACCAATCGCGATATTCGTGCCGCCCGCGTCCTTCTCATTGATGAGAGTGGGGAAAAACAAGGCGAAATGCCGATTGAAGCCGCCCTAGACGCCGCCCGCGAAGCCGGATTGGACCTCGTTGAAGTCTCACCCAACCAAGAGGTCCCGGTCTGTAAGATCGTTGACTATGGCAAGATGCGCTACGAAGCGCAGAAAAAGAAAGCCGCGGCCAAGAAAAATCAGCGGACGCAGGAATTAAAAGAAATCAAATTCCGGCCGAACATCGACAATCACGATTACGAAGTGAAAGCGAAAAAGATCGCAGAGTTCTTTGAAAAGGGCGATAAGGTCAAAATCACGCTCCGCTTCCGCGGCCGCGAAATGGCGCACCAGCATCTTGGCATGGAGCTGCTCCAACGCGTCAAAGCCGAATTTGGTGAGCAAATGAAAGTCGAGCTCGAGCCCAAACTCGAGGGCCGCCAGATGACCATGGTCATGTCGCCGCGGTAATTGTCTGTGCTCGCTCATCCCCGCGCCGGCGGGGATCTCCCTCGATCCTTCCCGAGCATGTTGAAAAAGATCCCCGCCGGTGTGGGGATGAGCGGAGTGAGCCAACGCCCTCGACGCTGAATCCGAACGCTTGATTTCTCAGTCCTTTTGCGCTTAAACCCGCGCTTTCGCAGTGGCCGGGCCGAAAACGGCATGCCTGGTTGCTCTAAATGATGCACGTAAGAGCCAAAGCGCTCACGAGGAGATCGAAATGCCGAAGATGAAGACCAAGAAGGCCGCTGCAAAGCGGTTCAAGATCACGGCGACAGGGAAACTGAAGCATGGTGTTGCGGGCAAGCGCCACCGCCTGATCAGCCACAATGGGAAATACATTCGCCAAAACCGCGGCACGGAAGTCGTCGCCAAGGCGGACACCCAGCGTGTTATCAAGAAGTTTCTGCCAAACGGCCTGAAATAAACCTTTGAACCTGCTGGTCCCGGCCTCAGCGAAGCGATTGTGCCGGGATGATCTGAACCGAATTTGTATTAAGGAGCCTGATTATGGCCCGTTCACGTAATAAAGTGCCTGCCAAGGCCCGTCACAAAAAAATCCTGAAAGCCGCTAAAGGCTATCGAGGCGCGCGGTCCAAGCAGTTCCGCACGGCAACGGCAGCCGTCTGGAAAGCTGGTCAGTACGCTTATGTTGGCCGAAAGGTCAAAAAGCGCAGCTTCCGCAGCCTGTGGATCCAGCGCATCAATGCCGCGGTCCGCGAGCATGATGATACCATGACCTATAGCCGATTTATCGGCGGTCTCGGCAAAGCCGGGATCGAAATGGACCGTAAAGTCATGTCTGACCTTGCGATCAAAGAACCAGCCGCATTTGGCGCTCTGGTCGAAAAAGCAAAAGCCGCCCTGGCTTAGGGTCAGGCACCACCCTCCGCTCAACCCCTGCGCTGGCGGGGGGCTCCGAAACATAAAGAGCGGGATCTGTTGAACCAGATCCCCGCTTTCGCGGGGACGAGCGGAGTGACTTTATGTCCGAGATTCAAACCATTGAAGCCGAGGCTCTGGACGCGATAGATGGCGCGAGCGACTTACAGACCTTAGACGCCATCCGTGTGGCAGAGCTCGGCAAACGCGGCCGGGTGTCCGGCCTGATGAAAACGCTTGGGCAAATGAGCCCTGAACAGCGCCAAGATATGGGCCCAAAACTCAACGCCCTGAAAACCCGCGTGGCGGACGCCGTCGAGGCGCGCAAGGCCGTGCTTGAGGATGCGGCGCTGGAAGCTCAACTTGCCACTGAAAAGCTCGATATGACGCTGCCGCCGAAGCCAGAGCATGTCGGCGCGCTTCATCCTGTTATGCAAGTGTTTGAAGAAATGGCCGCGATTTTTGGCGATATGGGGTTCGCGGTCGCCGAGGGTCCGGACATAGAAGATGACTGGCACAACTTCACAGCGCTCAATTTCCCGGCGGGCCACCCTGCCCGCGAAACGCACGATACATTTTTCATGGCAACGCCGGAGGGCGGCGAAGCGAAAGTCCTGCGCACGCATACGTCCCCGGTGCAAATCCGCACGATGATGGCGCAGCAGCCGCCCATCCGGATCATTGCACCTGGCCGTGTCTATCGGAATGATTGGGATGCCACCCACACGCCGATGTTCCACCAGGTCGAAGCCCTGGTGATTGAAAAAGGCATTCATATGGGCCACCTCAAAGGCTGCCTGATCGATTTCGTCAAAGCCTTTTTCGAAGTTGACGAAGTGGAAGCGCGCTTCCGCCCACACTTCTTCCCATTCACTGAACCGAGTGCGGAAATGGATGTCAAATATACCAAAAAAGGCGACACGATCGAAATCGGCGCGGGAGATCAATGGATGGAAATCCTTGGCTCCGGCATGGTGCATCCAAATGTGTTGCGCAATTGCGGGATCAATCCGGATGAGTATCAAGGGTTCGCGTTCGGCATGGGCGTCGATCGCCTCGCAATGCTCAAATATGGCATGCCAGACCTGCGCCCCTATTTCGAAGCCGATGCCGCTTGGACGCGGCACTATGGCTTCCGTCCATGGCTGACCCCCAGCGTCAGTGGAGGCTTGAGCTAATGAAGTTCCCGCTCTCTTGGTTGAAAGACTATTTGGAAACCGACGCCTCGCTGGATGAGCTGCTGGCCTATATGGGCAAAGCGGGCCTCGAAATTGAGGATGTGACCAATCCCGCTGAGGAGTTGAAAGCCTTCACAGTGTGCAAAGTCAAAGCGGCAGCGCCGCATCCTGACGCGGACAAACTCAAGGTCTGTACGGTCGACACGGTGGATGGCGAAAAGCAAATCATTTGCGGCGCCCCCAATGCACGCGCCGGAATGACGGCGATTTATGCGCCGCTCGGCGCCTATATTCCAGGGCTCGATTTCAGCCTCGATAAGAAACCCCGCAAGATTCGCGGCGTCGAAAGTCAAGGCATGATGTGTTCAACCAAAGAACTGAATGCCGGCGAAGATCATGACGGTATCGCCGATCTAGACGGCAAGATCGCACTCGGCACGCCCGCAGCCGACGCCCTCGGCCTGAACGATCCAGTGATTGACTTTGAGGTCACCCCGAACCGTCCAGACTGGCTCGGCGTGAAAGGGATCGCGCGCGATTTGGCGGCTGCCGGCGCGGGCGCTTTCATCAATGATCCGGTGCGCAAAGTCAGTGGCGCGTTCGCCTGTCCAATCGAGATCGAGCTAGACGATCCTGAGGCCTGTCCAATATTTGCCGGCGCATTGATCCGTGGGGTGCAAGACGGCCCGTCGCCAGACTGGCTACAGGCGCGGCTGAACGCGGTCGGTATCACGCCAAAATCGCTTCTCGTAGATGTGACCAATTACATCTCGCTGGACCGCGCGCGCCCATTGCATGCGTATGATGCCGCAAAGCTCAAAGGCCCGATCCGGGCACGCCTCGGGCAAGATGGCGAACAGTGCGATGCACTCGATGGGAAGACGTATGATGTCACGTCCGACATGTGCGTCATCGCCGATGATACGGGCGTGATCGGGCTTGGCGGTGTAATGGGCGGACAGAGCACAGCCGTCTCTGAGACCACGACAGATGTGTTTATTGAAAGCGCTTGGTTTGATCCACTCAGAACCGCGCGGACCGGTCGCACGACAGGGATTATTTCTGACGCGCGCTATCGCTTCGAGCGCGGAGTTGATCCGATGTCCTGCGTTGAGGGTGTGCATTTAGCGCTGCGCCTCATCACCGAATATGGCGGCGGGACAGCTTCAAAAATCTCTGTCAGCGGAGAAGCACCGCGCCGGAGCGAACCCGTCGAGTTTTTCAAGCGCGATGTGGCCCGCATAACGGGCTTAGACATCAAACCTGCGGCGATGAAGAAGACGATCAAAGCGCTGGGGTTCACAATCGAAGACACCGGTGAGACGTGGCTCCTGCAAGTCCCGAGTTGGCGGTTTGATATTGAACAAAGCGCCGACCTGGTTGAAGAAATCGCGCGGTTAGAGGGCTATGACTCGCTGCCGACGGAATCGCTTCCACCCTTGAAAAGCACCAAACATGTGCTGACAACGCCGGTTCAGGATCGGATCCGCACCGCGCGGCGTACGCTGGCATCGCGGGGCTTTCTTGAAGCGGTCACCTGGAGCTTCATGCCAAAAGCCGATGCCAAACGTTTTGGCGGCGGCTCAGACGCGCTGACCATCGCCAACCCTGTGGCGAGCGAGCTCAATCAAATGCGGCCGAGCATACTCGGCAATCTCGCCATCGCCGCCCAGCGCGGCGCGGATTATGGTGAACGCGATCTCCGGCTGTTTGAGGCCGGGCCGATCTATTTAGACGATAGCCCAAAAGGCCAACGTTCCGTGATTGCGGCTTTGGTCCGGCCGTCAAAAACGCGGCATTGGCAATCGGTTTCATCCTATGATGTGTATGCCGCTAAAGCTGATTTAGAGGCGGTGTTGGACGCGCTGAACCAGCCGCCTGCGCGGTTCCAGATCGGTGAGCCGCGTCAACCGCACTGGCATCCTGGACAAGCGGCAAGCCTGAAATTGGGTCCAAAAGTGACGGTTGCACATTTTGGAGCGCTGCATCCTCGGGTCTTGAAAGCGATGAAAGTGGAGGCGCCAATTTACGGGTTCGAGCTCAATCTCAACGCGCTGCCGCACATGAAAGCCAGGGCGACCAAGACCAAGCCTGTCCTCGATAAAGCCGATTTAACCCCGATCCGGCGCGATTTCGCTTTCGTTGTGAGCGACGATACGGCCGCCAGCGCGATTGTAAAAGCTGCGCAGAGCGCGGACAAAACATTGGTTGAGGCCGTGACCGTATTTGACGTCTATCAGGGCCCTGGCATCGCGGCGGACCAAAAGTCAATCGCCATCGAAGTCGTGTTACAGCCTCGGGGTGAAACCCTGAAAGATCAGGACATTGAAGCTGTTTCGCAGAAAATCATTGCCGCCGTCGCCAAATCAACCGGAGGTGTGCTACGGGGGTAATCTGATCGCGGGGAAGACCAGGGATGGTTACGCAACACGTAGTTACCAGAATGGGCCTTCGCAATAAGCTCTATAGCGAGTTAGAACCGGATGCGCGCGAGCGCTCTGGTTTGTCGATCATCAATAGCTTTATCATCGCATTGGTGCTGATCAGTTTTCTCGCTTTAGCGCTCGAAACAGAACCGACGCTCGGCCCTGCTTGGCGCACCGGTATCGACTATCTGAACATTGCCATCGTGACGATTTTCGCGATCGAGTATGTGGCACGGGTTTGGGTCGCCGGAGAAGATCCGAAATATCGCGGCGTGCGTGGACGCTTAAAATATATGGCCAGTGGGTATGCCATCGCGGATCTCGTGGCGTTTTTGCCGGAGCTGCTTTGGATCTTGTTGACCCCAGAGGGTTTTGGCGATGATGTCTTGATTATTTTACGAGTTCTGCGTCTCGCACGTCTGGTCAAATTGGCCCGGTTTGTCCCGGCCTTTGATGTGCTGGGAGCCACGGTAGAGCGCGCTGGGACGCAGCTCTTGACCACACTGGCGATGGCACTGGCGCTGGTCTATATCTCCGCTGTGGCGTTGTATTTCGTTGAAGGGGTCGGCGGAGAGCAGCAAGAAAGCTTTGCCTCTATTCCGCGTGCGCTTTGGTGGGCAATCGCGACATTGACGACGGTCGGCTATGGTGACGTGTACCCAGTGACGCCGCTCGGTCGCATCTTTGCCTCGGTGATCGCGCTTGCTGGCATTGGCGTTGTCGCGCTGCCAGCAGGTGTCTTCGCGAGCGCCTTTTCAGACGAAATAAGAGAGCGTGAAATCTCCAAACTGCGTGAACGGGTCGACGAGATTGAGATCGAACAGACCAGCAAAGACCCGGAGCCACCGTCGACGCCAGACGCTTAGGCATATCGAACAAAGCGCACCTTTTAGGAGGCTAAACGTACGCTCCGCACCCTGTCCTGAACAAGCTCAGGTTTTCCAATCCAATAGCCTTGAATATGGTCCGCGCCTAAGACAGCGACACGCGCGGCAAACTTTTGCGTCTCAATCCCTTCAACGCAGGATTCGAGGCCAAGCTGCTTGGCCAACCGGATCGCGGCCAGGAGAATACTCTTACTGTGCGCGCTCTGATCCGATTTGCGAACAAAGCTTTGGTCAATCTTCAGTTTGTCGAGTGGCAGTGTATCCAGCATCGAGAGCGACGAATAACCGGTGCCAAAATCATCAAGGGCGATGGTCATACCGAAATCGCGGGCCTGTTGAAGGACGGCTACATTTCGCGCCACGTTCCGGAACGCAACCTCTTCCGTCACTTCAAGCGTGATCGCCGTCGGTGAGACCGAATGCCGGTCGAGAATGCTCATCAGCGTTTCGAGAAAATCACCGGCCAATAATTGCGCGGGTGAGACATTGATCGCCAGGCGCTGCGCTGTCAGATCGAGATGCGCAAGGGCTTCCTCAAGCGTGACCCATAACACTTCATTCAGAAGTCCTAGCTTCTCAGCGATTGGTATGAAATCCTTCGGGCTTGGATCTCGATCAAACCCACTATCGGTCCAACGGGCAAGCAATTCGTGCGCGACCACTTTGCGGGTTTTCGCATCGGCAATGGGCTGCAGCGCCGCTTTGATTTGGCCGTTTTGGATCGCGGTTTTCAATTCCATTTCGAGGGTGGAGGTCGTTAGCGCTGCATTGTCGATCCGCGGGTTGAACCGAACCCAGCTTAATCCGCTCCCTTTGGCGCGGCGCATTGCGGTATCAGCGGACCGCAACAAGCCCGATAAGGTTTGTTTTAAGGTCTCGCCTTCAGCATACCCGATTGAAGCACCGATCGTGACCAGGCGGGCATCGCACTTAATGTCAGCGGTGATTTTTTCATGCAGGTTTTGGATGATCTGATCAATCACTTCGCGCTCTGTGGATTCATCGAATAGGACGGCGAACTCATCGCCGCCAAGGCGCGCACTGGCTTGCACATTTGGCACATCTTTGATCCGCTGCGCGATGACCCGTAAAACATCATCACCAACCGCATGGCCATATTGGTCATTCAAAGGTTTGAAATGATCGAGATCGATAAAGGCGATCCGAACCCGCTTGCTGACCGGCCAAACCCGGCGCAATTCATCGAGAAAGGCACGGCGATTGCGCAGACCGGTCAGCCCATCCGTCGAGGCGAGGAGTTCGGTCTCGGCCATCGTCTCAAACAGCTTACGGTCAGACAATTCCCGCGTGAAGGAGACCACGCCTAAAGCACAAAATGAAAATCCAGAAAAAACAGCAATCATCAAACTGAAAATGTGCTCGTTGCTCTGGCCCCAATCCAAGGTCATCGATCCGACAAAAAACTCGGATGTGTAAATATAAATGCAGGCAAATTGGATGGGCGCGAGAATGAATGTGGCGCGATAGTTCAACAGGATCACGAGGAAAAGCGGGACAAACAACGCCACCGGATAGTCGATTGGTGTGGCAACGCCCGTATACGCTTCAAAAAAAGCAGATCCCCAATAAATTGCGAACATCGCCAACAGGCTGACTTGCAAGACTTCGCGCACATAAAATCGCCGATACGCGCAAATCGCCATCGCGCTGAGCAGCATGCCATAGACGAAAACCTCGCCATACATGGCGAGCGTCGCGTGCCCGATATAGGTATACATCCCGCACACAAACACGGTCACGACCAAACCAAGCAGGCCCGTGCAGAGGGTGACCAGTCGGATGCGATCGGTCTGCCGCTTATCGGCGCCGCGGTGCTTTAAGAATCCCCGATCCATACCTGTCTGTATCAAGTATAGATAAAAAACTATTTTTGTTAGAAATCAGAAATATACGCGGCAAGGTAGCATTTTGTTAAACGCCTGGATGCCTAGGCCTAGGCGTTTGAATGGCCTTAGCTGTAATCAGCGATGCGGCTCAATAACCGGCCACGAAACTCGAAAAAACTCGCGCCTCGGATTTTCACGGTCTCACCGGCGCGGACGCCATTTGGAAGGTCGACCGCCGCTTTGCCTTCAAACTCAATCTCAGCCGCTGCTTTGCCTTCTCCGATCACAATGCTGATCAGCCGCTGGCGGCGATATGAAAACGCATTGCCGGACAAGCGCGCGACTTCTCCCATTTGGTCCCGCCCTTCCAGCCGCATCGATTGGCTCGCATTGGAAATATTCTCAAACACCACATCTTCGGTGACACAGTCGAGCATGCCTTCAATGTCTCGATCATTATAACTTTGGATGTATCGGTTGATAATATCTTCATGCATTGCCGCCACCTCTTCGCCATTAATCATGTCTAGTGCATCATTTTCACCAGGTCCGTCCAGTTGCACGGTCATAAAACCCGTGACATAGGGGCGAACTGAATTTTCGAAGGAGACGAGCAAATGGCCTTGCGCGTGGCAGTCGTTGGAGCAACCGGAAATGTTGGGCGGGAACTGCTCAACATTATGGATGAACGCGCCTTCCCAGCAGACAAAGTTCATGCCGTCGCCTCGCGCCGTTCGGTCGGTCGCAAATGCTCGTATGGCGATCGGACTTTGCTGTGCGAAGACTTGGACTCATTTGATTTCAGCCAAGTCGATTTGGTCTTGATGTCGGCCGGTGGCAGCCTGTCCAAAACCTGGGCTCCTAAGATAGCAGCTGCCGGAGCGATCGTGATCGACAATTCGAGCGCTTGGCGTATGGACCCGGACGTGCCGCTCGTGGTGCCGGAGGTCAACGGCGAAGCGGTTCTCGGCTACGCTCAGAAAAACATCATCGCGAACCCGAATTGTTCGACAGCCCAATTGGTTGTGGCCCTCAAACCGCTCCACCAAGCGGCCGGCGTCAAGCGAGTGATCGTCTCGACCTACCAATCCGCATCCGGCGCCGGCAAAGCGGGCATGGACGAATTGTGGACGCAGACCAAAGGCATGTTTGTGAATGATGCGCCGACCCCGGACGTATTCTCAAAGCAAATCGCCTTCAATGTGATTCCGCAAATCGACGTGCCGATGGAGGACGGCTCCTTCAAGGAGGAGTGGAAAATGCGGATGGAGACCAAAAAGATCATCGATGACAGTATCGAACTGGTCGCCACGTGCGTCCGCGTGCCGGTTTTTGTCGGGCATTCAGAGGCGGTGAATGTTGAACTTGAGGACCCGCTCAGCGTCGACGAGGCGCGCGACCTGTTTCGCAGTGCCGACGGGGTTCAACTGATTGACAATATCGAAGACGATCAGTTCATCACGCCGGTCGATTGCGTCGGTGAATGGGCCAGCTATGTCAGCCGCGTGCGCAAGGATCCAACGGTCGAAAACGGTCTGATCTTTTGGAACGTTTCAGATAATTTGCGCAAAGGTGCGGCGCTGAACGCGATCCAAATCGGTGAAGAATTGATCAAGCGCGGCGTTTTGCGACCGGCTTTAGAGCCTGTTTAGGGCGGATGCCACGCCTGCTTTTTGTGTGCTTAGGCAATATTTGTCGCTCGCCCGCAGCAGAAGGCATTGCCCGCGCAGTGGCCAAGCGGGATGGATTAGACTGGCAGATAGACAGCGCTGGCACAGGGGCTTGGCATGTCGGCGCGCCGCCGGATGCGCGCATGGTCGCCAGCGCCGCCGCCCGCGGCCTGGATCTGAGCCAACAACGCGCCCGCCAAGCGCGGCCAGAGGATTTTCGTGACTTTGATCATATCTTCGCGATGGATCGAAACAATGTCCAAGACTTAAGCGCCCTCCGGCCGGAGAATGCCCGCGCCCGACTGCATCTGTTTCTCGGCGATCAATCGGTTCCGGACCCTTATTATGGCGGCGAGGACGGCTTTGAGCAGGTCTTGGACATGATCCAAACCCGCATGGAAGCCTTAGCGCAAGAGATCGTCTAACCGGAATGCAAAAAGCCGAAAGCCGCCCGCTTTTTCCCCTTGCACCCGGCACGAGAATGCGGTTTATGGCGGCTCCGACGCGCGTTCGCGCCGTCGGCTTACCCATCGGACGCGGGCGTAGCTCAGGGGTAGAGCACAACCTTGCCAAGGTTGGGGTCGTGAGTTCGAATCTCATCGCCCGCTCCAATAAAATCAGGGCTTTGGCCGTCCTCTTGATTTTCTTGATGTACACGAGATGTACACGACTTCAGCGGACGCTCATCCGGCGAAATCAGCAATTCCCGCAAAAAACCATCAATGGCTGCAACCGATTGGTTGAGATATGACGGATCAAACGGCGCATAGATTTCTGTAATCGATAGCTCTTTTTTCTTGTGACCGAGCTGCGCCGAAACTTCCCATGACGGCACCCCAGAAGCACGCAAATGGCGGGCGATTGTGTGTCGAAGCGAATAAGGATTGACCTTCATGTCGAGCTTGCACGCGGTGCGCTGTGTGCGCCAGCTGGATTTGATTTCGCGGACCGGCTTGCCTCGAAAAGTGATTTGATAGCCATCCACAATGAATGGCTGAAGACTCTCAGGCAACTTCACCGTTGGGCGGTATTTCTTCGTTTGCTTGCGTCCAGGCGGATTGAGTTGCACCAGCCCGTTCTCGGTGTCTATCAGGTCTGAATGAATGTCTGTTACGGCGTCTGGGCGCGCGGCGGTTCCGAGTCCCCAAAGAATGTAAGTTTTCAAATGGGGCGCTTCTGCCGTGTGGTAGAAAAGGCGAAGTTCTTCCATATTCATCGGTCGCCCTTTTGGTTCCGTTTCGCCCACCTCTAATGAGCGTATAAACGGGGCTGACGAGAGAATACCCTTCTTCCATGCCCGATTGATCGCAGCGCGGCCCGGAGTAAGAATCCTGTTGATGTAAGAAGGGCTGTGGCCTTGGTCTTCCAAGTGGGTGATAAAGCGATCAATCTCCGACGGCCTGGTCGCACTGCCCACGGTGGCTTCGGCGCCGAAGAAATCTAGCCAGATGAGTAGATTTATCCGAGCAGTGTCGTGGCTGGCCGTCTTGGAAGCATGCTCTTCGTAATAGCGCCTTATCACATCGGCGAGAGAGACCTCGTCCGGCGTTTCGTCCTGGGGGGCGTGCTCACGCACATACCAGTCGCTTAGTCTTTGCTTGGCTTCTTCAAACTCTGCTGTGCCAAGCGATATGCGGCGCGTGCACTGTCCGTCTGGGTCATACCAGGTGCGGCACCAAGTGTCGGTTCCGGGGCGTTTGGCGAGCCAGTAGTCGCCGATCCGGAAGTCGGGTCCCCCTGATTTTGCCATTGCACGCTCCCTATTAGAAAATCTGCGATGTTGACCCCTAGATACAGGATGTTCCTTGGTCCTATTCGGATATACTCAATTCTACCGTCGATGCGAATCCGCTTTAGCGTCTGCGGGTGTATTTTTAGAAACTCTGCGGCTTCCGTTTCTGAATACTGGGCGTACAGCTCAAAACCACTTGCCGCTGCGATCCCCGCTTTTAGACGTTCGTATTCGTCGGGATTTTTGGGCGCGGGCGACATGGATCAGCGGGACTAACACTCGAAGGCTTGTTGAGAGTGTTAGATATCAGCATACTGCAGCAAATGGCGCAAAAACCAGAAACACCTCCAATTCTCCTGGAGCGCAGGACCGGACGAACAGAGAGTGAGTTCGAGGCCGAAGACCTGACCTTCGAAGAAGCCTTAGAGCGCTTCCTCTCTGCGCAAGAACACGTGCGCCAGATTGGCGTGTATCGACGGATGAATGGGTCCGCACCCGAGGGTATCGGCAAAGATAATGAGATTAAGCTCGCGGGGACCGTCATGGGGCACTCCGCCGAACACTATGCGAGCCTGCTCGATGGCCCAGAATTGGAGCGCGCGATAGAACGTGGTGATGTGTCTCGCGATGTCTCTGACCTTATCAAAACACTGTCTCAACCGTCTCGTCCTCAAATCGCGCCCGATCGAGACGGGCGTAAACGCGATTAATCATCTGCACTAGGTTTTGGACCGGACTTCTTTTGGCTCGCATCTTTAAACGCCTCTCGGGGTGGCTCGACTTGGCGTGCGGCTTGGTCCGCCAGAGACTCTCCTGAGCTAAGATCAAAATCGTCTCTTGAACTTCGAGGTTCCGTCCGCCGGTTGGCTTCCGCTTCGCTGCGGCGCTGGTCTTCTTCTTTTGTCGCCCTGGATCGGAACGGTTCGCCCTTCGCATCTTCATAGGCCGCCCGCATATCACGTTCGGCCTCAACTTCAACTGCAAAAGCTTCCCAACGATCCGTACGCGCGCGATCGCGTTCATCCCAACGCTCTTTGTGATCGCGGCGGTCAGCCTGGTGAGCGTCTCGCATTGTCTCGCGCTCCGCCACAAACCGTTGATAGTTATCATCGATCGCCGTCTTGCGGCCCTGTTCAACTTCGGCACGCGCTGACTTTGTGTCAGCCTTCAGTTGCCCTTTGAGAAGGCGATCTTCCTTGCGGTGGAGCATTTCCAATGCGGCCAGTCGCGAGCCTTCATCTTTGACCGCCGAGAACGTCGCCTGGAACCGCTCCCCGGCGTCAAATCCTTGTTGGCCAAGGATTGATTTCACTGCCTTCAACCGGTTTGAGAACCGACCTAGGAAGCGCTGCTCGTCCTGATGGAACTGGACGACTTCCTCGCGTTGACGATCCCATTGGGCTTCAAAGCGAGGGATATAACGATCGCCAACCTGACGGGTTGCCTCGCGTTTGCCGCTATCAGCTTCATCATTGATGAGGCGTTTGCGGAATCCATGATCGCGAGACAGCTTTTCCCATTGGGCTTGGTGTCGGGCACGCATTTGAATGCCATCACGGTGCAGCGCCGAATCCTGCGCCTGTTCGGCAGCTTGTACCTTTGCGGCGCGATTTGGATCGGCCTTAACAGCATCGAGGACTGCGGCCTGATCACGGTATTGCTTCTCGGTGGGCCCTTTTGAAACCGAATAGGGGACGCCTGCTTCGCGAAGATGCGCCCGGCGCTCGCGCTCCGGACATACGATCAAATTGCGATCGCGCTCATAATGCCGGGCCCAATTGCTGAGCCGCTTTTTTGAGTTTCCGTCCACACCGACGACGCGCCCGGTTTCAGGATGGATGCGGTTCACCATGATATGCACGTGAGGATTATCAGTATCCTCATGGGCGACAAACAGGGCCTGGAGGTCCGCGCCGCCGAGCTCGTGAAGACTGTCTTTCGCGCATTGGATCATTTCAGCTCGTGTGATCCCGATTGCTTCATCTTCGCCGCGCCAGGACAGCGAATAGTGAAAGACATGGTTGAAGCTTCGGCGAGACGCTTTGAAGGGCTGATCCTCAGGTGCCGTGGCATCGTGACGATCGCGCTGAATGCGAAGGGCATCTTTTGCTGTTGCCGCCATAATCCGCCAGGCCATTTCTGGGTCTTCGGTGGCAAGATTATAGGTGTCAGTCCAAAGCACACGTTCATCCGTCTGAGCATGATCTGGGTCGTGCAAAAGATAAGCGGCAGTACCTTTGAACGAGGTCCCGACGCCGCCGTTTGACCGGCCTTTTGCAGGAACCCGAGGCGCTACCATTCAAACACCTTTTTCAGGGCGCTTTCGGACTGAGAAAGAACCTTGGCGAGGCCTTCGCGCAATTCAGCAATGTCGCCGCGTTCCTCTTCGAGCCAATGGCCTGTTTGAATGTCGCGGCCGGTATGTAGATAACGCGCGATCTGGTTCATATTGTTGTTCAGAGGCGCGAGTTTATCCTGCAACGGCCCTAGCGCCATGATCGCCCGATTGAGCGCACTTAGGGCGGCGGTTTTGTCTGCAGATGTCGCTGGAGCCATGGTCGTCGGCCTCAATGTACGGACGCGGATAAACTCGGACATGGAAAGGTTAGCGCGAGCTGCAGCCGCTCGAAGCTGGGCCAGTTCATCGACGCTGAACCGGCACTCTAGCTTTTCGGAGCGACGCTGGTGAGGCGGCAGCTTTGGACGCCCGCCGCGAGGGTTGGGCATTGCCGCTGATGTAGAATCGAGATCACTACTCATGCCGTGGCGCGCTCCTTTCCAATGCGCATCCAAGGGTGCCTCCCTTGGTCGAACGTTCAGCGCCGAAACGCTGATGGTCATGTCGGGGCCATACCCGACGAGGTGGTTTTTAGGGCTGGCGATAGAGCCCTAAATCCATGGTTCGGTGCAGGTGGAGAGGGACGTCTCCAAGCCCTGCGAGGCATCAAATCGGCGGACGGTTTGCTGGATGAAACGTAGTCGTTTCCGCGCATCCAATCCGCGTAGGGTTGGCGGGTCTGGGCAGCGCCCTGAGCGAGGGATTTGCAATAGCCCTCGCTGGCCCGCTGCAGGCGCAAGATCGACCTTCAGGTCGCGTTTTTGTCGGGACAAAAACACATATTGCTACCCGTCACCTAGCCCGTTTTTGCCATAAGACCTCTGTATCTTCAAGAGTTTTTACGTAAGACCAAAAGAGAATCGTTTCGCTGATGGTCTACGACCCGTTTTCCAGCCACCAAAGACCTACCTATTGAGCCACCTGACCGCGCCTAATACATTCAACGAAAATGTGGTGCAGTGGCTCCTATTTTCATTGAGCGCGGCACGATCAGATGACCCACTTTCGGATGGCTTTGGCGGTTACACTGAAAAGAGATCATGCTTACGCGTTGGATGCCTTAGCACTGTGCGGAGCAGACAGCCCCTCCAAGTTTGAATAATTTCAGTGTAAGAGGGCGGTTCCCTGAAAAGAGGACTAAGTATTGGTGTTTCACTTCGTGTCGATCTACTACAATGCGCAGAAGGTGCAGTCCGCGCGTGCTGATCTGGATTACGCTCCGGGGAGAACCAATCCTTCTTTAAGGCCACTGCTTTTAGAGCGGTTGGAGCAAACATACCGGTACTACGAATTTGACACGAATGACGGGTTCCGCGCAGCTTTGACGCAAGCGTTCAAAGAGCAAACTGTAGATTCAAATGGGCTAATCTTCTTAACCGTAACCGGACATGGTCCTTTTGCGTTTGGCACCAACCGCATGCGAATAACCGACTATGCTCGAGGGGTCGGCGCAGGCACCGATATTTATGAGACGCTCCGCCCCGCGATAGAAAATACACCTGGCGCAGATGTAAGCCGTTTTCGCGTTATTACGGACGCAGTTTCTGTGGCTGGTGCCGGATACTGGGCACGCTATACCGGCCAAGAAGAGACAAGGAGCTACACAGTTGCGTCGTTTATCCTCGGTACAGGCGTCGGGGCTGCGATCGTTCAGAAGTATGGCAGGGTAATAGGTCGTGCGCATCATTCCGAGTTTGGTCACACACGTATCCATATACTTGAAGACGACCCTGCCCCTGTAAGCGTTTGCGATTATCACGGGGGTTGCCTGCAAGGAATGGTGTCCTGGGCAGCTCTGGAGGCGAAGGCTAAGGGGATGAACTCTTCGCTGAAAGCCGCCGTCGATAATGACGATCACCCCATGTGGCCGTTAGTGGCGAAATACATCGCTCAGGGATGCCAGAACTTGATGTTCACAGCCCCACCGTCTGAAATTGTGATGTGTGGCAGCCTCTTTGATCTAGGGCCCTCAAAGCTAGAAAAAATCATCCATCAGGCGATTAAGGATGAGATGGGGCAGGAATTCTTGTATCTTGACGCACAAAGAGACAATTTTTTGGTAAAGCGTTCGCTCGCTCAAGAAGCTTTGGTCGGTAATATTCACCACGGCATCAGTTTGTTACAAAAAGCGCCTTCTTTTAATTTATTTCCCGTGGAGTAGCCGATGATAGAAAAGAAAAAGCAAGCTCCCCAAAAAAAGTCAGAGCGGCCATTTATTAAGCCTGATGTGACATTGGAAAAGGTCCTACCCAAAGGTAAGGACAAAGTAGAAGCGAAACCTGTTGCAACCAAGGCCGCGCAGGTGTTAAATGTTCCGGATACGGATTATTTTACTGCTGCGCAGCAAGCAAATACGGCTGCTAATACTGTTCTGGAAAAAGATAAGACATTAACGGACGTCAGTGCCGACGAACCTGCTTCTGCTGGGGATATACTCGCGCCTGCGTCCCCGGCAGACCTATCGTTGAGTGTTGAACAACGCCTCAGCGCTGCGACTGCATCGGGGAAATCAGAGTACCGTTCGTCCACCGATTTGCCCAATCCAGAGTTAGACGCAACGCATAGTGCAAATGACAAGCAAGATCGCTGGAACACGAAATTGGACGCCGAGACTCGCGCTTTGGCTGAGGCTTGGTTGAAAGAAAATGCGCCTGTCACGAAGAAGGCTGTCCTTCCCCCTTAAACCTGGGCCAAATTGATCTTAGTGATTTTGTCGGTTCAGGAAGGATTGAGGATGGCTCGAAAGCGGTATTCGGATGAAGACGTTCTGCGGTTGTTGCGGGAGATCGAGCTGTCGCTGGCGGATGGTTTGGACGTCGTGAGTGCGTGTCGAAAGGCGGGCGGCCTATGAAGATGCGAAGGGCGAACCGTTCCGATCCAGGGCGACAAAAGAAGAAGACCAGCGCCGCAG
>JBCBBZ010000005.1:0-293750 GCA_038531165.1 Pseudomonadota bacterium
AATAACGCGACCCTCGGCGCGTCTGCCGTCATCCAAGGCGGCGCGGGGGATGACACGATCGGGCTGGACAATACCGTCACTCGGAACGCGCTGGCTTCGATTGATGGCGGCGGGGGGGTAGACACATTGCAGTTCACCGCCGCTGGCGCCGACACGATCGACGCCAGCAACTTTACCGGGTTTGAAAATCTTTTCAAAGATGGCAGCAATACGCTGAGCCTTACCGGTGATCATACGTTCGCCAATACCGTGGATATTGATGAGGGAACGCTCAATGTCGTGGGCTCACTGACGACATTCCGTACGGACATTGCAAGCGGCGCGACCCTGCAGCTGCCGGGCGGGGCTTTCGCAAGTATAGTATTTTCCGATGGCACGATTACAGGTGGTGCCACAAATGATGCCCTAACGTTCGCGGGGGGCAGTCAATTCGCAATCGCGAACGGTTCGTCCAGCTTGATTCAGGGCGATGCCGGCGATGATACGATTACCTTTGATGAATCCATTATCGGCATTACTGGGTCCGCCACAGTCACAGGCGGCGCGGGCGCCGACTCGATCTACTTGACGTCTTTCAGCCGCGCCGGGAGCACCTCGATCGGATCTGCCCAAATCTTCGGCGATGCTGGAAACGATACGATCACGATCGATGAGAGTTATATCGGATATTCTGGCAGTGCGACCGTAAGTGGCGGGGCGGATAATGACTCTATCAGTGTGGTCCAAGGCTCCCGCATTGGTTATTTCACCGGATCCTCCGGCACCGTTCTCGGTGATGCTGGAAACGATACGATCCTGATTGATAATAGCACGGTAGCACTTTCCGGCGCCGCCACAGTCGATGGTGGGGCGGACAATGATTCGATCACGCTGAGCAATAACGCGACCCTCGGCGCGTCTGCCGTCATCCAAGGCGGCGCGGGGGATGACACGATCGGGCTGGACAATACCGTGACCCGGAACGCGGGGGCTTCGATTGATGGCGGCGGGGGGATAGACACATTGCAGTTCACCGCCGCTGGAGCAGATACAATCGATCTGAGCGATTTCACGGGGTTTGAGAGTCTTTTCAAAGATGGCAGCGATACGCTGACTTTGACAGGCAATCATACGCTCACGGGTAACGTCCGCGTTGCGGCGGGTACGCTCAATGTGGCTGGGTCTTTGGACGCAGATGGAACACAAATTGATAGTGGTGCAACACTACAGCTTCCCGGCGGAGCCTTTGGTACCTTCGCCACGATCAATGGTACGCTGCGCGGGGCGAGCACGGCAGACTCACTCCAATTTTTTGGGGGATCGACGATCGGCGGTGCCAGCGGTAGCAATGCTCAAGTTCTCGGCGATGCCGGGAATGATACGATCCAAATTGAGGTTTCAACCATCGGCGTCAGTGGCAATGCGACCGTGGATGGCGGCGCGGATATTGACTGGATATACCTTCAAAACAATACCCGAATTGGGGGCAATGCGCAGATCCTTGGCGGCGCTGGCGCTGACACGTTCTTTCTCGTCGGGCCGCTTCAAATTGATGCGGGGGCTTTGATTGATGGGGGTCTGGGGCCATCCAACACCCTTGACATATCCGGCAGTGCCGATCTGACCTTGGACGGCTCGAACTTCGCGAATTTTGACTTTCTGGACCAGAATGGGACGGGCACGACGACGCTCAGTGGAAGCTTTAGCATTCCGACCGAAACGGACATCACGGCCGGCACGCTCGACATTGCGGGCAGCCTGACTACGCCGCAAACCACGATTGCAAGCGGTGCAACGCTTAGCGTTTCGGGCGGGACTTTTGCAAGCGAAGTGGATTCCGATGGCACGATTACGGGCAGTGCCACGGGCGATGCCCTGACCTTCAATGCAGGCAGTTTATTCGCAACCTTTAGCGGCTCGACCAGCTTAATTGAAGGTGATGCTGGCAATGATACGATTACACTCAATAGCAGTCGTATCGGCGATTCTGGTACGGCGACGGTCTCGGGCGGTGCTGGCGCGGATGAAATCAATCTGACAACTGGCACCATTTTCGGACTCAATTCCTCAAGCCAAATTCTCGGCGATGCGGGGAATGATACCATCCTGCTCGAAGGCAGTCTCATCGGAAACCCTGGCGCTCCTACCGTCGACGGCGGCGCGGACAATGATTTGATCACACTGACGAATGGCACCGTGGTCGGTGCGACGGCATCGGTGCTCGGCGGCGCGGGGAATGATACGATCTCCGTCGATGGAACGGTTACATGGGCCTCGAGCACGGCGTTCTTGGGGGATGCGGGCACCGACCAATTCAGCGTGGAGGCTTCGAGTCCGCTCACTCTAGATGAAAGTAATCTCAACTTTGAGCGCTTGGTTAAGACGGGCACAGACAGGCTCACCCTAACCGGCACTCATACCTTTTCGGACTTGGTTCAAATCGGTGCTGGAACCCTCACCATTGACAGTTTCGGAAACCTGAGCACGGCGCGGACGGAAATCGCAACGGGGGCGACTTTAGAACTCTCAGACCGGGCCTTTGCGAGCCAGGTCATTTCCGACGGCACGATTACGGGCAGCGCCACGGGCGATGACGTGACATTCAATGCCGGCAGTCGCTTCGCAACCACGGACGGCGCGACCAGCTTGATTCAAGGCGATTCGGGCGACGATACGTTCACCTTTGACGACAGTAAGATCGGCTATCGCGGCGCCGCCACGGTCTCGGGCGGCGCTGGCGCGGACACGATCAATCTGACGAATGGAACTTTTCTTTCTTATTGGAGCTCTCCATTCTCCAATCCATCCGGCGTGATCCTCGGCGATGCTGGAGATGATCACATTATCATCAGCGATAGTACCATTGGGTATAGCGGCATGGATGCCACAATCGATGCCGGGGAGGATAACGATTCCATCTTGCTGCAAAATAGCACCATAAATACTGGGGACATCTTAGGCGGCGCGGGCGATGATACGGTTTCAGTAACTGACAGTTTTTTCGGCATGACCGCCACGCTCTTCGATGGCGGCGATGGGACCGATGAATTCGCGTTTTCAAGCGCGTCCATTGCATCGCTCAACACCGCGAGTTTGACCGGGTTTGAGACCCTTCTCAAAAACGGCACGGGCACGCTGACCCTCTTCGGCGACCACACAATCAGCACCTCGACCCAGGTCAATGCGGGAACGCTGGACCTCATGGGCACCTTGACCACTGCGGCCACCACGATTGCCCCTGATGCAACGCTGCGGGTCTCCGGCGGCGCGTTTTCGAGTATGGTCACAGTGGGTGGTACGCTCACGGGCAGCGCCGCGGACAATGATATCACACTGTCTACGAGCAGTTCCGTCGGGCAGACGGCCGGACAGATTGGCAGCGTCTTAGGCGATGCGGGCGCCGATACGATCACGCTCCAGAGCACAGCGGTTGGTATTTATGGCGAAGGCCGGGTCTATGGCGGGACCGGCGCCGATAGCATTTCTTTGGGCAATAGCTCCGATTTGGCTTTCCACTCGACCGGCGTCGGCCGGATTGGTGGCGACGCGGGTGCAGATACGATTGACATCGACGACAGCATTGTTGGTCGGACCGGGTCGGCGACGGTCTCGGGCGGTGCCGACGGCGATAGCATTGCCCTGGGCAATAAGGCACATCTCGCATTTAGCACCGATGCCACCGCTCAGATCGATGGGGATGCGGGGGCAGATACAATCACGATTGTTGACAGCTATGTCGGTCGGCTTGGCGATGCGACGGTTTCTGGGGGCGATGGTGCGGACTCCATCAGCCTATCCGTTTCTTCAAATCTCGGTTATTACGCAGGCGGTTCGGGACAAGTGTTGGGCGATGCTGGAGATGATACCGTCACGCTTGACCAAACATGGGTCGGCTATCTCGGGGACGGCACCATTTCTGGCGGTGAGGATAATGACCTCCTGACCATCACTGGAAACGTATCCAACGACTTTGCTGGGATCGCGTACCAATCAAATTCGAACGGCCGACTTAATGGCGATGCGGGGCAGGATACGATCCTGCTGAATGAAGCACCCGTCGGGTTTCGTGGATCGGCAACGGTCGATGGTGGCGCGGACGCGGACAGTATTTCGCTGACGAGTAACTCGGACATTGCCAGGTTTACCGGCAGCACCGGCTTGGTGCGAGGCGATTCCGGGGCCGACACCATTCGCGTTGATAACAGTTATGTGGGTTGGGAAGGCGGCGCGACGGTCTCCGGCGGCGATGGTGCGGACAGCATCTCGCTGGCGACGGACTCGAATATCGCTGTTTCTGGCGGGAGTTCAAGCGCGGTTTATGGCGACGGTGGCGCCGACACAATCAGCCTTGACGACAGCTTTGTCGGCCGGGCGGGCAATGCCACGGTCTCGGGTGGAGAGGACGCAGACAGCATTTCTCTGACAAACGCGTCCAACATCGCTCACGATTCCGGCAGTACGGGGATCGTTCAGGGCGATGCGGGCGCTGATACAATTTCCCTTGATGATAGCTATCTCGGCCGGGACGGCAATGCCACGGTCTCCGGTGGTGCCGACGCGGACAGCATTTCGCTGACGAGTAACTCCGATATTGCCGTGAATACCGGCAGCACCGCCTTAGTGCGAGGCGACGCGGGCGCTGACACAATTCGTATCGAGAACAGCTATGTCGGCTGGGGCGGCAGCGCGACGGTCTCCGGCGGAGATGGAAATGACAGTATCTCGCTGGCCAATTCCTCCAATATCGGGGTGGACGCGGGGATTTCCGGGGTCGTCCTCGGGGATGACGGCGCCGACACGATCACCATTGATGACAGTCGCATCGGCATTGACGGCTCGGCAACCGTCGATGGAGGGGCCGATCATGACCTGATCACATTGCGCAATGGGTCCGATCTAAACGCTACCAGCGCGGTGCTTGGCGGGACCGGCAATGATACGATCGTTATCGATAGCAGCGTTTCCTTCGCCAATGGCGGAACGATCGATGGTGGCGCCGACACGGACCAAATTGCGCTCAACGCGGAGACAAATCTAACCGTCGCAGATGGTGTGTTCACCAATTTCGAACAGCTTGCCAAAAACGGGACAGCGACCCTGACCCTGAGCGGTGATCAGACCTATGCGACTGGCGTCGAGGTGAATGCCGGAACGCTCGAAATTTCGAATACGCTATCGACCCCGCTTATGGAGATCGATAACGGCGCCACGCTCTTGGTCTCAGGCGGCACATTTGAGAGCCAAATTCTCAATGACGGCATCGTCAGCGGCAGCTCGGGCGGGGATACAATCGTCTTTTCTGCTGGCAGCCAAATTGGGGCGAATGCGGGCTCTGCTGCGCAAGTCCTTGGCGGCGCGGGCAATGACACGATTGCACTCTCCGACACGACGGAGATCGGCGCCAATGCCCTGATCGACGGCGGCGCAGATACCGATCTGCTCACCTATACGACCGCTGCCGACGCCAGCTTTGCAGGGGCAAACGTCTCTGGGTTTGAGCAGTTCATTAAAGCGGGTGCCGGGACGCTCACACTGTCCGGCGATCATGCCTATACCGACAGCACGGCCATCAATGCGGGCACACTCAGTGTCACCGGCGCGCTGACCACGGCGCAGCTGGATGTCAATGCAGGTGGCACGCTGGGTGGTATCGGGACGATCACCGGGGCGGTCAATGTGGCGAGCGGTGGCCGCCTCTCGCCGGGCACAAGTCCAGGCACGCTCTCAATTGATGGCGACCTGACGCTGGATTCGGGCGCGGTCAGCGTCTTCGAAGTCGGCGGGGCTGGCAGCGACTTGGTCCAAGTCAGCGGTAATGCAAACGTGGACGGCGTGCTCGAGCTCAGCGATGGCATGGGCGGCGCGGCGGTTTCCGGCTTCTATACACTGTTTGATGTCGACGGGACGACGACCGGCGGCTTCAGCACCCTGAGCAATAACGGTGTCGTTGGATCTGTTTTTCAAGGCACCGCAACGGATCCGTCGGGTGGATCGGCGCTGAACATCTTGGTGCAAGCCGGTGGCCAAAATGTCCAATTTTTCGATGGCGCGAATTTGGTCGCCAACGGGTTGGTCGATGGTGGCAGCGGCGCGCTCAACGCGGTAAGCTCGAATTTCACAACACTTGATGGTTTGTTCAATGCCCCCTTTGCGGGCGATGTCGCCGTCTTCATGGGCGCGCCAGGAACAGTGACGGTCGATGCCGCTCAGGACTTTGAAGGCTTCCAATTCGTCACCGATGGTTACCAATTCACCGGTGCAGACTTGGTCGCCGTGGGCGACAGTGCGCTAAACACAGCTGCGAGCTTTTTGAACGCCGACGCCGATACCAATACGGTGATCGATACCGTGATCTCTGGCACCGCCGGGATCGACAAGTTCGGTTCCGGTACCGTGCAGCTGACGCGTGCCAACACCTTTACCGGTGCGACGACGGTGGTCGGCGGTCAGTTGGTTTTGAGCGGCGATGGCGCCCTGGCGTCCGAGAGCATCGGCGTAACCTCTGGAACCCTGAGCACGGATGGCGGTGCCTTTGCGGCATCTGCCAGCGTCACAATTGACGCGCCTGGCACTTTGACAGTGTCCGGTGATGAGACTTTGGCGGCGCTGACCAATGACGGACGGACCGACATTGGCACGAGCGCGACGCTCTCGGCGGGCACAATCGATAATTTGGAAACGGGCACGATTGTGCTCGCCGACGGCGCCAGCTTAATCGGAACGCAAAACACTCTGAACAATGCTGGTCTGATTTCGGTCTCAGCCGGAGGAACCCTGACCGATACGGGCGACATCAACAATCTCTCGACCGGACAAATCACCTTTTCCGCCGCATCGGGCAGCGCAGATTTTGGCGCGCTGGGATCGAACGGGATTACCAATGATGGCCAGATTTCGTTTCTGGCGGGCAATATCGATCTCGAAGGGGATGTCACAAACCAAAATAGCGGCGTGATCGAAATCGCATCGGGCTTGGTCTCGCAGACCGGTGACTTCACCAATTCAGAGGATGCGCGCTTAAACCTAAGCGGTGGCTCACTGACCGGAACGAGCGTGTTCAACAATCGCGGTACCATCGACATTGCCGATGGGCAGTCGCTGGATGTTGGCACGTTCAACCAGATCGATGGCGAGGTGCGCCTTGACGGCGCTCTGCTTGGAAACCTGAATTATACCGGTGGCGACCTGATCGGATTAAGCAGCGTTAGCGGCAATCTTGTCGCCAGCGGCGGCGCGGTCCTGGAGCCCGGTGATGTCAGTCTCGGAACCCTCGCGATTGGTGGAAACCTTAGTCTCGAGGCGGGGTCCACTCTGCTCATTCAGGTCAGCGACGCAGCGGCGGATCAGCTCGCCGTCGCGGGGTCTGTGACGATTGCGGGCGGCACGCTTCAATTGGAAGACTTCGCCTCCGCCGCCTCGGATGACGACCTGACCTTTATCATCATCGACAATGATGGCGCTGATGCCGTGCTCGGAAGTGGGTTCGATAAAATCGTCGATAATCTCGCATTCTTGGACCCTGTGGTGGCGCTGAATGGCGGGGATGGGAATGATGTGATCCTGTCTTTCATCATGGATGAGCAGATCACGTTCAGAGATCTCGTTAGCGGCACAGATTTAGGACAAGTGGCCATCGGCCTCGACAGTGCTCCTCGGGATGATGCGGAGGTGCAAGCCTTGCTGCGCGCCTTCGCTCCGCTGACGATCGACCAAGTTCAAGCGGGTATGGAAACTCTGACCGGTGAGATTCATGCCGGCACGCAAATCGCGCTTGCATCGACCGCGCTTTATGTTGGTGACACCGTGACGGATGCCCTGGATGCTCATCGTCAGGCGAAGACCGGGCGCGACAATGACCGATTTGTGTTCGCGCAGGCCTTTGGGCGCGATGTCGAAATAGATGGCAGCAGCACCGGGAATGACATGGCGGTCAGAAACCACGGGCTGATGTTTGGCGGCGGGCTTAATGTTTCCGACAATCTGACGCTTGGCGCGAGCCTCGGCTATATCGGGAGCAAAAACAAAATCTACGCCTCGGCGGGGAGCCAGTCAGAAGTGCGCTCCGGGGCACTCGTTGGTTTCGCCCAATATCAAACGGCGGCCTACGATGTCACAGCGAGCCTGGGTTACATGCTATCGAAAGTGAACACGGTCCGCGCGATTTCGGTCGGGACGCTGTTCGACCGTGCCGAAGACCATTATGATGGCCAGAGCGGCTTCGCCAAGATTGAAGCCGGCTATCGTTTTGAAGCCGGTCGGGTCCATGTCCGGCCATTTGCAAGTGCCGCCGTGGTGTCCACCAATCGGCTTGGCATTTCAGAGCGCGGTGCCGGCGCGGCAAACCTCGAAGCAACGGCTGCGGTCGATGATCTGGGTGAGGTCATCCTCGGCGCGCGGGCGCACACACAGATTGCCCTTGGCGACATGATTTTGGTTCCGCACGCTGAATTGGCTTATGATCAGCTGATCGGCGATCTGACGCCGGAATTCATGACCAATTTCCAATTTGGCGGCGATGCCTTCACGATTACGGCGACCAAGCCAGGACGGCATCGCGGCCGCTTCCAAACTGGTTTCTCGGCGCAATTGAGCGGATCGCTACAAGGCTTCTTCGATTATCAGAACACGGTCTCAAAGCAGGATCAGGCGCACGCGATCAAACTCGGCATTAAAAGCAAGTTTTAATATGTCGGGCCGGACATCAACTCAGCCCGCCCTCGAACTTAATCAGTTGCCGAATTTCATTGGTTTGAAAGCCAAGATGCATCGGCCGCGCGGTGCCGGGCAGAAAACTGGTATCGTAGAGCTCGGTGATATGGCTCTCAAAATTCAGCCAATGAAGGATATCGCCGGATTGGGTGTCGATGATCAGGATCGAACAACGCGGTTCGGCATTTTTCTGGCGCAGATTTTCATCGAGATCGAGGCCGACAAATCCGAGCTTTCGGGGCAAGCTGACCCCAACAATCGCATAGTGTTTGTAAAAGTCGAGACCGCGCAAAAAGCCTGGGCAAAAGGTGACCGGCGAAAACGCGCCGGATTTGAGATCCACCGTTCCGAGCCATCCAGTGCCGGAGTTCAGGACCCAAAGTTTGCCATCATGCCAGCGCGGCGAATGCGGCATCGACAAGCCTTCGGCGATGATGTCATTCGACTCAACGTCAACAATGACGCCGCCATCCTGGCGATGATGTCGCCAACCTTCGACGGAATCCGATTTCGCAACCGCGGTGACATAAGCCGGCTGACCGTCCTTCATCGCCAGCCCGTTCAAGTGGCAGCGATCTTCGGCGGCCAGTTTAGAGATGAAGTTCGGTTTCCAAATCGGCTTGAAGTTCGCGGTTTCGCTATAGGTCGCGAGACACGAATAAAGCGAATTCACAAAAATCGGCGTGCCCTGTGCATCAAGCGCGATGTCGTGAATATCGAGATCACCGGTCGTGTAGCCGACGCGCGGCACGTAAAGGCGATCGAACGCGTTTTGATACCGCTCGCCCTCGGCCAAAATATTGTCGAACCGCCAGAGCTGGAAGAGATCCGCCAAATACAGAGTTTGATCGCCGGTAAACAGGCCCATTGCGCGGGTGAATTGCCGCTGCACCATCGACAAGCGCCCTTGCTCATCCGCGCCAACAAAAAACAGTCGCCCGGTCTGATACGAGGTGAACGCGAAGCTGACATTTTCCAACCGCATCCAATCCACCAATTGGCGCGAATGGGCAAAACTCATGGATCGAATATCGGCGGGGTTCGAGGTTGGCGTGGTCATGTCAGGTCGAGGTCTCTGATGCAGTTTTGGCGGCGACTCTATACCATTAAGCATAATCAGAAAATGGCGCTAACGCTATGAAAATATTATTTATTCATCAAAATTTTATCGCCCAATACAAGCATATTTTGGAGCGCTTGGTCCGTGCCAAGGAGCATCAAATTGTGTTTCTGACGCAAAAGACGGGCTTGCCCAAACCGGTCGGCTATTCGGTCATCGAGTACACACCCGACCACATTCCGCGCAAGGATGCGTATCCCTATTCAGCGGAGTTTGAAAAAGCCTGTGCAAACGGCGCGAAAGTCGCGGAGATCTGCCACCGTTTAAGCCAACAAGGCTTCAGACCAGATATCATAATTGGACATACCGGCTGGGGCGAAATGCTGTTCCTGAAAGAGGTTTGGCCGGATATTCCCGTCCTGTCCTATTTCGAGTATTTTTACACGGCGAAAGGCGGCGCTGTCGGCTTCGATCCGGAGTTTCCAATCTCAGATGTCATGCCGTACATTATGAATGCCCGCAATGCGATCAACCATCTCAGTTACGAGGCCTGTGATCTCGGACAAACGGCGACCGAGTGGCAAAAAAATGGGTATCCGGACAGTTTTCACGATAAGATCAATGTGATGCATGAAGGCATCCGAACAGATATTTGTGTGCCCAATGATAAGGCCAAAGCCTATCTCGGCCGTCTCAATGTGCCAGTGACACGCGACGATGAGATCTTCACCTATATGGCGCGAAACATGGAGCCTGTTCGCGGGTTTCATATCTTCATGCGCGCGCTGCCGAAGATTTTGGATGCGCGGCCGAATGCTCGGGTTTTGATCATTGGCGGCAATCAAGTCTCATATGGTCGACGCCCACCCCCCGGGCAGTCTTATCGGGGCCTGCTTGAGCAGGAAGTCGGCGCCCGCATTGATTGGAGCCGCGTGCATTTCCTCGGGCAGGTGCCGTATCAGGTGTTCCTCGCCGTGATGCAGCTGTCACGCTGCCATATCTATCTGACGGTACCGTTTGTGCCATCTTGGTCGGTGATGGAAGCGATGAGCATTGGTGCCCCCGTACTGGCCTCGGATGTGGCCCCTGTGCGTGAGCTCATCGAACCGGAAAAAACCGGACTCTTGACCGACTTTTTCGATCCGGAGGCGCTCGCTGACCGGGCGATTGAACTCCTGAAAAACCGCAAGTTACAAAAGAAGCTCGGCGCGGCTGCGCGTCGGCATATCTGCGCGAAGTATGACTTCAACGACAAAATCGCCCCCCAAAATATGGCAATGATCAACGCCTTACTTCCGAAACGTGTACAACTCGCCGCCTAGGTGCCGAAGCAAAATTGTTCATTTCTTGTCCCGGCGCAGATAATTGTCGATGATTGGTCAGGCGGAGGGCCAAGGCACAGCGCCGCGCAATAGTGCCGATCCGGGGGGTGCCTGAAGACGAGTCGGATCGTCCGCACCCCTCTCCGGACGAGGGCATGTCCGCGCGCAAAAACCAAAACACGTCCGATGAAGCCACCCGCGAGGGGCGCGACGGGTCTTGCCACCTCAGGCACATCGGGCGCGATGGTGTTTGGTATGTCTTCAACCAGGAGATTTCGCAGGCACAAGCAATTGTTTTTTGGGGCGGCGCGTTCACCCCAAATGCAAATGAGTTGCGCACCCGTCTCTTCATCGCGCTATTGCGCGCCCATCGACGCGGGCTTGGGACACCGGTTTCCCGCGAGTTTGATACCGCCATAACGTCTTTGCGACGTCTATCGGAACGGGTTTCCGATTGATCGGCGAACGCGCCCTGTTGCAGAAAAGCAACCATCTAATTTCTGCATACCGGATATGCTTAATTTCGCCCTAATGCGTGCACATTTTATCTCCTATATCGCCGGACCAGCGCCCAGAAGTGGCGTGATATATGCAAGGAGCTTAAGATGTTACGGGCATTGGGTCTCTCAATCATTTTGCTGGCCGCACTCCCAATGGCGCTTGCAAACGAAGGGCGCGCCGAAAGCGCGGAAGCCTTGGTCAACTCTGCTGCGGCAGAGATCGCAGAGAGTGAAGCCACAGAGGTCGCGGATGCGGTCCTCAGCCATATCGACGCGACCACCATCGCGTACTTCACGCTTGGGCGATATAGCGGTGCAATTTCCGCCAGCGACAAACACCGTTTCGCAGAGGCGTTTAAACAGTTCCTCCGACGCCAAATCGAGGCCAATGCACATCAGTTTATCGGCGTCGATGTGGCCGTGATCGATACCTCAGCGCGCGGAGCACGCGATGCGATTGTCACCACTCAGGTCCGCGGCAAAGGCACGCCGATGCAAGTGCGCTGGCGTGTGATTGAGCGCGACGGGGCATGGTCGGTTGTCGATTTAGAAGTCGCGGGCGTGTGGCTGGCGATTGAACAGCGCGCTCAGGTCGCTGCGATCTTATCCCGACCCGGCGCCAATATTGACGATGTCATCGCTCAGTTTGGCTGAGCGGTGACAACGGCCACGGTCGCATCGTGGCGTGCCGGCGAGTCACGATGCTTTACTGCTGCATAATCATGCGATCGCCGCGTGTTTCGCGCGAATGCAATTCTCTCAGAAACGAGTTGCCGAGCAGCGAGTGCTCAAGGTCAGATCGAACCACAACGCCATAGACATCGCGCACGCGGATCTGCCCGACCTGGATCATTTCAAGTTGCACGGGCGCACCCAGAATGCGTCCACCCGCGGTGCTAATCCCGATTGTATAGTCGAGCGTTTCTGGGCGTAGACCAATTTTTTGCGCATCTTTGAAGGTCAGGGCGACGGAGGTTGCTCCGGTATCAACCATGAACTCAATCGTTGATTTCCGATTGACCAGGGCGCGGGTCCAAAAGTGTCCATTATGATCGGCCCGCAGCGTCGCTGTGCGCCGGATGCCGGTTTGAGCCGGTTCGGGAGTCGTTTTCGCGGCCGCCAATGTCGGGGTCACCGAACTGGCTTGGTGGGCCTCTTCTTCGAGTTTTGGATTAAGATAAAAAGAGATGATTGCGGCGACGGCGACGGCGAGCAAAAATGTGGTGAAGATATGAGAGAGTTTCACTTTGGCGCTTTCAGTTTTCCCAGATCTCGCAATTTGGCGAGGCGACCTGGAAGTTCTGCCATAACTTGGCGGCGTCCGTTATCATCAAATTGCATCCATCCACCGATTTCTTTGAGGCTGCGACCGCATCCAAGACATAGGCCCGTTTCCCCATCGACCGCGCAGAGCTTGATGCAAGGACTCTCAATATTTGCGCGCGCCATCGCCCGTGTCTTACCTCATCTCTGTCAACATTAGGTTGCGACAGTTTTGTCAAATTTCCAAAACCAGAATTGACTTGTGCTTTGAAATAAGGGCGTTTTGTACTTTTCCAAGCGATAAGGACACTACGTGCCGGAAGTCGAGCCTGCTGTGAATCCATTGGACGATGTACGCGAACTCGCGATGCGGCCGGCGACAACCGACCCGCAGGCGGCCACGCGCGTTTATGATGCCCTGCTCGATATGGGACGCGAAGGAGACTTCGGAAAACTTGGCGATGGTGCTGCTTGGCTGGCGGAATGGCAACGCCGTTACCCGCCGCGCTTGGAAAAACCGACGCTGGCGATTTTCGCTGGCTCACATGGGATCTCGCAAAATGGCGTGACCCTGTCGTCAAATCAAAACACCCGAGAGAAAGTCGATACGCTGCGCGAAGGTCGCGCGCCTTTGTCGGCCATTTCCGCGCAGGTGCAGGCGAATATTCGGGTCTTCGAACTCGCGATTGATCGGCCGACGCCAAATATCGCCGTCGAGGCGGCGATGACCGAACGGGAATGTGCTGCGACGATTGCCTACGGATTTGAAGCTTTGGAAGGCGAGCCGGACTTGATTGGTCTCGGTGTCGTCGGCGCCGGCATTGGCACCGCGGCGGCCGCAGTGGCGTGCGCGCTTTATGGTGGGTCGCCGGAATACTGGGTCCGCCCGGGTCCGCAAGTGCCTTCAGAGATGAACCAACAGAGGGTCGCGATTGTGAGCGACGCGCTGCGCACCCATCGGGGGCATTTGTCAGATCCGCTCGAAGCGCTGCGTTGCCTTGGGGGGCGCGAATTGGCCGCCTGTGTCGGAGCGATCATTGCGGCGCGGCATCAAGGCATCCCGGTGCTATTGGACGGGTTTGCGACAACGATCGCCGCGGGGATCGTCCATGCGCTGAACCCCCTCGGAATTGATCATGTTAAAGCCGCGCATGTGACCCGCCGCCCAGCGCATGAAGCGGCGCTGGAGCGTCTTGGTATGAGTCCCATTGGTGATTTTGAGTTTAATACAGGCGGCGGAATGGGATCTGCGGCGGCGATTGGTTTGCTGCGAACCGCCTGCGCGCCGTTTCTCGCCAGCAGCCCCGAGTCACCAGGCTGACCCTACGGCACTCTGAGACAAATTGACGTTTACGTTCGCGTTAACTTGCTTTTCAGGCCCTGACACGGCAAAACAGAGAAAATAAGCTCAGTGACCTGTGTGAGGAAAAGCAGCCATGAATTTAGAATTTTCACCCGAAGAGATTGCGTTCCGCAAAGAAGTGCGCGCTTTCATCGAGGAAAACTATCCCGAGGAGCTCAAAGCGGCGGGATCTCGCGAAGATCTGTCGCGCGATCAGTTCCTGGCATGGCATAAAATTCTTGGTCAAAAAGGGTGGGCGGCGCCTGCTTGGCCGGAAGAGTATGGTGGCACCGGTTGGAGCTCAACCCAGCGCTATATTTGGTCTGAGGAAAATGCCCGCGTCGACGCGATGATGCCCTTGCCATTCGGCGTGTCGATGGTTGGGCCTGTCATCTATACATTCGGGAACGAAGCGCAAAAAGCACGCTACCTGCCTAAAATCCTATCTGGCGAGGAATGGTGGTGCCAAGGCTATTCCGAACCAGGCGCCGGCTCAGACTTGGCCAGCTTGAAGACCACTGCGGTGCGGGATGGCGATCATTATGTGATCAATGGTCAAAAGACTTGGACGACGCTCGCCCAGCATGCCGATTGGGGCTTTTTCCTTTGCCGGACGGATCCAAACGCCGCCAAACCGCAAGAAGGGATTTCCTTCATCTTGGTCGATATGAACACACCCGGCATTGAGGTCCGGCCGATCATCACGATTGATGGTGGGCACGAAGTGAATGAGGTCTGGCTGACGGATGTTCGCGTTCCGGTGGAAAACCGGGTCGGTGAAGAGAACCAAGGCTGGACCTATGCGAAATTCTTGCTCGCCCACGAACGGTCTGGAATCGCGGGCGTCGCCCGCTCGAAGCGCGGCATTGAGCGGCTTCGCGATATTGCGTCCACCGAACTCCTCGATGGCGCACCGCTGATCAAAGACGATTCTTTCGCGCGTAAAATCAGTCAGCTTGAGATCGATCTCACGGCGCTAGAGTTTACCGAGCTCCGCACGCTTGCCCGCGAGTCCGAAGGCAAGGGTCCGGGACCAGAGAGCTCGATTTTGAAAGTCAAAGGCACTGAAATCCAGCAACGCCTGACAGAGCTTACGCTGGAAGCGGTTGGCTCATATGGTGCGCCCTATGCCCGCGGCTTCCCGGAGGATGGATCGAATGAATTCCCAATCGGTCCAGACTATACGCATTATGCCGCGCCAACGTATTTCAATTTCCGCAAGACCTCGATCTATGGCGGATCCAATGAAATTCAGCGCAACATCATCACGAAAATGATTTTGGGGCTGTAAGTTCGTGCGGTGTGTCGTTTCGATCGGGGCACTTGTCTTGGCGTCCGGGGCCGTTCATGCGGCGCCGGAAGGCCCTGTTCCGATGGGGCCGGGCTCGTCGATCTTTTGGACGAGTGCGTTTGACGGGAATACTGACAATTTCCGCGAAACGCTATTGGTGCAGGGCGACGACTTTGCGATCTTCCAATCGGAAGCCGACTGGTCCGAGGGCGATGCAACTGATTATTTTGCCTTGTTTTCAGGTATTTACTTCAATACCTGCAATCTCGAAATGCCAACCTCAGAAGAGCGGCAAGCGCTTGCCGCTCTGTGGCCATTAACCGAAGGCGCTACGGTCGAAATCGCAACCGATGAAGGGGCCACCTTCAGTGTCGGTCAGTCGACCGAGTTTTACTTGATGGGCGAACCGCGCGCCGCGCACAGCATCGACATCGCCTATAAAGGCGAGGAGCCGAGCGAAGAGACCATTCTCGTTCTCGATGACATGCCGCTTACTGTTTCTGTAAACTGGGACGATGGCAGCCGCGACTCCGTTACTTTGGTCACGCGGCCGAAGGTAGATCCGCTGCCAGAGCTAAATACAGACTTGATTGGAACCTGCGCCGCTCTATTGGACGCAAAGACAGAACAAAATTGATGGGAGGACCACATCGTGGACTTTAATTTCACCGAAGAACAGACCATGATCCGCGACAGCCTGGCCCGGCTGATCCGCGAGCAATATGACTTTGATACGCGCATGGGCGTGGTCAAAAGCGAGACCGGATGGCGTCCGGAAATGTGGGCGCAGTTTGCTGAACTGGGTCTCCTCATGGCGCCGTTCAGCGAAGCCGATGGTGGCCTCGGTGGCGGCCCGATCGACGCGATGGTCGTCATGGAAGAGTTTGGCAAAGGCCTCGTCGTAGAACCTTTTGTCCCGAGCGTGGTTTGCGCCGGCGGCTTCCTCAAACATGCGGGCACAGACGCCCAGAAAGAAGAGCACTTACAAGCGATTATGGGCGGCGCGAGCACGTTTGCATTTGCTTATGCTGAACCGCGCGGACGCTACAATCTCGCAGATTTGGAAACCACGGCCAAGAAAGATGGCGCGGGCTACGTGCTCAATGGTCACAAAGCTGTTGTAATTGGCGCGCCGTGGGCGGACAAGCTGATCGTTACCGCTCGGACGGGCGGCGATCGCCGCGATGAAGGCGGCATTTCGATTTTCATCGTCGACAAAGATGCTGATGGCGTCACCACGCGTGATTATCCGACGGTGGATGGTCGCCGCGCCTCTGAGGTCTATCTCGAAAACGTCGCCGTGGGCGCGGACGCTCTGATCGGTGCTGAGGGCGAGGGGCTCGGTCTGATCGAGCAAGTCGTGGATGAAGCGACGGCAGCGACCTGCGCCGAAGCGGTTGGCGCCATGGGCGTCGCCCATCAAATGACCGTCGAATACTCCCGCCAACGCAAACAATTCGGCACACCGATCGGCAAGTTCCAAGTGCTTCAGCATCGAATGGTCGACATGTTTATGGAGCATGAGCAATCCATTTCGATGACCTATATGGCGACACTGAAACTCGGCGAAGACGCCGTTGAACGTAAGAAAGCGGTGTCTGCGGCGAAAGTCCGAATTGGTCAGTCCGGTCGCTTTGTCGGCCAGGAATCGATCCAAATCCATGGCGGCATGGGCATGACCGAAGAGCTTGCCGTCGGGCATTATTTTAAACGCCTAACAATGATCGATAGTGAGTTCGGCAATATCGACCACCACATGCGCCGCTACACGGCGCTCAGCGCAACCGATTTGAAGGCCGCGGCCGAATAAAGCCGTTGTCTAAGACGCGACAGAGCAAGCGGCGGCGGCGTCCGCCGACGCTAAAGGTATAGGCCGCCGCAAGGCTCTATCGGTTCACGATCCAGGCGACCTGCAAGGCAAATGAAAGGCTTTGCAGGGCCGCCAAGCTGAGCAACAAAGCGCGCCAGCGAAGCGCTTGGAATCGCAGCCATAAGATCCCCGTCGCGAGCAGCGTGAGCAGGGTTTCGAAGGCGCTCCCGATCAGGCCATTCTGGTCAGGGTCCCAGTAAGAGACGGGCGAAACAAAACGCCAGTCTGTCAGTGGCCAAAAATGACGATGCGCGTCATCCGCATGGAGCGGGAAATCCAATCCGAGATGCAAAAGCGCCGCTGCGCTAAATGCCGTGAGCGCGAGCCGATTGCGCCATAAGGTGAATGCCAGCAACAGCCCGAACAGAATGAAAGAATTCGAGATCGCACCAAGCGTCTGCCATGGCTGCGTCCAGTATTGCACGTTCCAAGTTTCGTCCCCGCTCCAACCTTGGACAAGGCTCCAACCGAAAAACACGAACATCGATGCATCTGGCGCAATAGCGCCTGCAAGTGCGGCCCAATTCTTCTTCGCTTGATCCCGACGCGCCAGCGCTGCGGAGGCCAGCACCATATGAGCGATTGTGTTCATGTGCCGGGTCCCGAACGTCTTGCCGCAAGGCAAGTGGTGACAGGCTCCGCTGTCTCTGTCAAAGCAGTCCCGAAAGATCCGGAGGAGCTGAAATGTCTATGATTACGCTGGAAAAAAAAGGTCCAATTGCCGTTCTCACTCTGAACCGCCCTGACACATTAAATGCCTTGGGCGAAGAAGGAGACGGCGCTCTGGTCGCCGGCGCATGCGCCGAAATAGAAGCCGATTCCGATATTCGATGCACCATTCTAACCGGCGCCGGTCGGGCCTTCTCGGCCGGTGGAAATGTCAAAGCGATGCGCGATCGAAGCGGGGCATTTGCCGGCTCCCCTTATCGCGTGCGCGAAGGCTATCGCAAGAATATCCATCTGATCGTCAAGTCGCTCTACAATCTCGAAACGCCTCTGATTGCGGCTGTTAACGGCGCGGCCATCGGTCTTGGATGCGATGTCGCCTGTATGGCGGATGTTCGAATTGCATCCGAAAAGGCGAGGTTTGGTGTGACCTTCTTAAAGCTCGGCTTGATCCCGGGCGATGGCGGCGCCTGGTTGCTGCCGCGGATCATCGGTGCCAGCCGGGCGGCGGAGCTGCTGTTTACAGGCGATGTCATCGATGCCACCACCGCCGTCGAATGGGGTTTGGCATCGCGCATGGTGCCCGGCGAAACGCTGCTGGACGAAGCGATGACCCTGGCCAACCGAATTGCCGAACAACCGCCGCAAAGCCTGCGGGTGGCGAAGTCTTTGCTCCGCCATGGCACCACTGCAAGCTATGAGGCGATCATGGAAATGTCGGCCGCCGCACAGTCGCTGATGCACCACACTGAGGATCATATCGAAGGCGTCAACGCGATCCTAGAAAAACGGACGCCGAACTTCGAAGGGGAATAGGCTCAGATGAGTTGCGATACTGCAAGACCGGCGAGCATAAGCCCGCCGAGATACGTCACAAGCGCGCCAATCGCTTTGAGCACGTGCGGCGCGTCGAGCGACTTGCAGATCAAAAAACCAATCGCGTGCACGAGCCTTGAGAGGGTCACAGCGATAATCGTCCAACTGACCAAGGCCCCGAGATCGCGCTCCGCATAGGCAAAGCCAACGGTCAGAAATAAGCCGATTAAGAGCGCCGCATACTCTGCGCTATTACCATGTGCGCGCTGTGCTTTTGCCATGGCAGAGGTCGGTTCAAGGGGCGCGCCATAGGCAATCGTCTGGCTCGCGCCGCGCTGAACGCTCGTCCAAAATGCCAGCAGAAGCGTCAAAATAACAAGGCTCGCGGAACAAATCAAAACTATCGTATGCATGGATTACGCCTCCCAATCTTTGCCAATCGGTGTAAAGCGGTTTGGCAACTTGAGTAAAGGAAACGCCGATGCCGTCGCCCCGTCAATACATATCAACCGGATCTCCTTTTGAGACAAAGATGGGCTATTCGCGGGCGGTCGTGCAAGGCGATTGGTGCTTCGTTTCGGGGGTCACCGGCTATGATTACGAGACGATGACGATGCCCGAAACCGTCGAAGATCAAGCGCGCAATTGTTTTGAGACGATTGTCTCGGTCTTGAGCGAAGGCGAATTCGCCCTCAGCGATCTGGTTCGCGTACAATACACAATTGTTGACCGCGCTTTTGTGCCCGATTTGCAGCCCGTTTTAACCGCGTATCTTGGCGATATTCGGCCCGCTGCAACAATGGTTGTGGCCGGTTTGATCGATCCGGTCATGCAGATCGAGATTGAAGTCACTGCGTTTCGGGGCTAGGCCGACACGGTGATCACGGCGCCACCGCCGACCGGATGAGCGCTTCCAATTGCTGCGGAAAATCCGCCTCAATCTTCGCATAAAAACGCTCACCATAAATCCCCGTCAGCGTCGGTTGTGAGACGCCAAAATAGTTAATCGCACCGAGCAATTGATACGTCGCGGCAAACGCCTCTTCTAGGGTTGCATCGTTATATTTTGGGGTGGCCGCGACCATGCACGTCAATCGCTCCAGGAAGGGCTCAAGATACCAGGTGCCGACCGTATCGGCCCGGCGCTTATTGTCTAACAATTCGCGCATCAATAAGTGGATCACATTGGGTTGATCTGTATTTCGGGTCTGCAAGTGGAGCAGCGACGCCACAAGGCGTTCGACCGGATCATCTCCGCTCGGCTGCGCCTTCGACAGATCCAGCTCAAAGCGTTGCGAGATCCGTTTTAAGACCTCTCCATAAAGTTTTTCTTTGCTGCCAAAATGGTGCAACAGAGCCTGTTTTGTGAGGTCGATCTCGGTTGCAATTGCGGCGATGCTAACGCCGTAGAATCCGCGATCGGCGAACAGGCGTTCGGCGGTGTCCAGGATCCGTGTGCGCGTGTCTTCAGCCATAATCAAATCTCTTTAAACTTGACGTCTTACCATTTGGTAAGTAGGGAGACTTACCGAGTGGTAAGTTAGCGCCTATGCGCGCAAGGCGCAAATGCAAAGAAGATAACGAGGAGGCCCGTATGAACCGCGAATCAGAATTGCAACTAATCGATGAACTCTTGCGCATCAAAGCTGCGAAATCCTTTTACCTGGACGAGGCTGTCACGCGCAGCCCGGTCGACCATTATACGAGCCAAACCCGTTTTGACCTTGAGCGCGAGAAAATCTTTCGTCGCCGTCCGCTTGCGGTCGCGCATTGTAGCGAATTAGACCAGCCGGGCGCATTTTTGCGCCGCGATATTGCCGGACTGCCGGCGCTCATTACCAGAGATAAGTCGGGTCAGGTGCATGCTTTTCTGAACGCGTGTCGTCATCGCGGTATGCGATTGGTGGAGGACGAGTCCGGCTGTAAGCAACGCTTCACATGCCCATACCATGCTTGGACCTATGCCAATACCGGCGACCTCCTTGCCGCGCCGCATTTCGCGGATGGGTTTTCAGGCTTAGACAAGCGTGAGCTCGGATTAACCCGGCTTCCTAGTGAGGAGCGGTTTGGTCTGATTTGGGTCACTGCCAATCGAGACGGGGCCATTGATATTGATGCGCATATCGGCGACCTCTCGACTGAACTCGATGCCTTGCAGCTCGATGATATGGTTGTCGCCCATCAAGATGTTCCGGAACATGCTGCGAATTGGAAAATTCTCTTCGAAGGCGGGATCGAAGCGTATCACTTCAAGGTTGCGCACCGCAGCACAATTGGCCCGTTTTTCGAGGATAATCTTTCCACCTATCGTATGTTTGGATCTCATATGCGCTCCATATTGATGCGCAGCAGTATGGCGAAGCTCGATCCAGCGCGCCGAGACACGTGGCGCCTGCGCGAACATGCGCAAGTGCTCTATTCGCTGTTCCCGACAACATCCTTGCTGGTCCAATCCGACCACATCTCTTGGATTCAATCGGAGCCGATTGCCCCAGGGCGCACACGTATGCGTTTGAGCACGCTTGTGCCGCGGCATGAAGCCGATAAGACCGAGCATTGGAAACGCAATCATGATATTACACGCCAGACATTGGACGAGGACTTTGTGATCGGCGAACGGATTCAGTCTACATTATTGTCTGGCGCCAATGAATATATGTTGTTCGGGCGGTTCGAAGGGGCCCTTGATGCGTTCAATCGCGTCATCGAGCAGCATCTCGCGGCGTCTGGACCTGACGCGAAGGCGGCTGCTTAACCATGACCGCGCGTGCCATCGCCGCTCAAGCGCAGCTCCACCATCAGTATTTTCTCGGCTTGCAGCTCATGGTTGCCGTCGAAGAGAGCAAGCAGACCGTCTATGATTGGATGTTTCGATTGTTCCGTCGCCAGCATGAGGAAAAATTCCTGTCGAGCTTTGAAAAGCTTGGATTGGCGGGCGAGCCGCATGCCATTGCCTGCGCGAAATACCATGTCTTGTCGAATGGCATTGGCGGGGTTGCGGTGGAATATATGGAAGAGGGTGCGCAAAAGGCCTGGGTGCGGTTTCGGTATCCAAGGTGGATGTATGCCGGCCCCGCCATTTGCGGCATTCCAGTCGAGGCGAGCCGGGGCTTTTTGCACGGATGGTATGCTCAGAATGGGGTGTCGCTAGGCAATCCCCGACTAGGGTTTGTTTGCGTGTCCGAGGATGTCACCGGGCAGTTCGGGCTTTGCGGATACTTTCAAGAATATGACCACGACCTCACCGCGGATGAGCGCCTGCGCTTCGCCCCCGAGGAACGCCCGCCTGTCTTTCAGTCGGATCAGCAGCCGCAACCGCCCGCACAAGATTGGAGCAAAGACCGACTGGCCAAAGCCAATCGCAATTATGCCATGGAATATGTCCGCAATGGGCTGAGCGCTCTGCAAGATACGATTGGCCGCGACAAAGCCCTGGCGCATGCCAAGCGTGCGGCGCGTTTAATCGGATTGCAAAACTACGCTGCAATGGCGCAGGCCATCGATGCGGTCGATGGCACCGTCGCGGACGCAGCTGCTTTTCTGACAGCGATGCTGGCGGGAATGGGGGACGATTGCGACACCGCCGAGCTTAGGCCCGGCCAATATCGCATCCGTCAGACGGGATTGAGGATTGTTCGCGACCTCTCCTCTCCGCTGCGCGAAGACTTGCTTGCCGCCTGGATTGAGCTTTGGCGAGGGGCGCTCCACGCCCACCGGATATTTCTCAAGGTCGAGTGCCAGGTGGGTCAAGACGCTCTGGTTTGGTCACTCGAACCGTCGTGACGGCGCAAAACACAAACTGGCGCAGTGACTAAGCTTTGCTTTCTCGTCCCGCCAGAGTAGATCCACGACAGAATTTTGAGAGTGGATCTAAACATGCGCGACGGTGGACGAATAGCAGCGGCGATCGACGTGCTCTCGGATGTCCTGGGTCGGCATCAACCGGTTAAAGTGGCAGCGCGAGACTGGGGACGGCGCGCCCGATATGCAGGGGCCAAGGATCGGGCTTGGGTCTCTGGCTTAGTGCTCGATGCTCTGCGCAAGCGAAACTCTATCGGGCATGCTATGGGGGATGCCAGCCCGCGCGGCCTGGTTCTGGGCGCCTTGCGCTTTGCCTGGGACTGGGACATTCGCAAAATAGATGATGCGATGGATGAGCCGCATGCGCCCTCAGCGCTGACTCTTCAAGAGCGCGAGCGCTTGGTGATGGCGCCGGATGTAACGGCGGAACCGCATATTGCGGGCGACTTTCCAGACTGGCTGACCCCGCACATGAGGCGTGCGTTCGGAGAGCTCGCCACCGTCGAAGGCCAAGCTATGGCGGTGCGCGCAGATGTCGACTTGCGGGTCAACACGTTGAAAGTCGATGCCGAAAAGGCGGGAGGGCCGCTCCGCAGCGCGAAGGCTGAACCGTCGCGTCTCTTGCGGCACGCTTACCATATTCCAGCGCGTGATCCCTCGCAGCGGGAGGCGAGCCTGGAGAACATCCCGGCTTACTCCAAGGGCTGGGTGGAAGTTCAGGATGCCGGATCTCAAATCGCCGCGGCCGCGGCCAATGCCGGCGCGGGCGAGCAGGTCTTGGATTATTGCGCGGGTGGCGGCGGAAAAACTCTGGCGCTGGCAGCAGCGATGCACGGCAAAGGGCAGGTCTTTGCGTATGACATAGAAGGTCGCCGCTTGAGCGCGATCATACCTCGATTGAAACGTTCGGGCGCACACAATGTGCAATTGCTCCACCCCGACACGCCAGACGCCCTCGCTGCTTTGGAAGGGCAGATGGATTGCGTTTTTGTCGACGCCCCTTGTACCGGGACAGGCACGTGGCGGCGCCGCCCGGACACCAAGTGGCGGGTCAAGCCGAAATCGCTAGAAACCCGGATTGCGCAACAGGATGATATTCTCAAAAAAGCAGCCATCTATGCCAAGCCGGGCGGACGCATTTTATACGCGACATGTTCCTTTCTGGTCGAAGAAGACGAGGATCGGGTGGATGCGTTTCTAGCGGCTCATTCTGAGTGGCGCCATGATGATGCGGTCGCGAGCGCCGCGCAAAGCGGGCTTTTGACCGATGAAGGCTTGGCGGTGATCCGCGCGGCGCAAGGCCCGAACGGGAGTGTCCGGCTCACGCCTCGAACGGCTGGGACGGATGGCTTCTTCTTCGCACTATTGCGCAATAGGGGTTAGGACCAGAGCTAAACTGGGCTGTGAAAACCGCGGTTGAGGCCCGCAAAAGACTCAGCTAAACGGCCACATGGCAGAACACAAACATGAACGTGCGCTGATTATCGACTTTGGCAGTCAGGTCACACAGCTGATCGCTCGCCGACTTCGCGAGAGCGGCGTGTATTGCGAAATTCATCCCTTCAACAAAGTCGATCAGCCGTTTTTGCGCGCCTATGACCCCCAAGCCATAATCTTGTCTGGCGGACCTGCGAGCGTCACCTGGGAGGATAGCCCACGGGTGCCCGATGAGGTGTTTCAGCTGGGGGTGCCTGTGCTCGGCATTTGCTATGGCCAGCAGGTGATGATGGAGCAGCTCGGTGGCCGCGTGGAGAGCGGCACAAGCCGCGAGTTTGGCCGCGCATTCATCGAAAAGGTCGCCGACGATAAGCTACTCGAAGGGTTATTTCAGTCAGGCACGCAAGAACAAGTCTGGATGAGCCATGGCGACCATGTATCAGAAATGGCGCCGGGCTTTAAAGTGATTGCAAAGTCCTCCGGCGCGCCGGTTGCTGCAATTGTTGATCCTGATCGCCGGTTCTATGCCACGCAGTTCCATGTCGAGGTCGTGCACACGCTGCATGGCGCCCAGATCCTGCGGAATTTCACCCACGGGATTGCCGGTCTGAAAGGCGATTGGACCATGGCCGCCTATCGCGAAGAGGCGATTGAGAAAATCCGCGCGCAAGTTGGATCAGGGCGTGTCATTTGTGGGCTGTCTGGCGGCGTTGACAGTTCAGTCGCAGCCGTCTTGATCCACGAGGCCATCGGCAGTCAGCTCACCTGCGTCTATGTCGATCATGGCCTGATGCGGATGAATGAGAGCGAGCAAGTGGTCAGCTTGTTTCGCAAGCATTATAACATCCCACTGGTCCACGTCGATGCCTCTGATCTCTTCCTAGGAGAGCTTGCGGGCGTCAGCGACCCAGAGCGCAAGCGCAAGACAATCGGCAAACTGTTCATCGATGTGTTCGAAGCCGAAGCAAATAAAGTTGGCGGTGCCGATTTCCTGGCGCAGGGCACGCTCTATCCAGATGTGATTGAAAGTGTAAGCGCCATCGGCGGCCCGTCGGTCACGATCAAAAGCCACCATAATGTCGGCGGACTGCCAGAGCGCATGAACATGCAGCTGGTCGAACCGCTTCGCGATCTGTTCAAAGATGAGGTTCGGGCTTTAGGCCGAGAGCTTGGCTTGCCGGACGCTTTTATCGGCCGTCATCCCTTCCCTGGTCCCGGGCTCGCCATTCGCATTCCTGGCGAGATTACGCGCGAAAAAGCCGACACATTACGCAAAGCAGATGCAATTTACCTCGAAGAGCTGCGCAATGGCGGCCTCTATGACCAAATCTGGCAGGCCTTCGCGGTTCTCTTGCCGGTCAATACGGTCGGCGTGATGGGCGATGAGCGCACCTATGAGAGCGTTCTCGCATTGCGGGCTGTGACCTCAACGGACGGCATGACCGCGGATTACTTCCCGTTCGAGCACGGTTTCCTGGGACGCGTCGCCACCCGGATTATCAATGAAGTCAAAGGCGTCAATCGCGTTGTCTACGACATCACATCAAAACCACCTGGGACGATTGAGTGGGAGTAGGGCGTGATCGCTTTGCTTTGAAAACACTGTATAATCAGGGTTCCGACGACGCTACAGACCTTGTCTGCCTTGTAAAACACCCCAAGAGGTGGCATATTGCTACCTGAAAGGTGACAGATATGGCACAATCGATCAAAATCTCTGACGAAGAGATGGAACTGGTGCGGCGTGAAGCGAAGCTGTCCAGCCGCTCAATTGCGGGCCAGATCACGTATTGGATGCGGATTGGGCGGTCGATTGAGCGCTCGCCCCAATTTACCTACACACATATTCGCGAAGCGCTTGAAGGACGTCGCAGTCCTGATGCCCTGACGGGCGAAGAGCAGGAGGTCTATATTGAGGATCTGCTGGTTGAGGCCGCCGGACAAACCGCTGAACAAGATGCCATCTTTGCTGCACGCAAAAGAGAAGGCAAGGGCGTTGGTCTCGGTGCCGATGGTGAGGTGACGAAACAGGCGCCTGAAACCCCCGCATGACATCTGCGCAGGCCCGGCCGACGCTGTTTCTGATCGTCGGACCGAATGGTGCCGGCAAAACAACCTTCTATGAGACGGTTCTGAAAAACCGCGTCGCCGCGCCTTTCGTCAACGCGGACTTTATCCAGCGCGATGAATTGAAAGATCCGTCTATGGAAGCCTCTTATGCCGCCAGTCGGATTGCCGCCGAACGACGTGAATCGCTTATACAAAAAAGAGAGAGTTTCGTTACAGAAACGGTGTTTTCGCACCGATCGAAGCTGGACCTGATAAAGACAGCACGCGAGGCGGGATTCCGCATTGTGGTGTTTCATCTCGATATCATCTCAGGCGATCTGGCAGTGGCTCGGGTGAACGCCCGCATCGCTGAGGGCGGTCACCCCGTTCCGGACAACAAAGTTCGTCAGCGATACGCGCGAAACAAAACGCTTATCCGGCAGGCCGTTCTGATGGCTGATGTGGCTTTGATTTTTGATGCTTCTGCGCTCAACAAAGCCCCGCGCCGTCTCGCGAAGACCGCTCATGGACGTTTTGAGCTGGTCGAAGATGACCGGCCGGATTGGTTCAATACGCTTTACGCTGATATGATGGATTGAGGTCCAAGCTCACGATCTGATTTCGGCTGGGTTCGACGAAGGCGCCGGCGTCTGGCTGGGTAAGAGTCCCAATTCCAAAAGATGCTCGAGACCGGTTCGCATGAGACTGACGGCACCCTATGGCGTGTTTCAAACGCGTTCCATCGGCACCCAAGAATGCACAACACGTCGCGTTTCAAGATCGAGCGCAAAGAGATTTCCACCTCCTCCGACCTGATCGTATTTTCGATCGATATCGTGTCCGGAAAAGTAACAAAGCAGGAGTGTGCCAACACCACCGTGTCCGACCATTAAGATGTCGCCTTCGGGCGCATCGCGAAAGATTTGTTCCGTTTCCTGTATAATTCTGCTTTGGGCGTCCACGGCCTTCTCCCATCCTCGAACGCTTTCGTACGGCTTAGCGAAGAACTGGTCCGCTATGGTTTCAAACTCTGATGGTTTCAGAAAGCCTGTTGCACTACGGTCGTTCTCATGTGTGCGTTCGCGAATTACGACCTCAACGCCGATTTCCGACGCCAAAACATCCGCTGTTTCCCTCGCCTTCCGTTCGCCACTGGAAAAAACCGATTTTGTGTCTTGAAGAACAGCGGACTTTTTAAATGCCAAGGCGCGTTTCAAGCCAGTTTGTGACAACCCCCAATCTGGAACGAGAACGCTCGGATCGATTAGGACTTGAGGGTGGGTCAGATATCGAAAGGTGCTCGCCATACTTTCGAACTATCATAGTCTTCAACCGCCGACGACCGACCCTTATCGGATAATTCCAGCCTCTCAGCGAGTGTCTGCTTTCGCTCGCTAAGCGGATACGGGCTCGCGCGCGGACGCTTCAAAAACGCTTGGTTTCAGCCAAGCGCGGACATTTTTTGTGAGCGCTGGATCCCCTTGGATGTCGAGATCACCTGACTTAATGGCCTCGCGATACGTTCGGTCGCCCATCCAAACGTCCGTCATCGCGCGAACCGTTCCCGTCAGATACACGTCAACATCTAGACCAGGGTCTCTCAGACAGAGCTGTGGCGTTCCGTCTGTGACGAGCAGCCACCATTCACGCTGTTCTTCTAAGTCGGTAAACAAGAACCGGATCACCGCTTTTGAGCCAGGAATGGCAGAGGAGTCGATGCTGCGTTCGAGGTAGAACATCAAAAATTCAACATCAAAATCATCGTCTAGAAGCGTATGCTTTGCCCAGCATAACCCCCATTCGCCAAGCGAAATCAGAACCGGTAGCAGGGCTTCACAGGCTTTCGTCGGATGATACTCATAGGAGTTTTGGCCGTGTGCCCGTCGGCGGACAATCATGCCTTGCGCTTCCAGGGATTTAAGCCGGTTCGTCAAAAGCGCGGTTGATATGCCACCGAGGCCGCGTTGGAGCTCATTGAATCGGCGCCCGCCCATGAGAATTTCTCGCACGATCAGAATGGTCCATTTTTCGCCGAGAATTTCAGTCGCTTTTGCGATGGGGCAGAACTGCTTGTATCTCATGTTTCGTCCCTTTTATGTACGCGTTTTCAGTTTCTGAAGCGCGCTACTTCATAACCTGAAGTGGTTTGCTTCATCAACTGAACTATTCCAAACCTGCGGACGCTGGCATTTCCTCACCCATCGCCGGATCAGCCGGCGCGATTGCATGAAAGGAAAAAGATATGCCACTCGTAACGATTGACGTCATCAAAGACGTCTTTTCAAATCAACAGAAAGAACAAATCATTAGCCAAGTCACCGACGCCATGGTCGCGGTCGAGGGCGAAGCCATGCGGCCCGTCACCTGGGTGCGTATCAACGAGATCGAGCAAGGAGACTGGGCGATTGGTGGCCAGATGCTCAACGCAGCCGCGGTTCATGCCATGGCGTCGGGACAAACAGACGGATAAGTCTTTAAATACGGGGTGCCGCAGCCGGGGCGTTCGTGCCTCGGTTGCAGGTCATCGCTGCGTGCCGATCGCGTGCTCAGGCCACTCAAAAGGTAAGATCCATGACCTTAGAAGCAGATTATTTAATTGTCGGTGCTGGCGCGCAAGGTGTCATCTTCGCCGATGAGATGCTGACCCAATCAGAGGCCACCATGATTTTGGTCGACCGACGCGATCATGCTGGTGGGCATTGGAACGATGCCTACTCCTTTGTGCGGCTGCATCAGCCATCCGTTTATTATGGCGCAGGATCGAGGCCGCTCGGCTCCAATCAGATCGAGACCGCTGGGATAAATGCCGGGCTTTTTGAGCAAGCAACGGGCGCAGAAGTGCTGTCCCATTTTCAGGACGTGATGCGAGCGCGCTTGCTGAAATCGGGACGCGTAAAGTTTCTAAGTGAGCATGACTATATCGGCGATTGGACATCTGGGCATCGGATCCGAAATCTGAAAACCGGTCAGGAACGTTCTGTGCGCGTCGCAAAATCGCTCGTCGACACGACATGGTTTGGCGTGGAAACACCGGAAACGCATAAGCCGAGTTTTACGATCGCCGCAGGGACGCCCTTCACGACACCTGCGAGGCTGACAAAGGCTTTCGAGGGGGTTGATAATTTTGCCATCCTCGGTGGCGGAAAGACGGCCATGGATGTCGTCATCTGGCTGATCCAAAACGGTGCCGAGCCTGATCGAATATGCTGGGTCAGGCCGCGTGATTCCTGGTTGACCAATCGCGAAACCGCGCAGCCCGGAAACGCCGGATATCTGCGCATGCTGCAAAGCCAACGCAACCGTTTGAAAGCAAGCTCTGTCGCAGAGAACACAGAACGCTTATATCTTGAGCTTGAGGCGCGAGACGAGCTGTTCCGAATTGATCGATCGGTCTATCCAACCATGTTTCACGGCGCGACGATTTCTCGGGGCGAACTTGAAATTCTGCAAATGGTTGGAAACACTATGCGCGGTCGTCGCGTGACGGCGCTAGCGCCAGGTGTGATGCACCTGGATGGCGCGGTTCAACAGGTGCCAAAGGGCACGCTGTTCGTCGATTGTACCGCCAGAGCCTTCAATTACAAAATACCGAAACCCGTGTTTGAGCCCGGTAAGATCACGCCAAAAGTCATCCGTGATGGCTTAGTGTCATTCAGTGTTGCCGCAATCGCCTATATCGAGGCGAATTATTTGGATGACGCGTCCAAGAATGCGCTCTCAGCGCCGATCCCATATGAAGAAGACCTGGTGACGCTTCCCAAGCGGTACCGCGTTGAAATTGAAACGCAAACACGCTGGTCGGATGATGCCGCCCTTAGGAAATGGGCCCGCGCGCACCGTTTGACAGGATATGGCCGACCAAAAGACGAGGAGGCCGCGCGAGACGCACAAGGATTGATAGATGAGATAGCGTCTCTTCGTGCCGGCGCCGCTCAAAACTTGGATAAACTGATCGCCACGCGCACACCGCAGATGCCTCAACGGACGATTGAGGCGCGCATTTGATCGGACGATAAATCGAGCTTCGCCGAGGCAATGCGTCGAACGCTTTATTTGCAAAGCTGCGCTCGGGAGAGCCTTCGTTGGGGTGCTGAGTTTGTGTCTCCTCCCCGCGTCGGAGGGGACGGACCTGGTCCCTCGGCCGCTCATCCCGGGCTTGACCCGGGACCTCACGCGGAGGCTATAGGAAGCGCGGTATCAGATCCCGACCTATGCCGGGACGACAAAGCGTCTTTTGGCCTTTTCGTCTAAGCCTCATCCTGAGCGAAGTCGAAGGACGAGACGAGCATCCGGGAAGCTCAACGCTTTATTCGTCGACCCCCGACCGGGTAGAGGGCTCAGGATGAAGGCACAGGCGGCACTGGCCGTTCATGACCCAATGCCGGCATTGCGAACGACCTCTTTTACGGCATCCCAACACAATTGACTCACATCCGCGTTTCGGCGCGTGGGGCGCAAACACTACGGCTTCTCAGCCAAGCAGCGAAGTGAGATTGTCCTGGACATGAGACGTGTTCGAGGTATTCCACTCCGTCTAGGCGCTTTCAGTTAGCGCCGTATCGATTGGAGTCTTTTGCACCAATAGGTCTCGCGAGCTTCGTATTGACGGCACTGCAATCCCCTCTCCGGAACGCTCTTGGAGGATCCGACCATGTTTGGTCGCCTCGTCGAGAGCAATTCGTTTCCCTAGATGGCTCAAACGTTGCTTTTCGCGCCATGATCTATCGCGGTCAAACCGTTGAGCTGAGACCGCTCCTCATTCTGAATTCGGTCGAGTTTTCAATGCCGCCATCGATGGAATTTTGTGAGCGGATGTGGGCGAAAGGTATGCAAGTGGTCTTCGTGGAGCGACTTGGGTTCGGCTCGTCCTCGCCACTGCCCGCAGCCTTGCTTGAAAGTGACCTTATCGATCAAGGCGCAGCAGCGGCCGCTGAGGCCGTGTTAGTTCAAAGACTGATCTCGCAATTGCAATTGCAGCACGTGGTCTTGCTCGGTATGGGGAGCGCCAATCCGGTTTGCTATCGCCTGTCCTTGCTTTCGCCGGATATATCGCTGTCCATATATTCTAACGTCGTTTTCAACAAAGACATCCTGGATGTGTTTCGCCCGAAATGGTTGCAAGAAATGTTTCGGCTGATGCTCCACTCCAGTGCCGGCGTGAAGATTGCGTCCGCTGGAATCAAGCACAGAATGAGACACAAGCCCTTAGAGTTTTATCGTCTTCTAATGCATCAAAGCGGCGGGGATGTGCGCTATTTGGAAACGAACCCGGCAGATTTCGTCGCCGCCGGGCAATTGTTTCAACGGGTGGATTGGAAAACCATAGATTATGATATGCGCACGTCACTGAAGCCTGACCCATTGCTCAAAGATGGCCTGTTCTCAGGTGTTCGATCGGTCGCATTCTCGGGCGCAGAAACGCCGGAGCACTGGCAGACCCAACTGAATTCAGAAGCTGAGCGCCTCTCTATTCCGGTCGCCTATGCCCCGCATGGAGACTTCTTAGCGCCCTATGCCTCGCCAGACTTTCTGACATCTATAATCGAGCAAAATGTGGGAACAATGCGCGCGGGTTAAGTATCTAAGCCGAGCGGCACGCGCCACATTGTAGTAGGCGCGAAGCGCTCCAGGTCGTGCTTTGAGCGCGCTCATTGGGAGCATCAAAGCAAAACGGAGCGCCGCATCTGCGCGCTTCACATCAGGGACCGACCCGTCCGTTTCAGAACCCTAAACATAGAAAACGCTTGGCGGTTCAGCCATTCGTCGACTACCTTTCAGCCTGAGAGTAAGCCCGGAGCGCCATTATGACGCTGGTTCTAGATCATAAAGATTTTGCCTATCTCGAGCCGCTGATCGACGAATGTGGCTTAGACAAAGATCAGTTATTAAGCGCACTCGGATTGCCGGAGACCCTATTCGAGCCGGCTTACAATGCGGCATTAAGACTGACAGATTGGGCGCGTATTTTGCGCCGGCTGATCGAAACATCCGGCGATGAAACGTGCAAAGGATCGGCGCGGCAAATCGTGGTTGGCACAATGCCGTTTTTGTTGAGTGGGCTGCCAAACGATGCCCGATTGGCGCACGTGTTTCAGCGATTGGCCAAAGGGTACAATATCGCCCATGGTGGGCCTTTTAACAGCGTCGATATGACGGCGAAAAAGCTCATCTATCGTATCGACGATCGTAAGTTTCCTTACACCACGGAGCGTTTCAGGCATCAAAGCAATGCGTTCATGGAAAGTATTTTGTTCTCGTTGCATGCTTTGTTTGAAGCCCTGACCAGCACGCGTCTGGATCGAAAAATTCTAAAAGTGACCACCAAACGATTGGCGCACAAACCGTCAGGCGCCTTTCTGAAATACTTTGGGGCACCGATCGAGTTCGATGCGGATTGTTATAGCCTGCACTATGACGGACGCATTGCTGACTTGGCCGTGCGCCCTGTCGGCGAAAACGATTATCTCAGCATATTTGATGCTGCGAACCTAAACGCGTCGAAGGATCCTTCTGAAGAAAACACAGAGACATGGTCTGACCGAGTTGCCAGCTTGATCGAAGCTGGCGGGGGTGACCAAGAGGCGATCGCAGCATCGCTTGGGATGAGCCTTGCGACCATGCGCCGGCGGCTTGCCGCTGAAAATACTCGGTTCCGGGATCTGCGAGCGGCAACTTTGACCGACCGTGCAAAACGTCTCTTGCGACGCGGCGAAGCCCCAAAAGCGGTGGCTGTGACACTGGGGTTTTCAGATCTTCGCAGCTTTTCGAGAGCCTTCAAAAAATGGACGGGGCACACACCGACCAGGTTTCGATTGCGGACCCCTCACGACCTATAGCGCCTCATTTGAGCGCCTGGAAACGGCGAATCCTTTCGCTCATTGAGCGGTATTGTCCTCGCGCAAAGGTGGCATTCGTCATCGCCAAAAGACAAATCGCATTCAACACTCCTGCTCCAAGCTGACAGCAGTTCAGCATAAGCTGGGAGGAAAAAAATGGACCAAAATTGGCATCACGTTCTCAATTGGAGTGCTCTCAAGCGGGACCCGTCTGTCCAGACGCTCGCCACCTGTTTGCTTGTCCTGTCGCTATTCGAAATGCCTGTGGCCGCACAGGAAGCGCCGGCGGCGTCGGAGGCAGTTGAAGAAGGGCGCCTCGATACCGTCGTGGTGACAGCACGGCGCCGCGCAGAGTCTTTGCAGGATGTTCCCATCGCTGTGTCCGCCTTTGGCGAGTCGCGAATATCCGATTTGCAGGCAGATGATGTTTCAGGATTACAATACGTCACACCGAATTTCTATTTCGATGAAGGCGACGCGTCGAACGCTGTGGTCTATCTGCGTGGGGTCGGTCAGAATGATAGCCTGGCATTCGCGGATGCCGGTGTCGGTGTGTATGTCGATGATGTCTTCATCGCGCGTTCCCAAGCCGCTTTTCTGGAACTTTTCGATGTCGAGCGTGTTGAGGTTCTACGTGGACCTCAAGGGACGCTGTATGGCCGAAATACAATTGGCGGGGCGGTCAAGTTTGTCTCCAAACGCCCGACCGATACGCTTGAAGCCTATGCCGAGGTTGGTCTTGGCAACTTTGATTCGATTATCGCGAAAGGACGGCTAAGCGGCCCCCTCGTGGAAGGTCGTGTAAGAGCAAAGGCGGCGTTCGCTTACACCCAACGCGATGGCTACAATGACAACATTTTTACGGGGGAAGATGATGGCGATGTGAAAAGTCTGTCTGGGCGCGCTGGCTTGTACTTTACACCAAACGATCGGTTCAATTTCGACATCACCTTGGATGTTCGCCAAGACCGCCCAGACACATCGCGCAATCCGTCGCGTCTGACTGCCGTAACGGGCATTCCAGATCCGATCGGAGCGCCAACCAATTTGCAGACATTTGAGGCTGCAACGGACCCGTTCCAAGTGGATGTAAACGCCGGCGGGCTCTCTGACATCGATGCGTTCGGACTCACCGCACGCGCAAATCTAGAGATCAGCGATGCTTGGACATTGGAATCGATAACGTCCTATCGGAGCTTCGATTTTGAACTCAATCTCGACACCGATGGGTCGCCGCTCAAACTCCTAGATGTTTATCTCGATCAAGAGCAATCGCAGTTCAGTCAGGAGCTTCGCGCCGCCTATGACGCTGGCGGTCCCCTGAACATGACGGGAGGATTATATTACTTCCATGATGACGATTTGACGTTTAGCGGGGTCGATAATCTTTCGGCCTCGCTGTTCGGGTTCCCCGTCACCGCCTTTGGCCTGGCGACATCATCGCTCGCGGATACTGACCAAATCACTGATTCTTATGCCGTCTTTGGGGACCTGTCCTATCAATTGACCGAGCGATTGAGCCTAGGCCTCGGCGCGCGTTATACAATTGAGAACAAAGAGTCCTCGCGGCAATTTGAGAATTACTTCGATCCCGCGGTTTCTGTCATCGAGGATACCCCACCTTTCTTGGCCGGGGTGGGAACGCCTGGCGTCGTCATCGAAGGGGAAGATGATTTTGAAGCGTTCACGCCGAGGATTTCGCTAGCTTACAACGTCTCCGACGATGTGCTGCTTTACGGGTCAGCCTCAAGAGGCTTCAAAAGTGGCGGATTTTCCGGGCGGGCGAATAGTGAATTTGGCTTCCAGCCTTTCAAACCGGAATTTGTCTGGGCTTATGAGGCGGGCGTGAAATCGAGTTGGAATGATGGCCGCTTGATCGCAAATGCCGCCTATTTCTACAATGATTATACCGACATTCAGGTGACGTCTTTTGGCGCCGACCCGGTTTCGGGCGTGTTCGTCGACTTGTTCACAAATGCCGCGGCGGCCACCATTCAAGGTTTGGAATTAGAGGTGCTCGCGAAGCCAACCAACGCGCTGACCCTGTCGGCGTCGCTCGGCTTGCTGGATGCGCAATATGACGAATTTGATATCCAGATTGGCGGCGTCGTGGCCGATGTCAGCGACCGCGACTTGGTCAACACGCCTGAGGTCAGCGGCAGCTTTGCCACGACGTATGAGTTTGACGTGACGGATACGCTGACCGCGACGCTTCACGGCGACCTTGCGTATCGCAGTTCTTATGCAAACGAAGTCACCGACTCACCCAACCTCAGGCAAGACGCGTACTGGCTCTCAAATGCATTTGTCTCGCTCAAAACCAAAGATGAGCGTTGGGAAACCCGGGCGGGCATACGCAATATCGGGGACGAGGACATTCTCGTCCAAGGCTTTAACCTGGCGGCGTTTCCGGGTGTTGAGACAGGCTTTTACGCGGCGCCGCAGACCTATGACATCCGACTGATTTATCGATTCTAATCTGAATAGGCAGGAATTTGAGCTGGTGGATCAATGGCATGTCATTTGGGAGTCAGAGCCTATTTTCCGCGCTGGTAAAGACGATTTGCTCTCCGCCGGACTCGGCATCGAAAACCTCAAAAATCCCGAACGGCCATTGGGGGCGACGCCTAGAATGGCAGCGGTTCAAAAGGATATCAGAGATCTGATAAATCTCTCGGATCCAAGTCTCACTCGACGCGACGCATTCCGGCAGGTTGAGGGGTGGGAACACCTCGCGCTCATCCGCTTGCAAGGTTTGACTCAACCGATCACCGTATCGGTTCTGATCCCCAGCAACTTCGATACCGATCGTCCCACGCTTGTCGTCGCGCCGTCTTCTGGCTCGCGCGGCGTGATGGGAGCGATCGGCGATATTGGGCTTTGGGCGCTGCCTTTGGGATGCGCCATCGCTTTAACGGACAAAGGCACAGGTGGCGCTCAATTATTGGCTCAGGATCTTTGCTTCGGTCCGGATTTTGAGCCGGTTGAGCATCCGGACGCCCCAACGAATTTTCGCCTCAAGCCGACACCCGCTTTGAAACGCTTCATCAAGTCGGCGCCGCATTCCGTCGCCTTAAAACACGCCTATAGCGGTGAGAATGTAGAAGCGTTTTGGCCCCAAGCGGTTCTTGCAACAGCTGAGTATGCGTCGCGCCTTTTGCTCAATAGATCGCATGTGTCTCCCGGCGCATTCAAACCGGCTAAGCTTAAAGTCATCGCGGCCGGCGTCTCAAATGGCGGCGGGGCCGTGTTGAAGGGCGTGGAACGCGACAAGGCAGGCCGCTTACACGCGGCCGTCGTCGTGGAACCGAACATTACAACCTATTTGCGCAAACCCATCAAAGTTTTTGTCGGTGAAACGCGGGTCGATCGATCTGGCCGCTCATTGATCGACTATGCGACCGCGATGAACATGCTGATTCCCGCCGCGCTTCTCTCCCCAACGCTCGAAAAGATGCCGTTTGCCGAGATGAATCTGGCCCATACCAAACGACTTTCTGCGTGGTCAGAACGGCTCGCAAAAGTGGGGCTTTTAGAGGGCGCGAGTGCGCAAGAGCGCGCGACAGACGCGCTCAGCAAAATCAGCGCGACGGGGTTCCCAAAGTGCGGGGAGCCCCTGTTGCATGCAATGTCTTTCATGCAAGTATGGCCGGCGGTCAGTCACGCATTTGTCTGCGCGAACGGCCGCTATCCGGTCGAGGCTGACCCAATTGGGGCTTCGGTCCGTCTGGCGACCACGGATGAATCCGGACACACATTGCAGCAGCTTGGTCCAGCGGACCCCGAAACAATCCGTTTCTATGGCGCGCTGAGCAGCGGGCTATCGCCCGGCGGTGGCGCGGGCACGCTGTATAAGAATGGCAGTCCGCTGCCTGATGTCGACGATGCGCTAGAGCTAAGAAGACTGGTAAAAAAAGGCGGGTTCGCAGGCAGAAGACTACGCTCCGGCGCGCGCGAGACATTTGCAAACGCTTCCGCGCCAGGGTGTCCGGTCATGATCTTGCATGGGCGGTGCGACACGCTGATTAGCGTCAACCATTCCTCTCGGACTTACGTTGCGGCCCTCTTTGCCTCTGGAGCGGATAGGCAAAAGGTGCGCTATTTTGAGCATGAGGCTGGACAGCACTTTGAATCGCTCCTCAGCATACCGCTCTTTTCAGAAATCTATGATCCGCTTCTTCCGAGTTTTTTTCAGCTGCTGAGTGCAACGCGCGATCATTTATTTGATGATACTGCCTTGCCCCCCAGCCAGGTGATCAGACGACACCCAAACCGAAAACCTGGGACGCTAAGCGAGCCGGCTCGCTGGATTAAATCCGACCCTGGTGAGGATGAAATCATCCATACGCGCGATGCGCTACACATCCCGGCCTGACACGGCTTAGGTCCGGCGGTTAGGCCATGTGATGCGAGGCGACAGCATGCTGTCCGTCTCGTGCCGACCCGTCTCCCGCAGAGCTGCGGGCGGGGGTCTTTGTCCACCTAGAATGACTCGCCACGCGGGGAGGGCGGGGGCGCTCATCGATTGGATCGATACATGCCGATGTTTGCGATCCTATGCGACTCGATTCTGTCCCTCGCGCGGTAGACGCTCTGAAATTCTCAGCTGAAGCGACAGGGAGCGCCTGATAAAATCTTCAATAAATTCAGCGTACAATTCTTAATGACGTAAAATTAAGCCCTGCTCGCCTTACGAGCGAGTAACGTGTTAGGCGGTTGTTAAGGCCCTGCACCGATTTTCAGTAGAGTTAATTTATGGGCCGCGTTTGTTAATGGGATTAGGGCAAATGAGCAGAAAATCGGTGCGCTGGGGCGCAGATATTGGCTACCAATCAGCCATTCGCACATTCAAAACGAAGGAGTCTCTGCGCAAGCATGGACTGAAAGGCAAGCTGGCCGATGGAGACCTCGGTTTCAGTCGTGGGCGGACGCGTAAAATCGCGCATGCCGATGCCGCCGACGCCGTGCCCGCGTCTGAGGCGATCACCGAAGATCAATGGAGCGAACGCGAGCAAGAGATTGCCGAGCGCGCGGGTGGTGTGCGCCGCGGGCTTGAGACGTGGATGAGCGGCACTGCCGCCAGTGTTCGTAACTTCATTCAAGACTGCACGCCTGCAGACATTCACCCCGAACATCTCCGCGAGGTCATCAAAGCGGAGGAAAACGAGTTTCGCCATTATGAAGTCGATGATGCCGAAACGGCGCGCGATCATCATGATGCGACGGTTGTCGAACTGCAGCACTTTAAGCAGCAGCACGAGGACCGCATTGGCAAACGCACCCCTGACATCAAGAAAAATGTCGAACAAACCCTCGCCATTTTGCTGCTGATTATGATCGTCGAGGGCTGCTTTAACGCGCTCTTGTTTAAGGATGCCCAATCGTCCGGCCTCATGGGCGGCATGATGGTGGCGTTCGGGATCAGCGCCGTCAACGTTCTGACCGGTGTGCTCGCCGGGTTTTTCGGTCTGCGCTATCTCAATCACCCGGATCGCGGCTTCCAAATTGCCGGCGGTGTGATTGCGGCGATGCTGATCATTAGCGGTATATTGTTGAATTTCTTCATCGCTCACTTCCGAGACGCGGTGGAAATCGCGCTCCATGCCGCGCAAGAGTCAGGATCGTTGGCCGGGTTTTCAATGTTCGATATCTCGCCCGGCGCGGTGATCGCCGGCATGTTCCCGAACATATTTGGGCTCGATTCTCTGGTTGCGATTGCCTTGTTGCTGATTGGGCTGACAATTTTTGGCGTTGCAGTCTATGAAGGATATGACCGCATTTCTGACCGCTATCCCGGCTATGGCCGCGTTTGGCGCAAAGAGCGTCTGGCTTATGAAAAGCGCCAAGCGGTTCGCAATGGTGTTCGCGACGATCTCTCTGACTATTTCACGCGGTGCCGCTTTTGGTTCGAGACGCAGCACAAACGCCACACCACGGCTAAGCGTGAAATTGAGAAATCGCTGAATGTCCTTGAAGCGCATCGCGATCGTGCTGTCGGCATCGCCGCGAAAGCGGGGGATCAGGAGCGGTCGCTCAAAATCGCCTATCGTCAAGCCCATCGCCGCGCCCGGAACAAGCTGAGAGATAAGCTCGGTGAGCAGGCAGAAATCCCAGCCTATTTTGATGAGATCGTAACCCCAAATTTGCCGGGCTTCGATCTCTCAAAAGAGCGCGAGCAGGCAAATGCCGCAATTAAAACGATCGAGCAAAACCTTACAGCGCTCAATCTTACCCGAGAGTGGCTGGAAACCCATATCCAAAGCGTGCAGCAGGGGCTGTCTTCCATCCAACGACAAGTCAATAAGGAAGTCGCAAAGGCGCGGGATGCCCGCATGGCGCGAGAGACGCAGAGCGATGCCCGCTCGGCCTAAAGCGAAGACCTGGAGATAATAGATGCCCCGAGCAAGAGAAAAAGGTCCTTGGTTTTGGCGCGGTGCCATCGGCGTCATGCTGCTCAGTGTGATCGGATTGTTTTCGGTGGCGGCATTTAATGCTGCGCCAACCCTGGATCCCGAGAGCGAGTGTCGGATGGACCGCCGTGATCCGGCACATACGATTATCCTAATCGATCAATCGGATCCATTCTCGGCCAATGATTTGGCGTGGGTCGATGAGCTCATTGATGCCGAGGCGCGTGCTTTGCCCCGGTTCGGACGGTTAACCGTGGTTTTGCCGAACAGTGCTCAGCCCTTCGATCCCTCGACCCTATTTGGGCAGTGTTCGCCGGGCAGTGTTGAGGATGCCAATCCGATCTTGCAAAATCCGCGAATGATCGATGATACGTGGCGGGAGCACTTCTATCAGCCGCTATCGCAAACCGTCGGCGAGACGCTGAAAACCACCAGCCAGCCAAGCTCACCCCTCTTCGAAGCGCTTTATGCCGTTGGCGATCGGGCGGATTTTCAACCTAATCGGACCAATCGGCGTTTGGTCATTGTCTCTGATTTGATGCAGCACTCAGACTCGTTTTCGTTCTACCGATTTGGCGCAGACCTGGCCGCATATTCCGACGCCTCGATCGCCGCACAAGTGCCGCGATTTGATGACGTGGACGTGGTCGCTCGAATTGTGCCACGTCAGGAATACGATTTACCAATCGGCGAGCTGAAAGCGTTCTGGCGTGCCTATTTTGAACAAACCGGCGCGCGGTTTGGATCGACCAATTAAAGCCGTTGAATAGCGCTGACCGGCGCATCCAAAAGGAAGAGATCGCCAAAGCGCTGAACCCGCCCCGAAACGGAGACCGGGTCTGCCACAAATGGCAAGAGATCATGATGATGACCCGCCCCACCAGAGGTCATGATCATCAGCGCAGACTGGTCTTTTGGGGCGCGGACATAAAACGCTGGCGGTAGCCCGCTGCGAATGCAGAGACTGGCACAGGATTTGTGAACTTTGCCCTGTGATGGGCGCATGGCGCCAAACCAACATTTGGTGTCGAGGATTTCGCCATTCAGCGTCACATCGAGCAGTGTTTCTGGACTCGGAAATGCCAAGTCTCCAATCTTGCCATCCGTATCCTCGCGGATCCAGTCTGGGCCGTCGATCACCGCGATCATTGCATGGGCGCCGCGTTGAATGAGCGAGCCTTGAACGATCACCGGCTTACCGGCAAGCGCGCCGATTTTTGCGCCGACGCCGCACTTTCCTTGGCATCCAAGCAAAGCGGTGCGCGGCGTGCCATCAAGATCTAAAGTTCGCAACATGCCATATGGATCTGCCGTCGCAATGCCGCGCCAGGCGCGGATGTCGCCCATATTCCAATCGCCGGGTCCCGCAGGATGCTGATAATGTGCGATTGCGGTCGCGGTTGCCCCGGTGCCCAGCATCAAGCCGATCCCCGCGCCGAGGAAGAACCGACGATCCGCTTTTGGTGTTTCGGCCCAGCCGATGAAGAAATCCTCCTTGCTCATGCATTCCCTCCGATTTGGCTGGGCCGTTGCGGGGTTCCGGGGGGATTGGGCTCAGCGGACACAAACACAACCCCATCCACAATCCTGGTCGCATAGGTTGCGATCTTTTCCGAATAGGGGGCAGGGCTCTGCCCATCCTCCATTCGATATTGAAAGCCGTGCCAAGGACAGGTGATGCAACCATCGACAATTTTGCCTTCACCGAGCGGTCCGCCTTGATGACGACAGACATTCGAGACTGCGGAAATCTTCTGGCCGTCGCGAAACACAGCGATCGCCTCACCTTTCGAAGGGCGGACAATTTTCGCGCGCGCATCGATCATGGCCGATACCGGGGCGACCTCTAGCCAGCCATCCGCGTTTGCCGGGGCTCCGGTTCTCCGGCTGGCCATGCCCGTCAGAAGGTGCAACCCTGCCACGGTCACGGCGGATGCTGCGAGCAAGCCAACATAGACGGGGCTCTTATTGAATTGGATCGCGCCGAGCGCCACATGGCTGACCAAAGCCGTATAGGCGACATAGACGCCCATATGCAGCGTTTTCCAGACCCCTGGGCCCAAATTGGCATTCCAAAAGTCATGGCTCGTGGCGGCCATCAAAAACATAATTAAAAGCGCGACAAAGCCCAAGACTTCAAATGGGAAGCCAGACAAACTGTCATATCGCGGATTCGACACAAAGATGGAGACCAGCGGGTTCACATCGGAAAAGCCATGATACCACATGATCACTAAGCCAGAATGGACAAGCGCGATCAGGAAGGTGACCACGCCGATGTGGCGCCGGTTGTATAGAAACGGTTTGAGCCGATGCGACAGTCGCGCCAGCGGGCCGATGCAGAGCACAAAGGTGAGCAATAGAAAGGCAAGCGTGCCGGTGGCGCGGATAATGGTTTGTACGGGATGAATGCTTTCGCCGGGGGGCTGCGCAAGCCCACCGATAATGATGAAAATGATCAGGTAAAGGGCGATCCCGGCGAGCAGCCACAGATCAAATCGCTTCTTAAACGGGGTCCATTGGACGGCTTTATAATCGTGGGACACTAATTTGACTCTTCTATGAGAACCGCGGGCAGCGTTTCGTTATTCGGCGCTTCGGGCTGGTTCAGGACGGCAAGAACCAAGATCAAAAACATGACCGGTGTCAGGACCAGCCATAGCGCCAAATGCGCGGTGCGATGCGCGCGTTTCATGAGACCGGCGGGGCGCGCTGCAAGAAGAGTTTGGCCAGCATCACAGGCCAGAGCGCGATGATGCCAGGCAAGATTAAGAGCCGTACGCGCAGAGGCATGCCTTTGCCCTTCGCAGCTGGATCAATCCGCCCTGCGCCGCCGAGCATATAGATCAAGCCAACGATAAGTCCGAGCCCGAAATAGGCGCCAAGCACGAAGATGAGGGTCTCTGCTGCGGCCAAACTCATGCTGGTCCACCACTCTGTTGAGGTTTCAATCGACCAGACACGCGATCTTGTCTGGCACACGCCAACCTATTCATTTGCGTCTATCCCTCTCGACGTCCGGTATTGAGACATCGAACGACGTCTTGGCGCGGTAATCAAGGGTCCGAAGAAAATGTGATCGGGGTATCTGACTTTACTGCTGCCATTTGAGTTGAGGGGCGCTGCGCCTCGTCAAATCGTAGCCGTGAACACACTTAGCGGTGAAAGGTCGCGCTCTTGATCAGGGCGAAGACGGTTTGACCAATCTCGAGATTAAGGTCTCGCACCGCTTTGCGCGTAATCGTGGCGGCGAGCGCCTGCTCGCTGACGGATAACCCCACCGTCTGAAATGCCGGTCTCTTGGTCGGTTCAATCGCCGTGATCGTCGCTTCCAGCATGTTTTGGATGCTGATGCCTTCCGGGCGCTGCCGGGCAATTGAGACATCGCGTGCCGGAATCTTGAGAGCCACCGCCGCTCCATCCGCAATATCCATGTCGGCGGCGAGCCAAACCATACCCGCGCCGATCCGAACGGCGATAAGCTCATCCCGCGCCGCTGCGAGATCAATCGTGCCATGAATCACGCTGGCGGATTCGTACGGATTGCGCCCAGCCTCAAAACCAAATCGACTGAGCACCTCATCGGTGCGCCCAGCGCCGACAATCCGGCCGGCGTCCATCATCAAGACCCGATCGGCAATCCGGCTGACCTCGTCAACATCGTGGCTGACATAAAGTGTCGGCAGCGCGAAGTCGGTTTTTAGCGTTTCAAGGAATGGTAAAAGCTCGCCTTTGCGGGCGCTATCAAGGGCCGACAGCGGCTCGTCCAAAAGCAAGATCTGAGGGCGGGTCAATAACGTCCGAGCAATCGCGACACGCTGCTGCTCACCGCCCGAAAGGGTGCGCACATCGCGATCCAGCAGCGCGTCCAAAGCCATGGCCGATTTGATCTCAGACGCTGCGTGTCCAGGCGCGGCTGGGTCGGCGCGCCGTTCCGCATAATCGAGGTTTCCGCGCACCGATAAATGCGGAAACAAACGGGTGTTTTGAAACACGGTGCCGACACCGCGCCGATGAGGCGCCACCCAGACCGCTGGCGATTGGCGGTACCAAATCACCTCTCCGAAGCAAATTTCGCCCGCCCGTGGCCTGAGGAAGCCTGCGACCAGATTTATCAGCGTGGTTTTACCGCTCCCGCTTGGACCGAACACGGCAGTCACGCCGGTCAACGGGATCTGCGCATCAAGCGCGATCTCCAGGGAGTCGAACGTGACCCGCGCGCGAAGAGACAGATCAGAGCCTGACATGTGCCGGGAAACGTTTGTTGAAAGCAAACACGCAGAACAGCGTTAGAAAAGACACCAAGAGCAAGATGAGCGAGAGCGAATGCGCATCGGCATAATTGAGCGTTTCGACATGTTCGTAGATTTCGATGGAGGCGACGCGCGTCCGGTCTGGAATATTGCCGCCGACCATTAGCACGACCCCGAACTCACCCAGCGTATGCGCAAAGGACAGCACGAGGGCCGTCAAAAACCCGCGAGCAGACATCGGCACGGCGATCGAAAAGAACGCATCGCGCGGCGAGGCCCGAAGGCTGGCTGCGGTTTGCATGGCGCTCTGAACGGGGCCTTCAAATGCGGTTTGCAATGGTTGGACCATAAACGGGAAAGAATAAATTACTGAGCCGATGACCAGTCCCGTAAATGAAAAACTCAACGTATCGCCTGTGGCTTGCAACCAAAATCCACCAAACGGCGTGTTGGGGCTCATCGCGATCAAGAGATAAAAGCCAAGCACGGTGGGGGGCAAAACCAGCGGCAAGGCGATGATGGCTTCGACAATCGGCTTCACGCGGGAACGCGTCCGCGCCAACCACCAGGCGAGCGGCGTGCCAATCACCAATAGAACAACGGTGGTGACCAACGCCAAACGCGCCGTGAGCCAAAGCGCCGATAGATCCGGGAGGGTCATGGCAAGTCATACCCTTGCGCAGCGATAATGCGGCGCGCGGTCGGACGGCTCAAATAGGTGAAAAACGCTTGGGCGGCGGCATTGTCTTCGGCGCGCGCGAGCAGGACGGCATCCTGAGCGATCGGCGCATATTGCGCTGCAGCCGGACGCCAAACGCCGCCGCGTCGATCAGCGGGCAAGGTGAGAATTTGCGCCTCAGAAACAAAACCGAACTGCGCGTTTCCGGTTGCGACAAAGGCAAATGCCTGGCCGACATTTTCCCCCAAGACCAGTTTTGGTGCCAGCACCGAGCTCGGGTCTATGGCGCGTATGATCTGCTGCGCAGCGCGGCCATATGGAGCAAGTTCTGGATTGGCCATCGCGATGCGCCGAACATCCGTACCGAAAAGCGCATCCACGGCGAAGTCGGGTCCTTCAGCCCGCCAAAGCAAGACCCGCCCCAGCGCATAAGTGATCTGGAGGTTTTGCTGCGCAGCCCCGTCTGTCACGAGCTGGCTTGGCCGGGCCTGATCGGCTGCGAGGAATATATCATAGGGCGCGCCATGGACGATTTGCGCGTAAAGTTTGCCGGTAGAACCGACCACGGTCTCAAGCTCGTAGGAACTGGTCGCTTCAAAGTCCGCTTTGAGCAGATCAAGCGTTGTTTTGAAATTTGCCGCCACGGCGACTGTCGCCATCCCAGCAGGTTTGCGCGCCCCGCAGCTCATTAAGACGAGCGATAAGCATATGACAATTATCGTTTTAATCACCGGCTCACAACACAGCTGCGCGTTCAATCCCTAGTCTTTGCGCTGCGCGAAGTCGATGGCCAAAAAAGCGGCCGATACGCGCAAGACGATCGACCGCTCGGCGCTTCGAAAAGGTGTTTTCGCCTATTCAGCCGGCACCATCTGAGGCCGTTTTTTCGCTGCGCGCCGCGCTGCTTTGATCGCCTGAGCCCGCGCTTCTTGGTCCGCAAGGCGCTCCAAATAGTGCGGATGTTCGGTCCCCATCCAGCGATCCCACCAGGTGAAATAGAACCCGAAATTGCCGTTTCCGCGCTCATGGTGCATGTCGTGGTGGGTCACCGTGGTCAGCCAGCCTAAGACCGGCATCCGCGCCCAACTGCGCGGAAACACTTCATAGCCACAATGGGCCAGCGCATTTTTGAAGATCATAATGGTCAACACGATGTACAGCGCGAGGCTATGCGTTGGAATGATCATCAATGCCAGCGGCACATACATATACTCGATGACAGCTTCAGCAGCGGCAAAATTGTAGGCCGTGAAAGGGGTCGGATTGTGCGAACGATGATGCTGCATATGTGTGCGTTTATACAGCGTTGCGGTATGCATGGCCCGGTGCGTCCAATAAAAGTAAGCATCGTGTAAAATGATCATCAATGGGATCGAGACCCAGAACCAAAGCATCCCATAATCGGCAAAATCGTTGTACTTTTTGAAGATGCCCAAATCCGCTGCTTCGAAGATCAGAATGTCCATCGCAACGAAGATACAAACCGTTTTGAATGAGTGTCGCAGCTCCATTTGAATCTGTTTCGCACGCGGCGTTGGTTTGCGGATTTTGCGTGTTTCGATGAACCGGTGAAGGACAATCCAAAGCCCAAAAAACGTCACCAGCGTGCCCATGGCATAACGCGTCGCTTCGAATTGGATGCCGCCAAACAAACGCGGTCCCAGGTAATCTGTGATAAAGGCCAAAATGTCCATGATTGTCTCCTCCAGGTGTGGTGAGGTGAAACAATCACAGACGGGTGATGACGGCTCCGCAGCCGCGAAAATGCGGCCACTCTTTCAAAAATGAGCACAGATTTTCAAGATTGCGCAGCGCTCGAGAGCGCTTCCGTGCGGAACGCGCTTGGGGTCAGCCCCTCTTCGGTTTTGAAGGCGCGATTGAAGGTCGCGAGCGAGGCATAGCCAGCATCCATAGCAATCGTAAGGATCGGCGTACGGGCCTGGTTCGGATCGGACAGCGCTTCCTTCGCCTCGGCTAAGCGATATTGGTTCAAGAAAGCCGCAAAGTTTCGATATCCGAGGCCTTTATTGATCAGGGCGCGCAATTGATGTTCGGGGACACGCAGCGTCTTGGCCAAGGTGCCGATCCCCAAACCATGTTCGCGATAGAGTTTTTCATCCGACATTGCCGCAATGAGACGCGCATAGGTGGCTTGATCCCGGGGCGCGACGCTCGGCTGGGCGGGTTTCGCCGGGGCGAGGGTTTCAAACACGAATTGCTCTGCGCGCATTCGGAAAAACCAATGAATACTGAATATGACTAAGGGCAGGATGATGACGACGCGCGCCAGCGGGAACCAGTAAGGATCTGCCATCCCGCCGGTCGAAAAATACTGATATGTCTCACCGCCAACAATGACGAGCCCAGCCGAGGCAATCGCCACGACAAAGACCAAACGTGTTCGCCGCCGCCCTTCCACCAGATCGTCTTGATAGCCCCGGATCGCCGTCCAAAGTAAGTGCGCTAGAACGCCGAGGCCCAATAGGCGGTTCAAGACGGCAAACAGAATGAAATCGCCTTCGCGCTCGATCATGGTTGAAACGAGCATTGTGATCAGAATTGGATAAAAGGCGAGCAAAATAAGCCAGTGCATTTTCGTCATTCGAAAGTCGTCTTCAAACAGCGATAATCCGAACAGCCAGAGCAGCGCGATATTGGGAATGTGCGTGATCCAGGCAATCGCGCGCCATGCCAAGGGCGGCTCCATGGCGAGCGGCATCGTATTTGCCAACATTGCCGCGAGGCTAATGCAAAGCCCGGCCGCCAAGCGCCCTTGGAGCAGATGGCGCGCGTCGCGCAGGGACAAAGCCGCTATGAGCAGCAGCATGGTCATCAGCGGAAAACGCAGGCTAATGTCGAGCAAAAGCATGACTGTAGCCATGCCCGCATTCGCGCCCGCGTCAACCATAGCTGTTTGGCTCTAGCCAAGCCGCGCCGGTCAGCATAACAGGATCCAAAAGGTCAAACGGTTCAAAAAGATACGCGCATGCGCCTCTCTCGATACTTCATTCCGGTCTCCAAAGACGTGCCGACCGATGCTAAAATTATCAGCCATAAACTGATGCTGCGGACGGGCATGGTTCGCCAAAATGGTGCTGGGATTTATTCCTGGTTGCCGCTTGGGTTTCGGGTTTTGAAGAATATCGAACAGATTGTTCGTGAAGAGATGGATCGGGCGGGCGCGATCGAAATGTTGATGCCGACGCTTCAACAAGCCGAGCTTTGGCGAGAATCGGGCCGCTATGATGATTATGGCGCGGAAATGCTCCGGATCACGGATCGCCAAGCGCGCGATATGCTTTACGGGCCGACCAATGAGGAAATGATCACCGATATTTTTCGGTCATTCGTGAAAAGCTATAAGGCGCTGCCGATCAATCTTTATCACCAACAATGGAAGTTTCGCGACGAAATACGACCGCGTTTTGGTGTCATGCGCGGGCGCGAATTCTATATGAAGGATGCTTATAGCTTCGATCTGTCAGAAGCTGCGGCGCGGATCTCCTATCAAAAGATGTTTGCCGCTTATCTGAATACATTTGCACGGATGGGGATCACCGCGATACCGATGCAAGCCGATCCTGGTCCCATTGGCGGCGATCTTAGCCACGAGTTTTTGATCCTCGCCGAAAGCGGTGAAAGCGAGGTCTATTGCGACAAAGCGGTGCTCGATGTGCCCGCGCCCGGATCTGACTTCGATTTCGATAATGTCGCAGCGCTTGATGCGGAAATGTCGAAGCGAACGCAGTTTTATGCAGCAACTGATGAAAAGCATGATGCCGCCGCTTTCGCCGCTTTACCGAAAGACCGACGGGTCACCGCCCGCGGCATTGAAGTGGGCCACATTTTCTATTTCGGAACCAAATACTCTGAGCCCATGAAAGCCGATGTACAGTCTTCTGAGGGCGACCTGATTACCGTGCATGGCGGATCTTATGGAATTGGCGTCTCACGCTGCGTTGCTGCGATTATCGAAGCCAGCCACGATGATAATGGCATTATTTGGCCGGATGAAGTGGCACCGTTCGGGGCCGGAATTGTATCGATGAAGCCAGAGGCAAAGGACGTCGCTGACCTTGCCGACGAGGCCTATGCCAAACTCACTGCCGCGGGAATGGACCCGCTCTATGATGAAACCGCAGATCGCGCCGGGCCTAAATTCGCGCGGATGGAACTGATCGGGTTGCCATGGCAGCTTACCATTGGACCGCGCGGCGTAAAATCCGGGACCGTCGAGCTAAAGCGTCGAGCGACGGGCGAAAAACAAGAGCTATCGCTCGATGCGGCGATCGAAAAGATTACCGGGCAGCGATGATCGGCCCATTTGCACCGCAGTGCTGTACCTTGTTTTCTTCATAATCTGTCCGTAACGAGTCCTCCATGAGCCGCGCTACGCCTTTCGGACAAGTTGAACGAACGCTCGCCTGGCGTTACTTGCGCGCCACACGCGCAAATGGTGGCGTTTCAGTCGTATCGATTGTGTCTTTTGTCGGCATCATGCTCGCTGTGATGGCGCTGATTGTGATTATGTCGGTGATGAGCGGGTTCCGCTCAACTCTGCTAGATGCGATGCTTGGCGGACAAGGCCATGTTTTCGTCTTTACCGAAGACACCGCGGCGGATGATGTCGATGAGATCGCCCTTATCCTCGAGCGCAGTGCCGAAATTGACCAAGCCATGCCGATCATTGAGCAACAAGTCCTTGCTGCCACCGATCGCCGTCGCAGCGGGGCAATCGTCCGCGGCATTCGAACCGAAGATCTCGACAAGCTGCCTTTCTTAGACGGCGGCGCCAACGCTGCCGAGGCGTTCGGGTTTGGGGTCGGCAATAATGGCGGAGATGTCGTCATGCTAGGTCGGTTTCTGGCAGCCGAGCTGCAGCTCTATCCTGGCGATAAAGTCACTCTGATCACGCCCGAGGGGATAAAAGGGCCGTTTGGCGTCACACCGCGCCGGAAAACTTATACGGTTGGTCGGTTCTTCCAAACCGGTAGTGTCGAGCTCGACCAGCTCTATATTTTGATGCCGGTTGAGCAAGCGCAGCTCTTTTTCGGACGCAAGAATGTGTATGACAAAATCGACGTGCGTGTGCCCGATCCGATGGACACCGATCCCGCAGAAGCGGCCGTGCAGGGCGAGCTGATGGGGCAGTTTTCGTCGCAAAGTTGGAAAGTCCAACGCGAGCCGTATTTCGGAGCGCTCAATACCGAGCGATCGATGATGATGATTATCATGTTGATCCTGATCATGATCACATCGCTGAACATTATTACCGGCGTGGTGATGCTGGTAAAAAACAAGACGCGGGACATAGCGATTTTGCGCACGGTCGGCACCTCGCGCGGATCGGTGATGCGGGTGTTTCTTATGATCGGCGCTCTGCTTGGCCTAACGGGCGCGCTGATCGGTGCGGTCTTGGGCGTCGTGATTGTGCTCAATATCTCAGCTGTCGAAGATGCCATTAGTTTCGTGATGCAGCGTGATCTGTTCCCGCCAACCGTCTATGGGCTGGATGGACTGCCGGCTGAGTTGAATTGGGCGGAGGTGATTTTGGTCACGCTTTGGGCCATGAGCATGTCGATGATTGTCACGATCTGGCCGGCTTGGTCCGCCGCGCGGCTCGATCCGGTCGAAGCGCTAAGGTTTGAATGATGAGCGCGGTCTTGGAGCTGCATAATATTGATCGCCGCTATCAGTCCGAGGGCGGTATCCTACAGGTTTTGCAGGGGGCGAGTCTGGTGCTCAATCCAGGCGAATTGGTCGGACTGGTCGGTCCGTCAGGGTCTGGAAAGTCGACTTTGCTCCACACGGCCGGTTTGCTTGAAAAGCCAGAAGGCGGGCGCGTTGTCTTAGAGGGCCAGGACTGTATGGCGCTAAATGATTCGGGGCGCACGCGAATGCGCCGCCAGAAGCTCGGTTTTGTCTATCAGTTTCATCATTTGCTGCCAGAGTTCAACGCCCGCGATAATGTCGCCATGCCCCTCATGGTCGGCGGTCTGTCGCGTCGCAAAGCGCGCGAGAAAGCCGATATCATCCTGGCCGATATGGGCCTGTCGGAACGGCTGAAACATCAGCCAGGTCAGATGTCTGGCGGCGAACAGCAGCGGGTGGCGATTGCCCGCGCGCTGATCAATGATCCGCGCCTCGTCATCGCCGATGAGCCAACGGGCAATCTTGATCCTGCAACCACCGAACGGGTGTTCGCAAGCTTGATCCGGATGGCTAGAAGCGAAGGGGCAGCGGTCTTGGTGGCCACGCACAATATGGCGCTGACCCAACACATGGACCGGGTGCTCACCCTGAAAGATGGGAAACTCACAGATTTTGTAAGGCTCAACTAAAGTTCTGCTTTTGTTCTGATCGGCCTTCTGATAAACAAAGAGTCGGCAAAGTGGCGCGGAGCGGCATGGGCATTCCCTAGCATTGGAATCGGGCCAGGTTAGACTCGCCGTTTGGGCTTGCAGAGAGGAGCGAAAAGTGGGGCAATCGCCATTCATACATCTCGCGGTGCGCACGTCGTTTTCGCTGCTTGAGAGCATGATTACGACCAAAAATCTCGCCGCGTGGGGCAAGTCGCAAGAAATGCCTGCGATTGCGGTCACCGATCGCAATAACTTGTTTGGTGCCTTGGAGCTCTCTGAGAGCCTTTCGAATGCGGGCATTCAGCCGATCATGGCGGTGTGTTTCGATGTCACAGACGGCGCGCATCAGGAAACGATTTCCAGGCTCTCGCTCTATGCGCAAAATCAGCAGGGCTATCAGCGTTTGATGGCGCTGTCCTCATTCGCCTATCTCGATGCAGAGGATGGCGTTCCGCGGATTCACAAGTCCTATTTGACCGAACAAACCGATGGCTTGATCGTCCTCACGGGCGGCGCGGAGGGAGAAATTGCGCGGCATTTGCTGAAGGGCAAAGTCACCGAGGCCAAAGCTGCCCTGGAGGCTTTGGCCCAGCACTTTCCAGGCCGATGTTATGTCGAAATCACGCGCCATGGCTCTGCGGCCGAAGCGCAGTGTGAAGCCGGGCTGTTAGCGCTTGCCTATGAGCTCGATTTGCCGATTGTGGCGACCCACGATGCGCGCTTTATGGCGCCAAGTGATGCGCCGGCGCATGACGCCCTGATGTGTATCGCCAATAGCGCTTATTTGGGCCAAGAGGATCGCCCGCAAGTCGAGGCGCAGCAATATCTGAAGACGGACGCAGAGATGCGGGCCCTGTTTGCGGATTTACCTGAGGCGATTGAGACAACGGCGGAGATCGCCAAGCGCTGCGGCATACGCGCGACAACGCATAAGCCGATACTGCCGAATTTCGGCGATGGCGCGCGGTCCGAGATAGACGAACTCAAACTGCAAGCCAAACAAGGGCTTGAGGAACGCCTCGCCGCAGCGCCCAAGCTTTATGCCGACCGGGAAACCTATTTCGAACGGCTCGACTATGAGCTCGGGATTATCGAACGGATGGGATTTCCCGGCTACTTTTTGATTGTTGCGGACTTTATCAAATGGGCAAAGAACCAAGATATTCCAGTCGGACCGGGGCGTGGGTCTGGAGCAGGGTCTCTGGTGGCTTGGGTATTGACGATTACCGATCTCGATCCGCTTCGGTTTGATCTACTGTTCGAGCGGTTTTTGAACCCCGAACGGGTCTCGATGCCCGATTTTGACATCGATTTTTGCCAAGAGCGGCGCGGTGAAGTGATCCGCTATGTGCGCGATAAATACGGCGCTGAGTCCGTTGCCATGATTATCACATTTGGCACTTTGCAAGCCAAAGCGGTTGTGCGGGATGTGGGGCGCGTTATGCAAATGCCTTATGGCCAAGTGGATCGCTTGGCGAAGCTGATCCCGTTCAATCCAGCCAAACCGCCGAAGCTGTCTGAAGCCATCGATGATGAGCCAAAGTTTGATGAGGAAATCAGCCGCGATCCGCGCGTGGGCGAACTGCTCGACACAGCGCTCGCCCTGGAGGGCATGTATCGAAATGCCGGGACCCATGCGGCGGGTGTGGTGATCGGGGATCGACCGCTCACTGAATTGGTTCCGCTTTACAACGATCCACGGGCCGATCTTCCAGCCACACAATTTAATATGAATTGGGCCGAAGCGGCGGGTTTGGTCAAATTCGATTTTCTCGGTCTGAAAACGCTCACAGTTATCGACCGAGCGCTCAAGTTTATCCGTCGTGATGGCAAAGATGTCGGGCCGGAATGGGTCAGTCTCGACGATCCAGAGACCTATAAATTGATGGCGACCGGCGAAACGCTTGGCGTGTTCCAGCTCGAAGGTCAGGGCATGCGCGATACGTTGCGCAAAGTCCGCCCGGGCAATTTAGAAGATGTGATCGCCATTATTTCGCTCTACCGACCGGGGCCAATGGACAATATTCCAGTCTATGTTTCCGGTAAAGAAGATCCAAACACGATCAAATATCAGCATCCCGATCTCGAACCTATTTTGCAGGCCACATACGGGGTTCCGGTCTACCAAGAACAAGTGATGCGGATGGCGCAAGAAATTGCCGGATATTCGCTGGGTGAAGCGGATCTTTTGCGCCGGGCGATGGGCAAGAAGAAATTGGCCGAAATGGTGGCGCAACGCGAGCGCTTCTTAAAAGGCGCGAAGGACCTCAAAGGCATTGAGGCGCCGCTTGCCAATGATATTTTCGATACGATGGAGAAGTTTGCCGGCTATGGATTTAACAAATCCCATGCCGCAGCTTATGCGCTGATTGGCTATCACACCGCCTATCTAAAATGCCATTTTCCGGTCGCGTTTCTGGCGGCGTCGATGAGCTTGGATTTGCACAATACTGACAAGCTCGCAGCCTTTTTCCAAGAGGCGCGGCGTTTGAAAATCCCGGTCATAGCGCCGGACGTGAATGTATCCACGGCTGATTTTGATGTTCGCGAAGACGCAATTGTCTACGCCCTTGGCGCCCTTAAGGGCGTTGGCTTGGAAGCGATGAAACACTTGGTTTCTGAGCGAGCATCGAATGGCCCGTACAAAAGCCTTCACGATTTTGCCGAGCGGATGGATCCGAAAGACATCAATAAAAAGTGCTTCGAACAATTGTCCAAAGCGGGCGCCTTTGACGGCTTGGAGCCGAACCGGGCGCGGGTGTTGAAATCAGCGCCGATGCTGGCTGCGACATGCGCTGCATGCGCCGAAGATCGCGCGGGCGGGCAAGGCGGTTTGTTCGGAGATGCGGAACCGGCGATGCGCTCCGATTTGCCCAAAGCGAATGCCTGGAACATGCAAGAAAAACTCGATCAAGAATTCGCTGCGATCGGGTTTTACTTCTCCGGTCATCCCCTCGACGATATTCTCGACGGTCTTGAGGATGGCCGGATTACCTATGCGATGAACATTGCTGACCGCGCCGTGGATGGCAAACCGATTGAGCTGATTGGAATGGTCCGCCGCCGGGTTGAGAAACCCGCACGGAATGGTGGCAAGTTCGCCTTTTTGACGCTGTCAGATCCAACCGGTGAAGTAGAGCTGATGGTTATGCCGGAGCTGCTCTCCGAAATGCGCGAGCAGCTCGAAGTGGGATCCGCTGTGGTGATCCTGACCGAGGTGCGTCGACGCGATGACGAAATCCGTCTTTCCGCCCGCCGGGTTTTGCCGATTGAGCAAGCCCGGATCGCCAAAAAAGCGCCCGCGCTTTCGGTGAAATTGGAAAAGGGCGCCGATTTAAGTGGATTGGCGGCCATTGCGGCGCGGCTGCAACAGGCGGGCGGGCAAGATTGGGGCGAAATTTTCGTGCGCTTGCCGATTGAAGACGGGCGCGTGGTGACGCTCCGCTTGCCGGACACGTATCCAACCGGGATCGAGGCGCTCAGGGCGTTGAAAACGGCGCCCGGCGTGGCCCGCGTTGACCATGAAGCGGCGTGAGATCTCGGCCTCTGATGTGAGGTGTTGCGCTGCGTCGTCAATCATGTATAGAGCGGCGCATCAACTCCCGATGCGTGGTTCTTCCGGTGTCGCGCCTGCAATCAGGCTCGATAGGAACCATGCCGGTCAACCGGACGAGGAAAACGAAGATGGCTCTGCCTGAATTCACAATGCGTGAACTGCTCGAAGCTGGCGTTCACTTTGGTCACCAAACCCATCGCTGGAACCCTAAGATGAAACCGTTCATCTATGGCGCGCGGTCCGGCATCCATATTATGGATTTGTCGAAGTCCGTCCCGCTCTTGCACCAAGCCTTGGTGAAAGTGCGCGATACGGTCTCTAAAGGCGGGCGGGTTCTGTTTGTTGGCACCAAGCGTCAGGCATCGCAGCCAATTGCGGAGGCGGCGCAGCGGTGCGCGCAATACTATATGAACCATCGCTGGCTTGGCGGCACGCTGACCAATTGGTCGACGGTTTCGAACTCGATTAAGCGCCTGCGCGAACTCGAGGAAACGCTGAGTGATAAAGAACAATCCGGTCTGACAAAGAAAGAGCTTTTGAACCTCGAGCGTGACCGTGAAAAGCTGGACAAAGCGCTCGGCGGAATTGCCAATATGGGCGGCCTGCCAGATTTGATTTTTGTCATCGACACAAACAAAGAAGCGATTGCGATCAAAGAGGCGCGTAAGCTTGGCATTCCTGTGGTCGCCGTGGTCGACACCAATTGCGATCCAGAAGACGCCGATTTTGCGTTTCCAGGCAATGATGATGCGGCGCGCGCGATTGCGCTTTATTGCAATCTGATCGCGGACGCGGTTCTGGACGGTTTGGCCGAATCGTCCGCAGGCCTTGGCATCGATTTGGGTGAATCCGAAGAGATCGAAGCGCTTGTTGAGGCGGACGTTGCTGCCGCGGACGCCGCCGAAGCGAGTGCAGAAACAGATGATTCCGCGAAAGTCGAAGAAGATACGACTGAAGCATAAACACCACTGGGTTTGAACAGAAGGACAACTAGGATGGCTCAGATCACTGCTGCCCTCGTCAAAGATCTGCGGGACAAAACTGGCGCAGGCATGATGGATGCGAAGAAAGCCTTGGTTGAAAATGACGGAGATGTCGAAGCCGCAATTGATTGGCTGCGCGCCAAGGGCCTGTCAAAAGCGGCCAAGAAGTCCGGTCGGACGGCGGCCGATGGCCTCGTCGCCGCATTGGTTTCGGATGATGGCAAGACCGGGTCTGTCGTCGAATTGAACGCCGAAACCGATTTCGTCGCGCGCAATGAAACATTCCAAAATGCGCTCGCCGATATCGCCAAACTGGCGCTATCGACCGAAGGCACCACAGAAGCGGTGGCGGCGGCCGCGGCGCCCGATGGTGATGGAACGGTCGAAGATATGATCAAACGTCTTGTTGGGACGATTGGTGAGAATATGGCATTGCGCCGCGCTGCGCAGCTCAAAGCTGACTCCGTGGCCGCCTATATCCACAGCGCGGAAGCGCCAGGGATGGGCAAAATTGGTGTTCTAGTGGGCCTGAACGGTTCAGGCGATCTCAGCGAAGCGGGCAAAAAAGTCGCGATGCACGTCGCTGCCACCTCGCCCGCATCAGCCACCGTCGATGATCTTGATCAAGATCTGGTCGCGCGCGAAAAGCAGATTCTGACTGAGCAGGCTCAGCAGAGCGGAAAGCCTGCGAACGTGATCGAGAAGATGATCGAAGGTCGGATCAAGAAGTTCTATAAAGAAGTGGTTTTGGTCGAGCAGCCCTTCGTTATGAACCCGGATCAAACGGTGGGGCAGTTCATCTCAGAGAGCGGTGCGGAATTGGCCGGTTTCGTGATGTTTAAGCTCGGCGATGGCATCGAGAAGGCCGAAGACAATTTCGCCGAAGAAGTCGCCTCAATGACGAAGGCCTAAGCCGCCCAAAAAATAAGTGCTTTTAGGTCCCAGCCACCGATGACAGGTGGCTGGGAATCTTTTATGGGCACGTAAGGTATGGGAGACGCAGAATGCCAGGCGAAACCGAGACCGATAGCGGCCTTAAATATAAACGCGTTCTGCTGAAGATCTCAGGTGAAGCGCTTATGGGCCCCACCGAATACGGCATCCATATGCCAACGTGTCTGGGGTTTGCCGAAGAAATCGCTGCCGCCAGAGAACTAGGCGTCGAGATTTGTCTGGTCATCGGAGGCGGCAATATCTTTCGTGGGATGAAAGGCGCCGCGCAGGGTATGGAACGCTCGCAAGCTGACTCCATGGGCATGCTTGCGACCGTGATGAACGCCTTGGGCATGCAAAGCGCTCTCGAGTCAATCGGGGTTCAAACGCGCGTGCAGTCTGGCATCCGAATGGACGAAATTTGTGAGCCATTCATTCGGCGCCGCGCGATCCGGCATATGGAAAAGGGCCGTGTGGTGATTTTCGCTGCTGGAACCGGGAATCCATATTTCACAACCGATACCGGCGCGGCTCTGCGCGCTGCTGAAATGCACTGCGACGCAATGATGAAAGGCACGCAGGTTGACGGCGTCTACTCGGCCGACCCGAAAACGGATCCGACGGCCGAACGCTATGAAACGCTCACCTATCAAGACGTCTTGGCGCGCAATTTGCGGGTCATGGATGCGTCTGCCGTGAGCCTTATGCGCGACACAAATATCCCCATTGTGGTTTTCTCGCTACACAATAAAGGTGCATTACAAGATGTGCTAACCGGGAAGGGTCCGAGCACCGTGATCACCGGATGATGAGGAAAGACAATGAGTTACGACAAAAAAGACCTCGAACGCCGCATGGAAGGAGCGATTGGGTCGCTCCAAACAGAGTTGCAGGGTCTGCGAACCGGTCGCGCATCCGTCAATTTACTCGATAGTGTCCAAGTGCCCGCTTACGGATCCAGCATGCCGTTGAATCAAGTCGGGTCCGTATCTGTGATGGATGCGCGTATGATCGCTGTGAACGTTTGGGACAAAGGCCTGGTCGGGGCGACGGACAAAGCCATTCGCGAATCGGGTCTCGGGCTCAACCCGGTTGTCGACGGCCAAACCTTGAGAATTCCGATCCCGCCTCTGAATGAAGAGCGCCGTGTGGAACTTACCAAAGTCGCTGGAAAGTATGCTGAGGCGGCGCGGGTCGCTGTGCGAAATGTCCGTCGAGACGGCATGGACGGTCTGAAAAAAATGGAGAAGGACGGCGATATCAGCGAAGATGAGCACCGGTCATTGTCGGATGACGTGCAAAAGCTGACAGACCGCTATGTCGGCCGGGTCGATGATGCGCTTAAGCAAAAAGAAGCGGAGATTATGCAGGTTTGACGTCGCTGCCATCAGCCACCCGGCCTGGCGAGGGTGAGCAGGGTGCCAACGCCCCGCCGGCGCATGTCGCGATCATTATGGATGGCAATGGCCGCTGGGCGAACGCGCGCGGCTTGCCCCGCGCCATAGGCCATGAACGCGGGGTCGAAGCCCTGCGCCGCACGGTCGAGGCGGCACAGACGATCGGTCTGAAAACCTTAACTGTATTCTCGTTTTCGACCGAAAACTGGCGCCGGCCCGTGGCCGAAGTGAATACGCTGTTCGGTCTATTAAAGGCCTATGTGACACGTGATCTTGACCGGCTCACGCGCGAAAATGTGCGCATTCGGATTCTTGGCACGCGTGATGGTTTGCCGCGTGAGATCCTCGATCTCGTCAAGCGCGCTGAGGCGCGGACGCGCGACAATGATGCGTTCAATCTTTGCATAGCGTTCAATTATGGCGGTCGCGAAGAACTCGTAAGAGCGGCGAAATCCGCCGCAGAAGCGCTCCAGCGCGGCGACATAAAACCAAAAGATCTTGATGAAACGAGCTTCGCCTCATTTCTAGATACGGATGAAATTCCCGATCCCGACATTCTGATTCGAACCAGCGGAGAGTATCGCCTCAGCAATTTTCTGGTTTGGCAGGCCGCCTATGCAGAACTGATTTTTATGGATGTGCTTTGGCCGGATTTCGGCGGCCAGCATTTGCGGGAAGCGATTGAAATCTACCAAACGCGTGAGCGCCGATTTGGTGGATTATCGTCTGGGGCCGCCTAGCGTGAGTTTGCCGCGACAGCATGACGGCCAGAAAGGGGATCTGGGCCTACGGGTCATCTCGGCCGCTGTTCTGATTCCATTTGGTTTGTTTGTGGTTTGGCAAGGCGGCGCATGGCTCGCGATTGCGTGCGGCGTATTTGCTGGCTTGATGGCCTTTGAGTGGATCCGCATGACATGCTCGCCAGCGATGAAGTCCTTTGTTTTTTTGGCACTTTTGCCGTTCTTACCCGCGATTTTGGGCTTTGGACTGTTGGCGGTCTGGGTCTTGTTCGCAGCGGCGCTTATCGCCTCGATTTTGCATCCATTGCCTCACAAACGCGGGGCGGAAATGTTCGGGCTGCTATATGTTGCTGGGATGCCGCTGGCGATGTATTTGCTCCGCGAAGGCGCCTGGGACGGGGCGGCGACGGCCTTGATTTTGATGGGGATTGTTTGGGGGTCGGATTCGGCGGCATATTTTTCAGGTCGGGGCTTTGGCGGGCCGCCATTGCACCCGGACTCGCCGGCAAAGACATGGAGCGGCGCCGTCGGGGCGGTGATTTTCAGCGCGTTGTGTGGACTATTAGCGGCGCGGATCACCGGCGGCGACGTCTTGGTTTGGGCGATCGTCGGTGCGCTCATTTCTATTATCGCTCAATTCGGCGACTTGTTTGAGAGTTCGCTAAAGCGGCATTACGGGATCAAAGACTCGAGCGGACTGGTCCCGGGCCATGGCGGATTGCTTGATCGGGTGGATGGTTTGGGGATGGTAAATGTCATTGCCTTGGTGGTATTTCTGATTGCGCCCGCCCTTATCAGCGTACTAGGTCTAGACGCATGAACGGCGCACGCACCATTTCGATTATGGGGTCGACAGGGTCGATTGGGACGTCGGCGCTCTCAGTTGTCGAATTCGCAAATGCGCAAGCATCACACCCTGTTTTCGCGATCGATACTTTGGTTGGCGGCGGCAATGTCGATTTGCTGGCCGCGCAGGTGCAGCAATTCCAGCCCCAGCACGTTGTGATTGGCGATCCCGAAAAATACCAAGCCTTGCGCGATGGTCTGACCGGGTTTGAGGGATCCGTCGCGGCCGGCCGCGACGCTGTGATTGAAGCCGCGCAACGGCCCGTCGACCGTGTGCTCGCAGCGATTGTCGGCATTGAAGGTTTAGCCTCAACGCTCGCCGCGGTTGAAGCGGGCAATTCGATCGCGCTTGCCAATAAAGAGAGTATGGTCTGTGCCGGGCCGCTCTTGAAACAGCGCGCAAAACAAAGTGGCGCAGCGATCGTGCCGACGGATTCTGAGCATAATGCCATGTTCCAGGTTCTAGATCGGCGCCGCGATCTTGAACGCCTTATTCTCACAGCGTCGGGGGGACCGTTTCGGAACACGTCGAGAGCCGAGCTTGAGACTGTAACGCCAGCGCGTGCACTCGCCCATCCGCGCTGGGAAATGGGACAGAAGATTTCGATCGATAGCGCCACACTGTTCAATAAAGGGCTTGAGCTCATCGAAGCGGCCTACTTGTTCGATGTCACAGAGCGCGACATTGAGGTCGTGATCCATCCACAATCGATCGTCCACTCGGCGATTGCGTATCGCGACGGGTCGGTGCTGGCGCAAATGGGAACACCGGATATGCGAACCCCGATCGCGCATGCGCTGACCTGGCCCGAGCGTCGGCAAGTAACGGCTGTCGAACGGCTGGATCTGATTGCGCTCAGCCGTTTGGACTTTGAGCCGCTGGATTCGACGCGATTTCCGGCGGTCGATCTCGCGCGGCGTGCCATTCGTGTCGGCAAAGGCGCGCCAACAGTATTAAATTGCGCTAATGAAGCGGCTGTAACTGCTTTTCTCGCGGGCCAATGTCGTTTCCTCGACATAAGCTGGATTGTCGAAACCTCTTTGGACCGCTTTCTAAGCGGCTCAATGGCGCGTCAGGAGTGCAATTCTTTAGACGCGATTGTGGCGGTAGAGGCAGAAGCGAATAGACTCACCCGTGCACTGCTCGAACAAGTTGAGTGCCAGATGAAGGAGCGTACAGCGTGACGGAAATTCTGGCGCAGGGTCCGCTATTCCTGGTTTGTCTGGCCTTTTTGCTCGGCGTCGTCGTGATCATTCATGAGCTTGGGCACTATTGGGCGGGGCGATATTACGGCGCGGCGGTTGAGTCCTTTTCGGTTGGGTTCGGAAAACCAATCGTCGAACGCAAAGACAAAAACGGCACACGCTGGCGCATCAATTGGATTCCGCTGGGCGGCTTTGTCAAATTTGTCGGCGAGAGCCAATTGCCAAATGATGTCGGGAAAATAGAGCAAGGTCCGATCGGCAAAACCTATCCGCAGCTCAGTGTCGGCGCGCGCTCGGTCGTCGCGATGGCCGGGCCGGCGGCAAATTTTGTTTTGGCGGTGGTGCTGTTTGCGATCTTTTTCGCATTCCGAGGCGTCGCGGAGTACGATATCTATGCGTATTCCGTCGCCGACGACTATCCAGCGGCCGCCGCGGGCATGATCCAAGGCGATGTGATCAAAGCTGTCGATGGAGAACCGATCCGTCAAATCGAAGATATGATTGTCATCACCAGCATGTCTTCTGGCCGCGCGCTGCCATTTGAGATCGAGCGTGACGGCTCACCGATGACTTTGACGATCACACCGCGGCGCGAAATCCGGCCCAATCAGCTCCAGCAAATCGTTCCGCAGGGCACGATCGGGATTGTCCCTGCGCCGGTTGCAGAGTCTTATGAGTTTCGCCGCTTCGGTCCGATCACTTCGATTGGTAAAGGGATTGCAAAAACCGGCGAAACCATAGAGCTGACCGTATATATGCTAGGTCGGATCATTACCGGAAAAGAACCGCTCGCCCTGATGAGTGGACCCGTCGCGATCGGCGACGCTGGGCGGCGGATCGTCAATCAGACCCTTGGACAGGACACCACACCCCTGGCATCGCGCTTGGCGGCATTGGCCTGGACCACGCTTCATCTTTGTGCGGCAATTTCGATTGGCATTGGCTTTTTCAATCTTTTGCCGCTGCCAGTGCTCGATGGCGGGCATTTGGTCTTCAATGCGTATGAGGCGGCAACCGGTAAGGCCTTACCGGAAAAGGTGCAGGAGGCGGCATTGATGGCCGGTCTCGGTCTGCTATTGACCATGTTTGTGTTCATCACTTGGGGTGATGTTCTCGAAACTGGACTGTTTGAACGGTCGGCAAGCGAGTAGGGGCGCTCGTTATGGAGGATCAAGGGATCGATGCGTAAAGTACTGGCCGCGGCCTTGATGGCGTCTTGTGGGATGGTTGTGCCTTGTCTTCCGCCGCTGGGAGCGGGTGCGCAAGCGAACGAAACCATCCGACAGATCCGGATTGAGGGCAATCAACGCATCGAGGATCGAACGGTCCAATCCTATTTGCTGGTCTCGCCCGGCGATGCTTTTGACCCATCGCGGATCGATCTGTCCCTAAAAACCCTGTTTGCGACCGGCCTATTTGCCGATGCCACTTTTGACAAAGTTGGGCCTGACTTGGTTGTGCGGGTGGTCGAGAATCCGATCATCAATCGGGTGCTTTTCGAAGGCAATCGCGCTTTGGATGATGATAAGCTGCGTGAAGAGATTCAGGCGGCGCCGCGCGGCATCTTTACCGCCGCTCGCGTGCAAGCTGATGTCCAGCGGATTTTGGAGCTCTATCGCCAATCCGGGCGGTTTTCGGCGACGGTAGAGCCGCAATATAAGCCGCTCGATCAAAACCGGGTCGACCTGGTCTTCGTGATGACTGAGGGCCCCGTCACCGGCGTGCGTTCGATTAACTTCATCGGCAACGAGGCCTATTCGGACCGCCGCCTCAGAAGCGAGATTGTGACCAAACAGTCGCGTTGGTGGCGCTTTTTTAGTTCGAACGACAATTATGATCCGGGCCGCCTCGAATTCGACAGAGAGCTGTTGCGCCAGTTTTATCAAAACAAAGGCTATTACGATTTTAACGTCATCTCGGCGGTTGCGGACCTAACGCCTGACCGCGAGGATTTCTACATTACGTATACGATTGATGAGGGCGAACAATACACATTTGGCGAGGTGCAAGTTGAGACCGCCCTCGACAAACTCAGCGAGGAGGGATTGCTGCGCGCGGTCCCGTTTGGAGATGGCGACCTGTATCGCGGCGATCTGATTGAAGACACGATCGATACGCTGACATTTGCCGCGGGGATCGCTGGATATGCCTTTGTGGATATTACCCCGCGCCTCGAAGCCGATCCTGAAACGCGCAAGGTCAATGTCACCTTCGCCATCGATGAAGGGCCGCGCGTTTATATCGAGCGGATCAATATTATCGGCAACACATCGACGCTGGATCGGGTGATCCGGCGCGAGTTACGGATTGCCGAAGGCGATGCGTTCAACCGCGTCTTGCTTGACCGCTCGCGCAACCGGGTCCGGGCGCTCGGGTACTTTGAAGAGGTTGAGATCACCGAGCGTGCGGGGTCTAAGGCTGACCGGACGGTTGTCGATTTGGCGGTGACGGAACAAGCCACCGGTGAACTTTCCTTCGCTGCTGGGTTTTCCTCGGTCGATAATTTTCTGCTCGATCTGTCTGTTGCGCAACGCAACTTGCGCGGCCGCGGCCAGACCTTAGTTGCGCGTGCATCATTCTCCGATCGCCAACGCACCGTGGATTTGCGGTTTCAAGAACCGCGTTTCTTGGATCGGAACTTGTCTGCCGGCGTCGAAGTGTTTTCGGTCCGCTCCGACTTTTTGGATTTCGGCAACATTAACAGCTTCCTATCGGATACGTTAGGCGCAGGTGTGAATTTTGGTTTTCCGGTGACGGATAATACGGGTTTGCAATTGCGATATCGGATCCAAACCGACGATGTTCAAATCGCCGATGATGACATCATTGTCGACGAGAACGGCGAGTTTGTTGCAGGTAGCGTTGTCGGCGATGACGGCTTCTTAAGAGACGTCGAGGACGGCGATCTCGAACCTGGACAACAAATTGTCGATATTTGTAGTCCGTTGCATACGACCCGCTTAACGGTCCAACCCGCCTGTCGATCAGAACGCTCCGACCTAACCTCTTTGGTCGGGTATTCTTTTAACTGGGACCGGCGGAATGATCCGATCACGCCCACCGGTGGGTTTGATTTTTCCCTAAGCCAAGATTTCGCCGGCTTAGGTGGGGATGTCCAATACATTCGGACCGAGGCGAGCGGGGCTATGTATCGCGGTATATTTCGGGGTGTACGGGCGAGTGTGCGCTTGTCGGGCGGCGTCATTGAACCCTGGGGCGATGATGATGAGGTCCGTATTAACAACCGTTTTTTCCGAGGTGGATCGAATTTTCGCGGTTTCGACGTGGCCGGCTTGGGACCGCGAGAAGTCACGACCCTGGCGGATGAGAATGGTAACGTGATAGATGTTAAGGCAGGACGCTCTTTGGGCGGCAAAGTCTATTATCAGGGCACGGGCGAGTTAACGATTCCCAATTATCTGCCTGAAGAATACGGTATCCGCACAAAGCTCTTTATTGAGGCGGGCTCGGCAGGGATTCTCGATGATGCAGACATCTTTGATCCGATTACTTTCGAGACGACTGCGACTTCGTTTAACAACGTGCCAGCGGGTGTTCCCGCTGTTTTACAGGTCAAAGATGGACTTGGATTGCGAGCTTCTGCCGGGCTTTCCGTGGGATGGGATTCCCCGTTCGGGCCGATCCAGTTTGATTTCTCACAAATCCTTCGCGCTGAAGAGTATGACAGAACAGAAACGTTCCGGTTCAGCACTTCTACCCGTTTCTAACAGATATCTCTAGGAGAGAGACCCATGTTATCGATTAAATCCGTTTTCGCGGCACTTGCGCTGCTGTTGAGCGCAACGCTCGCCGCCGCTCCTGTGGCCATCGCGCAGGGCACAAATGTGATCGTCATCGAGCGCACCAAGATCTTTGCACAAAGCAAAGTCGGCCAAGATATCCGCACCAAACTTGGTGGGATCGAAGCGGCGATGCAGGGAGAGCTGAAACCCATCGCCGACCAGCTGCAGGCCGAGGGTACCGCACTCGAAAACAAAACCCAGGGGATGACCCGCGAAGCCATCCTCGCTGACGCGGCTTTGACCGCGGAAGTTGAAGTGTTTGCGCGCAATTCGACAGATTTCAATCGCCGCCGTCAAATCGTGGCTCAAGAGCTGGCTTTGACAGAGCGTAAAGCGCTGGTTGACTTCAACAGCGTGCTGGTTCCCGTCTTACAAGAAGTGATTGCCGAGCGCGGGGCAAATGTCATCCTCGATAAGTCAGAGGTCGTTTTTGTTGATGATGCGACGGATGTCACCGACTCGGTGATCGAAAAGCTAGATGCAGCGACGCCGACAATGACGGTTGTGCGGCAGACAATGCCGACTCAACAGCCACAGCAATAGGCACAGGGCGAAAGCAGAGATGCCGATCGATCTGCGCTTCTATGACAGCAAAGGGCCGCAAAAATTACGGGCTCTTTTGACGGCGGCGGGTTTGAGCGCGCAGACGGATCAGGATCCCGACATTCTCGGAATCTCGGCGGCGAGCGACGCCCGGCCAGGCGATTTGTGCTTTGTCGAGGGTGACGCCAAGCAAGCGGCCGGTGTCAGCCCCGCGGCCGCCGCCTGCTTCGTTTTAGACGCGGCGGGTGAGGGTCTGCCGAAGAGCGTTGTCGCGATTGTGACCGAGCAGCCGCGATATGCCCATAAGCGGGCCAGCGAAGCGATGTTCGCGCTCAAGGACTGGCTCGCCGATGGCCCTGCAGCGGCTGTGCATGAGACGGCAAGAGTCGCCCCAACTGCGGTCCTCGCGCGCGGCGTGGCAATCGGCGAGCAGACGATGATTGGGCCTGGGGCTGTGATCGGGCCCGGTGTTCAAATTGGAGCGCGCTGCCAAATCGGCGCCAATGTCAGCATCCGATGTGCTTTGATTGGGAATGATGTGACGTTGCATTCCGGTGCGGTGATCGGCGAAGCTGGATTTGGCGTCACGCTCGGTCCGGACGGCGCCGAGGATGTCCCGCAATGGGGACGCGTGATCATCCAGGACCATGTCACCATCGGTGCCAATAGTTGCGTCGATCGCGGCGCCTTTGCAGATACGATTATTGGCGAGCGAACACGGATCGATAATCTCGTGCAAATTGCCCACAATGTGGTGATTGGACGAAATGTCATGATGGCGAGCTTTACGGGCATTTCGGGTACCAGTGTGATTGAAGACGGCGTTATCATGGGGGGCAGAGTTGGGATCGCAGATCATGTCCGGATCGGCGCTGGTGCCCAATTGGCGGCCTCAGCGGGCGTGTTTCGAGACATCCCTGCCGGCGAAACCTGGGGCGGCGTTCCGGCCAAGCCGCTTCGGCAATACTTGCGAGAAATCGCTTGGATGCAGAAACAAATCGCGCCTAAGAAAAAACCGAAATGACCGTTTCGATCCACCCTACTGCGGTTGTTGAGCCGAGCGCTCGGCTGGGGACCGGCGTGGTGATCGGCGCAATGGCCTATGTGGGGCCGCATGTCGAGTTAGGCGACGAGGTTGTTTTACAGGCAAAATCGACAGTGATTGGCCGCACCCATCTCGGCGCGCAGGTCGAAGTCTATCCAGGGGCCGTGATCGGGGGGCCGCCACAAGTTTTGGGCTACAAAAATCATCCGGACTCGCGACTCGACGTCGGTGCGCGGACGATATTGCGAGAACATACAACCCTGCACACAGGATCTCCCGAACATGGCGGTCTCACCAAAGTTGGAGAGGGCTGTTTGTTTATGGCCCATACGCATGCGGCGCATGATTGTGTGTTGGGGGACAAATGCGTCATCGCCAATAACACGCATATTGGCGGACATGTTACGATTGGGGAACAGGTCTGGTTCGGCGGCGCTGTGGCCGTCCATCAATGGTGCCGAATTGGCGACCATGCCTTTGTCGGCGGCGGCGCAATCCTCGTTGCAGATGTTATCCCTTTTGGCTCGGTGGTTGGGAATCATGCGCATCTGGCAGGCTTAAATGTGGTCGGTTTGAAGCGCAGAGGCTTTTCGCGCGACACCATTCGCAGTCTCCGCTCGGCGTATCGTATGCTTTATGCAAAAGAAGGGACCTTCTCAGAGCGTTTGGAAGATACGGCCGCTGCCTTCGCCGACTCGCCGGAAGTGATGCAAATCGTGACTTTTATTCGCGACAGTAAGAGTCGCGCGCTGTGTTTGCCGCGATAGGAGGCTCTATGGCTCCGCTTGGGATAATTGCAGGGTTGGGGGAATTGCCGGTCCAGGTCGCACAGGCCGCGACCGCCCGCGGCGATGGCGTGTATGTGATCCGCCTCAAGGGGTTCGAAGAGCCGGCTTTAAAGACGTATCCGGGGCAAACCGTTGGCCTTGCCGAACTCGGAAAAACGTTCAAAGCCTTTAAGTCGGCAGGGTGTCGCCAGGTTTGTTTTGCTGGCATCGTCAAGCGCCCCGATTTTCAGGCGCTTAAACCTGACTTGAAGGGGCTGAAGCTGCTGCCAAAAGCGATTGCTGCAGCGAGACAAGGCGATGACGCGCTCTTGCGCTTCATGATCGGAGCATTCGAAGATGAAGGGTTCGAGGTTATCGGAGCAGATCAAGCCGCAAGGTCATTGACGGTCGAAGCGGGTCTAATCGCGGGCCCGTCGCCATCGCTCGAGGACATCGAAGACTTGAAGAAAGCGGCGCAGATCGCGACTGAAATGGGGCGCCTCGATGTCGGACAAGGCGCGATTGTCGCCCGTGGTTTGGTCTTATGTGTTGAGGCCCAAGAAGGCACGGACGAAATGCTGGCGCGATGCGCGCAGCTGCCCGAGGCGATCCGTGGGACCGCGGCCGGGCGCGTCGGCGTGTTGGTGAAGCGTCCCAAGCCACAACAAGAGCGGCGGATTGATTTGCCAACCCTCGGCATCACTACATTGACCCGCGCTGCAGAGGCCGGCCTGGCGGGCATCGGCTTCGAAACCGATGGTGCGCTGATGCTGAACCCGGATCAAATGCGCCAACGCGCAGACGAATTGGGGGTTTTTCTGTTCGGGTTTCCCAAGGATTGGGATTGATGCGCGCGACCCGGGTCTTTTTCGTCGCTGCAGAACCTTCAGGCGATTTGCTGGCACGAGAAACGGGTGAAGCGATCAGGACAATCAATCCATCGGCGGTGCTGTTGGGCATTGGCGGACAGGAGATCGCAAAACTCGGGATCTCGTCGCCGATTGATATCTCCCCTTTATCGATCCTCGGACTGTTTGAAGGGCTGAAAGCCTATGGAACGGTGGTAAAACTTGCTGATGCAGCAGCGGATGCCATCATCGCTGCTGATCCGGATATCGTCGTGCTCGTCGACTCTTGGGGCTTCATGCTGCGCGTTGCGCAACGCGTGCGCCAAAGGGCGCCATCCATTCAGCTGGTGAAACTGGTCGGCCCGCAAGTTTGGGCGACGCGCCCCGGGCGTGCGAAAACGCTGGCGGCGGCGGTCGACCATTTGATCTGTATCCACCAAATGGAAGTGCCGTACTATCAGCCGTTCGGTTTGCCTGTCACCGTGATGGGAAATCCCGCCTTGAGCCGAACCGAGGAAGGCGATGGCGCGGCGTTTCGGCGGCGCTTGGGTTTGGCGGAAACGGATCCTGTCTTGTTGTTGCTGCCCGGCAGTCGGCCGAGCGAGATTAAGCGCGTCGCGCCGGTTTTGGTCGATGCAGCTCGGCGCCTGACGTCAGAGATGGGACACTTACGCGTCATTGCAGCGCCTGCTTTGGCGATGCGCGACGTCTTCTTGCAGGCGTTTCCGAAGATTGAGGCCTGGGCGCACGTTCCGAGCACAGATTCCAAGACCGCCGATGTGATGGCGGCCGCGGATTATGCATTGGCGTGTTCGGGGACTGTGACGTCCGAACTTGCGGTTCAGCAGACCCCGTTTCTTGTCGGTTACAAAACAGGTTGGATCACATGGGCGTTAGCGCGCTATTTTCTCTATCAACCGAAGCACATAACCCTGCTGAACATCGCCGCGGATGATACCGAAATTGCCCCTGAATTCATTCAAACAAAGTTTCGGGCTCGGACGCTCGCGGAGACGGCTTTGCAAATGTTGAACGACCCGGATCGCCGCCAACGACAAGTCGACGCCCAAAACAAAGCGCTTTTGCGGATGGGCGAGCGAACGGAGCCGGCGGCCAGTATTGCTGCGCAGACGATCTTAAATCAAATTACCGCGCATTGATCGGCACATAATCGCGCGCCGCAGCACCGGTATAGATTTGCCGCGGCCGGCCGATACGCTGGGTCGGATCTTCAATCATTTCCTTCAATTGCGACACCCAACCAACCGTGCGGGCGAGCGCGAACAGAACGGTAAACATTTCGGTCGAAAAGCCCATCGCATCTAGGATAATGCCGGAATAGAAATCGACATTTGGATACAGTTTCTTCTCGACGAAATACTCATCTTCAAGCGCGATACGCTCTAGCTCTTTCGCGACGCGGAGGATGGGTGTGTCGATTCCGAGCTCATCTAACACGTCGCGGGCGGTTTCCTGCATCACCGTCGCGCGTGGGTCATAATTCTTGTAAACACGGTGCCCGAAGCCCATCAGGCGGAAACTGTCAGACTTGTCCTTCGACCGCGCGATAAATTCCGGTATTCGGTCCACCGAGCCAATTTCTCGCAACATATTGAGACAGGCTTCGTTCGCACCGCCATGGCTTGGTCCCCAGAGCGATGCGACGCCCGCTGCAATCGCAGCATAGGGGTGGGCCCCAGACGATCCGGCTAGGCGAACGGTTGATGTCGAAGCGTTTTGCTCATGGTCGGCGTGCAAAATGAAGATTTTGTCCATCGCCCGCGCCAGGGTTTGCGTGATCTTATACTTCTCTGCCGAAATCGAGAAGCACATGCGCAAGAAGTTTTCGCCGTATGACAGCTCGTTGATGGGATCCACAAAGTGTTGTCCCTGAGTATATTTATAAATCCGGGCCGCGAGTGTCGGCATTTTTGCGATCAAGCGAATATAGGCGAGGTAGCGTTCTTCGGGATCGGAACTATCCATCGCGCCCGGATAAAACGCCGACAGCGCGCCGACGGTACCGGTCAACATGGCCATTGGGTGACTGTCACGCCGGAAGCCGTCAAAAAAGCGATCCATTTGCGTGTGAAGCAGGGTGTGCTGCGTCACCTGGCCGGCGAATTGGCGAAACTCCGTTTGGGTCGGTAATTGGCCATTCAGTAGCAGATAAGCGACCTCCAAAAAGCCGGATTGCGTCGCCAGTTGATCAATCGGATAGCCGCGATGGAGTAGAATGCCTTTTTCGCCATCGATAAACGTGATTTGACTTTCGCACGAACCGGTTGATGTGAAGCCTGGGTCGAGCGTAAACACATCGGCATCGGCATAAAGGCGTTTTACGTCAATAACATCAGGGCCGTGTGTGCCGCTGAGGACTGCCAGTTCTAAGGTTTTACCTTTGATGGCAAGTGTTGCGGTCCCCGTTTGCTTGGTTTTATTGATCATCTTAGCCCTCTCACGTCTCTCTCGCTCTGTCGGCGTTAAGCCGGCAAATGTGTTTCAATTCGCCTCAACACCTCATCTCGCCCCAGCCAATGCATGACTGGCGCCAACTCCGGTGCGGGCAACCCTCCTGTGAGTGCCGCGCGCAAGGGCGGCCCCACTTGGCCCATATTCAGGGTGTGCGCTGCACAAAAAGCATCCAGCACGTCCTGCAATGCTTCAATAGTCCAAGATTCGGATAGGTCTAGTGCTTGACGGAGATCTCTCAGTCGTTTGACCCCATCTTCACGTAACGCCTTCCGAGCTTTTTTGTTCAAATTTTCCGCATTGGCATCCCATAGGAATCGACACGCTTCGGCGAGGTCCGGCAGGGTTTGACCGCGGTCTTTTAGCCTCGGGAGGGCTTGCTGCAGGCGCTCAGTTAGCGCGGGCGTAACCGGGGTCAGTTTTTCGACTTCCGGCAGCAAAACGGACAATAATCGCGGCTCTGTCGCCGTTCGAATAAAATGTGCGTTGACGTCTTTAAGCTTGTCCAAATCAAGCCGGGCCGGGGCTTTATTTATGCCTTTTAAGTCGAAGACTGCGGCGGCATCTTCCATGGTGAAGACTTCCTGATCGCCATGGCTCCATCCTAAGCGTACGAGATACGAGGTCATCGCTTCCGGCAGATAGCCCATATCGCGATAGGCAAGGGTCGATAGCGCGCCATGGCGTTTCGATAATTTGCCGCCATCCGCGCCGTGAATCATGGGCACGTGCGCGAATTCGGGTACCGGCCAGTCCATGGCCCAGAAGATCGGCAATTGCCGGAACGTATTGCGAAAATGGTCGTCACCGCGGACCACGTGCGTCACGCCCATATCGTGATCATCGACCACGACCGCGAGCATATAAGTCGGCGTACCGTCCGCGCGCAGCAGGATCAGATCATCGATTTCCCGGGTGTTCAGAGTGACATCGCCTTGGACGTGATCGGCCACGTGAATGCTGTCTTGGTCGGGGGCGCGAAGCCGGATCGTATACTCGGCATCGGGGGTCGGCGGCGAACCACCATCTCGCCAAGGCGATCGGTAAGGCGCCAATAAGGCGTCTGCTTCCGCCCGCAGCGCGTCGCGTTCACCCTCCGTGATATCGGTTTGCTTTGCCGCCGCACGCTTGGCTTCCCCAAGATCGCGGCGGGCTTGCAGCTCTTCAGGTGTTGAATAGCAGCGAAAGGCACGGCCGCTGGCCACCATTTCGAGCGCACACGCCCGGTGACGCTCAGCATTTTGACTCTGAAAAACGGGAGGTAAATCCGGCTTGAGCCCAAGCCATTCCATGCCGTCTAAGATCGCCTTCGTGGCTTTGGGCGTGGACCGCTTTTTGTCTGTATCTTCAATACGCAACAAAAACTGCCCCTGATGGTGACGGGCCAATAAATAGTTGAACAAAGCTGTTCTGGCGCCGCCAATGTGCAGCATACCAGTCGGGGAAGGGGCGAAACGCGTGATGACAGTCATGGCGTAATTTCAAATGTAGATTCAAGCTTTTGGGATCGGCTTCCCCGCTTCAACACGGTCTGCTAATGTTTCGCAAGGGGCGGGGAGGAAAGATGCAGCGATTTGCGCTGTCGACCGTCCAGAGCGGGTCCGAGCACCATGCGCCATTTGTCTTCGCCATTGCCATGGCTGCGGGCGCGGTATGGTATTTCGTAATCGATTTCGAGCCTGGCTTTTGGCCGCTCTGTGCGGTCCTTTGTTTGAGCAGTGGTGCGCTTGCCATCGCGCTTAGACGATCGCTTAGCGTTCGAGCATTTTTGGGCGTCTTGATGGTTTCAGGTGCTGTCAGCGGGGCTTTTTCTGGAAAACTCGCGACTTTGCGTGTTGAGGCCGAGCAACTTCCGCGCTCGATCGGTCCGGTTTCGGTCGAAGGCTGGGTGGTCGCGGCCCAACCGGCGCGGCGCGGTGTTCGTCTGGTGCTGCGCGTGCATGCGATTGATGGCCTGTCTCAGACCCATTTGCCGCGCACCATTCGAATGACGCAGATCTCAGAGCTGCGGGTAGAGCCTGGGCGGTTTGTGCGCTGTTGGGCCGTTTTAAGACCGCCGCCAGCGCCTGTAATTGCAGGCGATTATGCGTTTGACCGTCAGGCCTATTATCAAGGCTTGGGCGGGGTAGGTTACGTGCAAGGGCGGTGCCGCGGCGCGCCTTTGGGGCCGCCGCAATCGCGCGCGGGGCATATCGAATTACAGCTCGCTAAAATGCGGCGGCAACTCGCGCAATATGTTCGTGTGGCAGCGGGTGAACGGGCTGGCGGTTTTGCCGCCGCGCTGACCTCTGGCGATCGCAGCTTTATGTCGAGCGCCGATCAAGAGGCGCTACGCGCCGCAGGTTTAGCGCATCTCTTGGCCATTTCCGGTCTACATATGGGGATTGTTGGCGGATTGGTTTTTCTCATTGTCTGGCGAACATTGTCCTTGATTGAGCCAGTGGCGCTGCGGATTCCGGTGAAGAAACCGGCTGCTTTGGCGGCGCTAGTCGCGTGCCTGGCCTATTTGATCGTTTCTGGGGCAAGCGTTTCGACGCAGCGCGCCTTCATTATGGCGGCGGTCTTATTCGGCGCGGTACTTGTCGATCGCACCGCCCTCAGTTTGCGCTCGCTCGCGATTGCCATGATCCTGGTTGTGCTATGGTCGCCATGGAGTGTTTTAACGCCCGGATTTCAAATGTCATTTGCAGCGACGGGCGTACTGATTGCGACCTATGAAACATGGCAACGCCAGTCGCGCCGATCGGGGTATATCCGGCGACGGGGTTGGGTGTTTTGGTGCCAATCCTTATTTGTCACGTCCACCGTATCTAGCCTCGCGACCATGCCATTTGCGCTCTTTCATTTTGAACGCATCGCGGGGTTTGGATTGCTGGCGAACCTTTTTGCCATGCCGATTGTGTCGCTGGTGAGCGCGCCCGCGGCTGCGGCGGCATTGGTGCTCACACCGATCGGACTGGATCACCTCGCCCTCAGAGTGTTTGGCTTTTCCTTAGAAGGCGTGCTGATCATCGCTCATGCGTTCCAGGATCGGATTGGCGATAACGCCTTCAACGCTTCGCCTTATCCAGCGTTTGGTCTTCTCATTATGACGGGCGGGATTGTGATATACTGCTATTTCAAGCGGTTTGTTTGGCAGGTGACCAGCGTTGCCGCCTGCGCGGGGCTCTCACTCATCATATGGAGCCTGTCTGGGGTGGATCGCATGCATTTCGCGCCTTCGGGCGATGTCTATTTCGCTTACGCAGACGGCCGCGTTGAGCGTGTTGAGATCTATAACGGCCCCGGCTTAGCCCCGCTGCGCTATTCAGAGCGTACAGCAGATCATGTCTGCCTCAAATCAGAAGTGTGCCGCCTGACGTTTCTTGATTTCGAGCTTCTTATTCAGATGCGTGAAAGCTCTAATGTCGGCGGCGAAGCGGATGACCCTAAGCGCATTTTGATCACTACATCAAATGAGATCCCAGATCATCGGCACCCCGTCATATCGGCGACGTGGGCGGAGATCATTGCCGAAAACGGCATCACGTTTGCCTATAAAAATGGGCAATTGATCAAACAAGACAAACCGTCCTGTGAGTCACGTCCTTGGCGTCGGTGCTTAATGTCAGCAGACGCCGACCCGCTTTAACTTACTCATATTTACGGATGAGCGCCACCAACCGGCCCTGCACGCGGACCCGGTCCGGACCAAAAATGCGCGTCTCATAAGCCGGGTTCGCGGCCTCAAGCGCGACCGAGTCGCCTTTCTTCCGAAGACGCTTTAGCGTTGCTTCCTCATCATCAATCAGCGCGACGACAATGTCACCGGAACTGGCGCTATCGGTGCGTTTCAGGATCACAATATCGCCGTCCAGGATACCCGCGTCGATCATTGAGTCGCCTTTGACTTCTAACGCGTAATGGGCGTCGCTATCGGCAAATTCCTCTGGGGGCGTTACTCGGTCGACCTCATTTTGAATGGCCGTAATCGGCACACCTGCAGCGATGCGTCCCAGCACCGGAATTGTATTGCGGCCCATTTGAGGGGTTTGTGAGCCCACCACACTTGGTCGAAAGGCCTGGCGCCCACGCGGCGGCGCCGTCGGCGTCACGGATTCTGGCATTTTCAGAACTTCCAAGGCGCGCGCCCGGTTTGCCAGGCGGCGAATAAACCCGCGTTCCTCCAGCGCGACGATCAGTCGATGGATGCCGGACTTCGACGCGAGATTGAGCGCTTCTTTCATTTCGTCAAAGGAGGGCGAAACGCCGTCGGCTTTGATCCGTTCATGAATGAAAAGAAGCAGCTCTTTTTGTTTGGATGTGAGCACGAATATTCTCCGATCAATCGAATCTGTTCTCTATATGTTTATTCTCGTTCTGTTCTTTTGTCAAATTCATGGCGCAACAGACTCATCATTGCAGTGTCCCAGATCTCGTCTGCGATCGGTGTCGTCTGGCGGCGGGTGCCTTCGTATACAAAACCAGCGCGTTCATACGCATGGATTGCGGTTACGTTGTGCGCATAAACCAGCAAGTCGACACGGTGGATCCAATCCCGGCGAAACGCGACGTTTAGAATCAGGTCCATAAGCGGGTCGGAAAGGCGTTTGCCGCGATGCCAGGGTGCCACAGCGATTCGGCCCAATCCCGCGGTGTTGAGACGGCGGTAATATGTGACTTGGAAATGCGCCACCATATCTTGGTCATAGGTGACCGCCCAAAGCTCGCGCGCTGAGTCAGCGCCGCGATGGTGTTTGATCATCTCGATAAATTCGCGCCGTTTGAGCGGCCAAGACAAACTCGCTCCAGCCCATTCAAGCACGTCTCGCTCCGTCTCGAACCAGGCAAATAAAGGTTCGATGTCGCGTTTTCGAAACCGTCGAATCTGCAAGGTCATCGGACACCGCGAAGCGCGCGGACATGAGCCTCCCGATCCGGGCGTTTCATCAAGCTCTCGCCAATCAGGAACCGGCGCGCCCCCGCCGCGCGCAGCCGTGCGATATCGGTGGTTTCGCTAATCCCGCTTTCTGACACAAAGTCATAGCTTGGCGGGATCAGGCCCGCCAGCGTCTCGCTGGTCGCGAGATCGGTCTTCATCACTTTCAAATCGCGATTGTTGATCCCGATCAAGCGGACGGGCAGACGCAAAGCGCGCTCAATTTCGCGCGCGTCATGGGTTTCAATAAAAGCGTCCATATCCAAATCATGCGCCGCTTGGACCAAGTCGTGTGCCAAAGCGTCATCCGTGCAGGACAGAATGATCAAAACAGCGTCGGCGCCATAGGCGCGCGCTTCGGCTACTTGGATCGGGTCGACCATAAACTCTTTGCGTAGCAGGGGCAGCGATACGGCGCCTCGGATATCGGCAAAGTCCTGCAGGCTGCCGCCAAAGCTCGGACCATCGGTGAGGACGGACAAGCAGGCGGCGCCCCCGCGTTCGTATTGCCGTGCGATTTCAGTGGGTTGCGCGCCCGGTAAGATATCGCCAGCGCTTGGGCTTTTGCGTTTCAACTCGCAGATCAACGCATTTTCGTCGACCGACGCGATCGCGGACAAAGCTTGAATAAATCCGCGCGGTGGGGCCTGCCCCTCTGCGTCGCGGATGAAATCTTGCTCCGAGCGATCCCGTTTGAGGGCAGCAACTTCGTCTCGCTTATAAGCAATGATCTTGTCGAGCGCGGTGCTCATACCGGTTGTCCGATCGACGCCGTCGCAAGCGCTGCCAGCGTCGCGGCAGCAGCGCCAGAATCAATTGCCGCCTCAGCTTTGGCCAGGCCAACCGTCAAATCCGAGGCCAAACCGAGCACATGTAAGCCCGCTGCAGCGTTTAACGTCACGGCGTCGCGAAATGGCCCGGGCCGACCGTCTAAAAGCTCGCGAATGGCGGCGGCGTTCTCTGCTGGGGCCCCACCTGCCAGGGCGCTCAACCGATTGCGTGTCAGCCCGGCATCTTCCGGAACGATGGTCAGCTCCGTCAGACCTCCTGCCTGAATTTCGATGATGTGCGTTTCACCGGCGATTGAGAGCTCGTCAATGACCGTGCCATCCATGTCCGTGCCATGGACCACCCAAGCGCGGGTGATGCCAAGATCCCTTAGCGCCTCGGCCATCGGTCGCAGCCAGCGTGCTTCATTCACCCCTAAAACATGATGGGTGGCAGAGGCCGGGTTCGATAGCGGACCGAGCAAGTTGAATATTGTGCGGATCCCAAGGCTTGCTCGGACCGGCGCCACATGGCGCATGGCGCTGTGATGGCTGCGCGCAAACAAAAAACCAACACCCGCTTGATCGATACAGTCGCGGAAGCGACTTTCCGTCAGATCCAGTTCGACGCCGAGCGCTTCCAACACATCCGCGCTTCCGGTTTTCGGCGGGACAGAGCGATTGCCATGCTTGGCCACCCGTCCGCCCGCCGCGGCAATGACAATCGCGCTCGCCGTCGATGTATTGAGGCTGGTCCATCCCAGACCTCCAGTGCCGCATGTGTCCAGCGTTGGGCCATCAAGCTCGATCGTCCGGGCATTGGCGCGCAAGGTTTTGGCGCCGGCCAGCAGCTCTGATCCGGTTTCGCCGCGAACCGCCAGGCCCATGAGGAAAGCCCCGATTTGCTCTGCGGGCACATCGCCGGCAAGGATCGCGCCAAATGTTTCTTCTAAGGACTGTACAGAGAGCGCGGCGCCGCTGGCGAGCGTTTTGAGTGTGGTGGAAATCGAGGTCATAATTGCGAAATAGGTTTTGAAATAAGGGGCTCTTTGAAGGGCGTGTAAGGGGTTTACTCTAAACGGTATTTTGCACCTTTAGCCAATTCTTGAGCAATGCGTGACCGTGCTCGGTGAGGATGCTCTCTGGGTGGAACTGCACCCCAAAAACCGGCCGCGATTGATGCCGAACCGCCATAACCTCGCCGTCGGCTGTGAACGCGTCTGCAATCAGCGTTGGCGGAACCTGGTCCGGCTGGATCGCTAAAGAGTGATACCTGACGACTTCATAACTTGTCGGCAAGCCGTCAAAAAGCGGGCCGTCTTCATGGCGGATCTGGCTGATTTTTCCGTGTCGGATCTCTTTTGCTGTGACGATATCCCCGCCCTCTGCGGCGCCAATGCTCTGGTGACCGAGGCAAACGCCCAGGATCGGCAAATCGCTGGGCGCGCGGCGAACCAGTTCGACGCAAATACCAGCTTCGTTGGGTGTGCAGGGGCCCGGCGACAAGACAATACCATCCGGTTTGAGCGCGAGCGCGCTTTCGACGCTTAACTCATCATTGCGCACAACCTGGGTCCGCGCGCCAATCTCCTCGAGATAATGCACCAAGTTCCAGGTGAAGCTGTCATAATTGTCGATGACAAGGATCTGTTTTGCCTGGCTCATTGATCAAACTCGTAACTGGCCGCTAGAGCGGCGGCTTTTTTGAGGGCGTTGGCTTTGTGTACGGTCTCATCAAATTCGTATTCCGGGTCGGAATCTAGCACGACGCCTCCACCGGCTTGGATGTGCAGGTAGCCGTCTTTCAGCACCGCTGTGCGCAGTGCGATACACGTATCGAGATCACCGTTCCAACCAAAATACCCAATGGCACCGCCATAAATGCCGCGCGCATGCTGTTCGAGTTCGTCGATAATCTGCATGGCGCGGATTTTCGGCGCGCCCGACACGGTCCCGGCAGGTAGGCCTGCAAGCAGGGCGTCAACAGCGGTGAGGCCCGCTCGCAAATTGCCTTCAACATGCGAAACAATATGCATGACATGGCTATAACGCTCGACAATGAAGCGCTCAGTGACTTCGACGCTGCCATAAGCTGCCACGCGCCCGACATCATTGCGGCCGAGATCTAAGAGCATTAGATGCTCGGCGATTTCTTTTTGATCCGCCAGCAAGTCGGTTTTGCGCTGCGCATCTATCACGGGGTCACCTGATCGCGGACGTGTGCCGGCAATCGGGCGGATGGCAACCCGTCCATCGCGCACCCGTACCAGGATTTCCGGGCTTGATCCGACCAGGCGCACATCGCCGAGGTTCATATGAAACATAAACGCAGACGGGTTCAACCGACGCAAAGCGCGATAGAAACTGATCGATTTGCGATCGAAAGCAGCGCTGAAACGCTGACTGGGAACGACCTGAAAAATGTCTCCTGCTTTGATATAATCGCGCGCGGTCTCGACCATATTGAAATATTGGTCTTTTGCGGTGTTCGACGTGAACGCTAACGGGGCGCTATCAGCGTCCTTTGGCGAGACCGGGGGCGGGCGTTCTAAGGCCGTTTCTACCCGATCGAGCAGATCTTCAGCGACCTGTTCTTCTCCAGGTTTGTGGCGCCCCACCATAATCAATTCCTGGTAAAGATGGTCAAAGATCAGGACGACGCCGGGAATCATTAACAACGCTTCCGGAACCCTCAACGTATCCGGTTTGGTCACCGGAACAGGTTCCACATGTTGAATGAAATCATAGCCAACATAGCCGAAGGCGCCGCTGGCCATTGGCGGCAGGGCGTCTTCTGCTTTGGCGTCCGCGCGCCCTGCCTCGGCGAACTGCCTTAGGGCTTCAATTGGGGTACCATCCACTCGCACGGCGGACGCAAAATCGATGGTTTCACTGATTTCGCCGATGCCGTCGGAAACGCGCATCCATGATTGCGGATGGACGCCGATAAATGAGTATCGCCCAAGGCGCTCTCCGCCCAAAATCGACTCGAACAAAAACGTGCCGGCATCGTCCGCGCCGAGCTTTAACATCGCCGAAACAGGCGTTTCGAGATCGCCCGGCCGCCTGCGGACCGTTAACTGATCGCGGCTCATTGTTCCGTCACGAGGCTGCGTTTGTAAGCATCCAACGCATTTGCATTTGTAGTCAGTTCCACCGTATCGGCAATGCTGATCAAGTAAGCGATGAACAAGTCATCAGCGATATTTGTTTCAATATCGATGGCGGTGCTTTGCGCGAGCAGGTCGAGGGTCTCATCTGCCGGGCGGTCAATGCTGGTGACCTGCAAGATGATGATTTGGTCGGAAATGCCAGGAATGGAAAAGGTATCCCCTTCCACGTTGGCGCTAAACAGACCGGTCATCATCGGGCGTGGCAATTGTAGATCGGTGTTTTGACGGGTGACGGGCCCCGGCAGGGACTCAATCGTCGCGTTGTACTTTTCAGCTTCCGCTTCAAGTGTCGTTGAGCCCTCCGCGATTGCGGCTTCAATGTCAGCGGCAACGGCTTGCAATTGTTCCGACTGTCGCTGCTGGGTCCAGACGCTCTCCAATCGATCGCGCACTTCTTCAAATTCTGGCAACCGTTCGGGTACGATGCTGTCGACTCTGGCAATCCATGTCACTTCGTCTTCGCCGAAGCGCTCTGTGTTGCGTCCCTCACTTTGCGCAAAAATCATTTGCAGCAAGCCCGGGGCAGTGACCAAAGGCAAGTAACGCTGTCCGGCCTGGGACACGCCATTGGTGTCGACCGGCGCAAAGGATAGCACGGGCGCGCCCAAGCCGAGCGCAATATCCTCCAGCCCAGCCCCGGTGCCGAGAAGATCGTCGAACCGCGGCAGCGAATCGTAAAACAGCCCCGCCGCGATATCGCGCGCCAACTCCTCTTCAATGGCGTCTCTAACCTCTGCCAAAGATGTGGCAACGCCTGGAATGATCTCTTCAAGGCGGATCACAATATAGGCGCTGCCGACCGGCTGAGGGCCATGAATCGAGCCCGTTTGCGCCCCGGGTGAAAATACCTGATCCGCGAGGCGGTCATTGGTGATGATTTCGCGTCGTCCGGTCCGGACCTCCGTCGACAGCGCGGTGTCGATTGCCTCTGGTGCGGCGCCGCCTGCGATCCGCCCTAATGCGGCGCGGGCGATCGCTTCATCAGCGAATGTAAACTCCGTGAAGGTGCGGCTGTCGGGGCCTGTATACCGCTCTTCTTTATATGCCTCGTAGAAGCCTTCAATATCGACTTCCGTCACCTCAGCTTGCGCAATGAAGTCATCCGGACTGAGACGCAATAAGCTGACGCCGCGCCGTTCCGGTTCGCGCAGACTTTCCGTTCGGGTGGCGTAGAGGTCGCGCAATTCCTCTTCCGTTGGCGCCGATATATCGGGCAGCTCAGACTGCTGCAAAACAAACCAGGAGGCCGCCCGCAATTCGCCCGCATAAGCTGCTTGTAAGCGTGCCAGGGCCCCCGGCACACGCAAACCTTCTAATGGCACACGTTGCAGCCGCCCAATGGTCATTTGCGATTCCAAGTCGGCCTCATAATCGGCTTCGCGAAACCCATTGGCGTTTAATAGGTTTGAGTAGCGCAGAGGATCAAACAGGCCGGTTGTGTCTTGGAAAATCGGATCGGTTCTGATCGCGTCGACAATCGCGTCAGTTGTGGCTGAGATCCCTTGTGTGTCGGCATAAGCGGTGAGCAAGGTTTCGCGCGACAATTCTTGAAAGACTTGATCCAGAAGACCCCGTTCCATGGCTTCTTCTTTGGTCAATGACCGACCGCGATCATCTGTTTGAGTCCGAAGAATGCGCTCGAGCGTTTGGTCAAAGGCACGATCCGAGACGCCGCGATCGCCTGCGCGAACCAGGTTTGCGCCAGATCCGCCGGCAAACACATCGGTCACACCCCATGCCGCCATGGCAATAATCACGATAACGAAAATACCGCCAGCGGCGGGAGAGCGGAGCATGTTGCGCAGAGGAGTCAGCATAGAGGCTGCCTTTCCGTTCAGGATCGCTTGTTTGTTTCAGCTCAGCTTGCTAGGCGAGCGCACAAACTTGTTCAAGATGGTGATTGGTATGGTACGCACACTGATTGCAGGCAATTGGAAAATGAATGGCCTGACATCGTCCCTCTCCGAGATTGAAAACGTCGTTGCGGCTTTGCCTCAATACGAAGATCGCGCCGACTGTCTGATTTGCGCGCCGAGCACACTGATTGTGCCGATGAAAGATCGTGCGGGAGAGCGCCTTTTGATTGGTGCGCAGAGTTGCCATCCGGAAAAATTCGGTGCGTTCACAGGGGACATATCAGCCGAAATGCTGAAAGATGCCGGCGCCGCTTATGTCATTGTTGGCCATTCTGAACGCCGGTCCGAGCATGGTGAACGCAGCGCTTATGTCCAAGAACAAGCGCATGCCTGTCTGCGCGCCGGGGTAACGCCAATCGTCTGCGTCGGAGAGAGCTTTGCCCAGCGCGAGCGCGGCGAGACCGAGGATGTGGTGGTGCGCATTCTTCGGAAATCACTGCCGACCCTGGGCTCTGATGATTCGATCGTGGTCGCGTATGAGCCGCTTTGGGCGATCGGCACAGGATTGGTGCCGAGCGCTGAGGAGATTGCCATGGTCCACAGCGTGATCCGCAGTTTGCTTTTAGAGCTTTATCAAGACAGAGGTGCAGACGTGCGGATCCTTTATGGCGGGTCCATGAAGCCAGCGAACGCGGCGGAGATCCTAGCGATCGAAAACGTCAATGGCGGTTTGATCGGCGGGGCGAGCTTGAAGGCTGAAGACTTTATGGCCATTTACGCTGCAGCGGTTGCCTAACGCCTCCCTAGCGCTGACGCCCAGGGGTTGGCGGACGGGCCAGAAAGGCGTAAGCCCCGCGGCTTGAGACTCAGGAAGATGACATGACCAATGTAATCCTTGTGGCCCACATTCTTGTCTCGATCGTGCTGGTGATCGTTGTTCTCATGCAGCGTTCTGAAGGCGGTGCGCTCGGAATTGGCGGTGGCGGCGGCGGTGGCGGCGGCTTAATGACCGGCAGCGGCGTGACCGGGGCTTTGGTCCGCACGACGATCATTTTTGGGGCCATCTTCTTTGTCTCGAGCCTTACGCTGACAACGCTCGCAACCAAAGAGAACGCGGATGGCCGCACCGATGTGCAGCGTCAACTCGAGGGCACGGTTGCCCCGGCAACGGAAGGTGATGATCTCGGTCTCGACAATTTAGATGATATTCTGAGCGGTGAAGGGAGCTTGCTGGACGATCCGCTTTCCGTGAACCCGACAGACTCTCCGCCGGCAGACGACACCGGAGCCAATGACGACCCGCTCGCTTCTGGAGCAGACCCACAATAATCTCATCAATCCGAACCAAACCCTATCGAGGGTGGTTGCGAATCAGGCAAACTGCATTCCCATGACTCGCTATATCTTCATTACTGGCGGCGTGGTGTCTTCATTGGGCAAGGGGATCGCATCAGCAGCGCTCGGCGCATTGCTGCAGGCGCGCGGCTACCAGGTGCGGTTGCGCAAGCTTGATCCTTATCTGAACGTTGATCCAGGGACGATGAGTCCACGCCAGCATGGTGAAGTGTTCGTCACCGATGATGGCGCTGAGACCGATCTCGATCTTGGTCACTATGAGCGTTTTACCGGCGTTTCGGCACGGCAATCCGATAATATCACCACTGGGCGGATTTACTCGACGATTATCGAAAAAGAACGCCGCGGCGATTATCTGGGCGCCACCATCCAAGTGATCCCGCACGTCACCAATGAAATTAAAGAGTTTGTGCTCTCGGATGCGGGAAAAGATGTCGATTTCGTGCTGTGCGAGATTGGCGGCACGGTTGGCGATATCGAAGGCTTGCCATTCTTCGAAGCGATCCGACAATTGGGCCAAGAGCTCGGACCCCAGCGCGCTTGTTTCATCCATCTGACATTGCTTCCATACATCCCGGCGGCCGGCGAGATGAAGACCAAGCCGACGCAGCACTCGGTCAAAGAGTTACGATCGATCGGCATCCAGCCACAAATTCTGCTGTGCCGATGTGATCGTCCCATCCCTGAGACCGAGAAGGCTAAGATTGCGAGCTTCTGTAATGTTCGCCCAAGCAGCGTTATTGAGGCGCGGGATGTCGGGCATATTTACGATGTCCCGGCATCTTATCATGAAGAGGGACTCGACGAGGAGGTACTACAGCATTTCCAGATCCGAGATGCGGCGCCTCCGGACCTTTCTCTGTGGAACCGAATTGCGCAAACCGTGCACAATCCAGATGGTCATGTTTGTATCGGATTGGTCGGAAAATACACCGATGTTCCCGATGCTTACAAATCGGTGGTCGAGGCCCTGCAGCATGGGGGGCTCGCCAATAATGTCGGGGTCGATATCAAGCTCATAAACAGTGAGGAGTTTGACGATGATACCGCGCCGATCGACATTCTCGAGGGCGTCGACGGGATCATTCTGCCCGGCGGTTTTGGCGAGCGGGGCGCGCGCGGAAAAATGCGCGCGGCGCGGTTTGCCCGTGAACGTCAAGTGCCGTGTTTTGGCATCTGTTATGGGATGCAGCTCGCTGTGGTCGAAGCGGCGCGCAACTTGGCCGGTATCGAAGACGCCTCGACGACCGAGTTTGGGCCTACCGAGCAGCCGATTGTTGGCTTGATGTCAGAGTGGACCAAAGGCAATGAGTTGGTGACGCGCGATGAGCAGACCGATAAAGGCGGGACGATGCGCCTGGGCGCTTACCCTGCGCGATTGAAAGAGGGCTCCCGCGTTGCTGAGATTTATGGATCGGACAGCATTTCCGAGCGACATCGCCACCGCTACGAAGTGAACGCGGCTTATATCGAGGCGCTGCAAAAACACGGCATTGTCTTCTCCGGCATGTCGCCAGATGGGATTCTGCCGGAAATCATCGAGCTTGAAAGCCACCCTTGGTTTATTGCGGTCCAGTATCACCCAGAGCTCAAATCTCGGCCGATGGAGCCGCATCCTCTGTTTGCCAGCTTTATCGGTGCTGCGGTCACCCAATCCCGCCTGGTTTGAGCCGCAATCGCCCCCTTGCGCCGATGGTGCGCTTCCGGTATGAGCGCGGTTTGATTTTCCCGAGGCCTGCCTCGATCCCCGTTTTGGAGCACGCAAATGGCTGTCCCTAAGAGTAAAGTGACGAAATCGCGCCGCGGTATGCGCCGGTCGCACGATCGTCTCAAAAGCAATACATATGTCGAAGACCAGGAGTCCGGCGAATTGCGCCGTCCGCACCATATCGACCTCAAGTCTGGGATGTATCGTGGACGTCAGATCCTCGAACCCACCGACGATTAAAGGCCTGGATGTATTTGTATTTTTAGGAACCCTCGCGATGAGCGGGGGTTTTCTTTTGCCCTCAATAAGCACCGGGGCTTAGCTCTTGCACTTTCCGACCTGGCGCACTAGAGGCAGCCGGAACTCAGCTTCTCGCCGAAACAAGGATCCCGCTATGAGCGAAATTGTCGACATTCACGCCCGCCAAATCCTCGATAGTCGCGGCAATCCAACGGTCGAAGTTGATGTTACCCTTGAAGATGGGGCGTTTGGACGTGCGGCGGTTCCGTCTGGCGCGTCCACGGGGGTCCATGAAGCGCACGAACTGCGCGATGGCGGCGATGCCTATAAAGGCAAAGGGGTGATGACGGCGGTTGAGGCTGTGAATGGCGAGATCGCAAATGCGCTCATCGGTATCGAAGCGACCGAACAGCGTCTCATCGATGGGGTGATGATAGAGCTAGACGGCACGGAGAATAAAAAACGCCTCGGCGCCAATGCAATCCTTGGGGTATCAATGGCAACAGCGAAAGCCGCTGCGGAAAGCTGCAGCCTGCCTTTGTATCGCTATATTGGTGGCACCAATGCGCGGGTTTTACCGACGCCCATGATGAATATTATCAATGGCGGTGAGCATGCCGACAATCCGATCGATATCCAAGAATTCATGATCATGCCCATCAGTGCTGAGAGCATCGCTGACGGCGTGCGCATTGGCTCAGAAATTTTTCATACGCTCAAGAAAACGCTGAGCGATGCCGGTCACAATACTGGCGTCGGGGATGAGGGCGGGTTTGCCCCAAACCTATCATCGACACGCGATGCGCTGGATTTCATTATGAAATCGATCGAAAAGGCTGGCTACACGCCCGGGGAAGATGTCTCCCTCGCACTCGATGCGGCATCGACTGAATTCTACAAAGACGGAAAGTATGTGCTCGCGGGCGAAGATAAAACGCTCGATGCGGGAGGGATGGCGAACTATCTCGCCGACCTCGTTGATGCCTATCCCATCGTTTCGATCGAAGATGGTATGGCCGAAGACGATTGGGACGGATGGGGCATTCTCACCGAGCGGGTTGGAGATCGCTGCCAACTCGTCGGGGATGATTTATTTGTCACCAATCCAGAACGCTTATCGATGGGGCTGCAGCGGGGTGCGGCGAATTCAATTTTGGTCAAAGTCAATCAGATCGGGACTTTGTCTGAGACGCTTGACGCGGTCGAGCTCGCCCATCGCCATGCTTACACATCCGTCATGTCGCACCGCTCTGGGGAAACCGAGGACGCGACGATTGCCGATCTCGCGGTCGCGACCAATTGTGGGCAGATTAAAACGGGGTCTCTGGCGCGCTCGGACCGGCTGGCGAAATACAATCAGCTGATCCGGATTGAGGAAGAGCTCGGGGCTTCCGCGCTCTATGCAGGCGCCGCGCTGATCAACGCGTAAATCTGATTTTAACCACAATTTGTGTTCCTATTTTTTGAATAGGAGTATCGGACTCATGACCTCAAAATGGGCCGCAGGGGCTATGTCCCTGACGATTGCATACTTCGCCTACCACGCCCTTGCTGGCGAGCAAGGCCTTGGAAAGTGGACCGATAAACAAATCGAATTGTCTGAGAAAACAGCGGTCCTAGAGGCGCTTATGGCGGAAAATGCTGCGCTGCAAAAAGACATAGCTCGCCTGACACCCGGTCAAATCGATCCGGACCTCGTTGAATATCTGGCGCGGCGCGATCTCGGCTTTGTGTATCCAGGTGAATTGGTGTTGGTTGACCGGGCCAAGTCCGATGCAGATATGCATAACTGATAGGACTCGACCTTGCGTCAATCGTCTGCCTATCTATGGCAAAAATAACACAGTTTAGGAGCTGTTATGGCCAAAGCCGCCGCGCCCAAAAAACGAAATGTGCCGAAGCTCAAAAAGGCGGAGGCTTTGCAGTTTTATCGTGAAATGTTGCTGATCCGCAGGTTCGAAGAGCGCGCTGGCCAACTCTATGGCATGGGGAAGATTGCTGGCTTTTGTCACCTCTATATCGGCCAAGAGGCGGTTGTGACCGGGATGCAGTCTTGCCTCATTGAGGGCGATCAAGTGGTCACCGGGTATCGTGACCATGGTCACATGCTGGCCTGTGGGATGGAGGCGCGCGGCGTCATGGCGGAGTTGACCGGGCGCGCGGGCGGCTATTCGCGTGGCAAAGGCGGCTCCATGCATATGTTTAGCCGAGACAAGAACTTTTTCGGAGGGCACGGGATTGTCGGCGCGCAGGTGCCGATTGGGACCGGGCTTGCTTTCGCCAACAAATATCGCGGCAATGACAATGTCTGTGTGGCTTATTTCGGCGATGGGGCGGCCAATCAAGGCCAGGTCTATGAAGCCTTCAACATGGCCTCGCTTTGGGACCTGCCCGTCGTCTATGTGATCGAAAACAATATGTATGCGATGGGCACGAGCCTTTACCGCCACGCCTCCGAAACCGAATTGTTTAAGCGCGGCATCTCATTTGAAATCGAAGGGGAAGAGGTCGACGGTATGGATGTCTATGCGGTTAAGAAGGCCGGTGAGAAGGCGGTGAAATACGCGCGCTCGGGCAAGGGGCCTTATATCCTGGAAATGAAGACTTATCGCTATCGTGGACACTCCATGTCGGATCCTGCGAAATATCGCAAGCGCGAAGAAGTCGACGACATACGCAGTCATCATGATCCCATAGACGGCTTGAAAGGCGTGATCCTCGAGCAAGGCTTTGCGACGGAAGATGAGCTTAAAAGCATCGACAAAGAGATCCGCGCGATTGTCAAAGACGCCGCCGACTTCGCGCTTGAAAGCCCGGAGCCCGATCCGGCTGAGCTTTGGACCGATGTCTTGCTGCCGGTGGAGGCATAAATGGCCACGCATTTTGAAATCTATCCTCGGGCGCTCGCCCATCGCGGTGCGGAGGCAGGGTAATCATGGCGGTGGATATTCTGATGCCCGCACTGAGCCCGACTATGGAGGAGGGCACGCTCGCCAAATGGCTTAAAGGCGAAGGCGATAAAGTCGAAGCGGGCGACGTCATTGCGGAGATCGAAACCGACAAAGCCACAATGGAAGTCGAGGCGGTCGATGAGGGGACGCTGACCAAAATCCTAATCCCGGAAGGGACCGAGGGCGTCAAAGTGAATGCTGTTATCGCTGTTCTGACAGAAGACGGCGAAGCGCCCACCGCAGCGGCCGCCGCGCCGCTGGCGTCTGACGATGTGGATAAAGTGAAGCCGGTGGCCGAACCGGAAGTCCTTGAAGCGCAGGCAGCGACGGAAGCACCGCAAGCTCCGGTGCTATCGAATCCAGATATTCCTGCGGGAACGACCTATACAAAAACGGTTCTGCGCGATGCGCTGCGCGATGCGATGGCGGAAGAAATGCGGCGCGACGAAACGGTCTTCGTTATGGGCGAAGAAGTGGCCGAGTACCAAGGCGCTTACAAAGTCACTCGTGAATTGCTGCAGGAGTTTGGCGCTCGCCGGGTCGTAGATACACCGATCACCGAACATGGCTTTGCCGGATTGGGCGTTGGTGCGGCGTTTGGCGGACTTCGCCCAATCGTTGAGTTTATGACCTTTAATTTCGCCATGCAGGCGATTGATCATATCGTCAATTCAGCCGGTAAGACGCTGTACATGTCCGGCGGGCAGATGGGGTGTCCGATCGTGTTTCGCGGACCGAATGCAGCGGCGGCCCGGGTGGGGGCGCAGCATTCTCAGGATTATGCAGCCTGGTACGGGCATGTGCCTGGCTTGAAGGTCGTTGCGCCATGGGATGCGGGCTCTGCGAAGGCGCTGTTAAAGTCGGCGATCCGCGATCCCAATCCGGTTGTGTTCCTGGAGCACGAACTTCTGTACGGGCTTGAATTCGATGTGCCGGATCTTGAGGATTACACGCTCCCAATCGGCAAAGCGGCCGTCATCCGCGAAGGAACGGATGTGACGCTGGTCGGCTATTCTCGAATGGTCGGGTTCGCGATGCAGGCGGCGGATCAATTGGCCACGCAAGGCATTTCAGCCGAGGTCATCGACTTGCGATCGATCCGGCCGCTCGATACCGCGACCCTTGTCGAGAGCGTCAAGAAAACCAACCGCTTGGTCACCGCCGAAGAGGGGTGGCGCCATATGGGCGTTGGCGGTGAGATCGCGGCCAGCATCACCGAGCACGCCTTCGATTATCTCGACGCGCCGCCGCTTAGGGTCACACAAAAAGACGTTCCGCTGCCTTATGCTGGCAATCTCGAGGCGCTGAGTTTGCCGAATGCGGACGATATTGTCGCTGCCGCGAAAGCGGTTTGCGAGGGGATGTAGGCGATGTCGATTAACATCACCATGCCCGCGCTCAGCCCGACCATGGAAGAGGGCACGCTGGCCAAGTGGAATGTCAAACCCGGCGACACGGTGGAGGCGGGCGATGTCATTGCCGAAATCGAAACCGACAAAGCGACAATGGAAGTCGAAGCCGTCGACGAAGGCGTGGTCGCGCAGATTTTAGTCGCAGAAGGCAGCGAGGGCGTGAAAGTGAACGCGATCATCGCGGTCCTGGCTGAAGACGGCGAGGATGTCAGCAGCGTCGCGGTTGACGCTGGAAGCCGTGAACCCGCACCTCCGGCCCCTGAGCCGGAGCCTCAGGCAGCTAAGACGGCCCCGGCGACGCAAGAGACCCCGGATCAGGTCCGGGGAAGCGACGAGTCAAAGAAACTCGCGTCGACCTCGGTTCAACGTCCAACACCGAGTGCAGGCGGCGAGCGCATCAAGGCGAGCCCGTTGGCGCGCCGGATTGCAGCGCTGAACGGCATCGATCTGTCTGCGTTGAAAGGCAAAGGATCAGGACCGCACGGAAGGATCGTCAAAAAAGACGTTGAGAACGCGCAGCCTGGTGCTGCGCCCGCAGCGACGCCGAACAGTGGCGCCCCGGCCGCGTCGCCAGACGGGCTGATTTTGCCACAGCTTCTTGATGACCGCGTCTATGCGCCAGACTCCTACCGCCTCGCGCCGCTCGACGGCATGCGCAAAACCGTCGCCAAGCGGTTGACACAGAGCTTCATGCAAGTCCCCCACTTCCCGCTCAACGTCGATATTGCCCTTGATCGATTATTGGCGGCGCGGAAAGGCATAAACGAGGCGGCCCCGGAGGGCGTCAAAGTCTCGGTTAATGATTTGCTAATCAAAGCGTCAGCCATGGCCTTGATGGCTGAACCAGATTGCAATGCGAGCTTTACCGACAATGGCATCGCCTACCATAAGAGCGCGCACATCTCAGTCGCCGTCGCCATCGAGGGCGGGCTGATCACGCCGGTCATTCGCGAGGCCGAGCGCAAAGGGCTTGCGGAAATCTCGGTGGAAATGAAAGACTTGGCGGCCCGTGCCCGAGACCGCAAATTGAAACCGCACGAATATATGGGCGGAACGTTTTCGATTTCTAATCTCGGCATGTTCGGGATCAAATCATTTGGCTCCATTATCAATCCGCCAGAAGGGATGATTCTGTCGGTTGGCGCCGGCGAGAAACAGCCTGTTGTTGGCCAAGATGGACAGCTAATGGCGGCGACCATGATGGGGGTGACCCTGACCTGTGACCACCGCGTCATTGGCGGCGCCGAGGGCGCGCGCTGGTTGCAAGCGTTCAAAAGCTATGTCGAAACACCCGAGAGTATGTTGCTCTAAGATATGGAGGCCGAATTGGCTGATTTTGACCTGATCGTGATCGGCTCAGGCCCCGGCGGTTACGTTTCCGCCATTCGTGCGAGCCAGCTTGGCCTCAAGACCGCGATCGTTGAGCGCGAAAGTTTGGGTGGGATTTGTCTGAACTGGGGGTGTATCCCAACAAAGGCCCTGTTGCGGTCGGCGGAAGTGCTGCACCTGGCAAAATCAGCCGCATCCTATGGCCTGAAAGTCGATAAAGCCGGGTTCGATCTTGCCGGTGTTGTGAAGCGCTCCCGCGATGTCGCGGCGCAGCTTTCGGGCGGCGTCAAACACCTGATGAAGAAAAACAAAATCACCGTGATCGAAGGTTCAGCGCGGCTCGAAAAGGGCGCTGTAGCGCCAAAAGTCATCGTTAAAGACAGCCAAGGCAAAGACACGGTCTATCAAGCTCAACATGTGCTCCTCGCCACCGGTGCGCGGGCCCGTGCGATCCCGCAAGCGGGGCTTGAGCCGGATGGAGAATTGATTTGGACCTATCGCGAAGCCATGGTCCCCGACACTGTGCCAAAGCGGCTCTTAGTGATTGGATCTGGCGCGATCGGAATTGAGTTTGCGAGTTTCTACAATGAACTCGGTTCGCAGGTCACGGTGGTCGAAGCCGTGGATCGGATCTTGCCTGCAGAGGATGCGGAAATTTCAGCCTTCGCGCAGAAATCATTTGAGAAACAAGGCCTCAAGATTTTGACGTCTGCTCAGGTCAAAAGCCTGAAAAAGGAAAAAAACACCGTAACAGCGGAGATCCTGAAAGCCGGTAAGACCGAGACGATAACGGTTGACCGGGTCATCCTGGCGATCGGGATTGTCGCCAATTCCGACGGTCTTGGCTTGGAAGATCTTGGCGTCAAGCTCGAGCGCAGCCATGTCGTGGTTGATGGTTTTGGCCGGACTGGGGTGAAGGGGCTGTATGCGATTGGCGATCTGACCGGCGGGCCGTGGCTCGCCCACAAAGCGAGCCATGAAGGCGTCATCTGTGTCGAAAAAATCGCAGGCATTATCGATGAATCGCACCCGTTTGACACATGGAATGTGCCGGGCTGCACCTACAGCCATCCGCAGGTCGCAAGCGTCGGCATGACCGAAGAGGACGCCAAAGCCACCGGCAAAACGCTCAAGATTGGAAAGTTCCCTTTCATCGGAAACGGCAAAGCCATCGCGCTCGGCGAACCCGAAGGATTGGTGAAAACCATCTTCGATGCTGACAGTGGTGAACTTCTCGGCGCGCATATGATCGGTGCCGAAGTGACGGAATTGATCCAAGGCTATGTAATCGCGCGAGAAGGCGAACTCACCGAAGAAGATCTCATGCACACCGTGTTCCCACATCCGACCCTTTCCGAGATGATGCATGAAGCTGTCCTGGCCTCAGAGGGCCGGGTGCTTCATATGTAAGGGCGCATGCGAGCGTTTCTGAGGCGCAGATTTTAGCGGCGAGGCACATCGCGAATTGACCCAACGCCCGGCGCACGCCAATGAAGCGTATGAGCGTTGCCCAGCAAAGCATTCCAGACCAGACGCGGCTGCATGTCCGCGGGCAACTTCTGACGCCTTTGCCGCAAGGTGCACTTTGGTGGCCAGATCAAAAAACCCTCATCGTGTCGGACTTGCATTTCGAAAAAGGGTCGAGCTTCGCGGCGCGCGGGCAAATGCTACCGCCCTACGATACCAGCGCGACGCTTTCCATTGTCGAAGCGCTGATGCGAGCCTTTGCCGCGGAACGGGTGATTTCGCTTGGCGACAGTTTCCATGACATCGCGGCTGAAGGCCGGATGTGCGATCAAGACGCGGCGCGGATCCGTGCGCTGACCCAGCAGACCGATTGGGTTTGGGTTGAAGGCAATCATGATCCAGATCCGCCGCAGCATTTAGGCGGACGACCGGCAAAAAGTCTGCGTATGGAGTCGATTATCTTTCGCCACGAACCAACCGGAGACAGCGGCGAAATCGCCGGCCACCTGCATCCGTGCGCAAAAGTTCTTGGCCGGGTGAGAGCGCTTCGGAGGCGCTGTTTCGTGACCGATGGCGAGCGCCTAATTATGCCCGCTTTAGGCGCTTTTACCGGCGGTTTGAATGTCCTGGATGAGGCCTATGTGCGGTGCTTCCCAGAGGGGGGCATGATGGTCTTCGCAATGTCACGCGAGGCGGTTATTCCGGTCTCCTCAAGACGGCTTCTCCCCGACGGACCGCGCATGGATCTTGGCCGCTGGCGGCTTCCGCAAGCGGCGGCAAACAAGGAATAGACGAATGAACACTATCGATATGTCCGCGCTTTGGGCTGATTACAGCGATCAGATTTTAGGCTTTGGCGCGAAAGCCCTCGGCGCTTTGATCGTCCTCATCATTGGGTTGCGCGTGGCGGCTTGGCTCGGACGCTTGGTGCGCTCGATCTCGATGCAACAAGAGAGCATTGATGACACGCTTGGCAATTTCTTTGGGTCGCTGGTCCGCTGGGCGGTCACCGCGGCTGTTTTCATCGCTGTGTTGCAAGTCTTTGGCGTGCCGGCGACGAGTTTTGTCGCAATCCTCGGGGCGCTCACGCTTGCGATTGGTTTATCGCTGCAAGGCGCGCTCGGGAACATTGCTTCTGGCGTCATGATTATGATTTTCCGGCCATATAAGCTTGGCGATTATGTCGAGGCCGCTGGCGCAGCGGGAACGGTGAAGGATATCAATCTCTTTCAAACGGTGCTCGCGACGGTCGATAATGTGATGATCATGGTTCCGAACAGCCAAGCGATTGATGGTATCATTAAGAATTATAGCGGCTACGCGACACGCCGGGTCGATATCACTTTCGGGATTGACTATGGCGATGATATCGACAAAGCCATCGGCATCATCCGGTCGATTATCGATGCGGATGGACGCATTCTGAGAGATCCAGCACCATTCGCTCGCGTTGTGAACCTCGGGGATAGTTCCGTCGATATTCAAACACGAACTTGGGTCAATGCGGGTGATTATTGGGACGTGAAATTTGATCTTATTCAGCAAATAAAAGAAGCCTTCGATCAACAGGGCATTTCCATCCCTTATCCGCACCAAGTCGAAATCGTAAAACACGTGGCCTAAGCCATGACGGACCCTGCGCTTGAGCAGATTGGGGAGGCCGCCAACAAGACTGGCAAACTGCCAAAAACAAAGCGCCATATCCTGTTACGCTTGTTCGGGATTAGCTGGTGGGGCTGGATCAAGCTTGCGCTTTTATGCGTGTTTGTCGGCTTTTTTGTGCTGGCGAGCGAATACGACCCGCGATCGCCCGATGTAGATGTGCTCAGCGCGATCCAGCGTTTCTTGCAATCGCTTGGAACAATGGTGGCTTGGGCGGTCCGCAATTTCTGGAAACCCGCTTTGGCGGGCGCAACCTTTGTGCTGCCGCTTTGGTTGATCTGGCGCGTGATATCACTGCCGTTTCGTCAGTAAACCGACCGCCCAGCGCTGCTTGCCGCGTCGGTAGCGCTTTTCCGCTCGCCAATTCGACTTACTCTCTCGCAAGGAAATCAATCTCAGGGAGACCTCAAAATGGATATCAGCCAAATTATGTTCCGCGACGGTCTGATGCAAGGTGAGCGTATATTGGTCACTGGCGGCGGCACGGGCCTTGGCAAGGAAATGGCCGAAGGCTTTTTGAAGCTTGGCGCCGAAGTCCATATTTGCGGGCGGCGCGGCGGTGTCTGCGAGGAAACCGCGGCCGAGCTGATGTCTGCGCATGGCGGCAAAGTCGTGCCCCATGGCTGTGACATCCGCGTTGCCGACGCTATCAATGATATGACGGACGAGATTTGGACCAATCACGGTGCGCTAACGGGCCTCGTCAACAATGCTGCAGGGAATTTTATCGCCCGCACCGAAGACCTGTCCATTCGCGGGTTTGATGCAATTGCCAATATCGTCTTTCGCGGCACGTTTTACATGACGCACAATATCGGCAAGCGCTGGATTGATGCTGGGACCCGCGGCAATGTGGTTTCAATTCTGACAACTTGGATTTGGAATGGCGGACCCTTTGTTGTGCCATCGGCGATGTCAAAGTCCGCGGTCAACACGATGACCCAATCGCTGGCCGTCGAATGGGGACGTTATGGATTGCGTTTCAATGCGATCGCGCCGGGTCCGTTTCCAACCGAAGGCATGACCAAGCGGCTCGCGCCGCAAGCCGACAGTACCGAAGATATGGGCCGCGACGGCGTCAATCCGATGGGCAGAATTGGCAAAATGCATGAATTGGTCAACCTGGCGGTCTTTTTGATGGGGCCGGGGGCCGAGTATGTGAACGGGCAGACCATCGCCATTGATGGCGCCATGTATAATGCGACCGGAGGCAACTTCTCGGCTTTGGCGCAATGGGGTGATGCGGAATGGCAAGCCGCCCGCCAGGCGATTGAGGCCACGAATGCTAAAGACAAAGCAAAACGGACCGTCTAAACCCTGGTGTATTGAATAGGGAGGGTTTTGATGGCCGATCGGTTTGATTTGACGGGACGTATCGCTCTGGTGACGGGCGCATCTTCAGGCTTAGGGCGCCATTTTGCGCGCATCCTGTCGGCTGCGGGCGCGAAAACGGTCCTGGCGGCGCGTCGTCTCGATCGGCTGGAAGCCTTAGCGGGCGAGATAGAAGCGGCCGGCGGCGAAGCGTTGGCGGTCACGATGGATGTTACGGATGCAAGCACGATCCAAGCCGCGCTTGAGGCGACTATAGAGCGCTTTGAGGGGCCGGCGGATATTATCGTGAATAATTCTGGGCTCAGCCGCGAAGACTGGTTCACGCATATGGATGAGGAGGCGTTCGATCTCGTCATGGACACCAATACGAAAGGTGTCTGGCTGGTTGCGCGGACATTTGCCGGTGCCCTAGTGAAGGCAGGGAAACCCGGCAGTATGATCAATATCGCATCGGTTGCCGGCAAGCGCGTCGGCCACACGATGAGTGCATATTGCGCCTCAAAAGCGGCGTGTGAACATATGACCCGAGCCATGGCGATCGAAATGGCGCGCTATAAGGTGCGCGTAAACGCAATCGCGCCTGGGTATTTCGAGACGGAAATCAATGACGCGTTTTTGGCGTCTGACGAAGGTCAGAAGATGAGGAAGCGCATCCCGATGCGACGCTTTGGAGAGCATGAGGAATTGTCGGGGCCGCTTTTATTGCTCGCGTCAGATGCCGGAAGTTTTATGACGGGCGCCACAGTGGTCGTTGATGGCGGTCACATGTGGGGCGCATTGTAGCGCGTTTCTGCCATATCTTAACACCGCGTTAGCCGTTTCTGGTCTATGCTATGCGCTTCGATGGAGACCGCGATGGCAGCTGAGCGAAAACCGACCTCCCACGAAACGGGTGACGCAAAAATGAAAGCCGCGGCGATCAAAGCCGTGAACAAAGCCAAGCCGGTTGAGCTTGCAGACCCGCCCGCAGAGACTGAGCCGGTCGCTGTGCCATCCCCCGCAAAAGCACTTCAAGATCAGTTACATGCGCACTACAGTCCGCTCTCGAAGCGGATGCAAGTGATCTTGGTCTCCTTGCTCGTTGCGTTTGCATTTATCAGTGGCTGGATAAGCGGCTCTGGGAACGTTCCTTTCACTTGATTCCTGACTGGCCTTTGCCACAAAATTCGCTAAGACCACCGGAGATTTCCGGAGCTTACACATGACCATACGCAAAGCTGTCCTCCCTGTTGCCGGGTTCGGGACACGGGTGTTGCCCGCCACGAAAGCGATCCCAAAAGAGCTTTTACCTGTCGTCGATCGGCCGGCTTTGCAATATGTCGTCGATGAAGCCGTAGAGGCCGGGATCGAACATATTGTCTTTGTCACTGGACGCGGGAAGTCGGCGATCGAAGACTATTTCGACCTCGCGTTCGAGCTGGAGGCAAATCTCAGTTCCAAACCCAGCAAAGCGGCAATTCTTGAACAGGTTGAGAGAACCCGATTGCCGGCGGGCGGTGCCAGCTTTACGCGCCAGCAAGAAGCGCTTGGCCTCGGCCATGCGATCTGGTGCGCGCGCGATATTATCGGCAATGAACCGTTTGCGATCTTACTTCCTGATGTCATCGTTAAAGCGGAAAAGTCCTGTTTGGCGCAAATGGTCGAGGCCTTTGATCGGGTTGGAGGAAACATTATCGCTGTCGACCCGGTGCCCGAAGATCGCGTGTCCGCATATGGCGTCATCGCCCCAAAAGGGGAGCGCGATGGGCGCCTGATCGAAATGAGCGGTATGGTTGAAAAGCCACCCCGCGAGGAAGCGCCGTCCAACCTGGCGATCACCGGGCGTTATATTTTGCAGCCCGAAGTCTTTGCCCTGTTATCAGACCAAGGCGCCGGCGCGGGCGGGGAAATCCAGTTGACCGACTCCATGGCGCGTTTGATGGAAATGCAAAGCTTCTATGCGTATGAGTTCGAAGGCACACCTTATGATTGTGGCTCAAAACTCGGATATTTTGAGGCGGTTCTCGCGCATGCGCTGACACATCCAGAGATTTCGGAAGGGGCGAGAGCCTTGATCTCCAAGCTCTGAGTTGACGATGCGGGATCGGAGCGGTAGCGCCAGCATATGGACCTCCTATTACCGACCCATGCCGACGTCGTGGCCGCCGCACAGCGGATCAAGGACTATGTTCCATCGACGCCGATCTTACGGTCTGAAACGCTCGATCAAATCGCTGGCGCGAAACTGATCATCAAAGCGGAGTGTTTGCAACAAACCGGCAGTTTTAAATTGCGCGGCGCGACCAATAGATTGCTGCAGATCCCGGACGACCGTCGGTCGAGCGGTGTGGTCGCGTTTTCCTCGGGAAATCATGCCCAAGGCGTGGCGCGCGCCGCGCGGTTGCTCGATATCCCGGCCCTCATCGTGATGCCGAAAGATGCGCCGGAAGTGAAAATTGAAGGGGTCGAGTCAGACGGCGCGGAAGTCCATCTCTATGATCGTGAGACCGAAAACCGCGAAACGATCGCCGCAAGATATGCTGAGGAACGCGGCGCGGTCTTGGTGCCGAGCTATGACGATCCGATGATTATTGCGGGGCAGGGAACATGCGGTTTGGAATTCGCCAAACAAGCCGAGGCGGCGGGGGAGCGTTTAGATCACTTGATCTGTTGCACGGGTGGCGGCGGCTTGATCTCCGGCATATGTCTAGCGCTCACGGAGACCAGCCCCGCCACTCGTATCTGGACGTCCGAACCCGAGGGCCATGAAGACTGGCATCGCTCTTTGGAAGCTGGAACGATCAAATCGAATATGCCGGGGACGCGCTCGATCTGCGATGCGATTTTGACCCCGCAACCTGGCGCGATCACTTGGGCGATTGGATCGCGCTATCTATCGGGGTCACTTGTGGTGACAGATCAACACGCATTCGAGGCGATGCGTTTGGCGTTTCGCCAGCTCCACCTTGTGGTCGAACCTGGCGGCGCTGTCGCGCTTGCCGCGGCACTGTTTCGGTTGCCGGAGCACCTCAAAGGCAAAACGGTCGGCGTGGTCCTGACGGGCGGAAATGTGGATCCGCGCCTATTCGCCAACGTCTTAACTCGGTCGGTCTAACTCTCTTTCAGCAAGCGCGCCTTTTGCCTTTGCCAATCGCGTTTCGCCGATGTTTCCCGCTTATCATGCGATTTTTTACCCGTCGCAACACCGATGAGGAGCTTGGCGAGCCCGCGTTCATTAAAATAGAGTTTGAGAGGGACGATGGTTCGGCCCGCCCGCTCTATGGCCTGCGCTAAGCGCGTTCGTTCGCGTTTTGAGACCAGCAATTTGCGTTTTCGCCGCGGCGCATGATTGAAACGATTAGCGCCCTCATAGATTGGGATGTCGGCATTGATCAACCAGAGTTCATTGTCTTCGACAGAAGCATAGCTTTCCGCGATATTCGCTTTGCCATTGCGCAGCGATTTGACCTCGCTGCCCGTCAGCATCAGGCCCGCTTCCAGCGTATCTTCGACCAAATAATCAAATCGGGCGCGCCGATTCTCAGCAACGAGGCCATCTGTTCGGCCTTTGGTTTGGGATTTTTTGGCCATTGACTCAGCTCAGTCCGGCGCGACGGAGCGCAGCATCTATGCGGGCGCGTGTGTCACTCTCGGGGCCTTTGATCGGCAATCTGACTTCATCGGTGCATATCCCTTGCTTGGCCAGCACATATTTCGCCGGACCGGGTGAGGGGGCGAGGAACATGGCGCGGTGCACGTGAATCAGACGTTGATCCAATATGCGCGCGGCAGCGAGATCTCCATCATCGAAGGCCTGATGCATCTGCGCACATAGATCCGGCGCCACATTCGCCGTCACCGAGATACATCCTGCACCGCCCATCGCTCTATGACCGAGACTGGACGGGTCCTCCCCCGAAAGCTGTGTGAATTGCTGGCCCGCGGTGAGCGACGCTTGCAGGGATACGCGGCCAAGATCATTGCTGGCATCTTTGATCCCAACCACATTTGGCAGTTCGGCCAGCTTGGCGACGGTTTCCGGCGCCAAATCACACGCCGTTCGCGACGGGACATTGTAGAGCAAAATTGGCAGCGGTACGGCATCATTGATGGCGCGGAAATGCGCCTCAAGGCCAGATTGATCGGGCTTATTATAATAAGGGCAAATCACCAATGCGGCGTCAGCCCCGACGGTTTTGGCATGTTCGACCAGCTCAATCGCTTCGCGGGTGGAATTCGACCCGGCCCCGGCAATCACTGGCACGCGTCCGGCCGCGACTTGGATACACTGTTCCACGACTTGGCGATGTTCGGTATGGGAAAGGGTCGCCGATTCGCCCGTTGTCCCGCAGGGCACGAGGGCTGCAGACCCGGATGCGATTTGATGTTCGATCAGGTTCGCGAACGCGTCTCGATCTATGGCCCCATTCTTGAATGGGGTCACGAGTGCTGGGATGGAACCATGAAACATCTGTCAGATACACACTTTTGGTTTGAACCTGGCCTTAAACTGCCAGAGTTTGGTCATATACGGCCTATAAACAGGAATCGGAATGTATCAACGGTATGGAAGCTGAGGAAATTTAACGAAAACATGCGCGCTCGATTCATCCGCCTTGCTGTACTGGCCACATGTCTCGCCGTTCACACGCCATTGGTCGGCGCGGCACAATTGCCGACGGCGCCAAGCTTGAAGCCCGATTTGATTGCGGCATCGGAAGTCCTCTCGACAACGGATGCAGACGTTTTGAGACGCGGTTTGCGCGCCGTCGATGATGGTGCTTGGTCTGAAGTTCGCCGCGCCGAAGCGCAAGTGCGCAATGAAACAGCGAAAGATATTCTCACCTGGTACCGGGCGCGCCGGGATCTGAGAATGTCTTTTTCCGAGATTGATAGCGCATTGACCCGGTTGGCGGCGTGGCCCGACATTGCGGCGATCCGCGTGCGCGCCGAAGAAGTGCTCGAACTCTCGGCCTTGGATCCGGTGGCCCGTATCGCCTGGTTCGAATCGCATGATGGCGCTCGTAGCGGCGTTGGCCATATTACGTATGCGCGCGCGCTCGAAGCGGTCGGGCGCGACGAAGATGCGCTGCGCGAAGTTCGGGCGGCCTGGCACGGGCGCACCCTGACCGAAGACGTCAGCAAACGCACTTATGCCAAGTATAAAGACCAGTTGACACAAAACGATCACCGCAAGCGGGCTGACTTTCTATTATGGACGCGCCAAACCACCGCTGCGAACCGGATGCGATCGCTGTTGACGCCAGATTGGCGCGTATTGGTAGACGCTCGTATCAAACTCATCCGTCGCGCGCGCGGGGTCGATGCCGCCGTGGACGCGGTTTCGCGAGATCTTCAGAGCCATCCCGGCCTGCTATTTGACCGCGCGGAGTGGCGACGTCGCGCTCGGATGCGGGATCGGCTCGCGCCATTGCTACGTCAGATTGACGGCGAAGACGTCCCAATCGCGGGGCGGGGCCGGCTTTGGGACGCCCGTCATCCATTGGTGCGCGTTGCCCTCAGAGATGGCGACTGGCGATTGGCGTATGAGCTTTCTGCACCGCATGGGCTAGAGCGCGGGCGCGATTTTGCCGAGGCGGAGTGGATGGCCGGATGGATCGCGTTGCGGCACCTGAATGACCCGCTCTTGGCGCTCGATCACTTCAACGCGCTCAAACAGGGCGTAACAACGCCGATCAGCCTGTCGCGTGCGCTCTATTGGATCGGTCGCTCGCATGAAGCCTTGGGCGAAACGGACGCTGCAACCACATCTTATGCGGCCGCGTCGACATATCGGTTTTCCTATTATGGACAGCTGGCGGCTGAAAAATCGCTACAAGGCACGATCCAACTCAGCGCTGACTATGCGGTTACAGAACATGATCGTGACGCGTTTAACCGCCGCGATCTGGTCAAAGCCATGCGTTTGTTCGCCGAAAATGGTTGGGAAACCTCGTTCCGTAAATTCGCGTATCACCTCGACGATCAATTGTCGCGCCCGCAGGACTTTGAATTGCTCGCAGAGCTTGGGCGCGAATACCATTTTGCCGATATCGGTGTACGCGGCGCTAAAGCGGGTTTGGCAAAAGGGGTTGTCGCGCCTGACGCGGCATTCCCGCTCGTCGAATATCCGCTGCTGCGTGAACCGCAAGTCGAGCGCTCGCTGATGCTGGCCCTGTCCCGGCAAGAAAGCGAAATGAACCCGGCAGCGATTAGCCACGCGAACGCCCGTGGCTTAATGCAATTTGTTCCCAGTACCGCGCGCTTGGAAGCCCGCCGCCAGGGACTACCCTTCCGGACCAGCTGGCTGACGGACGATCCAGGGTACAATATGACTTTAGGTGGCGCACATCTCGATACGCTACTGCGCCAGTTTAATGGCAGCTATATCATGACCGCAGCTGCCTATAATGCTGGCGCATCGAGACCGCAGCGCTGGATCGGTGAGTATGGCGATCCACGCGCGGGTGAGATTGATCCCGTTGACTGGGTTGAGTTCATCCCGTTCAGCGAAACGCGCAATTATGTCCAGCGGGTTCTGGAAAACACGCAAGTCTATCGCCACCGGCTGACCGGTGAGCCTGAAGACATTCGTCTGAGCGAAGATCTGCAACGGGGCCGGTTCGGAAACAATTAAGCCGATGCCTTTTTGCGCTTTGGCGATGCTTTGCGTTTCGAGGTTGGCTTTGACTTTGGCTTCGGGTCAGGCTTGTCGCGCTTCGTGCTCGCCCGCCTCTCGTCTTGGCGTTTGAACGTTTCCGCAAGGAATTTGCCGGTCCAGCTCTCTTTGTTTTTTGCCACCTCTTCTGGCGTGCCAACGGCGACGACGCGCCCGCCACCGTCTCCGCCTTCAGGGCCAAGATCGATGATATGGTCTGCGGTTTTGATCACATCCAAATTGTGTTCAATCACCAAGACCGTATTGCCCGTATCAACAAGCTCGTGCAGGACCTCGAGCAGTTTCCGGACATCTTCAAAGTGCAGACCGGTTGTTGGCTCATCCAAAATGTAAAGCGTTTTGCCGGTCGCGCGCTTGGACAGCTCTTTGGCGAGTTTGACCCGTTGCGCTTCGCCCCCTGAGAGCGTCGTCGCTTGCTGGCCGACTTTGATGTAAGACAAGCCAACGCGGTTGAGCGTCTCCATTTTTGATCGGATCGCAGGCACGGCAGAGAAGAATTTTTCCGCTTCTTCGACCGTCATATCGAGCACATCGGCAATCGACTTTCCTTTGTATAGGACCTCGAGGGTTTCGCGATTGTAGCGTTTGCCTGCACAGGTTTCGCAGGTCACGTAAACATCGGGCAAGAAGTGCATTTCGATCTTAATGACGCCGTCGCCCTGACAGGCCTCGCAACGCCCCCCTTTGACATTGAAGGAAAACCGGCCGGGCTTATAGCCGCGTTGTTTTGACTCCGGCAGCCCCGCAAACCAATCGCGGATCGGTCCAAACGCCCCAGTATAAGTCGCCGGGTTGGATCGCGGCGTCCGACCAATCGGGCTCTGATCAATGTCGATGACTTTGTCGAGATGGTGCAACCCTTCAATGCTGTCATAGGGTGCAGGCGACTGGCTGGCATTGTTGAGCTTCCGAGCGAGCGCTTTGTACAATGTCTCGATCACCAGAGTTGACTTGCCGCCGCCCGAAACGCCGGTAATCGCGGTGAAGGTACCGAGCGGGAAAGTTGCAGTCACATCTTTGAGATTGTTACCATTTGCGCCTTTGATCGTGAGCGTGCGTCCTTTTTTGTTGACGCGCCGTTTTTTCGGAATGGCAATTTCTTCGCGTCCGGACAAAAAGGCGCCGGTTAGCGACTTGGTATCGCCAATGACGTCTTCGGCGGTGCCTTGGCTGACGATTTGACCGCCATGCACGCCGGCCCGCGGGCCCATATCGATGACATGGTCTGCGGTGAGAATGGCATCTTCGTCATGCTCGACCACAATCACGGAATTGCCAAGGTCACGAAGGCGTTTGAGCGTTTCCAGAAGGCGTTCATTGTCGCGTTGATGCAGGCCAATGCTCGGCTCATCTAAAACATAGAGAACGCCTGTCAGGCCGGAGCCAATTTGGCTGGCCAGGCGGATACGCTGGCTCTCTCCGCCCGACAGAGTCCCAGACGACCGCGACATTGACAGATAGTCGAGCCCGACGGCATTTAAGAAGATCAAGCGATCATTGATCTCTTTGAGGATCCGACCGGCGATTTCTTGCGCTTGCGGGGTGAGGGTTTCGTTGACTTTGGCAAACCATTCTCCGGCCTCTTTGATCGAGAAGCTTGCGACATCGGAAATGTCCAATCCTGCAATCCGCACGGCGAGGGCTTCTGGCCGCAAGCGTTTGCCGAGGCAGGTTGGGCAAGCCGCCGCTGATTGGAATTTCGCGATCTCTTCCCGCGCCCATTGGCTTTCTGTCTCGCGAAAGCGGCGATCGAGATTGGGAATCACGCCCTCAAAGGTTTTCGTCACTTCGTAACGGCGCAGACCATCATCATAAACGAAATCGATCTCTTCGCTGCCCGTCCCATTCAGGATGATATTTTGGACTTTATCAGAGAGCTTGTTCCAAGGTGTTTTTAGGTCAAACCCATAATGATCCGCCAGCGCTTGTAGGGTCTGTGTTTGATAGGGTGAAGCCTGTTTCGCCCATGGCGCGATGGCGCCATTCATCAAGTCGAGATCCTTATCGGGAACAATTAAACCAGGGTCGATTTTGAGTTGCTGCCCAAGCCCATCACACGTCGGGCAAGCACCGAATGGATTGTTGAATGAAAATAGTCGCGGTTCGATTTCCGGAATTGTGAAGCCTGAAACCGGACAGGCAAAATTTGCGCTATAGGTGATCCGTTTCGGCTCGGTCTCGCCGTCTTCAAGATCTGCATATTCGGCCACGGCGATGCCATTGGCGAGCGGGAGCGCCGTTTCGAAGCTCTCTGCCAGCCGCTGCTCCATCCCGTCTCGAACCACAATGCGATCGACGACAACGTCGATATCATGCTTGAACTTTTTATCGAGCGTGGGCGGGGTTTCGAGGTCGTAGAATTCGCCATCGACTTTAACCCGTTGAAAGCCGTTTTTGAGCAATTCCGCGAACTCTTTGCGGTATTCGCCTTTGCGCCCGCGGATCATCGGTGCGAGCAAATACAGCCTGGTGCCCTCTGGCAGCGCCATGGTGCGATCGACCATTTGGCTGATCGTTTGGCTTTCAATTGGCAGACCGGTTATCGGCGAGTAAGGAATCCCAACGCGCGCCCACAGCAGGCGCATATAGTCATAGATCTCAGTCACCGTACCGACCGTTGAGCGCGGATTGCGGCTGGTGGTTTTCTGCTCAATTGAAATCGCTGGCGACAAGCCCTCAATGCTTTCAACATCGGGCTTTTGCATCAGCTCTAAAAATTGCCGTGCATATGCCGAAAGGCTCTCAACATAACGCCGCTGACCTTCGGCATAAATGGTGTCGAAGGCGAGAGAGGATTTCCCTGAGCCGGATAAGCCCGTTACGACCACCAACTGATTTCTGGGAATGTCGACATCCACGCTTTTTAGATTGTGCTCTTTGGCACCGCGGACGCGAATGAAGGGACTTTCTAAAGAGGGCATGCGCGTAGCAATCTGATCCGTAATTATCTTGCAAGAGGGGATGTGTGTCGTGAGTCCAATTTGGCGACAAGAACGTATTAAGAACATTTGAATGCGGACGTAAATTGCAACACTTAAGCTGCGAATTTGCCAGCGTCCGACGGACCTCTACTGCCAGAAACTGTCAAGAACAATACAAGAACAAATTATTGACTCATCGATCCTTTGTGGATACATGCAATCTAAGCGCGACACGGGCGGCGCGCGCTTTTACGCGCTTTGAGAGTATCGGAAGCCAAGAACGGAGAACGGAAGATGGCAGGATCAGTGAACAAAGTTATTCTTGTCGGCAATGTCGGTCAGGACCCAGAGGTGAGGCAGTTCCAAAACGGCGGGCAAGTCTGTTCGTTTTCGCTCGCGACCTCAGAAAATTGGAAAGACCGAAACACGGGTGAGCGCCGCGAGAAGACAGAATGGCATCGCATTTCGGTCTTTAGTGAAGGGCTGATCCGCGTCGTTCAGAGCTATGTTAAGAAGGGCTCAAAGCTCTATATTGAAGGCCAACTCGAGACACGTAAGTGGCAAGATCAAAATGGCCAGGACCGTTACTCGACCGAAGTCGTTTTGCGCGGATACAATTCGACGTTGACCATGCTGGACAGCCGAAACGGCGCCGGCGGTGGATATACACAAGACTCAGTCGCCTATGGCAATCAAGGGCAGGGCGGTCCGCGCCAAATGGAGGGCCCGGCGCAAGACTTTAGCCAAGACTTCGACGATGAAATTCCGTTTTAGGTCGCACTAAAGCGACGCTGGCGTAAAAATCTCAACCTGATTGGACGTGTTGCGTCCGCCAACCTCGAGCGCCCCGCCGATCACATAGATGTCTTCGCCGCTGGCAACGGCGCCTAGACCATGGCGGGGCTGTGGCATGTCTGGCAGTGCAGACCAGGCATCGGCCTCCGGATCATAGGCCCAAGCCTGCGGATAAACGCCGCCACCTCGATCGAAAAATTCGCCGCCAAATGCGTACAGTTTGCCATTCGCGGCGGCGGCCGCGAGCCCGCCTTGGCCCTGTGGCATTGGCGCCGCGCTGCGCCAGCGATCTTCTCTGGCGTCATATACGTCATGCACAGCGGTGTTGCCGCCGGCGACCGTGCGTCCGCCCACAACGTGCCAATCCGATCCAATCATGCCCGCAGCTGCGCTATTGCGCGCTGTAGGAAGCGGAGCGGCGCGTTCCCAGCGGCCCATTGGATCGGCTAAATAAAAGTGGTCAGAAACGTCTATATGATCATTCCAAGTCGCATTGTTTTCGCCGCGCGGCGTACGCCCGCCACAGACATGCAGAATGTCGTCAATCACGCCGGTGACGCTTTCGCCATTTGGTTGCGGCAAAGCCGGGGCATCGCTCCAAACCTCTCCATCGAATGCCCACGCGCCGTTCTGCATCACCCAAACGGCTTGCTCAGAGACCGCTTCAAACCCGCCAATGGCCAGCAGCCGGCCGGCAAAGCTGATGAGATTGGGATGGTGTCGCCCCCTCGGCAGCGCGGTTTGATCGGACCAAACCTCTGAATTTAAGTCGAGCGCAAGATGCCGGTCGGTGGCGCCGGAAATGCGACCAGATTCGGCAATAAACCCGCCCGCCAAGTGGATCCGGCCCGCATGCAAAGTCGGATAGATCTCTTGCACCGCAAATGGCAAAGTCGGCCCGGCCCGCCAGGCGCCTGGGCGCTCACCTATTTCCGCGTGGGCGACGTGGCGTACAGAAATAAAGCTTGAAACGGCGGCGGTCCCGATCATGAGCGCCGCGCGGCGACTGATTGAATTTGTCTGCAATTTTCGACTCCATCTCAAGGCTTTTGGGCCGTGTTAAAAGGTCAGCTCAAAGTTTGTAACGGGACGGTCATCCTGCTAGTCTCTAGCGGATAAATAGCAGACGATTCGGCGTTTGAAATCGCAAGAAGAGGCAAAGCCAGGTGAGTGACGAAACGACCCCACCCGAAGATCCTGACCTGACCCCTGATCCGTCGGGTGACGGCATTGATCCGATCAGCATTGAGACGGAGCTGAAACGTTCGTATCTCGATTATGCGATGAGCGTTATTGTCAGCCGTGCGCTGCCCGATGTGCGCGATGGTTTGAAGCCTGTGCACCGGCGCATCCTCTATGCGATGCAGGTCAATGGCAATACCCCGGATAAGCCCTACAAAAAATCTGCGAACATTGTTGGTGCGGTGATGGGCAACTTTCACCCGCACGGCGATAGCGCGATTTATGACGCATTGGTCCGAATGGCGCAGCCTTTCTCGATGAGTCTGCCTTTGGTCGATGGCCAAGGGAATTTTGGATCGATCGACAATGATCCGCCCGCGGCGATGCGTTACACCGAGTCCCGGATGACGCGCGCGGCGCAATATCTGCTTGCGGATATCGATAAAGACACGGTTGATTTTCAGGACAATTATGATGGCTCGCAGCAAGAGCCGATGGTGCTTCCGGCGCAATTTCCGAACCTTTTGGTGAATGGCGCAGGCGGCATCGCGGTCGGGATGGCGACCAATATCCCACCGCACAATCTCGGCGAAGTGGTCGATGCCACGCTGGCCATGATGGATGATCCGGCGATCGATGATGAGCAGCTTTTGGAGATCATTCCCGGCCCCGATTTCCCGACCGGGGGCCTAATCCTCGGCTATACCGGGTCGCGCAAAGCGCTTTTGGAAGGGCGCGGTTCGATCATCATGCAGGCGCGCTCTGAAATTGAAGAAATGCGCAATGGCCGCCAGGCGATTATCGTTACCGAAATTCCATATCAGGTGAACAAAGCCTCGCTGGTCGAAAAGATTGCTGGCATGGTCCGCGATAAGCGAATTGAGGGGATTGCTGATCTGCGCGATGAATCCGACCGCCATGGCATCCGCGTGGTGATCGAAATCAAGAAAGATGCCAGCGCCGACGTGGTGCTGAACCAATTGCATCGCTATTCCCAACTGCGCACCAGTTTCCCAGCGAATATTTTGGCGCTGAATGGCGGCAAGCCTGAACAGCTGACCCTCAGGCAAATTTTGCAGGCCTTTATTCGCTTCCGCGAAGACGTGGTTGCGCGGCGCACTAAATTCGAACTCAACAAAGCCCGCGACCGCGCGCACGTCTTGGTTGGTTTGGCGCTCGCGGTTGCCAATATCGACGAGATTATCGCGATTATTCGTCATGCCCCGGATCCCAATGCCGCGCGAGAGCGATTGCTTGAAAAAGCTTGGCCGATCATGGATATGGGACCGCTGCTCGAGCTGGTCGCTGATCGGCGCACGCGTTGGGATGGCGAGGACTCAATTTTCCTCTCCGACGAACAGGCGCGCGCGATCCTCGCCTTACAACTGTCCCGCCTGACAGGGCTTGGACGGGATGAGATTGGGAGTGAAGCCAAGGGTCTGGCCGAAAAAATCGCCGATTATCTCGACATTCTGCGATCGCGTCCGCGCGTGCTCGATATTATTCGCGGCGAGTTGAATGAGGTCAAAGACAAATTCGCGGTGCCGCGGCGGTCAGAGTTCACCTTTGGCGGCGCTGATATGGATGATGAGGACCTCATCGAGCGGGAAGATATGGTCGTGACCGTGACCCATGGCGGCTATGTCAAACGCACCCCGCTTTCGACCTATCGGACCCAGCATCGCGGCGGCAAAGGCCGGTCGGGCATCTCGATGAAAGACGAGGATTTTGTCACCCGCGTTTTCATGGCGAACACGCATACCGAGATCCTGTTCTTCAGCTCCGAAGGTATGGTCTACAAGGAGAAAGTTTGGCGCTTGCCGATTGGCGGGCCACAATCGCGCGGCAAGGCTTTGGTCAATATTTTCCCGCTCTCCAAAGACGAACGAATTGAAAGTGTGATGCCGCTGCCGGATGATGAGGACAGCCGCAATCAGCTCGACGTCATGTTCGCAACCCGCTCTGGCACCGTCCGTCGCAACAAGCTCTCAGATTTCATCCGGGTCAATCGCAATGGCAAGATTGCGATGAAACTTGATGACGGTGATGGCATCGTTCGCGTGCGAATATGCTCGGAAGATCAAGATGTTATGCTGACAACGGCGCTCGGGCAATGTATCCGCTTTCGGGTCAGTGATGTGCGGGTGTTTGCCGGTCGCAACTCAACCGGGGTTCGCGGCATTCGCCTGGCAGACGATGATCGCGTGATCGCAATGGGCGTTCTGCGCCATATTGATGTGACGAGCGCTGAAGCGCGCGCTTATCTCAAACACGCCACGGCCATGCGCCGGGCGGCCAATGGCGAAGAAGAGGAATTGGTCGACGCGATTGCCGAGGATGACGGCGAGGACGGCGATGAAGAAGCGGCCTTGTCGGCGGAGCGTATCGCTGAACTGGGAGCCGCTGAACAGTTTATTCTGACCATTTCAGACGATGGCATGGGCAAGCGTGCCTCAGCATATGATTATCGTGTGACCGGCCGCGGCGGCAAAGGCCTCGTCGCGCACAATATCTGGGGCAGCAACAAAAAGACTGGCCCGATTAAACAGATTGCGTCTTCCTTCACGATTGAAGACGATGACGAAGTCATGCTGGTGACCGATGCAGGGCAATTGATCCGCACGCCGGTTGATCAAATCCGGATTGCCGGACGAGCGACCTCTGGCGTTTGGGTCCTGCGGACAAAAGACGACGAACGCGTTGTTTCTGTTGCACGTCTTGCAGACAATGGCGAAGACGATACAGAAGAGTCGTAAGCACGCTCAGTAGACCTTTGGCTGACCCGCTGAGCGTCGGGAGGAACTGTATGGAGCGCGTTGGGCTGTATCCGGGAACATTTGACCCGGTCACGATGGGGCATTTGGACATTATCGGGCGGGCCATGAAACTGGTCGACCGACTGATTATTGGCGTCGCCGTAAGTGAAGCGAAACGACCGCTTTTCGACCTCGACGAACGCATTCAAATGATGGAAGAGGAATGTGCGGCTATGGCTGGACCAGGGCGCGCGCTGATCGAAGTGAAACCCTTTGACATGCTCCTCATGCACTTTGCAGAGCAAGAAAATGTCCATGTCATCGTCCGGGGTTTGCGGGCCGTATCGGACTTTGAATACGAGTTTCAGATGACGGCAATGAATGAGCAACTGAATCGCGAGATTGAAACTGTGTTTCTAATGGCCGATGTTCAGCATCAGGCGGTTGCGTCGCGCTTGGTCAAAGAGATCGCGCGCTTCCATGGCGATATTACCCCATTCGTCTCGCCCGGAATAAAAGAGAGATTGCTGGAGAAGTACAAACAATGAGCCTGAGAACCTTCCTGAGCAGCCTTGCTGTCATGGGATTTGTGGCGTGTGCGGGGGCACAAACAGAGGACACCGAGCCGGCAACCTATACGCTCGCCGATGTCCAAGCAGCACCCGAAAAGTGGCGTGCCGTTGATCCGGAAAACTTGGTGATCTTAGAAACCAGCCAGGGTCAAATTATGCTTGAATTGCTGCCAGTGGCGGCGCCGAACCATGTCGAACAGTTTCGCGCCTATGTGCGCTCCGGCCTTTATGACCGGACGGAATTTCATCGCGTGATTAAAGACTTTATGGCGCAAGGCGGCGATGTCGCGGCAACTCATGGCGAAGATCGTCTGCGCCCGCCCTTGCAAGCCGAATTCACGTTTCGACGAGATCCAGCGGACGCACAATTGCACACGATTGGCCCTGCCGATTCCGCCGATGCGGGGTTTCATAATGGGTTTCCCATCTCGACCCAGCCTGGGTTCTTGGCCGAAATGTCCGTTGATGGCCTGGTCGAGAGCTGGATTCCGCATTGCCCAGGCGTGCTCTCAACCGCCCGGACAAGTGACGATCTCAACTCCGGCAACGCGCAATTCTTTCTGATCAGCGGCGAAGGACAGCATTTGGACTATAATTACACCGCCAAAGGGCGCGCGCTGACGGGGCTAGATGTTATTCAATCGATCAAGCTTGGGCCGCGGCCTGAAGGGTTTCCGATTGCCAATCCTGACGTCCTGATCTCCGCGCAAATGGTTGCTGATATGCCTGAGGCGGAGCGTCCATCGGTTTACGTACAAAGGACCGACACACCGGAATGGGAGGCGATCCTGGAAGAAGCAGATTCACGCCGAACGCAGATTTGTGATTTGCCGTCCGTGCCAGCTGTGATCTCTCGGGGCATCTCCTGAGCGCTTTAGACGCGTTTGATTTCGTCTTGCCTGAGGACCGGATTGCCCTGCGTCCGGTCGATCCCCAGGATGCGGCACGGCTTCTCGTGGTTCATCGCGATGGCCGGTTTGAAGATGCCTCGGTGCGCGACTTACCAGCCTGGCTCTCGCCCGGGGATACGATGGTGTTTAATGACACCCGCGTGATCGCCGCCGCCTTAAAGGGCGTACGCCGCGCCCGAGACGCGCATGGCGCTGATGTTCAAGTCGATGTCAATCTGGTTGAGCGCCGATCTGATGCCGTCTGGCGGGTGTTGGCGCGACCCGGCAAACGTCTGCGAGCGGGGGACCGGATCGCGTTTTCGGACAACGTCTATGCCGATATTGTCGGAAAGGGCGCAGACGGTGACATTGAATTGCATTTCTCCGTTTCTGGCCTCGCGCTGGATGAAATGATTGAGCGGGCCGGGCGCATGCCATTGCCGCCCTATATCGAACGCCGGCGCCCAGCAGACCGCCAAGACCGCGCGACCTACCAAACCAGCTTTGCAAGCGAAGACGCACAATCGGTCGCCGCCCCCACAGCAGGCCTCCACTTCACGCCGCGATTGCTTTCAGAATTGAAAGCTGCTGGCGTCGCACAAGAAATGGTCCGCCTGAACGTTGGACTTGGAACCTTTGCGCCGCTGAAGCCCGAGCAGATCGAAACAGGGACGCTTCACGAAGAATGGCGGCAAGTCTCAGCGCACGTTGCGAGCGCCTTGAATCGTGCGCGAGAAAGCGGGCATCGCTGCATTGCGGTCGGCACTACAGCGCTAAGGACGCTTGAAAGCAGCGTTACGGAGACGGGCGAAGTCCTCGCGAGCACCGGGCCAACCGATATATTCATCCAGCCGGGGTATCGCTTCAAAGCGGTGGACGCCTTGCTGACCAATTTCCATTTGCCGCGATCGAGCTTGTTTATGTTGGTCTGCGCCCTGATGGGGACGCCGCTGATGCAGGCGGCGTATGCGCACGCCATCGCTGAAAAGTACCGGTTTTACTCTTATGGCGATGCGTGTCTGCTTTTACCCTAGGCGTATCAGACGACGCGACCGCCGTTTCTTGCATAGTTCTGCGTGCCGCGATGAAGCACCGTATCGCCAGGTATGGCGTCTGCTGGGCCGAGATCGAAGACGCCTTTTAGCTCTGAATAGAGCGGCGCGAAGTCTGTATCGACCGTCGCGCGAAACAGCTGTTCATAACTCTCGATGACAAAATAAGTCTGCTGAAAATCGTCTATGCGGTAATCCGTCCGCATGAGGCGCTTCAGGTCGAAGGCGATCCGATTGGGGGATGGATCTTCCAAACTGAACACACTTTCCGCAGGCGAAGAGACAATCCCGGCGCCGTAAATTTTCAGCCCAGACGGTGTCTGTATGAGCCCGAACTCGACCGTATACCAATACAGCGCCGCCAAGTTCCGCAAGGCGGCATGACGCAAGCTGCGCAGCCCGCCTTTGCCATAGGCTTGCATGTAATCCGCGAAGACGGGATTGGTGAGCATTGGCACATGGCCAAACACGTCGTGAAAAACATCTGGCTCCTGGATGTAATCGAGCTGATCGCGCTTGCGGATAAAATGGCCAGCCGGGAAACGACGATTGGCAAGGTGCTCGAAAAAGACCTCGTCTGGCACCAAGCCCGGGACCGCCACAACCCGCCACCCTGTCAGCGCCGTCAGCTCTTCCGATAATGTTGCGAAGTTCGGGATGCCACCGCGGTGCAGATCAAGGGCATCAAGCCCGGCAAAGAAGTCATCCGCGGCGCGGTCGGTTAAGACGTCCATCATCCGTGCGTAAAGAAGGTCCCAGGTCTCATGCGCCTCCACGGTGTAGGCGTCCCAGCCTTGATCGATGGTCCAATCGAGATTTGCATAGGCTGGCGGCGAATATTGGTTGCTCATGCAACTATTATACGGCGAATTTTGCGTTTGTCTCGGTTTAAGCCGGCCGACGGCTTAAGACAGAGGTCGCGAATGCGGCGCGATGGGTGAAAGTCCCAGGACGAGGCTGGCGGACAAGGGGACCGCGCTGCGGCGGTCAAACCAGATTAATTTCGCTGCGCGGCTTTCAGGACATAGCCCTGATCGGTCAGCTCGAACATTTTCGCAATGTCGGGATGGCTGACCCGGGTTTCATCTTCGTCAGGCACGAGGTTTTGTTCCGAAACATAGGCGACATAGTGTGTGCGCTCATTCTCCGCGAAGAGATGATAGTAAGGCTGATCCTTAGAGGGACGCACTTCTTCAGGGATCGATTCATACCATTCATCGGTATTGGCGAAGACGGGATCGACATCAAACACCACACCGCGAAAATCAAACAGCCGGTGCTTTAAGACTTGCCCGATTTGGTATTTCGCACGCCGCGTCGGAATTGCGTTCGGCAGTTCGGGCGCCTCCGGAGCCGTGCTGGGCGGGGCCGACTCTAAAGGTTTTCTACCTCCGAAAAGACGCTTGAAGCGTTTCATGATCCTCGCTCCATGGCTCATGAGCCCTTTCTGTGCTACACCTTTTGACAAGATACAAGATTTGGTCAGCAGATGACTGTAGATAAAATGCGGGATGACCGGAAACCGACGCCTCGGTCCGGGTCACGCAAGCGCCGAAAGCCACCGCTTTATGCTGCGGTGGATTTGGGGACAAATAATTGTCGGCTACTCATCGCTGCGCGGCGCGGCGATACCTTCACTGTGGTCGATTCCCACTCCCAAATCGCGCGGCTCGGGGAAGGTTTGGAAGCCACGGGACGGCTCTCTGATGCGGCCATTGAACGAGCAATGGATGCGCTCACGAAAATCGGCAAAAAAGTGCGCGCAAAGAAAGTGGGCCATGTTCGTTGCATTGCCACAGAAGCCTGTCGCCGTGCCGAAAACGGAGCGGCCTTTATCCAACGGGTGCGCGATGAAACGGGGCTTACGTTCAAAGTTATTGGACCTGAGGAAGAAGCGCGCCTCGCTTTGGTCGGCTGTCACAATTTGATTGAGCGCGGCAAAGACCGCGTGCTGGTGATCGATATTGGTGGTGGATCGACGGAATTGTCATTTGTTGACGCGCAACGCGCCCAGGCGCAGGGCCTAAAGGGTATGCTTGAAAAGCCGCCAATCCTGGGTTGGCGCAGTCTTCCGATTGGTGTGGTGACGCTGACAGAGGCGTTTGCCCACATGCCTGAAGATAAGGCTTATCCGCAAATGCTCGCGCATGTCACGGGGCTGATCGAAAAATGGAAACGCACGCCGGAGATTCGCCAAGTTTTCGAGGAGGATCGGGCCCATATTATCGGCACGTCCGGCACCGTAACCTGCTTAACGGGCGTTGCCAAAGGCTTGACCAAATACCGCCGAGCGGACGTCGATGGCACCTGGATTTCGCGGCAAAAAATGATGCAAACGGTCGAACAGCTGCGCGCGGCGGGCGCCGCCAAGATGCATGTCTTTCCGACGATTGGAACCGATCGCTCTGGGTTGATGCTGGCGGGGTGCGCGATCGTTGAGGCGACCTGGTCGCTCGCGCCGAGCGGGCGAATGCGCGTGGCTGACCGTGGGTTGCGCGAGGGATTGCTGCTCACGATGATGCATGGACCGAAACGGCGCGGCAAGAAACGTCGGCGCCGATCAACCCCCAAACCCCAGGCGGCAACCGAAAGCGCTGCGGCATGAGCGATGACGGTAAGCGTCGCTGGAAGGGTCCATCGGAGCCTAAAGCCAGCTCAGGGCGACGCACGAGCGAGCGCAAAGTCACGGCTTATCGGGCGAAATCCGAGAGTTCCAAGAAATGGATCGAGCGGCAGCTTTCTGATCCCTATGTGCAGCGCGCGCAAGCGGAAGGCTACCGAGCGAGAGCGGCGTATAAATTGCTCGAAATCGATGAGCAGATGCGCTTGTTCCGGCCGGGTTTGCGGGTTGTTGATTTGGGATCCGCACCTGGGGGATGGTTGCAAGTCTGCGTCCGCAAAAACGTCAAAGACCTCGTTGGAATCGATTTGCTTGACGTCGATCCGATCCCCGGGGCGCATGTTGTGAGAGGGGACGTCAATGCGCCGGACGATGTGCACCGAATGATGGCGGGTCTGAGCGGTCCCCCCGATCTTGTTTTGTCAGACATGGCCGCGAACACAACGGGTCACAAACAAACCGATAGCTTGCGAACTGCGGCTTTGGCGGAGATGGCTCTGACCTTCGCCGAGCAGCATTTGATCCGCGGCGGTGCATTTTGCTCGAAAGTGTTTCAAGGCGGTGCGACCCCGGAAATGATGGGGCGCCTTAAATCCGCTTTTGAAAGTGTCAAACACATCAAGCCCGCCGCGAGCCGAGCCAGTTCACCCGAACTCTTTGTTGTCGCCACGGGCTTTAAAGCACATTAGTCGATCCGTTTTTTAAAACTGTCACATCCATTCGGTAAGCGGCGCCGACTTTTCGATGCAATGGGGAGAACAGGTTTGCGGTATCTGGCAATCGTCTCGATGATTTGGATCGCTGCGTGTGACGGCAGTCCTGCAGACATTTCGTCCCCGACGCCAATTTTTCCAGACCTTGAAAAACCGGGCGCTTTCAACCGGATGTATACGTTCACCGAAAACCAAGAGGGCACGCTGCGGGTCTGGACCCAGGAGCAAGGCGATGCCACATGGCTTTACGAGAGCCGCAAGCGTAATGACGGCAATTGGAGCGACCCTGTTCAACTAAATGCGTTTCCAAACCAAGGCATGCTCACCGAACCCTCGTTCAGCGCTTATGACGGGTATCTCTATTATGCCTCCAATGCGGTGCTGCCCTCTCGCGGCAAAGGGCAGGATCCGAACATTTGGCGGGTCGAACCGACGAAAAATGGATGGGGCACCCCAGAGCCGCTCTCGCATGCCATCAATACCGGAGCAGCGGAACTGGGCCCGGTCATGGACCGAGAAGGGCGGCTTTACTTTACCACGGACTTTAAGCGTGGCCGATTTGGTCATGATGTTGTCGAGGCGCATTGGGACGAGGCGACAGAGGACTGGATCGTTCAACCCATGCCCGACGCGTTCAACAGTTTCCGCGCCGATGCCCAGATTGGGATCACCCCGGATGGCAACCGAATCTTCTTTTACTCTCACCGCACGCCAAAAGTTGGCTTTGTCGATATTTGGACCGCGCAGAGGGACTCTGAGGGAAACTGGCAAGCGCCAGAGAATATGGGCGAGCCGGTCAATACGCCTGGACCGGATCTCGGCCCAAGTGTGAGTCTGGATGGGGAAACCTTTTATTTCTCGAGAGACGGCCAGCTGATGCAAATGCCGCTCCACCAGGCGCTATCAGGGGTTGGGTGGACGGGCGCCGAAACGGATTAGGGGCGGCCAGCACGCGTCAGTACGGGCGCGCACGGCAACTCATGGCTCTCTTTGCACGAAGGCGGATCTTTGTAGCGGACCAGGTTGCTCTCAAACCGGGTTTCTTGCGGCGCTGAATCGGGTCAGCGGAAAAAATTTACATGACCGAAAAGAGCCACCGAGCCTTCCGCCTACCGATGAATTATTGCGTGCGTGTCTTGTCTCGAACTGCACCCAAGAGCGATTCAAAAAAAGCTTTTAAATCAGTTCAATCAGGGGTTGTCGTAAGCATATAATCTGCACGAATAAATTCGTGTAAAGATTAAAAAAATAGCGGTCTCGGATGAATTAGAGAATGCATGTAGTGTCATGAAAACGTTGCATTATTCCGCGTTCCCCCAAATGGTTAAGGAACTTTAAAAAAGCGTCACAGAGACGTGTCAAACGGCGCTATGGGACGGCAAACGCGGTCTTTTCGATTTACATTTTAGGCAAGCTCTAAAAGGGGGCTCTCATGAAAAAAGCAGGCAACGTGCGGTATGCAATTATGGCCAGCGCGGCAGCGGTCATATTGGCTGGGTGCTCGGATACAAGTATCTCGTCGCCGGGCGCGTCGACGGCGCCGGCCCCGTCCCCAGCTCCTCCAACCACACCGCCGCCTGCGACGTCGACGATTAATCTGGTGCCAACGGCGGGTTGCCCAGCCGGAACGACGGAAACCAGCTATGCCGCGGTGGCCGCAGACGGTTTTTCTGATGTCAGTGTCTGCGCCATTGGCGGATCCACCGGATCAACAGAGATCACAACCGACATTAGCATCCCGAGTGGCACAACCATCGCCATCGAAGGCCCGGTCTTTATCGGACAAGATGGCGGGCCCTCCGCGACCCTCACAATCGGCAGTGGCGTGCGTTTCTTCGGCGCGTCCGCGCAAGGGTCTGCCAATGCCACGGATGACTATCTCGTCGTGACACGCGGGTCCCAGATCGTTGCCAACGGCACTGCAGGCGCGCCAATTCGTTTCACCTCTCGCGCCGCCATGAATGATGAAGAAGTTGGAACGTCGATTTTGAGTGAGACGTCCAATGCGCAATGGGGCGGTTTGGTCATTAACGGCTTTGCACCGATCAATGCGTGCGATGACGGGGCCGCTGTGGGCGGGTCCGCGACCTGCACGAAAACCGGAGAGGGGGCATCTGGTCTCTTTGGCGGTGACCAGCCGACGGACGATTCGGGCAGTTTGGCGTATGTCATTGTCGAATATGCCGGGTCGCGCCTGACCAATAATGACGAGTTAAACGGGATCGCTTTCCAGGGCGTCGGAAGCGACACGGAGGTCAACTATATCCAAGTTCACAACAATCTCGATGATGGTGTTGAATGGTTCGGCGGGACCGTGAATGCGAAATACGTTGTCATTACGGGCGCTGGCGACGACTCGCTGGATTGGACGGATGGCTGGACGGGCCGGCTGCAATTTGCCGCTGTGCGCTCCAACATTCCCTCTTCGGGAGACCCGCGCGGCATTGAAGGCGATAATCTCTCCGGCCAAAACGATGCTGAGCCGTTCTCCGAACCGAAATTGTCCAACTTTACCTTGGTGTCCGAGCCGCTCGCTGGGTTTGTGCAGAATACGGGTGTCGTGCTTCGCCGCGGTATGAAGGGAACGGTGATTAACGGCATCGTCGCTGGGTTTCCGACCGGTCTTGATGTCGACAGCACACAAACCTTTACCAATTTCTCGAATGGTGAGCTGATCATTCAATCCATTGCCATCGACTCACCTGAGCCCTTGGCGACGGATTCAGATGGCGTTCCGGCCTTCGCGCCAACGGACAATGTCACATCTTACAATAGTTCGCTAATTGATAGCGTATTTGCGGGGACGGCGGAGGGGAACTTCCCCGTATCCATGGCGCTTTCGGCCGATACGTTCTTTGATAGCGTCGACTATGTCGGTGCGTTTGGTCCGACCGAAACCGCGGCCAGCAGCTGGGCGAACTTCGTATTGCCAGGAACATTGGTGCCTCAGGCAGAGGCGGTTTGTCCGACCGGAACGAGCGATGCCGGCACAATCACGGAAGCGGCAACCAGTACCGAAAAACTGCTCTGTCAGATCGATGGATCAAATGCCATCACATCCGACCTCCGTCTCAGCAATGGCGCTCAAATTGTATATGAACTCGTCAACCCAGTCTTTATTGGGGTCGATGCGGGTCCTGATCCCGCAAGTCCCTTGGTCGGATCGGCGCAAGCCAGCTTGACCATCGATCCGGGCGTAACGGTGGTTGCGGATGGCAATGATGACTATCTCGTCATCACCCGCGGATCGCAGATCTTTTCGAACGGCACCGCGAATGCGCCGGTCGTATTCACCGCCAAAGGTATTTATGACGGCACCGGTGCGTCGAGCAATACGACGGTCATCATTGATGACAATACAAAGGGCGTCTGGGGCGGCGTTGTGGTCAATGGTCGGGCTCCGATCAATGCCTGCGATGGCGGCGGCACCGGTGGGACGATTGACTGTGAGAAGTCCGGCGAAGGGGCCTCGGGCCTGTTTGGCGGCGCCACCGCCGATGATGACTCAGGTCAAATCTTCTATACCCGCATTGAATATGCCGGGACGCGGCTGACCAATAATGACGAGCTGAATGGCTTAGCTTTGCAAGGCGTTGGCTCCGATACAGAGCTGTCTTTCATCCAAGTGTATAACAATCTCGATGATGCATTTGAATGGTTTGGCGGGACCGTTTCGGCGGACCATTTGGTCGCGCTTGGGGTCGGCGATGACAGTTTCGATTGGACGGACGGATGGGTCGGCTCCTTGCAATATGGCATCATCTATCCGGGCGTCAGCGCCGCGTCGGGCGGTGTCAGCGGTGATCCACGGGGCGTCGAAGGGGACAATTTGTCGTCCAACAATCTCGCGACCCCTCTGTCAGCGCCGGACGTTTCCAACGTGACCGCGATTGCGTCCAGCGAGCCCACGATCGACTCTGGCTTTGTTTTGCGGCGCGGGATGGCGGGGAACTTTGTGAATTCGATCGCCGTGGGTTGGCCCGACGCGGGTCTCGACGTGGACAGTCAGGCCACGATCGACAATCTTGGATCTGGTGATTTGGTGATCCAGTCGCTTTTCCTAAGCGGAAATGGTGACGATATCGAGGATCCGACGGACGAGGTAGGTGACGGCGTTGATCCCGTCCCCGCCCCAGCAGTGTCAGACAATGTTGTCACGGGACAGTCGATCACGCTCTCCGGGTTCGCCTTCCAAAGCGGTCGCCAAGGCGTCGTTCCTGGTGCCAATGAGCTGGCTGTCCCCGTGTTCGACACAACCGGGATCGGTGACCTCGACCCAACCACTTATGTCGGGGCGGTCGAAGACGCAGATGATGCGTGGTTCCTCGGCTGGACGGTCCAGCAGGATGGCACGCTGACGTCGAACTAATGCGATCGCGTCAGTCACTCTCAGGATGCAGTCGGCGCTCAACCCTGCATCCTGATCTATCCATTATCTGTCAGGGCGATATGCCCGAAGCTTCCTTCGAGGTTGGTCCATGAAACGCCCATCGATTTTCCATTCCGTGCTCCTGTCCACAGCATGTTTGTTTGCGATCACTGCGCCAGGACAGGCGCAAGAAACAGAAACGGCTGAGGAGCCACAGGACACGCGCACCCTTGAAACGGTGCAAGTGCGTGGGCGCTTCATTCCGCAAGAAGTGCGCACCACGTCTGAAGTCGCCAATCTGATCGATGCCGCCGATTTCGCGCTGCAAGGCGACAGTGATGCGGCTGCGGCGCTGTCTCGCGTCGCGGGGATCGCCACCTCTGAAGACAATTTCATTTATGTGCGCGGTTTAAACGAACGATACTCGTCTGCTTTGTTAAACGGCTCGCCGCTGCCATCTCCCGCGCCGCTACGCCGGGTGGCACCGCTCGACCTGTTCCCGACATCGGCGTTAAAATCGATTTTGCTACAAAAGACGTTTTCGCCTGATCTGCCGGGTGAATTCGGCGGTGGCATGGTCGACATTCGCACCAAGTCTATCCCAAGTAGCCGATTTTTTGAGGCCTCCATCAGCGGCAGTGTCGACACCCGGACCACATTGGCGCCGGGCTTATTGTATGATGGCGCCAATAGCGACGCTTTCGGCTACGATGACGGCACGCGTAATGTCCCGAGCACAGCCGATGGGCTAACAGCGGCGTTTGGCCGAGAACTCACCGGCAATTCATCGCTCTTGGTGCTTCAGGAAACCGAAGATGTGCCAGGGAATTTCGGCTTTGGGCTGACCGGCGGCGACATTTTTGACCTCAGCGACAATATCTCCATGGGGTTCATTGCCTCAGCCAATTATAGCAATGATTGGGTCACGAAAGAGGGCCGACGCGGCAACGCCTTTGTTCCCGGTGGAGACGATATTGACGAGTTTGATGATTTCGAACGATTCAGCACGGAAAACGCCGTTGGTGTCGATGGGTTCGCATCGGTTGGCTTTAATCTCTTTGACCAGCACGAAATCGCCTTTAACGGACTGATTACCCGCGCCAGCGAAAAAGAGGCGCGGACGAATATTGGGATCAATGATATTGATGAGCCGCGCCGTGTTGACGCGCTTGAATGGTTTGAGCGGGAACTCTGGACCGGACAAGTGACCGGTGAACATGTCTTCCCAGAATTCATGAACCTCGAGCTCAATTGGCGTGGATCCTATTCCGAAGCGACGCGCGACGCGCCTTATCAAACGCAGACGATTTATGTGTTGGATGATGATTTGCGCAATCCACGCTTGCTGGATCAGCAGGATGCCAACCAGTTCACCTTCTCTGAGATCTTAGATGATACGACGGATTTCGGGATTGACCTGGCGCTTCCGCTTGAGCGCTATTCAGGCGATTGCAACTTTCTCTGCGAGGTCGAGTTAAAAGCCGGATATTCCTATGTCGAGAATGACCGCGAAGCGACGTCCAGAGTGTTTGGGATCACCGGAATCTCGGCGGCGCCACCGGAAACGCGCTTGGATTTCGTCTACGATTTTATTTTCAATAGCACCGATGCAAACGGGAATATTTTAGGCGGTGTGCGCCAAGTATCGGATACGGTGCAACCGTCCAAATATATCGCGACGCTAGAAGTAGATGCAGCCTATCTCGGCGTCGATGCGCAAATAACACCGTTTCTGCGCGCCGCTATTGGCGGTCGATATGAGGATGCGATTCAAGCCGTTGTGGTGGGCGGATTTGAAGATGATCTCTCGCAAGGCCCCGTTGATGGTCTCATCGAAGAAGAGGATTTCCTACCGGCCGCAACCTTGACCTGGAACCCGATCGAAGATGTCCAGGTCCGGTTTGGGTATTCCAAAACAATCACGCGGCCACAATTTCGCGAGCTCTCGCCAGCAATTTTTGTGAACACCGAAACGGACGTCACTTTTTTCGGCAATCCGTTTCTGCAAAACTCTGAACTCGACAATTATGATGCGCGGTTTGAATACTACTATTCCGCCGATCAATTCTTCACGTTTGGGGTGTTTTATAAGGACATGGTCAACCCAATCGAAGAAGTGATTGTCCCAACCGAGAATATCCAAACCACTTTCTTGAACGCGCCCGAAGCCACACTGTACGGGTTCGAGGTCGAATATGAGTCGCCCTTAAACGTCCAAGATTGGTTCGGATGGGAGGGCTTTGGCCAGCGCGAGATTGTCTTGAAAACCAACTATACCTGGTCGGATTCAGAAGTGACGGCGGAGGGTGACGTTGCAATCAATGCCGGGACACCGCTGGCGCCGGTGCGGGGTTTAGTCGACGCTGCAGGCCGGATTGAAGATGGCCGCCGCTTGCAGGGGCAATCAGAGCATTTGTTTAACCTGCAACTGATTTACACGGACCAGGATGCGGGTTTCGATGCGAACTTGCTCTTCAACTTTGCCAGTGAACGCATTCGGACCGCTGAAACACTGGCGCGAAACATTCCGGCGATTCTGGAACAGCCGCCGGCCACGGTCGATCTCGTAATGACGCGTCGCTTTGAAGCCTATCAGGGCGAATATGAGGTTTCGTTCCAGATCAAAAACTTGCTTGCTGAAGGCTATGAAGCTTATCAGGAACAGGCCGGAACACGTGTTTTGGTTGACACATATGATCAGGGCGCCATCGTCGGGTTCGGCTTGAAGCGAATTTTTTGATTAAATTATCAATAATTTGGTTGACTTTGCTCTGGTACGAAATCGTTAACGACGGCATGCTGTGAAATAAGTACGAGACTGAGTAAGGTGTAATAATGGCGATTGCGCAATCTTTGCCATCGACCCTCGCAAAACTGCATGCGCCGGTCCGGTTCGGCGTCGAGCTGGTATTGGTCATTTGTCTCGCGATTTTTGTGGCGCGGGTGGTTTGGTTGGTTGCCTCACCTTCAGACAGCGTCGCCACCTATACAGAGCGGCCTTTACCGTCCCCCATGCGCTCGAGTGCAAGCGGCGTTGCGGTCTCGTCGGATCGAACGATTTTGGTGCGCAGCAATCCGTTTGAGACCGACAGCATTGAGCCAATCATTCAAGACGCGCCTGAGACCAATCTCAATCTTCACCTCGCAGGCCTTCGCATGTCGACTTCGGACGCTGAGTCGGGCAATGCCATTATTCGCACGCCGGATGGCAATGGGAAGAATTACAGCGTCGGTGATGAAATTCTCAGCGGCGTTACCCTGCAGCGCATTTTGTCGGATCGCGTGATCATCAATCGCGATGGCGCCGATGAGACGCTGATGCTGGGCGGACGTGGACCAGGTCTGTCCGTGATTTCGGACGATTCGCAAATCGTCGACGCAGCGCGCGAAGCGGCGCGACGCGAAGAGGCGAGTTCCAGCTTGCGCAGAGGCGGCACGTCTGACCTTGTCGACACACCTGAGGTGCTTTTACGCAACCCGGAATCGCTCTTCGCCAATATCAATGCGCGCCCGGTTGCGAGCGATGGGCGGGTGACGGGATATCGCCTGGAACCGCTAGGCAGCGCCGATGCGATGCGCGAGCTCGGTCTGGAACCAGGTGATGTGTTGCAGCAAATTAATGGCACATCTGTGGATAATCTCGATATCGGTGAAATCATTGATGAAATTTCTTCAGCCGAAACAGCGGATTTGCAGCTCAGTCGAAACGGCGCCGCGCGAACTATTCGTTTAAGATTCGGTGAGTAGGATAGGGTAATGAAGACGTTAATTGTTGCCTCTGCCCTTGCTCTGGGCGTGCCACAAATCGCGATTGCGGAGATGAATTCGCCGACCGCTGATCGGCACGTTTTGAGCTTGAATGATGTCGACATTAGCATCCTCATAGATGACATTTCGCGGATCACTGGCAACACGTTCATCGTTCATCCGGATGTCCGGCGCGTTAAAGTTACGGTGATGTCGCAGTCTTCGGTGACCACCGAGGAAGTGTTTCAAGTCTTTTTATCGACTTTGCGGGTGCATGGCTTTGCGGCGGTTCCGGCTGGGCGAAACGTCTATCGTATTGTGCCGGAGCAAATGGCGATTGGCGAGGCCGCGGGGCGCGGCGAAGGGCCCAATTCGTTTATCACGCAAGTCTTAAAGCTCGATAATTTCAGCGCGATCGAGGCGGCTCAGATGGTCAAGCCGCTGGTCGATGCTCAAGGCCAAGTCGTCGCCAATGCGCGCTCAAACACGCTGGTGATCGTAGATTATGCGTCGAACATGCCGCGTTTGCGGGAAATCGTGCGTGGATTGGACGAAAATGACCGCACGCAGGTGCAGACCATCCCGCTGCGCAACGTCCCCGCGCGTGAGATTCAGGCGATTTTGTCGGACCTGTTGAGTGACCGGGAGGATAATCCGAACAATCGCTTCGAAGTGTCGGCCTCGGCCAGTTCGAACTCTATTGTTCTCAAAGGCGATGAGGCAACGGTCGCGCGCGCGGTAAAAGTCGCGCAGGAACTCGATCAATCAGATCCGGTGCGTGACAGTTTGAGAGTGATTGAACTGCGCAACGCCAATGCCGAGGAGATCGTGCCGATCCTCGAGCGGTTGGCTGACACAATGGCTGAACAATCGGGCCCGGCAGAATCACAGAAACCCGCGGCGACAATCGCGCACCATCAACAGACCAATTCGCTCGTGATCAGCGCCTCGCCAGATACGATTCTAGCGATGGAACGCGTGGTTGAGGCGTTGGATAAGCGCCGTGCGCAAGTCTTGGTCGAGGCGATCATTGTCGAAATGTCCGACAATACCGCGCGCGATCTGGGGGTTCAGTTTTTGCTCACTGGAACCGGTGATTCGTCGGTGCCATTTTTGAGCACGAACTTTTCACGCACGGCGCCAAATCTCCTGCAGCTTGGCGGCGCCCTCATCGACCCAACAACCTTTGGTGGGACCAATCCATTTACGGAAGGGGCGGTTGAATCTTTGTTGCAATTGGATGGCGTCTCTATCGGCGGTGGTGGCCGTAGCGGAGACACGCTGTTCGGCGCGATTTTAACGGCTGTAGAAAACGACACCAATTCCAAGGTGCTGTCTAAACCCTTCAACTTAACCCTCGACAATGGCACATCTGAGTTGCTGGTCGGGCAACAAATCCCGGTCGCGACCGGGGCGACGCTTTCCTCTGACAATTCCAACCCATTTCGTACCGTGACTCGCCAAGATGTCGGCATCAAACTTAATGTCACGCCCCGGATATCCGCTGACAACACGATCAGTTTGGATATCTTTCAAGAAGTGTCGAGCATCTCGACGACGCTCAGTGATGGGCTCGACGATTTCGTCACGAATTTGCGCCAAATCACCACCACAGTGCTTGCCGATGATGGCGAGATCATTGTTATCGGTGGGCTGATTCAACAAAGCGAAGAAGATGTGAATGCGAAAGTGCCGATCGCGGGCGACATTCCAGTCCTCGGCAACTTGTTCAAGTCGGATAGTGACAGTCTGGTCCGGACGAACTTGATGGTGTTCATACGACCCACCATTGTTCGAGACCGCGAAGGCGCGCAGAGCGTCACATCGCGGAATTATCGCTATCTTCGCGCCGAGGAATTGTTGCGCTCCAATGATGAAGGAGATGTCTCAGACATTGATGCATTTATCGACGAAGTGCTCGGCGTTGACAGTCGCACCACACCCGCCTTGCGCGGTCGATCGGAATAAGGTGGACGATGCAAACCACTGATCTCTCTTATGCTTTTGCCAGGGATAAAGGCCTCGTGGTCCTAGACGCGGGCGGCGAGCAGGTCCGTGTGGGGGCGCGCAACGGGGTTGATCCGTTCTCCTTGATTGAAGCCCGGCGGGTCCTGTGCCGACCGCTAAAAGTCGAGCCCATGGGCGTTCAAGACTTCGAGCGAGCGTTGACCGAGCATTATGCGCGCGAGGGCGTTTCCGGCGATGAGGCAGAAGCCGCATTGGACAGTCAAGGTGGATTGGCGAGCCTGGTGGATGGCATTCCGGAGACCGCAGATTTGCTCGCCGGTGATGACGATGCGCCGGTGATCCGACTGATCAATGGGCTGATTTATGAGGCGGTCAATCGCAAAGCGTCTGATGTGCATATCGAACCGCACGAAGACACCCTCTCCGTGCGCTATCGAATAGATGGTGTCTTACAAGAAGTGTTGACCCCATCCCGGCGTTTGGCCGCGCCTTTGACGAGCCGGATCAAAGTCATGGCGCGGCTCGATATTGCAGAGAAGCGGGTGCCGCAAGACGGGCGCATTTCACTGTCGATTGGGGGTCGCAGCATTGATGTTCGCGTGTCGACGCTGCCCAGTCGCTATGGCGAACGCGTCACCATGCGGTTGCTCGATACGCGCAACGCCTTGCTCGGTCTGGATGAACTCGGAATGGATGAGGTGACGCTCGACCGGTTCCGCAATATATTGGCGCAACCGAATGGCATCACCCTGGTCACAGGTCCGACAGGATCCGGCAAAACAACGACGCTGTATTCCGCTTTATCCGTCTTGAACAATGGCGAGCGCAATGTGATGACCCTTGAAGACCCGATTGAATATGGGTTGGAGGGCATTTCGCAAACGCAAATGCACCACAAAGTGGGTCTGACCTTTGCGGCCACGCTCAGGGCCATTCTGCGCCATGATCCAGATGTGGTCATGGTCGGTGAGATCCGAGATCTCGAGACTGCAAAAGTAGCGTTTGAGTTTGCGTCGACGGGTCGGCCCGTGCTCTCAACGGTGCACACCAATAGTGCGGCGGGCGCGATCCAACGCCTGCGCGATATGGGCATTGAGCCTTATGTGCTGGCGGCCACTTTGAAAGCGGTCATCGCGCAGCGTTTGGTGCGGAAGCTGTGCGAGCATTGCCGCGAACCGCATGCGTCAACCCCAGAAGAACGTGCTATGTTCGACTTGTCGGAGGCCGATGCGCCCCAGTTTTGGCGCCCTAAGGGCTGTATGGCGTGTGGCAATTCCGGCTATAATGGACGCTTGGGCGTCTATGAATTGATCACCGTGGATGCGGGTTTGCGGGACCTCATTCGTGCTGACGGATCTGAAGATGAAATCCAAAACATGGCGCTGTCGAACTATCACACGCTGTTCCGCAACGCTGCCCGTTATGTGGCGTCTGGCCTCACCAGTGTGGAGGAGGTCTTGCGCGTTTGCCGACGTGAGGAGGAACGCTAGCGATGGCGGTCTTTGACTATGTCGCGATCGGCGCTGACGGGAAACGTGCGACAGGCGTTATCACAGCTGACTCGGCGCGCTCGGCCCGTAAAGAGCTGCGCTTGCGGCAAATGTCGCCTCTGGAAGTTAAGGAAACGCGGCAAAAATCTGTGTCGCGATCTGGTCGCGGCGGCGGGTCTCTGTCCGGAAATGATTTGGTGCTGACCACCCGGCAATTGGCAATGCTGATTAAGTCTGGCGCAACCGTTGAAGAGGCGCTGGGGGCAATTGCGGGTGAGGCCGAAAAGCCTGCCGCGCGGCGCGTATTGATGGGGGTGCGCGGCAGTGTCCAAGAAGGCTACTCCTTCTCCGAAGCCTTGACCCAATCGTCGAAGGCGTTTCCGTCTTACTATCGCGCGGTGATTTCGGCTGGCCAAGCCTCTGGACGGCTGGGCGATGTCATGGATCGTTTGGCCACGCACCTTGAAAAGTCGCGCAAGCTTAGAAACAAGCTCCTCTCCGCTCTGATTTATCCGATTGTCCTGGCACTGGTGGCTCTGGTCGTCGTGATTTTGTTGCTCGTATTTGTCGTGCCGGCCGTGATCGAACAGTTTGAGACGCTCGGGCAGGATCTGCCGCCGCTAACCAATGCGGTGATCGCCGTATCCGAATTTATGCGCGGTTGGGGCTTGATCATTGTCCCAGCAATCGCGTTTGGGGCATGGATGCTCCGCGGCGTCTTTCAAACCCCTGCAGTCAAGCTCGGCTGGGACAGGCTGGTCTTGCGGATCCCCTTGCTCGGCAAAGTCATTCGAAGCGCCAATGCGGCGCAGTTCGCGCGTACATTCGCAACCCTGTCCGGCAGTGGTGCGACCGTGCCAGACGCGCTTGTCGCAGCACGTGGATCGGTTGGCAATGAAGTGTTTCGACAAGCGTCGGTCACGGTGCGGCGGCAGGTGGAAGAGGGGCAACCCCTGAACCGAGCAATGCGATCAACCGAAGTCTTCCCGCCGATGCTGGTCCACATGGTCGCAAGCGGCGAACGCGGCGGGGATCTTCCGGCCATGATGGGCCGGGCCGCAGACTATATGGAAGAAGAGCTCGACAGCAATGCGACCGTTGCACTGGGCCTTTTGGAGCCGCTTTTAATCGTCGTTTTGGCGGGCGTGGTCGCGCTGATCGTATTGGCCATTATGTTGCCTATACTGCAGCTTAATACATTGGCGATAGGTGCCTGAGGAGAGAAGAATTATGCCCAAGAGTCGTAAACGCACACCTCAAAACAAGCTAAACCGCCAACGCGGCTTTACGCTCACCGAAATTATGGTCGTCGTCTTCATTATCGGCCTTTTATCCACGGTCGTCTTATTGAATGTGACCGGTGCTATGAGCCAAGGACGCACAACCAAAGCCGCGACGGATATTACCCGTTTGTCCGGCGCGCTGCAGTCCTATAGCGGCGATATGTTCACCTTTCCGACGCAGCAGCAAGGTTTGGACGCTTTGGTGACCAAACCGGACAATGCGCCAGATGGAAATCGATACCGTCCGGGAGGGTACATCCAAAAACTCCCGAACGACCCTTGGGGACGGCCTTATGTTTATGAAGTGCCTGGCGAAAACAATCGTCCATACGATTTGTATTCGCTTGGCGCTGACGGCCGTGAGGGTGGGGAAGAAGACAACGCAGATATCAGCATCTGGGACCTTTAACACCGGAACCCTGAAGGGCTCGATTTTGAACCGCCAACCCGTTCTCGCCAGACAATCCGGCATGACATTGGTCGAGGTCATGGCGGTTTTGTTCATCATTGGCCTAACGGCGGGCATGGTAACGCTGACGCTGCCGCAACGACCGACTCCCGAACAAGCAAGCGCGCAAGCTTTTGCAAAAGCGCTCCGCGACGGACAAGAGCATGCCATCATTGTCGGGCAACCCGTCGGCGTCCGCCTGCTGGAGAATGGATACGCGATGATGCGCTGGCGGCAGGACGATTGGCGCCCACAAGGTCGCCCGACCTTTTTGCCGTCTCGCATGATGCTCAGTCATGAGGCTGAAACGACCGAACGGCCCGGCAATTGGCCTGAAATCGTCTTCGATCCCACCGGTGTTGTGGAGCCTCTGGCATTTCAGTTGCGGTCAAGAGGGGTGCGCATCGACATTTTCGTGGATGAAAACGGGGAGGTGCAGCTTGTCGAACGATAATCGCTGCGCAGAGGCCGGGTTCAGCCTGGTTGAAACTGTTGCCGCTATGGGCATTCTTGCGCTGGCTGCGATTCCGCTTTTGCAAGTTACGACAGACGCAACCCGTAATGCGGCCAGTCTCGAGTCGCGCCTGTTCGCGAGGACTGTTGCCGAAAACGTTATGGCGCGCGCAATGGCGACACCGCAAGTCCTGGATGCCGGGATCGCCACCGGACAAGAGGTCCAGATGGGCCGGACATATGTTTGGACCCGTACCACCAGCTTGGCAGAAGTCGGTCAGTTACAAAACCTCAAAGTCGATGTGCGACCAGATCAGAGTGAGCAGGTCTTGGCCAGTTTGGTGAGCCTGAAATATATCCCGCAAAATCTGCCCACTGGCAGCGCGCCATCGCCCTCAGATCGCGAGGAAACGCCATGAGATCTCGCCCGTCCATGCAGGCTGGATTTACGCTCGCCGAAACGATGGTGGCCTTGTTCATATTGGCGATTGTCTCCACAGCAGGGTCGGCCTTGCTGATCAGCGCCACGTCGGCAAGCCAACAAATCAGACAACAAGAAGCCGAAGCGCGCCGCTTGGATGTCGCGCAAAGCTTGATCCGGCAGGATATCGCGGCGATGAGCCTGCGTGCGGTCAAACCGGCGGATGGCTTCTCACCCGCCGCCAATTTGATCGGCGAGGCGCCGCGTGGCGAGCAGCCGTTTTTGCGTTTTGTGCGCACGGGCTGGCTCAATCCTGGCAGTGTCGAGCCGAGAAGCAATCTTCAATATGTGCAATATATGCTGCGCAGCGGCGCCCTGATCCGAGAGGCAAGGCTGCGGCCAGACGCAATCGCAGCAACCCCGGTCTCATCGCGCGTGCTTTTAGAAGAGGTCGCATCAATCGAGCTCGGCTTTTTCCGCGGTGATCAGCGATCAGAGATTTGGCAAGGTGATGCACTTCAGGGGCTCGATCTAATGCCAGACATGATCGAAATGGACATCACATTTATAGATGGCACGCGCCTGTCGCTGGCGACCCTCACGGGAGCCCGGCCATGAGCCAGAGATGGCCATCTCAGCGGGGCGCGGCGCTGTTAACGGTGATGATGATCGTTGCCGCGATGTCTGTTGCTGCACTTGCCATTACCAGCGCTGTCACGGATGCCTCGCAACGCTCACGCGCGTTGCATGCTCAGGCGCAATTAGGCTTTTACGCTGCATCCGCTGAGGAAGTCGCCAAAGCACGATTGGTCGATGTGCTAGGCCCGCTAGAAAATCGGTTGAACGCAGATTTGCCGGGACTCAACGAGCCGCAAATTATCCCCGTTGAAGGCGGTGTGTTCGCGGTGCGGGCAAGAGACGCGACCAATTGCTTTAATCTCAATCGTTTAACGGTCAGCGGAGATGGCGGCGTCCAAATTGCGGATGCAGAGTCTCAAGCCGTCTATCGGGACTTGCTGGGTGCCTTAATCGAAGACGGATACACCTCTGATATCGTCGCTCTGGTCTCGAGCTTGACGGACTGGATGGACGACAATGCTGTTCCAGCCAGTGGTGGCGCCGAAGACAGCTTTTACAGCAGCGAAACGCCAGCCTATCGGACGTCGAGCCAAACCCTCGCGTCGATAGACGAATTGCGCAGCATTCAGGGGTATACGCTCGACGTGTTTGCGCGCATTGCGCCTGTGGTTTGCGCACTGCCAGCGGCGGCGGCAAATCAAAACCGAACGCTCAATATAAACACGCTCGAACCTCAGCATGCGGTCTTATTGCAACAAGCCTTCGGAGAGGCTTTGTCGCTTGAAGACGCTCGCACATTGATCGAGACGCGCCCGCAGGGCGGATGGGTGGATGTTGCGAGCTTGCTCGAGGATCCCGTCATCGAACGGATCGATCCTGGTCTAATCCAAGCCGATCAATTGGGCGTCATCAGCACGCTTGTAGAAGTTTCAGCCAATGTGTCTTATCGCGGACAAGACATGACGATGCGCTATCTCTTCGAAGCCGATCCAGGGCGTCCGATCCGCACCCTTCGCCGCGAAAGGATCGGATAATGGCGCGCGTATACGGCTTTTTGCAGCCCGATGGGTCGCTGTTAATGGCCCGTCGCCAAGGTGATTCATGGGCGGTGACATCTCAGCAAAAGGGCGTCGAAGGCCGCGGCAGCAATATGGTTGTTTTTATCAACGGCCTGGACGTGCTTGGTCTGTCAGCAACGATCCCCGCGCGCAACGAAAAAGAAGCGCTGAAGGCCGCGCCGTTCGCGGTTGAAGATGAACTCGCTGACAACATTGAAAACAGCCATGTGGCATTGGCGGAGTTGGATAAGTCGGTCACGACACTGCAGCGCCAAATCAATGTGATTGCGAAAACGACGTTGGCGCAAATCATCGATTTGCTGGTTGAGCGTGGCCTTGATGAGGCCGAACTCGTCGCGGCGCATTCTATTTTGCCGCCTGGTAATGTCCTGTATGAAGCGCCTGGTTTAATTCTCGGCCGCCTTGGCGGTCGTAGCTTCGCCTTGGATCCGACCTTAGGGCGCGACGTGTTGGTCCGTTTGGCGGACCCGTTCGAAGACATCCTGATCCATGGCGATCAGCTTGGCCGTGCCTTAGGGCAAACCGCGGTGACCGAAGGGGCTCAAACACTCCCGGCACTACTATCGCAATTGGCAACATGGGCGGATGCCGGACAGCCTTATATCGGGTTGCGCAAAGGCGGTTTTGAGGCCGTTCAACCGCTTGACCTTGAGGCAATCGGACGATGGAAGTTTGCCGGCGCGATTGCCGCCGTGACTGCCATTGGATGGTTTGGGTCGATGGTCTTGGAGACGAATGCGATGAATACGCGGGCGGAGGCTCTGAACGCTCTTGCGGGAGAGTTCGCGCAGGCCGGTTGGCCTGAATTGAGCGGCGACGTGAATGAAATTCTGTCGCTCTCGCGGAGTTCAACAAGCGATATCACGCAGCCCTTTTTGGGTCTGCTCGATGCAACCGCGATTCTCTACGATGCGCTCGGGCAAGTCGAGGGCAGCGAACTGCGAACCTTGCGCTACGACCGCGCGCGCCGACAAATGACCGCTTCTGTGGCCTGCGAAAGTTTTGCCGATCTCGACCGGGTGACAGGCATTCTGAACGCCACAACGGGCCTCTCGGCACGGTCTGGTGATGCCCGCCAAAGTGGTGAGAAAGTGATTGGCGATCTCACCTTAGAGAGTGCGTCATGAGGGCGTGGTGGGCAACAATGGCGCCGCGAGAGCGGGTCCTGATCGCTGTGGCGGCCGTCCTCACCCTCATCGTGGTCGGCTGGCAGTTCATGCTGGTCCCATCTGTTGCAGCTCGCGCAGAGGCGCAAGCGAATTTAGATGAAGCTGATCGCGCGGTCGCCCAGATCCAAGAATCCTACGTATTAAAGCGCGCGCAAGGCGTGGTCGCTGCCAGCAATGCCCGACCAACATCTGCCAGCTTAGACGATTTCAAGGCCGCCGTTACGGGCGCGGCGGGTGATTTCGGACTTGCGATCGCACGCTTGCAGGGCAATGATACATCAAACATCCGTTTGGTCTTTGACAATGCAGATCCGCGCTTAATCTTTCTATGGCTGGAAGACGTTCAGGCCAAGCACTCGGCGCAAATTACGCGGTTTAATATGGAACAGGCAGGCAGTGGCATGGTGCGGGTGAACGTCGACTTGGTCGCGGGTGGGTTGTGATGCGACGGCTGTTTCTGTTGGTCATTTTTGTTGCGGCGCTGGTGTTCAGCCTATTCGCGTTTACGCCGCTTGGATTTGTCTTGAACCAATCAGGCATTGGTGGCCTTGGGGTCGGTTGGGCCAAAGCGGACGGGACGCTGACCAAGGGGCGGATCAGCGGGCTATATGTCGGTACGCAGCCCATCGGTGATGTCAGCCTTGAGCTGCAACCCTTGTCGCTCTTATCCTTTCGACCCGCTTATCGGGTGCAATGGAGCGGCGCGGGGGGACAAGGAACCGCGCACCTGACGCTGTCGCGAAACGCGTTGCGCGCAAGCGAGGTTCGCATGCGCCAAGAAATCGGTGCTGTGGAGGGCCTCTCGCCGGCGGTCCGCGCTATGGGCGGGCAGTTGGACGTCTCCGATGGAAGCTTTACCCTGACACAGACAGGGTGTGAAACGGCTTCAGGCCAGCTGTCTACGAATTCGCTCGCAACGCTTGCGGCGCAATATGGCCGTCAATTTGGGGTCGTTTCTGGACCCATTTCATGCGATCAGGGGGCGTTCATACTCTCGATGCAAGGCGTTTCGGATGCCGCCGATCGCGTGCAAATTGATGCTCGCGCTGCCCTGACGGGGCAAGGCGATTTCGCCACGCGCGTGCAAACACAAGATGCGCAGATTATCATCGCTTTGACGCAAATCGGGTTCAGTCGCGAAAATGGCGAATTCGTCTATCGTCAGTCGCGAAGTCTAGGACTGCAGCGATGATGCGAGCAAGTTTGACTAACGCCTTTGCAGGTATTTTATTGACCGCTTGCGCCGCCACGCCGCCGGCGCCTGAACCAGCATCTGTTCAGGTTTCCGAGCTCAGACCCGCGCTCGATAGTCTGCCAGCTGAAGGCTTGCCACCACAAACCCTAGACGCTGGCGAATGCGGTCTCTTTCTATGGAGCAAATCCGAAGAGCCAAAATACATATTCTTCTCGAAAGCCCTCTCGGAACGCGCTCTGTTTGCGCAAGATGAGACGCCGCTCGAAATGTATCAAACCCGTGCATCGGGTGATATTTTTGGGCAATTTAATACCCGAATGGAGTTCGCCTCGAGCGATGGTCGTCAATTGTCCCTTAGTATGGTCCCTGGGGACATGATGAATGGCGGTCAACGTCTTGAGAGCGGCATCATCACGCTGACAGATCGGGAAGGCTGGCAGACAAAACTGCCCGTCCTTGGGGTTTGGGGATGTCAGCCCGAATGACGCCGCCGGCGATCGCGCAGATTGTCTTTCAAAATGCACCCGGATCGTTTCGAGCCGTTGCCCGGGACAGCAAAGGCCGTGCGCTCCGACTTTTCTTGCGGCGCTGGAATGGGGTCGGAGAACGGGCGCGGTTTGGATCGGTCCATCAGGCGCGTATTCGGGCGTTTGCCGATACGCTCCGCGGCGCCTTTTTAGAGCTTGAGTCCGGCGAAGAGGTGTTTCTCCGCCTCTCCGACCGAGCAGACCTGACGGAAGGCGCGCGGTTATCCGTGCAGGTGCAGAGCGAGAAACGCGCAGGAAAACTCGCCCGCGTGTCGATTGTGGGGACCCTGCCGAGCGCGTATGACGCCTATCAAAACTGGTTAGATACGCTGTGCCAAGGATCCCTTCTGCCTCAAGACGAAGCGCCTGATCAGGTTGAAGCCGCGTTTGAACTCGCCCTTCAATCCTCGGTGACTTTGCCGGGCGGCGGGCGTTTGCACGTTGATCGCACAAGGGCGCTGTCGGCGTTTGATATTGACACTGCTGGCCGGGTCGGAAAGGGGAGCGCTGCGGCGCGCGCCCTGCACATTAATCGTGCGGCGGTGCAAGAGATGGCGCGTCAGGTCTGTTTGCGGGGATTGGGCGGTACGCTTGTTCTGGACTGCGTCGCGCCTTTGAACGCAAACACGCGCGACCGACTTCACGCCGATGCGCGTGCTGCGATGTCAGCCTATGACTTAAGCGGCGCTCAGGTGCTAAAGCCCTCGGCCATTGGCTTGCTACAAGTGTCTCTGCCGTGGACCGTCACACCTTTGGCCGACCTGCTCGAAGAAGATCCGGCGGAGACGCAGCTGCTTGCCTTGCTTCGATCGCTCGATCGGGCGGCTAAAAGTGCGCCAAATTCTCTGTTGACACTGGCGCTTAGCGACCCAGATTGGCGCGCATACTCGGATCACAAAGCGGCCACTGACACAGCCCTTCAATCGCACCTCCATGGCCGGGTGAATGTGGTGCGGAGCGGAAATGAAAGAAGCGAAACGGTTCTCAGATGAGTCAAAAAAAGTGCCCGATTTGTGAGACAAACCTCACCGTGCCGGCGTTTAAGCCATTTTGTTCCAAACGGTGTGCGGATGTCGATTTATCGCGTTGGTTGAAGGGCGGCTATGCGATCCCGGGGCGGCCATCCGAGCAGGCCGACGAGGTCCCGGGCGGCGCCGATTCATCGGACGCCTGAGGCCGCCGCATTCACAAACATAGCAGCGTCACCGTCCACAAGCTCTTGTGGGGCATATACGGCGCGCATGGACTGCTCGATAGGGCTCGGGACAATCTCTGAAACCGTTTGAATCATGCCAACAAAAACGATCTCATTGACCGGGTCGACCCAAAACCAGGTTCCGCGGGCGCCGGACCAATAATACGATCCATTGGGCGCGGCTAAGTTGGTCTGGTCATTGCTTTCGATCGTGCCCACGCCGAAACCAAATCCAAGACCCGCGCGATCGCCGCCGCCTTGTCGACCGGGTTCACCGCGATAGACAATCGCATTTGTTTGAAAGCGTTTCACTGTCTCTGGGCACAAGATTTGAACGGCGCCGAGACGTCCATCATTGCGCAACATTTCCAGGAAGCGAGCATAGTCCCGCTGGGTTGAGAACAAACCATGCCCGCCCTCAAAATATCGCTGCGACTGGTGATCGTGGGAGACGCTTTCATCCTCATAAGAGATCCAGCCACGGATGGTTTGTCTGCTGACGCTGCTGACCCGATGCGCCTTCTCATCCGGCACATAAAACGCAGTGTCGTCCATCTGCAGCGGTGCGAAAAGTTCGCGTTCGAGAAAGACATCCAGCGTTTCGCCTGCAACGCGCTCTATGATTGCACCTTGTAGGTCCGATGCGAGCGAGTAGTCCCAATAGGCGCCGGGCGCATTTTTAAACGGTAAGCGCGCGATTTGCTGCACCAGCGCGTCGGTCGTCGCGGCGCCTGTGACGTTCGCGCCGGCAAGCTTGCGATCGATGAATCCGCCCTCATGACTGCTATTGCCAAGCCCCGCCGTGTGACTGAGCAGTTGCGCAATGGTCGGCGACCGCAGCCAGGCATATGTGTACATATTGCCGGCTTCATCATAGTCAGCAAGGACGTCATTGCGGTCGAATTCCGGGAGGAACTTGCTGATCGGATCATCCAAATCCACCGCACCGCGTTCGACCAAAATGAGCAGGCCGACGGCCGTGACAGGCTTGGTCATGGAGTAGATCCGATGGATTGTATTGTCCGCAATAGCGGCGTCGGTTTGGTCATTGGCCGGGCCGAAAAAACCAGACTGCAATCGCTGACCATTTTGCCAAAGGCCATAGGATAGATTGGCAAGGGTCTGATCCTCGACATAACGGCTCATGGCGCGGTCGAGCCGATCTAGCGCGACTTGATCAGGCGTATACACCACCTGTTGAGGAGATGGTTGAGAGTGCGCAAAGGGCTGAAATGCCGCGAGCGCGAGGCATGCGGACAGAATGAAACGGCGATAGCCAGAGGGAAACATGAGGCGTTTTCCTGCGTGCGTGTCCCCTCGATTGCTCTACTTAAACTCTTGAAGTCAGCGCGTGACTGTCATGCGACGTTAGCGTGCGCAGCTACGCTCAACGATATCCCAGTGTCTCAAAACTCTTGGCGTTTCGGAGCGTTTCAGCGCGGGCGGGCGGCTTACAAAGCGGCGAATATCAGGGCTTGCTCTCTCTGGGGGACTCCATTAGGGAGCCAAAAAGGAAGCCCCCGCCATGAATATCCGACAAGCTATCACTTTCGATGACGTGCTTTTGCAGCCCGGCGCGAGTGAGGTGACGCCGTCAGATGTCGACGTGTCGACCCACCTCACCAAAGCCATCGGCCTTAACATCCCGCTCATATCAGCGGCCATGGATACGGTCACAGAAGCGCGGTTGGCGATTGCGATGGCACAGGCGGGCGGGATTGGTGTCATTCACCGCAATTTCGGAATTGAGGCACAGGCAGCCGAAGTCACTCAGGTCAAGAAGTATGAGAGCGGCGTCGTGATGAATCCGGTCACAATCGCGCCGACCGCGAGCCTTGCCGAGCTAAAAGCCTTGAAAGAGCAGACCGGATTCTCCGGTATCCCTGTGGTCGAAAACGGGAAATTGGTTGGGATTATCACCAATCGGGATATGCGATTTGCCCCTGATCTCAATCAGAGCGTTGGCAGCTTGATGACTCATAATGTGGTGACCGTGACAATGGACGTCGCGATCGAAGAGGCCCGCACGCTGCTGCATAAGCACCGGATTGAGAGACTGGTCATTGTCGATGAAGCTGGCAATTGCATTGGCTTGCTGACGGTGAAGGATATGGACAAAGCGGCGGTCCACCCCCACGCGGCCAAGGATGATGGCGGTCGGCTTCGCGTTGCGGCGGCGTCCACCGTCGGCGATGCAGGCTTTGAGCGCACAGCCGCCCTGATTGAAGCGGGCGCCGATGCTGTGGTCATCGATACCGCGCATGGGCATTCGAAGGCTGTCGGCGAGGCGGTGACGCGGGCGAAAAAGATCTCGAATGCTGTACAAATTATTGCCGGCAATGTGGCGACAGGTGAAGCGACCAAAGCCTTGATTGATGCCGGTGCAGACGCTGTGAAAGTAGGCATTGGGCCGGGCTCTATCTGCACCACACGCGTTGTGGCGGGGGTCGGTGTGCCACAGCTGACAGCGATTGAAGACTGCGCAGAAGCGGCGCAATCCAACGGCACCCCGATCATCGCAGATGGCGGCATTAAATTCTCTGGGGATTTTGCCAAAGCCTTGGCCGCAGGGGCGTCAACAGCAATGATGGGGTCGATGTTCGCCGGCACCGAAGAAGCGCCCGGCGAGGTGTTTTTGTATCAAGGCCGCTCGTACAAATCTTATCGCGGCATGGGCAGTCTCGGCGCGATGGCAAGAGGGTCAGCGGATCGCTATTTTCAGAAAGACGCCGCCAGCGACAAACTCGTGCCGGAAGGGATTGAAGGGCAGGTGCCCTTCAAAGGCCCGATTGCGCCCATCCTTCATCAAATGGTCGGCGGTCTGCGCGCCGCAATGGGTTATGTCGGCGCCCCGACAATGACTGATTTGCACAAACGCGCTGAGTTCGTCCAAATTACTGGCGCGGGCCTCAAAGAAAGCCATGTCCACGATGTTCAAATGACCCGCGAAGCCCCGAACTATTCGCTCGGGCGGGGTTAGATTTCAGGTTTACTTGATCCGATCAGAAAACGAGTTGCGGTCTTGAACGGGGTCACCTTTGGATTTTTGGGCAGTGGACTTCTTATGCTGGCGCTGATTCAATATTCCGCGCTTAGCTTTAGCCGTTTCATGGTTGGGTATTTGGTCAAAGCTTAAAAGTCGCGTCTTGGTTGATGCCGTGGATCAATCGGCGCAATCCAGGTATCATTTTCCCGCTGAGAAAGTGCCAACACCGGCGCCAGGAGCGGCTTTAGGCCGACTGCACGTTTGCGGGTTCCCGCCACATGGGTTCCATGACCGGCGATCCGTCACCCGCTACGTTAAACACGCCCATCCGTTCGAAGCCATGCGCCGCGTAAAATCCGGAATTCGCTGGATTGGAGTTTTCCAAATACACCGGAACGCCCGCGCCATCGCAGGCGTCTAGAACCGGTTTTAGCAAGCTTTTGCCAACCCCCTTGCCGCGTGCGGCCAGCGTCGTTCCGATCGTAAACAAATAGAAATGCGGCGCTTTAGGATGCCACTCTTGCATCTTCTCAGACAGGTTCATGCCGCGCTTGATCGCGCCGGGAGTCCCGTTCAGCACTTGACCTGCGGCGAACTTTAAAAGCCCCAACATTGTTGGGGCCGCCTCAACGCCCGGAGGCATCCACATGGTCGCCCCGCCTTCCGGGTGAAGGTGGCACATGCCATAGGGCACATACATTTCACGCGCCATGACCCGGAACATGGAGCGGATCGAACTGGCCTTGCCGAAGACATATTGATTGACCGGATCATTGGCGAACGCCTCGCCTGTAATGTCCGCAACGGTACGCCAGTCTTGCCGGTTGGCGAGGCGCAGCGCACTGGTTTGAAGATCGATTTGCATTTGCACCCTATCGCCCCAATTCGTGCCCAGCGCTAGATCCGATGAATAAGCGTCCTGCGGCATTCTGTAAAAAGTTCATCGGGGCCGCCAAAGATGGTTGCCAGCGCAATCGGGCATAGCTATATCCGCCTCTCAACCGCGCGCTCCCTTCGTCTATCGGTTAGGACGCCAGGTTTTCAACCTGGAAAGAGGGGTTCGATTCCCCTAGGGAGTGCCACAATTACCACGTATAATTGATTTTATAAGCGCGCACTGAGTAAAGCCGCGTGACAGCCCAGTCTAGTATGGTTAACACAATACAGGATTGGTGGTGGGCGCATGAACAACGCGGCTGAACAAGTAACAAAACTGAACACGGAACCTACGGTCCGTTTGAGCGGGCGGATCAAGTGGTTCGATGCCGTGAAGGGCTATGGCTTCGTCGTCCCTGAGACCGTAGATGGGATCATTCTCAACCAAGATGTCATGCTGCACGTCTCGTGCTTACGCGCCTATGGCGAGAACGCCGCGGACGAGGGTGCACGCATTGTCTGTGAGGTGGTTGAACGCGAACGCGGCTGGCAAGTGCTCAGTGTCATAGAAATGGATCGCCCGCGCGCATCAGTCTTGCGCGACCAAGGGGAGCCCTTGGTGTTCGAGCGGGTGGTGGTCAAGTGGTTCAATGCCAGCCAAGGGTTCGGATTCGTAAACCGTCCTGGCCAGACGGCAGATATTTTTATCCATATTTCCGTCATGCGCAAAGCGGGCATCGATATGCTGGAAACCGGGATGGAAATCGACGTCGTGACCGGCAATGGTCAAAAAGGCGAAAATGTTATGGTGGTCAAAAAGTAGCTGCGAGCTTGATCGCATCGCTTGCTCCGGCTCTTCAGCGCCGCTAGACCTAGAGCCATGAAACACCTTACTCTTTCCATTTTTGCCGGGCTGATCTCAGCCTGCATCGGGGCGGCTGCGGATCCGATGGACGTGACCCCGCTGAGCATTGAAAGCGGCGATGACATCCACGCCTTCACCGTCGAAGTCGCCGACGATAGCGACGAAATTGCATTTGGGTTGATGGAACGTGAAAGCCTCAGCCGCGATGCGGGGATGCTGTTCAACTTCGATCCGCCGCGCGAGCCTGGCATGTATATGAAAAACACGCTGATCCCGCTCGATATGCTGTTCATTTCCAGCGAGGGTCAGATTGAAATGATCGCTCGCAACACGGTTCCTGGGTCGTTGCGGACGATTTCGCCGGGGGTCCCTGTGCGGGCCGTCTTGGAAATTAATGGCGGCCAAGCCGCCGATCTCGGCATTCAACCGGGGGATACCGTACGCCATCCGATCTTCGGCAATGCCGACGATGAACAAGCGGCGGAATAATCCGGATGCGAGAGACAGACCTGCCGGCGCATTTGGTCGTGCCGGACGGATTTGTATTGTCACAGTCCCGAGGCGCGTTCAGCAATCACAATGGCCCGGTCTATGAAGCGATTTGCGAGGGTCAGCTGCGCTGCGGCCTATATGTGCTCGACCGCCACTGCAACAGTCTGGGGATCCTGCATGGCGGGATGGCGAGCGCCTTCGCCGATCGCTCTCTCGCCATGGCCGTGTGGCAGGAAACCGCGCGCCGGTCTGTGACTTTAAAGCTCACTTTGCATTTTTTGGAGGCGGTTCGGCGGCACAAATGGCTTGAAGCTCATCCGCGTGTGCTCAGTTATGACCATGATTTGGTTCAGGTTTCCGCAGACTTATTGATCGACGGCCAGAGCCTTGCCGGTCGCGCCGATGCGACCTTCAGAACACTGCGAAGACGGCAAAAACAGGGTTGAAACCGGAAAAACCGACAGTATACCGGGAGACCGGAGCGTGGCGCAGTCTGGTAGCGCATCTGGTTTGGGACCAGAGGGTCGTAGGTTCGAATCCTATCGCTCCGACCAGTTTCTTTTATCGGAGATGGTCGAACATGGATGCCCGTATCTATAAGCCTGCGAAGACCGCTATGCAGTCTGGACGCGGCAATACGAAAGAATGGGTGCTCGAATTCATCTCCTCAGGTCGGCGCGCGAACGATCCGGTTATGGGTTGGACCAGCATCGATGATACAACCGGGCAGGTGCGCTTGCATTTCGACAGTCGCGAACAAGCCATCGCCTATGCCAAACGTGAGAATTTGACCTTTATCGTTGAAGAGGCGCGGGAGTCGAAGCGCTTGGTCAAATCCTATGCCGAGAATTTCTCAGCCAATCGCAAGCAACCCTGGACGCATTGAGGTAAGGGCCGCCTCGCCAAGAGTTTATGCTTTTCCTCGAGGTCGCACGCACGCGCAGGATTGGCGCCGAGCGAAAGGAAACAGAGCCTTTCTTCGCCGTTGTAACCGCTGCCGACCGAAACACTTCTTGGGTTTTAATCTCATAGCTTTCAGATTAAGCCAGGCGCTCTGATGGCCCCTTAGCTCAGTTGGATAGAGCACCCGACTTCTAATCGGACGGTCGCAGGTTCGAATCCTGCAGGGGTCGCCAGACCCAGGGGTCAGCGGCTTGCTGTCCGTCAACGCAAAGAAGAGAGATTAGGATGCGTCTATCCGATTGTCATAATTTCGCAGACTTTCGAGAATTGGCCCGCCGGCGTCTGCCCGGCCCGATCTTTCATTATATCGATGGCGCCGCGGATGATGAAATCACCTATCGGCGAAACACGGCCGCTTATGAGTCGGTCGATTTGGTTCCGCGTGTGCTGAATGATGTTTCGAGTGTCGACCTGACCACTGAGGTGATGGGTCAGACCCTCGATATGCCCCTTTATTGCGCGCCAACCGCTTTGCAGCGGCTCTTTCACCATGAAGGCGAGCGCGCCGTGGCAAAGGCTGCCACACGATTTGGCACGATGTTCGGGGTGTCGTCGCTCGCGACGGTGTCGGTCGAGGAGATTGCCGCGCTCGCGCCAGGACCGAAAATGTTCCAGTTTTACTTTCACAAGGATCGCGGTCTGAATGATGCCCTCCTTGAGCGCGCCAAAGCGGCGGAGTTTAACGTCCTTGCGCTGACGGTGGACACGATTACGGGCGGCAATCGAGAGCGCGATTTGCGCACCGGATTTACGTCACCGCCGAAGCTGACCCCGGCTTCAATCTTGAGTTTCGCGGCCCACCCGTCTTGGGCGTGGAACTTTTTGACCAAGGATCGGTTTGATATGCCTCACCTATCGGGTCATGTTGGTGAAGGCACCAATCTCGCAATCTCGGTTGGCGACTATTTCTCGACCATGCTCGATCAGTCGATGAATTGGAAAGACGCAGAAGCCTTATGTGCCAAATGGGATGGCCCGTTCGCCCTGAAGGGGATTATGAGCGTGGAAGACGCCAAACGCGCTGTTGATATTGGCTGCACCGGGATCATGGTCTCCAATCATGGTGGTCGGCAATTGGACGGCGCCCGCGCGCCGTTTGACCAATTGGCCGAGATTTGTGACGCCGTCGGCGATCAAATCGATGTCATTTGCGAGGGCGGTGTACAGCGCGGCACGCATGTTCTCAAAGCATTGTCCGTGGGGGCAAAAGCGGTGTCCGGTGGCCGGCTGTATCTGTATGCTTTAGCGGCCGCAGGCCAGGCGGGTGTCGAACGCGCGCTGTCAAATCTTCGCACCGAAATCGAACGCGATATGAAACTGATGGGAGTCACCTCAATTGACCAACTTTCCCGTCGGAATTTGCGCTGGCGCGGGGCGTAAAGAGCCCGGAGCGCGGGCCCAAAAGCGTTAAAGCAAAGTACAAGTGTAAGTGGAAAACCTGAAAACAAGTTGCGCAGCGTCTTTACCTTAAGTCCGTATAAAATCGGTTGAGGAAAGAGTTCGGTGAAGACGTTGTTTGGTTGGTCGACCTTTGATTTCAATAAGGAATTTACGGCGGCGCGGACCGTCGCGCAGCGCCTGGAAGGGGATTTCGTCACGCGTCTGATGGCGAGCCTGTTGACGGCCGGGATGATCGCTTGGAGCGGGCTCTATCTCATTGCTTTGGTTTGGCTGATCTGTATCGCGGCGAATGAGGCGATCGAACCGAGCGTCGTGCGCCGCTTGCTCAAAAAGGACGCCGCTTCGCCGCGTGCTTTGATCTTGTATACGTGCCACTTGGCGAGTGGATCCGCGATTTGGGCGGGCGCGGGGGTCGCCCTCTGGATGACGCGTGATCCGGCCGTCATGACCCTGGGAGCGGTATTGCTCCTCGGGACGTTGATGCATGTCACGCTGATCTATTCCATCAGTCGACTATTGGTGGCATCGGTTTCCGCGCCGCTGATACTGGCCATGGCGACGATGGCGCTGATGGTGCTCGCGGATGATGGCATTGCCACCCGTGACAAAACGCTGGTGATTTTCTCCGTTCTGATCCTGCTCGCCTATTTGGTGATGCTGCTTCAGACCAATATCGAAACCCAACAGGAAATGACGAAGCTTGCGGATGAGAATGCCCGCCAGGCGCGCCAAGATCCCCTGACAGAGCTTTCAAATCGTCGACATTTTGTCGAAACGATTGAAGCGCTCCTCGATCGCAACGCATCCTTCTCGGTGGCTTTCATTGACCTGGATAGATTCAAGCCCCTGAATGATGAGCATGGGCACGCCATCGGCGATGAAGCGCTGCGCGCGATCGCCGCGCGGCTCCAAGGATCCCCTCACGTCGACTTTGCCGCGCGATTGGGGGGTGACGAGTTTGGGATATTAATTTCATCGTCAGACCCGCGCGCTGCGCTCACTGACACGCTCGGCAAGTTGTGGCGCGATCTCACCCGGTCGATCGAAACCAGTATTGGCCCAGTCGACTTGGGCGCCTCCATCGGTTGCGCTCGATCTGAACCGGCGCTCGAACACCATTCCAAGATCATGCATGCGGCAGACGTCGCGATGATCCGGGCCAAATCAGAGGGGGGCGGCGTTGCGATTTTTGATGCATCGATTGACTCAAGCATGTTCGAGTACGCGGAAATCGAAAGCGCGTTCCGGCTCGCCGTACGGTCCGGTCAAATCAAAGCCGCGTTGCAACCTATTAAGTGTGTCGCCAGCCAGGCGATTAAGAAATACGAATTGCTGGCGCGTTGGGACCGCACAGATGGCGGTAAAACGCTCAGCCCGGCCGAATTTATTCCGCTGGCTGAACGGCTGGGTTTGCTGAATGAAATTCTCTGGAGCACACTCGATCAGGCCTTGCCGAAGATACGCGGCACGAATTTGACCTTGGCGATCAATATCTCGCCATCACAGCTCCTCTCAGCGAAGTTTTTTGGGCTCCTCGAAGCGCAGCTCAGGCGCCACATTGTGCCGCCGATCCAAATCGAGATCGAGATCACCGAGCAAATTGCGCTGCGCAATGATCGAGAAAATCTCGCCCATCTGGAGCGCGCGAGCGATGCTGGGTTTGCGATTGTCCTCGATGATTTTGGCACCGGTTATTCCTCGATTTCCTTGCTCGAGCAGCTGCCGCTTTCGAAAGTGAAGTTGGATCACACCTTTGTCCGCGGCGCGATGGAGACCGAGCACGGGCGCAAATTGCTCACGGCGATTGTCGGGCTGCTGAAACAGATGCATTTGCGGTGCTGCGTCGAAGGCGTGGAGACCGCCGAGATCGAAGCATTTGTCTCAAATCTTGGATGTGAAGAAGTGCAAGGTTACCTAATCGGCCGCCCTGAACACGTTCCCGCACCTGAGACGGACGCCATCGAAGCATTGCGGAGATAGACCGAAAGCGACGGCTAACTGGTGCCGATCTTTCTTAGCGTCATCGTCGCTCCAGTGCGCTTTGACCAAATCGTGGCAAACGTGCTGGGTGTTCGGAAGTTGCAATTGGAGATCTTCGCGAACGAAGTCGTGCGCATATCCGAAACTCGCTTGATGGAGGGATCGCATGACGAAGCCCTATTTCAATGCATCGATACGAGACCTCGAGCAGCTTGTTTCCAACTCTAGCGACAAGGATGTGTTGCGCAGCGTCTTTGACGAATTGGAAAACCGCACAAGTACGCGGGCTGAAAAGCTGAAAGACGAACTCGCCGAGAAACTCGGCTTGAACAAACACGACCGTCAATCTGAAACCAAGCCATCATTATCGTTTACTGCGACCCCTCAATCATCGAAACCATCTACCGATCTTCGGCCTGAGGATCTGGATAGGGAGCACGCCATGACCGTCAAAAAGCCGGAGATCGCCCGCCTTGCGAGTTGGATCGCACTCGAGGCTTTGTCCCCACAAACCTTCAAGACACCGGAGGCCCTCGCCAGTGATGAACGCCGCCGAATAGCGCCTTTGAGCGCAGGGCTTCCATGGCTCAACGGTGAACAACCACGCCCCGAACACCGCCTATTTTACGAGGTGGTTTTGGGTGCCATCGACATGGGTTCGGCCACAAAAAGTCTTGTCAGCGTGTTTGGACACGATGAAGAGCGCGACCGTCCCAGCCAGGAGAAAGCGGTAATTGGGTCCGTCTTGGTCGATGAGACGGGTCTGCCCGTTGAGGAAAATGGGATCGCCATATCGAGCTTTGCTTGGGCCCTACCATTGAGCCTGAATAAGCGATTTTCTGTGCTCTCCACGTGGCCGGATGTTGAACAGGACTTCAGGTCCGCAATTCGGGAAATGATTACGCGTACAGATAAGGATGGCAATCGCGTACCCGTTGATGAGCTTCTCATAAACCAGGTGCACGATTGGATTGTGAAGCGATTTAAATTGCCGCCGGAGCTGGTCGTTCGACCAGAGTTCGCAATTCGACACCACCATCACTTCAAAGCTGCGAATCCGCCTGAATGTTCGTTGTTAAACTCGTTTTTCTTGGAAGATTTAGCGGATGCGGCCAAAAAGTTTGAGCGCGGCACGCTGGGTGAGGGAATAAAAAGGTACTTAACCGGACAAGCGCCGGGTGGTGTTCGTGATTTGCTATTAGACGAGGAAGCCCTCGAAGATAGCGTTGCGCCAAAGATGTTTCCGGCTTCGCGATGGTCTATGGGAAGCGACCGCGCATTGGTGTTGCTGCAACAAGCAGCCGTCAATTCCATTCGATCGGAACTGAGCTTGAGTGGCATAGCGGCGGTGAACGGTCCTCCCGGGACGGGCAAAACCACATTGCTCAGAGACGTGGTCAGCCAAGTCATCGTTGATCGCGCAAGCGGCATGGCGAGTTTTGGGGACCCAACAGAGGCCTTCAAGGCAACTGGACAAGAAATACCGACGGGCGGTCAGGGGGTCTGGCAGATCCACGAACTTGATGACCGACTTAAAGGTCACGAAATGCTCATTGCATCGAGCAACAATGCCGCGGTTGAGAATATCAGTCGCGAACTCCCGGGATTGGATGCAGTCGCAGATCCAGACTTAGCGTATTTTCGGACTGTCAGCGACTGCATCGCAGCTTCGGTGAAGCCTCAGAATCACAAAAATGCCGAAAAACCAGAAACCCCAAACCCCAAAACGTGGGGGCTGATCTCCGCTGCATTAGGGAATATGAAGAACCGAGCGCGTTTTACTCAAACATTCTGGTGGCACGAAGAGTTTGGCTTCAGACTCTATTTGAAGGCGGCCAAAGGCGATAGTGTTGTTCGAGTAATCAAAGATCCGAAGACCGGAGAGATCATCGCGCGGAGACCGCCTGAAATCGTCCTCCAGGAAGCACCACCGACCGATAAACGCTCAGCCTTAAAGAACTGGTCAATTGCTCGGACGGAATTCCTAGAACTCAAAGAAGACGTAGAACGGGATTTCGAAACGTTAGAATCCATTCGACAAAAGTGCCTCTTATTGGTTCAGGAGCGTAAAGAGCTGGCCCGTCTTCAAGGTCAACTCACCGAGACGGGAAACGCGCTCGCGGCAATGAGCTCTCCGACAAGCGCATATGCGCAGCAATGGCCGAAAGTGGTCAGGCGTCTAGTAACAGAAATCGACAGCTTTCTCGTTCAAAAATCAGTTGCACCCGCTTGGTATCATCGTTGGTTCGGTTTCAAAAAGGGGAAGCTCTGGAAACGGCTGCTTGAGCAGTATCGCGCTTTTGGTGCGAAGCGGTTGGAGATTTCGGACCTGCAAGACCCTATTGCGGCCTATGTGCAGGAAACGGGATCGCAACTGATCGACCAAGCGTTTTTTGGTCGTTCACATGCTGACAAACAAATTGCTTCCCCTTGGATATCTGACGCGCTGAATGCAAAACGGGAGCGTCTGTTTGCACTCGCGATGAAGGTACACCGAGCTTTTATCGACGCAAACGCGCAAAAGCTGCTTCATAACCTTTCTGTCCTGCTGGGTCCTTATCCTGAGAGCAAGAAAAGGGCGCATTTGGTCGATTTGTGGAGTTCATTATTTCTGGTCGTTCCGGTCCTCTCCACAGCGTTTGCATCAGTCAACCGAATGCTCGGCGATCTGCCACCGGAAAGTTTGGGGTGGGTGCTCATTGATGAAGCGGGGCAAGCGGTGCCGCAAGCTGCGGTCGGGGCAATTATGAGAGCTAAGAGATCTGTCATTGTTGGTGACCCAATTCAGGTCCAACCCGTCGTGACACTTCCGCAAAGACTGGTGGATGGCATCTGTGAGCATTTTGGCGTTGATCCCACGCTTTGGGCGGGGCCGACAGCATCTGTGCAAACTCTGGCGGATCAAGTTTCGCAATATCAATCTGGGTTCTCATCTGATACCGGGGTTCGATCCATTGGCGTGCCGTTGCTTGTGCATCGTAGGTGTGAAGACCCAATGTTCTCGATTTCGAATGAGGCCGCTTACAACAATCAAATGGTCAGCCAAGTCGCGGAGAGTGATGGCGGTGATATTCGCCGAATTTTAGGCCGTTCAAGCTAGATAAATGTCGACGGGGACGCGTCCACGAAATGGTGCCCAGATGAAGGGGTCAAAGTGATCGAAATGCTCAGCGCTTTGCATCAAGCAGGTGTACAGAATCCGGATATCTTCATCATATCGCCGTTTCGGGTCGTGGCGTCCGAAATGAGGAAGCTCCTGCGTCGGAATGGCGAACTTCTTCAAGGGCTGGGACTCGATCCAGACCAATTTCCAGTCAAGAATGTCGGAACCGTGCATACCGTGCAAGGACGGGAAGCCGATACGGTCATTTTCCTTCTGGGCGCACCAAAAGCGTCTCAGAATGGCGCGAGACAGTGGGCGGGGTCACCAGAAAACTTGCTCAATGTCGCGGTCTCACGGGCAAAACGCAATTTGTACGTCGTGGGATCCAGGGGGGCTTGGATGGGTGCGGGTAGGTTTTCAGTCGCGGCAAAGTTGCTGGATGTTCGATAATCGCGTCTAGCGGACTGAACGGATAACTGGTGCCGCGAGGGAGAATTGAACTCCCGACCTCATCATTACCAATGATGCGCTCTACCACTGAGCTACCGCGGCCTTTCGTGTTGCCGGGGATTAGCTTAAGCACATACAGATGAAAAGATGGTTTCTGGACAAACACTGCAATCATGGTCGACAAAACCAAAACCCCTGAGCGCGAGGCGCGGCTAAAAAGCGCTCTGCGCGATAATCTCAAACGACGTAAAGCGGCGGCGCGCAAAACCGTTGCCGAGCGAAAACCAAAACCGAAAGCGGATTAAGGCGACGGCTTCGGATCAGCGGCGGCGTTTAAAAAAGATGTCCGATAGCGCCTCCAGCGTTGCAGTGGTGACTTGCAAAGCGGTTGGTGATTGCCGCCGCGACCAGCGCGAAAAATGTGCGCAATTATGGCTCAAAAGACGATACGGTTGGCCTTTCGCACGGCGTGCGCGCATCTCCGCAACCATGCCGTCTAAGGGCGTGGTTCGATTGCATAAGCGGATCCGCTTGCCGTCGCCGAAAGCGTCGATGCTTTGCTCCACAACACCGCCATGTGCGCGCGAGTTTGAGATGACCGTGCCCTGGGACGTGACCAGGCCATAATGGGACAGACGCGGCCCGAAATGGATTGCGACGATATCGCCGGTGCGAAATTCAGATGGATGTCTCATGATAACGACCATATCGAAAATCAATAAAAAAAGATAGTCACTATTCCGCCAGGTCGATGGCTGCCGCATTTGCGCCTTTCGTTCGCCGTGCTGGTCGCTATAGGTGCGGAGCATGGACAGTTTGAAGATTACCGGCGGGCAGACGCTGCAAGGCACAATCCCTATTTCCGGCGCTAAAAATGCTGCGCTGAAACTCATGGCAGCGTGTCTTTTGACTCGCGATCCATTGACCCTCACGAATATGCCGAATCTTGCCGATACGCGCTTTTTTGGACAGCTGCTGACCAGTCTTGGCGTCGAAGTCTATTGGCCTAAGGGCGATACGGAATGCCGGCTCAATGCCGCAGAGCTCACATCCACCATCGCCCCCTATGATCAGGTGCGAAAAATGCGTGCGAGTTTCAATGTGCTTGGTCCAATGCTGGCGCGCGAAGGGCACGCGACGGTCTCATTGCCAGGTGGTTGTGCGATTGGCGCGCGCCCCGTAGATCTGCACCTTCAGGCGCTTCAGTCGATGGGCGCAGATTTGAAAGTTGAAGCCGGTTATGTGAAAGCGGCTGCGATCCACGGCTTGAAAGGGGCGAAAATTGTCTTTCCGTTTTCGTCGGTCGGGGCGACAGAGCACGCTATGCTGGCGGCAACCCTTGCGGACGGCACGACGATTTTGGAGAATGCCGCACGCGAACCCGAAATGATCGATCTCGCAGACTGCCTCAACAAAATGGGCGCGCAGATTAGCGGGGCGGGCACATCGACGATCCGGATCGACGGCGTTGAATCCCTGACTGGCACGACGCATGCGGTTATGGCGGACCGGATCGAAGCGGGAACCTTCGCGATGGCGGCGGCCGCTGCTGGCGGTGATGTGACGTTGAGCGGTGCCCCCGTGAACGCGCTTGGCGCGTTGATCGACGCGCTTGAGCGGTGCGGTGTGACGGTCGCGGTTGATGATGCCGCATCGACGATACGGATCCAGAGAAACGGCTCTACGCTCGAAGCGATCAATGTCGATACCCAGCCCCATCCGGGTTTTCCAACCGATCTGCAAGCGCAATTCATGGCCTTAATGTCAATTGCAGACGGCACCAGTGTGATCCGCGAAAACATCTTCGAAAATCGCTTCATGCATGCGCCAGAGCTCTCGCGCTTGGGCGCCGACATTACCGTTCGCGGGAAAGAAGCCATCGTTAAAGGCGTCAAACAATTGCATGGCGCGCCTGTAATGGCGACGGATCTGCGCGCTTCGGTCTCGCTCGTCATTGCTGGACTCGCCGCCGAAGGTGAGACACAGGTGAACCGGATTTATCATTTGGATCGCGGCTTCGAGCGTTTGGAGCAAAAACTCACAGATTGCGGCGCCCATATTCAACGTGTCAACGGAGACTGACAAGGAAATGGCTGAGGGCAGGGCATTGCGATTGATCGCAGAAGACGCGGCTGATTTAGACGTGTTCTCCCCATTTGTGCAAGACGCTGTTCTGAAAGCGGAAAATATCAAATATGACCGCGCTCGCCGACGTTTCTCGCTCGAGATTAATCGGTTCCAGTGGGAAGACTCAAAATCCAATCGGGGCCCGCAAGGGCGTGTCCGTGCGATCTTGGCCTTTGATGGCGTGCTTGGCGTTCGCTCACGCGCGGTCACCAAAGCCGACCCGGATCTCGTTTTTTCAGTCTTGTCGCTGTCTTTTGAGCCGGCTGATGAGCCACCTGGCGGGACGATTTCGATCCTATTTGCAGGCGATGGCGAACTCGCCCTTGAAGTTGAAGCCATTGATGCCACCTTGCTCGACAGCTCTTACGAATGGACCACCCGGCACCGTCCGGATCATGATAAGAAACGGCGATAAGCATGGCGCGCACCTTTGACGCCCGAAACGCGAAGTTTGACGAGGCCTTTGCAGCATTTCTCGCCGAACCGCGCGGTGCGGTGGACGATGTGGCTCAAACCGTCCGTGCTGTGATCGAAGATGTGCGTAAGCATGGCGGAGAGGCGGTCGCGCGCTATACGGCTCAATTCGACGAATTGGTGCTCGATCCAACCTTGCTGCAATCAGACAATGTCAATTTCGATCAATTGGCGCATGCCTGTCCGGATGATCTCAAGGCGGCGGTGGATTTTGCGGCGGAGCGGATTGCCGCCTATCACGAGGCGCAGCGTCCTGACGATCATCAGTTTACCGATGCGGCCGGCATTCAACTCGGCTGGCGTTGGACATCGCTCGACAGTGTCGGCGTGTATGTTCCCGGCGGGCTTGCATCTTATCCAAGCTCGGTTCTGATGAATGTCATCCCGGCTAAAATTGCCGGTGTAGAGCGCATTGTTATGGTGGCACCAGCGCCGAAGGGACAATTGGCCCCGGCGGTGGCCTATGCCGCGATGCGGGCTGGGGTAGAGGAATATTATCCCATTGGCGGCGCCCAAGCAGTTGCGGCCTTAGCGTATGGCGCGGGTCGGCTCCAACCGGTTGATAAAGTTGTCGGACCTGGCAATGCATACGTTGCCGAAGCCAAGCGGCAGGTGTTTGGCCAAGTCGGGATCGATACGATTGCTGGCCCGTCTGAGATTCTCGTTATCGCGGATAATAGCGCCAACCCTGATTGGGTGGCCGCGGATCTTTTGAGCCAATCTGAGCACGATACGAGTTCGCAATCGATTTTGATTACAACCAATGAGGCTGTGGCTGAATCTGTGGATAAGGCTGTGGAACAGCAGTTTACAACGCTTTCGACAGAGGCGCGCGCGCGCGCCGCTTGGGACGCCCATGGCGCAATCATTATCGCATCTAACCTGTCGCAAGCGGCAGACATCGCGAATCGAATTGCAGCGGAGCATTTAGAGCTTGCGATTGCCGAGCCTGAAGATCTCTTGCCCGAGATCAAACATGCCGGAGCGGTCTTCCTCGGACACCACACACCTGAGGCACTTGGCGATTATGTAACAGGGTCCAATCATGTTTTGCCAACCAGCCGCGCGGCCAGATTTAGTTCCGGCCTTGGTTTGTATGACTTTCTAAAACGAATGAGTGTACAAAAGGCGAGTCCGGAAGGATTCGCCGCGCTTGCACCTGCCGCGCTTCGTCTTGCTGAAGCTGAAGGATTGCCGGCTCATGCGCGATCGGTCTCGATTCGGACCAATGAACGCTAGATCGTGAAGAGACAATGGCCGAACATCGCCTGGTCAGTGTGGATATAGATGACGATACGCTCGCAGCCTCGGGCCCCGATGCTGAACACGAGCGGCGTGTCGCTATTTTCGATCTTTTAGAAGAGAACACTTTTGAAGTCGAAGGTAAGACGTCTGGGCCTTATGCGCTGAAGCTGTCGATGCAAGAACGCAAACTGGTGTTTGAAATCGCAACCGAAACGGGCGACCCCGTTCATGTTTTTTTGCTCTCCATGACGCCGTTTCGAGGGGTGATCAGGGACTATTTCATGATCTGTGAGAGCTATTATGACGCTATTCGGAGTTCGACTCCGCACCAAATCGAAGCCATCGATATGGCGCGCCGTGGGATTCACAATGAGGGCTCAGATCTAGTCGCTGAACGGTTGGCCGGCAAAGTAAATGTCGATTTCGATACCGCGCGGAGATTGTTCACTCTGATTTGTGCGCTTCACCAGGGTCAGGTGCGCGGCCAGGTACGCTAAGCCGTCATGGCGGCAAATGCGTCCGTCAGATCCTCGATCAAATCTTGAGGATCTTCCAAACCCACATGTATCCGCATCAGCGGTCCTGTTCGCGCATGTATGCGATCCGCTTTATTGCGATTGAGCTGGCTGTCGCAGGGAATCAATAGGCTCTCATATCCGCCCCAGGAGAAGCCCATTCCAAACAATTTCATGCGCTCGAGAAATCGATCGAGATCCCGCGCGCGGGTCTCACGAAGCGTGAACGAAAACAGACCGGAGGCGCCTGAAAAATCGCGCTGCCAAAGTGCGTGCTCCGGATGGCTCGCCAGCGCCGGGTGCAGAACGCTGTCCACCTCATCGCGTGATTGCAGCCATTCTGCGATTATTAGCGCGCTTTCCTCGTGGCGTTTGAGCCGCGTATGCAGGGTGCGCAGGCCGCGCAGGGCAGTGTAAGCATCGTCGGGCGCGAGGGAGATCCCCCAATCATCGCTGCATGCGGCGATTTCATTGGCGCGGTCCGGCGAATTGGTCAGAACTGCCCCTGCCAGCGCATCAGCATGTCCGACGACGTATTTCGTTAGCGCTTGGATGACAATATCAACGCCGAGATCGAGTGGACGGTGAAACACCCCTGAGGCCCAGGTATTGTCGAAAACCGTCAATAGGCCGCGCGCTTTCGCAATGGCGACGAAAGCCGGCGTATCGGCAATGTCCATGGTCAAAGACCCAGGCGACTCGATCAATATTGCTTTTGTATGAGGTTCGATCAGGTCTTCGATCTTTGCCCCAATGGTCGGTGGGTAACGGGTCGCGGAAATGCCCATTGCGCGTAGTCGGCGCAAGCAAAAACGGCGGCTCGGCCCGTAAGCGCAGTCCGGGACCAGGATATGATCGCCTGCCTTCAAGACCGCGCCTACCGCCAATGCGACCGCTTGCAAGCCATTTGACGTCAATCTGCAATGCGCCGCGTTTTCGAGCTGACAGAGCCCGGCTTCAAGCTCACGATGGACGGTGAGGCCCATGCGACCATAGACTCGTCCGTCACCATAAAGCGCCGCTCGTGTCGGCGTGAGGAGCGTCGAGCCGCGCTCAATCGGCGGATTAACAGTGTGGGCGGGCCCGCGCTCTTTGCGCGTGTGAATGAGGCGGGTATCATCTTTCATGATCCGCTTACAATCGGGTTCTGTGGATCTGCGGCCCACTCACTCCATGAACCATCATAGACGGCGGCATCCCAGCGTCCGAGGCGCGCCAGCGCCAAAGCGATCACGGCCGCAGACACGCCCGACCCACAGCTGGTAACAATCGGGTGCGCCAGGTGGGCCTGCAAAACCGATTTGAGGTCCGAGGGCGGTTTCATCATTCCGCCTTCGTCTATCAGGCTCGAAACGGGTATGCAAAAGCTGCCCGGCATATGGCCGGAGGGAAGCCCAGCCCGCGGTTCAGGCGAAGTGCCATTGAACCGTCCAGGATCACGCGCATCAAGGATATGACGATCAGCGCTTTGCACGTGGGCCCGCATTTCGTCGACGTCCCGCGCGAGCGATGGGACGCTGTGGGCTTGAAACGCACGCGGTTCGCGCTTTGATGAGCCTTGTTCAACGGTCCCGCCCAGTGCCCGCCACGCCGAAAGGCCGCCATCCAGAACGCGAACATCTGTATATCCCATGGCGCGAAACATCCACCAAACCCGTGCCGATGCAAAAAAGCGATGATCATCATAGACGACGAGCGAAACATCATCGCCGATGCCCAGAGCCCCGACCTGAGCGCCAAACTGCGTTGACGATGGCAGCATGTGGCTGAGATCGGTTGTCTGATCGGCAATCGCGTCGATATCGAAGAAGACCGCCCCTGGAAGATGGCCGGCGAGATACGTCTCCGCGCCTGAAGCTCGGTTTTGGACAAATGGCGGCACCCATGTCGCGTCAATGATCTGCACGTCCGGCTGGTCGATATGATCGAGCAGCCATTGCGCCGTCACAAGAGGGTCAGCGGACGCCAAAACCTATTGCTCCATCCAAGGCGGCACAGGCAGATCTTTCGATCGCAGAAAGTCAGGATTGAACAGCTTATCCTGATAGCGATTGCCGTAATCGCAGAGAATGGTCACGATCGTGTGTCCGGGACCCATGTCTTTCGCCATCTCAACGGCGCCCGCCATATTGACCCCCGCAGATCCACCAAGCGAGAGCCCTTCATGGAGGGTTAGGTCGTAAAGACGGGTTAGTGCCTCTCTGTCGTGGATGCGATACGCATAGTCGACCTCCAAGCCTTCAAGATTGGCAGTCACGCGGCTTTGCCCGATCCCTTCCGTGATCGACGTGCCTTCAGATTTGAGCTCGCCGGTTTTGAAGTATTGGTACAAGGCAGCGCCGCCCGGATCTGCGATGCCGATTTTGACGCGCCCGCCGGATTTCTCGCGCAGCGCTTGCGCGGTTCCCGCGAGCGTGCCGCCGGAACCGACCGCGCAAATGAACCCATCCACTTTGCCGTCTGTTTGCGCCCAGATTTCCGGCCCCATGGTCTCGTAATGCGCCTTGCGGTTGGCCTGATTGTCAAATTGATTGGCCCAGATCGCACCGTTCGGTTCCGATGCGTTGAGGTCTTCGGCCAGTCGCCCTGAATAACGCGCATAGTGATTTGGGTTCGCATAAGGAACTGCGTCGACTTCCACCAGTTTCGCGCCAAGATTGGTCACCGCATCCTTTTTTTCTTTGGACTGTGTGCGCGGCATGACGATCACGACCTTGTAACCCAACGCGGCGCCAACCATGGCCAAACCGATGCCTGTATTGCCCGCTGTGCCTTCGACAATGGTCCCGCCCGGCTTGAGCAAACCCGCCGCTTCGGCATCTCGCACCATTCCAAGTGCAGGCCGGTCTTTTACCGATTGGCCAGGATTTAGGAATTCGCACTTTCCGAGGATCTCGCACCCTGTTTCTTCGGAGAGCCGGTGGAGCCGGAGCAGAGGGGTGTTTCCGATCAGATCGAGCACGGAGGATGTGATGGTCATTGTTTGCCTTTTTGTTTGCGCGTCACGCTATGCGTTGCGATCTTATATTTCAACAGTCCCGGAGGTGATCCAATTGGGGTGACCCGACGTATGATGCCATATAACAGTAGTGTGAGTTTTGCTGAATGAATTCTGACGTTTATCATGCGTTTATGCTAGATCACGCTGCGGGCACGCTGTCCGTCGAGATGGCGCTGGCCGCAGAGCTCCATATTCTCTTGTCTGAGACGGGGCATTCGACCGACGATGTTTGGCAAGCCACACGTGATGTGATCGGCGTGCCGAAGCGCCGCGATCCGACACCGCATGGCTACTTGCCAGAGGCATTGGAGCTGGCGATTGGCGATTTTGCGACAGTGCCTTGGAAGAAAGGTTTGTCTGGCGTGCACTATGCCAAGCGCGGCAGAGGCAAAGGCAAGCTGATGCGCCTCGACCCGGGCCAGGCCGCGCCGGAACATAGCCACTCTGTGCTCGAGGCCACTGTTGTGCTCGAAGGCCAGTTCGAAGACGGACATGGCATCTACAATCGCGGCGACCTGGTTTTAGGTCGACCGGGGGTGCGCCACCGCCCCGCGGCGCATGGAGACGATATGTGCATTTGTTACGTCGCTCAGGATGCTTTGCCGTTTTGGAGGTTCAGTTGATCCGAAAAGCGGCACTCGCGGGGATCGTGGGGGCAGCCTTCGCGGGTTTGGCGGCGGCGGAAGAAGTCGTGAAACAAACGTCAATGCCGCTCCCCTGGGTCGCCTCGGATGGCGCCGTTATCGATTTCACCGTGTTGCGAAAGGGCAAGCCCTTCGGATCGCACACGCTCACGTTTGACCGCACCGAAGACGGCGACTTAACCGTCACCACGGACGTCGATCTACAGGTGAAGTTTGGACCCATTACGGCGTATCGCTATCGTTTGGACAGCGTCGAAGAGTGGGCGGATCAAAAGCTGATCTCGCTTAATGGCACGTCCAATAATGATGGTCGCAAAGGACAAGTTTCAGCGCGCGCTGAGAACGGGGCATTGGTGGTTGAAAGCACCGAGTTTGAGGGATCACTGCCAGGGTCAACAATCCCGTCCAGTCACTGGAACAGGCTTCAGGTCTATCAAAATCAGATGCTGTCGACGGAAACGGGCGAAGTGATTGATATGGAGGTCGAAGTCATCGGCGAGGACACGGTGCGTGTTGGTGATCAAGAGGTTGAGGCGACGCATTATCGGCTCATCTCTGACCTGACCGTAGACCTCTGGTATGATCGCCAGTCGCGCTGGGTAAAGCTCGCCTTCGAAGCGCGTGGTCAAGAGATCGAGTATGTGCTGAACGCGCTTTATTAAGCGAATTTCGGGTGGCGCTCGAATTGTCCTGCTAAAACCGTTTCTCCGCCGCGTTTGACTTCGATCGGCATGCCTTCCTCAGGGGTGACGCTCAAAATATCACCGCGCCGCGAAGAGAGCTTCCCTTCCGACTCGTCATACTCCGCGCGCAGGCTCATGATTGGACGCCCTTTCATATAGACCGTTAGCGGTTCAGCTGGTGATCCATTTCTGAAATCGACTTCCGTCTCGAATTCCCACTCGCCATTTTCATACGTTTCAAACTCCGCTTCGCCCTGCATCGGCAATCCGCCAATGGCCTGCAGATTGGCCTGCAATTCCATCGTTTTGCGGGGTAGGGGTTTGATTTTGAACAGTGATTTAAGCCAGCTCAACATCGTCATCAGCCTCCGATTGGTCAGCCGAATCTAAACCAGAGATATAAACGTTTTCTTTACAACTTTAAATTTTCGGTCACACTCTAACGCTTCGATAGAGTGAAGTGGCCGACATTGATCCGACCATTGTCGAAACCGGCTTCGCAGTAACTTAAGTAAAAGCGCCACAATCGACGGAACCGCTCATCAAACCCAAGCGCAGCGATTTGGCCCCATTTTTCCTCGAACGCTTTCGCCCAAATGCGAAGTGTTTTGGCATAATCGGCGCCGAAATAGTGTGTGTTGTCGATTTGCAGATTTGCGGCCATAACTTGCTCGCGCAGCGCCAGCTCGCTGGGCAGCATGCCACCCGGGAAAATGTATCGTTGAATGAAATCAGCGCGTTTGCGATAGCGTGGGAAGAGTGAGTCCTGAATGGTGATGATCTGCAAAGCCGCTCTGGCGCCGTCTTTGAGGCTGTCGGAGACTTTGGCAAAATAGCTCGGCCAGAAACGCTCGCCGACCGCTTCAAACATTTCGATCGAGGCAACACCATCATAGGTGCCAATATGATCGCGATAGTCTTCTAGACGGATATGGACCCGTTCGCTTAAGCCTTCGCGTTGCATGCGTTCGAGCGCCCAGTCGCGTTGCGCGGGCGAGATTGTAAGGCACGTCACGCGCGCGCCGCGCACTTTCGCCGCATATTCTGCAAACCCACCCCAGCCGCAGCCGATCTCGAGCAGGGATTTGCCTGGCGTGACGTCGAGTTCATCGCAGATGCGCGTATATTTTGCCGCTTGTGCGTCTTCAAGGCTCAAGGCCTGCCCAGCATAAAGAGCGGAGGAATAGGTCATGGTCTTATCGAGCCACAGCTCGTAAAAATCATTGCCGAGATCATAATGCGCTTCGATATTGCGTTTCGATCCCGCCTTCGAGTTCCGATTGAAGAAATGGCGCACCATATTGTTGAGGCGCACCATAAAGCCGCCCACCGCGAGTTGGCCCGCGGCTTCGAAATTCTCAGAGAAAAACTCTAATACCGAGGTCAGGTCAGGGGTCGACCATGCTTGATCCATATAGCTCTCGGCAAAGCCGATATCGCCACCCGCTACCGCGCGGCGCGCAAAATCGAAATCGTGTACCTCAACGACGGCGTTGGGGCCTTTCTCACCATGGTCAAACAAGAGCTTTCGTCCGTCAGGCAGATCAAACCGAATGCTGCCGCGTTTTGCCCGCAAAAGCATCATGCCCCCCAAGCGAAACCCAGCCGGCACCCCCGATAAGCGACGCAGCGTATCGGGCGATGCCGATATTAAATTGGATTGGGCTTCTACGTCATGGTCTAGAGTGGTGAAGCTCATACGGTCGTCTCCTGAATAGGTGCTGCTTTTGCAGCAGGACTTCTTTGTGTTGCAATCGTTGTACGCACAGATGATTGCTTTGGTTTTGAATGATATTTTGCACCTTTCAGCCAAAGCTTGAGGGCTTGCCAGTGGATCGCCGCGCTGACGCCCAAACTTGAAAGCGGCTTGGTAATCGCAAGTTTGGCGAAAGCGATCGTGGTGGCTGGCCGTGATGCCGCGGAGATGGTTGCCACATGCGTTTGCGTTTCGCCGTCCACAGTCGCAACCACCAAGTTCAGGCGCCGATGGTCCCAATGCAAAGTGAATTGATACGTCCCGCTGACATCGAAAAACGGCGAGACATGAAATGCTTTGTCGGTCGCGTGTTTATGTTTAGTGGCCGCGGGGGTTTTGGCGACATAAATATGCGTTTCGCCAAATGTATTATTGACCTCATATAGGACCCCGCGCAGGGCGCCGTCAGGGCCGTGCCCGAGCCAGAGCGAAATCGGTGCAAACTTATAGAAAGTATGCCGCGGCAGCGCGATCAGCCGAATAAATCCGTCCGACATATCGACCCCGGCGCGGCGGAACTGATCCTCCGCCCAAGGGCGCAGTGGGCCCCCATCGCGGGGGCCATGATCCTTTCGGTCGAAGGAAAACAGTCGGCTTTTCTCGACCCCAAATAAAACCGATTGCGTGCTTGCGGTTTCCAGCCGGTCAATGTCGATATCAATGAAGGCGAGGCCATACTTAAAGCGGTGCTGAAACGGCACCGAGCGCTGGTGCACGGTGTGCCCTTTGAGCAAGCGGAGGGCCGGATGATCCGTCACGATGGCAAGACGTCCGCATTGGACGCGACCGGTCGAGCGCTTGAGGGCTTGGGATCGACCGTATCAACGCCCTCGACCGTCCACGGCACCTGACCGCCCAAAGACAGCGCACACGCCAAGCCTGCTTTGAGGCCATCCTCATGAAACCCGCTGCCCATCCAAGCGCCAGCGAACCAGATGCGATCCTGACCCAAATTGCGTTTGAGCGCCTGCACGGCTGTTTCTGCCGGCCGGTCGAATTGCGGGTGTGCTTTTTCCATTGTGGCGAATGTCAGAGCGTCTGCGGGGGGGCTTTCTGGGTTCAGCGTCACAAATAGCGGCGACGTCTCGGGCAGGTTTTGTAGCCGGTTCATCCAATAGGTCAGGCAGATTTCCGGCGTCCCTTGCTTGATCACATTCCAACTGGCCCAGGCGGCCTTTCGCTTTGGCATCAGGCTTGGATCGCGATGGAGATAGATTGTGTTCGGGCGATAGCGAACCGAACCGAGTAAAATGCGCTGCGCGTCATATGCCGGATCAAGCAGCTTGCGCGCCATATCGGAATGCGTCGCGAGAATGACATCGTCAAAAAGTTCGTTTTGCCCATTCGCAAGACTGACTTTTACTTTCTCACCGAACGGCGCGACGTGCGTTACTTTCGTTTTCAGAAACAAGCGCTCGCCGAGCTGGCCCGCAACCGCCTCGACATAGTGCCGCGAGCCGCCAGACACCGTCCGCCATTTCGGGCGCTCTTTATGCATCAGGCGATGATTTTCGAAGAATTGAAAAAAGCTCTTGGCCGGATAATCGAGCATCTCGGCTTCGGGCGTTGACCAAATCGCCCCGCCCATAGGCAGAATGTAATTGTCTAAAAAGTCTTGATCAAACCTATGTTTGGACAACCAAGCGCCGAGGGAGGTCTCTTCAATCACACCCGCGGCGAGCTCGGCCCGCGCAAGATCGTTGAATTTCAAAATCGTTCGCCAAAATCGATGAAATTTTGGCCGCAACAGATTTCGCCGTTGCGCAAAAATCCCGTTCAATGTCGAGGCCCATTCATAGCCGTCCGGATTCGATACGGCAAAGCTCATATCGCTGGCTTCTGTTTGGACACGCAGCGCGTCAAAAAAACCGATCAAGTTCGGATAGTTCAGCGCATTATAGACAATGAAGCCAACATCCACATCGATCGTTTCACCCTCATAATCGACCGTCATTGTATGGGCATGGCCGCCGGGGCGATCATTGGTTTCATAGACAGCAATATTGGCGGTATCCTTCAGCGCGTAAGCCGCGCCAAGGCCCGAAATTCCCGATCCGATGATGGCAATCCGCTTCATGCCGCATCCCGCCGCTGCTTGAGGGTTTCATAGGCATCAAGCGCACGTTGCCGCCCAAATTTATGATCGACAATGGGGCGGGGATAATCACTGCCGAGGGTAATGCCAGCATCCTTTAAGATCGCCGGGTCCGCCGCCCATGGCTGATAGAGATACTTACGCGGCACGTGCGCCAATTCCGGGCACCATTTGCGGACATAGTCGCCCGTCTCGTCAAACTTTTCACCTTGAGTGATGGGATTGAAGACGCGGAAATAGGGCGCCGCATCGGCGCCGGATCCGGCCGTCCATTGCCAACTGGCACTGTTTGAAGCGGGGTCGGCATCGACCAGCGTGTCCCAGAACCAATCTTCACCATGGCGCCAATCGATTAAGAGGTGCTTGGTCAAAAAACTCGCAACAATCATCCGGACGCGATTGTGCATCCAGCCGGTTTGCCAGAGTTGGCGCATCCCCGCATCAACAATCGGGTAACCGGTCTGCCCACCTTGCCAGGCGGTCAATGCAGCCTGATCATCGCGCCACGGCATAAGATCGAAGTCGGCTTTAAAGTTCTCTGTTGCGAGATCGGCATTGTGAAACAGTAAGACATAAGAAAAGTCTCGCCAGGCGATCTCAGAAAGAAAAACCTGCGCGCTCTTTTCGTCGGCGGAGCCATCCGCGATCCGCGCCTTTACCGCGCGCCAAATCTGTGCCGGGCTGATTTCGCCAAATGCTAAATGCGGCGACAAACCAGATGTTCCGGTTTCAAGATCGGGTCGATTGCGGTCATCCTGATAATTGGAGAGGGGCCCCGTTAGAAACCGAAGCAGCCGGTCTTTCGCGCCGGCTTCCCCCGGTGTCCATGGCGCATCAATGCCGGTTGACCAATCCGGCGCCTTTGGATGCAGGTGCCAATCGTCCAGCGCCTCGCTCGACAGCGAGAGATCCGGTAAGGCCTTGGGTTCGGGCCGCGGCGCCTCAGGCGTGTAATTCGCCTGAACCGATCGCCAATAAGGTGAGTAGACTTTGTAATATCCGCCCGATCCGGTCGTTTGCGTCCAGGGTTCGGTTAACACAGAGCCGTTAAAGCTCTGCACATCAATCTCACGTGCTTTAAAATCGGCTTTGATCTCTTTATCTGCCGTGCGTCCGGGTTGGTCATAGCGGCGGTTCCAGAACACCGATCTGGCGCCCGTTTCGGCGATCAAATCACTGAGAACAGTTGCAGGATCGCCAGACCGAAGCACCAATTGCCCGCCCATCGCGACAATGTCGGCTTGAAGCGCGATCAGTGATTTCTCCAGCCACCATTTCGAAGCGCCTCCGAGCCCGCGGCCAATCGGCGGTGTTTCGAGGATGTATAAACAGATCACATGACCGTCCGTCGCTGCGATGGCGGCGCTGAGCGCTGGATTGTCGTGAAGGCGAAGGTCGCGGCGAAACCACATGATGGCCGGGGGGGATAACGATCCGGATATGATGCTTTCTCCACGCGCAAAAAGTGTACGGAATGGATACGACACACGTTTCAGATCGGATGTCAAAAAAACGCTGTGAACTGCAATCCGTATTTCATCGCTGCTGGCGCTGAGACCCGAAAGCGATTAGTCATATTGGATGGTAAAAACAGTGATTTGTATGAAATGGGGCGAGCGATATCCGGCGCATTTCGCCAACCGTTTGTACAATATGGTTCGCCGCAATGTGACCGGGGATTTGCGTTTTGTCTGCTTCACAGATGATCAATCCGGGCTTTTGCCGGATGTCGAATATCAACCGCTGCCGCCAATTGATTTGCCGGACAAGTATCGCTGGTGGCCTTGGCGTAAAATTTCGCTCTGGCAGCCTGGTTTGGGCGGGCTGGAAGGTGAGGTTTTGTTCTTAGATGTCGACTTGATTGTCACAGGCAATATGGACCCGTTTTGGGAGTACCATCCCGGTAGGATGTGCATTGCCGAGAACTGGACGCAAAAGGGGATGGGCATCGGCAACACCTCTGTCTATAAATGGACGATTGGGGAACACACAGAAATCTTCGAAAAATATCAGAAAGATAACGCGCCTATCCATGCGGAGTTTCGGGCCAGCCAGCAATATGTCTCGGCCATGATCCCGGACAAAGTCTATTGGCCGGAGGCGTGGTGCGTCAGCTTCAAACACTCTTTGATGCCGCGCTTTCCGATGAATTGGTTCCGCACCCCGAAACTGCCAAAGGAAACAAAAGTGGTTGCGTTTACTGGACGCCCGGATCCCGATGAGGCGCGCGATGGGCGATGGCGTGCGCCGCTTCACAAGAAATTCTATAAGCACGTCAAACCAACCCCCTGGATTGCGGAGCACTGGCAATGAGCGCCCAAACAAATGCCCGAGACGCAGCGCTCGCGTTAATGTCGCAATATGGCGAGGATGCTAGTGTGATCGCAACGCTGCGCGCCGCTGAAGTCGCAGCCATGGGGGATGTTGAAGCGCTGGCGCATTGGGATGCGGTCATCGCCTTTCTGGAAGACGGCCCAAACTCTGATCAACTCAGCTGATTCCGCGCGGTGCTAACGGATTTGTGACTTCGCAATCGCGCGAAAGCGAGTAAGCGATGCATATGGCCGATACAGTATATATCGAAAAGTTCCGCGATCCTTTGGTGACGGCGAAAGGCGAAGAGCGTGCTTGGGTCTCGTATTCCAAAACAAAAACGCTTTGGTTTAACACCGGAACGCTGTGCAATATTGCGTGCGCAAATTGCTATATTGAGAGTTCGCCCCGCAATGATCGCTTGGTCTATCTTAGTCTTGCTGATGTTGAGCCATTTTTAGACGAACTCGACGCGGCGGGTGAAAATCCGATTGAAATCGGGTTTACCGGCGGCGAGCCGTTTATGGCGCCCGACATGCTCGATATTTTACGCGCCGTATTATCCCGCGGTCATTCGGTGCTTATGCTCACCAATGCGATGCAACCGATGATGCGTCCGCGCGTCAAAGGCGGCTTGATCGCGCTGCGGGAGGAGTTTGGAGCGCGGCTGACCATGCGCGTGAGTCTGGATCACTTTTCAGACAAGCGGCATGATCTCGAACGGGGCGCTGGGGCGTTTGCGCACGCCATCAAAGGCTTGCGATGGCTCTCAGAGAACCACTTTCATTTGGCGCTGGCCGGACGCACGATTTGGGGCGAGCGCGACGAGGTTGCGCGTCAGGGATATGCAGATCTCATCGCCGCGGAAGGTCTTGCCATCGATCCTTCGGATTCGAAACAGTTGGTCCTATTTCCGGAAATGCGTCCAGGTGATGACCCGCCTGAAATCACCACAAAGTGTTGGGGTCTTCTCGGGATCGATCCAAGCGAGCTGATGTGTGCCTCACAGCGCATGGTGGTGAAGCGAAAAGGCGCTGCGAAGGCGTCCGTTCTGGCCTGTACGCTGTTGCCGTATGATGAGCGCTTCGAGCTTGGTCAGACCTTGGCCGAAGCCCGCCAAAGCGTGCCGCTCAACCACGTTTATTGTGCTCAATTTTGTGTCCTCGGTGGAGGCAGCTGTTCGGCTTAAAGGGTTGCAGTCTTCAAGCCGGAATATCGCGGTTGGTCGACCTTCACTTGTGCGATCGTCGTCGCCTTCAAGTGTTCGAGCAGGCCCGGCGTCGCCAATGTCATAGCGCCAGATTGAATGCGCTGGCAGAGGTCAGCGTTTAAGTCCGTCAGATCCGATTCCGGGTTTGCATGGAGCAAAGCAATCAGCCGGGTCCGTTCAGCGGCATCATTTGCCGGCCGCGCGTCCATATCGCGGAGCGCGGTGGCGAGCGCATTGCTTGCGACGCGGGCATGGAATGCGGCGTGCCCCTTGAGATTTGGCGCCGCCGTTTCATCGACAAAGTTCTTCACCGCCTCAATCAGGTCTCGGACACTGGGCTGGTCATACATGAGCCGCCTCCAACAAATTGATGAGATCGATTTCTGTTTCAGAGACGCGGCGGCCGATCGCTGCGCGCTCGACACTCGGGTCGCCGCCAGATCGAAAGGCCTCATACATAATCATACACATGATCCCCCACTTCAACGATCCGAGCATCTCCCACCAATCAATCTCTTGCGGTGTGATTTCAAGAGCTGAGGCGTGATTATAAGCCGCGAGCAGATCTTCAAGCGTGCCAAAGCCGCCAACCCGTTTCTCCGTCACGCCAAAGCGCCAGGAGTTGACGCAGATCCAAGCGATGTCCTCGCGTGGATCGCCCAGATGGGCGAGCTCCCAGTCTAAGACCGCGGCCAAGCCCGACTCATCGACCATTAAGTTGCCGAGCCGGAAATCACCGTGGACGAGCACCGTCGGTCGCGGCGTTGGCGCATGCGTATTGAGCCATTGCAAAGCCAGCTCAAAAACCGGGCGCGGTGTTTCAAAGCCACGATAAATCTCTTCATATTGCGCGATCTGCGCCAGCCCATCACTGACCGGCAGGCCTGCTGGCAAGGCGCTTAGATCCGTGGCGTGGATGGCAGCGAGCGCTTGCCCACATTGCGCCGCCAAGGTCGCGCGCGCCGCCGCATACGTGTCATTTCGCAAAATCGGACGGGCAATTGTCTCACCCTCAACCCGGTTCATCAGAAATCCGTCCCCGAGAGCATCAGCTGGGCCCAACACATGCAAGACCTTGGGCACCGGCACACCTGATCGGCGCGCCACTTGTATCAGTTTGGCTTCCATTGGCAGTCCAATCGCGGCGCTGGAGCGCGCATTGCTCGTCCCCCCGGGGGCGCGGCGCAGAATCGCTGTCTGGCCACTCCCGGAGAGTGCCCATGTTTCTTGGCTGGCGCCGCCCGACAACCGTTTCATGCTTTCAAGGCAGGCAGATCCACCAAAAACGCTTGTGAATAAGGCTCCGACGCGGGTCTCAAAGTCAGAAATGTTTCCCATCTTCGCCATAATTAACGTCAAACTAGGTATCGCCAACCTATAAGTGTATAGCATTCTGTGGCGAAGGAACTGAAAATGTCGAAGGGTAAGACGCCAAAAGAGATGATCCCGGATATGGGACCGCCGAAGCCAGTGGGCTTATTTGCCTGGCTGCGGGGGCGTTTTTTTGCTGGCATGGTGATTGCCGCGCCGCTTGCTGCGACGTTTTTCATTCTGCAATTCTTGATCAATTTTATCGACAGTCGGGTCAAGCCGCTGCTGCCGCCGCTATTGCAGCCGGAAACTTATACCAATTACGCAATCCCGGGCTTTGGGGTGCTGGTGTTGGTGATCGCCTTGACGATTCTTGGCGCGATCACAGCAAACCTGGTCGGGCGATCTCTGCTTTCGGCAACCGATCGCATCCTCAGCCGCATTCCCTTGGTTCGGAACGTATACGCGGCCATCAAACAGCTGACCGAAGTCCTAGCGAACAATCAGCAAGCGAGTTTTGATCGCTGCGTGATGATTGAATATCCCAAGAAAGGGTCCTGGTGCGTTGGGTTTGTCTCCTCGCATGCGAAAGGCGAAATCGGGGCCAAACTCGGGACTGCGAAAATCGGGGTCTTCGTGCCGACAACGCCGAACCCAACCTCGGGTTTCTTGATTTACGTCGAAGAGACCGAAGTCGTCGCGCTCGACATGTCGGTTGAAGAGGGCGCCAAGATGATCCTCACCGCGGGCTTGGTGGTGCCAGATTACGTCCCGCCGGAGCCGGTCTCCGTGCCGTCAGTCGTTGAATCTGAGGTCCGGACTGAGCAGCTGACTAAGCAAGCCTAGCGCCTCAGCCCGTTGCGGATCGATCTCGTCGGCGCGATTGGCGGCGACTTGCGCATCTTTGCGCGCGATCTCAAGCAGGTCGCTATGCGCCGGGAAATCAATCAATCGGTAATTGATCGCCCCGGACTGCGCTTTGCCGAGCAGATCGCCAGCCCCACGCAACTTAAAATCGGCTTCAGCAATTTCGAACCCGTCTTCGGTTCGCCGCAGCGTATCGAGGCGTTCGCGCGCCGAGTCTGTTAGAGGTGCTCGATACAAGAGTAGGCAAAAACTTGCGCGGTCGCCTCGACCAACCCGGCCGCGCAATTGGTGCAATTGTGCCAATCCAAAGCCTTCCGCGCGTTCGATCACCATAATGGTGGCGGCTGGAACATCGACGCCAACTTCGATGACCGTTGTTGCAACCAGAACCTGTGTCGCGCCGCTGCGAAAGGCATCTAAAGCCGCGTCTTTTTCTGCGCCTGCCATTCTGCCATGCACGAGCCCGACCTTGGTTTTCAAAGTCTCGCTCAGCATCGCAGCACGGGCGACTGCGGAGCTGTCCTCTTCAGCCTCCGCATCGACCCGCGGACAGACCCAAAATGCGCGCTCGCCGCGTTGAACGGCCCGGCCGACCGCGGTGATAATCTCGGCGATACGCGTATCCGGAATGGCGCGAGTCTCGACCGGTTGGCGCCCAGCGGGTTTCTCGTCGAGAATCGAAACATCAAGATCGCCATGGACCGTTTGCGCTAAGGTACGCGGGATCGGGGTCGCTGACATGACCAACATATGCGGCGATTTCCCTTTGCTGATCAGTTTCATACGATCGGCCACGCCAAATCGATGCTGCTCATCAACGATCACCATAGCGAGGCGCTTGAACTGGACGCCCTCTTGAAACAGCGCGTGCGTGCCAGCGATGACTTGGATCGAGCCGTCGGCCAATCCCATCAGCGTGGCGTCACGCGCTTTGCCTTTGTCACGTCCGGTGAGGGCGGCGACAGAGTATCCCAGCGGCGATAAGAGTTCATCCATCGTATCGTATTGCTGGCGTGCCAGCACCTCGGTCGGCGCCATAAATGCGGTTTGGAAACCCCCTTCTGCCGCTTGGACAGCGCTAAACGCCCCGACCAACGTTTTCCCAGAGCCAACATCACCCTGCAACATGCGGCGCATCGGATAAGGTTTTCCGAGATCGCTCATAATGTCTTTTGTCGCCCTAATTTGGGCTGCGGTGGGTTTGTAAGGCAGGGTCGCGACGAGCCGGTTCAAGGCAGCGCTTTGCGGCGCCACGACATTTGCCTCACTGGAGCGTCGGGCCGCCCGGGCCCGCGAAAACGTAAGCTCGCGGGCGAGCGCTTCATCATAGGCCAAGCGCGTACGGGCTAGGGCAAAGCGCTCTTCGTCCCATGCGCTTGGCGCATGCACCGATTGCATGGCATCGCGGAATCCTGGCCAGTTTTGCTGTGCCAGAAGGTTCGGGTCGATCCATTCCGGCAGGTCTTCGGCAATGCGCGCGACGGCCGCCTGTGTTGATGTGTGGACGCGTTTATTGGTCAGACCTGCTGTCAGAGGATAAATCGGCTCGACCGGCGGCGGGAATTCGCCGCGTTCCGGATCCATCACGAAGTCAGGATGACTCATTTGGCGCTCGCCTTGCCATTCGGAGACTTTGCCCGACACGATCCGCTCTTTTCCGACCGGGAATTGGCTTTGCAACCATCGGCTATCGGCGCGAAAATAAGTCAGCGTTAGGAACCCTGATCCGTCAAACAGCAGAATGCGCGTTGGAGCGCGTTCATTGTAAGGCGCTTTCACGGCGTGGACCTCGCCCCGAACCGTGGCGACTTCATCCGGGACAAGCTCATCAAATTGATCCCGCGGGCGGCGATCGAGCCAGCGTTCAGGCATGTGTAGGAGCAAATCCCACACTGTCGCCCCGCCGACCAAGCGTTCCAAGACGGGCTTCAATTTCGCGCCAATGCCCGGCAAAGAGTCGAGCGGTTGGTAGAGCGGAAACAAACGTTCGTCGCGCATCTGTAACTTATGGGCTGATCCGCCCGGCGCTTACAAGGACAGATCAAATGCCCGCGACATGAAATCTCTGTGCAAACAGGTGCTTTCGATCTAAGTCAGGTGAAAATCGGAGCGTGACGATGCAAGACGAGCCTTTGGACGAGAGACGTCGAAAACTCAAATTTCGCGCTTGGCGCCGGGGATTTCGCGAAATGGATCTGTTAATGGGATCGTTCGCAGATGCCCATATTGCATCCTTGAGCGTCGACGACTTGTCAGAGTTTGAACGCTTATTGGCGACACCTGATTGGGAGGTCTACGCCTGGTTGATTGGCCAAAAGACCGTCCCGAGCAATTATGAAAGCGACTTGCTCAGACGTATGATGGAGTTCCGCTATGAGGTGCATGCGGGCTGAAACAAACGTCCAGAGATGAAAAAAGCCGTCCCAAGAGGACGGCTTTTTGAATAAAGTTTGATGCCAAGACCTAGTCGTCGCCCTCTGGCGCCGTGTCGAGTTCAGCGGCAGCCTCGGCCATTTCAGAGGCTTGCTCATCCGCGGCGGCTTGTTGCTCGGCCTGCAAGGTCTCGATAATGTCTTCACCGGCGGCCTGGCGTTCGGCTTCATCTTCAGAGCGCGCAACATTGACGGTGACGTCGACGCTGACCTCTGCGTGCAAGCGAATGCCGACATCGTGCAAGCCAAGCGTCTTGATCGGCGCGTTGAGGCGCACTTGTTCGCGCTTGATAGCATGCCCTGCATCGCCGGCGGCTTCGACGATATCGCGTGCCGAGACCGAGCCATAAAGCTGACCGGTTGCGCCCGATTGACGGATCAAAACGAAGGTTTTTCCGTCCAGGCTTGCACCCGCTGATGTGGCCGTGTCCCGCGCTTCAGCATTGCGTTTTTCGAGCGCTTCACGCTCCGCTTCGAAACGTGCGCGGTTTTGTGAATTTGCGATCAGCGCCTTGCCTTTTGGAAGCAGAAAATTTCGTGCAAATCCATTTTTGACGCTGACCTCGTCGCCGAGGCCGCCAAGGTTTTCCACCCGTTCGAGGAGAATAACTTGCATCGGTCAGTCTCCTCTACTTCACCGTAAATGGCAGCAGGGCAAGCATCCGCGCGCGTTTGATTGCTTTGGCCAGTTTACGTTGGTTTTTGAAATTCACAGCGGTGATCCGAGACGGGACGATTTTGCCTTTCTCGGAAATGTAGCGCTGCAACATTTTAACGTCTTTATAGTCGATCTTCGGAGCCTTGGCGCCGGAAAATGGATCGACTTTGCGACGCCGTCCGAACGAGCGCCGCGCCGGAATGTTGGTGATGTTCATGCCCGTAGGGGTTCTAGAAGCCATACTCTTGTGTCCTTCTTCTAGTCGTCACGACGGTTTTTGCGGCTCATCATCGGAGATGGGCTCTCATCGAGCTCATCCACTTTGATGGTCATGTAGCGCATAATGTCATCGGAAATCCGATGCTGACGCTCTAATTCGTGGATCGCTTGGGCAGGACCATCGATATTGAGCAGGGAATAGTGACCCTTGCGCTGTTTGTTGATCGGATAGGATAAGTTCCGCAAACCCCAATATTCGGTTTTGCTGACTTTCGCGCCCTGCTTGTCGAGGAAGGTTGAGAGCTCTTCCATCAGACCTTCCACCTGCGCGGGTGAAATGTCTGGCCTCGCAATGAGGACATGCTCGTAAAGTGCCATAATGTCTTTCCCTGGTCTTGGGTCGCGGCGCAGATGGGCGGGAAGTCCCTTCGACGATGGCCCCTCGCACCCGGCTCATTCCGGAATTGAGGACCGCGATCCATTCGAAGCGCGTCGTAAAGCGCATGCCGACCCAAAAATCAAGGCAATTGGTGCAGGTGAATGCGATCACTTTACGCTGTCGCGTTTAAACATCAGGTCCGTCATCCGGCCTGCGTCTTCCAGGCCATCGAGAAACGCAAATGTCCCCGTCCTCAGCAGTTCGTCGCCGGCTTTAATGATCGCGTCCATCGCGATATTGGCGAGCGCTGAGCCCAAACTGATGCGTCGCACTCCAAGAGCCGCCAATTCGGGGACCGGTCGGAGCCCCGCCTGTGGCCCCAACAAGACATTCACGGGTCGGTCGACTTCCGAAAGTACGGACTGAATGTCCTCAAGCGTTTTCAGGCCCGGCGCGTACAAGACATCTGCGCCGGCGTCTTGATACGCCTGCAAGCGCGCGATCGTATCCGCGAGGTCTGGCGTGCCGGTGAAGTAATTCTCTGCTCGCGCGGTCAACGTAAACTTGAAGGCTTGCGCGCCGGCAGCCTCCACAGCGGCGGCGATCCGCTCTTTGGCGTGCGCGATGGGGTATTGCTGACCGGCTTCTCCTGAGAAGTCTTCGATCGAGCCACCGACCAGCCCGGCGGAGGCGGCCAGCGATATGGTTTCGAAACAGTCCTTTGGCGCGTGTCCAAAACCGTTTTCGAGGTCGGCCGAGACGGGGATCTCCGTCGCGCCGCAAAGGTCGGCGGCGTGTTCTAAGACCTGATCTCGGGTTAACTCATAATCATCGACGCCGGTCGAACGGGCAAAGCCTGCGCTCGTCGTCGCCAGCGCCGCGAACCCGATACCTTCTAGGAGTTTGGCTGACCCCACATCCCATGGATTTGGGATAATAAAGCAGCCATCCTGATGGAGCTTGCTAAAGGTCTGGGCTTTCGCCGTCTGGTCGATCATGGTCACCTCTTGGTTCGTTCGCCTTTCGCCTAACGCGACACCAAATGAACCGCCACCCGATACTTGCGCACTTTCGCGTAGCGCCTTAAGCGGGCGCCAATTCGAGTATCGGAGCGCATATGAGCAAGTTTGCGTTTATCTTTCCGGGGCAGGGCAGCCAGTTCATCGGCATGGGGCGCGACCTCGCGGAGACGTATCCAGCGGCCAAGGCCGTCTTTAATGAGGTCGATGAGGCGCTTGGTCAGGACCTATCAGGCTTGATCTGGTCTGGTCCTGAAGCCGACCTAAAACTCACGGCGAATACACAACCGGCTTTGATGGCGGTGAGCCTGGCGGCAATGCGCGCGCTTGAAGATGCGCATGGGATCGGCGCCAAAGACGCGGCATTTGTGGCAGGTCACTCTCTTGGGGAGTATTCGGCGCTGGCCGCGGCGGGGGCGATTTCAGTCGGCGATTGCGCAAAAGTGCTGCGCATTCGCGGCGATGCGATGCAGGCCGCTGTTCCGGATGGGCAAGGCGCGATGGCGGCGCTTCTTGGGGCGAGCCCAGAGCAAGCCGCAGACCTTTGCGCGCTCGGCGCAGCGGATGGTCCGTGCGAAATCGCAAATGACAATGCGCCCGGGCAAATTGTCATTTCAGGCGCCCGCGCCGCGGTGGAACGGGCCATTTCCGGCGCGAAAGATGCCGGGGTGAAAAAGGCGGTTATCTTGCCCGTCTCCGCCCCGTTTCATTGTTCGCTGATGCAGCCCGCTGCAGATGCGGTGGCAGAAGCGCTTGCCGAGATTGACATCAAGCCGCCAGCGACCCGATTGGTGGCCAACGTCACCGCCGCAACGACCCGCGACCCCGATGCTATATGCGACCAATTGGTGGCGCAGGTCACCGGACGCGTGCGCTGGACGGAATCAGTGCAATTTATGGCCGGGCAGGGCGTCGACCTGTTTGTTGAGGCGGGCGCAGGAAAGGTGCTCAGCGTCATGAATCGACGAACCGTGCGGGGGCTCGACGGGGTGACTATGGGGACGCCAGAAGAGATTGACGCAGTCGCTGCGCGGTTCAATGGATAAGCGTGAGGAGAGGGAAACATGTTTGATCTGAGCGGGAAAACCGCGCTCGTCACAGGCGCAACGGGCGGAATCGGTGAGGCGATTGCCAGGACCATGCATGCCGCTGGAGCAGAGGTCGTATTGTCTGGCCGGCGGCTTGAGAAGCTAGAGGCGCTTGGGGCTGAGCTCGCCGGTCGCACGCACATTGCGCCATGCGACCTTTCCGATCCAGCGCAAGCCGATGCCTTGGTCGGACAAGCCATCGATGCTGCAGGTAAGCTCGATATTCTCATCGCCAATGCCGGGGTTACCCGCGACAAGCTGCTCATGCAGATGAAAGATGATGACTTTCAAGATATTCTGAGGGTCAATTTGGAGAGTTATTTCCGCCTCTGCCGAAAAGCGGTTCGACCCATGATGAAGGCCCGTACCGGCCGAATCATTGGCATTACGTCGATTGTTGGTGTGACGGGAAACCCCGGACAATCGAACTATTGTGCCTCCAAGGCGGGCATGATCGGGTTTACGAAATCGCTTGCGCAGGAGGTGGCAAGCCGTGGGATCACGGCCAATACGATCGCCCCTGGCTTCATCGAATCACCCATGACAGAGGGGTTGCCTGAGGCCCAAAAAGACCTTTTGCTCGGACAAATTCCAGCCGGACGGTTGGGGCAAGGCGGCGACATTGCGGCAGCAGCCGTGTATCTCGCCTCAGATCAAGCTGCTTATGTCACGGGGCAAACCCTGCATGTAAATGGGGGGATGGCGATGATCTAAACATCGCACTTTCAACAGTATGCGGGGCTTGGCGTTGTTACAAAGTGTGTGCTAACGGCAACACCATGGCCCATAGAAGCCTATCCATCAGACAATATCAGAGAGGTATCCATGTCTGACGTTCTTGAGCGTGTTAAAAAAATTGTTGTCGAAAATCTCGACGTGGAGGGAGACAAAGTCGTAGAAAGCGCCAGCTTCATCGACGATTTGGGGGCGGACTCGCTCGACTTGGTTGAGCTTGTGATGGCTTTCGAAGAAGAGTTTAACATCGAAATTCCGGACGATGTGCAGGAAAATATCCGCACCGTCGGAGATGCCGTTTCGCATATTAACGCTCACGTCGGTTAGAGACCCTTAAATGCGCCGCGTTGTCATTACAGGGATTGGCATCATTTCGCCGCTCGCCGCCAATCGCGAAGCGTCATGGGAAAGGCTTATTGCCGGTGAATCCGGGGCCGGTCCGATCGATACGTTCGATCCGGCCAATACCGCCAGCAAGATCGCCTTCCAGGTCCCTTATAAAAGTGGCCGGGGCGGCGGCGAGGCCGATGATGCGCACGCGTTTGACCCCGACTCTGTGGCGAGTGCGAAAGAGCGGCGGCGGATCGACGAGTTCATCTTATATGCGCTCGGCGCTGCCGCTGAAGCCGTGGAGGATTCGGGCTGGGTGGCCGAGACCGAAGAGGATCAGCACCGCACCGGTGTTTTGATCGGGTCGGGCATTGGCGGCCTGCAGAGCATCTACGACTCTTCGATCAATCTCTATGAAAATGGGCCACGCAAAGTGAGCCCGTTCTTCATTCCATCGGCGCTGATCAATCTCGCCTCCGGGCAGGTGTCGATCAAATATGGGTTTAAGGGTCCGAACCATTCTGTCGTCACCGCGTGTGCGACGGGCGCGCACGCGATCGGTGATTCGGCCCGGCTCATCGAATATGGCGATGCCGATGTGATGGTTGCCGGCGGGTCTGAAGCTGTGATCTGCGAGCTCGCAATCGCCGGCTTCTGCGCCGCAAAGGCGATGTCGACAAAGTTTAATGACGAACCAAAACGCGCCTCGCGACCCTATGATGTCGATCGTGACGGGTTTGTGATGGGCGAAGGCGCAGCGATCCTTGTGCTGGAAGAGTATGAACACGCCAAGGCGCGCGGAGCAAAAATCTATGCGGAAGTGGCGGGCTATGGTCTCACCGGCGACGCGCATCATATCACCGCACCAGCCGAGGGCGCTGAAGGCGGCTATCGGGCGATGAAAATGGCGGCCGACCATGCCGAGCGCAATACTGGCCTCAGTCTCGATCAAATCGACTATATCAATGCACACGGCACCTCGACGCCACGCGGCGATGAGGGGGAGGTCGGGGCGGTCGAGCGATTGTTTGGCGCGCATTCTGCGAACCTATCGCTGTCTTCAACCAAATCGGCTGTGGGCCACTTATTGGGCGCGGCTGGAGCGATCGAAACCGCATTCTGTGCGCTCGCCATTCGTGACCAAGTGATGCCGCCGACGCTCAATCTCGACAATCCGAGCGTCGAATCGGCCATTGATTTGATCCCGCACACGGCCAAAAAAGGGCAAGTGCGGGCCGCGATGACGAACTCCTTCGGATTTGGCGGAACCAATGCATGCTTAATCTTGAAGCAGGTTGACTAAACCCGCGACTGTCGCGACCTTCAGACGTATGGGGCGCGATTGGGACAAAGGCAGGTTATGCGTTTCCTAAAAGCTCTTTTTGCACTGATCATCGTGGTCGCCATCCTTGGCGCGGGCGCTGCTGGTTATGGCTGGTCCTGGTTGATGGGCAAGGCTGGCGAACCCGGCCCGTTTGCGCAACAAACCGAGTTTACGGTCGAACGCGGTGAAGGGCTTGCCAGCGTTGCGGCCCGCTTGGAGGCGAATGGGCTAGTCGCCGATAAGCGTGTGGTCCGATGGAGGGCGCGATTGGACGGTCATCAAAGCGCGATAAAAGCCGGCGCTTACATGTTTCCGGCCCGATCTACGGTCGATGAAATCCTGACCCAATTGGTTGACGGCGACGTGATCGAGTTTCGCTTGACCATCCCGGAAGGGTTCACCACCGCGCAAATCCTAAGGCGCGTCGAGGCGGCGGACGTGCTTACGGGCGATATGCCCGACCGGCCTTTTGAGGAAGGGGTCTTACTGCCGGACACATATGCCTTTGGCGCCGGCACGACTCGAACCCAGTTCCTCGAGCGTATGGAGCGGGCGCAAGAGGCCTTGCTGGAAGACTTATGGCCCAATCGACAGGCGGGCATCCCAGTGCAGACGCCTTATGAAGCGGTGATTCTGGCCTCGATTGTCGAGAAGGAGACCGCCAAAGCGACGGAACGCCCCCTGATTGCCGGTCTGTTCACCGGCCGTCTCAAAAAAGGGATGCGCCTGCAGAGCGACCCGACGATCATTTATGGCGTTTCTCAAGGCGAGCCGCTTTACAACCGCCAAGGTCAGCGACGAACCCTCTATCGCTCCGAAATTGATCGCAAAACAGATTGGAACACTTACCAAATCGATGGCTTGCCGAAGACGCCGATCTGCAATCCAGGGCGCGACGCGATTGCCGCTGTGCTCGACCCGCCCGAAACCGATTATGTGTTTTTCGTTGCCGATGGCAGAGGCGGTCACTTGTTCGCTGAGACCTATGCAGAGCACCGCCAGAACGTTGCGAAATATCGACAATTTGAACGCAGAGAAATAGCCCGCGAACGGGAGAATTGATGGGACTATCAGGGATGACAGGCTTCGCACGAACAAGTGCGGATGCCGAGTGGGGGAGCTGGCATTGGGAAGCGCGCAGCGTCAATGGCCGCGGTCTCGATATCCGCGTAAATCTGCCCTCTGGCCTCGAAGCGGTCGAAAAAGACGTGCGAAGCACGGCGAGTAAAGCATTTCAGCGCGGAAATTTGCAGCTGAGCTTGCGGATTGAACTGCAAGGGACCGAAACGGTTTCGGTCAACGAATCGGTCTTGACCGCGCTGCTTGAGGCCTATGAGAAAGCCGAAGGGGCGATGGCGACGGGCGCCGCGTTGGCAACGTTGATGGCGGTCAAAGGCGTCGTCGAAACCGATACGCGGAGTATGCGTGATTTGGTCGAAATTGATGGCGCTTTCGACGCGCTCAGTGCCACCGGGCGCGATGTCATTGCCAAGCTTCGCGTCGCGCGTCTGGCCGAAGGGCAGGACCTCTCGGGCCTTTTATCCGGACAATTGTCCGAAATAATTGAGTTAACGACCCAAGCTAGCGCGTATGCCGACGCGCAACGCGCATCAATTGGCGAAAAATACCGTGCGCGCTTGGCAGAGCTCGACGTGGAGCGCGCCGTAGACGATGATCGACTTGCGGCCGAAATCGCGATTCTCGCCGCCAAAGCAGATGTAACAGAGGAACTGGATAGGCTGAGTGCGCATATTGCACGCGGCCAAGAATTGCTGGCTGCAGACACGGCCGTCGGACGCGATTTGGGGTTCTTAGCGCAAGAATTAAATCGTGAAGCCAATACGCTGTGCTCGAAGTCGGCATCGATTGATTTGACGAATACAGGTCTCGCCCTCAAAAGCGTAATCGATCAGTTCAAGGAGCAGGCCGCGAATGTCGAATAGTCAAGACAATGATCCGCGCCGTGGCTTGATGTTGGTGATTTCCAGCCCGTCAGGGGCCGGTAAAACGACACTGGCGCGCATGCTGATGAAAGAATTCGATGATGTTGTCTTATCGGTTTCGGCAACAACGCGAGAACCACGACCGAATGAGACCGATGGCGTTGATTACCATTTCCGCAGCGAAGCAGCCTTTCGCAAGATGATCGCTGATCGCGCGTTTTTGGAGTGGGCGAAAGTGTTCGATCACTTTTACGGAACACCGCGAGCCGACACCGTGGCGCAGCTCGAAGCGGGCAATGATGTGCTTTTCGATGTCGACTGGCAGGGTGCGGATGCGCTTCACGATCAGATGCCGAATGATTGTGTTTCTGTGTTTGTATTGCCGCCAAGCATTGAGGCCCTTGAAGCCAGGCTGTCCGCCCGTCAGGGCTCAACGCAAGAGATTGTGGCGCGCCGTATGCGCGATGCGCAGGCCGAGATTCTGCACTGGCGCCGTTATGACTATTGCATCATCAATGATCATCTCGAAGAGGCTTATGAAAAGCTGCGCCGGATCTTGCTCGTTGAGCGCACGAAACGACTTCGCGAACACAAACTCGAAGATCATGTGCGAACGCTCTTAGGCGAGCTTTAGCGTTCAATCGACAGCGTTATTCTGCCGGACAGGGTCTCGCCGGGGGGTAACCAGCGCAAACCGGTTTGCTCACTTGCCAAATCGCTATTGATCGCGTTCGGCGCATGCGAAATAGGTTCGGCGCAGAAATAATCCTCACCGTCTGGGACATATAATACGGCCTGTCTAAAGACGGGATCGCTGGTCAGCGTCACACGATGGGTCGGCCACGTGATCAGGATTGGATCATTCGCGACCGTGAACGCCGCGTCGATGCTCAAATCTGATACCGCTCTGCCGCATGACAGATCGGTGTCAGCGCCGACTCTGCGCGCAGCAATCGCGCCGGTGGTGCCATCCATCGTCCAGATCTCTGTCGTCTGCATTTGTAAATGAGCGCCGTCTCGCAAGAAATAGGGGTGCCAGCCTATCCCGGACGGCATCGGGCGCTCTGCATGATTAGAGACGGACAAGTCGATGATCAGGTCATTTGAGCTTAGCGTAAAGGATTGCGCAGCGTGATAGGACCACGGCCAATCGCTTCCTGTGTAGCGATAGATCAGGCGCGCATGGTCGCGGCTATTGGTGTCCACGGTCCAAGCGTTTTGCCAGCCGTGACCATGTATCGCGTGCGGCTCTGGGGGCATATTCGCAGGCAATTGAACGTTGCGCCCGTCTGTGTGGAATTGCCCCCGATGTATGCGGCCAATAAATGGAACCATCGGGAACGCAGCGTACTGGCGGGCATCGAATCTCGGACCGTTGCGTTTCGGACCCGGCCGCAAAATGTCTAAGTCGCGATGACGAAAGGCCTGCACAGCCCCGCCGGCGTGCGGATCGAGTTCGAGCGTCAGGTCGCCTTGGGACAGTGTTAGACTCATTTGCGCGCCTCGGCGAAATGGGTCGACAGATGTCGAAACTGTGCTTGAGAGAGCGTTTCCGCGCGCGCCGTTGGGTCGATATCACAGGCTTTGAGCCATTCCTCGGCATCTAGTCGATGAGACTTGGCGAGAGACTTCAGGGCCACCCGGAGCATCTTGCGCCGCTGCGCGAACGCCGCCCCGACCACGGTCTCAAGCGTGTCGAGCGCAGGATATGCGTGTTCTGGGGGCAGCGGCTGTAACACGACCACTGCGCTGTCGACTTTTGGAGGCGGGCGAAATGCGCCGGGAGGAAGGGTAAATGCGATCGCTGCGTCGCAGACTGCGGCTGTCAAAACAGCGAGCCGTCCATACTGACGCGACCCAGGCTGTGCGCAAACGCGCTGTGCCACTTCCTTTTGAAACATCAGCGCCATCTCACCGCGCCAATTGCCGGCTTTGAGCCAGGTCACCAAAAGCGGCGTTCCAACATTGTAGGGTAGGTTGGAGATGATCATCACAGGCTGATTGGCGTCGCGGACCCTTGGAAGAGTCGGCCAGTCCACGCGCCTCGCATCGCCTTTAAGGACGTTGAGACGTCCGGCTTCCACCTCAGGCCAAGCTTGCAGCGCCGTTGCGAACCGCGCATCCGCTTCGACACAGGTGAGCGATGCGGCGCCATTGTCGAGAATGGCGCGCGTCAATCCACCAGGACCTGGCCCAATCTCGATCACGTGACGCCCGTCCAGAGGGCCCGCCGCGAGGGCGGTCCGGTTCAATATGTTTGGATCGAACAAGAAGTGCTGCCCCAACGCCTTGCGCGCCGCGGCGTGGGTTAAGTCGGCACGATCAGGCATGTGCTAAAGCGCGCGTTTCGGCCAGCGCCTTGGCCAGCTTCATGGCGGCAATCAAGCTTTCGGCCTTGCATGTCCGTTGCGCGGCGGCGTCATAAGCCGTGCCATGGTCAGGGCTGGTGCGAACAATTGGAAGCCCCAGCGTGGTATTGACCCCGCCCCACATATCCAGCGTTTTGACCGGGATCAGTCCTTGATCATGGGTCATAGCGATCACTGCATCGAAGGCGCCCGTCAAGGCTTCGTGGAAGACCGTGTCGGCTGGCCGCGCATCAGACACCTTGATGCCAGAGGCGCGCAGCGTTTGGGCAACCGGATTGATTAAATCGCGCTCCTCATAACCGATGCTGCCTTGCTCGCCGGCATGCGGGTTGAGGCCGGTCAGCGCGATGGTTGGCGATCTTAGTCCGAAATCGCGCCGCAGGGCATGATCGGTCACCTCTATAACCGTCTTCAGACGATCTGCGGTCAAGTGATCGAGGACCCGCATAAGCGGCACATGGATCGTCGCTAAGGCCACCCGCAAGCCGCCGCCGACAAGCATCATCACCGGGTCTACCGTCGCTTTTCGCTGTTGGGCGCACAAATGGGCGATGAACTCCGTGTGTCCTGGGAAAGTGAAGCCCGCTTGATAGAGAACCGACTTTGAAATCGGGCTCGTGACAAGCCCCGCAATTGCGTTTTCGAGCGCCAGCTCTGTTGCGCGCTGAATGCTTTCAAGGATCGCCGGTGCATAGTGGGCCTGGGGGACACCTGTTTGCAGCGCGTCAACGCCGTGGAGATCGAGTTTCAGCACCGGCAACGCGTCGGCAAAAACAGGGTCCGCTTGTTCCGGGCTTTCGATGATTCGCAGAGGCAGATCCGATGGAAAAACAATCGGGTCCGCGATTGCAAAAAAAACCGGCAGGGCGGTTTCGTCTTTCGCTCGCCAGGCTTTTTCGATGATTTGCGGTCCGCAGCCAGCTGGATCGCCCATTGTCACGGCGAGTGGTAGACCTGTGGTTTTCATCACAGTCTACTGACGGCGAATGATCGTCGCTTCGCGTCGAAGATTTCTCAGACTGCGCTCGGAGATCATTCCAAGTTGTTGGCTGTACAGCCGGTCTTCAATTTGAGTGCGATCCGGGACCGACTCCATATTGTTCTTTCGATCACAGACGAACATCGCGACGAGCGTTCCAGATTGGGCAAAAATATCGGTGCTGGATCCAATCGGTGTATTCAGAACCATGGATTGCCCTTCAGGGCCTAGGCTTTCAACGTCCAAATCCGTCAGGCTCACCGCACGCAGATTGTCGTTAGCGTCTACGACCGCTTCGATCCCGGCGCAGTTGTCGATATCGTCCAGAGCGGCTTGCAGGCTGCGCTCAGATCCATCATTGACCGCAATGCGGGTAACGTCCACCAGCGTGGTGGTCTCGGAAGGGTCCCGTTTCGCGGCGACATTCATGATGTAAATCCCGTCTTCGACGGAGATCGGCTCAGTCAAGCCCGGACCGGGCAGGGACTGTAGCGCGGCTTTTCGTGCATCATCGAAGCTGTCGAGCGAAACCCAGCCCATATCGCCACCGGTGGCGGCCGTGGGCGCGGATGAAAAGCGCTGCGCAGCCACTTCAAACGGCGCGCCGGCACGCAATTGCTCTAAAATCGAATTCGCTGCGGTCAGTGCCTGAGATTGCTCATCTTCCGATGTGGCGAACAAAAAGATCTCGGCGACGCGATACTGCTCTTTCTGCGCATCCGCCTGTAAGCGTTTGATTTGTTCTTCGATTTGATTGTCTGAGATACGAATGCGCGTACCGTAAAGACCGCCCATGATGCGTCGCCAGGCAATGTCGGCGCGCGTTTGCTCTTCCAAGCTCGATGGATTGACGCCGGACTGGATCAAGCTTTGCAAAAGAGATTCACGGGTCAAGCCCGAACTCTGCGCCAGTCGGTTGATCGCATCGGCGATATCGGTTTCTGAGACTTCGACTTCAAATTCTGCCGCTTCTTGCAATTGGAGCTTTTCGTCGATCAGCTGATCGAGGGCTTGCGCGGTGATTTGTTGGACTTCTTCCTGGGTGGGCTGCCGTCCACCAAGGCTCAGCAAAAGCAGCCGCGCGCGCTGGCGGACATCGGTGAAGGAAATCGGTTCATCATTCACCACAGCAATGATGCCCTCAAGTTGTTGAGCTTCAGGGGCCGCCTGCTGCGCGGACACACCGGTACTGCCACCGCACGCAATGATTGCCGCCAGAACCATCGAACGAAACATCTGTAAACTCCTGCGGATAGGTCACCGCCAATTAGCAGCGCGAAATATAACGTCTGGTGAATAATGCGCAACGCAGATGGCTGCATTGTGTCAGCATGGCGGTAAAACACTAATCGACGTCTGACGAGCCAAGTCCGCCAAGTGTTTTCAATGCGAACCGGAAGGTGATCGAATCTTCGGGCCCGATCGTCCGGTCAATGGCTTCCGATCGCTCAAATGCGATTTCGAACCGTGAGCAGTCATCTTCGTAGGCGAGCCCGAAGGATTGTCGAATATCGCGCGGATCGCTGATGCGCTCGAACGCGTTCGCGCGCCCCGAAATATCTCGGCTCAGATTGAACAAAAAGTAGTAGTTCTCAGTGATTTTGAAGTCTGAAACGAGTTCGATACCTTCATCGCTGAACCCGGTAGAGGTGACATTCTCCGCAAAGTTATAATACCGCGCATTGCCGCGGAACCGCCAAAAACTGGTTTGGATACGCGCGTCGATGCGATTGAGGGACAAGTCTTCATCATCCAAGCGCACGCGCGTCTCGAGCCGCAGGGGATTACCGAAATCTGCCGTAACTCCGGCGACCCAATCCGACGCAGTGCCATCGAGATTCGACGTAACATCGAAAATCGGATCGGCGACATCGCGCCAGCGCCGTCCGCCAAGGGCCGTGATCTCGACGCCGTTTTTCCACCTCGCCGTTACCGAGGCGCCAAGCGATGCCTTACTGCCGCCCTCATAAATATCATAACCGGCGACACTATTGGCCTCAAAGAGTGAGGTTTCATCGAGCTCATAGAAAAGGCTATCTTCAATCGGGATACTCGGGTCATTTGCGCCGCCTGTCCCATAGGCGACCATCGCTTCTGGCTCGATCAAAATGTCGATATTCTTCCCGGGGCGAAACAAGGGGTAAGACACGCGCGTCCCAAGACTCGCGACGCCGCGCGTCACTTCTGTCACGCCCGTGGCTGTGTCATCGAGGCTGTAATAGTCATACCGCGTTTCGGCGAACGGATTGAGTAAGATACCGCCCGGCAGGATGCGCGTCGTGTCCCAATTCGCCTCGACCGAGCCGCGATAACTGTCAACGCCAATTTCGCGGTCCAGAATGGCGGTTGAACCAGACAAACTGAGCGTTCCAAACGCGCCATAATCAAAGATCCGCTCGCCGAACATTAATGGCAGGGCGCGCGGTAAGCGCTGGTCAGTGTCGCCTTCGCGGTTCGTCTCGAAGGTCAAGAACGAGGAGTCTAAGTACCAATTCTGCCCTTGTCCCTGCGTGTACAATTGGTTCAACAGGTATCGCGGTTGGCCAGCATATAGCCCGCGTTCATCGTTTTCGCCTTGGATGTCATATCTTCGCGTATAGAGGTCGTCGGACACTTGCTCGACGGCAAATCCCCACTTCCAGCCGGGTACGATTTGAAACCGACCTTCGCCGAACAAGTGTCCGCGCCATTCGGTTTCGTCGAATTTTTGGCCGTCTGAGTCAAAGTCCCGCTCGCGCGTGAAGCTGAAATCTGCGGTGACCGAACCAGACCAGAACCGTTTGCGATATTCGGCCTCCAGCAATGGGTTCACATTGGCCATCACCCGCGGCGATACTGTGAGCTCTTGATACGGCGAGATCGCCCAATAGTAGGGTTGTTGATAAAACACGCCGAGTTTGGATGAGCTTCCGAAGTCTGGCGGCAAAAGGCCCGACCGACGATCGGAACCAGGATCCGGATGGGCAAAAATCGGCAAATAGAAAACGGGTATGCCAGCGATTTCCACAACAGCATCTCGATAGGACATCATTTGCGTTTGTTGATCGAGCACTGCGCGCCGTGCTCGCAGGGACCAAGTCGGGGTGTCATCCTCCTCGCAAAGCTCGCACGAAGTATAGACGATTTTATCCAAAGCGTTGAACCCGTCGGAGGAGCGAACCGCTGACTCTGCGACGGCTAGGCCACCATTTGGCAAACGCGTCGAATATCCAATGGCAAAGCCGTCAATTAGACTGCTGTCGGTTTCGATTTCTTCAGCAAAACTCTGCGTGCCATCTGTGTCGATAATGACGATGTTTCCGACGGCGCGAACGCGGTCTGTGTTTCGATCATAAATGAGACGATCGGCGCGCAATACCCGGCCTTGATACTTGGCTTCAACACTGCCTTCCGCCACGACGGTATTTTCCGCTTCATTGACGAAAATATTATCGGCATCGAGGACCACGGTGGCTTGCTCGGCTTGCGCGTCAAGGTTTGTCTCCTGAGCGATAACCTCACCTGCATGGGCAATGCTTGCTGCCATCAGCAGGAACCAGGTCCATTTGTGCATGCTCAGACTCCGATACACCCCACCGATTCGATTAAGCCGCTGCGATCGGAGCGTCCAGTGAGGGCTTCAGCCTTTCTGGTTAATTACCAGTGAGATGTGATAATTTGGCTGCGCGCTCAAACCGCGAGCGCTGCCAAGCCCCCTGGATAGGTTATCGCCTGGCCTGAGAGTTCGAGTTCAACCAAGATGGCCGCGCACCTTGGAACGCTGATGTCTGCGGCCCGAGCCAGGTCTTCGATTTGTGTCGGCACGGGTCCGAGTGCAATGAGCACGGCTTGGATTTGATGATCCGGCAGATCCTCGTGTTGAAAGGCTTTGCTCTCATACTCTGGCGGCTCGGGCGCTTGCACCCAGCGGTTCTCGACACCGGATAAGGCTTCGATGACATCGTCAGCATGGCGTACCAAAGTCGCGCCTTGGCGCAGCAGCTTATTGTTTCCGGCCGCGCGTGGATCGAGCGGCGAGCCCGGAACCGCCATCACCTCGCGGTTCTGCTCTGCCGCCGTCCGCGCCGAGATCAGCGAGCCAGAGCGTTCCGCCGCTTCAATAACGACAACGCCTTCGGCAATTCCGGTAATAATTCGATTGCGTCTTGGAAAATCGCGTGCCGTTGCGCGATGGCCATATGCGCTTTCGCTCAGCAGCAGGCCTTTTTCCGCGATCTGTGCGTATAAGCGCTCATGCTGCGGCGGGTAGATGTGATCAATTCCACCGCCGAGGACGGCGACCGTCCCTCCCTCTAAACTGGCCGCATGCGCCTCACCGTCAATCCCGCGAGCAAGGCCAGAAGCAATCACGAAACCGGCGCTCGACAAATCGTGTGCTAAACCGCGCGCCAGTTTTCGGCCCGCCGCTGAGGCTTGGCGCGCGCCGACAATCGCGACGCAGCGGCGCTGGAGCAATTTAAGATCGCCAAGGGCCGTCAATACCGGCGGGGGCGGGGGGTCTTGTTTGAGCATCGCAGGATAGTCTGACTCAGCAGAGCAGATCAGCTGCGCGCCATAGGCGGCGATGGCCTGCCATTCCTTGTCCATCGCGCCGGGGTCTGGAATGGCGAGCGATCCAGATCGCTTGCTGAGGCTTGGTAGGGCTTCGAGCGCAGCGCTGGCGCTTCCGAACCGATGCAGCAATTGGAAAAAGGTGACAGGACCGACGCGCGGCGTCCGTGCAAGGCGCAACCAGTTTCGCTTTTCCGCGTCGCTCAGTCCCCCCGGACCATTTGCTATTTTGAGCCACTCCCGAATTTAGGTTCGGTCCCCTGAAACAGTCGGTCGATATTTGCACGATGTGTCCAAAACACCAAGAGGCTAAGCGCGAGCAGTATAATTGCTGCAAACGGCGACTCGCCAATTAGGTAGGCACCAAGCGGAATACACGCCGCTGCGGTCAAGGCAGCGAGAGACGAAATCCGGGTGATTGCGAACAGGCTGAGCCAAATCGGCGCGCCGATCAAAAGCGCAAGCGGAGATGCAAACACCAATAGACCTGCATAGGTCGCAACGCCTTTTCCGCCTTTGAACTGAAGCCAAATTGGATAGCAATGACCGAGAAAAGCGAACGCGCCGGCGACCAAGCCGACTTGTCTTTCGCCGCTCAAATATGTCAGCAACAAGACCGCAAGGCCCGCTTTGAAGCCGTCGAGCAATAGGGTTGCAAGGGCGAGATCCTTGCGTCCAGTCCGCAGCACATTGGTGGCCCCGATATTGCCAGAGCCAACCTGCCGAATATCGCCCAAGCCCGCCCATCGCGTCAGCAATAGTCCGAACGGGATCGCGCCGAATCCATATCCCAATAGGGCTGCTATAAAATACCAGGTCATCTTCCGTCTCGAATTTGGTTCGCTTATCGGTTCCGATAAAGTGACAGGTCAAGCCCCATAAAGGATCGACTTGTTTTGCACGTTATAGGCAGCGGTCTTTCGATTGCGGTAGGCTCTCTTGCCAGTCCCGTCAAAGTTCGTCTAAGCCAAGGGATAGTCTTAATACAAATCCGTAATGACCGCACGAATGTGCGACCAGAGCAGCACGAATGTCCAAGTCAGATCTGTCTCGGAAATCCGGCCCCCGCGGTGCGAATCGCGAACGCATTTTGCGCGCGGCGCTGGACATTATTTCCAATAAGGGCGTCGACAAGGTTACTCATCGCGCGGTGGCCGCCGTCGCCGGCGTGTCTCCGGGCACCACCACCTACCACTTTGCGACCCGAGAAGATCTCGTGCGAGATGCGTTTTCGCTCTATATCGATGATTATCAACGCACCTTGGTTGAGACCTTGACGCAAAAGCCGGTCCGGACGCGCGAAGACTTTATCCGATTTCTTGGCGGCATGACGACCCTCAGCCCGGATCAATCCGGCCTGGAAGCGATTGAGTATGAGATGGTCTTATTTGCTGGCCGCGATGAAGCAATGCGGATGCGGGTTGCTGCATGGTCGCGTACGCTTGAAAGCTGGCTTTCGGATCCCTTGGAACGGCTGGGCGCAACCCGTCCGCTCGAGGCGGCCCGCATGCTGGTGGCTTTGTCGCGCGGCAGCGAGTTTGAAGTGTTATCGCGCAGCCAAGAAATACATCGCGACCAATTCGCGGCGCGATTAGACTCTTTGCTGGATGCGCTGCTGGCTTAAGGCGCGTGATTTGCCAGTCTGTCCAAGGCCGTCTGCAGGATGATCGCAGCAGCGGACGCGTCAATCGCTTGCGCCCGCCGCGCCCGGCTGAGATCCGCATCCAACATGACCCGTTGAGCCTCGGCGCTTGAGAGCCGCTCATCTTGAAAAGCGAGCGGAATGTCGTGGGCCCGCAGAATATGGTGCGCGAGCGCTTTTGCCGCTTGCACGCGCGGGCCGCTGCGCCCGTCTAGATTGAGGGGCAGACCCAGCACCAATCCAACGGCCTTGCGTTCATTATAAAGATCGAACAGCCGGTCTAAAACGGGTCGCAATTTGCGCCCTCGGGGTATGGTTTCCAGAGGTGTTGCAATGAGGCGAAGCTGATCACTCACCGCCACACCGACCGACTTTGCACCGGGGTCAATGCCAAGCAATGCGCCATCGGGAGGCAGCTGTAGGAGATTCACTTCAGGCATAGGCTTGTCTTCTTCGTCACTCGCGCGTATCGCTGCGCGGGTCAATCGGAGCCGCCCCAAATGAGCGTTACAAAGGACGATGTTCGAAAAGTTGCGAGACTCAGCCGCATTGCTGTGCCGGAGGACAAGCTCGAACCTTTAGCGGATGAATTGAACGGTATTCTCGATTGGATCGAGCAGCTCAATGAGGTTGATATTGACGGCGTTGAGCCGATGACCTCTGTCGTCGAAGCGACGCTCCCGATGCGCGAAGATGTCGTCACCGACGGCAATATTCAGGATCAAATTCTCGTCAATGCGCCGAAGTCTGACGAGGGTTTTTTCGTCGTTCCGAAAGCTGTCGAATAGTTTTATTCGATCAAGGCCGTTTCAACCGGCTCGCCGGTCTCTTGTGGTGGTTGCGTTTCGTCTTCTTTCGCATCGTCGCCGGCTTCAGGCGCGTCCTCTCTGTCCCACTCATAAATCGCTTTAACACGACAGGAATCGATCCCGCGCGTTGTCCCGCGCAAGCTGAACGGGCTGTCAGAGGAAATCAGCAAATCGCCGCGGCGAAGGCAGGCTGAATGGCTGCTTACGCCAATGGATTGGGCCCAATCGAGATCGAAGCACCCTGGGAACGTTTCGATCAGATATTGATCATTGCCCTCGCGCAAGATGACCGCTCGGCGCGTGGTTTGTGTGAAGCCATCAATCGAGCGCGTAAAGCAAAGGCGATCGACTTGCTCGCCGCGGCGGGGGTCATTTGCAAACACTTGTTCGGCTTTTGCCTCGGCGCGCGCTGCCTCTTGCTCCGGTGTGGGCGCCGTTGCGCAAGCCGAAACGATGAACACCATGGCGGCGAATGTGATGCGATGAACGAGCATGATGGATCCTGTGCTTGCTTAGACTTATAAATCATTCCGGGCGGACACGTCATCAAATCATGGTGAGCCTGAACATTCGATAACATTCTTGTTTGTGTAACCGCCTTTAAGGCTTGTTTTTGAGGCCCTAGACGGCATACGAAGGCGAAATTGTATGGTCGGAACATAGGAAATCGCATGAGCGAGCTGACGAAACTAACGCTGACGGATGCATTGACGGGATTGGCGCAGGCAGACTTTTCCGCGGTTGAGCTGACGCAGGCTTTTATTGACGTGATCTCCCGCGCCAATGAGTCCTTGAACGCTTATGTGGTGCAGACGCCTGAGCAGGCGCTGACCATGGCGGCGGCGTCCGACAAACGGCGCGCGAGCGGTGATGCCGGGCGGTTGGACGGTGCACCCATTGGCGTCAAGGATCTCTATTGCACAAAAGGCGTCCGCACGACCGCGTGCTCAAACATTCTCGGTGAGTTTACGCCGACTTATGAAAGCACGGTAACCCAGAACCTTTGGGATGCCGGCGCGGTGATGCTCGGCAAGCTCAATATGGATGAGTTTGCTATGGGGTCATCGAACGAAACGTCGCGCTTCGGCCCGCCAACGAATCCTTGGCGCCGCGATGGCAGCAATATGCCGCTAACATCCGGCGGGTCATCCGGTGGGTCGGCGACGGCCGTAGCTGCGGATTTGTGCCTGGCCGCAACCGCGTCGGATACAGGCGGCTCGATCCGCCAACCGGCCGCTTTTACCGGCACGGTCGGGATCAAACCGACCTATGGCCGCGCGTCACGCTGGGGTATCGTCGCCTTTGCGAGCTCTTTGGATCAAGCGGGCCCAATTGCGAAAACCGTGACGGATGCCGCTTTGCTGTCTGAAATCATGTGTTCCCATGACGAAAAAGACTCAACCTCTTTAAAGGTCGAGACCCCAAACTGGGTTTCGGAGGTGGATGCAGGGGTCAAAGGCATGAAAATTGGCGTGCCGAAAGAGTATCGCGTCGACGGTATGCCGCAGGAAATTGAAGATCTTTGGCAACAAGGCATCGCTTGGCTCAAAGACATGGGAGCTGAGACGGTTGATGTCTCCTTGCCACATACCAAATACGCTCTGCCGGCCTACTACATTGTTGCGCCGGCGGAGGCCTCTTCAAATCTCGCCCGATATGACGGCATGCGATATGGCGCACGCCAGGAGGGTGACGGGCTGATCGGCACGTATCAGGAGACCCGTGCCAGTGGTTTTGGCGCCGAGGTGCATCGCCGCTTGATGATCGGAACTTACGTCCTGTCATCCGGCTATTACGATGCCTATTATCTCCGCGCGCAAAAAGTCCGGACGCGCATTTTGCAGGACTTTCAAGACGTGTTCGAGACCGTGGACGCCCTGTTGACACCAACCTGTCCGAGCGCCGCCTTTGCGTATGGCGAGCGCATGGATGATCCGGTTCAGATGTATTTGAATGATATCTTCACAGTGACCGCAAACCTTGCGGGCTTGCCAGGAATTTCTGTTCCCGCGGGCATGGACGCGGGCGGTTTGCCGCTCGGCTTACAAGTTATCGGTCAAGCTTTGGACGAAGCCACATGTTTCCGCGTTGCGGGTGCGATTGAGCGCGCAGCGGGCTTTGTCGCAAAGCCTGATCCATGGTGGTAGACGGTCTCGATGACCCGTCGATTCCTCCTCATTGCGGGCGGTGCGTTTCTCATCTGCGTCGCCCTGATCTTTTTGACCGCATACGGTGTCGGCGCAGATCCGCTGCATCCGCGCTCGAGGCATATCTGGGGCCTATCTCTGATCGCGGCCGCATATGCGTCCATCCGATTGGCGATGATCGCGGGCAAAATCCTCGATGCTCGCAATGGTGGGAATGAGCCGTCTATGTTCGGACTGTTCCGAAAAAGAGAACACGCGATTGACCGTCGTTTGGAAGCCCGCCGTGCACGCCTAGAGGCGGCGAATAAGAAGCGTGCCACCGCCGACGAACCTGAGACACCGGAATAAGGTCCCAGAGGCACACGGGGCGTAAAATTTCGATGAAATTTCAGCGACCTAAGAAGCGGCGGGTTAACTCACCTGCTCTAGTATAGAAGGCGCTGAGGATGGTATTGATGCAGAACTTTTTTGTCATGCTTGCGTTCGGGGTGATTTCGATTGGCGTGGCACTTGGGTTCCACACCGTTAACCCGCCGCCGCCGGCCGACTATGAAGTCGTCTATTTCGGCTCGCCCAATTGCGGCACATGTCGTTATTGGAAGGCGAATACTTTGAAAGACTGGAAGAAAGATCCGGCTTCTAGCAGCCTTAAGCTGAAACTCGCGACGCTGAATGGTAGCCCTTGGCGCGGGGGGTACGGGAAGCATGACGCAGAGTTCCAAGAGGCCTTTGGTGGGCGCAACTTTATCGGTTACCCCAGCTTTGTCCTGTATAAGCGTGGCGAAGTTGAGCGGATTTATAGCGGTCTCAAAGGTTGGGAACGGATCGAGAAACGGGTTCGCAGCGAAGCCAAACGCCTCAAAAAACCGCACTAAATTTTGTTAATCGGAGCCAGCGGCACAAGCGCTTGGCATTCTAAGTCAAATTATGCTTTAGCAAGCGATCTATCGTATGAAAGATCGAACCATGAGCGAGCGCGCAACATACACGCTAAAAGGGGATACCGGCGACTGGGAAGTGGTTCTCGGTTTGGAAGTCCACGCGCAAGTGGCCTCGTCGGCGAAACTGTTTTCAGGCGCGCCGACGCAGTTTGGCGCTGAGCCCAATCAAAACGTCTCTCTGGTCGATGCCGCGATGCCTGGCATGCTGCCCGTGATCAATAAATTCTGCGTAGAGCAAGCCGTGCGCACCGGTTTGGGTCTGAATGCGCAAATCAATAAGGTGTCGCGGTTCGATCGAAAGAACTACTTTTATCCGGATTTGCCGCAAGGCTATCAAATCAGCCAGTTTGAGTACCCGATTGTTGGTGAAGGCGAGATCGAAGTCGATGTCGAACCTTCGCATGGTGATCCAGCTTACGCGTTTTCGGTGCGGATCGAGCGTCTGCATCTGGAGCAAGATGCTGGTAAGTCCATCCACGATATGGACCCAGCTGCCACCTATGTGGATCTCAACCGATCTGGTGTTGCCCTGATGGAAATAGTTTCGAAGCCAGACATTCGTTCCCCGTTAGAAGCGGCGTCTTATGTAAAGAAGCTTAAATCCATTGTGGTCGCTTTAGGGACTTGCGATGGCGATATGGAAAAAGGCAATCTGCGCGCCGATGTGAATGTCTCTATTTGCAAGCCTGGCGCGTATGAGAAATTCCGCGAGAGCGGGGATTTTGGACATCTCGGAACGCGCTGCGAGATTAAGAACATGAACTCGTTCCGGTTCATCCAGGCGGCGATTGAGTATGAGGCGCGCCGACAAATCGAAATCGTTGAGTCCGGCGGCACCGTTGATCAAGAAACACGGCTTTACGATCCAGATAAGGGTGAAACCCGTAGCATGCGCTCGAAAGAGGATGCACATGACTATCGCTATTTTCCGGACCCAGATCTGCTGCCGCTGGAAATCGATGACGCTTTCATTGAGGGGATCCGCGTTGGCCTGCCGGAGCTGCCCGACCAAAAGCGGGCTCGGTTTGAGGCCGATTATGGATTGTCACGCTACGATGCCGGTGTGCTGACCGCAGATCCAGAAAGTGCCAACTTTTATGAAACCGTGGCCACCGGTCGGGATCCCAAGCTCGCGGCCAACTGGGTCACGCAGGAACTTTTCGGCTATCTCAACAAAGCCGAACTCAGCCTCAATCAGAGTCCTGTCTCGGCCAAACAACTGGGCGGTCTCATCGATCTCATCCACGGGCAAGTGATCTCAGGCAAAATCGCAAAAGATGTTTTCCAGCGAATGATCGATGGCGAGGGTGATCCGATGGAAATTGTCGAGGCGCACGGCCTCAAACAGGTGACGGACACCGGTGCTATCGAAGCCATTGTGGACGAGGTCATCGCCGCCAATCCAGACCAAGCGGCAGCCGTGAAAGAAAAGCCGAAATCGATGGGTTGGTTTGTCGGACAAGTGATGAAAGCCTCCGGTGGCAAGGCCAACCCGCAAGCGGTGAATAAAATTCTTCGCGAGAAACTTGGGCTTTAAGCCAAGAAGGGGCGGATTTTTTGCGCCGTCTGCTCGAGTTTTCCAACCTCCGCCATCTCGCCTGCGGCATGACCCCGTAAGGGTTCGCCGGTCCAGCGTGGGATGACATGGAAATGGAGATGAAAAACCGTTTGTCCGGCGGGGGCACCGTTAAACTGAGTGACCACCAGACCATCGGGTTTTAGGCCTTTTTCGACCGCGCGCGCCACCATTTGCACGCGGGCCATATAATCACCGAGGCGCTCGGTCGGCATATCGAGAAAGTTCCGAGCCTCAACCGCTTTTGGAATGATCAAAGCGTGTCCTTCAGACTGCGGAAAAACGTCCATGAAAGACAGCGCAACATTATCCTCGAATAATTTCACACTCGGCATCTCTCCGCGCATGATTTTCGCGAAAATATTGTCCGGGTCATAATCAGCATGCAGGGTCACTCAGTGTCCTTTCGGAATGGCGTTCGTTTGTTCAAATACTCGATTTCATCCTTCACCGCGTGGCGTTCGCGATCAAGATAGTCCGCAATCGCATCGCGCAGGCCCGCATGCGCAATCCAATGCGCAGAATAAGTTGTGACCGGGACATAGCCGCGCGCCAGTTTGTGCCCACCTTGCGCGCCCGCTTCCACGGTTTCGAGGCCGTGCGCGATGGCAAAATCGATGGCTTGGTAATAGCAGGTTTCGAAGTGTAGAAACGGCCGCGGCCGAGTGCAGCCCCAATAGCGCCCGTAAAGGGTTTTCTCACCGATAAAATTAAGAGCGCCCGCGATGGGGACTTCATCTTCAAACGCCAGGATCAACAGAATATTGTCGGCCAGCCGCGCGCCGAGTTGCGAAAACGTATCTCGGTTCAGATAGGGATACCCCCATTTGCGGGCGCCTGTGTCCATATAGAATTGGAAAAAGGCATCCCAATGGGCGTCTGTGATATCGGTGCCGGTGAGGTGTTTAAAGGTCAGCCCGGCCTGCGCTTTTGCGCGTTCTTTGCGCAGGTTTTTGCGCTTTGATGAAGATAAATCGGTCAGGAAGCCCGCAAAATCGGCATAGCCCGCATTGTGCCAATGAAATTGCTGATCGGTGCGAACGAGCAGACCGGTCTCATCCATTTCAGCGGCTGCGTCGGGCGTCAGAAAATTGATATGCAGGGATGAAAAATCGTTTTGCGCGGCGACTTGCAAGGCCGCCGAAAGCAAGGCGTTTTGCAATCGCGCTTGATCCGGTACCGGCGGGACGAGAAACCGGCGGCCGGTGACCGGCGTAAACGGCACAGCGCTGAGCAGTTTCGGAAAGTAATTCCCGCCCGCGCGTTGATAGGCATCTGCCCAACTATGATCGAAGACGAATTCACCTTGACTATGCGTTTTGGCATAGAGCGGCAGCGCCGCAACGATCTCCCCGTTAGGTCCTTCCACCAAAATATGGCAGGGGCTCCAGCCGGTTTTGCTTTGTGCCGCGCCGGACGATTCGAGGGCTTCTAAAAATTCCCAGCTCAAAAATGGATCATAGGGGAGGCCGACCGGGTTGGCGACGGCGTTCCAAACCTCAGGCTCAACCTCGTTGAGCGCCGTAATCACCCGGGCTTGGTAAGCAATATCATCCATACAGTCTTATCTATTCAGAATATGGCGTTTTGCGAGCGTTGGATTGAATCCTTCAAAAATTTGGCTGTCTGTGAGCTCAGACAGGGCGGCGCATTGCTCTGGATCGATGACGGTCCAAGCGACAATTGGATGGCGCGCGCGCAGGGTTTGAAGTTCGCCGCGCCCCGCATCGCTGACATGGCAAGCAAAGTATGAAACGTCCGTATTTGACAAAGCGGCTTCGAAGGCAGTTTCTGAGATCTGATGCGGCGTTACCAATTGACCGCGCATAACCCCATCCGGCAGGGCCTTGACCGCCTGCGTCGAAAAACTCATTGCCGCGCAAAGCCCCTGGTGGCGCAAAAGCAAGCCGCCGACGCGGTGGGCAAAAGCGGCAGGATCTGTCGCGCCATCCACTTTGAGTTCGCATAAGAGCGGCAGATCTGCCGGCCAGACGTCCAGCAAGTCGGTCAGCGCGGGAATGAGCCCGCCGCCTTGCAAAGCCCGCCCCACGAGGTTGGACGCTGGGTGCGCTTCAACAAAGTCCTCCGACGATGCCATGCGTTGAAGATCCATATCATGGAAGATGATCGGGACACCGTCCGAGCTTGGTCGAACGTCAAACTCAATCCCGAGCCCAGCATCCGAGGCGGCCATGAACGCGTCTAGACTGTTTTCGCTGGGCCCGCCCGTTTGCCACAACCCGCGATGGGCATAAACAAAATCCGAGAGATCGAAAGGATTAGGCAAACTCGAAGACACCGTCGACTTCAACCGCCACACCTAAGGGTAGGACCGGGCTCGCGACGGCAGAGCGGGCGTGCCGACCTGCGTCCCCAAAGACTTCAACCATCAAGTCAGAGCAGCCATTGACGACCTGTGGCAGCGCTTCGAAATCGGGATGCGCATTGACAAAGCCCCCCAATTTGATGACGCGGGTCAGCCGAGAAAGGTCCCCCAACGCGGCTTTGCACTGAGCAATCAGGTTGACCGCACATAACCTTGCGGCGGCTTTTCCCTCTTCCAATGTCATGGTTTCGCCCAATCGCCCTTTGACCAATCCATCCGGCCCGGCGCTCACCTGGCCTGAGACAAAGAGCTGCTGACCGGTGATGACGAATGGCACATAATTGGCCACGGCCTTCATCGGCTCGGGGAGGGTGATACCAAGCTCGGCAAGACGGGTTTCAGGCGACGACATAACGGATCCTCTCTCTGTGCTCCGCGCGGTGCTAACGTATTTGTTGCAGCGCAAGCAAGGCTCGATCACGCGTTTCGTATTTTGCGAGCGGCCAAACGCATCGCGCGCCCGGTTACGACCGATCCATCACCGTATTTGGAGCGCGCCGCATCGCTCGCCCGTTCCGCCTTGGCACGCTTTTCGATGCCGGGATCAATCAGATCGCGAACATCCCAGCGCGCTTCATTAAGATGCGATAACCCAACCCCGATTAGGCGATAAGCGGTCTTTGATTGGGTTTCTCGGATCAGCAACGGCTTGGTGATGCGAAACAGGACATTGGCCAGATTCGTCGCATTTGGCAGCGTTGAGGAGCGCGTCAGCGTCCGAAAGTCTTTTGTCTTCAGCTTGAGCGTCACCGTGGATCCTTCGACGCCATGGCGCTTTGCCCGGCGCGCGGTTTCTTCACACACTTCCCATAACCGATCTTCCAGGAGGGCCGCATCTTGAATGTCTTGATCGAATGTGCGCTCGGCGGACACGGATTTCCGCACAGTGTCTGTTCGCACGGGGCGATGATCGATGCCTTGCGCGCGTTGATGCAACCAAAGACCGGTTTCGCCATAGCGGCGGATCAAATCGCGCGCTTCGCTGTTCTGCAAATCACCGACCCGGCGATAGCCGTCCCGGTCTAGTTTCTTGGCGAGCTGTTTGCCAACGCCGTGCAAAAACCCCACCGGCTTATCCTGCAAAAAGGCAACCGCCTCGGCTTTCGCCAAAATCGCAAACCCGCGCGGTTTGTCGAGCTCACTGGCGGTTTTGGCGAGAAACTTGTTTTCGGACAATCCGATCGAAATGGTGATGCCGATCTCGGCTTCGATATCGCGCGCAAGACGCGCCAGAGTGAGGGCCGGGAAAGCGCCGCTGATCCGCCGGGTGCCGGAAAGGTCGATATAGCCTTCATCCACGCTCAGCATTTGCACCATAGGCGATAGTGCTTTGAGCTTCTCCTGAATCTGTCGCGATGCGGTGATGTAGGCATCGCGGCGCGGTTTTACGACGACGGCCTCGGGGCAGGCTTTCAGTGCTTTAAACATGGGCATTGCGGATCGAACGCCGCTCAATCGCGCAATATAGCAGCAGGTCGATACGACGCCGCGTTTGCCACCCCCGACAATGACAGGTTTGTCCTTCAGGGCTGGATTGTCGCGTTTCTCAATCGCCGCAAAAAAGGCGTCGCAATCGATATGCGCGATCGATAGATCTTCGAGGGCCGCATGCGAGATCACGCGATAAGAACCGCACGCAGGGCACGTCTCGACCTCCGCAGAGACAAATGTATCGCAGTCTCGGCACAATGAGGACATGTTTGTTCATGGCATGTTCTAGGCGATGAGGCAAATGGAAAAGAATCGTTAACGAAGGGTGCTGTAGAAGAATCGGGGCAGACAAAGCCCCGTGGTGATTTGGATTCGCGTGCATGGCGAAAAAGACCTCTCGGAAAGTCCTGATCGTCGAGGACAATGCGTTGAACATGCGTTTGTTTAGCGATCTGCTCGAAGCGAGTGGATATGACACGCTACAATGCGTCGACGGGGCCAAAGCCGTTGGCCTCGCACTTGAACAGCGCCCCGACCTGATCATCATGGATATCCAATTGCCTGAGGTGTCAGGGCTCGATATCACGCGCTGGCTAAAGGATGATGAGCGCACCGCATCCATCCCTGTGCTGGCGGTTACGGCATTTGCGATGCGCACAGATGAGATGCTGGTGCGAGAGGCCGGGTGCGAAGGGTATTTGTCGAAACCGATCCAAGTTCGCAGCTTCCTCAAAACCGTCGATGAGCTGATGGCGAATGGGGCGGCCGCATGACCGCCAGCATCCTGGTCGTCGATGATATTGAAGCCAATCGTCGTCTGATGCAGGCGAAACTCGAAGCCAAATACTATACCGTGTTCCTCGCAGCTGATGGTGAGGGGGCAATTGAAAGCGCGATCCGACATCAGCCTGATATCGTTCTTTTGGATGTGATGATGCCGGGCATGGACGGCTATGAAGTGTGTCGCCGGCTCAAATCGAACCTCTCAACCCGGCACATCCCGATCATCATGCTGACAGCACTGACGGATAAGGATGACCGGTTGCGCGGCCTTGAGGCGGGCGCCGATGATTTCTTGTCAAAGCCCGTCGAAGACTTTGCGCTTTTGGCCCGGCTAGATGCTTTGATGCGCTACAATATGGTCGCCGATGAGCTGCGCACACGTGAAACCGCGGGCAATCGCAGCGAATATCTCTCAGATTTCGAACAGGAAATGCTGATCCGACCGGCAAGTGTTCTGATCATTGATCAGAATAATCTGGAGGCGCGGCGGATCGCAAAAGCGCTGGCGACAGTCGGGCATATGTCAGAGACCTGGAAGGATGCGAGCGCGTCCGGGCTCAGGTTTAAAGGCATCGATATTGTCGTGCTCGCCTTATCAGATCAGACGCATGATGCATTGCGCCTTTGCGCGCAATTGCGCACGCTCAGAGAGGCGCGCGATTTCGCGATTATTGTCACCTGTCATCCGGATGAACAGGGCAAGGCCTTAGAGGCATTACGGATTGGCGCGTCTGACATTATTCTGACGCCGCTGGATATGCTCGAATTACAAGCCCGCGTGCGCACGCAAACACGGCGCAAACGGTTTATCGACATCATGCGTCGACGGGTCGATCGGGGGCTCGAGCTGTCGGTGATTGACCATCTGACAGGGCTTTATAACCGGCGATACATGCTGGAACGGCTGCAGCTGTGGATGCAGCGATCCTCCTTGAATGATCAGCCGGTTTCGATTGTGGCGTTCGATATCGATCATTTTAAAGCGATTAATGACGCGCACGGACACGAAGCCGGAGATATCGTCCTGCAAGACTTCTCTGAGCGCTTGCGCACAAACATTCGCCCGAAAGATATTGCGTGCCGACCGGGCGGCGAAGAGTTTCTGGTGATCATGCCGGAAACAGCAGAAGATCTCGCCGCAGTCGGCGCGGAACGCATTCGCCATGCCATCGCGTCCGAGCCGTTTTGGGTGGAGCGCAGCAATTCAGAAATCTCGGTGACCGTGAGCGCTGGCATCGCGACACATAGTGGTGAAGACGGGCTGTTGGCTGACCTGTTGCATCGCGCCGATCAAGCGCTTTATCAAGCCAAGCAAAATGGCCGCAACCGGATCGAGTGCGTCGCGGCATAAAAAACCGGGCCATCCGCCCGGTTTCTTAACGATCTCATGTGATCTAAAAGGCTTACTTGATTTTGCCTTCTTTGAACTCGACATGCTTTTTAGCGATCGGATCATACTTCCGCTTGACCATTTTCTCGGTCATGTTGCGCGGGTTCTTCTTCGTCACATAAAAATAGCCTGTATCTGCCGTAGAGTTCAGGCGAATTTTGATTGTTGCCGGTTTGGCCATAACGGGGCACCTTCACTTAAGGGCTGACACTCGAAAACGCGTCTAATGATCGTTTGCGGCGTCTAAGTCAACTGTGGCACGGCATCAAATCCGATCGGCGGAGTGACCGTTCCGGGTCCAACGCAGAAAAGGTGGCCCAGGCGGGTTGGGCGTTTTCAATCGCGCTTCAATCTCTGCCAGCATGAAACGGGTCACATTTGGAAGATCCAAGCCGAGCGCGTCTTTCAAGGTCACCCATTGCAGATCGTGCAGCTCCGCACCATCCATGGGGGGGCGATCATCGACCAGCACTTTCTCAGCATCCGCCATGAAGAACCGGGCATCGAATCGTTTCGGGCGGTAAGGCGGTGTGACCGCCCGTCCGATAAACTGCAAGTGTTCGAGATGCGGGGCGACATCAAGTTGATAAAGCCGGTCCCAGCCGGGCGGTGCTTTTGATGGCATCTCTGCTTGCCGACCAATCAGCAGGCCGGTTTCTTCAAATGTCTCGCGGATCGCGGTCAGCGCGAAGGCGCGGGGGATGCGACGGCACTGAAATCGCAGCTTTTGCTCTTCTTGCGGGGCAAGTTCGCTATAGCTGATCGCCCGTCCGTCCTGCGGATCGACGCGCCCGCCTGGGAAGACGTATTTGTCCGGCATGAAATCGTGTCGACCCGAGCGTTTTCCCATCAGAACCCGAGCTTGCGCCTGATCACGGCGCACAAGAATGAGCGTCGCGGCATCACGGGGACGCGGACTTGGCTGATCTGTCACAATGATTTCGCCGTTATCTTCGCGATCATAAGCGGTGCCAAGGTCGGGTTTGTTCATCGCTTACGCTTTCCCTTACCGCCGGACGTTTTCCTGCCGCTGCGCATGCTGCCAGAGCGATGCGCGCGATCAAAGCGCTTCCCCCGCGTCCGTTTCTGCGATTTCTCCCCGGGGCGCCGTGGGCGCGGATCGGAGATCAGCTCAAGCAATAGGCCGCCATCGAGCGGTGTAACCTCTCGCAGGCGCACTTGTACCGGCTGGCCGAGCTCATAACGGCGTCCCGATGTGTCTGCGACCAAGGCCTGCGCGGCCTCTTGATAGCGCCAATATTCCTCAGAAATCTGTGAGGCTGGGCAAAAGCCGTCAGCGCCGGTTTCGGCCAAGCGGACAAACAATCCCGAGCCCGTGACGCCGGTGATACGTCCTTCGAACTCCGCGCCAACCCGATCGGCGAGGAAGCTCGCAAGGTAGCGATCCGTCGCATCGCGCTCGGCGGCCATTGACCGGCGTTCGGTGCGCACCAAGTGTTCGGCGGTCTCATCAAGCTGTGCGACCTGTTTTTCGGGCAAGCCGTCGGGTCCAAACTTCAGCGCTTTGATCAAGGCCCGATGCACAATCAAATCACTATAGCGGCGGATCGGGCTGGTGAAGTGCGCGTATTTGGCGAGGTTCAGGCCGAAATGGCCAATATTCTCAGGGCTGTAAATCGCCTGGCTTTGCGTTCGCAGAACGATTTCAGAGACCGCCTCAGCATGCTCGGTCGCGTCGAAGTCAGCCAATAGCCGATTGAACCGATGCGTCTGCGTGCGCTCGCCCAACGGCCATTTGATGTCGAGGGTTTTGAGAAATTCAGACAGCGCCGCAATTTTGGCGTCCGATGGCGTATCATGAACGCGATAGAGCAGGGGGGTCTTGCGCTTTTCCAGCTCCTCGGCGGCGCAGACATTTGCTTGGATCATAAACTCTTCAATCAGCTTATGCGCTTTGAACCGTTCTTTTGTGCGAATGCCCAAGACGGCGCCGTCTTCGCCCATTTCAACTTTCCGCTCTGGCAGATCAAGCTCAAGTGGTCCGCGTTTTTCGCGCGCCGCGCTCAGAGCATCATAAGCGGCCCAAAGCGGTTTTAGCACGCGATCTAAAAGGGGGCGCGCCCGCGCCGAAGGATGGCCGTCAATCGCGCGCTGCGCCTCTTCATAAGACAACGCTCCCGCAGACCGCATAAGCGCGCGCAGAAACCGATGTGAACGCTTCGTGCCGGATCGGTCAAAGGTCATCTCGACCGCAAGGCAATGACGGTCTTGACCTTCTTTCAACGAACACGCGTCAGCGCTGAGTTCGAACGGCAGCATTGGCACGACGCGGTCTGGAAAATATGTTGAGTTGCCGCGCTTTAGAGCTTCCTGGTCGAGCGCGCTGCCAGGCGTCACAAATGCCGCCACGTCGGCGATGGCGACGATTACGCGGAAACCGTCGGGCAATGGTTCAGCGAATACGGCATCATCGTGATCGCGGGCGTCGGCAGGATCAATTGTGATCAAAGGCGTCTGGCGCAGATCTGTGCGGGGCACTTCGGCGGGTTTGGCGCGTTGCGCGGCAGAGATCACACCTTCGGGAAACGCCGTCGGAATATCGTGCGCAGCGATCGCCAGCAAAGACGCCGCCCGCGGGTCCTCACGGCGGCCAAGGATCTCAATAATTTGACAGCGGACCGGTCCATATCCGCGTTGTAGTAGGGGCTTGGCCAGGACGAGGTCACCGTCTTCGGCACCGTTTCGGTCCGCTTCGCGAACGTGCAGCTCGGCTTTGATTTTACGGTTTGCAGGCTGCACACGGCCGCCCCGCGCCGTGGCTAGATAAACGCCTGTGATCGGCCGCTCATCGTCCCGCGCTTCAAACAGTTTCATCAACCGGGCCGTCCACACGCCGCCGGTTTCCTTTAGTCTGGCAAGGCCTCGATCACCAATGCCAGGGGCTGGCCCGCGCATTTTTTTGGAATAGCCATCATACAGGATATCCGGGCCGAACGGACCGTCTTTGCCGGTCGCGCGCGCGATTAAATCGCCATTCTCATCGGTTCGTTCAAACACAATGACGCTGGTTGGCGGCGGTGTTTCGGACCTGGCCCAAGCCCGCCGCCCGGTTTTCGTGAGCGTTCCGTCGGCTTCCAGGTCCTTCAAAATGGCGCGCAACGTTTGCCTCTCACGGCCTTTGACTTTCAGGCCGCGAGCAATGTCTTGTTTGGTGGTGGCGTCCGGATGCTGTTCTAAGAATGCCAGCACCGTGGCTCGATCAGGAAAACTCATGGCGCGCGCTTTATAGTAAGTTGCGGCGCTTGGCTTGTGATATTTTTAAGGCAGGAAAGAAAACGGATCGACAGGCGTCAGCGCGAAAGAGCCGGCGCGTGCGCCCCACTCGCCGGTGAGCACCTCATAGTGCAAGTGCCGTGGAATGCGATAGCTCGCCGTACTGCCCATAACCCCAATGACCTGACCCGCGGTCACAATCGAGCCGGTTTCAAGCCCAGGCTCAAAGCGCTCTAAATGCGCATAGCGCGTGAAGACACCGCCGCCGTGATCTATCACCAGCATATTGCCATAGTCATCACGGTAGAGCTTCTCCACAATCGTACCGTCGGCGCCGGAATAGATGTCGACGGGACCGGCTGTGTGAAGGTCAATGCCCTTATGCAGACGCCCCCCGCGCGGCCCAAAGCCTGACGATAAGCACCCCGCTTCAACCGGTGCCACAGCAATGTCGACGCCTTCAATTTCGACGATGGGTGCGTAATCGACGATTGTAAGCCCGTCGACTGGATTGGGTTGATTTGAGACGGTCATCAGCGGGCAGACCGATAAGCTCTCAGGGAACACTGACGCGACCGGCTCTTCAGAAAGGCGCGGTTCTGGTGCGACCGCTTCATTCGCGGAGGCGGATGGCGCTTCGGGTTCGGCCATGGGCTGCGGTTCCGGCGCCGGGGTTGGCGGTAATGGGTCCTCGGGTGCGCTAGGTGGGTGGGGTGTGGTAGTGCATGCCGCTATTATGAGCAGCATAAGGCTGGCCGTTATTTGGGGCATCCGCTTGAAATACAGCACGTTGATCTTCCTCCCTACGTGTGTCGTTTCGCCCCCTAATAATCTGGCTCAAAGCTCTTCGAGATTGAGCCGCATTTCGGATAAGTATGGTTTGAACCCGACTTTCTCATAGGCGCGAATAGCCGAGGCGTTATCGGGATAAACGGTCAAATGAACTTCCGGCAATCCGGCCGTCTGCGCCCAAGCAAAAAGGTGTTCCAAGATCTTCTGGTTGAGGCCTTTGCCGCGATGCTCAGGCACAACAAAGAGAAAGCCGATAAACGCGTGATGGGCCGGGCTGACATAGTGGCGGGACGCTTTTTTGATGGCATAACCCGAGGCGACCAATTCACCATTGATCTCAGCCACAGCCACTTCGGCATCTGGGTCTTCGATCATTTCGCCGATATCGTAATAGCTGATGGGGTCGGGTTTGAGCGTTGCATCATAGGGACGCTCGGCCAGGATGATGCCTTGTTCAAAGGCCTGCAGCGTCGGTAAATCGCTGGGTTTGGCGGCGCGTAGGGTAACCGATTCGGTCATTTGATCGGTCCTGGAGGCCGGGGGCAGCAGACAGTCATCATGCCGGGATCTAACCAAGTTTTGGGGAAACCGCCCATAGGAATTGTCTCGAATCGAGACTTTTTCCCATAAAAAGACAACTTAATAGCGAGAAGAGAAGAATTCTTTCATTGTTTTACGCTCAACTCGTCGTCGCAATCAAAATCTGCGTTGTCACTTTGGGTGCTGCGGTTGAACAGTTCGGGATGGAACGAGGCAACCAAGGCACGCCTACGGAGGAGATCGGCCGGTTCGGTCGATGGCATGCAGATGGGTTTAGATGTTGAATTAATCCAATTCTACCGTTGCAAGGAACTTAATACTTTATTGGAGAAAGCCGCAGAGGTTTTTGATCTGATCGGGTTTGATTTTCTGCTTCTGGCCTGGACACCTGCGCCTGGGCCGTCCGCCACCATGTGTGCCAATGCTGTCTGTGTTTGGGACAATTTCTCGGAGCGGATGGGTGCACGCGGTGCTGACTTGCGACAAGCCATGGATGAATCGATGCCCGCCGGACTTGATCAAGCCCGCGAAGACACGCTGGCCCGCCAAGCTTGGCAGGTGGCGCAATCCGATCTCTTTCAATTGCATCAGGATGCGCCGCAATCTTTTTTCTTAACGACGTATCAGCGCCAGCTCATCTGCGATTTCGGAGAGCCCGAGTGGCAAGACTTCATGACCTATCCCGTCTGCAAAGAACGAGATCGCGTGTTGATGCTGTCGGCGAAGACGCAAACTCCCGTTTCGGCCGATATGCTTGCGTCTGCTAACAAAGTGGTTTCCGTATTCTCCGCCGCTTATCGATGCCTCTATAGCCAGTCTTTGACCACCACCGTTGGCGGCGCGCAGTCGCACTCGCGCGATGTCTTATCAAGCCGTGAGGTTGAGTGTTTACAATGGCTGGCGCTCGGAAAAACCCTCTACGAAGCCGCAACAATTCTCGGCATTAGCGAGCGGACTTTGCGGTTTCATGTCCGCAATGCGCGGGAACGATTGGGCGTCGCAACAACGGTGCAAGCGGTGGTCGCAGCGGCGCTCGTTTACGGGTTTGACCCAAACGATACGCGCCGCTCCGTTTACACCGCGAGCCGCACGGTTTTACGTGCCGTTTGATCACTCCGAGTATTGAACGGTGGTGTGACCCGATACATGTTTGCCATCAAAGGTTAGTCCCGTCGACGCGTTTCCAGTGGTGTAGGAATTGTGCTTTGACGTTTGATCATGCTTGAAATGATTGGTGCCTTGCCCACCGCCATGCTCGAACGACCAATTCGTCGTATATGACGTCACCGGTTTCGACCCGGAATAGCCACAATACTCATACCATTCGAGTTTCGGCTTATAATAATTGTTGCGCTGCTCTTTGCCTTTATCGTCGGTGTAATAGGCGTACACTTTGCCATATGTCGGATTGCACGCACCGCAATCTGTGGTGCAGTGATGGCCGGTTGGCTTGACGCCGATGACGCCATAGGTGCCCGCCTTGATTGTATGCTCGTCGACGCTCTTTTTGTCATAGGTCAGGTTGGCATGTTTGGAATGCCCGTCCTGGAGCCTGAACGTGAGGTCTTTGCTCGTATCATTGGTGATCCGCAGCTCATAAATCGTTGTCTCTGCGACAGCAAACGGCGCTATGAATGCGGCGATCGCGGCGAGTAAGACGGAGCGCGTCCAGAGCAGTTTTGTCATAAATTTTCTCCGATTGAAGGCATGGCAATCCATAGATTGTCTCGACGCAGAGCGTTTCGGAACTGTCCAATCTGACAGTCGAGCGCTTGGATTGAATGGTCTAATCCCACTTGGGTCGATGGTTCGGCGGCAATCAAAGGGAAGTTAAGATCCATGTTGAAGTGCACATCCATGTCCAAAGTTCGGACCGTTTTTACAATGGGGACGTTTGCAGCCTTTGCGCTGATTGGCTTGTCGGGAGTCGCCAATGCGGCGAGCTCTAAAGAGTCAGAATACACCCATTCGGCGTGTGAAGGGCAGGGTGCGATCTGCGGCGCCATCATTATGATCAATGGCACATCCGCGACGCTCGATTGGGTCTCTTTGAAAGCACGCAGTTCGCAACCTTATAACGATTATATGCATCCAAAGTGCCCAACCGTGACCAAGAAATTTGACCGCGACACCCCCTCCGGCAACTATGATGTGTTCGTCGTCCCGGCGAGCTGCGCCTATAAGCTCGAGATGAAAATTCACTCCGGCGACAAGAAGGACCTGAATCTATATCTGACCCCAGGATGCTCGATCAAAGCTCAAGTGTCCGGGTCGGCGTCTTCGACCAAATGGAAAACGCTCGACATTGACACGCTGAGCGATGCGGTTCCCGAGGATAAGAACGGCAAACCGATCAATAGCGGCGGCTATAAATGCGGAAAGCAAAGCGGCGCTGATAATGCGCAACTGAGTTGAGTAAACGGCTTCACTCGTCTTGGATGGTGGGCAGCGCGGTCTGCCTCGCGGGCTGCATCGCTGACGCCACCTCAGTGAACGAGGAGGCAAGATCGGCCTTGCTCGAAGCCTATCAGTCAAGCAGTGCGATTGCTCAATATGAAGAGGCGCGCCGCGCCGCAGCGGTCCGGGTCACGGCCAATCCGATCGGCAATGGTTTGTTGCTCAGCGCCGACTTAACGCATGCGAACCTAGATGCGGTGATGCGCGAGATATTGGAAGATCAGCGCATTCAGTATCAGATGGATCACGCCCAGTTTCCGGGCCGCGTTTCCGCGAGATTTCGCGATAAACCCCTGCTCGATGGCCTGAATGCATTGCTGGCCGGGACCACACTTCGCGCGGCGCAAAGCGGCAGCGTCGTCACCTTCTCAAACCTTCCCGTCAGCGAATTTGTCAGCCGTGCTGAAAACGCAAAATCAATTCGAGAAGAGATTGTGCTCAACCATCTCGCAGCCGCGGATGCGGAACAATTGCTGTTGAATCTGTTTTCGAGCGATTCCGAAGAAGAGGAAGATGTCGGCCTTTCGGTCGGCAGTCTCTCTGAGCTTAACGCCGTCTATCTATCAGGGCCAGCCCGGGATGTTTTCGAAGCGCGCTCAATCCTCGAACAGGCTGACCGGCCGGTTGCACACGTTATTATCGAAGCGCTTGTGGTGAATTTGAACACCTCTTCGGCCGAAGAATTGGGGGTCAGCCTCGGCGATGGCGCGAGCGGAAAATTCGAGGCCTTAAAGGTGGTCCCGGGTCAGACCGGTGGCAACATCGTGGCCACTTTCTCTGATCTTGCAGCGAACGCAGCGCAAGTGACAGCAACCATTGAATTCCTAGCGGCTCAAAATGCCGCGCAGGTCCTCGCGCGGCCCTATATCGCCACGCGCAGCACGATGCCGGCGCAAATCGAGATTGTCAGCGATCAATTTGCGCGCGTCAGCACGACCGGGGATGACGCGTCGATTATCAGCACCGATTCGGTGACCGCCGGCGTCACGCTGTCGGTGACCCCATTGGTGATGGCGGATGAGGGGATTCGCCTCGATATGACTATCGAAGACTCGCGCTTTGGGGTCACGGCGGGAGACATTTTGATCACGAAGGACCGCAACACCGCGTCGACCTCTATGATTGTGAAATCAGGGCAAACAATCGTCATTGGCGGGCTGAATTCGCACTATCGGATCACCGAGAATATGGGGCCGCCTTGGCTGCGCCGTGTGCCGGTTCTGAACACTTTGCTCGCCAGCCAGGGTGCGATCGAAGTGCGCGACGAATTGGTGGTCTATTTGACGCCTTATATTTGGATCCCGAGTCTCGATACCCCGCTGCCTCTGCCGGGCATGCCGGACGTGGATATGGGCGAAAGCGTTAGTTTCGAGCGCCTGCTCGGGCGCTGACAGCGGGAACGCTATTTTTTTGCCGTGGCCTTTTTCTTTTTGCTTGTGGCCTTTCGTTTCTTCCCGCCTTTGGCTTCTTTTTCGGCCAGCACCTCGAGCGCCTGATCGATATTGATATCCGCCGGGTCCAAATCCTTTGGCAGCGTCGCATTCGTCTTTTGATGCTTGATATAGGGGCCATAGCGTCCGTCTAGAACTTGCACCGGATCTCCGCTTGAGGGGTGCGCTCCAAGATCTTTGAGGACTTTTGGCGCCGCCCGGTTGCCGCGCCCGCCATTGGCGCGTTTGTCGGCAATCAGCGACACCGCCCGATTGAGTCCGATGGTGAACATCTCCTCGACGCTCGAAAGGTTGGCGAATGTCCGCTGGTGTTGGACGTAGGGCCCATAACGACCGAGATTGGCGAGGATCGGCTCGTCATCTTCCGGGTGTTTTCCAACTTCGCGGGGCAAGCTGATCAGCATGATCGCTTGATCGGCCTCGAGGTCTTTTGGCGACCACCCCTTTGGCAGGCCAGAGCGCTTTGGTTTCTCCTCGCCGATATCCATTTCAAGATAGGGACCGAACCGACCTGACTTTAACAAGATCGGCTGCCCGCTTTCGGGATGCACAGCGACTTCTTCACCGTCTGGATTGATCGCATTTTCCGCCTCTTCTTGGGTCGAGAAGGGACGCGTAAATTTACACTCCGGATAGTTGGAGCAGCCAACAAAAGCCCCGTGTCGTCCTAGTTTGAGGCTGAGCTCCCCGTCATTGCAAATCGGACAAAGGCGCGGTCTTTCTTTAATGTTGCCGTTCTCGTCCACGGGCGGGAACACGTGATGTCCAAGCACCTCATTGAGCACATCGAGCACTTCAGAAACCCGTAGGTCTTTGGTCTCGTCAATTGCGGCGGTGAACTGACTCCAAAATTCCCTAAGGAAGGCTTTCCAATCGAGCTTTCCGTCCGAGATGACATCGAGCTTTTCCTCAAGATTAGCGGTATAATCATACTCGACATAGCGCTTGAAGAAGTTCTCCAAAAACGAGGTGACAAGGATCCCCTTATCCTCCGGGATCAGCTGTTTCTTATCGATGCGCACATAATCTCGATCGACCAAGGTCGACATTGTCGAGGCATAGGTGGAGGGACGCCCTATGCCGAGCTCTTCGAGCCGCTTTACCAGCGACGCTTCGGTGTAGCGCGGCGGTGGATTGGTGAAGTGCTGCTCAGACACCGCGTCGAGTAAGTCGGCATGGTCGCCGGCTTTCAGTTTCGGCAAGCGTGCCTCAGCGTCTTCATCCTTATCGGTGTCGTCTCGGCCCTCTGTGTAGAGTTTGATAAAGCCATCGAAAATCAGAACCTGACCGGTCGCGCGGAGCGTGGCAGACGCATCCTTGTTGGGCAGATCGATTGTGGTGCGCTCGAACTGCGCCGGCTCCATCTGAGACGCAACGGCGCGCCGCCAAATCAACGCATAGAGTTTCCACAAATCACCGTCCGACTGTTTGTAATCATCTGGACGCAAGCTGAAATCCGTTGGCCGCACCGCCTCGTGGGCTTCCTGAGCATTTTTTTGCTTTGAGGAATAGCGCCGCGGTTTTTCTGGCAAATATTGGGCGCCGTAATGGCTTTGAATATGGTCGCGTGCCGCGTGATACGCTTCCTCGGCCATATTCACCCCGTCGGTTCGCATATACGTGATCCGGCCTTCTTCATAGAGTTTCTGGGCCGCTTGCATGGTGCGTTTTGCAGCAAAGCCAAGCTTGCGAGAGGCGTCTTGTTGCAAAGTCGACGTAATGAAGGGCGGCGGCGGATTGCGCTTCACGGGTTTGGCTTCGACGCTTGCCACCGAATAGCCGCCCAGTTTCACCGCCGCCAGCGCTGATTGTGCCGCCGCTGCATCTGGAAGGTCGAATTTTTTCAGCGATTTCCCATTGAGTGCGTGGAGCCGCGCGTCAAAATCGGTTCCGTCTGGCGCACGCAGTTTTGCGCCAATGGTCCAGTATTCTTCAGGCTTAAAGCGTTCGATTTCGAGTTCGCGATCCACCACAATCCGCAGCGCGACGGACTGTACGCGCCCCGCCGACCGCGAGCCAGGCAGCTTGCGCCATAGGACCGGCGATAGGTTGAACCCAACCAAATAATCTAACGCCCGGCGGGCCAAATAAGCATCGACCAATTCCTGATCGATCTGACGCGGGTTTTCCATAGCCGTGGTGACGGCGGATTTGGTGATGGCATTAAAGACCACCCGCTCAACGGGCGTATCTTTTTTGATTGCACGCCGCTTCCTCAGAGCATCTAAAAGGTGCCAGGAAATCGCTTCGCCTTCACGGTCTGGGTCGGTCGCGAGGATCAATTTGCCGCCGGATTTCACCGCCTCGGCGATTTCGCGGATCCGCGCTTGGCTTTTCGAATCAGCCTGCCAAACCATCTCAAAATCATTGTCCGGATCGACCGATCCATCCTTTGAGGGAAGATCCCGAATATGCCCGTAAGAGGCGAGCACTTTATAGTCTTTGCCGAGATATTTGTTGATTGTCTTCGCTTTTGCGGGGGACTCAACAACAACAACTTTCATGGGAGGACGGCTCCTGACAGGGCTTCAAGGCGGCGGAAACTGGTTGTGGCCGGGCCAGCTGTCAAGGTTTGACTTGCTTAACCGTCTTCCTGATAGGCGAGAATTGTTAGCGAAATGAAAAGCGCACACAGCGCCGGAGACCATGCCGCGATTACAGCTGGGATGGCGCCCGACGCGCCAAAGCTTGCCGCGATTTGAGTGACAAAAAACAACACAACAGCCGCCCCAGCGCCGCTGGCGATCAGCTGACTGGTGCCGCCGAGCCGGGTCAAACGCAAGCAAACAATGGCGCCGATCAAAGCCATTGCTGTATACAGAACCGGCAGTGCTGTGAGCCCGAACCAACGCATCGAAAATCGCGCTGTGTCTAATCCCGCGCGTTGCGTTTGGCGAATAAACTCCGGCAATCCCCAAAACCCAATTGTATCCGGCGAGGTAAATCGAGACAGAAGCGTATTTGGATCGAGATCGGTCTCAATGGCGAGATTGGCGAGCCGTTGGGGGGCGTTGCCCGGCGTGTTTTCGATCAAGTTCGAAAGCTGCCAAAACCCTCCTGAGATTGTCGCGGTCTCGGCATCAATCCGGCGCACGAAGCGAAATCGATTCGTCGGTCGCCCGCCTTCGTAGATGCGTCCCTCCTCAAGGAAACGAACATTTGTAAAGATTTGTCCGGTGCTATCGACCGAGGCCGCGTGAATCACGATTTGGCTGTCATTGCGACCTTGTCGAAGCCAAACATCTGACCGTTGGCGCTCCACCACTTGCCCGCCTTCGATCAACAGGTTGGCGCGGGTTGTTTCGAAACGCTCGGACAAATTCGCGCCGAGTGGGTTGAGCACCGCCATCGCGAAAAAGCCTAAACCGGCTGCCAAGACGATCACCGGCGCCAAGAATTGCCATGCCGATTGGCCGGTCGCGCGGATAACCGATAGCTCTGAGCTTTTCGACAGCTGATTGTAGGCGATCATGGCCGAAACGAGGATCGCAAAAGCTAGAGTCTCTTCGATCAAGCCCGGCAACTTCATTAAAGACAGTTGGATCGCCATAAATGGAGACAGATCAATGTCGCCGCCCACGGTTCGCAATTGCTCAACAATATCCACCAACATGATGGTGATCGCGAACACGCCAACCACCAGCCCGAATGCAGTGATACATCGCGTGAAGACATAGCGTTGAATGCGAGAGCCAATCACGTGCGCGCGGCTCCCTTGATGCGATTGCCGCTTTGAAAGAGGACGAAAGAGAGGACGGCAATCGCGATCAGCGGCACCAACCACTGGCCGATATTCATTCGTGGATTGCCGCCGCTGCTGGATTGCACGGACAATTGAACAATGATCAGCACCATTGCGCCCGCCGACGCAATCATGATCCGGCGACTATAACCGCCGCGATTAAAATTCCCGCCGACCACAGCCAAAATGGCCAGCATCGCCATCGCGATGCTAATCAAAGGTGTCGACAAGCGCGAATTGGCTTCCGCAAGATATTCGGTCTCGTTGCGCCGTTCATTATAACTCGATCGGTCAATGAAGAGGAGTTCGTGGAGAAAACGATCTGAGGCTTTGAGCGTTAGCTTGCCGTCTTCCCGAATGAATGGTGCTAGATCGAAGGTCCACTGTTCGAAATCGAGTATGTTTAGTGCGCCGTTTTGATCGAGTTGTTGGACTTGGCCATTGAACATGACGATTGCAGGTTGGCCATCGACTTCAATGAAACGCCCGCGCTCGGCGAGATAATCGCGCGCATCCGGTTGGCCGATCCGTTCGGCAATTTGGACCCCGATCAGGTCTTGACCCTCTTGATCGCGGGCAAAAACTGTCAGGTTGGAATCCGGTGTTGTGAACTGACCGGGTCGGATCAGAGACGAGGCAAGATCGGCGCGGGCATCATTGACCGTTGCGCGCATTTCGCGTTGCGCCGCGGGCTGGACCCAAAGGTTCACGGCCAGATGCGCGGTGGCGGCAAGCAAGGCGAGGCGTATAATCGGCGAGGCGACCTGCCAGCGGGTCATGCCGGCAGCTTGTGCGACCACGATTTCACTGTCCCGATGGAGCCGGTTCATCGCCCAAATGGTCGCGACGAACATCGCCATTGGCATCAGCAAAGCGATGATCTGAGGAACACCGAGCGCAACGATTTTGAAGAATGTGAAGGCGCCTTGACGGTTATCGACAATGATCTCGGTCTGCGACAGTCCCTGCGCCAATATCGCGAGCACGGTCAAGCCGCCTACGATGATGGTGACGGAGCGAAACACACGAAGAAAAAGGTAGCGTTGAACCGCGTTCATGGTTGATTTTTTTGTTTTCCTGTCTGTTTTCCTGCCTAACGAGTTGCGCCCGGCGCGTCGATGCTTACTTTGCCGCTGAAATGGAGTTCTTGCATGAAATTTACATTCACCGACGTCGCTAAGGCAGACATTGTTGGATTCTTGATTGATCAAAATGGAAAGCTTCCAAACAGCGCGGCGGATTTGGACGAGGAATCAGGCGGGCTCCTCACCGAAGCGCTTCGCTCGGCGCGTTTCGATGGCAAAGTGGGACAACAAGCCTTTATCGTTTTGCCGCGTGGGGCCAGCGCTAAGCGCGCCCTGCTAATTGGGGCTGGAAAAGCGAAAGACCGGAATACCAGGGCGCTTGAGCGCATCGGCGCGACGGTGTTTAAATCGCAAGCCGATAGCGGCTTTAAGTCCATCTCCATTCATGCTGCATCCGGCGAAGACGCTGCACAAATTGCATTCGGAGCGAAGCTCGCCGCCTACCGGTTCGATGCATATCGGACGAAACTGAAACCAGATGACAAGCCTAGCCTGACCACGGTCAATTTGGTCAGCGATGATGTAAAGGCGGCAAAAGCCGCTTTCAAACCCTTGGATGCCCGCGCGGACGGGACGTATCTCGCGCGCGATTTGGTGAATCTGCCGCCCAATGATCTTTACCCAGCAAGCTATGCGGAGCGGATCGAAGCGCTTGCAGAACATGGCCTTGAGATCGAAATCTTGGGTGAGAAAGAGCTCGCAGACCTTGGCATGAACTCGATGCTGGGGGTCGGGCAGGGCAGCGTCAAAGAATCAAAACTCGGAATTATGAAATGGTCCGGCGGGAAGTCCGGCGACGCGCCGGTGGCCTTGGTTGGCAAGGGCGTTTGCTTCGATACGGGCGGAATCTCCCTTAAGCCTGGCGCTGGCATGGAAGATATGCGCGGCGATATGGGCGGCTCAGCGGCCGTCGTCGGCGCGATGTTAAGCCTGGCAAAGCGCAAAGCGAAAGCCAACGTGGTCGGCTTGGTCGGCTTGGTGGAAAACATGCCGGATGGCGATGCCATTCGGCCCGGCGATATTCTCAAATCGGCCTCCGGGCAAACCATTGAGGTGCAAAACACAGATGCCGAGGGCCGTTTGGTGCTTTGCGATGTGCTTTGGTACACCCAAGAAACATTCAAACCCACGGCGATTGTCGATCTGGCGACACTTACCGGGGCAATTGTGATTGGGCTCGGCCACCATCATGCAGGTCTGTTCACAAACGATGATAAGCTCGCCGACCAGCTCACGGCGGCAGGCCTTACTTCCGGAGAGCGTGTTTGGCGGATGCCGCTGGGGCCAGAATATGACCGTCAGCTAAAATCGAAGTTTGCCGATATGCGCAATATTGGTGGGCGCGCGGCAGGCTCAATTACGGCGGCGCAGTTCCTGCAACGCTTCATCCAAGACGGTCAAACCTGGGCGCACCTGGACATTGCTGGCGTCGCTTGGGTCGATGGCGAAAAAGCGCCGACCGATCCAAGCTGGGCCAGCGGCTTCGGCCCCCACCTATTGGACCGCTGGATCGCCGACAATTACGAGGGCTAAGCTGTGTCTGAACCGGCGGCGCCTGAGTGGTGGTTCTATCATTTGCAGCGCACCACATTGGAGCGGGCGGTCGGGCCGTTGCTCGAAAAATGCTTAGAGCGCGGCTGGCGCGTATTGGCGATCAGTCCAGACGCGACGCGCCGCGCGGCTTTGGATGAAGCGCTTTGGACTTATGAAGATCAAAGTTTCCTTCCTCATGGACAGGCAGAGGCTGAGGGGCTCGTTCCGAATGCCCAGCCGGTTCTGATCACCGGTCATGCTGAGAATGCGAATGGAGCGGCAGTGGCCTTGTTGATGGATGGCGTCGACCTCGCTGTTGATGCACCGTTTGAGCGCTGCATGGTGATGTTTGATGATGGCGATCGAACGACCCGTCAAAAAGCACGCGAGCAATTCAAGGCGGCAAAAGATGCCGGGTTGTCGGCACGATATTTCCAGCAAAGCGGGCGCGGCTGGAAGGAGGCGGGGAAGTGATTCAGCTCTATTCCGGAAACTTAAACTACTCGTCTTGGTCGATCCGAGCAGTCTTGGTGGCACGCGCCTCGGGGCTTGAGATTACCGAGACCATTTTGCCCTTGGGGCCCACCGAGACATATGATCGAATGGTCGCGGAGACCGGTCAACATCGGGTTCCAGCACTGGTCGCGGATGGCTTGATGATCCATGACAGCCTCGCGATTACGGAGTGGATTGCTGAGCAAGCGCCCCCGGGGAGGGTCTGACCGGAGGCGCCTGACAAGCGGGCGCGGGCGCGCAGTCTCTGTGCGGAAATGCATGCGAGTTTCGTGCACCTGCGCAGCGAGATGGGCGTCGATATTCGGGCTCGGCACCCGACGCCCGAAATGACGCCAGCTCTGAGTTGGGATATTCAGCGCGTCTTGCAGATTTGGACCGAAACGCGCGCTACCTATCGTGCCGATGGGCCTTATTTGTTCGGTGCTTGGAGTGCAGCGGATGCGTTTTACATGCCCGTCGCCACGCGCTTTGTGACGTATGGGGTTGAACTGTCTGGCGCGGCCAAAGCCTATGCGGAGAGCGTGCTCGACCATCCGCTCTCTCAGCAACTGATTCAAGATGCAAAGGCAGAGCCTTGGAGCGTCGACCTCAGCAAATTTCGTCCTGCCAGCGCAGGGTGATCAGTGTTTCTCGCCCGCGGGCCGGGTGATCAGCGTAATCACAAATACGATGAGGACCAAAATACCATAGGTTCCCGCCACTTTCAGTGTGTGCGCTGGAAGCGAGCCTGTCCAAAGAAAGACGATCCCGTATCCGGCCGCGATCAGCACCGCAAAAGCCAGCATGATGCGCAAGGTTCCGACCATTTTTCACCTCCCAATCACTAAGATGCCGGACCTGTATGGCATCGAGATATAAAGATTTCGTAGAACCCTGCGCGCGGCGGTTGCCGGTTGTCAATTGCATCGCTATAGGCGCGCCAACAGAACCGAGTTGACCGATAGGAACCAAATATGGCTGGCACGCGTACTTTCTCCATCATTAAGCCAGATGCGACGGCCCGAAATCTGACTGGGGCGATCAACAAAGTGATCGAAGAGGGGGGGCTGCGGATCATCGCGCAGCGCCGGATTCATATGACCCAGACACAAGCGGAGCGGTTCTACGAAATCCATAAAGAACGCCCGTTTTTTGGCGAACTGGTTGAGTTTATGACATCTGCTCCGGTTGTCGTTCAGGTTTTGGAAGGGGAGAATGCGGTCGCGCGCTATCGTGAAGTGATGGGCGCCACCAATCCGGCTGAGGCTGCGGACGGCACGATCCGCAAACTGTTCGCGAAATCGATCGGTGAGAATTCAGCCCATGGATCGGATAGCGACGAGAATGCCGCAATCGAAATCGCACAATTCTTTAGCGAAGCCGATATTGTTGGGTAGCGCGCTGGCTTAGAACTGGACCGCTTGCTCTCGGGCGACAATTGCTTCGCAGGCGCGTTTTATTGCTTGCGGATAGAGCTCGTGCTCCGCGAGGAGGACTTTGTGCGCAAGCTGCTCAGCCGTCTCACCGGCAGCAATCGGCACCTTTGATTGCGCGATAACGGCGCCTTCATCTACACCCGCCGTCACCCAATGCACCGAACAGCCTGCTACATCATCGCCCGCCTCAATCGCGCGTTGGTGCGTGTTTAGTCCTGGATATTTCGGCAATAGCGATGGGTGAATATTGATCATGCGACCTGCCCATTGGTCCACAAACCATGGTGTCAAAACTCGCATAAATCCAGCCAGAACAATGACTTGCGCATGATGTGGAATGAGCGCTTGATGCATATGCCGCTCAAATGCCGCGCGGTCCTTGCCATAAATTGTGTGATCTACGCAGGCAGTTGCGACCCCCCGGCGCTGGGCCAGTTTCAAGCCGGCTGCGTCTGGACGGTTTGATAGAACCAAGACCGGCTCGGCTGGATAGTCCGGCGCTTCGGCGGCGTCCAAGATCGCTTCCATATTTGATCCGCGCCCTGAAATCAGGATGGCCATGCGCAGCCGGGTCATAGCGCAGCAAGATCGCCTAAAATCACCGGCTGTTCCCCCGCCGCTATGAGGCGCTCGATCACGGTATCGGCGTCGGCGGCGCCGACCGCCACAACCATACCCATTCCCATATTGAATGTTCGGTACATTTCGTCATTGCTGACGCGTCCGACGCTCTGAAGCCAATCGAAAACGGCAGGTGGGTGCCACGCGCTCCGGTTGATCCGGGGCTGTAAATGATGCGGGCACATACGCGGTGTGTTTTCCGTCAATCCGCCACCAGTAATATGCGCCAAACCCTTGATAAGGCCCGATCTTATAAGCGGCAAAACCAGGTCAGAATAAAGCCGCGTAGGCGTTAGCAGTGCCTGGCCGAGGGATTGGCCGTCTGCAAACGGCGCCGCGTCTGAATAAGCGAGCCCCGACCGAGCGGCAATCTTGCGGATCAAAGAATAGCCATTTGAATGCGGACCGCTAGAGGCGATGCCGACCAAGACATCGCCGACTATCATCTCTGTCATCCGAGGCAGCACGGCGCCGCGTTCGACCGCACCCAGAACAAACCCGGCTAAGTCATAATGCCCGTCTGGATACATGCCTGGCATTTCCGCGGTTTCGCCGCCAATCAGTGCACATCCGGCCTGTTTGCAGCCTTCAGCAATCCCCGCGATGACGCGCTCTGCGATCCCAGTTTCGAGCCGACCCGTCGCGAAATAGTCGAGGAAAAACAGGGGCTCAGCCCCTTGCGCTAAAACATCATTCGCGCACATTGCGACCAGGTCAATGCCGACTGTGTCGTGCAGGCCGGTCTCGAAAGCGAGCATGAGCTTCGTGCCGACACCATCGGTGCCTGAGACCAGAATCGGATCCACCCAGCCGTCTTTTTTGAGATCAAACAAGGCGCCAAAGCCGCCCAAACCGCCCATCACGCCTGCTCGGCGCGTCGCTTTGGCCAACGGGGCTATGGCCGAAACCAGTGCTTCGCCTGCCTCAATATCGACACCAGCATCACGGTAAGACAGAGAATCAGAGGTCTTCGTCATCATGGATGCGCGCGATACCATGTGCGTTCTCAACTGACCAGCGCGCTTCTAAGGTTCACGCAGCATCTGACTGTTGTTAAGACAGGTGCGAGTTTAAAGGGCTTCCATATGATTCGGCTTATGATCGCAGCATGTTTTATTCTTGGGTCGGTGACCCTGCTCGCGCATGGTCAAAGCCGAGACGTTTACACAATCGGTGGCATCGCTGTCGACGAACAAGCGGAAACCGTCTCCGAAGCCCAACAACAGGCGTTTGCTAAAGCCAAGGTGACCGGCGCGCTGCGTTTGATTGAGCGGTTCACCTTGCCGCAAGACCGCGCTGCTGCGTCAGACCTAATTGTCGACCAGGCCTTGGCCGACCGGATTGCCGCCGCCGTAGATGTCGAAGAAGAGGTTGCTGGCGCTGGGCGATATCGAGGCAGCCTTGCGGTGATTTACAATCCTGCGGAAGTGCGTGCGATCCTCACCGAGGTCGGGCTCCCTTTTTCCGATAGCACGGCGCCGCCTGCGGTTTTGTTCACGTCCGCCTCAAACGATATGGAACTCGCTTGGAATCTCGCTTGGGAAGAGTCCCCGCAAGGGAGTCTAGTACCACTTCTGATCAGTCGGAGCGCGGGGTATGGCGCCAATACGACGTGGGAGGTTATCCAAGACGAAATCGCGCTGTTTGGCGCCCGCCGGGCGATTTTCGCCAATCTACGCGGCGCGCAAGGCAGCTATGTCGTGGATTTGGTTTCCGTCACGCCCTCAGGACAAAGGCGGATTGGCATCAGTCGGCGGGCCCCAACTCTGGAAGCGGCGATCGAAGCCGTTACAAACAAACTCAATGAAGATTGGAAGCAGACCTCGATCATCCGCGACACCCGTCGCACCCTGATTGAAGCCACTGTGCGGTACACATCACTTGCCGAATGGATCACCTTGAGAAACGCCTTGGTGCAGTCTCCGCTGGTCTCAAACTTTCAAACCCGCGCGATTGCGACCGACGGTGCGGTGGTGGCGTTCGGCTTTGCTGGCGACGGTCAAAGGCTGACCTCGGATTTGCGGGATCGCGGAGTGGTCATTACAGCTGAGCCAATTGGCTGGGTGATGACATCTGCGATCAGCTCAGGGCGCCAGATTGAGGGACAATAGGACATGCCAGCGTCAGGGCAGATCCCGCTGAGGTTTCCAGAAACGCGGCTCAGCTTTGACGATATGACGGTGTCCGCCGCCAATCGCGGGATTTGTAAAGCCATCCGCAATCCAGACCGGTGGCCTTATCACGTATTTTGCTTGTTCGGACCGGTTGGAAGCGGCGTCACCACCATTGCCCAGGCATGGGCGGCCGAACGCGACGCGCGCTTTTTGCAGGCCGATGAGTTTGCCGCGCTGAAGCCGAAATCCATCGAACAGCTCACTGATAAGGACTTGGCGATTGATGATGTCGACTCGCTGAAAGATGCCGAGGCGCTCTTGCTGGTGCTGGGCGCGATCAAGCGGCGCGCGCACCATATTGTCTTAGCGGGCCATTCGGCGCCATCGCAGTGGGCATTCCGGTCGCCAGATCTCAACTCGCGCTTGCACGCGGCGCCGCTGGCAGAGTTGCCAGGTCCAGATGAGGTGCTGACACGCGCGCGATTGCGCCGCGCTTTCGCCCGATCTTTTCTAGATCTGCCGCGCGTTGTCGAAGACTATCTCGTCACCCGCATCGGGCTTAATTACGCCCTAATCGAAGCCGTGGCGGAGCGACTTGCAGGGGCGAGTGGCGACCGTGCTTTGACCGTACCCCTTGCACGAGACGTGCTGGGCGAGGACACAATTATGTCGGATATGATTGGAGGACGACAGCGATGAGCGCCCGGGCCCGCAAACGAACGCTGCCAGAGGAGCGCTACATTAATCGCGAGCTGTCATGGCTGAAATTCAATGAGCGCGTTTTGGAGGAGGCGCGCAATCAAAACCACCCGCTTTTAGAGCGGTTACGGTTTTTATCGATTTCGGCCAATAATCTCGATGAGTTCTTCATGGTCCGCTATGCTGGCCTGCGCGAACAGGTGCGCGCGGGTATCCAAAAGCGCAGTATTGAAGGGCGCACACCCACCGAGCAAGTGCGCGATATCGAAACCGCCGTCGAAGCTTTGATGCATGATCAATTGGCCTGCTGGACGGATCTGCGGGATGAGTTGAAGCGCGAGAAAATCGAAGTGCTGTCTGTGTCTGACCTTAAACGCACGGAGATGGCGTGGCTCAAAAAGCGCTTTGAAGCGCAGGTGTTTCCAATTCTAACGCCGCAAGCGGTCGACCCGGCGCATCCGTTTCCGTTTATTCCCAACCTTGGCTTTGCTGTCGCGTTTCAGCTCACGCCAACAAGCGGGCCGGGCGAGTCCATGGTCGGCTTGGTGCCGATGCCGGCATTTTCTCCGCGCTTTATCCGTTTGCCAGAAAAGAAATCTGGGATGGTCCGGTTTGTCCGGCTTGAAAGCGTCATCGCGCATTTCCAATCCATGTTGTTTCCAGGCTACCGCGCGCACGGCCACTGCGTGTTTAGGATTGTCCGCGATAGCGATATCGAAATTGAAGAGGAAGCCGAAGATCTCATCGCGGAGTTTGAGATTCTGCTCAAGCAACGTCGCCGCGGGCGGATCGTGAGGATACACATCGATTCCGATGCGCCAAAAGCATTACGCGATTTCGTGGCGCGCGAGATCGGCGCTGAAGACCGAGATGTCACACTGCTGGATGGCTTGCTCGGGATGAAGGATCTTTCGGGCCTGATCGTCAATGACAAGCCAGACCTCTTGTTCAAGCCTTATGAGGCGCGTTTCCCAGAACGCATCCGTGAAATGGGCGGCGATTATTTTGAAGCCATCCGCGCCAAGGACATCCTGGTGCACCATCCGTATGAGTCGTTCGATGTCGTGGTGCAATTCATCCGCCAAGCGGCACGCGATCCTGACGTTGTTGCCATCAAACAAACGCTCTATCGCACGACTTTAAACTCGCCAATTGTTGCGGCGCTCATCGAGGCGGCGGAAGAGGGTAAAAACGTCACCGCATTGGTCGAGATCAAAGCGCGGTTCGATGAAGAGACCAATCTGCGTTTGGCGCGGGATTTGGAGCGGGCAGGGGTGCAGGTCGTATATGGTTTCATTGACTATAAAACGCATGCCAAAGTGTCTCTGATCATCCGGCGGGAAGGCGAGGGACTGCAAACCTATACGCATTTCGGCACCGGCAATTATCACCCGGTAACGGCGAAAATCTATACCGACTTAGCCTTGTTTACGGCCGATCCTGTGATGGGCCGCGATGCCGGTCGCTTGTTTAACTATATCACCGCTTACAGAGACCCGCCCGCGCACGGCCCGCAACTCGAGAAGCTCGTCATGTCGCCGTTTGCCATGGAAAGCTTTCTGATCTCACAGATCCGCAATGAAGAAAAAGCCGCAAAAGCCGGTAAACCGTCCGGCATTTGGGCGAAAATGAACTCACTCGTCGATCAGGATGTGATCGACGCCCTGTATCGCGCGAGCCAAGCCGGCGTTCCGATCCGAATGATTGTGCGCGGCATTTGTTGCCTGCGCCCTGGCGTGCCGGGCCTGTCCGAGACAATCCAGATTAAGAGCCTGGTCGGTCGCTTTTTGGAGCATTCGCGGATTGTCTGCTTTGCCAATGGCGAAACGCTGCCGTCTGAGAAGGCGAAGGTCTATATGTCCTCGGCCGATTGGATGGATCGTAATTTGAAACGCCGCGTCGAGGCGCTGGTCCCGATTGAAGTGCCGACCGTGCACCGACAAGTCTTATATCAGATCATGGTTGCCAATTTGAATGATGATGAACAAAGCTGGGAAATGGACGCAGCGGGAAACTATACGCGGATCAGCGATCCGGACATCGAGACCGGGTTTTGCGCCCATAGTTACTTTATGGACAATCCGTCGCTATCCGGTCGCGGCAGCGCTTTAGTGGTCAGCGAACCGCCGCGCCTCGCGCCGCGAAAACGCGAGCGCAAAACCAAATGAGTGCGGCCGAAAAAATCGCCGTTATTGATATTGGATCTAATTCTTGCCGCATGGTGATTTACGAGCGTTCCGGCGCCGCCTTGATCCCTTACTTCAACGAGAAAACCATGGCGGGTCTCGGCCGGGAGCTGTCTGAAACAGGCCGGCTTTCGCCGTCCGGCAAAGCGCTTGCCCTGAAGACGTTTCACCGATTTCGGGCGATTACAGCCAGCCTCGGCATCAAGAAACTTCGTGCGGCGGCCACCGCTGCGGTGCGTGAAGCTTCGGATGGCGCAGAGTTTAAAACCCAAGCGGAGTCCATTCTCGGGGTGCCGATCACTGTGCTGACCGGGTCTGATGAAGGACGATTGTCCGCATTGGGTGTCAGTCTAGGGTTTGGCGCGCCCAAAGGTTTGATGGCGGATCTCGGCGGAACCAGTATGGAATTGCGCTCGATTGATGGGGCTCAGCCGGGCGAGTCGTATTTATTGGGGCCATTGGCACGTGCGTCTGATCAAGAGTTGCCGCTGGACAAGCGCAAGAAGATCATCCGCAAACTCCTCGCTCAAAGCAAGCTTTTGCCGACTGATGAAGATCACCAACTCTACGCGGTGGGGGGCGCCTGGCGGAACGTGGCGGCCGTTCACATGACTTTGATCAATTATCCGCTTCGCGTGGCGCATGCCTATCGTATGTCGCGGCGGGACGTGGAAGACGTCATTGAAGCGGCCGAACTTGCGAAGTCTGACAAACTGACCCGAGAGCAAGTCTCGAGCGTGTCGAAGCGCCGTTCGGACACACTCCTGCATGCGGCGCTTCTATTGAGCGCGCTGATGGAGACAGCAGAGATCAAGCGCGTTACGTTTTCGTCCTTCGGTTTGCGGGATGGCGTCGCCATGGATGGCCTGAACGTCTCGCGCAAAGAAGCGCTGTTGCAGGCGGTCCCTCTGTTCCTGCGCTCTTCCTCGCAGGGGCTCGCCTTTGGCAAGGAGCTGTATCGGTTTATTCATCCAATTGCCGATCAGTTCCGCGAAACAGAAACGCTCCTCCGCGCCATTTGCCTGATGGCAGATTCGGGGGCGTGGATGCATCCCGATCACCGCCCAGAATTGGTCTATGAAAACATTTTGCGCGCACCCTTGCCGAATTTGAGCCATGAAGAGCGCTCATTCGCGGCGCTTGCAACTGCATCGCGTTACACGTTCAAATTCATAGAAGACGCGCAATATGCCAAATTGATTAGCATGCGCCGCAAGCGCCGAGCAAAGATCCTCGGGACCGCGATGCGGCTCGGCGCCGTTTACTCTGGGCGATCGGGACCCATTTTGGCCACCGCGCGCATGGCCGTGGAAGGCACGACCCTATGTTTGCGTGTGCAGCGCCAATATACAGATCTGGTGTCCGAAACGGTCGAAAGACGGCTCAGTCAATTGGCCGGTTTGATGCGGTTGCACCCACAACTGACGGTGGACTAGTTTAAAGCTCGAACAGCCGTACCTGTCCGTTTTCAAATGACAAAGCGAGCTTTCCCGAAAGCAAGGCGAGCGCCTTGCGTCCAAACAATTCGAACCGCCAACCTTTTAATGCTGCGATCTCGTCCGATGTCTCCCCGCGCGCCAATCGCTCAATATCGGCGGCGTTGGCGATGAGGCGTGGAACCACATTGGCTTCGTCGCTCACGGCTTTGAGGAGCACTTTGAGCATTTCCGGCGCGCCCGCAGGCATTTCTGGATTGTGCTGACGTTTGGGCAGTTTCGGCGCGTGTGTGTCCGGATCGGCGAGCGCGCGATCGACCGCATCCATAAGCCCGTCAGCATATTTGGATCGGATAAAGCCCTTGGGGACCGCGCGCAGCCGGTCATATGCATTTTCAGACTGTGGCTTTTGATCCGCGATTTCCTGAATCGCCTCATCTTTCAGGATCCGCCGACGCGGTTTGTTGATCGTTTGCGCTTTCGCTTCGCGCCAGGCCGCCACGCTGGCAAAGACGGCGGCATACTCACGCTGTGGCTTGCGCATTTTGAGCCGGCGCCAGGCATTCTCGGGTGATGTGTCATAGAGGGCGGGATCGACCAGATCTGCCATTTCAGCCTTCACCCAATCGAGCCGATCGAGCTCGGTCAGGCGGGCCAGCATTTTCACGTAAGCATCACGCAGATGTGTGACATCGCCCAGCGCATAGACCAATTGCTTTTCGGTCAGCGGACGCCGCTTCCAGTCGGTAAATTGGCTGGACTTATCAATCCGACGTTTAAGCACGCGCTGGATGAGATTGTCATAAGAGATCGAGTCGCCGATCCCGAGTGCCATCGCGGCGATTTGGGTATCAAACACCGGAGCAGGGGGGCGACGCAGAAGGCGATTGAAGATTTCAAGATCCTGACGTGCGGCATGAAACACTTTTGGCCGAGATGGATCATAGAGCAGCTCGAGAAAGGGGCGAATATCCAAATCGTCGACCAGTGGATCAATGATCACTTCAAACCCCTCGCAAGAGGCTTGGATTAGGCAGAGTTCAGGCCAATAGGTGGTTTCGCGGTGGAACTCTGTGTCGACACACAAAAAAGTGCCGTCGGCGAGCCGTTGGCAGGCTGCGTTTAACTCAGATTGATCTCGAATGGGGGTTAGTGCGACGCGAGTCATGGCTCCGCCCCTACGACAAGCCGCTTTGAAAAGCGAGGAATATTCTGCAGATCAGGACCGCCTATGCCGACTTGCGCCGCAAGAGGGACCGACGTTTGAGACCAAGATCATCTTGTGCCTCTTCTCCGCCTTCGAGCGCTCCCAAAGCAACGGCATCTTCCTGTACGATCCAATCTTCGCCCTCTTGTGCGTACTCTTCGCCGGGTTTCGTGCCGCGCAAAGAGCAGACGATTTCAGTAAGATTCGAGTCGGCGGCGGCATTGACGGCGCTGCCATCAGAGACATTTTGGCTGGAGGGACGTGCGCTGGCAGCCAGATTGCGAAACCTCATCCTCATCGGGGTCGATACCGCGCTCCCGAAGGCGATACACTCCCGGTCCGCGAGCGAGGATAAGAAGGCGAGCGTTGATCGAGATCCACTCGAGATCGCCTTCCGCATCACATCTTGGTCGGCATCATTGCCAAGCCGCAGCGAGAAGATCGTGTTGCACTGAGACAAAATCGTTGGATCCAGTTCATTTGGACGCTGGGTAATAATCGCCAGCGAGACCCCATACTTCCGGCCCTCCTTGGCGATGCGTGCAATCGCGGCGCGGGTCGGTGCAAAGGCGCTTGTAATATCAGCCGGAATGTAGCGGTGCGCTTCCTCGCAAACCACCAGGGTTTTAACGCGCGAATTACTCGCGATGGCAATGTCGAATGCCATCCGGCACAAAACCGACGCGACGGAGTTCACGACTTCTGAGGGGATGCCGGACATTTGGAAGACGGTAATCGGCTTGCCCTCGATCGGTACGCGATAAATGTTCCCAAGCACATCTTCGATCCGGTCTGTGGCATCGTGAGACCCAAATAGGAAGGCAAACCTCGGGTCGCTGATCACAGCTTCAAGCCGGGCTTTCAGGTGCCGCAGCGTGAGACGCCGCAAAGCGCCATCGAGCGATCCGATTTCCTCCTCGATCAGCTTCAGCAAGTCGGCGATTCGATAGGGGACGGGCGTGTCAGCGGTGAAAGAGGTGCCAGCACCGGCCTTGCGACGCACCGGGCTCCCCTTGCCATATTTGTAGATCGTTTTGGCCTTGGGGATAAACTCACGCAGCGCGTCAACTTCTTCGTCGGACCCTTCGCGCCCTCGGAACACGACCTGCTGAAACTCTTCCAGGTTGAGCAGCCAAAATGGCAGATCCAGCGATTCTGCGGTGATTGTATTGGCTTTGGCGCCGAATGCGCTGGTATATTCATTGTGCGGGTCAAGGATCAGAACGCGTTGGTTGAGCTTATGCTTTGCAATTAGATGCAAAATCAGCGTCACCGCCGTTGATTTACCGGTACCGGTCGTCCCGACGACCGAAAAGTGCCGCGATAGAAGCGCATCGACCGAAATTACGGCCGGAATATCGGGCGCCTGGCTGAGCGACCCAACCGTGACCGCTGAAGCATCGCTGGCGCGATAAATGGTGACCAAATCATCTTTTCGAATCCGGTGCGCGACCGCGCCGATATGCGGGTAGGTCGAAATACCGCCGGAAAACACAAATCCACGTTTCCCATCCGGTCGAACTTCGCCTGAAAGTTCGACATGTAAGATGATCTTGCGGACCGCGATGGTCTCCTCATCGATCTCACCTTTTTCGATCTTGTAGAGCAACCCGACCACGCGATTGCTGCCGACTTGGATTGAGATCAACTGGCCAACCGCCCAATAGCCATTGCCCTCCGAGCCATCCCCAGCATAGGCAGAGATCCGGGCTTCGGTGCCGTTACACTCGATGACCACAGCGTCAGGACGCGTGCGTTCTTCGACAGGACGAGGCGGTGGCGAAGTGGATTGCGGTTCAAGACTTGTCATAAAAAAACCTTGCCGCAGAGCCCTGAAAAACCCGTTAATATCCGAGGGTCTCTTTTTGGCAGTTCGCACCTCTTGACTTTCGTCACGGTCCGACGCCAAAAGCCGCCTTTATTTCTCCACCCATACGGAGCGCATCATGCATGCCTATCGCAGCCATACCTGCGGCGAACTTCGAAAGTCCGATGTCGGGCAGACGGTCAAACTCTCCGGCTGGCTGCATCGGCGGCGCGATCATGGCGGGGTTATGTTTATTGACTTGCGCGACCATTACGGGCTCACGCAATGTGTCTTCGACCCTGCTTTTCCCGCTTTCGCTTTGGTCGAACGCTTGCGCACCGAGAGCGTGATCACAATTGAGGGAGAGGTGCTTGCGCGGGAGGCTGACCTCGTCAATCCAAACCTCGCCACAGGGGACATCGAAATCCGTGTCAAAGAGGCGACGGTTCAATCCGAGGCGGCCGAACTGCCTCTGCCCGTTTTCGGAGAGCCCGATTATCCCGAAGATATTCGCTTAAAGCATCGCTATCTCGATTTACGCCGTGAGACACTGCATGCGAATATGATCCTGCGGGCGGAAGTGATTGCTTCGATCCGGAGGCGAATGGTGGAGCAGGGCTTTACGGAATACCAGACCCCAATTCTGACCGCCTCATCGCCCGAAGGTGCGCGCGATTTTTTGGTGCCGTCTCGGCTTCATCCGGGTGAGTTTTATGCGCTTCCGCAAGCGCCGCAGCAGTTCAAACAGCTTCTGATGGTGTCTGGTTTTGACCGCTATTTCCAGATTGCGGCCTGCTTCCGCGACGAAGATGCCCGTGCAGACCGTTCGCCGGGCGAGTTCTATCAGCTCGATATCGAGATGAGCTTCGTCACTCAGGAAGACGTCTTCCAAGCGATCGAGCCGGTCATGCATGGCGTATTCGAGGAATTCGCTGACTGGAACGGCAAGGGGCGCACACTGCCAGAAGGGCCGTTCCCGCGCATTCCGTATGCTCAGGCGATGGCGAAGTATGGCTCGGACAAGCCAGACCTGCGCAACCCAATTGAGCTCGTCGATGTTACCGAGTTCTTTGAAGATGACAGCAAGACTGGGTTTTCAATCTTCGCCAAAATCATCAAAGGCGGAGGCAAAGTGATCGCTGTGCCGGCGCCGAAAGCGACTGAGACCCAATCCCGGAAATTCTTCGACGATATGGACAAATGGGCCAAAAAGGACATGCAAGCGCCAGGGCTTGGCTATGCGCGCCTTAAGGGCAGCGACGATGGCTCTGTCTCCAGCCAAGACCCGGTCTTGAAGAATTTCGACGCCGATCACCTCAAAGCCTTTTTAGAAGCGACCGGTCTCGGCGATGGCGACGGTGTTTTCTTCTCGGCTGGCAAGTCGGGCGATGCGTATAAGCTCGCAGGCGCGGCCCGATTGAAAGTGGGTGAAGAGCTGGATCTGGTCGAGCAGGGCGTTTTTCGCTTTTGCTGGATCGTGGATTTCCCAATGTATGAATGGGACGACGACAATAAGAAGGTTGATTTCAGTCATAACCCGTTCTCCATGCCGCAGGGCGGGCTCGAAATTCTGGAAGCGGCGACGAGCGATGAAGATCTGCTCGCGATCAAAGCGTTCCAGTACGACATTGTCTGTAACGGTATTGAGCTCTCGTCTGGTGCGATCCGGAACCATCGTCCGGAGATCATGATTAAAGCGTTTGAGAAAGCCGGTTATGGCGCCAATATCGTCGAGGCCGAGTTTGGCGGGATGCTCAATGCGTTCCGCTATGGCGCGCCGCCGCATGGCGGGATTGCTCCAGGGGTGGATCGTATGGTCATGCTGCTCGCCGATGCCGAGAATATTCGCGATGTCACGCTGTTCCCGATGAACCAACAAGCGCGCGATCTGATGATGCAGGCCCCGAGCCCGGTGTCGGATGCACAATTACGTGAGCTTCACATCCGCCTGGCGCCGCAGATTAAAGAGACCTAAAAACGCGCTCATCCCCGCGGAGGTGGGGATCTCGTCCAACCTGCCTCGAGCTTGCCGCACCAGATCCCCGCCTGCGCGGGGATCAGCGGCGTTGGGACCTGATTGGGGGTCGAGGGCAGACGTCGCTCAGGACCCTTCGACTTCGCTCAGGGTGAGGCGGATTGCGGTTTGAGGTGAATTTCGCATCCATCTCGGTGGACGAATCCGGCACAGACGCTTAGGAGCGGGGTCGCACGAAGCACAAGGTCGAAACCATGTTCGATATCCGAGCGATCCGAGACAATCCCGACGCCTTCCGAGCGGCGTTTGAGCGCAAGCAAAAGGGCCTCGGCGAGGTCGTCTCGCACATGTTGGATCACGATGCCGCGGTGCGCAAAGCGGTCTCGGATAAGCAAGAGGCGGAAGCCGCACGCAACGCCAAGTCGAAACACATCGGCCAGGCCAAGGCGAGCGGCGATGAGGCACTGTTTGAACAATTAAGGGCAGAGGTCGCCGAAGCCAAACAGGTCATCGAAGCGGCGGGCGAGCAAGAGGTCGCAGCGCGCGAAGAGCTGAACAAGCTCCTTTACGGCACACCGAACCTCCCGATGCCGGATGTGCCTGAAGGCGAAGATGAAGCGGGCAATCTCGAGCAACACAAATGGGGCGAACCCAACAAGCGTCTGGCAGGGCGCAACAATATTATCGATCATGCCGATTTAGGGGTGACTCTTGGGATGATGGATTTTGAGACGGCGGCAAAAATGTCCGGCGCGAGGTTTGTGCTCCTGTCTGGCAAACTCGCTCGCTTGGAACGTGCCCTGGCGACTTACATGCTGGACACGCAATCTGAGCAGAACGGTTACACAGAATGTAGTCCACCGTTTATGGTGCGCGCGAATGCGCTGATCGGGACGGGCCAATTGCCCAAGTTCGAAGAGGAATTGTTTAAAACCGATAGTGGGCATTATACGATTCCGACCTCTGAAGTGCCGCTGACCAATATCGTCGCGGATCATATTATCGATCAGGATTATCTGCCGCGCCGGTACACCGCCCACACCCCGTGTTTCCGCTCTGAAGCCGGCAGCGCAGGGCGCGACACGAAAGGCATGATCCGCCTGCATCAATTCAACAAGGTTGAAATGGTCTCCATCGTACGGGGTGAAGACGAGGGCCTGGCTGAGCTCGAGCGGATGACGAAATGCGCAGAAGGCATCCTCGAAGCGCTCGACCTGCCGTATCGACGCGTGCTGCTCTGCACCGGCGATATGGGCTTTGGCGCGCGTAAGACTTATGATCTCGAGGTGTGGCTGCCGAGCCAAAACACGTATCGCGAAATCAGCTCCTGTTCTTATTGCGGCGACTTTCAAGCGCGCCGCATGAATGCGCGCTGGCGACCGGCGCCGAGCGAAGATGTGCCGAAGCCGAAACCTGAATTTGTTCACACACTGAACGGGTCTGGCCTCGCCGTCGGGCGCACCCTTGTTGCGGTGCTCGAGAACTATCAGAATGAAGATGGCTCGATCACGGTTCCAGATGTGATCCGGCCCTATATGGGCGGATTGGACCGGATCAGTTAAGGGACTTATCCAGAGCGATGTCGAAGGAGATGGGCGAGCCGTCTCGATATCACATCTTGCGACGTCGCTCTGGTTGAGGGCTGCTTTCAGGGCAGAAGGTCGAGAAAAAGGGGCTGCGACATGAGAATCCTGCTCACCAATGATGACGGTATTAACGCACCCGGTTTAGACGTGCTGGACCATATCGCCAGAGGGCTGAGTGATGACATATGGGTGGTAGCGCCAGAGCTTGAACAGTCCGGCAAAGGCCGCGCGATCTCGCTGACGGAGTTTGTGCGCGTGCGCGAACTCGCGCCGCAACGGTTCGCGGTGAATGGGACCCCAAGCGATTGCGTGCTGCTGGCGCTGGATGAGTTGATGCCAGAACGGCCGGACTTGATTTTATCGGGGGTGAATGCGGGCCAGAACATCGCTGAAGATACGACATTTTCGGGCACAATTGCCGCGGCTCTGTTCGGCATGCAGCATGGTGTGCCGAGCATTGCGCTTAGCCAATCGCGTGGCTTTCAAAATCCCCATTCTTGTCCTTGGGAAACGCCCCGAGCCTGGGGGGCAAAGGTGCTGCATCCAATTATTGAACGCGGCTGGCCAGGTGATCTCGTCATCAATGTAAATTTCCCGGATCGCGCACCGGACGACGTTTCAGGCGTACGCTTTACGAGACAAGGCTTTCGGGATGAACGAATTATTCGTACAGAAGCACGAGAAGACTTGCGAGGAAACGCCTATTACTGGATTGGCTATCGCGGCAAACTCTCCAATCCAAATGAAGGCACAGACCTTCGCGCGATTTACGATGGCTATATTTCTGTTTCTCCATTGCATGTAGATTTGACGCATGAGGCATTTCTCGCTGAGATGCGCAAATCATGGCCGACTTAATCCCAGATCCGCTACGGGCCGCGCGTTTGGTGCTCTCTCTGCGCCGACAGGGCATCACAGATGATGGCGTCCTGACGGCTCTGGAAACCGTCGATCGTGGTGTGTTTGTTGACGACGACTTGCGCGCGATGGTGGCCGAAGACTGCGCGCTTCCAATCTCATGCGGACAGAGCATTCCGCGCCCGATTGTGACGGCGAAACTGTTGCGGGCGCTGCAGATTCCACCGGGAAAGCAAGCGCGTGTGTTACTGATTGGCTCGGGAAGCGGGTACACTTGCGCTTTGCTCAGTCAGATCAGTCGCCATGTCTATGGCGTCGAACGCTATGAGCGTTTGGTCGAGGAGTCGCGCGCGCGTTTGGACGCCTTAAAAGTCGAAAATGTCTCGATCCGGCATGGCAATGGCCTGGACGGTCTCTCTCAGCATGGCCCCTTTGATCGCATTCTGCTCACCGGCGCGGTGAAAACGATTCCAGCCGTTCTTATTCAGCAATTGGCCAAACAGGGGATGCTCGTCACGCCAATTGAACCGAGCAAAGGCCCGCAAATCCTGCGCGCGGTGACGAAAGAGCACGATGTCATCGACGAGACCATGCCAAATCGTTTGGCAATTCTGTCTGAAACCGTGTCACAAACGCTTTAATTATTGTGTATCAGGGCTGGCGCACTCGCCCTCAAGCGCAATGCTGACGCCCGCAGCGGCCGCCTCGCAGGCATTGCCATAGGTTTGCCCATCACAGCCACAAACTGGCATATATTCCCGCGTACAGATTTCCGGTTGCGGCTGGCACGTGCCGGCACCGTCCATAATTTCGAGGCATTGGCCGACTTCTTGGGCGCAATAGAAAGCGGTCGGGCATTGGATCGCCGTAATTCCGCCGCAGGTCTCACCCGTTGGATCGATTGCGGGGGCTTCGGGCTCGGCGAGGTCTGCAACCACCGCGTCCGTTTCGACGGGATCGGTGTCAGCCCCACCGGCGCCACCACAGGCCGCCAAAAAACCAAAGCATGCTGATAAGAATAGTACGCGCATCGAGTACTCCCCGTCAGTCCCAAGTCACGCCTCTCCATAGAAAAGAAAAACCGGCGAGGCTATAGGCCGTCGCCGGTTTGTTTTGAAATATTGTGAGTTGCCTTTCAATTAAGCCGTTTCGGCGGCTTCCTGAAGGCGCGCAAAGATGTTCTGCCCATGGCCAGCGCCGGAATCGAAGTGTGTTTGCACGCTGGTATCGGTGATTTCGTCCCATTTGGCGGCAACCGCTTCGGCTGTTAGAGCGTCACCTTGGCCGACAAATGCGCCGCGCGTTTCGACAATTTGCGCCATTGAGAACGCTCCGGCGCCTGCCGAGAGGATCATACCGGTGGGCGCATCTTCTTTGACCAAGTTCATCACCCCTGGGGTGACAAATTCGGGCTTGAGATTGTCAAGCATCGCTTGTGGCATCAAACCTTCGGTCATGCGGGTCGCAGCAATTGGGCAAACCGCGTTGATTTTAATGTCGTTTTTCGCGCCTTCAATTTTCAGAGTATTCATCATGCCGACGACACCGAGCTTGCCGGCACCATAATTGGCTTGGCCAAAATTCCCGTACAGACCGGTTGAAGAGGTGGTGACCACGATCCGCCCGTAATTCTGCTCTTTCATAATGTTCCAGGCGGCGTGTACCGGTTTGAACGTGCCGCGCAGGTGGACATCGAGTACGAGATTGATGTCTTCAGTGGTCATTTTGGCGAATGATTTGTCGCGCAGAATGCCAGCATTGGCGATGATGATATCGATCCGCCCGAACGCAGACATTGTATCGTCGATCATTTTTTGGACGCCAGCATCGTCGGCAACAGACGATCCGTTTGCGATCGCTTCGCCGCCCATTGCTTTAATCTCTGCAACAACGGCTTCTGCCGCCTCAGAGTTTCCGCCGGTCCCGTCCATCGACCCGCCAAGGTCATTGATAACGACTTTCGCGCCGCGCCGGGCCAGTTCGAGTGCGTGCTGTTTCCCAAGACCGCCGCCTGCACCTGTAACAATGGCAACACGATCATCAAAACGAATGGACATAAGTGTGTCTCCTAAACCTTTTACGCATTTTGCGAGTGCGAGCGCCTTGCATCATCCGCTGACGTAAACGTCAAGCTCCGACGCTGCGTTATCTCTTGTCAGGCGGCGAAATCTCTTGTCAGGCGGCGAAACGCGTGGTCGCTATCACCGATCAAAAAATGGAGATCAAAATGCTCGCTTATGTCACGCTCGGGACCAATAATACCGAAAAAGCCCTCGCTTTCTACGATGCCGTCTTAGCTGAAATGGGCGCCAAGCGGTTCTTCGATAATGGTCGCCTCTATTTCTATGGCACCGCGCCGGGGCAAGCCATGCTGGCGATTGGCGGCCCCTATGACGAAGCCTCGGCCAGTTGCGGCAATGGCGTTATGCCTGCGCTTGGCGTGGCTGACACCGAAACAGTTGACCGCGTCTATGCCAAAGCGATTGCGCTTGGGGCCCCCAGTGAGGGTGAACCCGGCCAACGCTTGCCAACCTTTTACGGTGCCTATTTCCGCGATCCAGACGGCCACAAGATCTGCGTTTGCAAATTGGGATAATTGTCTTTCGCTGTCACCGAGGCTAGCCCGCTGCCAAAGTGCGGGCTAAGCCTTGGCGTCGAACAACAAAATTGAAGGATGACGGATGGAGTGGGGTTGGGATAATGCGCGCGCCTTTTTGGGCATTGCGATGATCTTCGCGATTGCCTGGGGATTGTCTGAGAACAAAAAAATCTTTCCGTGGAAAATCGTCTTAGGCGCGGTCGCGCTGCAGTTCGCCTTTGCCCTTATCTTATTTGGGGTTCCGTTTATTCGCCAAGGCTTATTTCAGGCCAATATCATCGTCCAGGCGCTTGAGGACGCCACGCGGGCCGGGACCGGTTTTGTCTTTGGATATATTGGCGACAATACGAGCTTTGCGACCAATCCGACAGTGATCCCGGGCGAACAGCCGCCGCCGCTCTTCTTCTTTCAGATTTTACCGATTGTGATTGTCGTTGCGTCCTTGTCGGCGATCTTATGGCATTGGCATGTCTTAAGATTGGTGACCCGTGCCTTTGCGTTTATTTTCCGCAAGACAATGGGACTCGGCGGTGCGACGTCGCTCGCGGTGTCTGCGAATGTGTTCATGGGCATGACCGAAGCGCCCGTTCTGATCAAGCCGTACATAAAAGGGATGACCCGGTCAGAATTGTTCATTCTGATGACGGCGGGGTTCTCGACCATCGCTGGCAGCGTGTTGATCATTTATACAACGTTTCTTGAGGCGACGATGGCCAATCCGCTGGCCCAGCTGCTCACCGCCTCGATTATCGCGTCGCCCGCTGCGGTGGCCCTGGCGCTGGTCATTGTACCCGAGAAGATCAAATCGGAAGAGCGCGGGCACGAACCAGATTTCGAATATGAATCGACAATGGACGCGTTCGCCACAGGCGCGTCTGATGGACTCAAAATCGTCTTCAACATTGCCACAATGCTGATTGCCGCCTTGGCTTTGCTCTATTTGCTCAATGTCGCACTGTCGGCCTTGCCCAGCTTTAACGGCGAGCCGATTTCAATTCAGCGGGTTTTGGGCTGGGTGTTCTTTCCATTGATGTACATGATCGGCGTCCCGATCGAAGAGGCAGCCCGGTCCGGCTCCCTAATGGGGATCAAGACGGTATTGACGGAATTTATCGCCTTCCGAGATCTGTCCCTGATCGGCACCGACGAGATGACCGATCGCACACGCATGATCACTGCGCATGCCATTTGCGGGTTTGCCAATTTTGGTTCGATCGGCATTTTGATCGGCGGGCTCACTATTATCGAACCGGCGCGACGGTCGACGTTTTTGGAATTGGCTTGGAAAACCCTGATCGCTGGAACCTTTGCCACCTGCTTATCGGGGGCGGTTGTCGGGGCTTTACCCGCGACCCTGTTTTTCGGGAGTTAATCGCACTCAATGAACCGCTCAGTATGGATGATGGTCGCAGGGTTGAGCTTGGCTCTGCCGGCCGAGGCACAATTTGCGTTCGACGAAGCGCAGCGCGAAGTATCGGAAAATGTAGCCGCGTGTTTGGCCGAGCGCGGCTTGGAACCAACCGAGACCTCGCCGTTTTGCCGCGCGCGCAAAAACCGTGTCTTGACCACAATCACCACGTATGGTGACCGCAGCCCGGAGGCGGCCGGCGCTGTCTCAATCATAGATGCAGACACCATCGCGCTGATTGCAGCCGATCACCCCGCAGAACTGCTGAACACGCTGCCGGGGGTGAACATTCATACGAATTCTGGGCAAGAGCACCTGATCGCCATCCGCTCTCCTGTCCTGACGGGAGGCGCCGGGCAGGGGAGCTTTCTGATTCTCGAAAATGGCGTGCCGACCCGCTCGCCGGGCTTTGGCAATGTGAACAGCTTGCTTGAACCGCACCATGAAACGGCAAAGGCGATTGAAGTGGTGCGCGGACCCGGATCGGCAAAGTATGGCTCAAATGCGGTTCATGGCTTGATCAATGTGATTTTAAGCGATCCAAGCGGCGCGCCGCTGCGCCAAGCCAATGCGTCTTATGGCAGTCTCGGGCGCTATAAAGGCGATCTGATTTATGATCAGGGATATGTCGGCCGCGCCGCGCTATCGGTTCAGAAAGATACAGGCTGGCGCGACAATACCGGGCTGTTCCAACTCAAAGGCTCTGGCCTGGCGGAAACGGTGCTGCGCGGATGGAATGTCACGGCTTGGGCCTCGGCATCCGTTTTGGAGCAAGAAACGGCCGATTTCATCCAAGGCCCAGACGCCTATGAGGATCGTGACATAGCCCGAGCAAATGACGATCCTCTGGCGTATCGCGATGCCTGGTCGGCGCGCGGGGTGTTGAGACTAGAGCGAGACGTCGCTGATGGAACGCTGTCCGTGACCTCGTTTGCGCGCACGCAGGAAATGGATTTCCGTCAGCACTTTTTGCCCTTTAAAGGCTTTGAAAAGAATGGCCACACCGCTGTCGGTCTGATGAGCCGCTTCGATCGCCCCGTAAACGATGATGTGACCTGGCGTGTCGGCGCAGACATCGATCTCGCCACTGGCTATTTGCGGGAAACACAGCCTGAGCCATTCGGGTTTTTTCCAGGCGATACACGCTTCCCGGTTGGCATCCATTACGATTACACCGTTGATACGCAAATGGGCGCGCTTTGGGCGGAACTGGACTGGGCTGTCTCCGAGAAGCTGACAATCCTGTCGGGGCTGCGCGGCGAGGCGCATCGCTATGACTATCAGACCGATGCCCCCGTTGGGATCAATGGCCGCTTTAACGTGCCCGGCGACCGCGATGACACTTTCGAGTTCGTGACACCGAAGCTCGGGGCGGTTTATGCACTCAGCGAGGCCCTCGATATCTATGCCAATTATGCCCGGGGTAGCCGCGCCCCGCAGACCAGCGATCTTTATCGGCTCCAGTCCGAACAAGGGGTTGCAGAAGCCGATGTCGAAACGCTGGACAGTCTCGAACTCGGCGCCCGCGGGCGTCTCGCTGACGGTGCGCTGGTCTTCGATATTGCGGCCTATCGCGCTGAAAAAGAGAACTTTTTCTTCCGCGACTCAGATGGGCTCAACGTGGTCGATGGCAGCACACGTCACCAAGGCGTCGAGCTTGCATTGCTCTGGCGTTTGACCGACGGACTCACCTTCAATGGCAATGTCAGCTGGTCCGATCAGGTCTATACATTTGATCGGCTTGTTGGAAATGGCTCAGAAGCGATTGCGGATGGAAATCAGATTGACTCCGCGCCCGAATGGCTCGCAAACGCCGCCATCACCTGGTCGGCGACGGAGAAACTGGAACTCGAACTCTCCGCCGATTATGTCGGCGAGTACTTTACCAATCCCGCCAATACGCAAGACTATCCGGGCCATCTTATCGGTAATTTCCGCGCGACTTACGCGCTCGACGATCGTTCAAACGCTTTCCTCATCATTAGAAATTTAACCGATGAGCTCTATGCGGATCGCGCCGACTTTGCGTTTGGCGACGAACGGTATTTTCCTGGGGAACCTTTAAATGTGACCATTGGGATCAGACGGGCGTTTAATTAAAACAGATCGAATGGAGCGGGCCAGTGCAGCTTTACCATGCACCACAAGCAGTAAACCCAGAGCGAACGTACAGTTTTTTAAAAGCGAAAGGACAGTTGGATGCGGTCGAGATCGTTGAGATTTCGATCATGAAGGGCGACCATAAAACCCCTGAATATCGTGCGCTATCGCCTTTCTCACAGGTGCCGGTTTTGGTGCTCGACGATGGCACTCGAATGACCGAAAGCCGCGCGATTTGCAGCTATTTTGAAGCTCTGTTTCCAGAACCCAACTTGATGGGAGACGGCCCCGTCGAGCGCGGCTTGATCGAAATGTGGGATCGGCGCATCGAGTTTATGATGATGATCCCATTCGCAACCTGGTTTCGCAACGCGCATCCCGTCATGGCGCCTTTGGAAGTTCCGCAATTGCCGGACGCCGCGGCGAAAGCTGAGAAGGCTGTCAAGAAATTTGTCGCCAAGGTCGATGAGCACCTGTTTGAGCAGGAATGGCTGGCCGCTGGACGGTTTTCGATTGCTGATATCACGCTCTATCTGACATGCGGATTCTGCGGCGTGATGCGCTGGCGCCCGCACGAAGAATTCGATAATATTGGGCGCGTTTATGGCGCAGTGCGCGAACGCTTAAACGGCTAGCGCGCGCAGCAAGGCGGGCACGTCTGCAATAAGGTCCTGCGGAATCAATCCAGCGCCGATCCGCTGACCGGCGCTGCCATGAAGCCAGACCCCCGCGCACGCCGCTTCAAAAGGGGGCATGCCTTGCGCCGCGAGCCCAGCGATGAGCCCGCTCAACACATCACCCGTGCCGGCTTTTGCGAGATATGGTGAGGCCGTTCGGTTCACCGCCAAACGTCCATCGGGGGCAGCAATGAGGGTCTCGGGGCCTTTCAACACAATGATTTGACGCCGCACCTGCGCCGCCTTGCAAACGTCCGCAATCGCGTCGGTTGAAACGGCGCCAATGTGTCCTTCAAACTCGCCATGGTGCGGGGTGAGAATGACCGACCGCGCGCTCACTTTGGGACTTAACCGGATCGCGTCTGCATCTAAGACGAGGGTCAGATTGACTGGCGCATCTGTCACAATGCCAGCTTGCGCATCGTCGCAACCGCCGGGACCCGCCAATAGGACCGATGGCTGACGGATGCGGCTGAGGGGCCCTGATTTGACCATAATGTCGGCGGGCAGCGTGGCCCGATAGAGGAGCTGTGCTTGATCCGCGCTCAGCACCGTGACCAGTCCACTGCCAACCCGGGAGCACGCTTCAGCCGCAAGCCGGGTCGCGCCAGTATAGTCTGTCGATCCCAAAATGACCGTGTGCCCGCGCTTGTATTTGTGATCGTCCGCTTTGGGCTGAGGAAAAACCTTGCGCCACAGGTCAGGGTGGTTGATCAGTGCCCTAGGCATCGCTCATTCGGCGGCAATGGATGGTGCTGTTTGCGCCGCCAACCACATCGAGACATCGCGTAACGCCCGCGCCGCTTGCGCGCGTTTTTTCGCCCGTACTTTGTCTTTGCCCCGCAAACGCTTGCCTGTTTCGGGATTCTTGGTTTGGACCTCATCCGGATCTGGCGGCGGAAAAAGCCCGAAATTTACGTTCATCGGTTGAAAGGTCGCTTTTCCATGTAGGTGCCCGCCAGTGATGTGCTGAACAAGCGCCCCTAAGGCGGTGGTGGCGGGTGGGTCCGCGAGCTCGATCTGTAATCGCTCAGCTGCCGCAAACCGGCCCGCAAGCAATCCCATGGCCGCGCTTTCAACATAGCCTTCGACGCCAGTGATTTGACCGGCAAAGCGCAAGCTCGGTCGCGTTTTGAGCCGCAACCGATGGTCCAAGAGTTTGGGCGCGTTCAGAAACGTATTGCGGTGAATGCCGCCAAGGCGCGCGAATTGCGCGGTTTCCAAACCAGGGATCATTCGGAAGATTTCAGCCTGCGTGCCATATTTCAGCTTCGTCTGGAAACCCACCATATTCCAAAGGGTCCCAAGCGCATTGTCCTGTCGCAACTGGACGATCGCGTGCGCTTTTGTATCCGGCTGATGCGGATTGGTCAGGCCGACGGGTTTCATCGGACCAAAGCGCAAAGTTTCGCGTCCTCGCTCGGCCATAACCTCGATCGGTAAACAGCCCTCAAAATAAGGTGTGTCGCGTTCCCAGTCTTTGAACGCTGTCTTCTCGCCTTCGATGAGTGCATCCAAGAAGGTGTTGTATTCCGCTTCGTTCATGGCGCAGTTGATATAAGCAGCGGTGTCGCCATGCGGACCGGGCTTGTCGTAGCGCGATTGGCGCCAGGCTTTGTCCATGTTGATGCTATCGAGATGAACAATCGGAGCGATAGCGTCGAAAAATGCAAGATCCTCCTCGCCTGTCTCAGCGCGGATGGCTTCGGCCAGAGCATGTGAGGTGAGGGGACCCGTCGCAACAATGGTGCTGGACCAATCCGCGGGCGGTAGTCCGTCAATCTCCTCGCGGACGATTGTAATGAGAGGATGCGCCGCGAGTTTGCGGGTCACCGCTTGAGCAAATCCCTCGCGATCGACGGCAAGTGCACTGCCAGCAGGCACTTGGTGTTGATCTGCCGTCGTGATGATGAGCCCGCCGGCGCGTCGCATTTCTTCATGTAAAACGCCAACCGCATTCAGCTGATGATCATCTGACCGGAAGGAGTTTGAGCAGACCAGTTCCGCCAGCTGATCGGTTTGGTGGGCCTCTGTACCCTTCACGCCGCGCATCTCATGCAGCATTACCGGAACGCCCATGCTGGCGGCTTGCCAGGCCGCCTCTGCGCCAGCCATGCCGCCCCCGACAATATGGATTGGGTCAACAGTGTTCATGACAGTCGATTTGCGGTGCAGGCGGGCGAAGGTCAAGAAGAACGGCGCAGACGGGGACTAGGCACAACCCGGTGCGATCTCTAAATGAAGCGCATGAACACACAGAATACGACTCCGCAAACCGTCTTATCGCAGCTGATCGACACATGCTTAAAAGCTGGCGCGAGCGATGCCGACGCGTCGTTCTCGCGCTCTGAAGGCGTCGGCGTTGAGGTGCGCGACGGCAAATTGGAATCGGTTGAGCGCTCTGAGTCTAAAGACGTTTCATTGCGATGTTTCTTTGGGCAAAGACAAGCCTCCGTTTCAGGCTCAGACACATCGCCTGATGCGCTCAACGCCTTGGCAGAACGTTGTGTCGCCATGGCCAAAGTCGTGCCCGAAGACCCGTATTGTGGGGTTGCCGCGCCGGAAGACCTCGCCACAGAGATGCCCGACCTAGACCTCACCGGCGATGGCGAGATAGAGACCGCCGATCTGGAGCGTGATGCGCAAGCGGCGGAAGCAGCGGCGCGTGGCGTCCATGGGGTGCAGCAGGTTTCAAGTTGCGGCTGCGAGTGGAGCGAAGATGAGCGATGGGTCGCCGCAAGCAATGGCTTTTCGGCGTATCGCAAAAGCGGTGTGACGGGGCTGGGCCTCGCTGTGATCGCTGAAAAAGACGGCGCCATGGAGCGTGATTTTGAAAGCCGGACCGTGCGCCGGCTGGAGGATCGTCCCGCCGCTGAGGAGATCGGTAAAATTGCCGGCGAGCGCGCTGTCGCACGATTGGCACCGCGAAAAATCAAAACTCAAACGGGCGCCGTGATTTATGATCGCCGCGTCTCCAGCAGTCTGATTGGAGCGCTTTTGTCAGCGATCGCGGGGCCGAGCGTGGCGCGCGGCGTGTCTTTCTTAAAAGACAAGCTTGGAGACCGCGTTTTCGCCCCCGGCATAGACTTAATCGATGATCCCTTCCGGTCCCGCGGATTGGGCAGCCGTAGCTTTGATGGTGAAGGTCGCCCGGTTTCGGAAGTCAAACTGATCGATGACGGCGTGCTCACGCGATGGCTTCTGAACGGATCGTCTGCGAAGCAATTGGGGCTGATCCCGAATGGACATGCGAAGTCTGGGTTTGGATCCTCTCCGAGTGTCGGCGCATCCAATGCCTATCTCTCGCCCGGCGCGCACACCCCGCAAGCGCTGATGAAACAGGTGGGGCAAGGTTTGCTTGTGACCGACATGTTTGGACCCTCGATCAATCCGAACACCGGCGACTATTCGGTCGGCGTAGCGGGCTTTTGGTTTGAGGGCGACGACATTCAGTTCCCCGTCTCAGAAGTCACGATTGCCGGCGATCTACCAGGCATGTTTGCGCGGCTCATCCCGGCATCTGATCTGGAGTTTCGCAGCACCCGTGACGCGCCATCCATCCTCATCGAGGATATGTCGATTGCCGGAGAATAAGGCTGATCAAGACGATCTAAAACTGCTGCAGTCCGTTGCGCGCGAGGCAGGCGACCTCGCATTGGATTATTTTGAGCGCGCCAGCCTTCACACCTGGGATAAAGCCAAAGGGCATCCCGTGACCGAAGCCGACATTGCGGTCAATCGTCTGATACGAGAGCGGCTTATGTCGGCGCGCCCCGATTATGGTTGGTTGTCGGAGGAATCGAAGCGCGCCGAGGCGACGTTGACCGCAAAGCGTGTGTGGATCGTCGATCCGATTGATGGCACCCGCGCGTTCATGCGCGGCGAACCTTATTGGTGCATCGGTCTAGGTGTGATTGAGCGCAATCGCCCCCGCGTCGGCGTTGTTTTCGCGCCCAGCCTGAAGGAACTTTATTTTGCTCGGAGCGGCGGCGGCGCCTATTTGAACCGCGACCAGATCCACGTATCTGCGTGCGCTCAAGAGGCGGGATGCCGATTGATTTCCAATCAAGGGATGCTCACCCATCCGGGCTGGAAAGTGCCCTGGCCAAAGGTCAACCTTGCACAACCTAAACCAAATGCGACGCTTTTGCGCCTTTGTTGGGTGGCCAGCGGACGCTTCGATGCCGTCCTCACCTTGTGGCGGAAATCAGACTGGGACCTCGCCCCCGGCGCTCTCTTGGTTCAGGAAGCTGGCGGACTTGCGACCACGCATCTCGGTGAAACATTTGTTTTCAACCGCAGCGCGCCCGCACAAAGAAGCCTTTTGGCGGCTGGAAAGCCCCTGCATTCCCTGTTATCAGCGCGAGTCGAGGGTGTTAATCTTCCAGATCCGAATGGGAGCTTGCCCCCGCAGGAAAAGACCCATTTGACGGAGCGGCCAAAGATGCATGACGGCGCCGAAAACAAGCAACTCTTGCACATCGTCATTGGCGGTGAGCTGAAAGACGTGACCGATATTGAGTTTCAAGATCTCTCCAAACTCGATTTTGTCGGGGCGTACCCAAATTACAAAGAAGCCTATGATGCCTGGAAAGGGGCGGCGCAACGGACGGTAGATCACGCAGAAATGCGCTATTTTATTCTCCACGCGCATAAGCTCTTGGACCCAGAAACGGGTGATCATCATCACGTCTAAGACGGCTGACGCTTCAACGAAGTCGGGCAGTCTGTTTCGACTGTTCAAGACCTATTTTAAACCGCATTTGACTTGGTTTCTCGCTGGCACCGGCTTCGCCGTCCTGACGGCGCTGTTCGCCAACTCCTATGCAGCGATATTGGCCTTTGTCGGCAATGGTATCCAATCGGCCATCGAAACCCCGGATGGCGGTAGTGACTGGGTTTGGTGGGCCGCTGGGGGGATCGTCGCGCTGTCTGCCGGGCGGGCCATATCGCTCTACCTGATGACGGTGCTGAACAATACCGGTGTCCAACGGGCTTTGGTCGATATTCAGCAAATCCAGTTCGATCATTTGATCGAGGGAGATCATGCCCGTTTGAGTGGGGATGCGTCGGGCGGATTTGTCTCTCGGTTCATCAATGACGTGAACTCGATCCGCGACGCCGGATTGCGGTTTGCGAACAATTTCACCAAGAGCGTCGTCACGGTGATCGGCGCCTTCGCGATCATGTTGTATCTTGATTGGCAGCTGACCCTGATCCTCTTGGTCGTTTATCCGATCGCGTTCTGGCCCGTGATTGCGCTTGGCGAGCGCGTTCGAAAACGGGCGAAACGGGCGCAACGTCAGGTCGGAGATGTGACAGCATTGCTTTCAGAGGGGTTCCAATCGCATCGGATCATCAAAGCGTATAGTCTGGAGGCGTATCAAAAACATCGCGCCAAACAGGGTTTTGTTGAGCGATCGAAGCTGTTTTTGAAAGTCCTTACCGATAAAGCCGCGGTCGACCCGATCTTAGAAGTCACAGGCGGGATTGCGTTAGCCGGCATTCTCGGCTTCTCCGCCTGGCGCATTGCGACGGGGGACAGCTCCCTTGGGGCATTGCTCGGAATCATCGGCGCGATTGGGATCGCGGCACCCGAACTGCGCGCATTGGGAACTCTGAACGCGGTTGCGCAAGAGGGCGGGGCCGCCGCCGATCGTGTTTTCGAAATTGTCGATGCCAGCCAAGACGTCGCCGATCCGCCATCCGCCGAACCTTTGGCGACCGCGCAGGGCAATATCGCATTTGAGGATGTCCATTTCGCGTATCCGGATGGCACAGCCGCGCTCACAGGTCTCTCGTTTCAGGTTCCGGCCGGCGAGACGGTTGCTTTTGTCGGGCCAAGCGGCGCTGGTAAATCCACGCTCTTCAACCTTCTGCTGCGTTTGTATGATGCGACAAGCGGCACAATCCGGCTGGATGGCCGAGATATCCGGACCCTTAAGGCAGCGGATTTGCGCAGAGCGACCGCGCTCGTCTCGCAAGATACGACGCTCTTTGATGATACGGTGGCCGCGAATATCGCGCTCGGCCGCCTCAGTGCGTCACAGGCAGACATCGTTGCCGCTGCAAAAGCCGCTCACGCACACGGATTTGTGGAAACCCTCACCGACCAATATCAAGCCAATGTCGGCGAGATGGGACGGAGCTTGTCTGGCGGACAAAGGCAGCGCGTGGCGCTCGCCAGAGCGATCCTGCGCGACGCGCCGATCTTGTTGCTGGATGAGGCCACCTCCGCGCTCGACGCGGAAAGCGAAGCGCATGTCCAAGCGGCATTGGCAGAGTTCACGCGCAATCGAACAACGCTGATCATCGCGCACCGACTATCCACAGTCCGCATGGCTGACCGAATTATCGTTCTAGAGGCCGGGCGAGTGGTCGAGTCTGGACCGCATGAAGACTTAATCGCGCGCGATGGCGCTTACAAGAAATTGGTGGACGCCCAACTCAGTTAGGCGCGGCTGTCGCGAGCGCATGTTCCGCGGCTGTGGTGAGAAACCGGGCCAATTTTTCCGATGATTCCGCACCTTGAACGGCAATTTGACGGTGCGCGATAAAGGTCGGTACGCCAGATATCCCCATCTGACGGAATAAGGCTTGCTCTTCGCGAGTGGTTGCGACATCGGCGTCGCCAGCAAGCAAATCCGAAACGAGATTTGCATCTAGGCCAATCTTCGCGGCGATGGTCACCAAAACCTCGTGGTCGCCAATATCCTGGCCGTTTGAGAAATAAGCTTCAAACAGCGCCCCTTTTGCTTGCAGGCCAAGCCTTTGGCCTTGCGCCCAGCGAACCAAGCGGTGCGCATCAAAACTGTTGGGACGACGGGTGATTTTGTCGAACTCAAATGGGATATGCTCTTCGCGACCATATTGAATGAGAAGGTCCCGCATTTGGTTGGCGCGATCGCGGCTTTGATCCGATCCAAAACGGGCTTTCATGTACGATTTATAGTCGGTGCCCCCGGCCGGGATTGTCGGGTCCAACTCATAGGGTCGAAACAAAATCTCGACCTCAAGCTCCGGGACCCGTTTGATCGCGCCTTGGAGGCGTCGTAGGCCGACCCAACACCATGGGCAAACGAGATCCGAGACCATTTCAATATACAAGGTCATTCGGGCTTTACCTCCGTCGCGTGCGCTTTGAGATGAGCAATATCTACGATTGCGAGCGTCTTATGATGGGTCGCCTCTAAGTGGACGGGGGGCGCGACGCCCATTTGCCGGGCTTCTTCCCAGCGCGACGCACATAAGCACCAATTGTCGCCGGGTTTGAGGCCCGGAAAGCGAAACTCTGGCCGTGGCGTAATCAGGTCGTTGCCGCGCTGAAAACTATATTGCAAAAACGCGGCGGTGACCGTCACGCAAACCGTGTGCAGACCTTTGTCCATGGGGCCGGTATTGCAGCACCCATCGCGGTAAAACCCGGTCAGTGGATCATGGCTGCATGGCTGCAGCGTGCCACCAAGGACGTTTTGAGCGCGCACCTCCTGAACCGTCATACGCGGACCATCGCAGCTGGCTTGCTGGCCGCCGACTTGATCACGCCCCAATATCCATGTTGGACTTCCATATTGCGGGTAATGCCTTTCAACTCCAAAAGCGCGTGGGCTTCGGCCAGCCGGTAAAAGGGCAGGTGCATAAACATATGATGCTCGCAATGATAATTCACCCAATATGGCGCGATGAAAATACGTTCAAGCCAGCTGGCATGTGTTGTGCGGGCGTGCTGCATCGGATCATTGTGATCCGGCACGACGGCATGCTCTGCGATGTTTCGTAACCGCGTCACCATCATATTCCAGGTCGCCATTGGCAGAAGCCAGAGCACAAAAAACGCCCACCAGTGTCCGAGCAAGGTCAAAACAGCGAAGATGATACTATTGGTGATCAAAAATGGCACCGCAGCTTCGCGCGCAGCTTGCATTCGGTTGGCTGTCTTCACGCCCTTTCGGATCTTCAGCCCTAGCGCGTTGGCGAACTGATTGACCCTTTGCTTGTAGAAAGTCTGCCCGGTCAGGTCGCGTATGATTTTGCGCTGCAGAGAAGCCTGTGTAATTGGGAACGGCGCCGATAGAGACAAATCAGGGTCCTCTGCCTGCTGCGCGTACTTATGATGTTGCAGATGATAGGGCCGATAAGACTTAAGGCTGCCGCCGATCGGTGCGCCCGAGAGCCAGTGCCCGAAGAAATCGTTGATTGCTAAATTCCGCGCCAAGCCACCATGCGCGGCCTCATGCATCAATACAGCGAGCCCGAGCTGGCGCGCGCCGATAATCGGCACAGCCAAGAAAATCAGCCAGGGCTGCCAAATCGCCGCCGCCATTGACAGTCCAATAACCGCCCAGCAGTGCACCACCATTCCCAGGCCCAAGAGATCGGACCGGCGAGAGATATGCGCCCACTCTTCGCGGGTGAATAGATCAAGGGGGCGGATTCGTTTTGCAGCAGGCATATCTGGAGTGTACGCGCTTCCCCCAGCGGTAGACAAGACCTCCTTAGATGAGCGCTGCGAGCGATAATCCGACAACGATGATTGTACCGGCCCATAGGTTCGATCGAAACACCCTTAGCGCGTTGACTTCGCGCTTATGCGAGAGTTGACCGATCTGCCAAATGCCGTGGACCAAAAATGCCAGTGCCAGCACCGCGCCAATCCGGTCCGCGCCCGCAAAATAGGCGCCTAAAAAGATCAGCATGGTTGCTATGAGGTGAAACACAAAGACGCCGGTGAGAACTTTGTCGCCCATTAAACGGGCGGTGGAACGGACGCCAATCAAGGCGTCATCCTCACGGTCTTGCAAAGCATAGATCGTATCATAGGCGATGGTCCAACAGACCAAACCTAGGTATAAGACCACCGTCGCGCCGGTAACGCTTGACGCTGTGGCTGCCCCGACCAGTACACCGAAATTGAAAGTGAAGCCGAGCCATGCCTGCGGCCACCAAGTGATCCGCTTCATATATGGATAGGCCGCGACCAACGGCACCGATAAGAGCGCGACGATTTTGGCGTCGAGCGGCAAACACAGCCAGACGAACAAGCCGACGCCCAGCTGCGCCGCCAGAAACACATAGGCATTTCGAAGCGTGACATCGCCCGCGGGTAAGGGCCGCATCGCGGTCCGTTCGACTTGCGCATCTAAGTCGCGGTCCTGAATATCATTCCAAGTGCAGCCCGCACCCCGCATGGCAATGGCGCCAATCGCAAAGAGCGGGATCCAGACCAGGTCGATCCAGGTGAATCCCGATGGTATGCGCATTTGCGCAAGCCCCATCCAACACGGCAACAATAAGAGCCAAATCCCGATCGGACGATCCCAACGCGCCAATACCGCATACGGACGTGCGTCTTGTGGCAAGCTTTTCAGCCACTCTGGCAAAGCACTGTCGAGCGGGATATTGCCGCGCAGCGATTGATCTGGCTCAGATGGATCGGTCATGCGCTGTCTATAACGATTTTTATTTGGCGTGCCATGCCTTAACGCGCAATCGCACTGGCTCTATAGAGGCCAAGATGAGCCATATGCCACGCCTCTACACTGACGCATCGCTGGTCGAAGGGCAAAGCTTTGCGCTTGCAGATTCGCAAGCCAAATACCTGACCCGGGTCATGCGGCTGAGCGCGGGCGCGACGGTGCGTGTGTTTAATGGGCGGGATGGGGAATGGCGATGTCTCCTAGGGCTTGAGGGCAAGCGCGCGCGCCTGACCCCTACCGCGCGGATCCGCGAGCAGCACCCCGGGCCGGATCTTACCCTGATATTTGCACCGGTTAAAAAAAGCAGGACCGACTTTATCGTCGAGAAAGCGACCGAGCTGGGCGTCCGACAGATCCAACCTGTGATCACCGACTACACGCAATCTCAGCGAGTCCGGACAGATCGCATGCGCTTACTGGCCATCGAAGCCGCAGAGCAAACCGAACGAATGGATCTGCCGGAGATTGTTGAGGCCCAGCCTTTGGCCAAGCTCTTGGCGTCCTGGAACACGGCTAAGCCTCTGATTTATTGCGATGAAAATGGCGCGGCGGCCCCGCTGGAGGATCGCAAGTCGACGCTCAGAGAGAAAGGGGCAGGGGTCTTGATCGGGCCGGAAGGCGGCTTCTCACCAAACGAGCGCGCTCAACTCCGCGCCCAGCCCTTTGTCATGGCGATCACACTCGGCCCGCGGATCTTGCGCGCCGAGACGGCTGCCATCGCTGCGCTGACCCTTTGGCAATCGCTGGTTGGCGATTGGCAGAATCCTCCCTATTTGCCTCAGACATAAATTTTCGAGGAGGATAGGGGCGTGACAACTCCGACCAAGGACATTGATGAATCCGCGCCGCGTCTATCCGGGACCGACGAGCTGGTGGAATGGTTCGAAGCGGGCTGCAAACCAAAAGCAGACTGGAAGATCGGGACTGAACACGAGAAATTTGGGTTCACGTGGGCGGATCTAAAGCCTCTGCCGTATGATGGCGAGGCGTCCATTCGCGCCATTTTAGCCGAGCTGAGCCGCGAATTTGGCTGGCAACCGATTGAGGAAAATGGCTTTCTGATCGGGCTTAAGAAGGATGGGGCGAGCGTCAGTCTCGAACCCGGCGGACAGTTCGAGCTGTCGGGCGCCCCGCTCGAACATATTCATGAGACCTGCAATGAAGTGGGCCAGCATCTCAAAGAGGTCCAAAAGATTGCGGATCCGCTCGGCGTTGGGTTTATTGGGCTCGGCGCCAGCCCGATCTGGTCGATGGATGAAACGCCCATTATGCCGAAAGGCCGCTACAAAATCATGCGGGCTTACATGGACAAAGTCGGACGGCTTGGCCGACAGATGATGTTCCGAACGTGCACAGTCCAAAGCAATTTGGATTATGGATCTGAAGCGGACATGGTCAAAAAGTTCCGCACCTCGCTGGCCTTGCAGCCGCTCGGGACAGCGCTGTTTGCAAATTCCCCGTTTCTGGATGGCCGGCCAAACGGCTTTTTGTCTTACCGGTCACAGATTTGGACGGATACCGATCCCGATCGGACGGGTATGCTACCGTTTGTGTTCGAAGACGGTTTTGGCTTCGAGCGATATGTCGACTATGCGCTCGACGTCCCAATGTACTTTGTCCGCCGCAAGGGGACGTATCTCGATGCATCGGGGTTGAGTTTCCGCGATTTTATGTCCGGAAACCTGCCCATTTTACCGGGGGAGCGACCAGCGATCGATGATTTCGAAGATCATCTCTCCACCATCTTCCCAGAAGTTCGCCTCAAGCGGTTTTTGGAGATGCGCGGCAGCGATTCCGGGCCTTGGTCGCGTTTGTGTGCCTTTTCCGCGTTCTGGACAGGGCTTTTATATGATGGCGACGCTTTGGATGCGGCATGGGACCTGGTCAAAGACTGGCGTGACGGCGATCGCGAGGCGCTCCGTCAGAGTGTTCGCACGCTGGGACTGAAAGCGCCGGTGCCGGGCGGGCGAACCCTGCAGGATCTTGGCAAAGAGGTCCTGAACATCGCGCGGGCGGGCCTGAAAACGCGTGCCAAGCTTTCCGTCTCGGGCGACGACGAAACCGGCTTTTTGCAGGAGCTGGACCACACCATCAGCTCGGGTCTCACGCCAGCTGAGACGCTGTTGAGGAAGTATCATGGCGCTTGGAAGGGCGACTTGAGAGAGGTGTTCCAAGATCAAGCGTATTGATGGGGTATATTTGCAACACCCTGAATGTAATCTTGATCCCTATGATCAGTTCGATCTGACGCTGTTCTGGGATGTTCGTGACAATGTATCGCTCACGTTCGGCATCGAGAACCTCACCGACGAAGGGTATGTGATCATCGGCGACGCATCGGCGCAGCAATCTAACACCTATCCCGCAACATACGACACATTGGGCCGCACCTTTTTTGGCCGGATCACTGCATCGTTTTGAGGTCTGGAAGACGAACCGAGATCGCCCTTGTAAGCACTGGCGATCTCTCTGAACCTGAAACAGCGAGCCATAGCGCTCGCTGTTTTTTATCGCCGCACGGCTGGGCTTTCCATATCCAAGCCTTGGGCGCGGGCGGCGAGGAAGAGTTCGACAGCGATATAGGTCGGGTCGCCATAGGGCAGGGGTTGCGCGCGCACGCCGGTGTCGCAATCGCGCAGGCGTCGGTGCAAAGAGCCGAGAGACTGCCATTCAAATCGATAGGCGGGAAAGCCGTTGCCATGGCCCTGACTGATCGTATCGCCGCGCAGCTTCTGGCCCCAATGCTGTGTATGGCATTGCTGGCAAGACAGATTGAACTGCCCGCGCCGGGTGGTGAAATAGTCGCGGCCTTGCCGGACGTGTTTCGCAGCGTCGCCAGTTATATCGACGCGGATTGGATCGCCCAGGGACTGATTGGCCACAAACGCGCTTAAGGCGAGGAGATCATCACTTTCATACGTGAGCGGCGCAGCCTTCTGATGCGTGACGCGACACTGATTGATGCGACCTTCTAGATTGAAAAGCTGACCGCTCACCGGGTCCATTTTCGGATAAGTTGCAGCGACCCCCTTTAGGCCAGCCTCATGGCACGTCACGCAGGGCGGGCGATCGCTTATCGGTTGCTCAAACAGCACCGCCCCGCGATCGACCCACAAAAAGCCAGGATTTGCGAACGCATCCGCTTGGAGCGCTTGTGTCTCCGGGGTGAGGAAGTGCGTACCAGACCGTATCTCGTTGGCGTCCAAAACCGAGGAGGCATCAGGCGCGGAGGGCGCAAAGCAGCCGGAGATCAGCGCCCCTGCCATAAGCGCAAAAAGCCGCTTCATGTGATCTTAAGCGCGGCGGAGTCTTGCCAAATCTCACCATGTTGATCTGTCCAAGTGAAAGTCAGGGTTCCAGGCTCCATGGCTTTGAGATGGAACGTGATCAGCGGGTTCGCGGCCACACCGGGATGCAAGTCCGCGGCGAAGACGAGCGTTCCGTTCAGATCGCATTCGAAGCGCGTCAGTATGTTGCGCTCAATCACTTCCCCGCGCGCGCCCCGTCGGAATCCGCTTTCCATAGCGTGCTGAATGAGCGCTTTGATTTCAATGATTTCGCCCTGATGAACTGGGCTTGGGACAGCGAGGCGAATACCAGCCATGAGGCGCTCCTATAAGACCACGCAAGCTGCGAGGGTGACAACCGTTTCCATCCGACCGGACCATAGGGTCCCATCGCTCATTTCCGCGATGGCCTCTAGGGTCTGGGTGCCCGCCAAGCGGATGCGGCCGGCCGCGTAAGCTTCGCCTGATTGCGGTGTGAAATGGTATTGCGCAATGAGCGAAAGCGGATTGCGCGGAGACAGAATCGCAACGCGTTTCACGTAGTCCGTTTCGGTCATCGGGCTTTCGATGCCAACAGAGAGCGGAACGGAATGCCCGTTTTCAGCGATCGGCGGCAGCTTGAGTGTGACGCGGCCATCTTGGATCGGGCGCTCACCGAACAAGGTGTGGCGGGCCTGATCCAAATCCGATTGCGCCGCATAACTCGTAATCGGCGAGGCGGTTATGAAAACCGTCCCTGCGCCAAGTTCGAGCAGGCGTCGCCGCGTCAGAATGGGTTTAGCTGTCATTGTCCGCATCAGCCTTTTTGAGTTGCCCAAGATAAGCGACCAAATCTTCTACTTGCTCTGCTGTTAGGATGGTCTCGTCCTGAAACGCATCGCCAACTTGATATAAGTCATGTGTCCGATAATAGGAGGGCATCAGCGCGCCTGGGGTAACAAGTTGATAGTCAACAATCCGTAGGCGCAATTGCCCAGCACTCAATCGGTCACCGACCCAGCTTAGATCCGGACCGACATTGCCTTGAAATTCAACGTCTAATTCGTCAACCGCATGGCAGAGAACGCAATGGCCGGTGTCGCGGTCCGCAAAAATGGTGCGACCGCGTTCAGCATCGCCGGGCAGCTGTGTTAGCGGCGTCACGAGGGCGTCACCCGACAGGTCACTTTGCGAAATGAGGGCGGCGGGCTCCCCCGAACACGCGATACTGACCGCACCTCCGAAGGCCGCCCAGGGTTTCACGCAAAGGCCTCGTCGGTAATGGTTTGAAACCAGTGCGCGGCTTGCGCCGCCTCATCCGCACGAACCGCTTTGCTGGCCGCCAGCGGGCTCACGCCGCCTGCCTTTTCAATGCTCGAGAAAGTGCCGCCGGCATTGGAATAGACCCCGGCAATCGATATCGCTTCGTCGGGCGCTGTGTAGGAATAGCACGTGTTCGCCAAAATGGTCGCTTCCGGCGTGCGCCCGCCGAGCAAGTTGGCGACAGCGATCGCGCAAATCTTCGCCTGCAAACTGGCTGAGAACGCAGATTTCGGCATCGGTGCGGCGATCGTGGCGTCGCCAATCACATGAATGTTTGGCTGGAGCGTCGACTCAAAGCTGATCGCGTTGATGGGACACCAGCCCGTTGTGTCCGTGACCCCAGCGCGTTCCGCGATGATGCCAGCCTTTTGCGGCGGAATGACATTGATCACGGCGCCAGATTCTTGACCGAAGTCGGAAAATACTTCGCGATTTTCTGCGTCGATCCGGATGATCCCGCCATCATCCTGGGCGCCGCGCCATTCGAGATGATCCGGATAGTGTTCGGCCCAGGCTTCTTTGAACAGAGCCATCTTCGAAAAGCTGTCCTTGCGATCTAAGACAATCAGCTTCGAGCGTGGTTTCCGCGTTTTCAGGAAGTGAGCGATCATGCTCGCCCGCTCATAGGGCCCCGGCGGGCAGCGATAGGGCGCTTCGGGCACTGTCATTAAAACAGTCTCGCCGTTTTCGAGTGCGTCGAGTTGCTGTCGCAAGAGCAGCGTTTGCGGTCCGGCTTTCCAAGCATGAGGCAGGCGCTCGGCCGCTGCAGGATCGTACCCCTCCAACGCGCCCCAACGGATATCGATGCCGGGTGAGAGGATGAGGCGATCGAAAGACAGCTCGGATCCGTCTTCCAAAGAAACCTTCCGCGCCGCCGGATCTATGTCTTGCGCGCGCGTCGTGATGACGGCGATCCCAGACGCGCTGAGGGCGGCATACGAAAACTGCTGCGCGGCCATCGGGCGATCCGTGCCAAGGACCAAATTGCTAAACGGGCAAGCCGTATAGGTGGCATTGGCTTCGACCAATGTGATGTCAGCAACTGGCAAAAGCGTGCGTAAGGCGCGCGCCGCGCTGGCGCCTCCGAAGCCACCTCCGATAATAACGATTTTGGCTTTGATGTTCGATTGGGCAGAGGCCAGCGCGCCTGCGCTAAAGCCTGCAGCTATTGTGAGCATGGCTTGGCGGCGATTGACGGCAAACCTCATTCCGGTCGCTCCTGGGTGCTAAGATGGCGCGCAATCGAGGCAATATCCGCCTCTGTATACCCGCGCGCCAAGCGATGCATGACCGTTGTCCCTGAAACGTCCGCTTTGTACCAGTTGAGCCGCTCGATGAGGTGCGCCTCGCTATAGTCTGCCAGTGATACGATGGCGCCAGAGCTATGCGAATGGCAGCCCGCGCAGGCCGCACTGAGGCTCGCGCCGACCCCAATTTGGTTTGCATCGAGGTTTTGCACACTGCGATTGGGCGCCGATGGCCCGCCGCCGCACGCCCCCAAGCTGATCAGGCCGAGGGCGGGCAGGGCGAGGCAAATGTGCGCCTTACGCATTCCGTAAGTCTTGATCCTTAATCGGAAGCTGACGGATACGCTTGCCTGTCGCGGCATAAATTGCGTTGAGGACGGCAGGTGCAGCGACCGCAATGGTCGGCTCACCGACGCCGCCCCAGAACCCACCCGACGGCATGATAATGGTTTCGACGTCCGGCATCGCCGCCAAACGCATCGAGTCGTAAGCATCAAAATTTTGCTCTTGGACCATCCCGTCTTCGAACGTGATTTCGCCATATAGCATGGCCGAGAGACCATAGACGAACGACCCTTCGACTTGCGCCTCGATTTGTTGCGGATTGACAGCGTAGCCGGGATCTGTCGCTGCGACGATCCGGTCAATGGTGAGAAATCCTGTGTCATCGACCGTGACCTCAGCGCAGGCGGCGACATAGGATCCAAAGCCATACATCACACACAGCCCGCGCGCGATGCCGTCATCTTGGCCCCATCCGGAACGATCCGCGACGGCTTGCAGGACGGCGGTCGCTTTCGGGCTGTCCTTTAAGTAGGCGAGGCGAAACTCTAACGGATCCCGACCGGCGGCATAAGCCAACTCATCCATAAAACACTCGAGATAAATCGCATTCTGGTTGAGGTTCACGCCGCGCCAAAATCCCGGCCGGACGGGCGGGTTCCGCATGGCGTGATCAATCAGAAAATTGTCGAACGTGTATTCGAGTGTCTGATCTTCCAAGCGCGGGTCGACGCCAGATGGCAGCAAGCCCTGAAAGGTTGCATAATCGACCCCATCTTGGAGCGCTTGCGGGATCAGCGCCGCCAAAATGGACTGCCCGGAAATCCTCAAATGCAAGCCGGTTAGATTGCCATCCGCGTCAAGCGATCCGCGCACACGGCCTTTTGTTGTCGGATGGAAGAAACCGTGGATCATGTCTTCTTCGCGCGACCAGAGCAATTTGATCGGGGTGCCTGGCATTTCCATGGCGAGCATAACCGCCTGCTGGACATAGTCGGGTGCGCCGCGGCGACCGAACCCGCCGCCGAGGTGAATCTTATACACCTCGCACTGTTCGATCGGCAGGCCAGACGCTTCTGAAACGGCAGCCAAGGCGGCCTCGCCGTTTTGCGTGGGACACCAAATCTCGCAGCGATCTTCGGTATAGAGCGCGGTCGTGTTCATCGGCTCCATGCAGGCATGGTTTTGAAACGGCATATTATAGGTCGCCTCGACGATCCGATCCGCGGCTTCGAACGCGCTGGTAACATCGCCGCCGCCATTGCCGACAAACGCCTCGTCTGCGGTCAGCCCATCGTCCAGCTCAGCTTCGAACGCGGCGCTCGAGAACGCGACGCCGCCTTCCCACTCGACGGGAAGGGCCTCGAGCGCCTTATGCGCCCGCCACCAGGTATCGGCGATCACCGCAACGGCATTGTTGCCTTCGCCAAACGGGTTGCGCATGGCGACGACTTTCTGCACGCCCGGCATGTTTTCAACCGCCGACGCTTCGAATGATTTCAGCGTCGCCCCAATTTTCGGGGCCTGTTTAATCGAAGCGCTGAGCATGCCCTCGAGCTGCACATCGGCGCCATAAACCTGCTTGCCGGTGAGTTTTTCTGCTGTATCGAGGCGTGGCTTCGGTTGTCCGATAATTTTCCACACGCTCGGATCTTTTACGGTAACCTCAAGCGGTGGGGCGAGCTGCGCTGCAGCGCCAGCGACGCGGCCATAGGTTGTTGTTTGACCGGATGGGCCGTGCGTGATGACGCTGTCTGCAGAGGTACACTCTTCAACTGGAACGCCCCATTCGAGCGCCGCAGCTTCGATCAGCATCGCTTTCGCGGCGGCTGCGCCTTCTCGGACATATTCTTGCGATCCGCGGACGCCTTGGCTGCCGCCTGTGGAAAAGTCACGCCAGACGCGTTCGCGCGCTAAGTTCTCGCCGGGCGTTGGATATTCTGTTTTGACCTTGTTCCAGTCGCAGTCGAGCTCGTCGGCGACGAGTTGCGCTAAGCCGGTCAGCGTGCCTTGGCCCATTTCAGATCGCGCAATCCGCACAGTGACGGTGTCATCATGATCGATATGAACCCAGGCATTGACCTCTGGGTTTGGGGGTAAATCGGAAAAATCGGGCGCCTCGGGCGTCGTGCTCGTCGGGGAGCAGCTCGCCAAAATACCAATTGTCAAACCGGTCGCGCCGGTGCCGATAATAAATCCGCGTCGGGAAAGTGTTGCTGTGTCTGCCATGCCAACCTCCCTTATGATTTATCGACAGCGAGTTTGATGCCTTTGCGAACGCGCGCGAGCGTCCCACAGCGGCAAATATTCGTGATTTCGGCGTCGATGTCTTCATCGGTTGGATTGGGGTTGTTGTTGAGCATCCCAGCCACCGCCATGATCATACCCGGCTGGCAATAGCCACATTGCGGGATGTCCAGCTCCGCCCATGCCGCTTGCACCGGATGGCTCGCATCCTCTGAAAGCCCTTCAATCGTCGTGATTTCTTCTTCACCACTCAGCGCGCCAACGGGATAAACGCACGAGCGTATCGCTGTGCCATCCAGATGGATCGTACACGTCCCACATTGCGCAATCCCGCAGCCATATTTGGTGCCGGTAAGGTTGAGATGTTCCCGGATCACCCAGAGCAGCGGGGTGTCGTCTTCCACCTCCACTGAAACTGAGTCGCCGTTTATATTAAGTGTCACCATGGTGGGCAGCCTCCATCACCTGGTCGCGGCAGCTCCCAATAGAGCCCGCCTTCACGTAGGGTTCCATAATGAGCCAATCGGTTCATCAGTAAAGGCTCGTCCCGTCAAAAAAGCGAAATCGCCAAAGCAAAATCGCTCCGGGCGCGTTTGCGGTCATTTCTGGGGTCACGCTGTTCAGATGATGGGGGCGATGAATAGCATTTGCGTTGCCGAACCGGGCTCTAAGGGCGGGGCATTCGCGGGCCGCCGGATGAGGGCATTGCTGCTCAGAAATGGCGTTAGCAGAGAGCTGTCTTGGCTGCCAATTGGCGCCGCCTCGACCGTACCGACAGAGCTTATCGTCGCGCGGGCGCGCATGAATTGCTCCCGGGGCCCATTGGCCGGCAGCGCAGCGCTGATTTGCGCCGTCACCAGCTTCTGCCGCCAATCAATGCCCAGCAGGGGGCTTAAGAACAGGTGCGCACACACCGTCGCTGAAGCGGGGTTGCCAGGCAAACCGAGTACGATTTGCCGATCCCGCTTGAACAACCAGGTTGGCTTGCCTGGCCGGACGGCTATTTTCTCGAATAGAGGGTCGAACCCTGCCGCGAGAAAAGCTGCGCGGACATGATCGTGATCGCCGACCGACGCACCGCCAATCGGAAGGAAAATATCGATGTCGGGTTGAGCCGCCATTCGTTCATGGATCGAGTCGACGCTATCAGACGCAATTCCAAGATTGATCGCTTGCCCGCCCCAAGCTTGGATCAAACCCGATAAGCCAAATGGGTTTGAGTTGATAATGTCACCAAATTTCAAGGCCGGTCCGGGCGGGCGCAACTCATCGCCATTGGCGAGCAAGCCAACCCGCAGCGGGACCTCGACATCGACCTGGGCATTGTTGCTCGCGGCAATGACCGAAACATGCATTGGCGTCAGCATTTTACCCGCGGGGATAAGTTCGTCGCCGGTCTGGAAATCCAAACCCGCGGTTCGGATATGTCGCGGCTGCGTATGCGCCTCCTCGATTAAGACGGTATTGCCATCCCGTGCTGCGTCTTCTTGGATCACGATATGATCTGCGCCGTCCGGGATCACGGACCCGGTAAAGACCCGCACGCTTTCACCGGGGCTTACAGACCCCGCAAACGGGGCGCCCGCGGGGGCCTCGCCAATCACCGTCAAGCGCGATTGCGGCGCTGCGACATCAGCCAGTCTAACCGCATATCCGTCCATCGCCGACATTGCGGCCGGGGGATGTGTTGTGCGGGCGATCACGGGTTTTGCCAATCGCCGCCCAAGCGCGTTTGCGATCGAGAGGGTCTCGATTTTCTGCATCGGTTGATGGGCCAAAATGTGATCGACCGCATCATCAACGCTGATCAGTCGGCTCATGCGCGAGCCTTTTGATAATGCCCGGACTTTCCGCCGGTCTTTTCAATCAATTCGATGCCATGGATTTGCATCGACTTATCGATGGCTTTCAGCATATCGTAAAGCGTTAGACAGGCGACGGATACGGCGGTCAAAGCTTCCATTTCGACGCCTGTCTTACCCGACGTTTTGGCCCTTGCGGTGACATTCATCTGTTGCGTTTCTGGGTCCGCACTGATTTCCACTTTGACATTGGATAAGGGGAGGGGGTGGCAGAGTGGAATGAGATCAGAGGTCTTCTTCGCGCCCATAATTCCGGCAAGTTCGGCGATTGCGATTGGGTCACCTTTGGCTGTGTCGCGGTCCGTGGCGGCGGCGAAAGCGGCTTTGGACATGCGTACGAAGCCGCGCGCGATGGCGCTCCGCTCCGTTTCGGTCTTGTCCGAAACATCTACCATTTGGGCCCGACCATCGTCACCGATATGGGTGAGGTCTGCCATCTTATTGCTCCATCAGGCGCGGCATAAGCTCGACCAAATTGCACGGTTTATGTCGGCTATCTAGCTGATACGAAATGACTTTATCCCAACCATCTTTGACCGCGCCGTTCGATCCTGGCAGGCAGAAGATGAACGTACCCTTGGCAAGCCCGGCAATCGCTCGAGACTGAAGCGTGGACAGGCCGACGCTTTGATAACTGACTTGATGAAAAATCACAGAAAACCCGTCTATGGTTTTTTCAAACAGCGGCAACACCGCTTCAGGCGTTACATCGCGGCCCGTTAGCCCGGTGCCGCCACTTGAGACAATGACGTCGATATCGGCGTCATCGATCCAAGTTTGGACCGTTTGACGGATCCGTTCAATGTCGTCCTTTATGATTTTTCGGTCTGCCAATTTGTGCTCAGCCGTGGTCAGGCGCTCGACCAGCAGGTCGCCGGACGTATCGGTTTCAAATGTCCTTGTGTCGCTCACCACCAGAATGGCGATGCGGACAGGCTTAAAGGTTAGCGTCTCGTCAATTCCAGCCATCTACTCGGTCGTCTCCTTGGCCCGCCAGCGTTGCGCATCCTCATAGTCTTGTGCTCTTGGCTCAATCCATACGGCGCCAGCTTCGGTCACTTCTTTTTTCCAGAACACCGCTTTGGTTTTAAGGTAATCCATCAGAAAATCAGCTGCTTCAAATGCGGCGCGCCGATGCGCCGATGCGGCTGCGACGAAGACAATCGTTTCCCCGGCCAGGATGCGACCTGTGCGATGCGCGACGCGTAGCCCTGAAAGCGGCCAATGACGATTTGCGTCATCCATGGCCGCGGCAATGCCATTCTGCGTCATCGGCGAATAGGCCTGCAAATCCAGCATCTGCACGCGGCCAGCGTCTGATTGTCCGCGGACATTGCCTGAAAACGTCACGATTGCGCCAGCGGATGCGACGGTCGTCTCGAACGTCTCTAACAGCTCTGCCGCGTCTATTGGCGCATCTGAGACGGTCAGCATCTTAGCCACCTCCCACGGGAGGCAGCAAAGCAATCTCGTCTGTGTCGGAAATCGCAGAACTGTCGAAACACAGCTCACTGTTAATCGCAATGCGCACGGTTGGCTCTAGCAGCGCGCCATCGCCGTCAAACCGCAAATCCAGCCATTGTCGGAGATCTCCAGCCGTTTGGATATGGCCGGGTAAGTCGAGCGTTTCTTCGACAAAGCCCGTCAAATCGCTCAATCGACCGAAATATAGCATTTTCGCCATGCTAGCCCCCGGTCACCGACATATGCCGCGGCAGAGCCGGAGATTGACCGCGCGTATCGATCGAGAACTCATGTTTCTCTGGCTTTTTAAAGAGCGCACGATCGAGGCACGCATCCAGTGCCGCCTCCGGATCAGCGGAGTCCCGGAGCGCTGCACGCAAATCGATATGATCATCTTGACCAAGGCACATATAGATGCGGCCGGTACAGGTGACGCGCACCCGATTGCAGCCAGCGCAGAAATTATTCGTCAACGGCGTTATGAAACCAAGTTTGCCCCCGGTATCTTCCACGCGCACATATCGCGATGGACCGGCATTGGGATCATATTGGTCGAGCGTCTGAAGCGACCATCTCGCCTCTAAATGGTCGCGAACCATGGGCAGCGGGATGTATTGATCAATGCGGTCTTCGCCCGTCTCGCCGAGCGGCATGACTTCAATCAGCGTGATATCCATGCCTTTGCTGTGCGCCCATTCGATCATGTCCGGCAATTCGGAGAGGTTTTCATATTTGAGCGCGACGGTGTTGATCTTTACCCGCAACCCTGCGGCGAGCGCTGCATCGATGCCACGAAGGACCTGATCGAGTTTACCGCGGCGCGTGATTCGCTCAAAAACGTCCGGGTTCAGCGAATCCAAAGAGACATTGATGCGTTTGACGCCGACCCGGGCGAGTAAGTCGGCAAAGGCTTCCAGCTGTGTCGCATTGGTGGTGACCGTCAATTCCTCGAGGCCGTGCTCAAAGTAAGCGCCCAACCGCTCAAACAGAGTTGGCATGCCTTTGCGCACCAAAGGCTCCCCGCCTGTGATGCGGACCTTTTGAACGCCGCGGCGAATGAAGGCACGCACGACCTGTTCGAGCTCTTCTATGCTGAGGAGATCTTTCTTGGGCAGAAACTGCATATGTTCGGCCATGCAATAGGTGCAGCGCAGATCGCAGCGATCGGTGACCGATAGCCGAAGATATGTCACTTGACGCCCGAACTGATCGACAAGCGGGGCGCGGTCCATAGACGGGGACCCGTCAGGCATGCTCAGTCTCCTTTGCGCGCATCAAATCTGCGACACGATCAATATCTTGCGCTTCGGATGGCGCAAGCGCAAGCGTTCGCGTTTCCTGCGTCATCGCTTGAAAAGCGCGCTTTGCGCCATTGTCGCCGTCGATCGCATGCAAGGCAGCGAAACAGGCGCGTTTGAACAGAGCAGGGGGGCTAAGAATCCCTTCGCTTTCGCTCATGATCGCCGATACGCTGGCATCCTGCGCGAGCGCCATGAGCCGATTGAGATGCTGTGACGGCACGAAGGGCATGTCCCCGAGCAGAACCAAAACCTGGTCAATGTTCGGATCGGCTTCAATTGCCGAAAGGCCCAATTGGATCGACCGGGCTTGCCCGTGGGCGGCGACTGAATTTTCCACGATCTCCCAGCCATAGTGTTGGACCAGCGCCGCACGGTCTGGGTCGCTTTTCGGCACAATCGCAATGGCGCGTCGCGGTCGTATGGCTGTCTTCAGCGCCGCAGCATGCGCCAGCACCGGTCGTTCAAACAAATTGGCGAGCAGTTTGTCGCCGTGTTCATATCGAGACGATTGACCCGCGGCCAATAAGATCAGCGCCGTTTTTGCGTGCGCAGGTCTTTCCAGAACATGGTATCGCTCAATGATCTCGGCCAAAGTAGAGATCGCCAGCATAGAGGCATCACGCATGGATCGCACCAAACCGATCGGGCCGACTATGCGATCAATATCTGCCGCTGACGTGCCAGCCTGTCGCAATGCATCGCAGCGACTGGCATGTGTCTTAGCGCTTCCAACCGCGCCGATGTAAAAAGCCGGTCCGCGCAAGGCTTGCTGCAAAAGCGGCGTCTCCCAATCGCGATCATGGAACATCAAAACGAACGCGGTCCACGGGTCATCCGTGATCTCGGAGAGCTTGGACGGTGTGTCTAATTGTTCAATTAAGTGTAGTCCCGCCGCGTGCGCCTCCCGCAAATCATCCGGATCCAGCAATTGAAGATGGGTCTCATACCCAGCGGCATCGCTAATCTTGGCAAGCGCTAAGGCATCAGCGCCGCGACCAGCAATCCTCAGCCGCAGTTTCGGCGCATACTGAAACGTGTGCCAGAGCGTTGAATCCTGATGACGCGTCGGGCCACAGGACAGAGCGCCATTTTTCGAGATGTTCAACTGAACGTTCTGTCGTTCGCTGAGCGATTGATACGCCTGTTGAATGGGCTCTGCATCCGGGTGCGGGATGATCAGGACTTCAATCGCCCCGCCGCAAGGCAGAGGCAGATCGACAAATGGCGAGCCTGCGCCATAGCGCAATGACCGGACGGCGCGGTCTGCAATTGCTTGTCGGGCTTGCAAAATGACATCTGCATCTATGCACCCGCCCGATATGTAACCGACATGACCGCCCGAACACACTGCGAGCAGGGCGCCTGGGGCTCGAACGGCGCCGCCTTCTGTCGCTGTAATCAGGACCAATGCGCCGGGCTCTCCCTGCCTGAGCCACGCATTGAGCTGTTCCAGAACGTCGACAGCGTGTTCTCCGGTCATCGCCATTGCAGCCATATCTGACGTGTAAACGAGGAATAAACGCTGCGCCAGTTGATTTTGGCGCCGGACCCGCTGGCGGATGAATGGGATGGTCCGAGCCAACCGGCGTGGTGTGTCGCTGGCTGTCGGTGCGCCGACGCTAAAGGCCAGCTCGATCATAAATTCGATAATCTACATTATGTGAAATAATCGGCCTAGATCAAATAGGCCGCGCCATGGACTGCTATTGGCCCGCGTTTGCGCCCCTGGGGCGCGTCTCAGCGGCGCGCTCTCTGATGGACGACGTTCTCAAGCGCGCTATGGTTCAGGCCATCTGTCACGGCTCATGCGCGCCACGGATGAGTGCCCATGTCTGCCCCGCGCGGATCGCGTTTATCTACCCCCCTTCCCATCGATCCGCGTGACGCCAAGGCGAAAAACGTCTTTGCAATACTCAGAGTCGCACTACGGCGACAAAAACTTTGAAAAACCACTCTTTACTTGAAAATATTTTGAGCAGTACTCTGAATTGTGTCATGTATTTTGATATCAAAATAAAAGTAGAGAGAGGTAAATAATCATGTTCGAATTGGCAAAGTTTAACCAAACGATTCTGCCGGATGTGTTCTTTGAGCAAGCCGGTTGGATCGAGCGTCTTTTCCCGCGGCGGCCAAAGGTCAAGATCCTTGTCGTCGTCGATACCAGCGTCGGTTTATCTGGCGGTTTTGGGATCGGAAAAGCCGTCTCATTGATCCGCGCAAACGTTGACAGCTATGTGCGGTTTGACGTCGACCAAGCCGACTTGGGTCAAAAACGCTCTCTATTGCAGGTCAATGCCGCTCCTGGGCCGACCCAGCCGAAATACGAGAATTTTCGCTTTTCCAGTCGAGTCAATGGTCGGTTGGTGATCAATGACTACGATCAGATCTGGTGCTTTGGCTTCGCGCCAACGCTGCACTCAGGCGGCAGCGATACTCAGGTTACGGGCAGTCCCTTCGCCGCAACGGATGCCGATATGGCGGCGCTCACCGACTGGATGAATAAAGGCGGAGGCGTGTTCGCAACCGGTGACCATTATGTGCTTGGTGCCGCGATGGCTTATCAAATTCCGCGCGTGCGCAATATGCGGCGTTGGACCATTGCAGAAGGGGTCCCGCCGATTTCAGGACCTGCGCGTTTCGACACGCACCAACCTGCAGATTCGGATCAAGACCCGAAAGTGAACGATCCGCCAGAGCAGATCCCGGGTAGCGCTCAGACCGACAATGTCCCCCAACCTGTAGAGTGGAAACGCTATCCACTTTTCTCTGCGTCCATCTTCCAACGGCGGTTTCGCCCGCATCCTGTTTTGTGCGGCGGCGAGCTCGGTGTGATCGATGTCTTCCCCGACCATGCGCATGAAGGATGGTTGTATGAGGACGATGATGTGAACCTCAACGCCACTTACGAATTTGGTGACGTTTCAGGAGATGAGTTTCCAGAAATCGACGGCGTCCGCCCGCGACCCGAAATCATCGGCTGGGCCAATACGCTCGCGGATCCACCACACAATCACGACAAAGGACCGACCCCCGCGCGGCGTTTCGGTCTCGTTGGTGTCTATGATGGCGATCCGATCGATTATGGGCGTGTGGTTGTCGATTCGACCTGGCACCATTGGATGGATCTCAATTTGAACGGCTTGGAAGCCGAATCGCCAAATACTGAGTTCCAAAAGATTGCACGGTATTTTCGCAATGTGGCGGTTTGGTTGTCGCGCAAACGTCAGCGGTCGCAGATGCTAAGCTATTCCACGTTCTGGGCCTCGATTCTGGCTGAGAATGTCCAGGATGTGAACACCGCGCGACCCGTAAACTGGCTCGGTGGAAGTGGCATCGATGTGATCGGGCGCGTCGCCAGCGACTGTTTGGTACGCGATTGGATCAATATTTTTATCCCGCCGCGCCTGCGCTATCCGATCCCGAAGCCCCCGGTTCTACCCGACCCTTGCTTGTCCTGCCCGCCGATTGATTTCCTGCAGGAGGCGATTGCAAATGGTGTCTTGCGCGAAATGGCGGTCGTGCGCGAAAAAACCTTTAATACGCGTTGTGAAAAGACGCTTCAGGAGGCCTTCTCGAAGCTGGATCCAAAACTTGAGAAAGCGACGCAGCGCGGCCTCAAAGCTGGCATTAAAGAGTATACGCGCGCCGTGAGCGAAAGTGAAAAAGCCTTGCGCCAATTCAACTCGGAGGTTCGCGGCAGTTTCGCACCAAAGAAGCGCGCCGGCTGACGCGCCGAGCATCTCGACTGAATTAGCGCTTTTCGGACGAATAGATTTCCACCATAGCAGATCGCATGCTGGGTTTTCTCAAAGGCAATGCGAGGTGGATTTCCGGGGGCTTTTTGCTGACCTTCTTCTCGTCCTTTGGGCAGACCTTTTTCATCGGTCTTTCTGGAGAAGAGCTCCGTAGCAAGTTCAGTTTGAGCGATGGTGAGTTTGGCGGCCTGTATATGATCGCCACGATTGGCAGCGCGTTGACGCTGCCCTTTCTCGGCCGGACGCTCGATCATATGCCAGGCTGGAAAGTTGCACGCTTTGTCACTCCAGCACTGGCCATGGCGTGCATATTGCTGGCCTTTGCGCCAACACTGGGTGTGCTCATCTTCGCGCTTTATCTGGTGCGCCTGTTCGGGCAAGGCATGATGACCCACACTGCCTACACAGAGATCGGGCGTTGGTATGTCGCCAATCGCGGGCGCGCCACCTCTCTCATCGTTCCCGGGCATCAAGCGGGTGAAGCGATGCTTCCCATCGCCTTCACGCTGGTTGCCGTCAGCTATGGTTGGCAAATTGGTTGGGTCATTGCGGCGGCTCTTTTGCTCATCTTTGCGTTGCCACTGATCATCGTTCTATGGCGCATTGAGCGGCGCCCTCAGTCCAATGATCCGGACTTGGCAAGCGCGCGCCTGGGGCCGGATAAGACCGTCGCCGAAGTCGCAGCGGATCCGATCTTTTACGCCCTCCTCATCGGTGTCTTGGCGCCGCCCTTTATTGGGACAACCATCTTTTTCCACCAAGACTATTTGGTTGAGCTGCGCGGCTATAATGAGCTCGCATTTGCCGCTGCCTTTCCGATTATGGCAATCACAACCGTAGTGTTCTCGCTGATCAGCGGCCACCTGATTGATCGCTTTGGCGCCATTCGACTGTTGCCGATCTATCTCGTGCCGCTGTGCTGCGCGTGCCTGGCAATGGGTTTGCTAACGCCGCTTTGGGGCATCTACGCGTTCATGTTTTTGGTTGGGGTCAGTTATGGCTTCACGGCACCTCTGGTTGGTGCGCTTTGGCCCGAGGTTTACGGTGCCCGCAATCTCGGCTCAGTCCGGGCGATTGCGGTGGCAGCCAGCGTCGGCGCAACCGCAATCGGCCCCGGATTGACCGGATACTTGATCGACCAAGGCACCGCATTGCCGACGCAAATGCTCTATATGGCGATCTGGTGCATCGCCGCCAGCCTCGTCCTCGCACGGGTCGTTCCCATCCTCATCAGGCGCAATGCGCGCGCAAGCTGATCCCAAGCGCGTGTTTCCGCGCTGTATGTTGAACGCTGGGAGAAGATGGTACGCCCAACAGGATTCGAACCTGTGACCTACTGATTAAAAGTCAGTTGCTCTACCAACTGAGCTATGGGCGCATCCGAACAGCGGACATAGTTGAGTGCCTGGGCCCGGTCAACGGCAATTGCTGCGGAAACCGATCAGGCGCGACAAACTGGTCTGACGCGTCGCGACCACCTGGGCGAACAGCCCGACTTGCGGATCTGTTCTAAGCTTCGGCGCGGCGGCCATTGCCCGCATAGGCTCCAAACAGAGGATCCGGTTAGATCGATCCTGCATCACGCGGTTTTGAGCGCGTTGCGGCCCATTTTTCCGAGAGTTCCGCGCGAAGATCGCTGAACGCGTTTTGCGCGATTGCCTCTCGCATGCGTTGCATAAGGGCTTGGTAAAAAGCGATATTGTGCCAGCTGAGCACCATCGCGCCCAAATACTCGCCGGATCGAATGAGGTGATGGAGATACGCCCGGGAATAGTCTCGGCTGGCCGGGCAGTCCACAGCGGCATCGACGGGAGAGAGGTCGTCGGCGAATTGCGCATTCTTGAGATTGATCGGCCCGTCCCATGTCCACGCTTGGCCATGCCGGCCCGCGCGCGTTGGTAGAACGCAGTCAAACATATCGATCCCGCGGGCAACCGCTTCGACCAAATCGATCGGTTTTCCGACCCCCATGACATAGCGCGGAAGCGCCGCTGGCAAAAACGGTACCGTCATATCGATGGTCCGACACATTTGATCGTGTCCCTCCCCGACGGCCAAACCGCCGAGCGCAATCCCACCAAACCCTTGTCCGGCCACGGCCGTCGCGGAGGCTTCGCGCAGATCCGGATAATTCGAGCCCTGGACGATCCCGAACAGAGTCTGGTTGTCGCGCGCGCCAAACGCCTTTAAGGATCGCGCGCCCCAGTCTAGCGATAGCTGCATAGACCGCTCTGCCTCGTCATGCGTGCACGGGTAATCTGTGCATTCATCGAGCTGCATGGAGATATCCGCACCAAGCAGATCGGCTTGTATTTCAATGCTGCGCGCAGGGGTTAGGCGGTGCTCTGATCCGTCAATATGGCTGCGAAATGTGACCCCATCTGGGTCCATTTTTCGGAGTTGGGAGAGGGACCAGACTTGAAACCCGCCACTATCCGTCAGCATGGGCCCATCCCATTTGCTGAACGCGTGCAGACCGCCGAGCCGCTGCACCCGTTCGGCCCCTGGGCGAAGCATGAGGTGGTAGGTGTTGCCGAGGATGATATCCGCCCCAGCGGCTTTGACTTGATCGGTGTAGAGCGCTTTCACCGTCCCTGCCGTCCCGACGGGCATGAATGCGGGCGTGCGAATATCGCCCCGCGGCGTCCTCAGGACACCGGTTCGGGCAGCGCCCTCGGAAGCGTTCTCTATGAATGGGAACGTCGCCATCAGGTCAGTAGCCGCTCAAGATCTAAAACGCGCAGAAGCGCGGCCCGCGCGTGCTGGCATTCGTCGGCAAATCGCGGATCGGCAAGGTCCGCCTGACTTAAGCGATCGCGATACGTGCTGCGAACCACGTCCTGTAGCGCGTCAATCTTTGCCTCATCCAACAATACGCCTTGATGGCAGGCCGCGCGCTCATCGGGCGTCATCACTACCCGCAAGCGCAAACAGGCAGGGCCGCCACCATTGCGCATCGACTCGCGCACTTGGACATATTCGACACGCCCAATCGGGCCATTCCCCTCGACCATTTGTTCGCAATAAGCGCGCGTGCTCTCGGTTTCCTGGGTTTCCATCGGCGCAAGCAGAACCAATCGGTCTTCGCCAGGCCATTGCAGGAGCTGCGAGTTAAACAGATAGGCGCGGATGGCGTCCTCGAGCGGTACCGCATCATTAGGCACCATAAGGGGTTTGAAATCGAACAAGCCCTCAGCGGCGCCGCTTATCGCTGTCAGGGTGGCTTCGGTGTCTTCGAATGCGTGTTCGTGGAAGAACAATGTGTCCAGTGTGCCGACGCAAACCACATCATTGTGGAACGCGCCGGCATTGATCGCGCGTTTGGACTGCCGCGCGAATACGGTTCTCTTTGGATTGAGCCCATGGCCGCGCGCGATGCTCTCACTCGCCAAGCGGCTCTGCCGCGCTGGAAACCCTAAAACGGATTCTCCAGCTTGGCGTCCATAGACAAAGAGCTCGACACCCGGCGCACCATGGCTCCGGCATAAGCGTACATGGTTTGCCGCGCCTTCGTCAGAAAAGTCCGGATGCTGCGGCAGCGCCGGATGGACCTTGGCTGCCGCGGCACGATTTTCCGAACCGGCAAAGATGGTGTCCAGAACGTCATGTGTTGCAGGCGCTTCCAATGCGCGGTGAAGCATTGTCGAAAGGTTTGCGGTGGTCATCTGCAGGCGCCCGGATTGCGTGTCCAAAGATGGTGAAACAGTCGCCGCATTGGCAGTCCACATGGAGCTGGCAGAATAAGCGGCTTTCAGCAAGCGAGGCGCGACTTGCGTGGCCTGATCGATCATTTCGTCCGGTGATCCGGCGAAGCCCGCAGCGTGCAAAAACCGAAACAATGGTCGTTCCAGCGGCGGTAAAACCCCTTGTCTAAATCCCGCTTTGACCAATAGACGCATTTTCTCCAGACCCTGGAGCGCCGCTTCGCGCGGATTGGCGATGTCTCCGGCATTGATCTCGCTGGCGAGATTCCCGTCCGACATGCCGCCATAATTATGGCTCGGCCCAATCAATCCATCAAAATTGACTTCTTCTGTTCCGGTGGATGACATTGGCGCCACTATCCCGGACAGGCTGGCGCGCGGTGTATAGCCGGTTGCGCAGGTGAGATAAGCGAGTTCATCGCTATGGGCTTATGGCGGTGGCCAAAGGGGATCATTTCGGAAAACCAATGCCCGATAGGCGCGCAGCCTGATCTGCCACTTGGCTGGCCTGCGGCCAAGCGCAATAGTCTGCAGCGTAATAGGCCCCGGGTCGAAAGTTCCCAGAATGCCCGGGTCCGCCAAACGGCATCGCCCCGCTGGCCCCGGCCGTTGGTCGGTTGCGGTTCAAGATACCCGCTCTCATCTCTGCCCGGGCGCGGCTCCATAGCGCATCATCGTCGCTGACCAATCCGCCGGAAAGACCATACACGGTGTCATTTGCACGCTGCACAGCTTGGTCAAAACCATCGACCCGAATGATCTGCATCAGCGGTCCAAAGAGTTCTTTGTCCGGGATATCCGATGCCTCTGTCACATCAATGACGCCCGCGGTGACGAAGGCGGCGCCCCGATCCATGCGTTTCAACCGCCGCAGCGAGGTGCCGCCTTTCTTTGACAGCATCATCTGAAAATCCAGGGCGTTTTGCGCGGCGTCCACGGATACAAGCGGCCCCATAAAGGCATCATGGTCCGTGTGTGCGCCAATTTTCAACGCTTTTGCGCGATCGACAATTGCGTCGATAACACGATCGCCCCAGCCGCCTCGAGGAACAATCACGCGCCGCGCGCAGGAGCAGCGTTGGCCCGTCGTGAGAAACGCCGATTGTGCGGCGACGTCCGCTGCGGCATCAATATCGGCTGGCTCCCAAATTATGAGCGGATTATTGCCGCCCATTTCCAACGCTAAAATCACTTCGGGACGGCCAGCAAAGTGGCGGTGAAAAAATAGGCCTGTTTGCGCCGACCCCGTAAACAGCAAGCCGTTTATTTCGCTGTCCAATAAGGCCGCGCCAGTTTCTCGTCCGCCATGAACGATATTGACCAATCCGTCGGGTAGCCCGGCTTCCTGAAAGGCGTCTGCGATGATGTGCGCCACGCACGGCGCGAGTTCGGACGGCTTGAATACGCAAGCATTGCCGGCCAATAGGGCCGGCACGATGTGCCCATTGGGCAGATGCCCAGGAAAGTTAAACGGGCCAAACACCGCCATAACGCCGTGGGGTCGGTGCGTAAGATGCACGGACCCGAAAGCGGCTTCTGAATGCGATGTCCCCGCCCGCTCCGTCTGGGCTTTGATGGAAATTGCGACTTTGGCCGCCATGGCTCCGGCTTCGGCTTTGGCATCCCAATCGGTTTTGCCCATATCGCGGCTGATCGCATCGGCAAGGGTATCACGGCGTTTGGTGATTTCCTCGGCATAGCGTTCAAGAATTGATGTGCGCTCCGTCTGAGAACGCTTGGCCCAGTCGGCTTGCGCGATGCGCGCTGTATTGACGGCCGCGTTGACTTGCTCAGCGCTACCGGCTTGTCCGGACCAAGTGGTCTCTCCGGTTGCGGGATCGGTGGTTTCAAACCAATCTCCGGCGCCCTCGCCCCATTTGCCCTGGATAAACACGCCCTTTTGCATATTACGTCCTCAGCCAAATACGGGCTTTGTCCCCGCGCTTGAGCTTGAGCCGATCGAGGGTGCTTTGATCCGTCATGAACCGCGTTTCGCCGATCACGGCGCCTTCGACCAAACACGCGCGATAATCGGCAAGGTCGGTGCGCGCCGCGATCCCGGTCGCGCCTGTCGCGGCACCAATTTCGAGTTCCATCACTTTGCTTTCGCGCGCCGTTCGAAGCATGTCTCGGTTGACTTGCATGATGGGTCCACCGTCGAAGATGTCCACGACACGTTCAAACTGAAAGCCCTCCCATTCGAGCAGTTTAAACGCCGGCACGCCATCTACGTGCACCCGACCGATAACTTCCCGTGCTTCATTCGGCAAAAGATCAACATAAACGGGATATTTGGGCATTAAATCGAGAATAAACTGATTGTCCGTGGTTGCCGAGAGATAATCGGCTTCGGGGAATGACATCCTAAAAAAGTGGCGCCCCAAACATTCCCAGAAAGGGGTTTCTCCATCATGCGAGACCACACCGCGGAGCTCTGCAATCACCTTTTGACCGAACCAGTCCGGTTTCGCTTTGATCAGCAAATAGCGCGACTGCGCCAATAAGCGGCCGACCCCGGCGCCGCGATGTTCTGGTCTCAAGAAGAGCGTACCGACCTCCGTGCAGCCGACAAATTCATTGGTCAGGATGAGCGCGTCCATATCAAACCGCCGATCGGCCTCTTGGCTGGCTTGCGCGAGTGTGATGATGCGATAATTGAAAAAAGGAGAGCGGATGCCGATCCCAGCTTTCACCGCGCTACACCCCCCGATTTCGCCGGTCTCCACATTTTCGAGCATCATCAAATACTTGCCGTATTCGGGCTGATCGAGCCTGCCGGCGAATGAATCGACGGATTTGAGCAATCGTTTGCGCAATATGTCTTCGTCGACTGGCAGGGACGTAAACCCGGCGCCCGATTCGACCGCCATTGTGCGTAGCGCGTCAAAGTCGGAGAGCTCAGCAGGTCGCATGACATAGGGTGATGTCATTTCATACCGGCTTTCTTTGTCTGTGATCCACATGCGCCCAAGACGGGTTTATAGACCAGTGAAACGGACGCGACGAGCGGCGCGATGTCAAGTTCGCCAACCGCCGCGAACATCGCCATCTTGATTGGCGTTTTGGCGCTCGAGTCTTCCATGACGGCCTTGGTTTCACGCTTTTCTACAAACAACAAGCCCCGGACGAATGCGCCCGGGGCCGACGTGTTTTGGGACTGACGTTTCGACTAGGCGCCGCCGCGCAGCTCAGCCAGTTTGTCCTGTGCTTCCGCGAGCCGGTCATCAACCGTCAGGCACGAGTCAGGCGCATTACCGATCACCTCGAGATCTTTGCAACGCTCTTTCTCTTTGCGGTAATCGTTGACTTCATTTTGGGCTTCGAAGAGCACCAGCGCTTTCGCGGTATTGTCTTCTGCCGCCATAAAGTCGATCCAGCCGCGACCGCCGCGATTGTTGGCATTGCGAAACGCTTCGCGCGCACCAGAGCGGTCATCGCGCTCATATCGGGACTGCCCGACAAGAACCCAAGCCAGACCGGTATTTTGGAGCCCGCCTTTATTGATGGCTTTGATCAGCGCGTCCTCAGCGTCGGACCACTCTTGCAGTTCGCTGTAAGATCGGCCAAGGCGTTCATACATTTTACCGTCTGGGGCAAGCTCGGCGGCCTCTTCGATGACCGGGATTGCTTTGTCGAATTCACGGGCCACCTGATACAGGTTGGCGAGCAGTTCCAGCCGTTGATACGTTTTCGAAATTCGCCCCGCATTCATTTCTTTTTCCAGGACTTTCGCCGATGCATAGGGGACATCAAAGGAATTATAGAAATTGACGATGCGCATCAGTTCATCTTCGGTTTGAAGAATGCCGCCAAGATACATGGCTTTTTGAACTTCAAACGCTTTGCGCTCTTGCCCACCACGGAAATAGTCGCCGGCAATCGCGTCCCAAAGTTGACGGTCTGTGGGGTCGCGCGCGAGCAGCAATTCGAGAAGTTCAGCTTTTTTCGCAAAGTTGCCAGTTTTGTCATACAGGAAGATCAGGAAATCATAGACTTGGCGTTCGGCGCCCGGCCCATCTTCCTCCAGCACCTGCTCCGCCCAAACCAGGGATTCCGGGAAGCGGTCCAATTGCTGGTACAATACCGCGAGGGTCCATTTTTGCCCCCGATCCGGAACGCCGCCAAGGCTCATCCAACGGTCATAATATTCGAGGGATTTCTCTTTATTGTCCGTGGTCAGGTAGAGCTGTGCGATATTGTAATAGGTGGATTTAACATTGTCTCCGGAGATGAACCCGCGCGCAATCGCGGTTTCGAGGTCGGCAATGGCGCCGACATAGTCTTCGGTTTGGATCTTGATCGCGGCGCCCAGCTGTAATGCGGCGCCCTCTTCATAGCAGTTGAGCTCTTTGGCCTTCAACGCATTCAACGCCGCCAAGGCGCCTTGCGGATTTTCGTTGACCATGAGTTCGGTTTCGGCCTTGAGATAATTCTCGGCATTGGTCGAACTGAATTGTGTTTCTTCGCACCCTTGAGCCGCGGCGGTGCTCACACCGATTGATGCGGTAATGGCGATCGCGGCGACGCCTGTCATTATACGCTTCATCATTCTGTTTCACTCCTCTCCGCCAGCAAGACGATCTCTACTCTTTGAACCGGAAGTTTCGCCCAATTTCAAGCGCTTGAATGAATTCGTTCAAGCATTTTGTTTATCCAAGTCATGGCAACCTCCTATGGTTCAATTCGAAATTCAATAGGATAGATCGCTCCGATCACCGTGATCGGTACTCCATCACGAATTTTGGGCGCAAATTTGACCCGTTTGACCGCTTTTTCTGCGGCAGATTTAAACACACGGTCGGTGCAGTCTGCTCTGACGTCATAGGCGTCTCCGCGCGGGGTCAAATTGAAATGAACGTCGCACGTGCCGCTTATCCCACGTGTTTCAGCAGAATTTGGGTAGCGTGGCATCGGTGGTGTCAGCGGCGTCGGGACCCGGTCAATCATTGAGGCGACTGTTGCCGGCTTAATCTGTTCAAGCGAGGCCGCCCCGTAATCCGCAGGCGCCGCACCAGAGTATCCATAGTCGGAAAGATCCGGGTGATTTAGGCTCTTTATAAGTTCGGGCAGTCTTGGTGGCGGAGCGATCGGATCTGCGCGGACGATTTTGCGTTCAATGCGCGGTTCTGTTTCAGGCAGCAGCGGTTCCAGATAGGGCTTCAGCTCATATACCCGTTGCGCCGGAGGACTGAAATCATCGACCGCGATCATCTGCTCCATCCCCATAAACAAACTCATCGTTATGAGCCCAGCCGGCAGGGCGATGCCTAAAGCGCGCAAGGCCGATTTTTGCGGACGCGGTTTTGCGGCGTGTTGTCCTTGAGGGTTCATCGATACCTACTTTTGATTATGTCATAGTATTACATAGCGTAATTTTATGACATAATCAAACAAAAAAAGAGGCGCTGTATCGAAGCGCCTCTTCTGGTTCGAGAATAGATCCCGCTCTAGGTGTCGAGCTTGAACTCAAGCGGATAGACCACGTTGCGCCGTTCAGCCGCTTGGCCGCGAATGATTTTTGGCGCGAATTCGACGCGGCTGACAGCCCGTTCTGCCTCGCGCTTAAACACACGATCGGTGCAGTCGGCTTCAACATTGTAAGGCTTGCCGCGCGTGTCGACGTCAAACCGGACGTCGCACGATCCCTCGATGCCGCGCTCTGCAGCACGGGATGGATAGGTCGGCACCGGCGGACGGATCGGCTGTGCGTCGCGATCAGAAATCGCCACAGGGTCAATCGCGAGGGAGTTCAAACGTGTTGGCGGCAGCTCGCTTGGCGGCGCGCCCTGAATGTTCGGCGTTGGCAGGTCGATATCATTTTTGCTCGCCGTTAGCTTTGGTGGCGGTGGCGGCTTGTCCGCATTGTTTAGCTTGCGCGGTTTGCTGCGGGCGCGACGCGTCACCTCTTCCTCTTGAGCCTCAGGCGTAATGCTTTCAAGATTGTATTCGCGGAGATTTTCCGGCTCTTCAAAGTCGGCACTGATCAATAATCGCATAGAATGAAACAGGATCAGTGTGACAACGATCGCAACCGGTATGCCAACTGCGACACGGATCAAAGGATTAGCAAACATCTACTTAGCTCCTTTATTGGTTCACAACCGACAATGGGACTCGCCCAAGATTGTCGACTTCATTGACGACCTCCATGAGGTCAATAAGCACCCCCGCCTGGGCTTCAGAATCGGCTTGAACAACGAGACGCCCCTTGGGATTGTCTTCTCGCAGTTCGCGGATCCGAAAGCCCACTTCTGACAGCGGCACGACCTGCTTATTCATAAAGATCTCGCTGTTGGAATCGATCGCGATCAGAATGCCCAGCGGATTTTGCCGCTCTTTATTGTTGACCTCGATCCGGTCGATCTCGACGCCTGGCTCACGAATAAACTGCGCCGTCACAATGAAAAAGATGAGCAGGATAAAGACCACATCGAGCATCGGTGTGAGATTGACATCATCTTCGGCGCTTCCTGCCGCTTCTCGTACTTTACGAGCCATTGTCGACCTCCTCTAACCTGCAGAACGGACGATATTCACCCGCTCCATTTGTGCATCATAAGCGATATCGCGGACCTCGATAATCGTGCCAGTCCGCGCTTGCGGGTGCGCTTGAATGATCAAGGCGCTTTCCGGGTTTTCGGCCCGCGCGCGTTCCATACCGCCGCGCACCGCAGAGATATCGGTAAGCTTCCGGTTGACCCGGATCTGGTCTGACTCATCGATATAAACAATAATTGCTGGCGCTGGGTTACTCGGCGCATTGGTTTGCGGCGGCGGTGGCTCAGCTCCGAGGGCCTCTTCCTGGATAAAGGTCGACGTCACAATGAAAAAGATGAGCAGAATAAACACCACATCGAGCATGGGGGTCAGATCGACGGCGGCTTCGTCATTTTGGCGACTTGCACGTCCTCGCATCAGCTAATCTCCATTTTATCTTCGACTTCCTGGACCAGTCGGCGGACTTTTTTGTCCATGCCGCTGGCGAACGGAATGCCCGAAATGGAGGCCACCATGCCCGCCATGGTCGGGATCGTGGCCTGCGACACGCCGCGCGAGAGCGCTTTTGCATCTGCACCATCGGTAATCGCCATATTGTCGAACACGGTGACCATGCCCGTGACTGTGCCGAGCAGGCCCAGCAGCGGTGCAAGCGCCACCATCGCCTTCGCAAAGGATACATTTGCTTGGGCTTTCTGTCGGACTTCCGAGACCAATTTGTCTTTGACCCAATGCGCGAGTTTGGACTTACGGTCAGAGCGCGATTGCCACTCTGATAGCGCTTCCTCGGCGACAGCAGCATGTGCCACGCGGAAATAGAACAGGCGCTCCAAGATCAGGGCCCACATAATAAATGTGGCGCCCATGATCCAAAGCAGCACCGGTCCACCGCGTGCCAAAAACTCCTGAAGTTCGCTCATGCCTAACATGAATGCGTTCCTGATTATGAGGCGACCTAAGCCGCCCCACCCCGCTCTGCTCGCTCCGCCACGAGACCGGCGGCTTGCTCGTCCAAGATCTGCTGATTGCCACGCGCCATAGCGGCCGCCAAGGCGTGCGTGAGGAGCAGCGGAATCGCCGCCACGAGCCCCAATACAGTGGTCATCAGCGCGACCGAAATACCGCCAGCCATCAGCTTCGGATCGCCTGCACCGAAATTGGTGATCGCGGTAAAGGTGATGATCATACCTATCACCGTTCCGAGCAGACCCATAAGTGGAGCAACCGCCGCCAGCACTTTGATAATATCATTATAGCGCTCAATTTTCGGCGACTCTCGAAGGATCTGTTCATCCAATTTGAGTTCGAGGGTCTCAAGGTCTGCGTTCTTGTTGGTTTCGTAGGCTTCAAACACGCGGGCGAGCGGATTGCCGTCGCCAGCCTGCTTCGTTTTCGCCGTTGCCCGGATCGCATTGCCCATCGCAAACAGAGTGATGATTTTGTAGATCCCGACGGCCATGCCGAAGATCAACAATCCGATGACGATGTAGCCAATCTCAGCGCCCTGTTGGATGCGCTCCACCAGGCCGGGCTTGTCGCCTTCAATCTTAAACAGCTCGCCACGGTTTGGGTCGAAGGGAACGATAAGCGTCTCGCCGGCATCGGCATTGATCACCGAGTTAAAAGCACCGCGGAAGCGTCCACCCGGCTGGCGTTGCAGCTTTTCAAGGAAATAGTCGCCGCTGCCCGCGCGTTCGATGGTGACGAACCCGGCATCATTATTGGTTGCCGCAATAAAGGTGCCGACGCGCGTCACCTCCACGTCCTGCACGGACTCATCAGAGCCACCCATCGAGACGGGCGCGGAAAAGGTTTTCACTTCTGATTGCGCGATCATTTCCTGCAAAATCGCTTTCGGTAGCCGATCCAGCTCTTCCCGCGTTGGAAGCGTTGTGGCTTCTGCCACTTCGGACAAGGCTTCAAACCGGCCCGGATAATCAAAGCTTGCCAAGCTTTCGCGCATCAAAGGCTGAACTTCGCCCACCACGGCGCGGAACTCGCCGACCAATTGCGCGAAGTCGCCAGCCTGCTCATCGAGCTCGGCGGCGAGTGTGTCGATATCCGCCTGGTAGACGTCAAACTGGGCACTTAGCGCGTTGCCACGGGCATTCGCGGTCGCGAGCTCTCCCTGCGCTTGCTGCATCAAGCTTTCTTGTTCATCAAGCCGGGTTTGAAAATCGCGAATACGGGCCGCGTCGTCCTGACCCATTTCCGCGCTGTCTTGCTGTACGCGATTGAGAATATCTGAGAGCGACTGCGCCGCCATCGGCAAGGTGGCGAACATCGAGGTGCCGGCAAACGCAACGGCAATCCCAATGGTTTTAAGTGATGTCTTGAACGGTTTCATGTGTTCTTTCCTCAACTTCCTTGGGACTTACTGGACGGCCAGCTTGGTGGCGGGGACATACATCACATCTTGAGTGCGCTTCCCTTGGATGATGCGAATGGCTTTCTCGATTTCCGCCTTGTAGCGATTTTCGAGATCGACCCAGGATGAGGTTTCGCGATCATAGCGTTTCGCATAACGCCCGGTCGGATCCATGTATACGAGCGCGACGCGACCGAAGAGCACCATATCAACGGTCACCTCTCTATCGTCGACCGTGATGGTTTCTTTCCAAGTGTCGGTTTTGCGTCCAACTTCCATTTCAGCGGTGTAAGCATCCATGATTTGGCGGTAGCGCTCGGTGACCGAGATGTTTGGATCGACCAAATATTCCCGCAAACGCGCGACCCGGTCTTTACGCTCCTCTAAACGGAACGGCAGATCCGCATTGATGAACAGCTCAAGATCATCGATCAGCGTTTCTAGCATTGGCACGGTCTGAGACGTAATTTCGTCGACCCTACTTAGCTGATCTGTGAGCGATTCAATTTCACGCTCTTGGCTTTCGACCGCAGCAGCTTGCTGGCGGGCATAAAGCTCAGCAGCTGTCTTACGCTGCAAAATGGTGCGGAATTCACCAACCATGTCTGCGCGTTCGTCATCAAGCTGATTGATTTGCTGCTGAACTTGCTCCGCACGTCGTGTTGCCTGTTCGCCGGTCGCAATGGCGCGGTCCAATCCTTGTGCAACAGATGGCGCGGTGAACCCGACGACCATGGCTGCTAGAATGGCTCCGCGAGCCGGTGTCAGAACTTTCCTCATAAAGTCTGCCTCTCACTCTCCAAATGGTGCGTCGTCCTGGACGCCGCTGAAATCTCTGTTTCGTCCCAGCTCACGCTGAAATCCTGAGCGACCGCGACACACACTTGCGGCCGAGTTTGCAAAAGGAAATTGGGCTAGGCCCACCTCCTCCCATATTCTGACCTCGAGACTTTTTCGTCTTTCTATTCAACGCAGCGAACGGGATTACCCGCAGGTCATAATCGCTAACTGTGTCACCTCTGCAAAAAGCTCAGGACCTTGTCAAACTCTCATTCAAAATTGAGGCAGTTGCAAGGCCGATTTGACATAATATTACATACCTAAGTTCCGAGGGATAGTGCAATTGCAGGTTTGCGCGCACGTCTGCGGGAAAAAGTGATGAAAAGTGTGGCTGGGGTGCCAGGATTCGAACCTGGGAATGCCGATACCAAAAACCGGTGCCTTACCACTTGGCGACACCCCAACTGAGCGGCGGACATAACCAATCCGATTTCGCCTTGCAACACCCAAAACACCGCACCCAATCGATGCCGAATTTTTTTGCCGAGGGTTCGCCCGCCGCAAGGCTTGGCCCGATCCTCGAAAATTGCCGATGAGTTTTGTGTTTTGACAAACGTGATGTTAAGAACCATATCGTTATCCGATAAATTCCAAAATGGAGTGTTTCCTCCGATGAAAACTTTTTTCGCCTCTCTCGGCGGCGCGGTCGTCGGCTCTATCCTAGGGCTCGCCCTCTTGGTCTTCGCCGGATTTGCGCTGGTCCAGTTCGCCGTCGGTGATGCCATGCGGTCTGCCGGCGGGCCGGGCGTTTCGCAGGAAGATGGCGACCCGATTGTTCTAACGCTCGATCTGCGAAATGGTTATGCTGATCAATCCCCGACATCCGGACCAGCGCTTCTCTTTGGCGGCGGCACGGGCTTTACGGATCTTATTTTGCGGATTGAGGCGGCCGCTTTGGATGATCAGGTCAAGGGCTTGTTCGTCAGAGCGAGCGAAATGGGTTTGAGTTCGTCGCAGGCCGAAGAGCTGCGAGACGTGTTTCAGACCTTCCAAGCGGCGGACAAATTTATCATCACCCATTCGCAAGGCATGTTCAGTGGTGGGGTGAGTGCCTATCGCGCCATGGCCCCCTCTGATGAAATCTGGGTTCAGCCAGGGACGTCGGTCGTCGCGGGCGGCCTCGTCCTGGAAACGATTTTCCTGAAGAACCTCTTCGAGAACCTATCGATCACGCCGGAATTCGAGGCGTTCTACGAGTTCAAAAGCGCTGCAAACACGTTCGAGGAAGACACTTACACGGATGCGCACCGCAGCAATATTACCCAACTCGCGGAGTCTTTTTGGACGATCTCGTTGGGCGATATTGCCAGCGATCGCGGTCTAACACTGGGTCAGGCGCGGGAAAGTCTTGAGGCGAGCCCGATTACTGCGGCTCAGATGGTTGAACGCGGTCTCGCCGACGAGCTCGGCTGGCCAGAAGACGCCTTTGAAGCCGCCTTGGCGCGCGGCGGTGAGGATGCAATTGATCTCTCGCTCGACATGTATGTGGCGCCGACCAGTGATTTTGGCTCGCCGGTGATCGCAATTGTTGGCGGACAGGGCACAATTGTCACCGGTGGTACCGGCGGGAGCCTTTTCCAAGAAGGCAGCGCTTTTGCTTCCGATACAATTGCCAGTGCCATTCTTGAGGCAGGACGCGATGAAGATGTCGAAGCGATCGTGTTCCGGATCGATTCTGGCGGTGGCTCGCCCTCTGCCTCTGACCAAATCTGGCGCGCCGTCGAGCGTGTGCAAACGGAAGAGGAAAAACCGGTCATTGTCTCCATGGCATCGGCCGCCGCCTCTGGCGGGTACTATGTTGCAGCGGGCGCTGATTGGATTGTTGCCAATCGAAATACGATTACCGGCTCAATCGGGATCTTTGGCGGAAAGTTTGCCGTCCAGGACGGACTGGCACGGATCGGCATAAATGCGGAAAGCATTAAAGTCGGTGGTCCGTTTGCCGGGGCTCTCTCCACCACCGAAGCGCTCACCGATGAACAACGCTCCCGCTTCCGAGCCTACCTGGCACAAGGGTATGACCGGTTCACCGGCCTCGTCGCCGATGGCCGCGGGCTGACAGCCGAACAAATCGATGAAGTTGCGCGCGGACGCGTGTTTAGCGGCGCCGATGCCTATGAAGTGGGCCTGGTTGACGAGTTAGGTGGTCTCACCTCGGCCATCGCAAAAGCGCGCGAGCTCGCTGAAATAGAACCGGACGCGGATGTTCGGCTCATGACCTATCCACAGTCTATAAGCGGGTTCCCATTTGTTGGCGCCTCGACCGGCGCGACGGCGGCAGACTTGCAGGCCATCGGACGCCTCGCGGCCCTGGTCAACGATCCAGAGATCCAGGCGCTGATGAGCGAAGTTGAGGCAATGCGCGATCTGCGCGTTCAGGCGCGCGCGCCGACTTTTATCGAGCGATAAGCGATGCGCGCCAAGTGATTTTGGCCTGTTGTGAACGATCAAACTAGACTATTGCGGTGCGCTGGCGCCCGCGTCGTCGCACCGCATCGCTATCGTCGCTCGGGCCGCTCATATGACACGCAGTAAGAGGCGAGCGTTTATGTCTGACACTCTAAAGGATCGCGATACGCGGTATCATACGTCCGAGACCGCCGAGACCATGTCTGACGTACGCCACGAAGTCGATCGGCTCGACCGCCTCTTGGTCACGCTCTTGGTAGAGCGCCAGTCTTTTATGGAGGCGGCGGCGCGGATCAAGGGCGAGCGTAAGACGGTGCTCGATCGCTCTCGGATCGAAGATGTGGTCAAAAAGGTGAGAGCCGAAGCCGATCGTCAAGGCTTGTCCGCGGCGATTGCGGAACCGGTCTGGCGGACATTGATTGATCGTTGCATCGCCTATGAGTTCGAAGCGTTTGATCGCCTCAAGCCGGGTTTGGATAAATCATAGCTCGCCCGCGCGCAGGCCTCAATCGTCAGGTTTAAGCCATCTTTGAGCGCTGATAACAATGTAGCCGCTTCGATGCGTGAGACTGAGGCGTCTCCCCTTCCCTTCTGCTCAACGACAGCGCAGGCTTCGCCGAAAGCGCTTGCGCCAATACTCAAGGCGGCGCCCTTCAAAGCATGGGCAGCATCCGCCCACTCTGCTTGTGGCAGGTCTGGACTGAGCATGCGCCCCCAAGTGTCGGCTTGATTTCGGAAGATATCGAGCACTTCGTCGGCGAGATCGACATCCCCGCCCGTCATCGACAAAAGGTGGTCGAGATCGATTGTCATCCGATGCCTCCGCTTTCAGCCCCCAAAACGCGTCTTTTGACCCTGTTAAATTGCGCCTCCGCCTCTTTTCGTTAGAGCGATTCTGGCCTATTGAAGCCGTCTTATCGTAAAAGGTTTAAGATGATGAATTTTCTAATCGCGTTTCGAAACCTCACCATCGCTGTGCTTCTGGCGTGGTTGGGCTTCACAGCGAACTCGAGCGGAGATGATTCGGAAAGCTCCAAAGATCACGCGAGCCTTGCGGGGTCGACCAGTCTTTTTGTGGGCAACTGAGGGTCTAAGACGGCGCTTCCTGCAGATACGAATTGAGGCGCAATGCCGTTCGGGCTGATCCTATATCGAATTGTCACCTGGTTGATCACGCCGTTTCTAGGTGTGCTTTTTCGGCGCCGAGCGAAAGCCGGGAAAGAGGCGCCTGAGCGGATACCGGAACGGTTTGGCTATAGTTTTGAACCAGCGCCAACGGCGCCGGTTATTTGGTTCCACGCAGCAAGCGTCGGCGAGTCGAAACTGCAACTTGCCCTGGCGCGGAGATTATCGAACGCCGTTCGCGCTGAGTTTCTGTTCACCTGCCAAACGATGACGGCCGCGACTATCATTGCCACCGCAATCTCTGATGATGCGCTGCTGACGCAACGGCGCGCCCGGCAGGTCATGGCCCCCGTGGACACGCTGCGCGCCGTAAACACATTCTTGGATTACTGGCAGCCGCAATTGGCGATATTCGCGGAAGGAGAAATTTGGCCAAATTTGCTTTTAGAGCTTGAGCGGCGCAGCATAAATGCAGCCCTCATCAATGCCCGCATGACCGAGAAGAGCATTCTGGGATGGATGCGATGGGAAAAGTCCGCGCGACGCGTTTTCGCGAGTTTCGACCTTATCATCGCTGCAGATCTGCAAACCCAGACGGCACTGAGCGCCATTTCCGGACAGGCTGTGAGTAGCCCTGGTAATTTGAAGTCCGCCTTACCGCCGCCAAGCGTCGACGACGCCGAATTGCGTGCGCTCGAGACCAAAATCGGCGACCGCACGGTGTTGCTCGCGGCATCGACGCATGCGGGCGAGGAAGCGCTGATCTTGGACGCGTTCATGAGCATGGCACAGCGGCCCTTATTGATCCTCGCCCCTCGGCATCCCGAGCGGGGCGATGAGGTCGCAAAGCTGCTCGCCTTGACCAATTTCGCATGCGCCCGCCGCTCTGACGGAGATCCGATCACCGCCCAGACGGACATCTTGTTAGCTGATACGATGGGAGAAATGGGGCTTTGGTACCGCCTCGCGGATACCGTTTATCTCGGCGGCGGGCACAGCCCGGGTGTCGGCGGGCACAACCCTTTAGAAGCGCTTCAATTGGGCAAACCTGTGATCACTGGGCCAAGTGTTTTTAACTTTAAAGATCTTGTTGAACGACTGGCGCTGCATCAAGGATTTGAGATTGTCGAAGACACTGCAGCGATTGTTGGGGCCTTTCCCAGCCCACCCGTATCGGAGGCGCTTCAACAGATGATCGCAGAGGATGCGATCGGGCCGATGACCGCGACCCTGGACGCGCTCAAGCCCCTGCTCCCAGCGCGCGAGCGGTCATCATGAGAGAACCCCGGTTTTGGGCGAGAGATGTCGACCCGCGTTCGCGAGAGGCGGCGCCTCTCTTGCGGTTTTTACTGACGCCTTTGGCATGGATGTATGCCGAGATCACTCGTCGAAAAATCGCCAGCGCAACTCCTGTTCGCGTTGCAGCGACCGTCATATGCATTGGCAATCTGACCGCAGGGGGTGTCGGCAAAAGCCCAGTTGTTGCAGCCCTTCGCGCGCATTTGGTCACCAAATACCGAAAACGCGTCGCGACGCTCAGCAGAGGTTATGGCGGCCGCTTGCAAGGACCGACCAAAGTCGATCCTAAACAGCATTCAGCGTCCGATGTCGGTGACGAACCTCTGATGCTATCGCAGGCAGGCGAATCCTGGATTGGCGCTGACCGTGTTGCAGCCGGACGCGCAATGGCCGAAGAGGGTGTTGAGATCATCCTTATGGATGACGGTCACCAAAACCCGCACTTGTTTAAGGATTTCACTTTGATTGTGGTCGATGCTGCCGCTGGATTTGGCAATGGGTACGTCATTCCAAAAGGCCCGCTGCGAGAACCTATCGCGCTGGGACTGGCGCGGGCTGACGCGATCATAACGATGGGCGACGGGATCGCGGTGACCGATGTCACTGAATCAGGCCGACCCATTTTTCAAGCTGCGATCATGGCGAAGACCGCCCCAGCTGACTCACCTTTTGTGGCGTTTGCGGGCATTGGCCGTCCGGAGAAATTCTTCGAGACTTTGAACCAGATCGGCGTTGACGTCAGAGATGCCGTGCCGTTCCCAGACCACCACGTTTATACGAAAGCAGACTTGAACTATCTGACACAACTCGCAACCGATCGATCCGCGTCACTGATCACCACCGAAAAAGACTGGGTGCGAATGGCACCAGATCAACGAGACAAGATCACGTTTTTACCAATCGAAGTGCAGTTTGAGCGCATGCAAGATCTCGACGCGCTACTGTTGAATGTGATCAAAGGCGCGCAAGATGCCTGATCAAGCGCAACAATACATTCGCCCGACGGACATCGACAACCGGTCGACCTTTGCTCAGCGAGCGATGTGGCGCTTGGAGTCGATCGCTTGGGACGTGCTTTATTGGTGGCCGATGAAAGCGCTTGGCCCGAACACTGCCTCATCATCTCTTGGCTGGTTGATGAAATCCATCGCCCCTTTGCTATCGCAAAATAAAACGGTGAAGCGCAATCTTGCGATGGCGTTTCCTGAACTATCTGAAAAACAGCGGGATGTGATCGCGCGTGCGTCATGGGAAAGCGTCGGTCGGACGGCGGGAGAATTGCCGCATCTGCCGAAAATTCATCCCTATAATGGCGATCGCGTCGCGGTGGTCGGAGCGGCACACCTCGATACCGTAGAGGCGTCAGACCGCGGCGCGGTGTTTATCTCCGGACATTTCGCCAATTGGGAAGTTATGGCGGCTGTGATTTGCACCCGCCCTGTGGATTGCTTGATCACCTATCGGGCGCTGAACAATCCGCATATTGACCGCAAGCTCAACAAAGTCCGCCACGATTATGGGATCAGCGTCCTCACCCCGAAAGGCCTTGGCACACGTGAGTTGATGCGCGCGCTCTCAGATGGACGCGGCGTCGCCTTGATGAATGATCAGAAGTTTAATCAAGGGCTTGCGATTCCGTTCTTTGGTTATGACGCTATGACCGCACCAGGCGCCGCCCGTTTAGCCTTAAAATACAAAGTCCCGATCGTTCCGGTTTCCACGCGCCGCACTGGGCCAGCGCGCTTTCAGGTCACGATCCATGAACCCTTTTTACTTCAACAAAGCGGCGACTTAGACGCAGATTTACGCGCCAGCGTAGAACGCATCACGGCTTTTATCGAAGCCGAAGTGCGGGCCAATCCGGGGCAATGGTTCTGGCAACATCGGCGCTGGCCGAAACAAGCCTGGCGCGATGCCGGTGTGATGTGAGACCTGTGCGCGTGGCCCGGTCAACCTATACTCGTCTGCAGACGCAAAGGAGGTCGCAATGCCGCCCATTCTGGATTTGATCGCGATTGTCGCGCTCGGGTTTTGCGCGGCCTTGGGACTTGGATCCCTGCTCGCGCCGCGCTGGGCGGCGGGTGTGGTGCGGCTGGTGGCAGATCCTGATCCTGACAAACCTGGGGGATTCTCGGAATTTCGCGCCACATATGGCGGGCTTTTACTGCTCATCCATCTGTCGGTCTTGATTATTCTTCTGCAGCCGACGCTTGACCTCACCCACAAAATCTTTGCCCTGTTCCCTATCGCCATGGGGTGGATCGGTGCCGGTCTCGGTCGGTTATTGTCGCTTGTCCTCGATGGATCCGAAAATCGCGCGAATGGCCTCATTCCGGTTTGGATTCCGATGGAACTCGCCCTCGGCTTTGCCATCCTTGCGCCGGTGTTTCGGCTTGGCGCGGGATAGGAGCGATCTGATGACGGACCGTCGGGAGACGCCCCGAAAGCCAAAACGGCGACCATCTCGCAAGCCACGTGCTGCCGAACCGGATTGGGACCGCGGCGAGCGCATCGCGAAATATCTCGCGCGGGCGGGCATCGCCTCACGGCGAGAAGCTGAAGCGATGATCGAACGCGGCGAAGTCGAGATCAATGGACGTAAACTGACCACGCCGGCCTTCAAAGTGACCGGTCGCGAAGACATAAAGGTCAAGGGCAAGCGCGTTCAGGCGCATGCACCTGTGCGCGTTTGGCGCTATCACAAACCGGCCGGTCTGATCACCACAACGTCCGATCCTGAAGGGCGGCGTACGATTTTTGAAGAGCTGCCCAAATCCCTCCCGCGGACCATTACGATTGGCCGTTTGGACTTGACCACGGAGGGGATCTTACTGCTGACGAATGATGGCGGCTTAGCTCGCGCAATAGAGCTGCCGAAGACCGGATTCGTTCGCCATTATCGAGCGCGCGCCCATGGCCAGGTCACTCAAGCCGCGCTCGATACGCTGAAATCGGGTGTCTTGCTTGCGGATGGAACGCGATATGCGTCCATTGAGGCCGAGCTTGAGCGTGAGACGGGCACGAATAACTGGATCGGCATACAACTTACCGAAGGCAAAAACCGTGAGGTGCGCAAAGCGCTCGAGCATCTTGGTCTTCAGGTCAACCGTCTCATTCGCACCCAATATGGACCATTTGAACTCGGCGATCTTCGCCCGGGCGCGGTCGAAGAAATTCCGGCGGGGACCTTGCGCGAGCGTTTGTCCGGGTTCGTATCAGATCGGCTCTTACCGGAGCTGTCCGACGCAATGCCGGGTCGAAGCCGCCCTCCCCTAAGGTCAAGGGTTCACAGGCGGACACGTTGAGATACATTTCAAGCCAAAGCGCGCTGAGAGATCGCTTTATGGGAGGAACATATGGGATTTCAAAACGTCACGGAAACGTATCAGGAAGAAACGCAACCCGGGCCACCATCGAACCCCCCGATCTATGCCTTGGAACCGCCTGTTGCTCTGCATGAACCTGAAGTGTTCTCGAGCCGCGGCGGATACACTTTCGACGCCTTTGACCAGATGCGCGAACAGGCGCCCATTATGTGGCACCCTGAAGAGCATGGCCGCGGATTTTGGGCACTGACCAGCTATGATTTGGTCAAGCAGGTTGAGTTAGATCCGGCCACATATTCATCGCAGCGCGGCGGAATATTGATGACCTATGGCTTGCCCGAGGTGCCGCGTCATCCGCTTCTGCACTCCTCGTCGCTAAACTCTTTGATCAACCTGGATCGGCCGCATCATACGCCGCTGCGAATGGAGCATATGGCCTGGTTTCGACCGGATTTCGTCGCGGAACTGAAGAAAAAAGTTGAGGCCAAAGTCAACACCCTGCTCGATGGTATGGAAGCGAAGGGCCCGATTGTCGATATGGTGGAGCATTTCTCCGCAGAGCTTCCACTGTTTACACTGTGCGAGATCCTTGGCGTTCCGGAGGCCGATCGCCCAAAGCTCGTGCACTGGATGCACTTTCTTGAAAACGCGCAATATCAGGCCCAGCAGGAAGGCCTCGGCAACTTATCGCCTGAGCAGATCATGGAGTTTATGAACGAGATCCAAGCGCTGTTCGACTATGGCCGCCAGCAATTGATGGAGCGGCGCGCTAATCCGCGAAATGATCTTTTGAGTGCCATCGCCAATGCTGAAATCGATGGAGCACCTTTGTCGGATGAATTCTTGGACGGCTCTTGGCTTTTGATCGTCTTCGCCGGCAATGATACGACCCGGAATTCCCTGTCGGGCACGATGAAACTGCTGACCGAGTTCCCAGAGCAACGGACGAAATTGTTAGCAAACCCAGACTTGTTCCCGAACTTTGTGAATGAGGCGATCCGCATGGTTAGCCCGGTCACTTATATGCGTCGAACGGTGACCAAGGCAGCGGAGCTCGGCGGTCAAAAGCTCAGTGAGGGCGACAAAGTCGTGATGTATTATGCCGCCGCAAATCGCGATCCGGCAAAGTTCGAGGCGGCAAATGTCTTCAATATTGAACGGGCTAATGCGGGCGAGCACTTAGCGTTTGGCAATGGCCCTCATGTTTGTCTCGGCAAACGCGTTGCGATCATGCAGCTCGAAACCGCTTATCGCGTGATTTTATCTCGCTTCCCCAACATTCGTTGGACCGGCAAATCCTCACTTGCGCCCAGCAATTTCGTCCATGCGATCTCATCGCTAGAGGTCGATCTCGGGTCTTAAAGCGATAGAAAACGCGCCATATCGTCCAACGCCATTGGTCGCCCGAGGGCAAAGCCTTGGGCGTGATCGAAGCCCAATGTGCGCAAATGCGGAAGCAAGGCTTCATCTTCGACCCCTTCTGCAGTTGACGTCATTCCGAGCCGCCGCGCCATGAGTGTGAGCGCTTCTAAGATCGTTTCGACCCGCCGATTTTGGATTTGCTGGATCAACGACGCGTCGACTTTCAAAGCGTCGGCCGGCAAATCTGCAAGCCATTGGAACGATGAGTGCCCGGAGCCGAAATCATCCAAAACAATCCCAGCGCCGACGTCTCGCAGCTCATGCAGGCGCGCCAGGGTTTGCTGCGAGTCCCGCAAGGCGTCTTGTTCGGTCAATTCCAATCGGATGCTCGCCGGGGCAAGATCATGGCCACTCCGCAAGGCCGCAATCAAGTCCGTCAGCTTGCCGTCAACAAGGTCCAAACTCGATACGTTCACCTGGACAAACATGCTCTCATTATAGGTGATTTGCCGAAACCGATTAAGCGCTTCGGCGGCATGAATGAGCATAGATGAGGCCAAGCCGCGGCGGTCCGCGACCGGGTGTTCGAAGCCGGTTTCTCCGGCCCAGCGCGCCAACGCCTCAAAGCCTTCGACCCGACGGCTGCGCAGACAGATGATCGGTTGGTAGACTGGCACCAAGTCGACACGCTCTTCCGTTTTGGGCCCGATTGTGTCGCCGGCGGACAGAATCACCCCGCGCGAAGAGGTTTCATCCACCGCGCCGCCCGCCAGGTGCACGATGCTGCCTTCAGCGGTCACCAACTCCAAAGCCACATCGCCGTTCGGCGTGTTCAAACCGCCGCGCAGCCTTTGGCGGCTCAGCCCATCGAGCACGAGGCTAAGATCATCTAGCGCCCAATCCCCTGACAGCAGCCGTCCGAGCGATGGCGGTTGCAGAGTCATTTTCAGACGCTGGGTGTTTCGGTTCCACTGCCACTCGCCAATCTGCATGCCCCTATCTAAGCCTCAGCAACGGCATTGGCGCGGATATAGTCTTTCACAACGCCAAGATCATTGGTGATGCGTTCGAAGACTTCGCCGCGATCCCGTAAGTGTTCGCTGCGATGGGGCAGCGGCACCGATTGGCCCGTGGCCTCGAGAACCGTCTCGGGGAATTTCGCCGCGTGTGCCGTCGCAAGCACAACCGTACAGGCCTCTGTTTCTGGCAGCCGCCGCGCTGCCGCTGTTCCAACGGCGGTGTGCGGACAAATCAGCGTCCCGGTTTCGCGTTCAAAACGACGCATTTCTGCAAGCGTGTCCTGATTGTCCACAACCATAGCCGTGAGCCCGGTACAGCCGAGGGGTCCGGACACTGTGTCCGGCAATTGCGCCGCACCCGACTGTTTATATTGATCGTAGGTCCGACGGACCAGGTCACCATCGCGCCCAGTGACTTCAAATAAGAGACGTTCGAAATTGCTCGGTACGGAAATATCCATTGCCGGGCTCGGGGTTGCGACAGCTTGCTCCCGACGCATGAGACCATGCTCAAGCAGCGTCGCGAGGGCTTTGTTTTCATTGACCGCGCAGGTCAGCTCGAAGCCTGCAAGCAAGCCGCACCGTGCCGCGACATAACCCGCAAACGCATCGCCCATATTGCCGCTTGGTACGACAAAGCGGATCGGTCGCTCGCCGCCAAGGGCGGCCTGTGTCGCGGCGTAATACACCGACTGCGCGGCGATCCGTGCCCAATTGATCGAGTTTACGCCAGAGAGCTGCACGTCCTTGGAAAACCGTGTATCGGCAAACATCGCTTTGACCAAAGCTTGGCAATCGTCAAAGTCGCCATCAATCGCGAGATTGTGGACATTCGGCGCGCCCGTCGTGGTCATAAACAGGCGTTGAACGGGTGACACACGCTCGTGCGGATGCAGGATGTAGAGATCAACATGCGCCGCACCTGCAAAGGCAGCGGCTGCCGCACCGCCCGTATCGCCTGAGGTTGCGCAAACGACACTCATCCGGTCGCCGCGATGCGCGAGCACACGGTCATAAAGTTGCCCGATAAATTGCATCGCGACATCTTTAAATGCCAGTGTTGGCCCATGATGGAGCTCCATCATGAACTGGTTGGGCCCCGTCTGTACCAGTGGCGAGACGCTGCGATGTGCGAAAGTCTTGTAAGCTTGCTCGCACAGGTGTTCGATGTCCGCCTGGCTGAGCGCGTCGCCGGCAAACCCCTTTAGAACACGGCTCGCGATAGAGATGTAGGACTCATTCGGGCGCGCTGGATCGATCTGTGGCCATTGCTCAGGCACATATAAGCCACCATCTGGCGCAAGGCCCATCAAGCACGCCTCCACAAAATCGACGGCGGCGGCTTGCCCTCTGGTCGATATGTATTTCATCGCTATCGCGCCTTCTCAGAATTTCAACCGCCCCGTGGATCGATGAAAGGCGACATACACAGCAATCAGCGCGAGCGCCATCCCCCACCATGTCAGAGCGTAACCGAAATGTCGCTCTGGCGGCAATGGGTCGACCGGTTCTTCAAACCCGTATGGGTTAAGGGTCTGGCGCGTTTGGTCCAAACGGACACTGTTTCGGACCGTTATTACGGTTGGTTCCGCCACCCGCGGCGCACGCTCCAAGCCGAGAGTCTGCGCGAGTTTTTCTGGATCTAGACGGTACCAGAGATCCTCCGTCGGACGGTCCCGCGCACTGAAGGCATTACCATTGCTCGGCTTATCCAGGAGCGCGCCTTCGAACACGATGGATGCCGGAAAAGCCGCAATGGCTGCGGGCACTGGGTTTGGGCCGCCAGTAGCCTCGACCATTACGAGCACAGGCTCGCCGGTGCTTGCGACTGTGCCCGGCACATAGCGGCGCCAAATCGGTTCGCTATCGGCAAACCCATAGACCTGTTGCGCATTGCCGGGATTGGCTTGTTGAATATTGATTTCAAGGCGCGCGCGTTCGGCTGCCTGTTCACTCATCGGTGGGGCATTAATTTTCTCGGTATAACGATCGTACTGCCAATTGCCGAGAAGGATCAAAATCACCAGGCTGACGAGACTAAACCCTGTTAGCACCGGCATCGGTCGAAACGTCATGTTCCACTTTCGCGTTTGATGTCCCATTGCGCTTCTTCGGCACGGTGTTTCCATTGCAGCGCAAATAAAAGAGATTTGAACGGCCGTAACAGCCAGACGCTCAAGCCGAGAATAACCGGCGTCCAAAGCACCAAATGAACCCATGCGGGTGGATCAAAGGCGATCTGCACCAGCAGAACCGGCGGTGTGACCAGAATGCCGATCAGGAACATCACAAAAAAAGCAGGACCGTCACCGGCATCGGCTTTGCTGAAATCCGCACCGCAATGGTCGCAAGACGAAGCCAATTCGAGATAGGACTTAAACACTGACCCCTGTCCGCATTGAGGGCACCGGCAACGCAGGCCTGCCAGGATCGGCGAGACCTTTTGGGCCATCGGCTTAGTGGCCTAGAATCAGATGTGGAAGCACATAGACAAAGGCGAATAAGAACAGCCAAACCACGTCGACAAAGTGCCAATACCAGGCTGCAAACTCGAATCCGAGATGCTTACTCGCAGTCATATTTTGCGCATAGAGGCGGAACAAACAAACGATCAAGAAAATCGTTCCGATCACCACGTGCGCGCCATGGAACCCGGTCGCCATGAAGAACGCAGATCCGTAAAGCGTGCCGTCAAATGTGAACTGTGCGAGTGAGTATTCGTAGACCTGGAGCGCCGTGAAGGCGAGGCCCAGCACAATGGTGAGGATCAACATGAACTTGGCATTGTCCATTTTGTCATGCTGCAGCGCATGGTGCGCAGCTGTAACGGTGGTTCCGGAAAGCAGCAGAATGAGCGTATTGATCAACGGCAAGTGAAAGGGATCGAACGTGGTCACGCCTGTGGGCGGCCATTGTGCGAAAGCATTGAGCCCTTCCCAAATCGGGCTGGTATGATCGAAGGTCGCCCCAACCCGTGCCGGGTAGAAAATTGCGAGCTCAAAGAAGCTCCAAAACCATGCTGCAAAGAACATGATTTCTGAGACAATAAACAGCACCATGCCGTATTTCAGGCCGATCTCAACGATCGGGGTGTGATCGCCGGTGCGGCCTTCTTTGACGACTTCGCGCCACCAACCGACCATTGTCCAAATGACCATGAGAAAGCCAGGCGCTAAGGTCCACAGCTGTCCCGCTTCAATCCCAAACAGCCCTTTCATATAGGCCACGCCGCCGATGGCGAGCACTAAAACGGCAAGCGATCCAATCAGGGGCCAAGGCGATGGATTGACGAGATGATAATCGTGTTTGACGTCTTCGGCCATGGTAATGGACCCTTTGTCATTCAGTTCTTGATTACGGCGCTTTTAGACCGCTGCGATTGGTTTCTGCAATACTTCAATTAAGAGATGCTGTTTTCGCCGCACCTTGGAATTCATCCATATTGAAAAATGTGTAGGACAGCGTGATGGTCCGAATGTCGTGCGCATTGCGCTCATCTTCCATCGCCGGATCGATGAAAAAAATCACCGGTAGCTTCTTCGTGTCGCCGGCTTTGATGATCCGCTCCTCGAAACAAAAGCATTCCAGTTTGCTGAAGAAGCGTCCTGCTTTGTGGGGAGTGACATTATAGCTGGCAATCACACTCACATCTCGCGCTGAGGTATTGGTCACCTCATAGAATGCGAGATTGTGGGCGCCAACTTGGACCGGGAGGCTGTTTTGGATAGCCCGGAACTTTAGCGGTGCGTTCGCCACATTGGCGTCGAAGCGCACATTCACTTCGCGGTCGCTGATCCGATCCGGCGCAGCTTGCGCAATTTGGGTTGTGCCGCCAAAGCCCGTGATCCGGCAGAACGTGTCATAGAGCGGTTTCGAGGCGAAGGCGAGGCCAAGCATAAACAGTGCGCCAAGCGCAGCGAAAAGCGCGATTCGTGTATTATTCATTGTCGGTTTCCAGACTGGCAGCGCGCGCCGCTTCTTCGGCTCTAAACGCCTCATAGCGCGCTTCTGCTTCGCGGTCGGCCGCTTCTTTTTCGGCTTCATCTAGATAGCCGGAAAAGTAGAGCCGATCGCCGCCGCTAAAATCGGTCTCTTGGATCCGGATGGCCGTCGTGACGCCAACGATCACGACAAATGCGACGAGTGCAAACGCCAACCAAACGTTTCTGCGTTTTTGCGCTTTTAACAGCGCGTCTGCATCCGCATGTGTCACCTCTGGCTCGGTCATCCAATACCTCCGATGGACATGTATAACCCGAAACCATGCTCAAAGATGAGTGCGGCAAACAGACAGAAGAGATAAAGGATCGAGAAAGCGAAGGTTTTCATGGCGAGTTGCCGCTCAGCGGCCCCGGCCTCGGCGTCCCCTGCCCGGCTTCGCCAGATCGCCCCGGCATAGTATAGGAAGATGGCGGACAGGCCAATTGCGACCGCGCCGTAGAGCGCGCCGCCCAGCCCGGTGAGCAAAGGCGACACCCCAACAGGTGTTAGCAGCAGCGTATAGATCAAGATTTGCTGACGCGTGGCCGCAGCTCCATTGGTCACGGGCAGCATTGGCACGCCTGCCTTTTTATACTCCTTATGCGCGACCAGGCTGAGGGCCCAAAAATGCGGCGGCGTCCAGAAAAAGATGATGGCGAATAAGAGCCACGCATCGAGAGGTGTTGTGCCTGTCACCACGGCCCAACCGATCACAGGCGGGAAGGCACCGGCTGCGCCGCCGATAACAATGTTCTGTGCCGTACGCCGTTTCAGCACCATGGTATAAAACCAACCATAGTATACGATCGACAGCGCTAAAAGGCCCGCCGCGAGCATGTTCGAGGCGATCCACATCAGCAGAACGGAAACCGCAGACATGATCAGGCCCATTGTCAGGGCTTCGTCGCGCGGCACGGCTCCGGCCGGAATCGGGCGTGTCGCTGTGCGCGACATGATCGCGTCTATATCGGCATCATACCACATATTGATCGCGCCGGCCGCGCCGGCCCCGAGCGCTACGGCGAGGATCGCGACCGCGGCCAAGACTGGATTAACGGCAATGCCTGAGAGGCTGCTCGCCGCGATCAGCCCGGCCAGAGCCGTAAACACCACTAAGCCCATAATCCGAGGTTTCAGCAATTCGAGATAGTCTCGCGCGGTTGCGAGCCTTGGCTGAGCGGGATTGGCAATCGTGTCGGCGGACATTGTATCGGTCTTTCGAGCTTTTAAGGAAACGGCCCCTTACGCAGATAAGGCGCAAAGAGCCGTCCGATGGAATGTGGGCGGGCCGGTTTAGTGGCCTGCTTCAGTTTTTACCTCTGGGAGTTCATTAAACTGGTGGAAAGGCGGCGGGCTCGGCAGAGTCCATTCCAGCGTTGTAGCCCCCTCGCCCCACGGATTGGCATCGGCTTTACGACGACGCACCATGGATTCGATTAGGACCACGAAGAAAATCGCTGTTGCAATTAAGGAGATGCCGTAACCAATGGTCGAAACACTGTTCCAAAGCGAGAACGCTTCAGGATAGTCAACGTAGCGACGCGGCATGCCGTTGAGACCGAGGAAGTGCTGCGGGAAGAAGATCAGGTTTGACGCAACGAACATGATCCAAAAGTGCGCATAGGCGAGCGCCTTATTGTATTTCACACCGAACATCTTCTCGTACCAATAGTACCAGCCTGCGAAGAGACCGAACACGGCGCCGAGCGACAGCACATAGTGGAAGTGCGCCACAACATAGTAAGTGTCGTGCAGCGCATGGTCGATCCCGGCATTGGCGAGGACAACACCTGTCACTCCTCCGACGGTGAAGAGGAAGATGAACCCAATCGCCCACACCATCGGCACAGAGAAATCGATTGATCCACCCCACATGGTCGCGATCCATGAGAAAATCTTGATCCCGGTCGGCACCGCAATCACCATTGTGGCCGCAACGAAGTAGGCTTTCATGTCAGACGGCATGCCGACCGTGTACATGTGGTGGGCCCAGACGATAAAGCCGATCGCACCGATGGAGACCATTGCGTAAGCCATGCCGAGATAGCCAAAGATGGGCTTCTTCGAGAAGGTCGAGACAATGTGCGAGACAATGCCGAAGGCTGGAAGGATCATGATGTAGACTTCGGGGTGACCGAAGAACCAGAATAAGTGCTGGAACATGATCGGGTCGCCGCCGCCGGAGGGGTCGAAGAACTGTGATCCAAAATTCCGGTCTGTCAGCAGCATGGTCAGCGCGCCGGCGAGCACTGGAAGGGCCAGCAGAAGGAGAACCGCTGTAACCAGCATCGACCAAGCAAAAAGCGGCATCTTGTGCAGCGTCATGCCAGGGGCCCGCATATTGAGAATGGTCACGATGAAGTTGATCGCTCCCAAAATCGAGGCGATTCCTGCCGTGTGCAGGGACAAGATAAGGAGGTCCATGGATGGACCTGAATGGCCCGCTGTGCTGGACAATGGTGGGTAGAGCACCCATCCACCGCCAAACCCGTTAACGCCATTACCGCCTGGGACGAGGAACGAAATCATCGCTAAGATGAAGGCAACCACGGTCAACCAGAACGAGATATTGTTCATCCGCGGGAAGGCCATATCTGGCGCCCCAATCATTAACGGCACGAACCAGTTCCCGAACCCGCCAATCAAGGCCGGCATCACCATGAAGAAAATCATGATCAAGCCGTGATAGGTGATCACGACGTTGTAGAAACTCTTGGCTTGCTCAATCGCTTGCTGGCCAGTGGTGCCATACAGCACCTCCATGAGACCTGTGAGCGGTCCAATCCCCGGCGCGGCAAGCTCCATCCGAATGAGGCCCGACAGCGAGTACCCGACGATCCCCGCAATCAGCGCGAACACCAGGTAAAGCGTTCCGATATCCTTATGGTTGGTCGAATAGAACCAACGCACGAAAAAGCCGGGTTTGTGATCGTGGGCGTCGTGGCCGTGAGTGGCGACTTGATCCATAGGCATGATCTAATTCTCTCTCCTACTCGACCGATGCGATACGTGTGTCAGCGCCCATCGGATCAATAACTTGAACAAGTTCGGTGGCAGCGTCGATGTCACCAGATTTCATCACATCCAGCCAACGGTCATACTGTTGTTGGGGCACAACCCGGACCTCGATTGGCATAAAGGCGTGATTTTTCCCGCATAGCTCCGAACATTGGCCATAATAGACGCCGGGATCTTCGACCAGAAACCAGCCTTCGTTCAAACGGCCCGGAACGGCATCGGTTTTGACGCCAAAGGCTGGAACGGTCCAAGAGTGAATCACCCGGTCCGACGTCGTTTGATACCGTATGTAGCGGTTGGCCGGGATCACCATGGGATAGTCCGTCGCCAAATAAAGCGGCTTTTCCGGCGTTGCTGGCGGATCCGTGGGCAGACCATAATGGATGGCGTTCGATACAAATTGGATGGGGAACCCGTCTGGATCGAGTTCGTCCATATAATAATAGGTCCAGGCCCAGTTCCCCATGCCCTCGGCTTTGACCGTGATCCAACCTTCTTTCGCCGCATCGACAAAAATGTTGGGATCATCCAGATCGCCGCTTTGCGCGATGACTTCGAGGTCTGGTTCGTTCTCCTGATAGAACAAGTTGGAGAAGGATGGTCCCGCGATCGCGACGAGGATCAGGACTGGCACCGCCGTCCAGACAATTTCGATTGTCGTATTGTGACTAAATTTGCGAGGTACAGGATTTGCGCGCTTATTGTACCGTATGCAGACCCAGACCAGCAGTCCGAGAACAAACACCGAGATCGCGATAATAATAACCAGCAGATAATTGTGGAAGTCGTTCACACGCTCCATGATTCGCGTGGCGGCGGGTTGAAACCCAAGAGCGCCGGGCGTCGGCTGTCCAACCAATTCCTGCGCGAATGCTGATCCGGTGATCAGTAGCGTTGATATCCAAGCAAAGACGTACCGCAAAGGTGACTCCATCTATTCCCTATCGCTGCATTATATATGTCAAACCGTGAGGTCTACCCAATACAACCAGCTCTCATAAAATGTCGCAGTCCGTCGCTAAATCCCTGAAAATAGTGTATGAGATCTTTAAAACAGGAGGCACGCTATGAAACTCAAACTTATGCTCGCCGCTGCGGCGACCGCGCTCATCGCGGAAACGGCATCGGCGCAGGTCTTTGTGATCGGCAATGGATTAGGCGGCGAGTGCTACACAAAAACCAAAAACAAAAGCAGCAATTTCCGCGAGACAGAACAAATCTGCACCCGTGCCTTGCGGGAGCAGACAATGACGCGTTCGAACCGCGCAGCAACGCTGGTGAATCGCGGCGTGCTCAGAATGCGTGCGGGGCGTTATGATTCGGCCCTTGAAGACTATGCAGAGGCGACGCGGCTTCAGCCTCAGCTCGGAGCGGCTTACTTGAATCAAGGCGCGGCGCTGATTTACCAGCGCAATTTCCAGTCCGCGATCGATCCACTCAGCCGTGCGATCGAGTTGAATTCACTCGATCTGTTTGCCGCATATTACAATCGCGCCATCGCGCGGGAGAATTCTGGCGATGTGGAAGGGGCCTATTTTGACTTCAAAAAATCGCTGGAACTGAAACCAGATTGGGATCTGGCCGAACGTCAATTGGCGCGGTTTACAGTTCAAGACGCTGGGTCGTAAGGCACGGGAAAACGCTAAGTGCTTGATCTAGCGGGTGTGTGACGTCACATAGCGCAAATGACGTACACAGCTCTTCCGTTTGATCCGCAACAGGCCGTCGCGCTGCTCGCCGATGCTGCGAGCGGCGCCGATGATGGCGATATCTATATTCAACGCTCCCGGTCCGAAGGCTTCACCTTCGATGACGGGCGGCTGAAGTCTGCCACTTACGATAATAGCCAAGGCTTTGGCCTGCGCATTGTCGCAGGCGAAGCGAGTGGCAATGCGCATGCGGGCGAACTGACCCTTGATGCGATCGGGCGTGCCGCCGACACGGCCAAGCAAGCCAAGCGTAACTATTCAGGCGAGTTGGACCCGTGTCCAACTCGCCTGAATAGTTACGCTTGG